>CAVZFG010000009.1:0-70394 GCA_963774485.1 uncultured Acidimicrobiaceae bacterium
GTCATCGACCCCCACACGCACTACGACGCGCAGCTCTTCTGGGACCCGTCGGCCTCCCCCTCCAACGTGCACGGTGTGACCACGGTGATCGGGGGCAACTGCGGGTTCACGCTGGCGCCGATCAACGCGGAGGACGCGGACTACATCCGCCGGATGATGGCCAAGGTCGAGGGCATGCCGCTGGCCGCCCTGGAGAACGGCGTGCCGTGGAACTGGTCCAGCTTCGCCGAGTACCTCGACGCGCTGGACGGCCGGCTGGGGGTCAACGCCGGGTTCCTGGTGGGGCACTGTGCCCTGCGGCGCAAGGTGATGGGCGCGGCGCGGTCCGACGAGGTGGCCTCCGACGACGAGATCGCCGCCATGCGCGCGCTGCTGGCCGAGTCGCTCGCGGCCGGAGGGTTGGGCTTCTCCTCGTCGCAGTCGCGGACGCACTCCGACGGCGACGGCCGGCCCATCAGCTCGCGCCACGCCGACCGCCGCGAGATGCTCGCCTTCTGCGAGGAGGTGGCGGCCCACGAGGGGACGACGCTCGAGTACATCACCAACGGCTGCCTGGACTCGTTCAGCCCCGAGGAGGTCGACCTCATGACCACCATGAGCGTCACCGCCCGGCGGCCGCTCAACTGGAACGTCCTGACCGTCGACGCCCGCTCGGCCGAACGCATCGAGCATCAGCTCTCGGCCTCGTCGGCCGCCGCCGCCGCGGGCGGGCGCATCGTCGCCCTGACCATGCCGACGCTCGTCCCGATGAACATGAGCTTCCGCACGCACTGCGCGCTCTTCCTGATTCCGGGATGGGGCGACGTCATGGGACTCCCCGAGGAGGAGCGCATGCAGCAGCTGGCCGACCCCGCCGTCCGCGCCATGCTCGACGAGCGGGCCCGCAGCAAGGAGGCCGGGGTGTTCCGCGGGCTCTCCCACTGGGGCACCTACGTCATCGGCGACACCTATGCGCCGGCGAACGACGGCTGCGCGTTCCGCAGCGTGGCCGACATCGCCGCCGAGCGCGGCACCGCGCCCTTCGACACCCTGCTCGACATCGTCCTGGCCGACGAGCTGCGCACCGTCCTGTGGCCCAACACCGACGACGGCGACGAGAGCACGTGGGCCATGCGTGCCGCGATCTGGAGCGACCCGCGCGCCATGGTCGGCGGCTCCGACGCCGGCGCGCACCTCGACCGGATGTGCGGCTCGAACTACCCGACCGCCTTCCTGGGCGACTGCCTGCGCGGCCGCAAGCTGGTGCCCGTCGAGAAGGCCGTGCACATGATGACGGAGCAGCCGGCGCAGCTCTTCGGGCTGCGCGAGCGCGGCCTGGTCCGCGAGGGGTTACGCGGCCGACCTGTTCGTCTTCGACCCCGCGACGGTCGGCTCCGAGCCGGCCCGGCTCGTGCACGACCTGCCCGGCGACACGCCCCGGCTCTACGCCGGCTCCCACGGTGTCGTCCGCGTCCTGGTCAACGGGGTCGAGACCGTCCGCGACGGCGCGCCCACCGGCGCCCTGCCCGGCACGCTCCTGCGCTCCGGCCGCGACACGGCGTCGGTGATCCCGACCCCGGCCTGAGCCCCCAACCCCGGCGCCGCCGTCTAGCCTGCCTCCGGTGACGCCCGAACCGAACGAGCCGGTGCTCGCCGTCGAGGAACCCCCGCCGGGCGGGCCCCCCGGAAGCCAGGCGCCACCCCGCCGAACCCGCACCGCGGGACCCCAACCGACGCGGTGGATCCGGGAGGCGCGTCATCGTCGTCGTGGTCGCCGTCCTGGTGGCGGTCCTGCTGCGCGCGTTCGTCGTCCAGACCTTCTTCATCCCCTCCGGGTCGATGGAGCCGACGCTGCAGATCGGCGACCGCATCCTCGTCAACAAGCTGAGCTACCACCTGCACGGCGTCGACCGCGGGCGACATCGTGGTCTTCTCGCGGCCGCCGGCCGAGAACTGCGGTGGCCCCGAAGTGAACGACCTGGTCAAGCGCGTCATCGGCCTCCCCGGCGACGTGCTCTCGCTGTCCGATCATTACGTCTACATCGACGGGAAGCGGCTGGACGAGACCTGGCTCCCGGCCTCGGAGCAGGGCGAGACGTCCCCGGTCCGGGGTCAAACAGCTTCAATCTCGCGCACCCCTACCGGGTCCCGGCCAACGACTACTTCGTCATGGGCGACAACCGCACCGACTCGTGCGACAGCCGGTACTGGGGTCCGATCACCAAGTCACTCATCGTCGGCAAGGTCGAGCTGCGCGTCTGGCCGATCTCGTCCCTGCACATCTTCTGAGCCCACACCGCGGCCGTCCGACGGACGCGCCGCCTCAGTCCTCGTCGGCCTCGGCCGCCACCCGCGCCACCGCGGCCACGGTCTGGCCCTCGTCGAGGTTCATGACCCGGACGCCGGTGGCGTCACGGCCCTGCGACGCGATCTCGCGGGCCTGCGGTGCGGATGACCACGCCGCCCGAGGAGACCAGCAGGATCTCCTCGTCGAGCGCGATCATGAAGGCGGCCGACCACCGTGCCGCGGCTTGCCGGTCAAGCGGATGCCGCGCACGCCCTGGCCGCCCCGGGCCTGGCGGTTGAAGCGCTCGAGCTTGGTGCGCTTGCCGTAGCCGGCGTCGGTGACGATCAGAGATGTCGGTGTCGTCCGCCGCCACGTCGCACGAGACGACGGCGTCGCCCTGCGCGCAGGCGGATGCCCCGCACGCCGGCGGCGTCGCGGCCCATGGCGCGCACGTCCTCCTCGTTGAAGCGGATCGTCATGCCGTTGCGGGTCACCTCGAAGAGGTCGTCGTCGCCCGACGTGGCCACCACCCGGACCAGCTCGTCGCCGTCGCGCAGGTTGATGGCGATGAAGCCCTCGCGGCGGGACTTGTCGTACTCGCTCAACGCCGTCTTCTTCACCTGGCCCTGCGCGGTGGCGAAGACCAGGTACTGGTCGGGCGAGAACTCGCGCGTGGCGATGATCGCCGTGAATCGACTCGTTGGGTGCCAGCGGCACCAGGTTCACCGCCGCCGTGCCCTTGGCCGTCCGGTCCTTCATCGGGATCTCGTGGCCCCGCAGCCGGTAGACCTTGCCCTGGTTGGAGAAGAGCAGCAGGTAGGCGTGGGCCGAGGTGTGGACGACCTGGCTGACCAGGTCCTCCTCCTTCAGCCGGGCCCCCTGCACGCCGCGCCCGCCGCGGCCCTGGGTGCGGAAGGCGGCCGCGGCCACCGACTTGATGTAGCCGGCCCGTGGTCATGGTGACGACGATCTCCTCGTCGTCGATGAGGTCCTCCACGCCCATCTCGCCGGGGTCGTGGGTGATGATGCTGCGGCGCGGGTTGTCGTACTTGTCGCGGATGGCCGTCATCTCGGTCTCGATGACGCCGCGCAGCTTGGCGTCGTCGGAGAGGATCGCCTCGAGCTCGGCGATGGTCGCGCGCAGCTGCTGCCATCTCCTCCTCGCAGCTCGGTGCGGCCCAGGCGGGTGAGGCGGCCCAGCGTCATGTCGAGGATGTGGGTCGCCTGCACCTCGGTGAACGAGAAGGGCTCGGCCATCGAGCGCGGCCGGGCCTCGGGGCGGTCGGCCGACCCCGGATGGTGGCGATGACGGCGTCGAGCATGTCGATGGCCCGCAGGAGGCCCTCGACGATGTGGGCCCGGTTCGCGCCTTCTCCAGGCGGAACTCCGAGCGGCGGCGTGATGACCTCAATCTGGTGGTCGATGTAGTACGACAGCGCCTGGGCCAGGTTCAGCGTGCGCGGCACGCCGTCGACCAGGGCCAGCATGTTCACGCCGAAGCTGGTCTGCAGCGGCGTCTGCTTGAAGAGGTTGTTGAGCACGACGTTGGCGTTGGCGTCGCGCTTGAGCTCGATGATCAGGCGCGGCTGCTGGTTGGCCGAGGCGTTGCGCAGCTCGCTGATCCCGTCGAGGTCGCCCGACCGCACCAGCTCGGTGATCTTCTGCTCAATCACCTCGACCGAGGTCTGGTACGGGAGCTCGGTGACCACGATGCGGTCGCCGACGCGGCCCTCCTCGATCTCGGCGACGGCGCGCATCTTGATGGAGCCGCGACCGGTCCGGTAGGCGTCGAGGATGCCCTGGCGCCCGAGGATCAGCGCGCCGGTCGGGAAGTCCGGGCCCTTCACGAACTCCATCAGGTCGTCGGGCGTGGCCTCGGGGTGGTGCAGCACGTGGATGGCGGCGTCGATCACCTCGCCCATGTTGTGCGGGCGGGACGTTGGTCGCCATGCCCACGGCGATGCCCTGGGACCCGTTGACGAGCAGGTTGGGGAAGCGCGCCCGGGAGCACGACCGGCTCCTGCGTCGGAGCCGTCGTAGTTGGCCGACCATGTCGACGGTCTCTTCGTCGATGTCGGCCATGAGCTCGAGGGCCAGCGGCGCCAGCCGGCACTCGGTGTAGCGCATGGCCGCCGGCGCCGTCGTCGGGGCCGCGGCCGCCGAAGCTGCCGTGGCCGTCGATCAGCGGGTGGCGCAGCGAGAACTCCTGGACCATGCGGGCCAGCGCCTCGTAGATGGCCGAGTCGCCGTGGGGGTGGTAGGTCCCCATGACCTCGCCCACGACCTTGGCGCACTTGTTGTGCGGCCGGTCGGGGCGCAGCCCGTTGTCGAACATGGAGTAGAGGATCCGGCGGTGCACCGGCTTGAGCCCGTCGCGCACGTCGGGCAGGGCGCGGGCGACGATGACCGACATGGAGTACTCGAGGAACGAGCGCTCCATCTCCTCTTGGATCTCGATGGGCTCGATGGACCCGCTGACCGGCTCCTCGCCCGGCGGCGGTGCCTCGCCTCCGCTGCCGCGAGCCGCCGCTCCCCCGCGACCCGAGCCGCGTGTCGACTGTCGTGGCATGGCTTCCCTACTCCCCGTCCGCTCGCTCAGATGTCGAGGAAACGGACGTCTTTGGCATTGGTCTGAATGAAGTGGCGCCGCAGCTCGACGTCGTCACCCATGAGGATGGAGCAGACCTCGTCGGCCAGTCGCCGCCTGCTCCACGTTGATCTGCAGCAACGACCGCTTGACGCGGGTCCATCGTCGTGTCGCGCAGCTCGGCGAAGTCCATCTCCCCGAGGCCCTTCAGCCGGTTGAAGTCGTGCTTGTGGTCCGGGTGCTCGGCCAGGAACGCCGCCTTGGCCGCGTCGTCCTTGAGGTAGATCTTCTCCTTGCCGACCAGCGTCGAGTACAGCGGCGGCTGCGCCACGTAGACGAAGCCGCCCTCGACGAGGGGCTTCATCTGGCGGTAGAAGAACGTGAGCAGCAAGCGTGCGGATGTGGCTGCCGTCGACGTCGGCGTCGGCCAGCAGGATCACCTTGTGGTAGCGGATCTTGTCGACGTCGAACTCCTCGGCCAGCCCGGCGCCGATGGCGGAGATCAGCGCCTGGATCTCGGCGTTCTTGAGCATCTTGTCGATCCGGGCCCGCTCGACGTTGAGGATCTTGCCCCGGATGGGGAGGATGGCCTGCGTGTGCGGGTTGCGCGCGTCCTTGGCCGAGCCGCCGGCGGAGTTGCCCTCGACGATGAACAGCTCGGACTCGCGCGGGTCGCGCGACGAGCAGTCGGCCAGCTTGCCCGGCAGGCCGGCGCCGTCGAGCGCCGACTTGCGGCGGGTGAGGTCGCGCGCGCCCTGCGCGGCCATGCGGGCCCGGGCCGCCTGCATCGACTTCTGCACGATCTGGCTCGCCTCGCGGGGGTTCTCCTCCAGCCACTCGGTGAGCTTCTGGTTGGTCGTGCGCTCCGTCAGCGAGCGGATGGACGTGTTGCCCAGCTTGGCCTTGGTCTGCCCCTCGAACTGCGGGTCGCGCAGGCGGACCGAGATGATGGCCGTCAGCCCCTCGCGGATGTCCTCGCCCTTGAGGTTCTCCTCCTTCTCCTTCAAGAGGTTGCGGGCGCGGGCGTAGCGGTTGACCACGTTGGTGAGCGACTTGCGAGAACCCCTCGACGTGCATCCCGCCCTCAATGGTCGAGATGCCGTTGGCGAAGGAGTGGATGGACTCGTGGTAGCCGGCGTTCCACTGCAGGGCGATCTCGACCTCCTGGCCCTCCTCGGCCTGCTCGAACGCGGCCACCTTGCGGAACAGCGACTCCTTCGACGCGTTGAGGTGCTTGACGAAGTCGACGATGCCGCCGTTGTAGCGGAAGGTCGTCTTCGTCACCGGGTCGGTGCGCTCGTCGACGAAGCGGATCTCGAGGCCCTTGTTCAAGAAGGCCATGATCTGCATGCGCTCGACGATCGTCTGCGCCCGGAACTCGGTCTCGTCGAAGACGGTGGCGTCGGGCCAGAAGGTGACCGTGGTGCCGGTCCGCGGCTCGCCCGTGGCCCGGTCCTTGGGCGCCGGGCCGGTTGCGGTGACCTTGCGCTTGACCTTGCCGCCCTTCTCGAACTCCGCCTCCCAGTGCTGGCCGTCCCGGTCGACCTCGAGCAGCGAGCCGGGTCGAGAGGGCGTTGACGACGGAGATCCCCACGCCGTGGAGCCCGCCCGAGACCTGGTAGCCCTTGCCGCCGAACTTGCCGCCGGCGTGGAGGGTGGTCAGGACGATCTCGGCCGTCGAGACCTTGGGGTTCTTCGGGTGGGGACCCACCGGGATCCCCGCCCGTCGTCGCTCGACCCGGCACCCGCCGTCGGCCAGGAGGGTCACGTCGATCCGGGTGCAGTACCCGGCCATGGCCTCGTCGACCGAGTTGTCGACGACCTCCCAGACCAGGTGGTGCAGACCGGTCGGACCGGTGGAGCCGATGTACATCCCGGGCCGTTTGCGCACCGCCTCGAGCCCCTCGAGGATGGTGATGTCGGCCTCGGTGTAGGAAGCAGCGGCCCCACCTGGTCTCTCGTCCACCTTTACTGCCACAGGCGCGCCCTTTCAGAACATCGGTCTTCGCGGTGCGTATCGAATCCCCGAACGGTGCCCTTCCGGCCTTTCGATGCGAACACACCATTCTACCCGACCGACGTGTCAATTCGGCACTCTTGAACGGTCCGCGTGAAGTTCTTGCGCAGCGCCGGTCAGGCGCGTTCGACGACCACCTCCAAACGCTCGACCGGGGTCTCCCCCCACGCCCTGACCCGGGCCAGGATCTGCCCCGATTCCATGCGGGCCCGGGTGGCCCAGGCCGGATGGTCCACGGCCACGACGAGGACGCGCCCGTCGACGCGCAAGGGACGCACGTGCCGGCTCAGCTCGGCGCCCGACCAGCTCCTCCCAGCGGGAGAACACCACCTCCATCAGGGCAGGGGTCGGGGGCGCACCCATGCGGGCCAGCAGCCTGGGCATCGAGTCGCCGACCGGCCGGGGCCCCTCGCGGCGCCGGGCGGCGCTCATCGGGCCAGGCTCTCGACCGGGACGCGTCCGGGCCACGACGATGCCCTCGGGCAACGGGGTGGCCGTCGTCAAGATGGACTGGCCGGTGGGCAGCTCCGCCACGAGGGCACGGCTCCGTGCCGGGTCCAGCTCGGAGAACACGTCGTCGAGGAGCAGCGTCGGCACGAGGGGTGTTCTGGCCCGGACCAGCTCGTGCACCCCGAGACGCAGCGCCAGGGCGAGGCAGCGCTGCTCTCCTTGCGAGGCGTGGGTCCGGGCCTCGCGCCCGTCGATCTGGAGCAACGAGGTCGTCACGGTGGGGCCCCACCGTGTTGACGCCCCGCCGCAGGTCGTCCGCCCGGCTGGCGACCAGCGCGTCGAGCAGGTCTCCCTCCCAGCTCCTGGTGTACTGCTGGCGGACCAGGACCCGATCGCGCGCTCCGGCCAGGCGGGCGTAGACGGAGCCGACCGGCTGCGTCCAGGTCGGCCACCAGCCGCTCGCGCGCCGCCACGAGCACCTTGCCGGCGTCGGCCAGCCGCTGGTCCCACACGTCGAGGGTGGTCGCGACGTCCCCGTTGTTGCGCCCTCCCGACTGGCGCAACAAGGCGGCCCGCTGGCGCAGGACGCGGTCGGTCTCGTCCGCGGCGCGGCTCCCTCGGGGTCGAGCACGCCCAACGCGTCGTCGAGGAGGTCACGACGGCCGCTGGGTCCCCCGCTGATGATGGCCAGGTCCTCGGGGCAGAAGATCGTGCAGGGCGCGGCGACGGCCAGTTCCTTCCGGCCGGCCACGAACTTGCGGTTCACCCGGGTACGGCTCCGCCCCGCCGGCCGGATCTCGGCCTCGACCAGGGTGGGGCTGTCGGCCGAGTCGATGTCGGCCCGAATGATGGCGCTCGGCGCCCCGGACCGCACCAGCGCCTCGGGTGGGGCGCCCCGGAAGGAGCGCCGGGTCCCCAGATAGGCGAGCGCTTCGAGCACGCTCGTCTTGCCCGTGCCGTTGGGCCCCGTGATGACCGTGGTTCCCTCGGGCTCGGGATCGACCTGCGCGGCGTGGAAGAGACGAAAGTCGGCCAGCTCGAGGTGCCGGACGCTCACCGCGACCGATAACCCGCTCAGGAGACTCGCACCGGCATCAGCAGGTAGCGAAAGTCGTCGTCTCGGCGCCCCGGACGGTCGCGGCCCGCGAGGCGTCCGCCGTCTCGACGATCACCTCGTCGCCCGAAACGGCCTCGACGCCGTCGATGAGGTACGACGGGTTGAACGCAATCACGAGGTCCTCGCCGGCGTAATCGCCGTCGACGGTCTCCGCGGCATCGCCGACGTCCTGGCTCTGCACGCTGAGGTCGACGCCACCGGCCCGCATGGAGAGCCGGACCGGCGTGGTGTTGTCCCGAACGAGCAGCTGAACCCGGCGCAGAGCGGCAAGGAAGGTTTCCTTCCCCAGATGGAGGCGGTTCGGATAGTGGTCCGGGATCAGTTGCTTGTAGTCCGGGTAGCGCCCCTCGAGCAGGCGGGTGCTGATCTGCACGTTGCCCTGCCAGAAGGTGATTTCGTTGCTGCTGGCGGCCACACTGACCTGGTTCGTTCTCGGATCCATCCGAGACCGTCCCGCTCGGCAGGCGCTGGAGCTCGGAGAGGGCACGGGCCGGAACCAACAGATCTTCCTCGCCGAGGATGGTGCTCGCACCGGGGAGGTCACGCATCGCCATGCGGTACGAGTCCGTGGCGACCATTCGCAGCGACCCGTCCACCCGCGACACCAGGACCCCGGTCAACAAGGGTCGGCCGTCGTCGTGCGAGGCCGCCCGTACCACCTGGCGGACCGCTTCCCCGAACGCCATCTCGGACAGTTGGGCCGTCGGCTCGCTCGTCTTGCCCACGGGCGGAAACTCCACCACCGGGTAGGTGTGCAGTTTGAACGTCGAACGGGCGGCCGTGATCGTGATGGAGTCGCCGTCGTCAGCGAAGGTCACCGCGCCTGGTTCGAGACGCCGCACGATGTCGGTGGATAGGCGCGCCGGAATGACACAACTCCCGTCGTCGATCCCGATCACCTCGTCGGTCACCTGAATCGTCAGGTCGAGGTCGGTACCGGTGACGCACAACGAGTTCCCGGTACACGACAACAACAGGCCCAACAACACGGGCGACGAACCACCTCGGGCGCCGACGGCACGGCTCGCAGTCGCCAGCATCTCCACGAGTGCATCGCGCTCCGATCTGAACTTCACCGATGCCAGTCCTTTCGGGTTCCCCAGCCCTTCATCGTGAAGAGGGAGGTATATGTGTCTTGTAAAGGTAGTAAGGGGTGTGGATTGTGGATGACATGGTTCTGGCCCTGTTCGGCCGGACCCCCGTGATCCCCATCCCCCTGTGCGCCGGGACACCCTGGCGGGGCGAGTCCTGCCGGAGCGCGGCGGCGCTGGGGACAAGATCGCCGGTGGTCCCCAGGGTGGGCCCCGCTGGTCCACAGTCTTTGCGTCTTGCAAACCACAACTTGGCAGACCGTGGGCGCGGCGGGTCGAAGAGTCAGGCCGAGCCCGCACGGATCTTCTGGATCAGCTCGGTGACCTGCTCGTAGATCTGCCGGCGCTCCTGCATTTGGCCGGCGATCTTGTCGACGGCGTGGATGACCGTGGTGTGGTCGCGCTTGCCGAAGACCCGGCCGATCGCCGGATAGCTGTAGTCCGTGAGTTCCCTGGTCAGGTACATGGCAACCTGGCGGGCGGTCACGAGCGGCCGGGTCCGGCTCGGGCCACAGAGAGCCTCGACCGAGAAGCCGTAGCTCGCAGCCGTCGTCTCGAGGATCATCTGCGGCGAGATACGGCGCGGCTCGCCGGCCAGGACCAGGTCGGAGAGGACCTGCTCGGCCTGGCCGAGGGAGATGGGCTGACCGTTGAGCTTCGCGAAAGCACAGATGCGGGTGAGGGCGCCCTCGAGCTCTCGGATGTTGTCCTTGACGTGCGAAGCGATGAACTCGAGGACGTCGTCGGGGACCTCCTGGTGCTCGCTCAGGGACTTGGAGCGCAAGATCGCCAGGCGGGTCTCGAGGTCGGGAGGGTCGATCTCGGTGATGAGGCCGGAGAGGAACCGGCTCCGCAGCCTGTCCTCGAGCGTCTCGATCGACTTGGGGGGGCGGTCCGAGGTCAGGACGATCTGCTTGGAGGCACCCTTGAGGTCGTTGTAGGTGTGAAAGAACTCCTCTTGGAGGCCCTCTTTGCGCTCCATGAACTGGACGTCGTCGATCAAGAGGACGTCGCAATCGCGATAGCGACGCTTGAAAGCCAGGGTGGTCGAGGTGCGCAGGGAGTCGACGAAGTCGTTCATGAACGTCTCGGTCGTGACGTAGAGGACCTTGCGGCGGGAGTAGTTCTCGGTGACGTAGTTCCCGATGGCGTGGAGAAGGTGGGTCTTGCCGAGCCCGCGAGTCCCCGTAGATGAAAAGGGGGTTGTAGGAGCGCCCGGGCGTCTCCGCCACGGCCTGGGCGGCCGCATGGGCCAGACGGTTCGAGGAGGCCGCCACGAAGGTCTCGAAGGTGAATTTCGAATCCAGTTGGACCGCCGGCGACTCCCGGCCCACGCGGGTGACCTGGACCGGCTCAGGGCGAGCCGCGGGTTCGGGTTCGGGGGGCAGGACCGAGATCTGCTCGGGTGCGGCTTCGGTCGCCACGGCGCCGCGCTCTTGGACCTCGAGGCGTCCCCGGACCGGGGCCCCCACCTCGTTGGCCAGGGTGTCCTCGATCATGGGGAGGTAGCGCGACTCCACCCGTTCGCGGATGAGCCCGTTGGGCACCGACAGGATGAACACGCCGTCGGTGTAGCCCACGGGCTCGATGCCCGAGAGCCAGAGCTGCCACGTGCTCTCCGAGACCTGGTCGCGCAACGACCCGGTGCACCTTGTCCAAAGATCTCCAGCCTGCGTCACTGGTACGGCCGAACGCCCCTTCTCCCGCCTCGGCGTCCAGCCTCTTGTTCGGAACGATCCTCGGTGCGGGTAATTCGACGAACGTACACCGTGACGGACGGTGCGACTAGAGCCGATCCCCAAATCGCGCCTAACATGGGAGGACTCGCCGCCGCCGGCCGGGCTCGACTCGAAGGCCGAGGCATGAACCCTGCGACGACCGGCTCCGGATGCCGCCCAACGTCGCGAAAGGCTGAACTGAAGTGAAGCGCACTTACCAACCCAACACCCGGAAGCGGGCTCGGACCCACGGGTTCCGCAAGCGCATGTCCACACGCGCCGGGCGGGCCATCCTGAAGTCGCGGCGGCTCAAGGGGCGCCACCGTCTCACCGTCTGAAGGCGTCGCGTGCCTGCTCGGACGGTTGGACGAATCACCAGCCGCGCTGCCTTCGCGGAGCTGCAACGCTCACGCGCCCGGGGTGCCTGCGGGCCGGTCAAGGCCGCCTTCGTTCCGGTCGACGAGAGCGTTCCCGGCGTGTTTCCCCAGGTAGGATACGCAATTGGCCGGCGGTGCGGCGGCGCGGTCGTGCGGAACTCGCTCCGGCGCCGCGCCCGCGGGGTGGTCCGGTCGGAGGCCCACCGTCTGCCCCGGGGGGCCTACCTGGTCCGGCTCGAACCCGGGGCCGTGGAACTGGCCCCGGCCGAGTTCCGGGCACGACGTGATCGGTGCCCTGGCGCGAGCGGGGCGCAAGGCGGTGCAGCGCGTGAGCAGCCCGGTTGTCCCCCTGAGCCGACCGGTCCGCGTGGCCGTGGCCCTGCTCACGGCCTATCAGGGCGCTGCATCGGGGCGCGTGTCCCCCTGCCGCTTCTATCCGAGCTGCTCCAACTATGCCGTTGAGGCGTTCACCAGCCACGGGTTCTGGCGGGGCCTCGCCCTGACCGGGCGCCGGCTCGTGCGCTGCCGGCCCTTCGGCCCCCACGGCGTGGACCTGGTCCCGCTGCGGGTCCACACCCACGAGGGCGGCCGACCGTGCTGAGCCATCCCCTCCTGGCTGAGAATTCCCTGTTCAAGCTGATAGGCGAGATCTTCCACCCGCTCTTCGAGCTCTTCGGGCTCATCCTGGCCGGCCTGTACGCCATCTGGCCCAACTACGGCTTCGCCATCACGGGCCTGACGATCATCATCATGCTGGCGCTCACCCCGGTGACGGTGAAGAGCACCAAGTCGATGCTGGCCATGCAGCGGCTCCAGCCCGAGATGAAGAAGCTCCAGGCCAAGTACAAGGGCCCGGAGAACCGGGAGGCGCTCAACCAGGAGATGATGCGTCTCTACAAGGACAACGGGACCAGTCCCTTCGGGGCCTGTCTCCCCAGCCTCCTGCAGATGCCCTTCCTGATCGTCCTCTACACGCTGATCCGGGGGCTCTCAAATACGGTCGCTCGTGGAGCGACCTATGTCAACGCCGCCGGGCAGACAGCTGTCTGCCATGCGCAGACATGCGGGGCGCCAAGATACATCCCGATCAATTCGCAAATGCATCAAGCCCTGGTGTTGTCAGAAAGGCCAAATGCATGGTGGTTCGGGATGGACTTGTCGTCTCTCCCTCTGTCGCATCACGGCGCCAACCAGGCGCTGCTGACCATCCCGTATTTGGTGCTTATTGCGGCTGCGATGTTCCTGCAATATTACCAAATGAAGCAGATGAATAGCAGGAATCCTCAGGCTGCTGCGGCGAATCCACAGATGCAAACAATGCAGAAGTTTTTCCCTATTATTTTCGGTGTCATTTACCTAAGAGTGCCCGCCGGAGCAACCATTTACATGGTGGTTTCTTCGGCCATGCGGATCGGGACGCAAGAGGTGATGTTCCGCACCGGGATGGTCACACCCGTCGTGGCGGAGCGCGAGATCGGGTCGACGGCAGACAAGCAGAAGAAGACAAGGAAGAGGAGAAACCAGCCGCCCAAGCCGGCGGTCAAGAAGTCGACCGCCACCGACGGCACGGCGGCTGCCAAGGGGACCCTGCCACCGACGAAGGGGAGTGCCAACGGGCGCGCCAACACCAACGGACGAAAGCCCACTGCGGGCAAGCGACCGGCGAACGGAAAGGTCGAGGACGACGTGGCGCCGGCACCGAAGCCGCACCCGCGGTCGCGCTCGAAGCGGACGAGAAAGGCTCGATAGCGGGTGGAATGGGTAGAAGTGGCGGGCAGGACCGTCGAAGAGGCGACCGAGCGCGCCCTGGATCAGCTGGGAGTGGCGGTCGGGGACGCCGAGGTCATCGTCGTGAGCGAGCCCAAGACCGGGCTGTTCGGCCGGATGCGGGTCGAGGCCCGGGTCAGGGCTCGGGTGCGGCCGGTGGGGGCCCGGCCCCGACGCGAGCGGTCACGGCGTGGCGGCAAACCGGGACAGGGCGGCCGTCAAGGCGGCCAGCGGAGCGACTCTGCCGCCGTCCTCCGGAGCGAGGGACGAGCACCGCGGAAGCTCGAGACAGCGCGGCGTCCACCAACGGATCGCGGACCGCGGCCGGTAGGAGCAGGGACGGGGACGAGCCGCTCGGCTCGCCGCCGCCGTAATCGCAGCAAGTCGGCAACGGCCGGTACGGAATCGCGGGAAGGCTCGAGGAACGGCTCCTCGGCGGGGCCGTCCGCCGAGAAGGCTCCGCAGCGGAGCAGGGAACCGAAGGAGACAGTGGACATGGCCGAGGGAATGACGCTCGAAGAGCAGGGTGAAGCGGGGCGGGCGTTCCTGACCGGCCTCTTGAGTGAGTTCGGCATGGAGGGCACGGTCGAGTGCCGCCTCCTCGACGAGGACACCGTGGAGATCGCCGCTACGGGCGAGGACCTCGGCATCCTGGTGGGGCCGCGGGGCTCGACGCTGAGCGCCGTGCAGGATCTCACCCGGGCGGTCGTGCAGCGCCAGTGCCCGTCACGCACCGACCGTATCCTGGTCGACGTGGCCGGCTACCGCGAGCGCCGATCGGCTGCGCTCAAGCGGTTCAGCATCCAGATCGCCGAGGAGGTCCTGGCGTCGGGTCAGGAGAAGGCCCTCGAGGCGATGAGCCCGGCCGACCGCAAGGCCGTGCACGACGCCGTCAACGAGATGCCGGGGGTCGTGACCCGTTCCGAGGGCGAGGACCCCAACCGCTACATCGTCATCGCGCCTGCGGGCTGACCGCGCCCTCGGTGCCGGGCGCCGAGGCCGGGAGCCGCTCCCCCACCCCGCTGCACGCAGTCCTCGCCGAGGCCCGCGGCGCCGGATTCCTCGGCCCCGGGGCCCTGGAGCCACAGATCCGGCACGCCGAGGGATTCGCCGCTGCGGCCCGCCGACTTGCTGCCGAGCGGTCCCGAGACGCCCCGCGTGGTCGACCTGGGCTCGGGCGGCGGCCTCCCCGGGCTCGTCGTGGCCGAGGCGTGGCACGAAGTGGCCATGGTCCTTCTCGAGGCCAACCGCCGCCGGGCCGCCTTCCTGCGGCGGGCAGTTGAGCGTCTGGAGCTCTCCGGCCGGGTCACGGTCCTCGAGGAGCGGGCGGAGGTCTGCGGGCGCCAGGAGGGCTTCCGTGGCGCCTTCGACGGGGTGCTGGCGCGCTCCTTCGGGCGTCCGGCCGTGGTGGCGGAGTGCGCGGCGCCTCTCCTCAAGGTCGGAGGCTGGCTCCTCGTCTCGGAGCCCCCGCCCCGGGTCCCGGCCACCGGGAGCGAGGGCGGGCCAGATGGCCCGCCGAGCCTTTGCAACGTCTGGGTCTCGAGCCCACCGAACTGTGTCCACCAGGAGTTCGAATTCCAGGCCCTGCGCCAGGCGGCCCCTTGTCCGGATCGCTTCCCCCGCCGTAACGGGGTTCCCGCCAAGAAGCCTTTGTTCTAGGAGCCGGCGGTCTGCCGGACGCCCTGTCCTCGGGGGCGCCGTGTTCCACGTGAAACAAATTCTGGACAACAATGGTTCAGCCGCCTCAGAGGGCAGTTCCACGTGAAACACCCGCAACCCTTGACCTCGGGCCGCCGAGACGCCAGGATAGTGGCCGTGTCGTGGCAACTCGGAGGCCCTGTTTGATGCGCATCAGGCGCAGGGACAGGGAAGCCTCCCGGTCACCAGAGTTCGTACCGTTCGATCAGGACACGGCGCCGCCACCGGGACAACAGGGACCTACCTCCATCGATCCCGTGAAGAGCTTGATCTCCGAGGTTCCCCCGACGCCTCCCCAAGACGACCAGGGTCCTTCCGGGACCCTCGACGAACGCACACCGACCGACGAGGTTCCTGTGGTCGACACTCCCCCACCCCCAGAAGCCGAGCGCCCGTGGCCGACACTCCTCCGCCGGCCTCCGAGGCCCCGGCCGCCGAGACGACGTCTCCGCCGGCCCCCGAGGCACCCGCCGAGGCCCTCCGAAGCCGCCCCGGACGCCGGCCGTCGTCGCCGAGTCGCTCGGCACCGGTATCCGTCCGCCGGGCCCCGACGCCGACACGGCGCCTGCGCACGGAGCCGGTCCAGGATGTGTCCTCCGAACCCCTGGCAGCCAAGGAGCCCGTCATGCGGACCCCGTCGATCAGCGACGAAGCCACCGAGCTCCTGAACGGATCGAAGCCGGCCGTCCGTGAGCTGCCCCGCGTCATCGCCATCGCCAACCAGAAAGGGGGCGTCGGCAAGACCACGACCTGTGTGAACCTGGGGGCGGCCCTCGCCGAGCAGGGCTACCGGGTCCTCGTGGTGGACCTCGATCCCCAGGGCAACGCCACCACGGGCCTGGGCGTCGAGGCCCGGAACTTCGAGCTGTCCATGTACGACGTGATCATGCGGGACCAGCCACTGGAAGACTGCATCGAGCCTACGAGCGTCAAGAACCTCTTCGTCGCCCCGGCGACCATCGACCTGGCCGGGGTCGAAATCGAGCTGGTCCCGGCCTTCAGCCGCGAGCTGAAACTCAAGCGGGCCATCAACACCGTCGTGGACGACTTCGACTTCGTCCTCATCGACTGTCCCCCCTCGCTCGGCCTCATCACCGTCAACGGCCTTGCGGCGGCCGACGAGGTGCTCGTGCCCATCCAGTGCGAGTACTACGCGCTGGAGGGCCTGAGCCAGCTCCTGCGCAACGTGAACCTGGTCTCGACCAACCTGAACGAGACCCTGGAGGTGACCACGATCGTGCTGACCATGTTCGACGCCCGTACCCGGCTCTCCGTCGACGTGGCCAACGAAGTTCGGGAGCACTTCTCCGACCGGGTATGCCGGGTGGTGATCCCCCGGACGGTTCGACTGTCCGAGGCGCCCTCGTTCGGGCAGCCCATCACGGTGTTCGATCCTGTCTCGCGGGGGGCCGTGGCCTACCGCGAGCTGGCCAAGGAGGTGAGCAATGGCGCGCCGCAGCGGGCTCGGTAAGGGGCTCAGCGCCCTCATTCCGAGCGAGGCGACGGGGGAGTCGGGCTCGCTCTTGCGAGAGGTGCCGATCTCGCACATCCGGCCCAACGTCTTCCAGCCTCGTAGCCACTTCGACGAGGAGTCGATGGCGTCGCTGGCCGCCTCGATCAAGGCGGTCGGGCTGCTTCAGCCGGTCCTGGTGCGCGAGCTGCACGACGAGGCCGAGACCTACGAGTTGATCGCGGGGGAGCGGCGCTGGCGCGCCGCGAGGCGGGCCGGGCTCCAGACGATCCCGGTCCTGGTCCAGGTGGCCGACGACGTGGCCAGCCTGGAGCAGGCCCTGGTGGAGAACCTCCACCGGGTCGACCTGAACGCCCTCGAGGAGGCCGCGGCCTATCAGCAGCTCATCGACGAGTTCGGCCTGACCCACGAGCAGGTGGCGACCCGCATGGGCAAGGGCCGCGCCACGGTCACCAACACCCTGCGCCTGCTGCAGCTGCCGGCGGGGGCCCAGCGTGCCGTGGCCGAGCGGACCATCTCGGCCGGTCACGCCCGCGCCTTGCTCGGCACCCCCGACCGGGCCCTGCAGGAGAAGCTGGTCGTGCGAATCATCGAGGAGGGGTTGACGGTTCGTGCCGTCGAGGACCTCGTGCGCCAGGGCGGCTCGGAGCTGCGGGTCGTCCCGGCCGAGCCCGAGGTGGCCCCGGAAGCCGCCGCCCGCGACGAGTATTACCCCAGGTAACACCGAGGTGAGCGTCCGCCGGGCGCCCGTGCGCAAGCTCCCGGAGCCCGGCGTGCTCGAGCTCGAGGAGCTGCTGTCGACCTACCTGAACACCCGGGTCAAGGTCGACATCCAGAACCGACGGGGCCGTCTGGTGGTCGAGTTCGCCACGCTGGAGGACCTCGAGCGCATCTACCGCGCCATGGTCGGTGACGGGGGCGTCGCGTAGTTCACGCAACCGTCAAGGGTCGGTTCAGCTTCATCCACAACCTGTGCATGATGTTGTGGATTGTCACTTCGTTCACCTCCCGGCAGCTTTGATCGCGTAACCGTCGCCGGGGCCCGCGCCGACGCCCAGAGAAGCGCCGGCGGGAGCTCTGAGCAGGGATTACTTACCCGTAATCAGTACGTGATCAGTCCCAGGAGGCCTCGGCCCAGCGGCCCAGCGCGGCCGAGAGCGCGGCGACGAGGGCGGGCGTCCGCTCGACCACGGTGCTGGCCGGGCCCACCTCGACGAGCACGGCGGGCATCCGGGTCTCGCGCAACAGGGGGAGCGCCATGCCGTGCACGCCGGCGTCGGCGATCCCGAGCGCCTCGGGGATCGTGCCCTGGATCAACTCGGCCAGGCGGCGCCCGCCGGGCGACTCGTCGTGGGTGCCGGACCAGAAGGCGGTCCGGCAGGCGGGGGTCGAGACATTGAGCCGCAGTCCGACGAACACGTCGACCTCGAGCCCGTTGGCCTCCTTGGCCTGCACGGCGTCGTCGGGGTGGTGCAGCTCGGTCACCCGGGTCCCGCCGAGCGTGAGGCGGCGGCGCAGCGCACCGGTCACCGTGCCGAGCCCGCCGCTCTCGCCGACCGCGACGTGGCGGCCCCGCAGGGTGGGCGGGGCGTCACGGAGCGCGGCCCGCTCGCGCACCGACGAGACCAGGTCCCGGATCTGGTGGCGGTTCTCGAGGCGCAGCAGCTCGCGCAGCGTGGCGCCCCCCACGATGCCGTCGACGGGCAGCCCCGCGTTGCGCTGGAACTCCCCGAGCGCCCGCACGGTGACGTCGCCGAAGATGCCGTCCACCCGGTCCGTGTCGAAGCCGAGGGTGCACAGGCGCTGCTGCAGCTCGGCGACGTCGTCACCCCGCAGCATCGGGGTCCGGCGGTACAAGAAGCGGTCACCCAGCCGAAAACCGGCCTCGACCAGGGTGTTCCAGGTCTGAGGCCCGCAGACGCCGTCGACGCGGAGGCCCCGGAGGCGCTGGAAGGCCTCGAGGGCGGCCCGGGTGGCGGGCCCGAAGATGCCGTCCGCGTCGACGGGCGCGCCGGGCAGGACGGCGGTCAGGCGGTGCTGGACGTCGGAGACGGCCTCGCCGCGGTCACCCACGGCGAGGGGCAGGCTTACAGGTAGGCCGAGATCTCCTCGAGCAGCTGGCCCTTGGGCTTCGCCCCGATCAGGCGCGCCTGCGCCTCGCCGTCCTTGAACAAGATCAGCGTCGGGATGCTCATGACCTCGAAGCGACGGGTCACGTCCAGGTTGTCGTCGATGTTCAGCTTGCCGATCCGGATCTTGCCCTCGTGCTCCTGGGCGATCTCCTCCAACACCGGGGAGATCATCTTGCACGGGCCGCACCATTCCGCCCAGAAGTCCACCAGGACGGGGACGTCCGAGCTCTTGACATTCTCATCAAATGTAGCGTCGGTAAAGGTCTCGATCTTCTCGCTCATCGCATCTCCTTGTCAGCAGGTGCAACGTCGCACCCCCGCCGTCTGTTCCCGCTATTCGCCCCGCTCTCGAGCCAGCGCTCGGCGTCCATGGCCGCCATGCAGCCCGACCCGGCCGAGGTCACCGCCTGGCGGTAGTAGTGGTCCTGCACGTCGCCGCAGGCGAACACGCCGTCGACGCTGGTGCGGGAGGTGCGGTCCGAACGTGCGCACGTAGCCGTTGTCGTCGAGTTCCAGCTGGCCCTTGAGCAGCGGCGGTGTTGGGCTCGTGGCCGATGGCGACGAAGAACCCGCTGAGCCGCGAGCTCGGAGGTCTCCCCGCTGACCGTGTCCCGCAGGCGCACCCCGCTGACCTTGGTGTCGCCGAGGATCTCGGTCACGACGGAGTTCCAGCGCGAACTCGATCTTGGGGTTGGCGAAGGCCCGCTCCTGCATGATCTTGGAGGCGCGCAGCTCGTCGCGCCGGTGGACGACCGTGACCTTGTCGGCGAAGCGGGTGAGGAAGAGGGCCTCCTCCATGGCGGAGTCGCCGCCGCCGGCGACCCCGATGTGCCTGGTCGCGGAAGAAGAAGCCGTCGCAGGTGGCGCAGGTCGAGACGCCGTAGCCGAGCAGGCGGTCCTCGTTGGGCACGCCGAGCATGAGCGAGCGGGCGCCGGTGGCGACGATGAGCGCGTCGGCCAGCACGGTGGGCTCGTCGGCCTCGGGTCGCCCACCCAGACCTCGAAGGGCCGGGGCGTGACGTCGATCCGGCTGACCTTGGCCGTGCGCAGCTCCGCATCGAAGCGCAGCGCCTGCGCCCGCATGATGCCCATGAGCTCGGGGCCCATGATCCCGTCGACGAACCCGGGGTAGTTCTCCACGTCGGTGGTGAGCATCAGCTGGCCCCCGGGCTGGTCGGTGGTGGAGGAGGGCTCGCCCTCGATGACGAGGGGTGCGAGCTGGGCCCGCGCCGAGTAGAGGGCGGCGGTGAGGCCCGCCGGCCCGCTCCCGATGATGACGACCTTGCGGCGCTCAGGCATCGGGGGGCACGCCCCGGCGCGAGTACAGGACGGCGCCGACCGCGCAGAAGATGAGCCCGAGCACGAGGTAGGAGGCCCAGATCCGGTGCCCGGCGATGGTGGTCAGGCGGATGAAGCCGACGCAGAAGAGGACCACGACGGTGATGCCGACGACGGCGATGATGACGCCGAAGACGATGCCCCGGGCGGCCACGACGGCCGGGCGGATGGCGCTGTCGTTGACGGTGGCGACGACGGTGTCGATCGTCTCGAGGGCACGTTCCGACAGCGCGTCGGTAAGGTCGTTCTCGGCCACGGCGTGAGACTACCCGGCGGTGCCGTCCGCCCTGGCAGGCACGATGTAGCAGACGCCGACGGTGTTGGGCCCCGCGTGGGTGCCCGACCACCGGGCCGAGGTCGACCGGCACGAGGGGGTGCTCGGTGGCGATGCCGGCCAGCGAGGTCATGACGTCGGCGAAGTCGTCGCAGGCGCCGTCGGCCACGGCGATGCGCTCGAGGGGCGCGTCGGCGGCCACCTTGGCCGTCAGGTAGGCCAGCGCCCGGGCGCGGGTCCGCTGCTTGGACTCCTCGGCCACCTCGCCGTCCTTCAGCTGGATCACCGGCTTGATGTTGAGCAGGGAGCCGACCAGGGCGCGGGCTCCGCCGATGCGGCCGCCCCGTGCTGGAGGAACTCGAGCCCGCCGATCACGCCGTAGATGCGGGTGCGGGGGATGCGGTCCTCGGTGGCGGCCACCAGCTCGTCGAGGCCGGCGCCGGCGGCGGCCTCCTCGGCCGCGGCGATGACGAGCAGGCCCTGGCCCATGGTCAACGAGAAGGTGTCGACGACGCGGACGGGCACGGCGGTGAACGTGTCGGCCGCGGTGACGGCGGAGGCGTAGGTGGCCGAGACCTTGGAGGAGATGGTCAGGCACAGGACGGCCTCGGCGCCCTCGTCGGCCGCCTGCTGGAAGGCGGCCTGGAAGGCGCCGGGGGAGGGCGCCGCCGTCTCGGGCAGGGCGCCCTTGCCGCGGCAGCGCTCCCAGAACTCCGCCGGGGTGAGCTGGCGGCGGTCCTCGAGCTCCTCGTGGCCGAAGCGGATGGTCAGCGGCACCACGATGACGTTGTGCTCCTTGACGAGCTGGTCGGTCAGGTCGCAGGCACTGTCGGTCACGATGTGGACGCCGGGCATGCACGGAGTCTGCCACGGAGGGCCCACCACCAGCAGGCCCAAGGGCCGATCAGAGGCCGCGCGGCGAGCGGAGGGGGCCGGCGAGGGGGCCGAGCGGACGGACCGGGGGGGCGGAGGGGTCGGCCGCCGCCGGGCCTCGTGGCGCCGGCCCAGCCAGATCACCACCACCCCGAAGGTCAGGGCGCCGGCCACGACGGCACCGACCACCCGGGCCAGCAGCCCGGCGACGCTGGTCGACCCCGACAGGTTCGACACCACCAGCACGACGGCGCCCATGGGGATCGAGGCCACGACCACGCGCCAGACCGGCGCCCAGGTCCCGGGCTCGGCCAGGCGCCCGAACCACTGGTGGAAGACGGCCAGGGCCAACAACGCGGCGACGGTGTAGGCGATCGAGAGGGACAGGGCGAGGCCGCGGACGCCGAGCGGATGGACGAGCAGGAGGGCCAGCGCGATGTTGAGCCCGTTCTCCACCAGGTAGAGATAGAAGGCGACCTTGGTCCGCTGCATCGACTGCAGCACGCGGACGAAGTAGAGGTAGGTGCAGAACCCCGGCAGCCCGAGGGCGAACATGGCGAGCGCGGCGCCGGTGGTGGCCGTCTCGGACGGCGTGGAGTGCCCGTTGCCGAGGAGCAGCGCGACGGCGGGCTTGGCCAGCAGGAGCATCCCGACGGCGGAGGGGATGATGAGGGCGAGGATGGCGCGCAGGCCGCCGGTCATGCGCCGGAGGAAGGCGGACTGTTGTCCGGTCGACCACTTCTCGGCCAGGTCGGGCGTCACCACCGACATGACCGTCACCGCGACGACGCCGTAGGGCAGCTGCAAGAAGGCGTAGGCGTAGGTGTAGGAGGAGACCGGGTCGGACCCGGCCACGCTGCCGGCCAGCACGGTGACCACGAAGAGGGCGACCTGGTTGGCCAGCACGAAGCCGAAGGTCCAGGCCCCCAGGCGGGCCACCGTCCGCAGGGCCTCGTCGCGTGGGTTCCAGTGCCAGCGCAGGAGGCCGAGGTCGGCCTGGCGCAGGCTGGGCAGGAGGGCCACCCCCTGGAGGACGACCCCGAGCGAGGTGCCGAGGCCGAGCAGGACCAGCTGGGACTTGTGCAGCTCGACGCTGGCGAGCGATGCGCCGTGGCCGGCCCACAGGCCGAACCAGACCAGGATCCCGATGCAGACGAGGTTGTTGACGATCGGCGCCCAGGCCACGGCGACGAAGCGGCGGCGGGTGTTGAGCAGCGCGGCGCCCAGGGCGAAGAGCCCGTAGGCGGCGATCTGGATCACGAACCAGCGCAGGAACGTCGTGGCCACCTCGCGCTCGAGCACGACGCGCTGGACGTGGGCGGCGGGCGCATGGGTATCGAGCACGGTGAGCGCGTCGATGAGGTACGGGGCCGCCAACAACGCCGCCACCGTGGTGACGAGGAGGACGACGACCGACACCGTCACGACGGCGGAGATGGACTCGAACGCCTCGCTCTCCTCTTTGTTGGCGAGGCGGTCGACGAAGACCGGGATGAAGGTGGCGGAGAGCACCCCGCCCAGCACGACGTCGTAGAGCATGTTCGGCGTCGTGTTGGCCAGGTTGTAGGAGTCGGCGAGGAAGGTCTGGCCGAGCGCCCAGGCCAGGGCGACGAAGCGGAGCAGGCCGGTGAGGCGGGAGACGCCGGTGCCGACCGCCACGTAGGCGGCCGACGTCCGCAGTGGGAGGGTCCGGGCCCGGCGGGCAGGAGCCACGGTCAGTGCGCCCGGGCCCGGGCCCGGGCCGCGGACCGGCGCCAGGTCCGCACCCACCACACCAGCAGGACGGCGCCGGCCAGGAGGGTGAGGGCCACCCCGACGAAGGAGATGGCCGTCGACTGCACCGTCAGCACGGTGTGGGCGAGGACGAACTGGCCGTCGGGCGTGTGCAGGGTCACCTCGATGGGGAGGCGGTCGCCCGAGGTGCGGGCCTGGGCCGTGACCCGGACCGACGTGGTGGGGCGGTCGAGGAGCAGCTGGCGCGAGTTGCCGTCGGGGAAGGTGAACTTGTCACTGTCCAAGGTGACGACGACGCTCACCGGGTAGGGCGCGCTCGAGAGCACGGTGACGGGGATGGCGGCGCGCTGCGCGGTGAAGGTCACGGTGCGTTCGGTGGCAAGGGTGATCCGGTCGGTCTGGCCGGCGAAGGCCTTGTCGAAGACGGACAGGGCCGCGTTGCGCCGCGCCGCGCTGAGCCCCCGCGCCTCGGTGGCGAGGAGGGTGTCGTTGAGCGTGGTCAGCTCCGGCGGGTGGCCGTCCGTGTGCAGCGAGACAAGGGCGAGGTTTGCGGCCGCGGTGTAGGAGGAGAGCTGCTGGCGCCCGAGCGCGATGCGGTCGGCCGCGCTGTGCGAGATGCCGGGGTCGGCCGGGCCGGCCTGCAGCTGGCGGACGGCGGGCTCGCGGTTGCCGCCGACGGGGACCTGGGTGAAGAGCTGGCTCAGGGTCACGGCGCTGAGGGCCGGGTTGCCGCTCAGCCCGGCGAGCAGTGTGCGCCAGGAAGGCGCCCGAGGGCTGCCACCCGGCCGGGGGATCGACCACGACGCCCCGGGCGTCGCTCAGGAACGCGTTCTCGAAGTGGACGAAGTCGAGCGCGGCGAGCAGCTGCTCCGCGCCGAGCACCGGGTCGGCCGGCTGGGCCGTGAAGCGGGCGCTGAGCGCGCTGTCGGCCGCGGCGGCCGGCACGGTGGACCCGTGGCCGAGGTCGAGCGTGAAGGGCTGGGCGAAGGTGTAGTTGCTCAGGCCGCCGCCGGCCAGGTCGTCGTCGCTCAGCACCAGCTGGGAGGACCCGGCCACCTGCAGGCCCGAGGCCAGGTCGCCGGCGTCGCCCTGGGCGAAGGAGGAGGCGGTGTCGACCCAGGGCCCTGCGGTGACCTTGAACCCGGCGTCCCGCAGGATCGCGTCGCCCCGGCCCACCTGGGCGGCGATCTCGCCGGCGATGCCGGCCTCCGAGAGCGCCGCCACGTTGATCGGCACGAAGGACTGGTCGAGCACCTCGGCACCGCTCAGCCCGGCCAGCTCGCTCATGCGCATGCAGTCCGTCGCGCGAGTGGGTCCGCTCGACGGCGGTGACGGCCACCGGGCTGACGGCCAGCGTGGTGGCGACGTCGCGGTGGGCCGACAGTGCATCGGCCAGGGCCGGCGCGCTGCCCGCCGTCACCGGCACGACGACGCCGACCCGCAAGGGGCCGCCCTCGCCGATCGCCCCGGGCTCTTGATAGGTGAGGAAGGTGGTGAAGCGCGCCAGCGGGGCGGCCGAGCCCTGGCGCAGGAGCGCCACCGCGACGGGGTACACGTCGCCGCACCGGCCGGTCAGCGGCGTGCAGTCGAGGGTGAGGGTGGGGCCGCCCGCCGGGCAGGCGCCGGGCCCCGTGGCCGGGGGGCTGGCGTCCGCGTCGGGCAGGACGGTCACGCAGGCCGACGAGGTCAGCGCGCCGGTGGGCCCGACGGCTCGCCGACGGGGACGTCGGAGAGCCGCAGCAGCGCCGTGGTGGGGGGCGAGCCGCCGATGGCCTGTTGCAGCTGGGAGGAGTCGTCGAGCCGCGCGTAGAAGGTGAGGCTGACGTGGAGCCCGCTGGCCGGTCCCGCGGCGGCTCCGATGCCGAGCGCGAGGTTGAACCAGGGCTGGGTGGGCGTGACCCACGGGGTCTGCGAGACCAGCGTCAGGGCCGGGCCAGCCGGCGGGGCGCGCCGGGGTCGCGGCACCGGCGCCCGCCGTGCCGAAGAGGGCTGCTGCGGCCACCGCGAGCGTGCAGAAGGCGGTCGTGGCCCAGCGCGTCGACACAGGGAGAGGCTAGAGGGCGCACTACCGTGGGCGGGTGCAGTCCACGTCCGTCCCCGAGCGGTTCCGCCCCTACGTCAGCGCCACCGAGGAGATCGCGCGGCGCTTCGCCGCGGCCGGACGAACGCTCTATCTGGTGGGCGGATCGGTGCGCGACGCCCTGTTCCCCGACGCGGCGGGGGCCGACTCACGACATCGACCTGACGACCGACGCCCGGCCGGACGAGACCGAGCGGCTGGTGCGGGGCTGGGCGGACGACGTCTGGACGCAGGGGGCGCGCTACGGCACCATCGGGGCGCGCAAGGACGGCGTGGTCTACGAGATCACGACGCACCGGGCCGAGGTCTACGTGCCCGAGTCGCGCAAGCCCGAGGTCACCTTCGGCGACGACATCGTCGTCGACCTGTCGCGACGCGACTTCACGATCAACGCGCTGGCGCTGCGGCTGCCGGACATGGAGCTGATCGATCCCTTCGACGGGCTGGGCGACCTGGCGGCCGGACGGCTGCGCACGCCGCTCGACCCGGAGATCTCCTTCGGCGACGACCCGCTGCGCATGCTGCGCGCGGCCCGCTTCGCCGCCCGCTTCTCGCTCGAGCCGGACCCCGCGCTCGACCGCCGCGGTGGAGCGCATGCACGGCCGGCTCTCCATCGTCTCGGCGGAGCGCATCCGCGACGAGTTGGACAAGATGCTCATGGTCGACGTGCCCTCACAGGCGCTGGGGTTCGTCGTCCGCACCGGCCTGGCCGAGGACTTCCTGCCCGAACTGCCCGCCATGGCGCTCGAGCAGGACCCCATCCACCGGCACAAGGACGTCCTGGCCCACACCCTGGCGGTCGTCGACAAGACCTCGAAGAACCGGCTGCTCCGCCTGGCCGCCCTCTTCCACGACGTCGGCAAGCCGCGCACGCGCGCCATCACCGACGGCGGCGTGAGCTTCCACCACCACGAGGTGGTGGGGGCGCGCATGACGCGGGCGCGCCTCGAGGCGCTGCGGTACCCGGGCGCCGAGATCGACACCGTGGTGCGGCTCGTCGAGCTCCACCTGCGCTTCCACACCTACCGGCTGGGGTGGACCGACAAGGCCGTGCGCCGCTACGTCCGCGACGCGGGCCCGCACCTCGAGCTGCTCAACGAGCTGACCCGGTGCGACTGCACCACGCGCAACGCGTCGAAGGCCCGGGCGCTGGCCCGGCGCATGGACGAGCTGGAGGCCCGCATCGAGGAGCTGCGCCAGCGCGAGCAGCTCGAGGCGCTGCGCCCCGACCTCGACGGGACCCAGGTCATGGAGCTGCTGGGCATCGGGCCCGGACGCGCCGTCGGGCAGGCGTTGGCCTTCCTGATGGAGCTGCGCCTCGACGAGGGGCCGCTGGGCGAGGAGGAGGCGGCGGCGCGCCTGCGGGCGTGGTGGGCCGAGCAGCAGGCCGGGCGGCGGTAAGCCGGGCGACAGTGACCGAGCGGCGGTAGCGTTTGGCCATGGCACGCATCGAGGCACCGGAGAGCGGCATGGGCGAGCACATCGACTGGGCGCTGTTGCGCCCGAAGATGGCGGCGGGCATGGGGAAGCTGTCGGAGGCCGTGTACGGCAACTCGCAGTTGTCGGTGCGCGAGCGCGAGGCGGCCCGGTGGACGATCGCGCTCATCAACGACTGCGCCGTCTGCCGTGACACACGGGCGCGCGACGGCGAGAGCACCGGTGCCGGCGAGCCCTTCTACGCCTCGGTGAGCGACTGGCGTGCCGCCACCGACCTGAGCGAGCGCGAGCGCCTGGCGGCCGAGTTCGCCGAGCGCTTCGCCATCGACCACCTGGCCATGGACGACGCGTTCTGGGGCCGCTTGCACGCCGCCTTCTCCGACGCGGAGCTGGCCGACCTCACCATCTGCTGCGGGTGCTTCCTCGGCATGGGGCGCACCCTGGCCGTCGTCGGCGTGCGGGCGCCGGCGGAACGCATCCTGGTCTGAAAGACCCCTTCGGGAGCGGCCCCGGGGCCTCTGGGATCGCTCGGGCCGCCGGGAAGGCTCCGGTGGAACCGGGCGGCCGGCTGCCCGGGGCTCTTTGGTCGGCTCAGCGATTGCGATGACCCCTTGAGGCCGCCTCTTGTCAGACTCTAAACAGATCGGTTGAGAGTTCTGGAGAAGGGCAGGGGTGAGCGCCGCGGCCCCGTGGGCGGTCAGGCCTCGGGCCAGCTCTCCTGGGCCTCGCCGGCGGCGAACCCCTCGACGAGGGCGTGCGCCACGTCGTCGTGGTACTGCACCGGCGGCGACTTCATGAAGTAGGCCGAGGGGCCGAGGAGGGGGCCGCCGATGCCGCGGTCGAGCGCCAGCTTGGCGCAGCGCACGGCGTCGATGATGACGCCGGCCGAGTTGGGGGAGTCCCACACCTCGAGCTTGAGCTCGAGGTTGAGCGGCACGTCGCCGAAGTTGCGCCCCTCCATGCGGATGTAGGCCCACTTGCGGTCCTTGAGCCAGGGGACGTGGTCGGACGGTCCGACGTGGACGTCGTCCGCGTCGAGCACGTTGTCCTCCAACTGGCTGGTGACGCTCTGGGTCTTCGAGATCTTCTTGGACTCGAGGCGCTCGCGCTCGAGCATGTTCTTGAAGTCCATGTTGCCGCCGAAGTTGAGCTGGTAGGTGTGGTCCAGCGCCAGCCCGCGGTCCTCGAAGAGGCGGGTCAGGATCCGGTGGACGATCGTCGAGCCGACCTGGCTCTTGATGTCGTCGCCCACGATCGGCAGACCGGCGTCACGGAACTTGCGGGCCCACTCGGGGTCCGAGGCGATGAAGACGGGGATGGCGTTGACGAAGGCCACGCCGGCATCGAGGCAGGCCTGGGCGTAGTGGCGCTGGGCCTGCTCCGAGCCCACGGGGAGATAGGAGACCAGGACGTCCGCCCCGGCCTCGCGCAGGGCTTCGGCGACGTCGACCGGCTCGGCGGGCGACTCCTCGACCAGCTCGCGGTAGTAGTGCCCGAGCCCGTCGAAGGTGGGGCCGCGCTGGACGGTCACCCCGAGCTCGCCGACCTCGGCGAAGCGCACCGTGTTGTTCAGGCCGGCATGGATGGCCTTGCCCAGGTCGGTCCCGACCTTGGCCTGGTCCACGTCGAAGGCGGCCACGGGTACGAGGTCGCGCACGTGGTAGCCGCCGAGCTCCACGTGCATGAGCCCGGGCACCACGTCGTCGGGCTCCGCGTCGCGGTAGTAGGTGATGCCCTGGACGAGCGAGCTGGCGCAGTTGCCGACACCGGCGATCGCGAGGCGGATGGGGCTGTGCATGGAATGGTCTCCTTCGGTGTCGGTGCTGCGGGGGATCGTCAGGTCCACCGGCTCGGTGCCGGCGGTGGCGAGGGCGGCGCGTTCGGACGCGATGAGGGTGTCGAGCCAGCTGATGTCGCGGGCGACGCCGTCGGCGGTGTGCTGGACCACCGAGCGGGCGTACACGTCGAGGTCGGTGCGGGCGGTCTCGACCTCGCCGAGGCGCTGGACGAGCAGGGCGCGCCGGCGCTCGAGCAGGGCCAGGCGGGCCTGGGGGGCGAGATGCCGGGCGAAGGCCAGGCGGAGCCCGAAGCTGCGGGCGTCGTCGCCGGCCCCGCCGCCCGCCAGCAACTCGGCGAACATCTGCCGTCCGGCGTCGGTGATCCGGTAGACCTTGCGGCCCCGGCGGGCCCGGGCGGGGGAGTGGCGGCGGGCCCGGAGCACGGCCAGCTCGCCGCTCAGCGACCCGGTGGGGGGCGCCGGGGTGGTCGTGGCCGCCCGCTCGGCGCCGCCACCCTCGGTGGCCACCACCGCGCCCGACCTCTCGAGCCGGGTCAGGGCGGGATAGATGGAGCCGAACGAAACGTTGGCCAGAAGTCCCAGGTGCTCCCGCAACTGGCGTCGGATCTCGTAGCCGTGGAGGTCGCGCTCCTCGAGCAGTCCCAGGATGGCCAGATCCAACATGACGGACGAAGTATATCGGTTCGATATAGCGCCGTACCCGCATCGGTCACACAATGATCACCGCCGTGCCTGAAAGTGCCGCCAAAGCGGTGTCGTTTCCGGGCGTGAGGGGTAGCCTGTCCGCCGTGTCCGTCACCTCGGAGCCGAGGTCGTCATCCCGTGCGGTGAGCCCTGACGTCACGGCCCAGGTCGAGTACCGGATCGTGCGCAACGGCCTGGTGCGGGAGGTCGAGCGGGGCAAGGTCCTGCGCACCGACGTCTGCGACGCCCACCCCGAGCTCCTGCGCGGCGGCGCGCAACGTGGGACGGCCCACCAAGGAGGTCTGCCCCATCTGCGACGACGGCCGGCTGGTCACGGTCACCTTCGTGTTCGGGGCCAAGCTGCCGCCGGGCGGACGCTGCCCGGGTACGGCGGCCGAGCTCAAGGCCCTCTGCCGCCGGCCCGAGCCCGTGCTCTGCTACGAGGTCGAGGTGTGCCCCGCCTGCGCCTGGCACCACCTGATGCGCAAATACCCCGCCGGCGGGGGCAAGGCGCGCCCGAAGAAGGCGGCGCCGACACGGTGAGCGAGGGGCCGGTCACCGTCCCGTCGCTGCGGTCGCGCAAGCGGCGCAACGGCGACGCCCCCATCGTCATGGTCACGGCCTACGACGAGCCGGGCGGCGCGCATCGTGTCGGAGGCGGGGGCCGACATCATCTTGGTCGGGGACTCGGTGGCCAACACGGTCCTCGGCTACCCCGACACGCTGCACGTCGACATCGAGGTCATGGCGCACCACACCGCAGCGGTCGCACGGGCCAAACCGCGCTGCCTGATCCTGGGCGACATGCCCTGGATGAGCTACCACCTGTCGCCCGAGGACGCCGTGCGCAACGCCGCCACGCTGATCCGCGCCGGTGCGCAGGCCGTCAAGCTCGAGGGTGGGCGGGCCCGCCTGCCCGTGGTGGAGGCGATCATCCGGGCCGAGATCCCCGTCATGGGGCATCTCGGCCTCACTCCCCAGTCGGTCCTCGCCATGGGCGGCTTCCGGGTGCAGGGCAAGAGCGCCGACGCGGCCACGCGCCCTGCTCGACGCGGCCAAGGCGCTGGCGGCGGCCGGCTGCTTCGCCTTCGTCATCGAGGGGGTGCCCGACGTGGTGGGCGCGGCCGTCACCGAGGCCCTCGACGTCCCGACCATCGGCATCGGGGCCGGACCCGCCTGCGACGGCCAGGTCTTGGTCTTCCACGACCTGCTCGGACTGGGCACCGGGACGCCGCCCAAGTTCGTCCGCCGCTACGCCGAGGTCGGCCGCATCGCCACCGAGGCCATCGCCGCCTTCGCCGACGACGTGCGCAGCGGGCGCTTCCCGAGCGACGAGGAGAGCTACCACGGCCCCGCCGGGCTGGGGGACGCGCTGGCCTGAACCCGGCTAGCATGGATCCCCGCAACAGACCCTGCTCCTGACCGCCAGGGGCCCGGGCACGCCCGGTCCAGAGGGAGGTACGCCGCACATGCGGCCCTACGAAGTCATGGCCATCTTCGAGGCCACCACCGAACCCGGCATCATTCAGGGCGTCCTCGACCGCGCCCTCGAGACCATCCGCAGCAACGGGGGCAGCCCGGGCGCCATCGACCGCTGGGGCAAGCGCAGCTTCGCCTACGAGGTGAACCACAAGCGCGAGGGTTACTACGTCGTGGTCGAGTTCGCCGGGGAGCCCGAGACGGTGGCCGCCCTGGACCGCATGCTCGGCTTGGCCGACGAGGTGGTGCGCCACAAGGTGGTGCGCCTTCCCGACCGTGCCGTGACGGCCGGGCCGGCGGCGGGCTGAGCGGCCGAGCGGCCCGCGGCGCGAGGACGAGAGGAGCAGGAGCAGACATGGCAACAGACAACAGCGTGACGCTCGTGGGCAACGTCACCCGCGACCCCGAATTGCGCTTCACCAACACCGGGCAGGCCAACGTGACCTTCGGGCTGGCCGTCAACCGGCGCTGGCAGAACCGCCAGACCCAGGAGTGGGAGGAGGCGACGTCGTTCTTCGACGTCGTGTGCTGGCGCGAGATGGCCGAGAACGTGAGCGAGACCATCACCCGCGGCGCCCGGGTCATGGTGGCCGGGCGGCTCGAGCAGCGCAGCTGGGAGACCCAGGAGGGTGAGCGGCGCTCCAAGGTCGAGGTGGTGGCGGACGAGATCGGCCCCTCCCTGCGCTGGGCGACGGCGCAGATCACCAAGAACGAGCGCCGGGGTCCCGGCGAGGGGTACGCACGGGGAGGCGGAGGTGGAGGCGGCGGCGGCCGCCAGCCGGCGCCGGCCCCGCAGCCCGCCGCCGATGCCGGCGGCTACGGATTCGACGAGGAGCCCTTCTGATGGCACGGAACAACCAGCGCGGCGGGTCGGCGGCACGGCGCGCCCCCAAGGACCTCGGCCGCCGGGTCAAGAAGAAGCCCTGCGCACTGTGCCGGGACAAGGTCGAGTGGGTGGACTACAAGGACGTCCCCATGCTGCGCAAGTACATGAGCGACCGGGGCAAGATCCGCTCGCGCCGCGTGACGGGCAACTGCGCCCAGCACCAGCGCGCCCTGGCCCAGGCGATCAAGACGGCACGCGAGCTCGTGCTGCTGCCCTACACCCAGCGCACCGTGACCGAGCGCCCCGGCGGGCGCGGCGGCCGGGACCGGGCGGAGCGGACACTGGGCGACACGCTGCCCGCCGTGGCGGCGCGCCCCGACCTCTCGGTCGAGGTGATCGACGACACCGACGCCCTGGGAGATCCCGAGACCGAGGAGGACCTCGTCGAAGAGGTGGTCGAGCTCGTCGAGGAGCTGGCCGAGGATGCGGCCGCCGCGGGCGCCGGCACCCCGGGTGGTGACGCATGAAGGTGCTGCTCCGAGACGACGTCGCCGGCGTCGGCCGCCGGGGTGACATCGTCAAGGTGGCCGGCGGGTTCGCCCGCAACTTCCTGCTCCCCGAGGGTCGGGCCATCGTGGCCACCGACGGCGTCGAGGGCCAGGCCGAGCTCATGCGACGGGGACGCGACCTGCGCGAGGCCCAGGACCGCGGCGCCGCCGAGGCCCAGGCCAAGCTGCTGGCCGGCGCCGTGATCCCGATCGCCGCGCGGGCGGCCGGCGGCGGCCGGCTCTTCGGCTCCATCGGCCCGGCCGACGTGGTCGAGGCCATCCGGGTCGCGAAGGGGGTCGAGGTGGACCGCAGGCACGTCGTGCTGCCCGAGCACATCAAGGAGACGGGGACTTTCGAGGTGCCGGTCGTACTGTTCCGCGACGTCGAGGTGGTGGTGACGGTCGAGGTGAGCCCCGCCAGCTGAGGCGTGGCGGGGGCGGGATCCGCGCCGCTGTCACAGGCGCGTGCCCATCATGACGGGGTGGTGGTGCCCTTGATGGTGATGGCGATGGCGCGCTGCTCCGTGCTCGGAGCCCCCCCTGGCCCGACCGTTCGTACACGGCTTATCCACACCCGAGCTGGCCTTACCCCCACCGTTACCCACACGGAGGGTGGCGTTACCCACAGCAAGTTCGCCCTTACGTTCCCCAGCTCCGGACCGTCAGAGTAGGGGAGCCGTGGTCCAAGCCTTCGACGACACCCGACCCCGGCCGCTCCGAGCGGCCCCGCATCCACCGAGTGGCGCGCGCGTGCCGCCCCACGACCTCGAGGCGGAGGAGTCGCTGCTCGGGGCCATGCTGCTGTCGAACGACGCGGCGTCGGTCGGGATCGAGAGGTGCTCGGCCGGCGACTTCTACAAGCCGGCGCACGGGCACATCTTCGGGGCCATCCGGGCCCTCATGGAGCGGGGCGAGGCCATCGACGCGGTGACCGTGACCGACGAGCTCAAGCGCTCCGGGGTGTTGGAGCAGGTGGGAGACCCATCGATCTTCATCTCCTTGCAGGCCAACACGCCCTCGATCGCCAACGCGCGGCACTACGCCGAGATCGTCGAGGAGCATGCGCTGCTGCGCCGGCTCATCGGGGTGGCGGGGGAGATCGCGGACATCGGCTACTCGGTGCCCGAGGACGTGAAGGCAGCCGTCGACGAGGCGGAGCAGCTGGTGTTCGACGTGGGCGAGCGCCGGACGGCCGACACCATGGCACCGTTGCACGAGCTGCTGGGCAAGGGGCTGGACCGGATCGAGGAGCTGGGCCAGCGCGGCTCGCACATCACGGGCGTGGCCACGGGCTACCACGAGCTGGACCGGATCCTGCTCGGCTTCCAGCCCTCCTCGCTCAACATCGTGGGCGCCCGTCCCGGCATGGGCAAGACCAGCTTCGCGCTGGGGGTGCTGGCCAACGTCGGGATGGTGGTGCAGCGACCGGCGCTCCTCTTCTCCCTGGAGATGGGCCACCTAGAGCTGACCCAGCGCCTCCTGGCCTCGGAGGCGGAGGTCAACGGGCAGAGCCTGCAGACAGGCCGGATCCGCAGCCAGGACTGGAGCAAGATCGGGATGGCCGTGACCCGGCTGTCCGGCGCGCCCATCTTCATCGACGACAACCCCAACGTCACGGTCATGGACATCCGGGCCCGGGCGCGGCGCCTCAAGAAGTCCGAGGGTGACCTGGGCATCGTCGTCGTCGACTACCTCCAGCTGATGACGGGCCGGGGCAGGGCCGAGAACCGCCAGACCGAGGTGGCCGAGATCAGCCGCGGCCTCAAGATCCTGGCCCGCGAGCTCGAGGTGCCCGTCGTCGCCCTCTCCCAGCTCTCGCGCAACCTCGAGTCCCGCCAGGACAAGACGCCGCAGCTGTCGGACCTCCGCGAGTCGGGGTCACTCGAGCAGGACGCGGACGTCGTCCTCTTCATCTACCGCGAGTCCGAGTACAACGACGAAGTGCCCATCGACCGGGCCGACGACGCGCTGATCGAGGTGGCCAAGCACCGCAACGGGCCGACCGGGAAGGCCAACCTGCTGTTCCTCAAGCAGTACGCGCGCTTCGAGAACCACCGCGGGGTGTAGGGGCGGCCGCGGGGAGCACGAAGTGCTCGACGGCGTGGGCGAAGCCCTCTTCCTCGTTGCTCTTCGTGATCCTGCGGGCCGCCCGCTTCACCTGAGGGTCGGCATTGCCCATGGCGATGCTGAGCCCCGAGTGGGCGAACATCAAGATGTCGTTGGGCATGTCGCCCATGGTGGCGATCTCCTCGGGCTCGAGCTCGTAGCGCCGGGCCAGGTAGCGGGCGACAAAGCCCTTGTTGGCGTGGGGGTGCGTGACGTCGAGGTAGTAGGGCTGGGAGGCGGCCGCCGTCACGTCGTCGCCGAAGCGGTCGCACGCCGCGGCGGACGCGGCGACGATGGCCTCGTGGTCGTCGCTCACGCCCACGAGCTTGACCACGCCGTCGGTGAGCCCGTCGAACCCGTGCATCACCTTGGGCGCGAACTTGACCGTCCAGGCCTCCCGGTCGACGTGCGGGGCCGTTGGGGTCCGGCACGTACCAGTCGGTGCCGCGGTAGAGCCACACGTCGAGATGGAAGGAGGCCATGAGGTCGGCGACGGGGACCACGACGTGCTCGGGCAGGGTGTGCTCCTCCAACACGGCCATGGCGGGGTCCACCACCTCGCCGCCGTTGAAGGCGGCGATCGGCGAGTCGAGGTGCAGAGGGCCCACGAGCATCTCCATGCCACGCGGTGGCCGGCCACTCGTGACGGCGAAGAGGACGCCGGCCTGGCGCAGGCGCTGCACTGCGGCGACGGCGGCGTCGGTGAGGACCTTGTCGTTGGTGACCAGCGTGCCGTCCACGTCGGCCAGCAGGAGCCGGATGGGCAGGGGCGATGTTTCGGGTGCCGCGGTGTCGGTGGCGATGGGCCGACCCTACCGGGGCGGTCGGGGCGGTCGGGGCGGGCGGGACGGCCTGCGCCGGCTCAGTGCTCGAGGCCCACCGGGACCCGAAGAGCCGCAGGGTCGTCCAACCTCCAGGTGTATATGAAACCTTCTAAAACGGGGCTCGTTACAGAAGGATGATCACAATAACATTCTGAATCTCTACGCCGGCAACAGGCGCGGCGGCCGGCACCAGGGCCCCGGGCCGCCACCGCCGCAGGGCACGGGGGCCGGACGTCGTGCATACTCCGAAGTGTGCTGACCGCGCCCGCCGACGACCTGTTCCTCCCCGAGCCCGAGCCCCGGGAGGTCCGATACACCGTGATCTCGGTCGACGACCACGTGGTCGAGCCGCCCCACATGTTCGAGGGGCGCGTGCCCGGCGCCCTGGCCGACCGGGCCCCGAGCATCGTCGAGACGGCGGAGGGTCACCAGGTATGGCAGTTCGAAGGCGAGCGCTACACCCAGGTGGGCATGAACGCGGTGGCGGGGCGGCGCCCCGAGACCTACGGCCTGGAGCCCTTCCGCTTCGACCAGATGCGCCCCGGCTGTTACGACGTCGACGCCCGGGTGCGCGACATGGACATCAACGGCGTGTGGGCCTCGGTGAACTTCCCGTCCATGATCACGGGCTTCTGCGGCCGCGTCTTCTTCGACGCAAAGGACCGCGACCTCGGTCTCGCCTGCATCCGGGCCTGGAACGACTGGCTCTTCGAAGAGTGGTTCAGGCCGCACCCCGAACGCATCGTGCCGCTCGGGATCACCTATCTGGCCGACCCCGTGCTGGCCGCGGCCGAGATCCGCCGAAACGCCGAGCGCGGCTTCACCTCGGTCACCTTCCCCGAGCGGCCCCACGAGATCGGGCTGCCCTCCCTGTGGGACCGGGCGCACTGGGACCCCATCATGGAGGCGGTGATCGAGACCGACACCGTCGTCTCGCTCCACGTCGGCAGCTCGGGCCTCAACCCGGCGCCGCCGGGAGCCGGCATCGATTCGCTGCACCTCGGCGCCACGCTCTTCGGGCAGCTCTCCCTCACCGCCTGCGCCGAGTGGCTGTGGTCGGGCTACGCCCTGCGCCACCCCACGCTCAAGATTGCCATGAGCGAGGGCGGCATCGGGTGGGTCGCCATGCTCGTCGACCGCTTGGAGAACATCGTCGACCGCTCCGGCTACGGCCGGGGTTGGGAGGTGCGCCCCGCCGACGTGCTGCGGCGCAACTTCTGGTTCTGCACCATCGACGACCCCTCGACCATCGACACCCGTCACGCCATCGGGGTCGACCACATCATGGTGGAGGTCGACTACCCGCACGGCGACAGTACCTGGCCCGACACCCAAGCCGTCATAGAGCAGTGCTGGGGGCACATCCCCGCCGACGAGCTGCGCGCCATGTGCTGCTTGAACGCAGCGGCCCTCTACCGGCACCCGTTGCCCGACACGATCCTGCCGCGTTGAAAGAGGAGACCATGTTCACGCCGACCGCCGAAAAGTTGATGCCGGACCTGACGCCACGCGAGGAGCTCGTCGTCCTGGCCCGGGCCTTGTGGCGGGAGGGGTACAACGACCACCTGGCCGGCCACATCACGGTCAACCTGGGCGACGGCACCCTCCTGTGCAATCCGTGGCTGTTGACGTGGGCCGAACTGCGGCCCTCGCAGGTGCTGCGCATCGACCTCGACGGTCGCGTCCTCGAGGGCGACTGGCCGGTCCCCCTCGGGATCCCGCTCCACCTCGAGCTGCACAAGCTGCGGTCCGACGTCGGCTGGGCGCTGCACAACCACCCGCTCTTCGGCACCGTGTGGGCCGACCTGGCCGAGCTCCCACCGGTCCTCGACCAGAGCTCGGCCCTCGGCGGCGGCGGCCCGCTCGCGCTCGTCGACGAGTACGAAGGGCCGGTGAACGACCCGTCGAGCGCTCGCCGAGCCGTGGAGCAGATGGGCGACTCGTGCGTGGCGCTGCTCGCCGGCCACGGGGTGTTCGTGCTCGGGGGCTCGGCCCGCGCCGTCCATCAGCGCGCGGTGGCGCTCGAGCAGCGCTGCCAGCACGCCTGGTACGGCCGCGCCGCGGGGGGTTCGGGTGGCTCCCGCGCTCCCACAGGGGTTCATCGACTACATGGCCCAGAGCAACGGCGAAGGCTTCCTCGGCTTCTGGGAGGCGGCCGTCCGGGCCGAGCTGGCGGCGGACCCCGATCTGTTGGACTGAGAAACCCGCCGAACCACGCCGGGCGGCCGGGCGGGTGTGACCTTGTTCTCTAGACGCTCGCCGGACGGCGTGGATAGCTGGAGGGATGAAGACCTCGTCGTTCATGCGCCAGAATGACGCATTCACCTGGTACATGGAGAGCGATCCCGAATTGCGCTCGACCGTGGTCGCGGTCGCGTGGCTGGACACCGTGCCCCCCTGGGAGGCACTCGTCGAGCGGCTGGAGCGGGCGACCCGCCAGATCCCCTCGTTCCGGCAGCGCCCGGTCGAGGTGCCCGCCCACCTGGCCACGCCGCGGTGGACGACCGATGCCCACTTCGACATCGCCTGGCATCTGCGCCGGGTCGACGCCCCGGCGCCGCACGGCCGTGACGAGGTGCTCCGGCTCGCCGCGCTGGCCGCCATGAGCGGCTTCGACCGTACGCGCCCGCTGTGGGAGTTCACGCTGGTCGAGGGCCTCGAACACGGCGGGGCCGCCATCATCATGAAGATGCACCACTCCCTGACCGACGGGATCGGGGGTGTGCAACTGGCCTTGATGCTCTTCGACGCGGAGGCGGGCCACACGGTCGGCGGTCCCCTGCCCCCGGCGCCGAGCGGTGAGCAGCTCGGCGTCCCCAACCTCGTGGTCCAGGCGCTGGGCGACCGTGCCACCCGTCTGCGCGACGGATTCCTCCAAGCCGTCCGGCTGGCGCCGGGCGCGGCGGTCAGGGTCGTGCGCCATCCCCTCGGCACCGGCGCGGACGTGGTGGAGACTGCCCGCTCCATCGCACGCACGGTGCGGCCGCTCCCGGAGGTGCTGTCGCCCGTCATGACCGAGCGCGGGCCCGGACGGGTCCTGCACACCATCACGGTGGGTCTCGACGAGCTCAAACAGGCGGGTGCCTCCGCCGGCGGGACACTCAACGACAGCTTCATGGCCGGGGTCACGGGCGGCCTGCGCCGCTACCACGAGCGCCACGGCGCCACGGTCGCAGAGCTGACGGTGACGCTGCCGATCAGCATCCGCAAGCCGGACGACCCGCCGGGAGGCAACAGGATCACCCTGCAGCGGTTGCGGGTGCCGCTCTCCATGGCGGACCCGGTCAGCCGCATGCGCGCCATCGGCGCCCGCTGCCGGGCCGCTCGCGCCGAGCGGTCACTGGTGTTCACCGACGCGATCGCCGGCGCACTGAACCTCGTGCCCAACACGGTGATCGGCAACATGCTCAAGCACGTTGACTTCTTGGCCAGTGACGTCCCAGGGTTCCCGAACCCGATCTTCCTGTGCGGGGCGCGGGTCACGGGTTACTACGCCTTCGGCCCGACCATCGGGGCCGCCATGAACGCCACCCTCTTCTCCTACGACGGGTCGTGCTGCATCGGCATCACGGTGGACACGACGGCCGTGCCCGACGACGAGCTGCTGACCGAGTGCCTGTCGGAGGGGTTCGCCGAGACCATCGGCGCGGGCCGTCCAAAGGAAGCGAGCGTCAGGTGCTGAGCTCCGCCCTCGACGTGTTCCGGCTGCGCCAGTACTTCAACGTGGTGACGGTGACGCGTGAGTGGGTCGACGGCCTACGCGAGGACGCCGGGCTCTTGGCCGACGTGCGCCGGGCCATGGTCACGCTGCCCGGTGAGCGGCCGCGCCCTGTGGAGCTGCGGCCCTTCGGCAGCCCCGAACCGTTCGAGTGGACGGCTCGAGGGCAAGCGCTGGCCCTGATGGCCACCGGAGGAAGCGGTGCCCTGGCCTCGGTCGTGGGAGCGGCCCGGGCATTCGAGGAGGCCGGCGTGCGGCCGGCGGTGATCTCCCTGTGCTCGGGCTCGGCCCTCTTCGGGTTCCCCATCGCCGCCGGCCTCCCTGCCGCGGAGGTGGCCGAGTTCCTGCTCGCCTTCGAACCGGGGGACTACGTCGACGTCGACTGGCGTCGGATGGCCGCGCTGGTGCCGACCGCCGGGCGTGGCTTTGCCGGCGTGATCAGGGGGGAGCCGGATCGAGGCGACCTACCGGCGCCTCGTCGGCGACATGACGCTGGCAGAGCTGGCGATCCCGGCCTACGCGCCGGTGTGGAACATGGAGGAGAACAAGCTGGAGTACATCGGGCCGCGGACGCACCCGGACCTGAGCGTGGCGCGGGCCATCCACATGGCGATCGCCCTGCCGCTGTTCGTGGAGCCCGTGGCGCTCGACGGGCAGTTCTGGTGTGACGGAGGGATCGTCGACATCTTTCCCGTGCGGCCCGTGCTCGACATCGAAGAACCTTGTGACGTCGCGCTGGCAATCAATGGTTTCTACCCGCCCGAGTTCGCGGGAGAGGACGCCACCGGCTGGCAGGAGCGTCGGGCCAGCATCCTCTACGTGGCGAGCCAGGTGCGGACCTGTCAGCAGAGCGAACTGGCCCGGGTCAACCTGCGCCGGCTGCGTGCCGCCACCGACGTCTTGATGATCGAGCCCGTCCCCTACGAGAAGGTGCGGGGGGTGGGCTTCTACCGCCAATTCCTCAACCCGTCCGAGTGGCCCGCCTTCATGCGGTCCGGTCGGGCCGAGACCAGGCGGGTCCTCCGGTCGTAGCGGCCCGAGCGAGACGAGCGCTCGAACCCGACCGGCGGTCCTTATCCTGTCTCGAAGACCTTGGCCAACTCGTAGGGGACGGGCGCGTCGAGCTGGTCGTAGGTGCACGACGCCGGGTCGCGGTCGGGGCGCCAGCGCACGAAGGAGGTCGCGTGGCGGAAGCGGTTCTCCTGGAGGTGGTCGTAGGCGACCTCGCACACCGCTTCGGGTCGGAGCGGTTCCCACGACATGTCCTTGCCGGCGTTCCAGCGGTTCATCCCGCCGGGCGCGCGCCCCGCCGCGTCGGCCCAGCCCGCCCACGGGTGACCCGACCGGGCGTCGGCGCGGTACGCCTCGAGCTCGCCCACCAGTTCTCGCCGCCGCGCCACGCTGAAGCCCGAGGCGACGCCGACGTGGTGGAGCGTCTCCGGACGAGTCGTACAGGCCGAGCAGGAGGGACCCCACGCCGGCGCCGTCCTTGTGCGTCCGGAAGCCCGCCACCACGCAGTCAGCGGTGCGCTGGTGCTTGACCTTGAGCATCACCCGCTTGTCCGGCAGATAGTGCAGGTCGGACGGCTTGGCGACGACGCCATCGAGCCCGGCGCCCTCGAAGCGTGCGAACCAGTCGGCGGCCACGTCGGGATCCTGGGTGGCCGGTGTCAGGTGTACCGGCGGACGTGACTTGGCGAGCAGCTTCTCGAGGGCCGTGCGCCGCTGCACGTACGGCGTCTCCATGAGGGACGTGTCGTCGTGGGCCAGGAGGTCGAAGGCGACGAAAGAGGCGGGCGTCGACTCGGCCAGCTGGCGGATGCGCTTCTCGGCGGGATGGATGCGTTGGGAGAGGGCGTCGAAGTCGAGGCCGCGCGGCCCGGCGATGACGATCTCGCCGTCCAGCACGCAGCGGGCGGGAGCTCGCGTCGCAGCGCCTCGACGAGCTCGGGGAAGTAGCGGGTGAGCGGCTTCTCGTTGCGGCTGCCCAGGGTGACGTCGTCGCCGTCGCGGAAGACGATGCAGCGGAAGCCGTCCCACTTGGGCTCGTAGAAGAGCCCCGGCTCGCGCGGCAGCTCGCGGGTGAGCTTGGCCAGCATGGGGGCGACGGGCAGCACCGACGGGCAGGGTCACGCCGCCAGCCTCGTGGGAGGAGGCCCAGGCGAGGAGATCGTCCACCGGCCGGCGGTTGACGATGCGCTCGAAGGGCACACTCGGCGGCGACGGCGTTGCGGCAACCGCGGCCGAGCCAGCCGAGCTGGCCCGGCGCGTGGGCGTCGGTGTCGACGGCGAAGGAGCACCCCAGGCCGACGGCTTGGCGCAGCAGGTCCTCCGGGGGGTCCTGGCGCTCGGGCCGGGAGTTGATCTCCACCGCGGTGGCGGTGCGGGCACAGGCGGAGAACACCGCCGTCCGCGTCGAAGGACGATTGGGGACGGCCCCGACCGGTGATCAGCCGCCCGGTGCAGTGGCCGAGGATGTCGGTGTGGGGGCTCTCGATCGCGGCAACCATGCGGTCGGTCATCTCGGGCGCGTCCATGCGGAGCTTGGAGTGGACACTGGCCACCACGACGTCGAGCTCGGCCAGGAGGTCGAGGTCCAGGTCGAGCGAGCCGTCCTCCAAGATGTCCACCTCCATGCCGGTGAGGATGCGGAACGGCGCAAGCTCCTCGTTCAGCTCGGCGAGCACGTCGAGCTGCTGGCGGAGCCGCTCCTCGTTCAGGCCGTGGGCGACCGTGAGACGTGCGCTGTGGTCGGTCAGCACCAGGTACTCGCGGCCGAGGTCGCGCGCCGTCTCGGCCATCTCGCGGATGGGGCTGCCGCCGTCGGACCAGTCCGAGTGGGAGTGGCAGTCGCCGCGGAGCGACCGGAGCAGGTCCGCCGCCGGCCCATCGAGCTCGAGGTCGTCCGGCAGGTCCTGGAGCTTGGCGAGGTAGGCGGGGACCTCGCCGCGCAGGGCCTCGGCGATCACCTGCGCCGTCGACTTGCCCACGCCTTCGATGCGTTGGAGCTGCCCCGCCTGCGGCGAGTGCGGCCAGCTCCTCGGGCGACACGGAGGAGATCGCACGGGCCGCGTGCCGGAAGGCCCGCACCTTGTAGGTGTCGGCCCCGCTGCGCTCCAAGCGGAAGGCGATCTGGTTCAGCGCGTCGAGCGGGTCCATGCGTCAGGCCTTCTTGGCCCGGCTCGGGGCTACCCGGGGCGGCTCGTCGGGCATCTTGGGGTACTGGGGTGGCCACGGGGCGTCGTGCAGGCCGGCCTCCCGGTCCCTTTCGGCCAGCGCCAGCAGGGGCTCGAGGGACTGGGGCCGCACGCCGATGTCGGCCCACGGGTCGCCGCGCCGGCGCACCAGGTCCGGGACGCTGCGGATGGTGAGCTCGTCGGGCACCACCGTCTCGACCTCTTCCCAGGTCAGAGGCGTCGACACCTGGCCACCGGTGCGGGGCCGGGCGAACCAGGCGCCGAACACCGTCTTGTGCGGAGCGTTCTGGTTGAAGTCGACGAAGACACGAGTGCCCCGTTCCTCCTTCCACCAGTTGGCCGTGATGTCATCGGGGTACCGGCGCTCGAGCTCGCGGGCCAGGGCGACGGCGGCCGCCCGGACCTGCACCGAGTCCCAGCGGGTCTCGAGCCGGACGTAGACGTGCAACCCGTGGCTGCCCGTGGTCTTGGGGTAGCCCTCCAGGCCGAGCTCGTCGAGCAGCTCGCGGCAGCGCAGCGCGGCGGCGCGCACGTCGTCGAAACCGATGCCGGTGGTGGGGTCGAGGTCGATGCGCAACTCGTCCGCATGGGTCGGGGTCGGCGGCGAGATAGGGCCACAGGTGCAAGCCCAGGCAGCCGATGTTGACCGCCCATACGACGTGGGCGACGTCGGCGACCACGAGCGCGTTGGAGGTGGTGCCGTTCGGGCGTGGCGACGGTCGTGGACTGCAGCCAGTCGGGGGCGCCGGCCGGGATCCGCTTCTGGTAGAAGGACTTGCCGGCCGCGCCGTCGGGGAAGCGCTGCAGCATGGCGGGGCGGCCGCCCGCGGTGTTGAGCAGATGGGAGCCCACCTCGAGGTAGTACGAGACGAGGTCGGACTTGGTGGCGTCCAGCGCCGGGAAGTACACCTTGTCGGGTCGGGAGATGCGCAGCTCGTGACCGTCGACCTCCACCGTCCGCTCGTCGTCCCCTGGCACCGCCGTCGACTCTAGCGACGGCCGCCGCGCCCCCGGGGGGGGCGGCCGGCTCAGCGCCGGTGCCGACGATGGGAGTCTGCGGGTACGGGGGCGGAGCCCTGGGCGATGGCCCGGTCGTCGGCGGCCACGCGGGCCAACGTGGCGGCGCGCAGGCTGTCGCTCAACGCGGCCCGCGCCGAGGACCACACCCAGTGCATGGCACAGACCTCGTCCCAGTGGCACGGGCCGCCCCGGAGCGCGCACTCCGACGTCTGGATCGGACCCTCGAGCGTCTCGACGATCTCGAGGATGGTGATGTCCTCGGGTGGCCGGGCCAGCGAGTATCCGCCCGAAGGGCCTGACCGCGAGCTCACGATCCGGGCGCGCTGGAGCTCCTGGAGCACCTGGTGCAAGAAGCCGGTCGGGATGTCCATGGTCGAGGCGATGTCCGCCGCCTTGGCGCGGGACCCCTGGTGATCGGCCAGGTAGATCAGGGCACGGATCGCGTAGTCCGTCCGGTTCGTCGGCGTCAGCTTCATGTCCCCATTCTCCTGGGCCGGTCCGGAAGCACCTCGGGTTGACGGACCAGCATAACCTATATATCATAGCTGTAGAATCCTGAAAACTGGGAGGAGGAACGATGGGTCGGAAGCGCTGGCGACGACCGATCGGTGAGGACCTTGCCCGGGAGTGGTACGGGTGGTCGGAGGACGGTGCAGGCGGGCCCCGCGTCCTGTTCGAGTCACCCGACGGTGCGGAGGCGCACGCCGTGTGGAGGGTGTTGGGGCGTCACGGGTGTCGCACCATGTGGTGCACGGGCCCCGAGGGCGGTTCGCCCTGCGTCCTGGTCGCCACCGGGAGGTGCCGCCTGGTCGACGAGGCGGACCTCGTCGTGAGCTCGCTGGACCTGGGGGACCGGCGTTGTCAGGACGTCGCTCGGCGCTCGACCGGCGCACCGTCGAGACGCCCGTCGTGGTGATGACTCGGCAGGGTTCGGCCGAGGAGTGGCGTGCCGAGCTGCCGACGTGCCAGGTCAGCTCCGATCCGCTGAGCTCGAAGACCCTCCTTGACGCGCTCGGTGCACTCTGTCCGGGGTCTGTGAGGTTCGACGCACCGTCTCCGAAGTCGGGGTACCGATCGGTTCGGCGGCCGCGTCCAACACGCGATTCCCTGACGCTCCGGACCGTCGACGTTGGGGTAGTGCAGACGAACCCGTCCGGACCTTCCCCGGGCGGGTCGTCTCGCGCCCGGAGTCAGATGAAGTCGGCCAGAGCCTCCCACCCGTGCGGGGGTGGCGCCAGCCGCCAGAACTGCTCAGGGACGCGGCCCTCGACGCGCGCACTGAGCGCGTGGTCGCTGCTCGAGCGGTGGGATCTGCGACGTGTAGCACCAGATGGCGCGCCGCTTGCGCTCCTCGTCGGGCACGTGGGGAACGATGGCCGGCGTGGGCCAGGGGCGCGAGCGCAGCAACTTCGCGACCCGCCAGGCCAGCAGTCCCGGGATGTGCTTGTAGCCGTGGTCCTCGTAACAGAACCACTCGCGGTCGGGCTGCTCGTCACGCACCCGGAGGCAGGCCTCGTGGACCATGACGTGGTCGGGGTTGCCGAGGCCCATGGGGAAGAACACAGCGGTGGGGTTCAGCTCGGCGATGGCGGCACCGAGCACGGGCCCCACCTCGTCCGGCTTCGGTCGCTCCTCGGGCGGCAGGTACTGGTGGTCGGCGAAGTCGAGCCAGGCGTAGCCCGACTCGAGGACTGCCATCGCGGCCGACGTCTTCTTGGCGCCGCACCGCCACCACGTCGTCGCCCGCGACGAAGCCGCCGAGGGCGTCCCACTCCGTAGGCTGCTCGGGGTAGGCCGGTGGTCGCCCGCCCAGCACCGTGATGACCGTCGTGTCGTGATAGCTGGCGATGAGGTGACCGGCACCCATGGCGGCGTCGTCAAAATGCGGGGAGACGACGAGGATGCGGGAGAACACGCCCGCATCGACCTCGCCCCACGTCGGCTCCGCGAAGGTGGTCGGTCACGATCGGATCATACGGGCACATCGTCGATCTCACCGGCCACGTGGTGGCGGAAGACCGGCATGACCGCACCGATCACGGCGGCGCCGACGATACAGGCGAGTCCGCCCGAGACCACCGAGAACTCGACGCTGGTCAGTGTGGCCACTGCGCCCGACTCCATGTCGCCCAGGCGTGGCCCTCCCTGTACCACGGCCATCTGGATGGAGGACATGCGGCTCCGGAAGCGCTCGGGGATGGAGCTCTGCAGCATGGTGTTGCGCAAGACCGCCGAGATGACGTCGGCCCACCCCGCCACGGCAAGCAGGGCGAGGGCGATCCAGAGCGTGTCGATGAAGCCGAAGACAGCGATGGCGGCGCCCCACACCGAGACGGCCACGATCACCGCCCAGCCCTGTCGCCTCAGGTTGGTGACCCAGCCCGTGGTCACCGCCCCGATCAGCGCGCCGACGCCCGGTGCGGCGTAGAGGAAGCCGAGCGTGACGGTGCCGCCGCCGAAGACCGAGCCCGCCATGGCCGGGAAGAGCGCTCGAGGCATGCCGAAGACCATGGCGTTGATGTCGATCAGGTAGACGCCCTGGAGCGCCTGGCGGGAGCGCAGGTAGCGCAGGCCCTCCTGGGTCGACTGCCAGGGCGTGAGCCCCCCGGCACCCTCCGCCGGGGGGATCGGTGGAGCATGGCCGAGGCGATGCCGGCGACCACGAACGAGACCGCGTCGAGCGAGTAGACGAGCGGGAGCCCGATGCGCGAGCAGGAGGCCGGAGAGCGCAGGCCCGACCACGGTGCCCACCTGGATGATGATCTGCGTCATGGCGAAGGCGGCGGTCAAGTGACGGCGCTCGACCAGGCCGGGCACGGACGCCATCCGGGCGGTGTTGGAGAATCCCGTCAGTCCCGCGGCCAAGGAGCTGATGACGTAGAGCCGGCGAGGGACGGGTGGGCGACGGCGGCGTTGACCGCCATGGCGCCACTGGTGAGGATCATGGCGGCCGTCGTCCACACCATGATGCGGCGCCGGTCGACGAGGTCGCCGAGGGGACCGGCGGACAGCGCGCCGGCGAGGAAGGGGAAGAGCTGGGCCAGGCTGATGGCCCCGACCTGCAGCGAGGAATGGGTCATGGAGTAGACCTGGTAGGGGATGGCCACGACGGTGAGCTGCGTCCCGAGGATGGAGATGAGCTGACCGGTGAAGAGCAGCCGGAAGTCGCGGCTCTCCCGCAGCGGGGTGGTGTCCACCAGGATCCGGCCCGGCATGGCAGCAGCCTACGGTCGGCGCCGACGGCCCGGATCGGCCGCGGGTGCTCAGGAGAGCTGCTGGCCCAGGTCGCGGACGGAGATGTCCCAGGCCGCGGGCCAGTCCCGGGTGCGCAGGAGGGCGTCGCTGCCCCCGTCGCAGAAGAGGACCGACCCGCAGAAGAAGGCGCCATCGGGACCGAGCAGGAACTCCACCAGTGCGGCGATCTCCTCGGGCCGCCCCGGACGCCCGACCGGGATCGGGAGCATGTCGAGGAGCGGGCCCGTCTCGGGGTCGGCCCGCATGGCGGCCACCATCGGCGTGTCGATCATGCCCGGAGCGATCGCGTTGAGCCGGAGCCCGGCCCCCGCCCACTCGGCCCCGGTCGCCCGTCGGCGGACCCAGTGGGCCACCGCCAACTTGGTGGCGGGGTAGGTCGCCATGGAGCCCCTGGCATCCGCGATCCGCCTGCTCCGTTCCTCGTCGTGGTCCAAGCAGGCGTCGACCAGGTCGGCGGGGATGGCCGGCTGCACCGTGGTCGAGTTGGAGCTGATGGCCACGGCGGCACCGCCCGGCACGAGCAGCGGCCGCAGACCCTCGAGCACCTCAACCGTGCCGAAGTAGTTCACCGAGGCGAGCAGCGAGCCGGCCCGCTCGGGGAGGCCGGCCAGTCCGGCGCAGGTCACGATGCCGGCCAACGCCCCCGCGGACCGATCGCCCGCTTCGGCGACGGCGCGGTGGCGTCCCTCGGCGGTCGCCAGGTCCGCCACCACGTCGGTCCCCGCCAGGTCGACACCGACGACGTGCCACCCGCCGCGTCCAGCCGGGCCGCGGTGGCGGCACCGATCCCCGACGCGGCGCCGGTGATGACGACCGCGCGCGTCAGGCAGCGTGCCGTGCCTTCAGGAGAGCGAGCGCCTTGTCGGCGTGCGAACCCATGGAGAACTCGCTGTGGATGACGTCGAGGATCGTGCGGTCGGTGTCGATGACGAAGGTGGTCCGCTTGACCTTGAGGAACTCCACGCCCCGTTTCACGCCGAGTTGGGCCGCCACCACGCGGTCGGGGTCGGAGAGCAGCGGGAAGCCGAGTGACTCCTTCTCGTCGAATTGCTTCTGCTTCTCGACGCTGTCGGCACTGATACCCACCGGCTGCGCCCCGACGGCCGCGAACTCGGCGGCCAGGTCGCGGAAGTGGCAGCTCTCCTTCGTGCAGCCATAGGTCATGGCGGCCGGGTAGAAGAACAGCACGACGGGCCCGTGCGCCAACAGATCGCTCAGCGTGCGTGGCGTGCCCGTCTGGTCGGGCAGCTCGAAATCGGGGACGACGTCGCCTTTGTGCATCAGCCCAATGTAGGGCGGACGGGCCGTCTGCCCGGCTAGGCCTCGAAACGGAAGCCCACCCCGCGCACCGTGACCAGGTGACGGGGGTTGGCCGGGTCCGGCTCGACCTTTCGCCGAAGGCGCTTGATATGGGTGTCGAGGGTGCGCGTGTCGGTCAGCTCCTGGTCCCACCAGAGCCGGTCGATGCACCAGTCACGGGTGACGACCTGGCCACTGTGGGCCATCAGGAGGGCGAGAAGGTCGAACTCCTTGCGCGAGAGATCGACGGCACTCTCGTTGACCGTCACCTCGCGCCGGCCCGCGTCGAGGCGCACCGGACCGACGGTGAGGATCTCGTCGTGGTGCTCCGCGACCGCTACCCCGCGGCGCAGCACGGCCCGCATGCGGGCGACCAGCTCGCGCAGACGGAACGGCTTTGCCACGTAGTCACTGGCACCGAGCTCCAGGCCGAGCACGATGTCGACCTCGGAGTCGCGGGCCGTCACCATGATGATGGGCACCGGCTTCAGGCTCCGCATCTGTTGGCAGATCTCGATGCCTGACTGGTCGGGGAGCATGACGTCGAGGAACACGAGATCGGGATGCACCCGGTGGAAGAGCCGCAACGCCTCGTGCCCGTCCCCGGCGGACTCGACGGCGAATCCCTCGCGGGTCAGGCCCGAGGCGAGCGCCTGGCGGTAGGACTCCTCGTCGTCGACCACGAGGACGAGTGGTCGGTTGTCCCGCGTCGGGCTGATCAAGGGGACCCGGCCGTTCGTCGCCGGTGCGTTGGTGATCGCCACGCTGTGCTCCGCCTCAGGCAGCGTCGTGAGGGGCCCGGGGCGGGGGCAGGGAGAGAGGGGCAGGCGACGACGGTGGACCGGGGGTCGATCGCACCGACGTCGCCTGGGCACGCGGGGAGGCGAATACCCGCGCCACGGTGACCAACAATCCGATGAGTCCGGTGCGCGTGTGCGCACGCCGGTCGGATCATGATGACCTCGGCCAGGGTGTCCTGGCCGCGATGACGCTCGGTCGCGGGACTGGAACGAGGGTCCCGGCCGGTGTGGTCGATGCGCTGATCCACGGTCGCCATCGCCCTCACGCTACGAAGTCGAGGTGAACGGGCCGCGAAACCGTTGCAACCTAGAAGTGTGCTGAAGATGAACTCTTATGACGGCGCTCCAGCTCAGAGCGGTACGCTCCCTGGCACACGAGTGGGAGGTGCCGCATGACGGAAGCCATGGGCCATGGCGTGAACCAGCGCAAGGCCATTCAGATGACACCCGACGAGGTGGACGCGTTCCTCGCCGATCGGCGGCCGATGACGATGTGCTCGCTGTCCCACGACGGCTCCATCCATGCCGTGGCGATGTGGTACGGGTTCTTGGACGGGTGCGTCACCGTGGAGACCAAGGCAAAGTCGCAGAAGGTCCAGAACCTGCGCCGCGACCCCAGGCTCACCCTGCTCTTCGAAGACGGCGACTACTACGAGGAACTCCGCGGCGTCGAGCTGGTCGGGAAGGCAGAGATCGTCGAAGACCCCGAAAAGCTGTGGGAGCTCGGCATCAGCGTGTACGAGCGCTACAACGGCCCGTACTCCGACGAGCTCAAGCCGTTCCTCGAGGTGATGCTGCACAAGCGGGTGGCGATCAAGATGCTGGTGGAACGGACCGTGAGCTGGGACCATCGCAAGCTCGGGCTGCCCTCGACGCGCCCGGGCACTGGGTGAAGTTCTCCATCCGCCAGGCGGTCGCCGTGCCGCCTGCACGGGCGGTCGCCGCCTACGGCTCGCCCGCGTTCTACCGGGTAGGCCGCGTCGTGACGACATCGAAGTGGTCGAGGTCCTCCGTCACGACGACTCGGGCGCTCGTATCCTCATCGAAGTCCGCTTCGCGTTCACGGGGTCGGTGTCGCCGGCCGTCCGTGCCGTAATCGATCCCGCCAAGATGTCGTGGATCACTCGCACCGAGGTCGACCCCGCCGAGGCGCGCACCTCCTGGGAGGTGCTGCCCGACCACTACGCGGACCGGCTCAGCGCCAGGGGTGGCTACCGCTTCGAAGCGGGGGCGGACGGGCCTGCGAGCAGCATCGTCGCCGTCGAGGGCGAGCTGAAGGTGCACGTGCCCATCGTCGGGCGCTCCGTGGAGCGGGTCATCGTTTCGGACCTGCGGGCGTACATCGAGGACGAGGTCGCGAGCATTTCCGCCCTGGGGGGATGAGGCTCAGGGCGCCTGCTGCGGGCCGACCTTGAGCATCTGGGTCATCCCGTCTTCGATCCCGCCGGCCAGGACGTCGATGTCCGCGGTGGTGTCGTAGTCACCGGTGATCCCGAAATTCACCTCGCCGTCGTAGGAGAAGATGGCGACGCCGAGGCGCACCTGCCCGGCGAGCGGGACGTAGGGGAAGGCCCGGATCATGCGCCTCCCGGCGGCGTAGAGCGGGAACTGGGGCCCCGGAACGTTCGTGGTGACGGTGTTGACGTTGCGCTGGCCGGCCCGGGTCGCCAGGCGCATGCCCAGGGCCAGCAACATGGGCGGCGCGAAACCCGACATCGAGGTCAGGGCCTCGCCGGCCAGCGCCTGCTTGGACTCCTTGAGGTCCCTCATCTGCTCGGTGATGGCATGGAGCCGGAGCACCGGGTCCTCGATGTCGACCGGGAGCTCGGCGAACATCGCCGACACCCTGTTCTCGAAGGTCCCGTCACCCACCGCTTTGCCGGACGCGTCCCGGGGCCGGACCGACACGGGCACCAGCGTGCGCACGACCCGCTCGACGTCCTCGCCACGCTCGAGCAGGAGCTCGCGGAACCCATTGGTGATGCTCGCCAACACGACGTCGTTGAAGGTCCCGCCGAGCGCCCTGCGCACCCGCTTGATGTCGTCCACCGACGTGGTGGCCCAGGCGTAGCGCCGATGGGGCCCGAGCGGACCGTTCAGGCTCGAGAGCGGCGTCGGGCGCGCCAGCCCGCTGAGCGAGAGCAGACCCTCGCCGACCCCGAGCACGTACCCGGCCAGCCGCCGCACGGCGCGGGCCTGTGCCCGGGTGGCGCGCAGCTGCTCGTAGGGCGACCGCACGATGTTCTCCAGTGCATCTACCACGAGCTGGAGGCCCGACGGCTCGGGATGCGGCGTCCACCCCGAAGGCTCGGGCCGCTCGGCATCCGGGCGCCGGTCCATGATGACCGCCAAGAGGTCGGTACCCGACACGCCGTCGACCAGGGCGTGGTGCGTCTTGGCCAACACGGCCCAGCGTCCGTCCTCGAGTCCCTCGACCACCCAGATCTCCCAGAGGGGCCTCGAGCGGTCCAGCTGTTGTGCCATGACGTGCCCGACGAGCTTGCGCAGGTCGCTCTCGCCCCCCGGAGCGGGGAGCGCGGTGTGGCGCAAGTGGTACTCGATGTTGAAGTGCGGGTCGTCCACCCACACGGGCCGTCCGAGCTCGAGCGGGACGAGCCTGACCCGCTGGCGGTAGCGCGGGACGAGGTCGAGCTTGGCGTCCACCATGTTCACGATGTCGGCGAACCGTGGTGGCGGGCCCTCGAAGATGGCGACCGAGGCGATGTGCATGTGCGACACGTGGTCCTCGATGTGGAGGAAGGACGTGTCCAGGGGGCTCAGGCGATCGGGGGTCATCGCACCCTCCCTTCAGAAGCGTTGCCGCTCCGAACCTACTACCGGGTGGCCCCCCGCGGCGGAGGATCAACCGGCGGTGACGGAGGTGCGGGACTCCCCCAGCGAAGCCAGGAACGGGCTGGCGAGGACCCTCCGGCGGGCCTCCTGGTACGCCACCTCGACGACCCGGGGGCTTCGGTCCTCCGCCATGGCCCGCAGCCCCATCGCCTGGCGCGACTCGGGGCCGGGCTCCAGGCTGATCACCGAGGTCCCGGTCCCCTCGAGCCGTGCGATCTCGCGCTCCATGCGGCGGTGCACGGTCCGGCGCAACAGCCCGTCGGCACCATTGACGCTGCCCTGGTCGGCCGACATGGACGAGACGATGATCACCAGGTCGAGGCCATCCGAGCGGAGCACGTCGGCGTTGGTCACCGAGTGGACGCCGCCGTCGACGTACTCCGTCCCCTCGATGGTGACCGGTCGGAAATAGCCCGGTATGGCGCACGAGGCCAGCACGGCGTCGGCCAAGCGCGCCGGGGGGGCGCCAGGCCGGCCGAAGACGACGCGGGCGCCGTCGGAGCGGCGCACGGCGCAGATACGCAGGCCGTCGGGCCAGCGGGGGCCGATGTGCTGGTCGAGGCCCCGAGCCCGCTCGGAGATGTCGATCTGACCCCGCGGCATCAACGTCATGGCCGCCACCTCGGGGCGGAAGGCCAGCGGCCGCCGGGCCACCCGGGTGATGAGGGCCGGCGAGGGCAGGTTCCAGGGGCGCAGCATCGAGCGGACCGACGGGGTCGGCAGCGGCCCGGCGTCGGAGGGGAGGATGCGGCGCAGGATGGCGCCACCTCGTACCGAGGTGGGCACGCCGTAGAGCGAGGCCGCCAGATCGGTCGCGGGGACCCCGACCCGCAGTGCGGCGCCCGTCACCGAGCCGGCCGAGGTCCCGACGATCACCGAGGCCGTGCGGGGGTCCCAGCCGCTCTCACGCTGCAGGGCGGCCAGGACGCCGGCCTGGTAGGCCTGACCCACGACGCCCCCGGCACCGAGCACGAGCCCGATGGACGGAGACTTCGTGCCCCGAGGTTCCCCGCCGATCGCCTTCACGCCCCCTTTCTACCCGCCGGAGCGGCAGCACACCCGGGCTTCGGCTCGGAGCCCCCTGCTCCCACTCCCATTGCCCCAGCTGAGCCCCACCGAACCTGCTCCTCGGACGCCTCCATGAGGTGGGCCGGTTCGGAGAGGGCCGGCGAGGCTCGCAGAAAGGCCCGCACGGCGTAGTCCGGCACGACGCGACGGCACCCGCCGGTACGCTCCGGGCGAAGAGCCGTGCCCGTCCCGCTACCCACCGCCGAGACCGTCGACCTGCGGCCGCCCGGCGCGGCCGAGGCTCAGGTCATGGCGAACGGTGTTGCGTCCGCGGTGGCGGGGCACGAGGGGCTGCAGCCCGTTCAGCGTTCGCTCATCGAGGCGCTGTTCCCCGCGATGACGGGCCACACCGTGCAGGTGGGGGACGCCCCGGCCATGACCGCCCCGGAGTTGGCGTCGGCGCTGGCCCGGCGGGAGCTCCAGTTCCGCTCGCGCGCGGTCCAGATCATGCTGCTGTGCGCGCTCGTCGTTCACCCCATCCCCGACGACGTCGCCGCCAACGTGGAGGAGTTCGCCCGGGAGCTCGGGGTGGAGGAGGGGATGGTGCAGGTGGCGCGCGAGTTCGCCGCCGGCTCGCTCGGTCTGGCCGCGCACGACTTCACCCGCAACGGGTACGAGGGAACCTGGAACGAGGAGGAATCGGCGGCCTCCCTGCACTCGAGCCGCGTCCTGCACGAAGCGTGGGAGCTCTCGGTGCACGACTCCGAGCTGGCGACACGGTGGGCCGCCCTCGAGGCGCTGCCCGGAGATGCCATCGGGCGCAAGGTCTGGGAGCTGTACCAGGCCCGCGGCTTCACTTTCCCGGGCACGCCCGGCTCGGCACCGCCGCTCCTCGCGCAGCACGACTGGGTGCACGTGTTGGCGGACTACGGCACGACCGTCGAGGCGGAGGTCGAGGTCTTCGGACTGATCGCCCGGGCCAACGACGACATGCACGCGTTCTCGCTGCTTGCCATGGTGATCTCGCTGTTCGAGACCGGGTATCTCACCACCGGCGCCGGGCTGTTCGAATCGTCACCGGGGCATTTCTCCTCGAATCCGGACATGGCCGTCCGGCTCTCCGAGGCCATGGCGAGGGGTGCCCGCTGCCACGACGCCGAGACCGGCTCCGACAGCATCGACTTCCTCAAGATGGATTGGTTCGCGTTGGCCCACCGCACCTGCGAGGACCTCCAACGGCGCTTCCACGTGCTCCCGAAGGCGCGGCGGGCCCTCGAGGCGGGATCGGTCGGTCCCTGGGAGAGGGGAGGGATCAGCCCCTTCCAGATGAACGCCGGCCGTCAGCTGGCCGCGTCCCGCGGGGTGCCCTACGACGCGCACGGCGCATCGTCCGATTGAGGTCAGGACTCGAGGAAGCGCAACACCGCCAATACGCGCCGGTGATCCTTCTCCGACACGGGCAGGTCGAGCTTGGCGAAAATGTTGGCGACGTGCTTCTCGACCGCTCCCTCGCTCACGACCAGGGCGGCGGCGATGGCGGCGTTGGAGCGTCCCTCGGCCATGAGGGCGAGGACCTCGCGTTCACGGGCCGTCAGCCCAGAGAGCGTGTCGGTGCGTCGGGTCGCACCGAGGAGTTGCGTCACGACTTCAGGGTCCAATGCCGTCCCTCCGATTGCCACCCGTTCGAGCGCCTCCACGAAGTCCTTGACGTCGGCAACGCGGTCTTTGAGCAGATAGCCGATCCCGGCGGCGTCGTCGGCGAGGAGGTCGGCGGCGTAGCGCGTCTCGATGTACTGCGAGAAGAGCAGGATGCCGAGGCCCTCGTGCTTGGCCCGCAGTTCGAGGGCGAGGCGCAGCCCCTCGTCGGTGAAGGTCGGCGGCATGCGGATGTCGATCACCGCCACGTCGGGTGGGTTCTGGGCGACGGAGCTGCGCAGCGCCCCCGGGTCGCCGACCGCGCCGGTGATGACGAAGCCACGGTCCACCAGGAGTTGCACCAGGCCGTCGCGCAGGATGGCCGAGTCCTCGGCGATGGCGACCCGGAGTGCGCAGGGCATCATGGCGACAGCGGGAGGTCGACGGTGACGACGGTCGGGCCGCCGGGGGGGCTGACCAGGGTGAACCGGCCGTCGACGGCGTGGACGCGGTCGGCCAGGCCGGCCAGGCCGCTGGACGAGGAGCCCAGCCGGGAGATCTGTGCCCCGCCCGTGCCGTCGTCGCGCACGACGAGGCGCACCCAGGTGCCCTGCTGCGCGCAGGAGATCGAGGCGCGCGAGGCCTGGGCGTGCTGGGCCACGTTGGCCAACAATTCGGCCACGCAGTAGTAGGCGATGGCCTCGATGGCCTGCGACGGCCGGCCGTGCAGGTTCACCGACACCTCGGTCGGGACGGCGCTGCGGGCGGCCAGCGTGGCCAGCGCACCCTCCAGGCCGATGTCGAGCGCCGGCGGGTGGATGCCGCGTGCGATGTCGCGCAGTTCGGCGATGGCCTCCTTGGCCCCACGGTGCGCCTCGTCCACAAGCTCGCGGACCTGATCGAGGTCGACGTAGTCCGCGTCCTCCAGCTTCTCCTTGGCCATGCCCAAACGCATGGCCAACGCGACCAGCTGGGCCTGGGTGCCGTCGTGCAGGTCGCGCTCGATCCGCCGCAGCGTGGCGGCCGATGCGTCGACCGTGTGCGTGCGGGCTTGCTCGAGCGAGCGCAGACGGGCGGCCGTCGGGTCGGGTCCGAGCAGCGACGCCATCATGAGCCGGTCGACGTTCACGAACCCTCGCATGGCCCAGGGCGCGGCGAAGAGGAACACCACGCCGAGGACGAGGACACCCACGTTGCGCAGGAAGCCGCCGCCACCCGTGTCGAGGGAGAGGTGCCCCGGCGTGAACAGGTTCCATGCCAAACCGAATGCCGGCGTGCCGGATCCCGGCGAGACGAAGGGGTGGATGAGGCAGACCAGCGCGTCCCACCAGAGGCTGAACGCCACGAAGACGCCAAGCAGCGTCCACGGCACCTTGAGCGCGAGGTAGGCCACGGCGCGCCAGGCCACCCGGTCGCGCAGGCACGACTGCAGCCAGCCGAGGAATCCCGCCCGGCCGGCGAAGGACTCGGGGTCTTCGATCTCCATCTGCAGGAGCCCCCGGGCCAGACCGCGCTGCAGGCCGCCGACGCCGCGGGCGCTCCGCAGCGAGAGCGCGAGGATGGCGAGCCCGAAGAAGGTGACGGCGAGCGCGATGCCCGCCACCATGGTGACGCCGACGAAGGCAAGCCCAACGCCGGCCAGGCCCCCGCTGACCAGGAAGAAGGCCAGCTCCGCCCAGACCCGTCTGGTGAAGGGCTCGTGCAGGATGCGCCGGGCAACGGCCCTGATGCGCGTCGCCTGCTCCTCGGTGACGACGAGCGACACCTCACGGCCCATCACGCGCATCCGTACCTCGCTGTCCTCGGCCCGATCGGCGCCCGCTCCACCATCATGCGTCGCGCCGAGCCAGCAGCGCGCCGCCGACGGCCAGTGCCACCGCGGCGTAGAAAGCCATCAAGAGGATGGCAGCGGTGCTGGACAGCGCGTCGAAGACGGGCACGACGGCGGCGACGGAGTTGCCGAGCAGCATCGCCGGCATGAACCGGCTCGGGTCCCCGTCCACGTTGTGGAGGAGGATCGGGAGCAGCAGCGTGCATCCCACGAAGGCCGCGATGGCGCCAGCACTGTGGCGGATGGTCGCGCCGATCCCGATGCCGAACAAGGCGAGCAGGGCCAGGAATGCGCCCGATTCCACGAGGGCGCGCAGCACACCGGGGTCGCCGAGCGTGGCGGTGGGGGCCGCGCCGGAGAGGACGGCCTGGCCGACGAAGAAGGACAGGAAGCTGAGGACCAGGCCGAGCACGAGGGCGAAGGAGCCCATGACGATGGCCTTGGCGCCGAAGAACACTCCGCGTCGTGGCGTCGCCGCCAGCGACGAGCGGATGGTGCCGCTGCCGTACTCGCCGCTCATCGACAGCACGCTCAAGATGCCGATCACGAGCGACGCCGAGGGCGAACCCGGCCAGCGACTGGCATTCGTCGGATCGAAGTTCTGGTAGAAGCTGGCGCTCTGGTGGCGCGCCCCGTTGGTGGAGAGGAAGCTCACGAGGACGGTGCCGGCGAACGCGATGAGCAGGGCCCACCACGTCGAGCGCAGCGTGACGAGCTTGGTCCATTCGGCTCGGACGGACTGGCGGAGCCCCGCGTGGCGGGGCGGGACGTCGAGCGTGGCGGTGAGGGTCATGGTGCGTCCTTTCAGTGGGAGGGAACGGGGGTCCGCACGGGACCGAGCTCTGAGCCGGAGGAGCGGTACTCCACGCTGTCGCCGGTGAGCTCCATGAAGGCGTCCTCGAGCGACGCCCGCATGGTGGTCAGCTCGTGCACGGTCAGCGACTGGGCCGCGGCCAGCTCGCCGACGGCCGCCGAAGGCATCCCGGTGACGACGATGACCCCGCCCTCCACGGTGGGCCGGGCGCCGACCCGGTGGAGCGCGCTGACGAAACGTTGCGGGGTCGGGGTCACGATGCGGACCGACTCCGCCGCGTTCTGCGCGATGAACTCGTCGACGCTCGTCTCGGCGATCAGGCTGCCGCGCCCGATCACCACGAGCCGCTCGGCGGTCAGCGACATCTCGGTGATCAGGTGGCTCGAGACGAGGACCGTCCGACCCTGTCGCGGCCAGGTCGCGGAGCAGGTGGCGGACCCAGCGGATGCCCTCGGGGTCGAGGCCGTTGACGGGCTCGTCGAAGAGCAGCACTCCCGGGTCGCCGAGGAGCGCGCCGGCGATGCCGAGGCGTTGCCCCATGCCGAGCGAGAACTTCCCGGCCCGCTTTCCGGCGACGGCGGTGAGGCCGACGAGGTCGAGCACCTCGTCGACACGCGCCAGGGGAATGTCGTTGGTCCGGGCCAGCCACCTGAGGTGGTCGCGGGCGCTGCGGCCGGGGTGGAACGCCTTGGCATCGAGGAGCGCGCCCACCTCGCGCAGCGGCCACGCGCAGCTCCTCGTAGGGCACGCCGTTGACGGTGGCGCTGCCCGCGTCGGGTAGGTCGAGGCCCATGATCATGCGCATGGTGGTGGACTTGCCCGAACCGTTGGGGCCGAGGAAACCGGTGACGACGCCGGGCGTCACCTTGAAGGTGAGGTCGTCGACGGCGACGGTCGTCGCCGTAGCGCTTGGTCAGATGGTGGGAGACGATCATGGTGGGCTCCTCGCCCGCCGGGATGCGCTCCCGGCGGCCTGCTCCCCAACCTACGGACGGCCGGACCGGATGGGAATGCCGCTACCGGGCGTCCGGCACTGGTGCTAGCCCCCGTCTTCGACGCGGCGCGGCGGACGGCGCCCTACGACCCCGCGGCGGGCGACCCGGGCCAGGCCGGGTAGGAGGGCGCCAGGTCCGGGGGCGACGCGTAGCTGGTCACCGAGCCCGGCAGCGAGAACATCGGGACCGGACCGGCGGGCACCACGCCCGCCTTGTAGCGCTGCCCACCGTTGACGTAGCGCATGAGACCGGTGCCGTCGACGCCCTCCTCGTCGGGGCCCTTCGCCGTGGCGTCGTACCAGAAGAACGTGTAGTCGGCGGGTGACGAGTAGCTGGGCAGCGGGGCCGCGCCCTGGTAGCCGTAGGCGTCGAGCGGCGACGTCGGCCCGCCGCCGGCCGGCGGGGCGCGGAACAGCCCCGTGGTGAACGTCGAGGGCGTGAGGTCGGGGCCCGGCCAGCTGGACGCCCTCGAAGAAGGACAGGTACGGCGGGATGAGTGCCGGTGCCGCCAGCGAGGCCGGCGCGGTGTTGGGCCCGTACCACCAGCGGTAGAGCCGGTCGGCGTCGCCCGAGGCGACCGGAACCGGCACGCCGAGGCTGGTCACGCCGAACGCGTGCGACCACTCCGCCTGGTCGTAGTAGCGCCCGAGGGTCGAGGTGTCGGTCAGCACGATCCCGGTGATGATCCACTCGGGGAAGTAGCCGATGTCGGCGCAGGCCTTGGTGAGGTAGATCGGCATGATGGGGTCGCCGGCGAAGATCACGCTGGTGGCGCCGGACGACTTCAGCTTCTCGGCGATGGTGGCCGCCTGGGTGGGCAGCGTGGTGAGGTCCAGGGTGTACTGGAGCGTCGCTCTGCTGCGCCATGTTGACGTGGCCGGCGCGCAGCCGCTGGGCGAGCGACGCCGTCAGTTCGGCCGTGCCGGGCGCGGGGGGCTCCGACGTCTCGCTCACCACGATGAACGACCGCCGGCGCGTGTGCAGGGCGGGGTCGCCGGCCCAGACGGCGTCCTTGCCGTTGAGCTTGGCGACCACGTAGTCGACCGTCTCGTAGAGCGACGTGTCGGCCGTGGGCAGGTTGGCCCACTGGTAGGGGGCGTTGAGCTGGATCTCGCCGTAGGTGCTCGAGTCGCCGCACCCCATGCAGAAGACGTGCAGACGGGCCAGCTCCTCCTCGTAGGCGTTGGTCTGCGCCGGTCCGCCGATGGAGGCGAACGCGTGGAGTTGTTGGGCCACGGTGATGGCGTCGGCGTGCGCCGCCACGGGGTCGGTGGCCGCGCCGGTGGCGTTGAAGAGGATGAGGTTGACGTGGCGCCCGTACATCTCGTAGACGTGGTTGAACATCGCCACGTAGGCCTGCACGGTGGCGAGCGCCTGGGCCGGCGTTCCCGCCGCACTGGTCACGGCGGAGGCCAGCCCGCCCGGCTGGGCCTGGTAGTAGACGAGGTTGACGGTGCTCCCCGTCACGCCGGCCGAGGTGGCGCCGCCGTTGGCGTCGCCGCTGACGACGGGCACGCAGGGCGGGGAGTAGACGCTCGGCATCTTCAGCCGGCCCGTCTTGCGGTCGCACTGGGGCCCCCAGTCGTAGTCGGCGGTCTTGCCCAGCTTGGCGGCCGCCGCGTAGGTGATCGGCACGGTGGCGCGCGCGACGCGGCGGCGCACTCGTGCCGCTCGGCGGCGGGGCCGTCGTGGTGCCGTTGTTCTCGTGCACGGTGGCCGAGATCCCCGCCGCCACCAGCGCGGCCACGATCAGGACGACCGGGCCCGCGACCCGCAGCCGGCTGACCCGCGGCCAGGGCCGCTCGCTCGGTCGCGGGTCGGGGTCGCTCATGCCAGGTCCACCTCCGTGGTCGTGATCGTGACGCTGGTCACCGTGGTCGGGCCCGAGCGGGCCAGCGCCAGCGGGTCGGATCCCAAGAAGGCCGCTCCGACTTCCGGCGACTCGAGCACGGTCGCGCGGCGCCCCGCTCGTGAGCACCGCGCCACGGTCCATCGCCACCAGGCGGTCCGCCAGCTCGGCGATGAAGGCGATGTCGTGCTCGACGACGAGCAGGGTGGCATCGAGGCGGTCGCGCACGTTGCGCAGGAGCTCGACCATGGCCTCGACCTCGCGTTGGGCGACGCCGGAGGAGGGCTCGTCGAGCAGCACCACCGTCGGCTGGTGGGCCACGACGGCGGCCAGGTCGACCAGGCGGCGCGAGCCCGTCGACAGCTCGCTCACCAGGTTGTCGGCGTAGCGCTCGAGGCCGAACATCTCCATGAGCTCGTCGACCCGCTGCATGACCGCGGCCTCCGTGCGCACCTGGGCCGGCAGGCGGAGGATGGCGTTGAAGGGGTCGCTCACGTCGGTGAAACGCTCGAGCGAGACGGCCAGGGCGTCGCGGACGGTCAAGCCGGAGAAGAGGCGTGAGTCCTGGAAGGAGCGGCCCAGCCCGAGCCGGGCCCGGGCCGACGCCGTCCGGTCGGTCACGTCGACCCCGACCGAGCTCGACCCGCCCGGCGTCGGGGCGGAGGAAACCGGAGATGACGTCGAAGAGCGTCGTCTTGCCGGCACCGTTGGGCCCGATGATCCCGACGATCTCCCCGTGGGCGGCATGGAGGGACACGTCGTCGAGCGCCGCGTTGCCGCCGAAGGTCGAGCGACAAGCCCCGGACCGCGAGCTCGTGGCTGCCCGTTGCCGCTCCGCCGGCGCGGCGACGGCGTGGCGCCCCGAGCGTCTCGGACGCCTTCTGGAGGTAGATCGACCACAGGAGCTCGGGGTGTGCCGCCAGCTCGGCGGCGGGGCCGGAGAAGCGCACCGCCCCGGTCTCCATCACGTAGACGCGGTCGGCCACCGCCACCGCCACGTTCATCGACTGCTCGACGAGCAGGATGGCGGTCCCCGCCCGGCGCATCGATTCGATGGCACCGAGCAGCTGCTCGACGACGATGCGGCGAGAGCCCGAGCGACAGCTCGTCGATGAGGAACAGCTTGGGCCGGGTGATGGTCGCCATGGCCAGGGCGAGCATCTGCTGCTGGCCGCCCGAGAGGTTGGCCGCCCGTTCGCCGCGGCGGGAGGCCAGGGTGGGGAAGGCGGCCAGCGCCTCGTCGATCATGTCGGCGTCGCGCTCGCCGCGGCGGCGGCCCTGCCAGGCCGCGGCGCGGCAGGTTGTCCTCCACGCGGCAGGTTGGGGAAGATGCCCTCGCCACCGGGCACCTGGGCGATGCCGAGGCGGGCGATCTCGTCGGGCGGCAGGTGGGTGATGTCGCGGCCGTCGAAGACGATGGCGCCGTGATCGGCCTCGACCACGCCGCCGATGGCCCGCAGCAGCGTCGACTTGCCGGCCCCGTTGGTGCCGAGCAGCGCCACGATCTCGCCCTCGCCGACCTCGATGTCCACGTCGGGGAGCACGGTGACGCCGTCGTAGCCGACGCTGAGCTCGCGCACGGCGAGCAGCGGCAGCCGGCCGGCGTGGCGGTCCACGAGCATCTGGGCCCGGGTGCGCATGGAGGTCCACACGTTGCGCACGTCGCGCTCGATGAGACTGCCGGCGCTGGCCACGATGAGGCCGCCGATGGTGAAGATCGGGACCAGGATGAGCAGGCCGTAGCGGAAGCCGACCGCGTCGCCCAGCGCGCCGACGCTCGGGAGGACGAGGAACCCCGGCAGGACGAAGAGCGCCCCGATGGAGAAGCCGACCGAGCGCACCCTCGAGGGGATGGCGAGCGAGAGGGAGGCCAGGACGCCGGGTCCCACCACGGCCAGCGACGCGTCGATGCCGGCGTTGCCGATGAAGGCCACCGGGACGTTGGGGGCCAGCGCGAAGAGGACCGCGAAGGCTGCCGCGATGACCGAGGCCACGGCGAGCATGCGGAAGACGAGGCCGATGTCCCGCTTGGCCAGCCGGGTGGCGATCACGGCGCCCACGGCGAGGCCGACGAGGTCGAAGACCTGGATCGGCGCGATCAGGTAGGCGCGTTGCACCGCGTCGAGGTGGAAGGTCTCCTGGTACTGCAGCGAGGCCAGGGAGGTGAAGCCGGCGATGGCGGCGGCGAGGAAGGGCAGGGCGATGAAGATGCGGCGCAGCACGCCGATCTTCCAGACCATCCGCCAGGCCTCGCCGAGCGACGGTGGGGCCTCGATCGGGGATGTCGACCGGCGTGGCCGCCACCGGCTCGGGCGCGGGGGCGTCGCCCAGGGGGACCGGCTCGCCCCGCTCCGAGGCCAGCATCTGCTCGGCCAGCTCGACCTGCTCGTGGCGTCCCCGCGGGGGCTCGTGCAGGCGCAGGCCGATCAGGACGACGATCGCGATGGGCACGGCGAAGAAGAAGAAGGGGGCGCGCCAGGACCAGATGGCGGCCAGGCCGGCGCCGAGGAGGACGCCGACGATGGCGCCGATGCTGATGCCCGAGCGGTGGGCCGAGTACACGCGCGGGCGGGCCGGCACCGGGTAGTAGTCGGCCAGCAGCGAGTTGTGGGTGGGGAAGATCACGGCCTGCCCCATGGAGACGCCGACCAGCATGATGGTCGCCACCACCACGGTCTGGGCCACGCCGAGGCCGATGGAGAACGCGGCGCCGACGATGGCGCCGATGAGCGCGATGCGCACCCGGTTGGTGCGATCGGCCAGCACGGCGACGGGCAGCGTGCAGAGCAGCGCGGCCGCACCCGCGATGGCCACGATGAGCAGGATGCCGGCGTTGGTGAGGTGGAACGCGTCGCGGATGTTCGGCGTCAGCACGTTGAAGGCGCTCTGGGTGGCCTGGTCGAGCAGCTCGATCGCGAAGAGCACCCCCAGGGGGAACAGGCTGGCGCCGCCGCCGAGCTGGGCCAGGCGCTTCATGGCACCAGCGCCGGCTCGACGGGGGTGCCGGGCGCCCGGCGTCGCCGCCCCCTTGCGCGTGGCCAGCGCGTGGAGCGCCCAGTCGCGCAGGTCGTAGCAGAGGCCGGCCAGCCCGCGGGGGAACAAGATGAGCACGAGGAGCACGCCGAGCGCCGGCGGGGAACAGCTGCCAGCTCGGGGGGAGGTAGATGGTGCTGCCCTCGACCAGGGCGGCGCCGAGGATCGCCCCGAGGGCCGAGCCGAGCCCGCCCACGGCGGTGGAGGTGAAGACGACCAGGCTGACGGGCACCAGGAACGAGGTCTCCTCGTACTGCTGGTTGACCACGAGCAGGAGGCAGCCGCCCAGCCCGGCGATGAAGCCCGAGACGGCGAAGGCGGTCAGCTTCGCCCACAGGACACGCACGCCGTAGCCCGACGCCGCCCGCTGGTTGGCGGGGAGCGCGCGCAGGACACGCCCGGTCCGGCTGTGGCGCAGGCCGTGCATGGCCACCAGCACGAGCACCAGGACCCCGAGGCACAGCTCGAACACCGACGCCTGCGACGTGATGGCGAGCCCGAAGAGGTAGGGGACGCCGAGCTGGCCCTGGGGGATCCAGGAGAACTCCTCGCGGACCAGCAGGTAGCCCGAGGCGGCCAGGGCGAAGGCCAGCGTGGTGACGGCGGCGAACATGCCGTCCAGGCGCAGGGTCGGGATCCCCACCACGACGGCCACCACGGCGGCGGCGGCGCCGGCCAGCAGGAGGGCCAGGCTCAGGTCCCAGTGCCAGTCGAGGAGCGCCACCGCGCCCACGGTGGCCCCGACCGCGGCGAAGGACATCTGGCCCAGGCTGACCTGGCCGGACCATCCGCTGAGCACGACGACGGAGCAGCCGACGATGGCGAGGACGACGAGGGCCGAGGTGCGGATGAGCTCGCCCGGGCCCATCCACAGCGGCAGCGTGCAGGCGGCGCCGAAGGCGACCAGCGCGAGGGCCGGGGTCCCGACCCGGACCTCGGTGAGGTCGCGCAGGGAGGCCGGCAGGTCGCGCACGCTGCCGGCCAGCGCCAGCGTGGTCTCGGCCTCGCGGTCGGTGCGGCGCGCCAGCAGCTGGCGCACGACGATGGCGGCGAAGACCACGCCGGCCAGCACGGCCAGCCCGAGCGCGGGGTTGGTCGGCTCGTCCCAGGCCACGCCCTGCTCCAGGATGCCCAGGGCCACCGCGGAGGCGGCGATGACCGGCAGCTCGGTGAAGTTGCCCAGTGCCAGGGCGGCCAGGGCGGTGACGAGCGCGGTCAGGCCGTAGGTCGGGTCGAGCGGGAGGCCGAGGATCGCCGCCTGGAAGAAGATGCTCACGAAGGAGAGGACGCCGGCCACCACCCAGGTGACCGTCTGCAGGCGGCCGACCGGGATGCCGAGCATGGAGGCGCGGTCGCGGCGGTCGCCCGCCGCCTGCACGGCGATCCCGACGTCGCTCTTGGTGAACCAGATCGACACGGCGGCCAGGCAGGCGACCGAGACGATGACCGCCACCAGGTCGTTGGCGTCGAAGACGACGGGCGCGATGTGCCAGCTGAGGTGCCAGGGGAACGTCACCACCGCGCTCGAGATGGGCGTCTGGCCCCAGATCCGTGGGATGAGCAGGCTCAGCACGACCAGGAGCTGGGAGAGCCCGATGGTCGCCACCGTCAGGATGAGGCGGGGTGAGCGGCGGAACCGCCGGACCACGACGAACTCGACGATCGCGGTCAGGAGGACGGAGGCCACCAGGCCGGTGGCGAGCCCGGCGAAGTAGTTGACGCCCGAGAAGGCGATCAGGCCGACGGCGAGGACGGCGGGCGCCGTGCCGAGGTCGCCCTGGGCGAAGTTGATGACCTTGTTCAGGCGGTAGGTGAGCCCCAGCCCGACCGCCATGAGCGAGCCGAGCAGCCCGAGCACGGCCCCCTGGATCCACACGCCGAGCGGCATCGGGAAGAGGATGAGTTGGACGGCGAGCACGGCCGCGACGGAGACCACCGCCGCGACCGCCGTCTCGCTTGTTGCCGGGCAGGCGCACGGAGGTCCTCAGCGACCCGGGCCCTTCTTCATGGCGTCATGCCTGGTCCCGCATGGCGAACGTGCCCCCCCGGGTAGCTCACTTGGTCTCTGGCACCAGCTGGTCCTGCTCGTGGCGGGCCACAGGGTAGTGGTCAGGCGCTGCGGCGCCAAGGGCCCAATCCCGGTGTTGCACACGGCCGTTGTCCCTTATGGGGCGCGGAGCGGCTCGTGGCCACCCGGTATCGTCGCCGGTGAGCGGGGACTCAGCGGGGACGGATCGCGGCCGTCCCCGCTTCTCCCGTCGAAGAAACGAGGCACCGTGGCCCTCACCGACCAGGCCTCTCCCGCACAGCGCGTCGGCCTCCCCGGCCGCGCACGCCGTCGAGCTGCGCAAGACCTACGGCACCGGGCAGGCCACGGTCCACGCCCTGGCCGGCATCACCGTGACCTTCGAGCGCGGCCGCTTCACCGCCGTCATGGGCCCGTCGGGGTCGGGGAAGTCGACGCTGATGCACTGCATGGCCGGCCTCGACCGGCCGACGTCGGGACAGACGTTCGTCGGCGACCTCGACATCGGCGGCCTGGACGACAAGGGCCTGACCCAGCTGCGGCGCGACCGGATCGGCTTCGTGTTCCAGTCCTTCAACCTGGTGCCCACGCTCACCGCCGGCGAGAACATCACGCTGCCGGTCGACCTGGCGGGGAGGAAGGTGGACCAGGAGTGGTTCGACTACCTGGTCGCCCAGCTGGGCATCGCCGACCGGCTGACGCACCGGCCCACCGAGATGTCGGGCGGCCAGCAGCAGCGTTGCGCCTGCGCCCGGGCCCTCATCAACCGGCCCGACCTGATCTTCGCCGACGAGCCGACGGGCAACCTGGACTCGAACTCCTCCGCCGAGATGCTGTCCTTCCTGCGGCGGTCGGTCACCGAGTTCGGCCAGTCGATCGTCATGGTGACCCACGATCCCCACGGGGCGTCCTACGCCGACCGCGTCGTCTTCCTGGCCGACGGGAACATCGTCGACGAGCTGGCGGCGCCGACGGCGGACTCGATCCTGGAGCGCATCCGGACTCTGGGCGTCTGACGTGTGGCGTGTCACGCTCAAGGGGCTGCTGGCCCACAAGCTCCGGCTGGCCCTGACCGCGCTGGCCATCGTGCTCGGCGTGACGTTCATCGCCGGGACCTTCGTGCTGACCGACACCTTGCACAACACGTTCGACACGCTCTTCGGGAACATCTACCAGAACGTCGACTTCCAGGTGCGCGGCGTGGCCCAGTTCGGGAGCGGCGGCACCGCGACCCGCAATCCCGTCCCCGAGTCGCTCCTGGCCACCGTGCGGGCGGTCCCGGGCGTGGAGGCCGCCGAGGGCTCGGTGACCGGCTACGCCCAGTACATCGGCCACGACGGCAAGGCCATCTCGACCGGCGGGGCGCCCACGCTCGGGGTCTCCTTCGACCCCGACCAGCAGATCTCCGCCCTCCGGCTCGTCGAGGGGACCCGGCCGACGACGCCCCACGACGTCGTCATGGACCTCGGCACGGCGCAGAAGTACGACTTCAAGGTCGGCCAATCGGTGCGCATCCTGCTCCAGGGGCCGACCCGCACCTTCACCATCACGGGCCTGGCCCGTTTCGGAACGGCCGACAACCTGGCCGGGGCCACGCTGGCCGCCTTCGACATCCCGACCGCCCAGGCGCTCATGGGAGAGGTCGGCCAGTTCGACACCATCAACGTCGTCGAGCGCGCCGGGCACCAACAAGGCGGCCGTCCAGCGCGCCATCGCGCGCTCGCTGCCGCACGGCGTGGAGGTGGTGACCGGCCAGACCGTCATCAACGAGCAGACGAGCGCCATCAGCCAGGCGCTGGGCTTCTTCAACACGGCGCTGCTCGTCTTCGGGTTCATCGCGCTCTTCGTGGGCGGCTTCACCATCTTGAACACCTTCTCCATCACGGTGGGCCAGCGCACGCGGGAGCTGGCGCTGCTGCGCATCGTCGGCGCGAGCCGACGTCAGGTGTTCCGCTCCGTGCTCGGCGAGGCGGTGATCGTGGGGCTCGTGTCGTCGCTCGTCGGCCTCGGCCTGGGCGTGCTGGCGGCCGTCGGGCTCGAGAAGCTGTTGAGCGGGTTCGGCGTCACGCTGCCGTCGGGCCCACTCGTCTTCGAGGTGCGCACCGTCGTCGTCTGCCTGATCGTGGGCGTCGGGCGTGACGCTGGTCTCGGCCATCAGCCCGGCCCGCCGGGCCGTGCGCATCGCCCCGGTGGCGGCGGTCTCGGAGCAGCAGACCGAGGCCGAGATCCCACTGCGCCGCCGCTTCGTCCGGGGCGGCGTCATCACCCTGATCGGGGTCCTCGGGCTCGCCTTCGGGTTGACCGTGCCGGCCATCGGGCTGGTGGGCCTCGGCGCGGTGCTGATCTTCGTCGGGGTGGCCATGCTGGCGCCGGCCGTGGCGCGGCCCATGGCGAGCGCCATCGGGCGCCCGCTGGCCCGCCTGCTCGGCACCTCGGGCCGGCTGGGCCGGGAGAACTCCATGCGCAGCCCCCGGCGCACGGCGCAGACGTCGGCGGCGCTGATGGTCGGGCTCGCCCTGGTCTCGGCCATCGCGGTCTTCGGGGCGTCGCTGTCGAAGTCGGCCACGAGCAGCGTGGACAACGCCATCAGCGCGGACCTCATCGTCAGCAGCACGAACAAGAACGGGTCCGGCAGCTTCAGCACCACCGTGCCCAAGGTGGCGTCCGCCGTTCCCGGCGTCACCGCCTCGTCGACCGTCTACGGCGACCAGTTCGAGGTCCGCAACTCGCTCGAGTCCCTCTTGGGGCTCGGGACGAAGAATCTCTCCCAGACGGTCATCTTGAACATGACGGCGGGGAGCTCGCCGGGCGCTGGCCGACGGCGATCTGCTCATCGACACCAACACGGCCAACGCCGACCACCTCTCGGTCGGCGACACGGTCCCGGTGCGGTTCGCGCTCACGGGGCCCACCACCATGCGCATCGGCGGGATCTTCCAGCCGAACGCCCTCGCCGGGAAGTATCTCGTCAGCGACGCGTTCTTCCTCCGCCACTTCCAGAACCCGCTCCCCGGCGCCGTCCTGTTGAACACGAACGGCAGTTCCGGGGTGCAGCAGGCGGTCGAGAGGGCGCTGGCGCCCTACCCCAACGTGCGAGGTCCAGTCCCGGGCCCAGTTCGAGGCGTCGCAGTCGGCCCAGGTCAACCAGCTGCTCGGGCTGGTGTACGCGCTGCTCGGCCCTGGCCGTGCTCATCGCCCTCATCGGCATCGTCAACACGCTCATGCTGTCGGTGTTCGAGCGCACCCACGAGATCGGGCTGCTGCGGGCGGTGGGCATGAAGCGCCGTCAGATCCGCGCCATGATCCGCTCCGAGTCGGTGATCCTGGCCGTCTTCGGCGCCGTCATCGGCATCATCGTCGGGACGGCGCTGGGCATCGCCTTGGTCTCGGCGCTGCACGCGCAGGGCATCACCGACACCGTGGTGCCGATCTCGAACCTCGTGATCTTCCTGATCCTGGCCGCCCTGCTCGGCCTGCTGGCGGCGAGCTGGCCGGCGCGGCGGGCCGCTCGGCTGGACGTGCTGGCGGCCATCGCCGCCGAATGACCCCTGGGGCAGCACGTTGCGTCGGCCGTCGGCCGTCGGCCGTCGGCCACGACGCCGACGCCTCCACGCCGGAGGACAGTTCGGTACAGTTCCGGCATGGCGACGACCACGGAGACCGTTCCTGGGCCCGCCGCCTTCCGCCTCCCGGGCTATCCGATCTCCGTCGGGCCGTTCACCCACGTGGCGGCGGAGCGGGACCGGCTGGCCTCGTTGCGGTGGCGGACCTTCGACGCCCGCCCGCTCGGCGCGACGGTGGGAGCGGAGATCAGCGGCCTCGATCTCACGGACGCGCTGGGGGACGAGGTCGTCGCAGAGCTGCGCCAGGCGCTCCACGACTACAAGGTCATCTTCTTCCGCGACCAGCCTATGACCCCGCAGCAGCACGTCGCCTTCGCACGGCGGTTCGGCGACCTCGAGATCCACCCCTTCCTGCCGTCCAACACGGGAGAGCCCGAGCTGGTGCGGTTCGAGAAGACGGCGGAGGTCGGCGGGTACGAGAACTCGTGGCACCACGACGTGACGTGGCGCGAGTGCCCGTCCATGGGCGCGGTCCTGCACGCGCTCTCGGTGCCCGACCGCGGCGGCGACACCCTCTTCGCTGACATGTACGCCGCCTACGACGCGCTGGACGAGGTGACGAAGGAGGAGATCGACGAGCTCGTTGCCGTGCACGACTTCACCCAGACCTTCGGGCACAGCATGAGCGCGGAGGACCGCACGGCGGCGCAGGAGAAGTTCCCGCCGGTCCGGCACCCGGTCGTGTGCACGCACCCGGCGACGGGCAAGCTCCACCTCTACGTCAACCGGCCCTTCGTCAGCCACATCGAGGGGCTCGACGGCGAGGCCAGCCTCGAGCTGCTGGACCGGCTGTGCCGGCAGGCGGACGCGCCCGAGCACCAGTGCCGCTTCACCTGGACGAAGGACGCGGTGGCCTTCTGGGACAACCGCGCCGTGCAGCACTACGCCTCGAGCGACTACTGGCCCCAGCGCCGGACGATGGAGCGCGCCTCGGTCATCGGGACGCGGCCGACCCGTTCCTGAGTCCCGGTCCCCTCAGCCGGCCGGCGCCCAGAGGGCGGCCGCGGCCTCGAGATAGGGCCAGGCGAGGTCCGGCGGCAGGCCGCCCACCAGGGGCTGGAGGTTCAGGGGGAACCCGGCCCCCGTCAGCTCGAGGGCCTCGGCCGGCGTGAGGATCTGGTAGGCGCCCTTCTCGGCGGCGAGCTCGGCGACGGTCGACACACGGGAGATCGATGCCGTGCCGCTGCGGTCGGCGTTCCAGGCGGCGTAGCTGGTGGCGTCGGCCAGGAGGTAGGTCCCGATCTCGGCCCAGGCCCGTTCCGGGTCGTCGGCGACGAAGACGGTGAGCGGCGTGCCGGCCGGAGGAAAGAAGCAGCCCGGCGCCGCGTCACCCCCCTCCGCCCGATAGGCCTGCTCCAAGGAGGCGTCGTGCGTCTCGGCCATGAAGAGGAGGCCGAGACGCGCCGCCGCGCCGCGCCGCCGCCTCGGTGCCGCCGCCGTAGGCCAGCATGGGCCCCCCGGGGGTGAAGGGCAGCGGCGTGACCCGGACCGGCCGGCCGTCGAGCGTGACCTCGTCGCCCGACCAAAGGCGCCGCAGCAGCGGGATGCGCTCCTCGACCGCGGCGGCGCGCGTCCGCCGGTCGACGCCGAACATGGCGAACTCCTCGGGCCGGTACCCGATGCCGACCACGTAGGACACCCGACCCCGGCTGATCAGGTCGACGACGGCCAGATCCTCGGCGAGCTTGACGGGCTCGTAGAGCGCGAGCAGGAGCGCACCGACGGTGATCGGGAGCCGCGTGGTCCGTGCCGCGATGGCCGCGGCCAGCGGCACCGGCGAGGGCAGGTACCCGTCGGGGACGCCGTGGTGCTGGCTGAGGATCGCCGCCAAGCCGCCACGGTCCTCGGCCCAGGCGCACATCTCGATGGTCGCCTCGTAGAGGGACGCCCGGGCCGGGGCGTCGTCGTTCGTGCTTGACCGCATGGAGAAGCGCATCGTGTACACGGCCGACACGTAAACACAGCGGGATCGGCTCGATCCAATGTGGACGTCTCTCGGCCGTCCCGCCGGCTCTGCTGTCGTCGGGTCGCGGCTACGAGCGCCGAGCCGAGGTGCGCGGGGTGACGACGCGCCGCAAGGCGGACGGCCCGATCGACGAGTGGGCCACGACGATGTAGGCGGACGCCAGCATGACGTACACGAGGTCCAACAGGAGCGCCAGCGTGCCGCTCGCGGTCCGAACCGAAGCTGCCGAACACGCTGGGGGCGACCAGCGCGCACACCAGGTAGATGGCCACACCCAGCGAGAAGAGGACCTGCAGGAAGTAGACGAAACCGACCACCGCCGCGTAGGACTGCATGACCCGCAGGTTCGGACCCCCCATCGCTCCGTCGCCCCGGGCGGTCTCGATCCCCCTCCCGAGATGAAGCAGGAGCGAGGCGCCGAACAGGACGACGAAGAGTGCGCCGATCACGACCTCGCGCGCGACGGAATTCGTGAGGGGCGAGTAATGGGGCGCGATGACCGAGAAGAGCGAGGTGACGATGAGCACCGACCCGGCGTAGGTCAGCTGGAGGCTGACGAAGCTCATCCCGAACAGGTAGACGCTCTGCGGCCTCAGTCCCCGCTGGTCCGGCTCCGCCCGGTTCACCACGACGATGATGATCGGGACCAACAAGAGCACGGAGAACAACGCGAGCGCCACGGCGATCGTGGCGAAGATGCCTCCGGTCAGACCGACGGCCTGACTTGGAATCGCGACATGGCTTGGAAGCGTGGTCATGGGACCCCCCAGGTGTCGGCGC
>CAVZFG010000010.1:0-41481 GCA_963774485.1 uncultured Acidimicrobiaceae bacterium
GTGGCATGATTGATTGTCAGCCCGATCGGACCTGGAGGTCGTGTCAGTGGCTGATGACCAATTCGAACCGGGCAGGCCGCCACGGGTGGTATCCCGGGGCCACGCCCAACGAGCAGATGCACTGGGACGGGCAGAGTTGGACGGCGCGTCGGCGCTGGGTCCACTCCGCCTGGCTCGACGTGCCGATGGACGCCGGCGAGGGCCCCGGCCCGACCCCGAGCAAGCAGGGACACCGGCGGAGCACGACGACCGTGGTCCTGGTCATGGTCGCCCTCCTGGGGTTGGGCGGCATCGCCTACGCCCTGGTGAGCGGGACCAACTCCGCCCCGACCCCGAAGTCGACTGCGACGGCGACCACGTCGGAGCCGGCGCCGGCGACCACGTCGACGCCCACGTCGGTCGCCATCCAGCAGGCCTCGGAGGCGCAGGTCGCCGCCTGCCAGTCGGACGCCAAGACCGTCCAGGTCGCCCTGGCGGCCTTCCAGGCCCAGCACGGCGCCTATCCGCGTCGCCGGCACCGTGGAGCGCCGCCGCCTATGCGGGCGACTACTCCCCCCTCACGTCCGCCGGCTACCTCCACAACCCGCCCCTCACGACCCGCTACATCGTGGAGTACGACTCGTCGGGTCACGTGTGGATCGCGCCCCCGGGGGCGCTACGACGCCTACAACCCCGGCCAGGACTTCGGCGCCAACCCCGACGTGTGCCTGGCGGCCATCGGTATCGTCCCGTCGCCCGGGCGGCGTAAGGTGCCGGGGCATATGGAACTCCACGAGGCGCTGTACACGACGCGCGCCATGCGCAGGGTCACCAAGGACCCCATCCCCCACGACGTCCAGGCCCGCATCCTCGATGCGGCCATCCACGCCCCCTCGGGCGGCAACCAGCAGAACTGGCGCTTCCTCCTGCTCGACGACCCGGCCAAGAAGGCCGCCCTCGCCCCGCTCTACCAGCACGCCATGGGCGAGCTCTGGAAGTCGGTCTACAAGCCCCAACTCGATGCGGCCCACGCCAACCCCGACGCACCCGAGTCCGTCGAGATCCTCCGCATCCAGCGCTCGGCCCAGTGGCTGGCCGACCACTTCGAGGACGTCCCCCTCTACCTCTTCCCCTTCGCCCAGCACGACCCGACCGGCGGCTCGATCTACCCCGCCGTGTGGAGCGCCATGCTGGCCGCCCGGGCCGAGGGCGTCGGCAGCTGCCTGACCGCGCTGCTGCAGTTCTTCCACCCGGCCGAGACCTTCGAGATCCTCGAGATCCCCGAGCGACGAGGGCTGGATCCTCTCGGGCACCGTCAGCTTCGGCTACCCCACCGGCACCTGGGGCGTCGGCGGCCGGCTCCCGGTGCACCACGTCTCGTACCGCAACACCTGGGGCCCCCCGTCGGCTTCGAGGTGCCCCAACCCCTGTGGCCGGGCTGACCCAGCTGCGGGTGCCCTTCGCCGGCACCGTGCTCCGGGTCGCCGTGGCGCCCGGAGACCGGGTGGCCGCCGGGGCCGAGCTCGTCGTGCTCGAGTCCATGAAGATGGAGCACGTGGTCGAGGCCGCCACGCCCGGGACCGCATCGACTCGGTGGCGGTGGCCGTCGGCGATGCCGTGCAGACCGGGGACGTCGCTCCTGCCGCTGACGCGAGTCGCGACGGGGCGCCGTCGCCGCCGCCGGCAGCCGCCGCGACACGCCGCAGACGTCCGACGAGATCCGCCCCGAGCTCGCCGAGCTGCGCGCCCGGGTCGAGGCGACCCGCGACGCCGGGCGGCCCGAGGCGCACCGAGCGCCGGCACGCCGGCGGGCGGCGGACGGCGCGCGAGAACGTCGAGGACCTGTGCGACCCCGGCAGCTTCGAGGAGTACGGCGGGCTCGTCATCGCCGCCCAGCGGGCGCGCCGCAGCACCGAGGACCTCGTCGCCCACACGCCCGCCGACGGCCTGATCGCCGGGATCGGGCGCGTCAACGGTGACCTCTTCGAGCCGGAACGGTCGCGCTGCGCCGTGCTGTCGTACGACTACTCGGTCCTCGCCGGCACCCAGGGCCAGATGAACCACAAGAAGAAGGACCGCCTCTTCGAGCTCGTCGAGCGGCTGCGGCTGCCGGTGGTGCTCTTCGCCGAGGGCGGCGGCGGTCGGCCGGGCGACACCGACATGGCCGTCGTCACCGGGCTCGACACCGAGGCCTTCGCCCGCTTCGGCGCGCTGAGCGGGCTGGTGCCCCTCGTCGGCGTGGTGTCGGGGCGCTGCTTCGCCGGCAACGCCGCGCTGCTCGGATGCTGCCACGTCATCATCGCCACGCCCGACGCCAACATCGGGATGGGGGGGCCGGCCATGATCGAGGGGGGCGGGCTCGGCGTGTTCCGCCCCGAAGAGGTCGGGCCGGTGTCGGTGCAGGTGCCGAACGGGGTGGTCGATGTCCTCTGCGCCGACGAGAAGGAGGCCGTCGAGGTGGCCCGCCGCTACCTGGCCTACTTCCAGGGGGACCGGCGCGACTGGGCGGCGCCCGACCAGGAGCGGCTGCGGGACGTCGTGCCGCCGGACCGGCGCCGCGTCTACGACGTGCGCCGGGCGCTCGAGGTGCTGGCCGACGAGGGGTCGGTGCTCGAGCTGCGGCCGTCGTTCTCGCCGGGGATGGTGACGGCGCTGGCCCGGGTGGAGGGCCGGGCGATCGGGGTCATCGCCAACAACCCGCTGCACGGTGCGGGGGCGATCGACGCCGGCTGCGCGGACAAGGCCGCCCGCTTCATGCAGCTGTGCGAGGCGTTCGGGCTGCCGCTGCTGTCGCTGTGCGACACGCCCGGCTTCATGGTGGGGCCCGAGGCGGAGGAGACCGCCCTGGTGCGCCACGTGAGCCGGATGTTCGTCGTGGGGTCGTCCCTGACGGTGCCCTTCGCCTGCGTCGTGCTGCGCAAGGGGTACGGGCTCGGGGCGCAGGCCATGGCCGGGGGGAGCTTCCACCGGCCGCTGTTCACCGTGGCCTGGCCCACCGGGGAGCTGGGCGGGATGGGGCTCGAGGGGGCGGTGCGCCTGGGCTTCCGCCGCGAGCTCGACCTCATAGAGGACCCCGGCGAACGGGAGGCGGCCTTCTCGGCCATGGTGTTCCGCGCCTACGAGCACGGGAAGGCGGTGCACGTGGCCGAGCACTTCGAGATCGACGACGTGATCGACCCGGCGGCGACCCGGGCCCGCTTCGTGCACGCGCTCGACGCGGCGGGCCCGCGGGTCGAGTGGACGCGCCGGGCCGCCGCGGCGACCGTTCGTGGACACGTGGTGACCGAGCGTCGACCTGCGGTCGAGGTCGACCGCCTCGTCGAGGCCATGTCCCTCGACGAGAAGTGCTCCCTCACCGCCGGCGCCAACCTGTGGTACCTCCCGCCGGTCGAGCGTCTCGGCATCGGGGCGCTCAAGGTGTCCGACGGGCCGTCGGGCGTGCGGGGCGACAGCCTCATCGGGCGGCGCTCGCTGTCGCTGCCCTGCGGCATGGCGGTCGGCTCGACCTGGAACCCGGCGCTGGTGCACCGCCTGGGCGAGGTGCTGGCCGCCGAGGCGCGCGCCAAGGGCGTCCACGTCCTGCTTGGGGCCGACGGTCTGCATCCCGCGGACCCCGCTGGCCGGGCGCACCTTCGAGTCCTTCTCCGAGGACCCGCTGCTGACGGCCCGCCTCGCCGTCTCCTACGTGCGGGGGGTGCAGGACGGCGGGGTCGGGTGCTGCATCAAGCACTACGCCTGCAACGACCAGGAGCACGAGCGGATGACCATCAGCGCCGAGGTCTCCGAGCGCACGCTGCGCGAGATCCACCTCGTCGCCTTCGAGGCCGCCGTGCGCGAGGCCGGCGTCTGGTCGGTGATGACCGCCTACAACAAGGTCAACGGCATCTACTGCGGCGAGCAGCTCGACCTCCTCGACGGGGTCCTGAGGGACGAGTGGGGCTTCGACGGGCTGGTGATGTCGGACTGGTTCGGGACCCACTCGACGGTCCCCGCCGTGCGGGCCGGCCTCGACCTCGAGATGCCGGGCCCGCCGGCCTGGCTCGGGCCCTCCCTGGCGGCGGCGGTGCGCGACGGGCTGGTCGACGAGACCGTGGTGGACGAGCTGGTGCGCCGCGTGCTGCTGCTGATGCACCGGGTGGGCGTGCCCGACGCCACGTCGGCGCGTCTTCCGGAGCGGGAGGAGGACGACCCGGGGCGGCGCGCCGTGGCCCGGGAGGTGGCGGCCGAGGGGACGGTCCTGCTGGTCAACGACGGGCTGCTCCCGCTGCGCCCGGCCGGGGTCTCGAGCGTGGCCGTGATCGGCCCGAACGCGAGCCAGCTCGCGATGGGCGGCGGCAGCTCGGAGGTGACGCCGCTACCGGCGCCGCAGCGTGGCCGACGCGCTGGCCGAGCGCCTCCCCGGCGCGACGATCCGCTCGGAGGTGGGGTGCCGCATCGACCGCGGGCTGCCCGCGATCGACCTCCGGCTGCTCAACGGCGAGCAGTTCCTCGTCGAGTACTTCGACGGGCGCCGGCCGGCGCGGCGAGGCAGGAGCGGCCGGGCGGCGGTGGCGGCCGAGGTGGCCCACACGGCCCGCATCCTGTGGATCGGGCCGCCCCAGCCCGGCCTCGAGCCGGGCCGGTGCGCCGTGCGGATCCGTGGGCTCTTCACGCCGGACGTGTCGGGGCGATGGCGGCTGGGGCTCGAGAGCGCCGGTTGCTCGGTGCTGCGCATCGAGGGCGCCCTCGTCGTCGACAACTCCGAGCCCGAGCGAGGCGACGGCTTCTACGGGGCGGGGAGCCGGCCCGTCGACGCCGAGGTCGACCTCGAGGCCGGTCGCTCCTACGAGCTGGCGGTGGACGTGTGGCCGCGGTCGGCCTCCTCCCCCATCTTGGGGGCACGGATCGGCGCCGCCCGCGCCGGACGCGGGCGACGAGTTCGAGCGGGCGGTCGCCGCGGCCGTGCGCGGCCGACGTGGCGGTGGTCGTGGTGGGCTCGAACGGGCAGTGGGAGACCGAGGGGCGGGACCGGCCCGACCTGTCGTTGCCGGGTCGCCGAGCGCGAGCTGGTCGAGGCGGTGCTCGACGCCAACCCCCGCACGGTCGTCGTGGTCAACGCGGGGTCGCCCGTCGAGATGCCCTGGGCCGAGCGGGCCGCCGCGGTGCTCGTGACCTGGTACCCGGGCGAGGAGGGCGCCGACGCGCTGGCCGACATCGTGGTCGGGACGTCGGAGCCGACGGGGCGGCTGCCGATCACGTTCCCCGTGCGGGTCGAGGACGGGCCGACCGGGGGGTCCCCGGCGCGCTACCCCGGGACCGACGGCAAGGTCCACTACGAGGAGGGCGTGCTCGTGGGCTACCGGCACTACGAGACGGCGGGGGTCGCCCCGCTCTTCGCCTTCGGGCACGGCCTCTCCTACGGGGACATCGTCTACGACCACGTCGAGATCACGTCGGAGAGGGTCACGGTGCGGCTGGCCAACGAGGGCGTGCGGCGGGGCACCGAGGTGGTGCAGGTGTACGTGCGCGCGCTCGATGCCCGCGTGGCGCGCCCCGACCGCGAGCTGGTGGGTTTCGTGAAGGTGGCGGTGGAGGCCGGCCAGCAGGAGACGGTCGAGGTGGAGCTGACCGCTGCGGCCTACCGGTACTGGGACCACGACACGCACGGGTGGCGCTCGGACGCGGGGTCGTACGAGGTGCTGGTCGGTTCCTCGTCGCGACACATCCGGGCCGGCGCCGTCGTCACCTTGACGTGACGTGACGGGCGGCGAGCCCGGGGCGCGACCGTGGACGTGGGACCGGACCGCGGCGGCCCGATGTGACGCGGGCCGTGCCGCCGGTGCCGAGCACGCCAACGCCGCACTGGCCAGCGCGACCTTGTCGGCGGTCGAATAGGGCGGGCTCTTTTCTGGACGTTTTCGGGGTCGCCGGCCGACCGTTTCCTTCCGATGCCCGATGTCGTGACTGACCGACGACCCACCGCTGGGTGCGGGCGGGGTGGCGACATTGAGCAACGACGAGATCCGACGGCGCCTGGACGACCTCTTCCGGCTGCGGGCGGCCGTCGACGGACGCATCCTCGAGCTGCTGGGCGAGGTGGGCCGGCGGGAGGCCTTCCGGGACGAGGGGGCCACGTCCACCGAGGCCTGGGCCGTCGAACGCTTCGCCGTCTCGGCCCCGACGGCCCGCGCCTATGCCCACGTGGCCGAGCGGGCCTGGGACCTGCCCCACCTCACGAGGGCGCTGTGCGACGGCGACATCACCTTCGACAAGGTGCGAGCGGTGGTCGACGCGGCCACCCCCGAGACGGATCGGGAGCTGAGCGACCGGGCCCGCGAGTGCACCGTGCGCCAGCTCGCCGAGCTGGCCCGGTCGAAACGGCGTGCGCCTGACCATCGGGCCGAGAAGGAGTTCGAGGGACGGTGGCTGCGCTTCAGCGATTCGTTCCGTACGGTGACGGCCCAGCTGCCGGCCGAGTCCTACGCGGAGGTACGGGCCTGTCTCGAGGGCCGCGCTCGCGAGCTTCCCTCGGACGGCGACACCCCATGGGACCGGCGCCTGTGCGACGCCTTCCTGATGACGATCCGCCGTTCGAGCCGGGCCACGACCCCTACCCCACGCCGGGCCGTACTTCGTGGTCGCCCACGTGCCGCTGGCCGCTCTCCTCGACCACGACGGAGAGCCGTCAGAGCTCGTCGGGGAGCTCGAGCGCGACGGGCTGATCGACGGCGAGACGGTCCGCCGTCTGGCCTGCGACGCGACCATCACCATCGCCCTCGACGACGACGTCGGACACACGATGTTCGAGGGCCGGGCCCGCCGCCGACCGACGGACGCCCAGCGGCGGGAGATCATGCGGCGGGACCGTCATTGCCGGTTCCCGGGATGTACCAACGTGACCTTCACCAACACGCACCACATCCGGCCCTGGAAACCCGACGGCCGCACGGACATCGACAACCTCGCACTCCTGTGCGTCCATCACCATCACCGGGTCCACCACGGGAAGTGGACGATGAGCGGGAACGCAAACGAAGAGCTCACGTTCGTGGGCCCGACCGGGCGGGTCATGACGTCGCGGCCGTCGCCGCTGTGGACCGCCGTGACCGATGGGAGCCGACGCCGGGGCGGCGGCTAGACCCGATCGAGCTCCAGCATCTTGATGGCGTTGCCGCGCAGGACCTTGTAGGCCTGCTCGTCGGTCAGGCCGACACACAGCTTCTCGATGTAGGCCTCCGAGTAGGGCCACGTCGTGTCGGTGTGCGGGTAGTCGGTCTCGAAGCAGATGTTGTCCTCGCCGACCTCCTCGAGCGAGCGCAGGCCGTGGCGGTCGGCCGTGAAGCAGCCGAAGATGCGGCCGTAGTACTGGGTCGACGGGCGGGACCGGGATGCGCTCCTTGGCGTGCGTCCAGGAGTCGTGGTGCTCCCAGACGGTGTCGGCCCGCTCGAGGACGTAGGGGATCCAGCCGATCTGGCCCTCGGAGTAGGCGAGCTTCAGCTTGGGGAAGCGCAGCAGGTTGCCCGAGAAGAGCCAGTCGGCCAGCGAGGCCATGGCGTTGTTGAAGCCGAGAGTGCACGCCGACGGCCGGGGTGGGAGTCCGGCGAGGCGATGGGGTTGGTGGACGACGACCCGACGTGCATGCAGACGGTGACGCCGTAGTCGTTGCACACCTGCCAGAGCGGGTCCCAGTAGCCCGAGTTGATGGAGGGGAGCTTGAGGCGGGTCGGGATCTCGCTGAAGGCGATGGCCCGGACGCCCCGCTCGGCGTTGCGCTTGGTCTCGGCGGCGGCCAGCTCGGCGTCCCACAGCGGGATGATGCAGAGCGGGATGTTGACGCCGCCCGAGGGCGCGCACCACTCCTCGACCATCCAGTCGTTGTTCGCCTTGACGCAGGCGAGGCCGAGCTCCTTGTCCTTGCCCTCGTAGAAGGTCTGGCCGCAGAAGCGGGGGAAGGTCGGGAAGGGCAGCGAGCCGTCCGTGTAGTTGAGGGCGTAGGTCCTTGACGCGCTCGTCGCGGTCCCAGCAGCCCTTGCGCATGTCGTCGTACGTGATGGCCGTCATGGTCATCTGGGTGCGGTCGAAGACGATGTCGCCCTTGTCGTCGACGGTCGTCGCGGCCTGGGGGATGGCGACGAACTTCTTGTGCACGTAGATGAGCTCGTCGTCGTAGTACCAGGCGTCGCCCCACTCGCCGTCGGGGTCCTCGATGCATGTCGTACTTGGCGCCCGAGAGGTGCTTGAACGACCCCCACTTCTTGCGTTCGACCCGGGGGCCCCGCTCCCGCCACTTCTCGGGCAGCCAGGTCTGCCACACGTGTGGAGGCTCGACGACATGGTCGTCGACGCTGATGATCTTGGGCAGTGCCATGCCTACCAGGGTACCCCAACCTGACACCGGCGTCAGGGAAACTGACAGTGAGCGCCGGCGTCATCCCTGTATGGCCCCCCCGCCCGTACCTCGGCCGATCGCCGGCGTGGAACGTCGGGGGGCGTGTGTGTGGTGGGGGTGTGGAGGTGGACCCGAACCTCACCGCCTGAGTGTGGCGAACGGCGGAGACCCTGGCCCGACACAGCCTGCGTCTCGGAGGTTAGGGTGATCGGTGACATCATCGGTCCTGACATATTCGTCGTGGCAATCATCTTTGTGGTCGGATTGCTCATCCCCTCCGGGCGATCGCCGATGCCGCTTCGAGGCCGTCTGGGGCTTTCGCCGCCGCTGGCTCTTCGAAGGCGATGTGGATCTCGTTGATCGCCGTGTTCTGGCTGATCACCGGCGTCATCGGTTTCATCCTCGCTTGCGTCTACCTGGCGTCGATCCGCCCGAGAGTCAAGGCGGTCAGCCCGACGCTCCCGCCGCTGCGACATCGGTATGAATTCGGAGGAGCACGGGGCCATCGCGGAACGGGCGGCTGGACCGTCGCACCCGACGTCCGGGGGGTCTGACGATCCCGCGCACGTAGTGCGCAGCACGAGCTACAGATTCGAGCCTGATGAGCTCTACGGGGAGCTCGGTGAAGGTCGGAGGGCAAAGCGGATCATGTGGTTCGTGGTTGCGGTCCTTCCGGATCAGTGTGGCGCTGACCCTCTGATCCATACCGACGAGTGGCCGATCTCGACGGAAGGGCCTTCACTACCCGGGAGGAGCGAAGAACTCCAGGGCGATGTTGTCCGGGTCACGAAAGGACAGCCCGGAGCCATAGGGCGCGTCGACGACTGCCGCCGTTGTCGACGCCAAGCTCATTCAGACGAGCTTCCCAAGACTCCAACTCGGCACGGTTGGCACACGCGAAAGCCAGATGGTCGAGACCCGGGCGCCGTTCGTCGAACGGCTCGGTCGCTCTTCAGGTCCGGAAATTGGTGAAGACCGACCAGCGTCCCTCCGAGAAGCCAGACGACGTGATGGAACGGTCCGGTGTCCTCGTGGATCAGAGGTTTCGCACCGAAGAGATCTTCGTACCAGGGCACGCTGCGTTCGAGGCTGGTGACGGTCAGGGCCACATGGGTGATCGCCGGGAATTCGGGCATGAGGTCTCCTCTCATACGGCGACGCCGTAGGTTACCCCGCTGCTTCGAGCCTCGCTCAAAGGAGTCCGATCCGGGACCGCCGGGGCATGGAGAACTGAGACAATGGCCCATGGCCACCGACACGGGTCTTCAACGCCTCGTCACTTTCAGCGATGCCAGTCGTCGCCATCGCCATCACCTTGCTGATTCTTCCCCTCGTCGACGCCGCCAGTGCATTCGGGTCAATGGGAGTACGGTCACTTCCTGGACGACAACTGGTCCAGACTCTTGGCCTTCAGCTTGAGCTTCGTCGTGATCGGGAGCTTCTGGTGGGGACAGCATCAGATGTTCGAACGGATCAAGTCGTACAACTCCTTCCTGGTCTGGGGCATGTTCTTGTGGCTCTTCAGCATCGTTTTTCTCCCGTTTCCGACGGAGTTGTCGGCGTCTCAATGGGGACCTCGGTCGCGGTGCACGGGATATACGTCGGAACGATGGTGGTGACTGCTGTTGCCGCGCTGTTCCAACAGTGGGTCATTGTGAGGTGGCCGGCGCTTCAGGAAGAGGAGGGTCGCGGAAGCGCCACCTTGGTTCCCGCGCTCGTCGACGGCGACACTGATGATCCTGGCGTTCGTCGTCGTCATCACCGTGCCGAGTATCGGACTGTGGGCACTTCTGCTGCTTGTCCTGTCAAGACCGCTCGAGGCCCTCATGCGAGGGAGACGGAGGACACTTCCGGCGACGTGAGGCGTCCGAGGACCGGGCGGCGCCAGCTCCGTCAGCGGGTGATGGGCGGCGCCCCCTCGCCGCGTTCCTCCCGGTGCCGTTCCTCGACCCTTCCCGCCTCGGCCCTGAGCCCGGCCGCCGTCCGCAGGAGCTGCACCCCGAGCAGCGCGCCCACGCCCTCACCGGAGCGCAACCGCAGCGAGAGCAGCGGCTCGAGCCCCAGGTGCACATTGACCGATCGGTGCGCCTGTTCCCGGCTCTCCTGTCCGGCGACGAGGTGGGCCGCCACTGCCGGCTCGAGCGCAACCGCGAGCACCGCCGCAGCCGCGGTCACGAGGCCGTCGAGCACGACCACGAACCCCCCTTCGGCGGCGCCCAGCGCCACCCCGGTCAGGTAGGCGATCTCCGCGCCCCCCAGCGCCGCCAGCGTGACCATCGGGTCGTCGAGGTCGTCGTGAGACGATGCCGCCCTCGCCAGCGCAGCTTCGACGGCGGCACGCTTGCGGGCGAGCGTGGCGGAGTCCCCGCCCGCGCCCAGCCCCACGGCGTCGCCCACCGCCAGCCCCAGCCGGTACGCCACCAGGGCCGCCGCGACGGTCGTGTTGCCGATGCCGACCTCTCCCAGAGCGACCAGACGGCGACGGCAGTGCCGCCCGAGCGAGCGGCCGGCCTCGACCAGGCGCTCGGCGTCGGTCGCGCCCAGGCGCGTCGACCGAGACGAGATCGCCCGGCAGCGCCTCGGGGCGGCAGGCCAGCGCGCCGGCGACCGGAGCGCCCGGCACGCCGGCGTCGACGGCGACGACGTCGGCCCCGACCAGCCGGGCCGCCACCGCGCCCAGCGACTCCCCCGCCACCGTGGCCTCGAGCACCTCGCGGGTGACCGCGTCGGCGTAGGTGGACACGCCGTGGCGGGTCACGGGATGGGCCGCCGCCGCGATCACGGCGGTCACCGCCGGCCCCGGGGCCCAACCCGAGCGCCGCCAGGCGGTCCACGGCGCGGTCGAGCACGCCCAGCGATCCCGGGGGCGTGAGCAGGACGTCCGCCTCGTCGCGGGCGCCGACCACCGAGGCGGGGGCGGGTGCCTGCAGGTGTGAGGGTGGTGGGAGCGGCCACCCTCCTGCCCCCAGTGCTCCCACAGCACGACCTCGGACAACGGCTGGCGGGTGGACCAGCCGGCGCGCTCGAGCCCGGGCTCGGGCGGGCGCTCGTCGGGCCAGCCCAGGCACAGCCAGCCCAGCGTCTCGACGCCGTCGGGCAGTCCGATGAGCGACGGCGAGTTCGTCGGGTCGAAACAGCGTCACCCAGCCGACGCCGACCCCTTCGACCCGGGACGCCAGCCACAGGTTCTCGATGGCGCAGGCACACGACCACAGGTCGGCGTCGACATAGGTGGCCCGCCCGAGCACACCTTGGGCCGCCGTCCTCCGGTCGCAGCACACCACGATCCCGACCGGCGCCTCCCGGATGCCGTGCAACTGCAGGTCGAGCATCTGGCGCCCCGGGCGGTCGGCCAACGATCCCGCCTGTCGGTGCCACTCGCGATCCGCCATCAGCGCGGCCCGGTCACGGGTCCCGGCATCGCGGATGACGACGAAGCGCCACGGCTGGGAGTGGCCGACCGATGGCGCCGCGTGCGCAGCGGTGAGGATGCGCTCCAGCACGTCGGGCTCGAGATCGTCGGGCCGGAAACGTCGGATGTCGCGCCGACCGAGCGTCACCGCGTAGAAGGCGTCGCGGTCAGCATCGTCGAAGGCCCAGGCGCGCGGCGCCTCCCGCCGCCCCCGCGCCGAGGAGGCGTCGCCGACGAGCGGGACCGGCCGCTGCCAGCTCACGTGGCGGGCTCCGGCGACGAGGACACGCCGAGACACGGTACGAGGGCGGCGGCCAAGCGGCCGAGGCCCTGCGCCGACGGCACTGCGATGCGCGTCACACCGGGCAGCCCGAAGCTGGCGCAGTCGCGCACCACGACGCCGTGGGGCGCCAACGCCTCCCGCAAGCCGCCCCGGTCGACCAGGACCCAGTTGGCATCGGAGGGCCGCACCGTCAGCCCGTGGGACCTCAGCAGACCGACCAGCGCGTCCCGGAGCTGCGCGACTCCGGCGCACCAGCCGGGCAGATCGACGGTGGCGAGCAGGTCGGGCAGCGCGCGCGGCCGCCACGCCGCCGACCGCCCACTCGCGGCTGGCGGGCCCGCAGGGCGGCGATGAGCTCGGGATCGGCCGAGCGCGTAGCCCAGGCGCAGGCCGGGGCAGGCGAAGAGCTTGGTCAGCGAGCCCACCACGGCGACGGCCGTCGGGTCGCCGCGGGTCCAGCGCCCGGTGGCCAGGGGGAAGAACGCCTCGTCCCACACGTCGGCCCGCGTCCGCCGGGCCGGCCAGGACGCCGCTCGGGTTGTGGGGGTTGGAGCGCCAGAGCGGGGCCGCCGGCCGGCCCCCTCGGGTGGAGGGAGAACTCGGGCTCCTCGACCCGGCCGCCGATCGACTGTCGCGAGCAGCGCGATGGCCTCGGCATCCCCCGTTGGTCAGCAGCAGGCGCTCGGGCTCGACCCCCATGGCCTCGGCCAGGAGCCGCGTGCGCGTCGGCGGCGTCGGGGTAGCGGCGCAGCGCGCCGAGGTGGGACGGGCGAGCTGGACCGACGTCGGGGGCGACCGGGTTGAGGACTGGCCGACAGGTCGAGCACCGAGTCGGGGTCCAGCCCCAGGGCGCGGGCGATCCGCGCCCCGTCGCCGCCGTGGGCGCCCGGGTGGCGGAGCGTCTCATGCCACCCGCCGGCCACGGTCGACCAAGCAGCGCCACCAGGCGCGTAGGTGACGTCGCGGCACGAGGCCGGCGGCGCGGCAGCGATGTCGTCGGCGCCGGCGGGCCCGCCCGCGGCCCAGCGGCGGGCGGCGCTCGGACACGGCGCCGTAGCGTGTTCACGCCGCCCAGCCGCAGACCCAGCGCGGCGGCGAAGGCCGCCTCGGCCACGCCGGCGTTGGGCGACGGGTGGGCCGGCGCTGTTCGGCGCACCGCCCTCCAGACGGCGCGGGCCGCGCGGGGGCGCACGGCGGCGACCAGCGCGGCGGTGAGCCGGGCCGGGACGAGGTTGGCCAGTCGTCGAGCCGGGCGCTGGCCCAGCCGTAGTCGGCGTAGCGGGCGATGCGGTAGCCGACGCATGGCAGTCCATGGTGTTGACGGCCCGGTAGCCCAGGGCCCCGGGGCGCCGGCCAGGGCGCCCCAGACGGCGGGGGCCACGACGGCGTCGACCGTGTTCTCGGCCAGCGACTCCACCGACGGCCCGGGCGATCTCCGCGGCGTGCGAGCGAGGAGGGGTCGCGCCCCACCAGGGCGGGCAGCAGCCGGCGAGCCCGCGCGAGGTCGTCGTCGCGCAGGGCGCGGCCACTCGCCGGCCCGGCCTGGCACAGCGCCCGCTGGGCCACGGCCACGGACGTGGCCAGGGCGGTGGAGCGGACGAGTGCACCCGGCCGCCACCCCGAGCGCCAGCCCGGTGGCGGCGTGGAGCAGCCCCGGCGCACCGGCGGGGCGGTAGAGGGAGCGCTCCACCCGGCCATGGCGTCGCCGAAGGCGCGACCGGGTGGACGGCGTACCGGCGGCTCGGCCCAGGGCCGGTCGGCCCGACGCCGGCGGCGGCGGCGAGGGGCCGACGGCCGGCCGTGCGCCGACGGCACGAGCCGGCGCCGGCCGGTGGCCGTCTCATCGTGCCGCCAAGGCGAGCAGGCCGACGGTCTCCCCCACGACCCCGGCGGCCCGAGGACGTCGCCGGTGAAACCCCCGATCCGGCGGCGGGCGAACCAGACCACGGCGATCAAGGCCACCACCGCCGCGCCCACGACCACCGGCCGCGGTCGCCCGCGCCCAGCGCGGCCAGGGCGGCCGCGCCCATGCCACGCGGCGACCCCGAGGGGGACGCCGCCGGGGGGCCGCGCCGAGAAGGCCGCGCCGGCCCCCGCTGGGCGCGGGCGTAGGGCACCCGCTCCACGACGCGGCCATCGAGGTGCGCGAGACGCACCACAGCGCGGCCACCACCAGGGGCGCGGGCCACGGTCGTGGCGAGCGCCGCGAAGCGCAACGACAGGACGAGGACGAGCGCGACGGCGCCGAAGGCGCCGACGCGGGGCTCGCCCATGACCTCGAAGCCGCCGGGTGCGGCCGACGCGGGGAGCAGCCCGTCGGCGGTGTCGGCCAGGCCGTCGAGGTGCAGCAGCCCGGTGAGGCCGCAGTCGGCGGCCACCGCGACGCACCGCGGCCAGGGCGGCCGGCCACCTTGGCCGGCACCCACCACGCCGCGCCCGACGACGGCCCGACGCCCGATGCCCACGAGCGGGAACCACGACAGGGTCCGCTCTTCGGCTCGGCGGCCCGCCGGGCAGGGTGAGGAAGGAGAGCGCCCGCTTCATGGCGGCGGTCCCACCGGCGGGAGTGCGAGCGCCCGGCCGGCCACGACGAGGAAGACGCGGTCGGCCACGGCCGAACCGCCTGGTTGACCGAGCCGAGCGCATCTCGGAAGCGCCGCCCCTGCTCGGTGGAAGGGTGCACCCCCAGGCCCACCTCGTCGGAGACCACGACGGTGTCGCCCGTCCCGCCGGCGCAGCGCGGCACGAGGCGACTCGCCGTCGGCCCCGCCCGCCCCGCGGCGGGCCACCCAGGGGCCGAGCGAGTCGACCAGCACGGTGCCCGGCAGCTTGGCCAGCAGGCCGGGCAGGTCTTCGCCGGCCTCCACCGTCTGCCAGGCCGGATCGCGGCGCGGCGGTGTGCCGCGACACGCGCCGCCAGGTCGGGGTCGCCGCCCGGCGCCATGGTGGCGACGTAGGTGATCGGCGGACGCGTGCCGGGCCGTCAGCCGCTCGGCCACCGCCGACTTCCCCGAGCGCGTCCCCCCGAGGACGAGCGTGATCACCGGCCCGCCATCCCCGCCCGAGAGCGGCGTGGACGGCGCGGGCCACCGAGGCGCCGCGCGGCGAGCGGGTCCGCCGAACGGTTCCGCGCGTCCCGTCGCCGGGCAGACGACCGTCACGGCATCCGACGCGGTCCCGGTGCCCTCCACGCCGCCACGGAACAGCGCCTGGGCCTTGGCCTCGGTCGCCGTGCACGGCGTTGGCCAGCGCGGCGTCGCTGTGGCGGACGGGCAGGAAGGCCACGATGTTGATGGTGCCGGCGGCCACCGACCGCGTCGCACTGCTCGTCGTCGCGCGGCGGCCCACAGCGGCTGCGTCAAGCCGACGGTGGCCTCCACCCCCACACCCTCGTCCCGGGCCGTCGCCACGGCGGCCACGTCGGCCGCGGTCATCATCCCGACACCGGGACCGTGCAGGCCGAGCGCGGCGGCCACTTCGGCCACGTGGGCCTCGGGGTCCCCGCGCTCGTAGTCGTCGGCGACCTGGGCGTTGAGCACCCATTCCCGCAGGCCGAGGCCGCCGCCGACGGGCGCCGTGGAGATGCCGCCAGGTGCGGCGCGCCGAGGCGCCAGGCGAGGGTGGCCAGCGCGGGCTCATCTTCGAAGGCGTGAGCTCCGACGCGCTCAATATTCGATGCCCTTCATGCGCGGATGCCCCGTGTCGTAGGCGTGCTTGACCATGCTGCATCTCGGTCACCGTGTCGGCGATCTCGACCAGCTCGGGCGGGGCGTCCCGCCCGGTGATCACCACGTTGGTCTTCGGCGCCCGGCCGCAGCGATCCCCTCGACCACCTCGTCGACCGGGACCCAACCGTACGTCACGGCGTAGGTCAACTCGTCGAGGATGAGCAGTCGTAGTCGCCCGAGGCCAGCTTGGCCCGGGCCACCTCCCAGGCGTGGCGGCCCTTGGCCGCCGTCTCGTCGAGGTCGGTCGACTCCCAGGTGAAGCCGTCGCCCAGGGTCTGCCAGTCGATGCCCAGGTGGTCGGCCAGCTTGCGCTCCCCCACCTTCCACTTGCCGCCCTTGACGAACTGGACGACGCCGACCCGCCAGCCCCGGGCCCAGGCCCGGCCCATGACGCCGAAGGCGGCCGAGGACTTGCCCTTGCCGTGGCCGGTGTTGACCAGGACGACGAGTCGACCCGCCGGCGCACCCCGGCGCCTCGGGCACGGGCAGGGGCACCCGCTGGACCGGATCCTCGCCGCTCATTGCGCCTCCTCGTCACTCACGCTCGGCGTCGGCGTCCGCGGCGAAGCGCCGGGGCACGATCAGAACTCACCGTCCGTCGGTGCGGAGCACCCGCACCGGGCGGCCGAAGTGCTCGCCGAGCACCGCTTCGTCGAGCACCTCGGCCGGGGTCCCCCGCCGCCACCGAACCGTCCGGCCAGCAGAATCAGCCGATCGGCGAACTGCCCGGCCAGCGTCAGGTCGTGCATGGCGCTCAGCACGGTGAGGCCCCACTCGCGGCGCAACTCGTCGACGATCTCGAGGGCGTCGACGCGGCGCGCCAGGTCGAGGGCGCTGGTCGGCTCGTCGAGGAGCAGCACCGGTGCCTCCTGGGCCAGCGCCCGCGCCAAGACGAGGCGCTGCAGCTCGCCCCCCGAGAGGGTGGAGAGGTGCGGTGGGCCATGCTCTGCCAGACCGAGGCGCTCGAGCAGGTCGGCGCAGTGGGCGTGATCCTCGCCCGACTCGACCGCGAGATAGCCGATGTGCGGCGTCCGCCCGAGCAACGTGTAGTCGGACACGGTCATATCCGACGGGAGCTCTGGCTGACTGCGGGACGTAGGCCACCGACCGGGCCCGCTCTCGCCGTCCCCATGGCGACGGCCGGTCTGCCGCCGACTGTGCACCGCGCCCTCGTGCTCGACCAGGCCGGCAACGGCCCGGAGGAGGGTCGTCTTGCCGGCGCCGTTGGCCCCGATGAGCCCGACCCACTCCCCCCGTCCCACCGACGCCGTGACGGCATCGATCGCCGTCCGTCCCCCGAAGCGCACCGTCACCGCACCCAACTCGACCACGGAGCCGCCCTCGTCCGCGGCGGACCCCCGCCGCCCGCGCCGCTCTGCCAGCCGGATGACCGTCCCGAGCCGTGCCATCAGGACTCCCCGGACCCGACACCGCGTCCGGCGCGACGCGAGACCAGCACGAAGAGGAAGAACGGCGCCCCGACGCATGCGGTGACCACGCCGATCGGGACCTCGGCCGGGGCTTGGACTGTGCGGGCTACGAGGTCGGCGCCGATCAGAAACGCCGCGCCGCCGATCATGGCCACCGGCAGGACGACGCGGTAGCTCGCTCCGCGGTGAGCCGGACGGTGTGGGCCACGATGATGCCCGACGAAGCCGATGAGGCCGCTGACCGACACGGCGGCGGCGGTACCCAGGGTGGCGGCCGCCACCACGATCAGCCGGGTGCGGGCCGGCGTGGATGCCGAGCGTGCCCGCCTCCTCTTCCCCCACCCGCAGCACGTCGAGCATGCGGCGGTGAGCGAGCAGGACCGCCGCGCTGACCACGACATAGGGGAGGATGAGCCTCACGTCCGACCACGATGCCACCGAGAAGCTGCCGAGGATCCAGTTGTAGATCTGCCGGATCTGTTCCTGGTCCCGTTGCTGGAGGTAGGTCTGGATGGCGGTGAGCAGCGCTGCCACGGCCACCCCGGCCAGCACGATGGAACGGCCCCAGGCCCGGCGCCCACCGGCCACACCGATGAGGTACGTGGCGGCGACGGCCAGCGAGCCACCCACGAAGGCGAAGATGGGCAGCAGCGTCGAGGAGTCCCCGGCGGAGACGATGTCGATGGTGGCCCCGAGGCCCGCTCCGGCGGCCACGCCGAGGAGGTAGGGATCGGCCAGGGGATTGCGGAAGACGCCCTGATAGGCGGCGCCTCCGGCGGCCAGCATCGCTCCGACGATGCCGGCCAACACCACCCGCGGCGCCCGCAGCTGCCACACCACGGCCTGGTCGATGGCAGGGGTGCTGCGTGTGAAAGTGCAGGAGCGGCACGTGCGCGAGCAGGGTTCCGAGCACCTGCGAGGGCGGCACCGCCACGGGGCCGGTGCACAGCGCCACCAAGGAGACGGCCACCATGAGGATCGCCGCCACCGCCATCGGGATCCAGCTGTGACGGACTCCGGGCCCGCGGAGCTCGGGCAGCGGAAGGGTGGGCGACGGGCACCGCGGCGTGACGGCGCGGTCGCCGTGCAGTGACGGTTTCCCGGCTCACCGGATGCGCCTGCAACTTGCCGTCGGCACCGTCCGAGAGCAGGACGACGATGCGGGGCCCCCAGCGCGACGCGATGTCGTCGTTGAGGCCGAGAAGTCGTCCGTCCTTGACCGCGGCGAGGTACCGACCACCCCGGTCGCTGCGCCACCGTGGCCGCCGACTGGTCGCAGCAGACGGTGTCGGCCAGCAGGATGTAGTCGGGGTTGGACTTGAGGATGAATTCGGCCGCTGAGCTGCGGGTAGCCGCCGCTGGCCGCGGCACCTTTGGCCGCGTCGGCGATGCTGTGCAGGCCCAACAGGGCCAGCAGCTGCCCGATGAAGGTGCTCGACGTCGCCGAGTAGTAGGTCTGGTCGAGCTCGTAGTAGTAGGTCTCGGGATGGGCGGACTTGTGCACCGAAGCGACGATGTGCGCGATCTGGCTCTTGATCTTGGCCACCTCCGCGCCTGCCTGCGCCTCGTGCCCGGTGGCCTTGCCCAGCTCGATGAATGCTGCGTACTCCTGCGACAAGTTGGCCGCGGCCGGATCGCTCACCACCGGGATCCCGAGCTCGCCGAGCTGCGAATCCAGGCCCGTCGGTTCGTCGGACAACACCACCAGGTCGGGTTTGTACGGCGACGATGGCCTCCACGTTGGGGTCGCTCTCGTCGAGGTTCGTGCGGGGGGCGTCCGGCGGGTAGTCCGAGTACTCGTCGACCGCCTTGACCTGGCTGCCCGCGCCGATGGCGTAGAGCATCTCGGTCGCGGTGGGCGACAGCGACACGATCGCCGTCGGACGGGACGTGACCCGCACGGTGCCGTTGGCCGCGTGCACGGTCACGGGGAACGCCGGCGCGGATGCCGACGCCGACGTTCCGGTGAGGGCCAAGACCGACACGGCGGCACACAGCGTGGATGCCGCGAGGCGCTGGCGCCTGGCCCTGGTGAACATTTCGATCATCCTCCATCGGTATGCGGAGGACGAAGTGCGCCCGATCCGACACCCGATGGGTATCGAACGAACCGCCCTTCCTCCGAGGACTGGTTGCGTCGACCCAAGTCAGGCGGCTGGGCTCGCCCCCGTGCGGGAGCCTCACCATTGCGGGACAGCGCCGGATTCCGACCGGACTTCGCTGAACTTGAGCCACCCCGGCACTCGGCCGGAGCAGGACGAACGGTAGCGCACCGCCCCGAAGGGCGTCGAGGGCTCCGACGAACCGCAGGTCAAGGTGGACGCCGACCGGCCGCCGACCGCGCGTAAGTGCTCCCGTACGATGGGCCCGTGCCGGGGGAGTCACACGAGCTGACGCAGGCGAGACGACGATCTCCCTCGAGGAGATCGAGGACGCCGTCGTCGACGGGGACACGCCACTCCCGCCCCGCCGGGGCACCGCCCGGGCGGCGCTGTCCCACCGCACCTTCCGCATCGTCTTCCTGGGGGCCTTCGCCTCGAACATCGGCACCTGGATGCAGAACGTCGTCCTCGGCGCCTACGCCTACGACCTCACGCACTCGAGCACGTTCGTCGGCGTCATCATCTTCGCCCAGCTCGGCCCCACGCTGGTCCTGCCCATGGTGGGTGGTCTGCTCGCCGACAAGATCGACCGCAAGCGCCTCCTGATCATCCTGTCCCTCGAGCAGCTCGTTTTCTCCCTCGGGGTGGCCCTCGTCGTGCTCTCCCCCCACCCTTCGAAGGTGCTCCTGGTGGTCATGGTGCTCGGGGTGGGCGCAGGGAGCGCGATGTTCGGGCCCACCTACTCCGCCATCCTGCCCGGGCTCGTCGGCCGGGAGGACCTGCCGGGCGCGATCTCGCTCAACTCGGCCCAGATGAACGCGTCGAGGGTCATCGGCCCGGTCATCGGCGGGTTGCTCTACTCACTGGTCGGGCCCGCCTGGATCTTCGCCGGCAACGCCGCGACCTATCTGTTCGTCGTGGGCGCGCTGCTGATGGTCACGCTCCCCGCCGTCCCACCGTCGCCGGCGCAGTCCAGCCGCTGGCGCCAGCTGACGGCCGGCATCACGGTGGCGCGCGAGGACAAGGTGGTGGGCCGCTGCCTGGTCACCGTGTTCTTGTTCTCGCTCCTCGCGCTGGCCTTCATCGGGCAGATGCCGGTCGTGGCGGCCCACAACCTCGGTATCAACCTGTCCAAGTCGGCCGACTACGGGATCCTCTACGCCTGCTTCGGCACCGGTGCCCTGGCCGGCGCCATCTCCATCGGGACCGTGTTCGCCGCGACCTCCAAGCCGTTGCTGGTCCGCGTCTGCCTCGTCGGTTACTCCCTCTCACTGTGCGCGTTCGCCCTGCAGCGCAGCCCCATACCCGCCGACGTGAACGTGGCCGTGACGGGCGCGTTCTACTTCGCCTTCATCACGGCGCTGAACACCACGCTGCAGTCGCGCCTGCGCGAGAACGTGCGCGGCCGGGTCATGGCGCTGTGGATGATGGGCTTCGGCGGCACCGTCGGCATCGGCAACCTGCTCATCGGGCCGGTGGTGGCGGCCGCGGGCATCACCAACGTGCTGCTCTTCGGCGCCGCCGTCGCGTTGGTCCTGGCCTGGTACGCCGACGTGCGGCCCCCGCCCCCCGAGGTTCAGGTGGTGCTCGGGGCCGAGCTGGCCCAATAGGGCTCGCGCAAGAACCTTCTTGTAGAGCTTGCCGTTCTCCCCGCGGGGCAGCGCATCGGTGAAGTCGACCGAGCGCGGGCACTTGTAGTGCGAGAGATGGTCGCGGCAGAAGGCGATGATCTCGGCCTCGAGCTCGGGACCGCCGACGAAGCCGGGGGCGGGCTGGACGACCGCCTTGACCTCCTCCCCCATCTCGGGCTCGGGGATGCCGAAGACGGCCACGTCGGCCACGGCGGGGTGCAGCACCAGCACGTCCTCGATCTCCTGGGGGTAGATGTTCACGCCGCCCGACACGATCATGAACTGCTTGCGGTCGGTCAGGTACAGGTAGCCCTCGTCGTCGACGTGGCCGACGTCCCACAGCGTGGCCCATCCCTTGTCGTTGAAGGTCTGGCGCGTCTTCTCGGGATCGTGGTTGTACTCGAACGTCGCGTCGCTGCGGCCGCCGAAGTAGACCACGCCGTCCTCGCCGGTCGGCAGCTCCTCCCCGTCGTCGCCGCAGACGTGGACCTGGCCCCAGATGGCCCGGCCCACCGAGCCGGGGTGGGTGAGCGCCTCCTCGGAGGAGATCCAGGTCATGCCCATCCCCTCGGTGCCCGAGTAGTACTCGTGAATGACGGGACCCCACCACTCGATCATCCGGCGCTTGACCTCGGGCGCGCAGGGGGCGGCCGCGTGCACGACCGAGCGCAGCGAGGACACGTCGTACGAGGCGCGCACGTCGTCGGGCAGCTTGAGCATGCGGACGAACATGGTCGGGACGAACTGGGCGTGCGTCACCCCGTGCTCCTCGATGAGCGCCAGGCACCGCTCGGGGTCGAAGTGCTCCATCACGACCACGGTCCCACCCATGCGCTGCGCGGTCATCGACCACACCAGGGGGGCGGAGTGGTAGAGCGGCGCGGGGCTCAGGTAGACGTCGCCCGCGCCGAAGCCCATGATGCCCCCGAGCATGGGGGCGAGGGTGGCGTAGGTGCCGAAGGGCTCACCGCTCAGCGGCCGGCGCACGCCCTTGGGGTGGCCGGTCGTGCCCGACGAGTAGAGCATCGGGAAGCCCTCGACCTCTCCGGCCAACGGCTCGCCCGGGAACCCGGCGACGAACTCGTCGTAGGACGTGTGGCCCGCCGCCGGTGCGACGTCACCGACCATCAACCGGAGCTCGATTGCCGGCGTCAGGGGGACCATCGCCGCGGCCAGGGGCGCCAGCGCCGACGACGTGATGAGCGTGCGGGCGCCGCAGTCCTCGACGATGTAGGCCGCCTCCTCGGCGGCGAGGTGGGTGTTCACCATGGTGTAGTACAGCCCCGAGCGCTGGAGCCCGAAGGCCACCTCGTGCGTCCGGTGGTCGTTGGGCAGCAGGACCGCCACGTGGTCTCCGGTGCGCAGGCCGTGGGCGAACAGGGCCTGGGCCAGCCGGCAGGAGCGCTCCTCGAGCTCGGCAAAGGTGACGATCCGGCCCGACGACGTGATCACCGCCGGCCGCTCGGGGTCGGTGGCGGCGTAGGTGGCGGGGCGGAAGTGGGACGGTGGGTCGGCGGCGGTCACCATCTTCTTCTAGTCGACCTCGGGACGCTCGCGCCGACCGTTCACCCCCGCTTGGGTGACCAGTCCCAGCGCCGCAGGCTGACGAAGACGCCGATGGCACCCCAGACGGCGATCACGAGGAGGTCGTTCCACACCGACTCGCCCGGGACGCCGTTGAAGGAGTACACCATCGCCAGGATCAGGTGCCGGATCGGGAAGAAACCGACGAACGTGGCCAGTCCCGAGCCGGGCTTGATCGGGAAGTAGAGCCCCGACAGCGCCACCAAGATGAAGAACACGAGGCTCACCATGGGGCCGGCCGCGTCGGCGTTGGGCACCAGGGTGCTTATGCCCACCCCGATGGCCGTGAAGCTGAGCATGCCGACCACGACCACGAGGATGAACATCCCGACGTCCTGCGGCCCGTGCACCGAGTACCCGAAGCGCCCCACCAGCAACAGGAGCACGACCTGAATCAAGGCGATGATCATCCAGTTGATGAAGATGGCGGCCAACAGCATCCAAGTGGGGAGCGGGCTGAGCCGGAGGCGCTTCAAGAGCCCCATCTCGCGCCGGTTGACCATGCTGATCGCCAGGACGTTGAAGCAGGCGGCCATCACGCCGTACGCCGCGAAGGCCGGGACGTAGTACTGGCCGAGGTTGATCGTCAGGAAGCTGACCGTCGAGTGTCGGGACGTGGACAGGAAGATCACGACGAAGACCACCGAGAAGCCGATCGTCAACAGCGCGCCGATGGGGTTCAACCAGAAGGACAGCTGTTCGAAGCGCACCTGTCGCGCCACGAGCGGCACGTCGCTCAGCCCGCGGAACGATCCCTTGACCGGCGTCTCCGAACTGCTCATTGCGCCGTTCATCCTGCGTCGGACCCCTCGGTCCGTCGCACCGCCTGCGCCTGGGTCAGCCCGAGATAGATGTCCTCCAGGGAGATCCGCAGCACCGACAGCCCCTGCAGCGGGTGGCCGTCCTCGAGCGCCCACCCGGTCAGCTCGTGCAGCGCCCTGACCTCGTCTTCGGTGTGGATCTCGACGTACCCGTCGTCGGACGGCTCCGCCGGCAGCGGGACCTCGGCCACCGACACCCCCTCGGGCAGGCGGAAGCGGATCGTCACCGCCCCCAGGTCGCGACCGCCGATGGACGAAGGCGTCCCGCTGGCCACGATCTCCTGCCCGAACAGCACGGCCACCCGATCGGCCAGCGCCTCCACCTCGTCCATGTAGTGGGTCGTCAACAGGACGGTGGCGCCCCCGGCCGCCAGCAGCCGGATCAGCTCCCAGGTCTCTCGGCGACCGGACGGGTCGAGACCGGTCGTGGGCTCGTCCAGGAACAGCAGCTCGGGGTTCCCGATGATCCCGAGGCCCACGTCCAGGCGGCGCTGCTGGCCCCCCGACAGGCGCTTGACCCGGTCGTCGGCCTTCTCGCCCAACCCGATCAGCTCGATCACCTCGTCCACCGGGCGAGGGTCGGGGTAGTAGCCGGCGTTACGGGTGAGCACCTGGCGCACCGAGTAGTACGGCTCGACCGCCAGCTCCTGCAGCACGACGCCGATGCGCGTGCGCAACCAGCGCTGCGTGCTGTGGTCGGCCGGGTCGACGCCGAGCGTCTGCACGCGCCCGCTGCTGCGCTTCCGGAACCCCTCGAGGATCTCGACCGTCGTGGTCTTGCCGGCACCATTGGGGCCGAGCAGCGCGAACACCTCGCCCTTTTGCACCTCGAAGCTGACGTCGCGGACGGCGATGTTGTCGCCGTAGGACTTCGAGAGGTGCTCGACGCTCACCGCCGGCACGTGCCCCCGCCCTTCGAGGCGCCCCGACGTCCGAGCGGGCACGTCCTCCCCGTCACCATTACGACCGACGCTAGTGGAGGACGCACTGATCGCCGGGCTCACGACGTGGCGACGGCTCCCAGCTTCGGGCCGGCCAGTGGCGTCTCGGTCGCCGCCAGCACCTTGTCCAGCAGGTCGCGCAGTTGGCGCAACTCGGAGTGCGACAGCGCCGAGAACGCGGCCGGCGGCACCGAGAGGACGCCGTCGATCTCCGTGGCCAGGGCACGGCCGGCGTCGGTCAGCACGATGATCTTCACCCTCCGGTCGTACGGGGCGGGCTCGCGACGGGCCAGACCACGCTCGTCGAGGTCGTCGACCAGGGCCGTGATGTACGAGGGGTCGCAGCCGATACCACGGGCCATGTCGCCCATGGAGACACCGTCCTCCTTCGCCAGGCGCATCAGCGTCTTGATCACCCCCGGCGACAGCTTCATGCGCACGCCGAGGGCGGCCATCCGCTCCACGTGCTCGCCCTCGAAGGCGATGCGGCGCAGGCGCTCGAAGGCGTCCTCGGCCATTCCCATCACCCGATTGTCGCACCACGGAAAGTCTTTGACAACACCAGACCTTTGAGTAATATGAAGTATCTTATGCCACGCACGCAGGGCTCCTCTTTCACCCTGACCCCCGAGCTGCGGCGCACCTCCACCGTCGTCGTCCTGGGATCGATCATGTCGATCCTCGACACGACCATCGTGGCCGTCGCGCTGGCCACGCTGGGGCGCGACTTCCACGTGTCGGTCACCACCATCCAGTGGGTGGCCACCGGGTACCTCCTGGCCCTGGCCATGGTGACGCCGGTCACCGGATGGGCCGTGGACCGCTTCGGGGCCAAGTTGATCTGGATGACCTCGCTCGCCTTGTTCATCATCGGTTCCAGCCTGTGCGGCCTGGCCTGGTCGGCCAACTCGCTCATCGCCTTCCGCGTCCTGCAGGGCATCGGCGGCGGCATGCTGCTCCCGGTCGGCCAGTCGATCCTGGCCCGCGCCGCGGGCCCCCAACGCATGGGCCGTGTCATGAGCATCATCGGGGTGCCGATGGTCATGGGGCCGATCATGGGACCGGTGATCGGCGGCCTCATCGTGTCGAACTACAGCTGGCGCTGGATCTTCTACATCAACGTCCCGATCGGCATCGTCACCCTGGTCCTCTCCCAGCGCTGGCTGCCCAAGTTCGACAGCGACGAGCGCTTCCCCACTGCCTTCGACACCCTCGGGTTCTGCCTGCTGTCCCCCGGCCTCGCCGCCATCGTGTACGCGCTGTCGGAGGTGGGCGTCACCGGCAGCTACACCGGTGCGCCGGTCGTCATCAGCTTCGTCCTCGGCATCGGGCTGATGACCGGGTTCATCATGCACGCGCTGCACGTCAAGAACCCGCTGCTCGAATTGCACCCCTTCAAGCACCGCAACTTCGCGATCGCCAACGTCTGCATCTTCGTCATCGGCGCCACCCTCTTCGGCTCCATGTTCCTGCTCCCGCTCTACTACCAGGTGGCCCGGGGCCAGGAGGCCTGGGTGGCCGGGCTCCTCATGGCGCCCCAGGGCATCGGCGCCGCCTGCATCATGCGCTGGGCCGGCAGCGTGACCGACCGCCTGGGGCCCCGCCGCGTCGTTCCCGTAGGCATCCTCATGATGGCCGTGGCCACGATCCCCTTGGCCTTCGTCACCGCGTCGACCAACGAGGCGTGGCTGGCCGTCACCCTCTTCGTGCGCGGCCTCGGTCTGGGGTTGTCGATGATGCCGGTCACCGCGGCGGCCTACTACGACCTCAGCCATGCCGAGATCCCGAAGGCCTCCACGGTCATGAACATCGTGCGGCTGATCGGCGGCTCCGTGGCCACCGCGCTCTTCGCCGTGGTGCTCGAGCGCCAGATCGTGGCCAACCTCGGGGCCCTGGCGACCAAGGCCGGCGGCAGCGCCGGCATCATCGGTGCCACCGGCAAGCTGCCGCCGCCGGTCGCCGATCCGGTGGCGGCGGCGTTCGCCCACACGTTCTGGTGGTCGGTGGGCGCGATCCTGATCGCCTTCATCCCGACGCTGTTCCTGCCCAGCCACGCCGCCATGAGCGTCGTCGACGAACGCTGCGACCGAGGGCGCCGACGACGGGACCGGGTCCGGCCCCCGCGTCGCCGGAGCCATGGCGGACTGAGCGGCCTGAGCGAAACGAGCGACTCCATGAGGGACGGCCCGGCTGGCGGCCGCCCTCGCCGCGTCGGGGTTCGTCGCCGCCGAGGACGAAGCAACCGAACTGGTCGATGCCGCCCGAGGGGACCCCGGCGCTCTGCGAGGAGCTCGTGGCGCGACGTTTGACCGGCGAGCCCCTGGCCTGGGTCACCGGTCGCACGCGCTTCGACGGCCTCGAGGTGCGGGTCGGCCGCGGCGTCTACGTCCCCCGCTGGCAGAGCGTCCCGCTGGCCCACCGCGCCGCTGCCCGGCTCCCCGAGGGGGGCACCGCCGTCGACCTCTGCACGGGGTCAGGGTGCGCTGGCTATGGCGCTGCACCACGCCAGGCCGGGCGCCCGCGTCGTCGCGACCGACAGCGATCCCCTCGCCGTCGCCTGCGCGCGCGCCAACGGCGTGGAGGTGTACCTCGGCGACCTCTTCGCTCCGCTGCCGGCCGGGCTCGAGGGCCGGACCGACGTGGTGGTGGCCGTCGTGCCCTACGTCCCCGGTCCGGAGCTCCGCCTGCTCCCGCGCGACACCCTCGGCTTCGAGGACGTCCGCCACTACGACGGGGGGCCCGACGGCACGACCGTCCTGCAGCGGGTCGCGACCGAGGCACCGCGGTTCTTGCGCAAGGGCGGCACGCTGCTGCTCGAGATCGGCGGGGACCAGGCCGAACTGCTCCGGCCCGTCATGGAACGCCTCGGGTACGCCTCGATCGAGACATGGGCGGACTCGGACGGGGACCTGCGTGGTCTGGCGGCCACGCTTTCGTAGGACCCGCCCCGATCGAGGCGTCGAGCGTCGGTCCTAGACGGCGGTGATCTCCTGCTGGTCGGAGTCGGAGCGGGTCGAGACCTCGATGCGCCGCGGCTTGGCCTTCTCCGCCACCGGGATCACGACCGTCAGCACCCCGGCCTCGTAGTCCGCCTTGATGTGCTCGGTGTCGAGGTTCGTCCCCAGGACGACCTGGCGGCTGAACGAACCGAACGGCCGCTCGGCGATGACCGACTCGACCCCCTCCGTCCTGGGAGGGCTCGGGCGCTCGGCCTTGATGGTCAGCACGTTGTCCTCCACGGTCAACTCGACCGAGTCGGGCTTCATGCCCGGCAGATCGAGCTGCAAGAGGAACGAATCGTCCTTGCGGTAGGCGTCCATCGGCATCGCCATGGAACGCGAGCCGCTCTGTTGGTTGGCCCAGAGCTGCTGGAACCAGCGATCAACGTCCCTGAACGGGTCACTTCGTACAAGAGCCATGACTATCACCCTCGTGCGTCTGTGTTCAATTTACCCGCCATTTCGGCGGTGTCACCTGGGATATTAGCACTCTCATGGCACGAGTGCCAACTTTTTTCGGGTCGACCGCGCCGCGCCGCAACCAGCGAGTCCGGCGGCCTCGAGCGCTAGCGCCGGGCGAAGACGAGCGCAACGGGCGTCCGGTCGACGACGTGCCAACGGGCGTCGTGGGAGAGGTACTCCGCCAGCGGGGTCCCGGGCGCCCACACGACGTAGGACACGTGGTAGGCCGCCAGGATCGGGTCGGGATCCGTCGTCAGGTTGGTGATGGCGAAGAACTCGGTGAGCACGTCGCCCGCGAAGAGATCGGTGCGGCCGTCGGCGAAGGTGGCCCGGTGCCGGGCGATCGAATAGTCGCCCCACGTGTACTCGGTGAAGATCCGGCCGGGATGCGAGCTCAAGTCGTCGAAGGCCTGCACCGGGAGCGTCGGCGAGACGGTGCCGGCCGGCACGGACGGCGCGGCGAGGATGACGATCGCGCACACCGCCAGCCCGGCACCGGCCCAACGCCGCGCCACGCTGCCCCACGGCGGCCGCGCCGGGAGGGTCGCCGCCAAGCCCACCGCCACCATCATGAGGTAGATCACCAGGCGCTGCGTCCGCAGCGCCTCCACGAAGAGGACCACCGCCAGCGTCCCCTCCAGCACCGGGACCCGGCGCGTCCGCAGACACGCCACGAGCACGGCCAGCGGCACGCAATAGACCAGCACGGCCATCACGGAGTGGAAGTCGGGCGAGTTCCACTCGCTGATGTAGCGCGCGATCTGGGTGTTGCGCGCCACGTCGACGTCATAGGCCAAGAGCCCCGGGCCATAGGGCGTGACGCACGATGCGACGACGCTGCCCAGCACGGCCAGGGCCAGCGCGTCCGGTGTGGGGCGACTGGCGCACACCGCCGATCCGCTCGACCACGCGGGCCGGCACCAGCGACCACACCAGCTCCACCCCGAGGACGACGAGCCCGATCAGGATCGAGCCGTGGGTGTTGACCCAGGCGACGCAGAGCAACGGGAGCACGAAGAGCCAGCGCGGGTCGGCCCGGGCCTTGGTGAGCACCAGCAGCTCGAGCGGGAACCACACCAGCGAGAAGTCGAGTCCCCGGTCCCCCACCACCACGCCGGCGATGCCCACCGCGAGGAGCAGGACGATGGCGACCACCCGTCCGCCCCGCGCACCGAGGGCACGCGCGTAGGCCGCGCTGACCAGCAGGCACAAGCCGCCCAGCACGACGGCGTAGATGCTGTACGCCGCGGCACCGAAGGCGCGGAACAACGTGGCCAGCGCCAGCTCCGATCCCCACTCGTCGGTCACCCAGCGGCGGTGCGACTCGGTGTAGCTGAAGGGGTCGAGACCCATGATGGCGTGGTGGGCCAGCATCCACTGCCCCGCGGCCAGCGACCAGAACTCGTCGTTGGACAGCTCGTGCCCCAGCGCGACCGCCGCGATGAAGGCGACGCCCAGGGCCAGCCCGACGAGCTCGATCGCCCGCTGGGACAGCCGACGCGGCTCCGGCCGAGCAGCAGCGGCGCCGGCCGTCGGCACATGACGTGTCTCGACGGCCCGGACGCTCGCCTGCACCGCTCCCCCCTCATGCCGGTCCCCCACCAGCACCCCTGCGTGCACGGTACAACGGGCACCCACACCGCGGCGTCGCAGGACGGTTGCGATCGCGTGGTTTCGTTCCGCAGCCGGGCGGACCGCGGCCGTGGCCCGCGGCCCGCGGCCCACGGGTCTCTAGGCTAGACGATGAGCGGGTCCCGCGGCAGCCCGAGGATGCGCTCGGCGATCTGGTTGCGGGTGATCTCGGACGTCCCGCCCGCGATGGACATGGCCCGGGTGGCGAGCTCGCTGTAGCCCGCCAGGGCCTCTTCACCGTCGAGGAACGCGGTGGCCGGGCCGACCAGGTCCGCCTGCAGGCGCGCCCGGTCGTGCCCGTGCTCGGCCAGCACCAGCTTCGTCACGTTGCCCTCGGGCACCCGGTCCCGAGCCGATGACCGCCCGCTGCGCCCGGCGCAGGTTCAACACCTTCAGCGCGTGGTCCTTGCTGAGGATGGCGCCGACGCGCGCCGAGGCGCCGGGCACCCGGTCGCCGCCGCTCTTCAGCAGCGCGATCAGGTCCATGGCCGGGAAGATGCCCCCGGCGCCGCCCCCGATGGAGACCCGTTCGTTGCCCAGCGTCGAGCGCGCCACCGTCCAGCCGTCGTCGGGCGTGCCCACCACGTCGTCGTCGGGCACGAACACGTCGTTGAAGAAGACCTCGTTGAAGTCCGCGTTGCCCGTGATCTGGCGCAGCGGCCGCACCTCGACGCCGGGTGCGTGCATGTCGATGACCATGGTGGTGATGCCCGCGTGCTTCGGAGCGTCGGGGTCGGTCCGCACGGTGGCCAGGCCGAGGTGGCAGTACTGGGCGCCGCTCGTCCACACCTTCTGCCCGTTGACCATCCAGCCACCGTCGACCCGCGTCCCCCGCGTCTTGACGGCCGCCGCGTCCGAGCCGGCGTCGGGCTCGCTGAACAGCTGACACCAGACGTACTCGCCCATCAGGGTCTTGAGGACCCAACGCTCCACCTGGTCGGGCGTCGCGTACTGGTTGACCGTCATGATGTTCCAGCCCGTGATGCCGAGCCCGGGGACCTTCACGCCGGCGGCGCGCAACTCCTCGTCGATCACGATCTGCTCGACGGCGCCGGCGTCCCGGCCCCAGGGCGGGGGCCAGTGCGGGACCATCAGCCCCGACTCCACCAGGGCCTTGCGCTGCTCCGCGCCGCGCAGTGCCTTGATCCGCTCGGCCTCGGCCCGCACCTCGGTCCGGATCGCCTCGGCCTCCGGAGGCAGGTCCAACGAGACCTCGCGGGTCGTCCCCCGGGCCGCCAACGCTGGTCACCTCCTCCGCATCGTCGGGCGAGCCCAGCAGCGCATTGAGCACCAGGGCCCGACGCAGGAACAGGTGCGCGTCGTGCTCCCAGGTGAACCCGATGCCCCCGTGCACCTGGATGTTCATCTGCGCGTTGTGCACGGCCGGGGCGAAGGTCAGTTGCGCCGCCATGGCGGCGGCGAGGTCGAACTCGTCGGCCGAGTCGGTCGCCGCCCGCGCCGCGTCCCACACCGCCGCCGTGGCCAGCTCGGCCGCCACGAGCATGTCCGCGCAATGGTGCTTGACGGCCTGGAAGGTCCCGATGGTCCGGCCGAACTGCACCCGCTCCTTGGCGTAGGCGACCGCCGCGTCCGTGCACGCGGCCATGACGCCCACCGCCTCCGCTGCGCCGAGCGTGCGAGCCAGGGCGCGGGCCCGCCGCGCCGCTCCCACCAGCACGTCGGCGTCGCGCACGCCCACCGACGACACCGTCACTGCGGCCGATCGCCGCGACGGGTCGAGATCCTTCGTCCCGGCGAGCGTGACCCCGTCGATATCCGGCTGCACGGCGACGACGTCGTCGCCCGCCCGCAGGAGCAGCAGCTCGGCCGCCGCTCCGCCCAGGACGATCCCGGCGTCACCGTCGAGCACGCCGTCCCTCAGGGTGAGCGAGCCCCCGAGGCCGACGGCGGCCACCAGGCTCCCGTCGCCCAGCGCGGGCAGGAAGCAGGCGCACTGCTCGTCGTTGCCGCACTGTGCGACGACCGCCGAGGCGAGCACCGTCGGCAGGAACGGGCCCGGGGCCACCTGGCGCCCGAGCTCGTCGAGCACGGAGATCAGCTCACTGAGCCCCGCTCCGGCACCGCCGTACTCCTCGGGCAGGTGGATGCCGAGCCAGCCCAGCTCGGCCATCTCCTTCCAGTACGAGGGGCGGGGCTCGGTGTCGGCCTCGAGCAGGGCGCGGTTCGCCGCCAGCGCGTCGTGCGTCGTGAGCACGTCGCGCACGGTCGCTCGCGAGCTCCTGGTGCTCGTCGGTGATGGCGATCGGCATCCCTGCCCCCTGTGCGTCGTGCCGGCCGGGCTCCAGACCCGCGCCGTGGCGGCACGACACTACAGAACCGGCCGGCTCGGTCAACGCCTGGACCATCGCGCGGCCTCCCCGAACCGGGCGATACGCTGGTCGTCGTGATGTAGAGCTCGAACGTGTCCGCCGCCAGCGCAGCGCAGCACCATCCCTCGTCTCGGAGCTCTCCATGCCCACTCTCACCGCCGCACCTCCGGCGATCCTCGTCGCCCGCCACCTGCACCACGAGCGGGCTGGCCGTCCCGTCCTCGACGACGTCTCGCTGTCGGTCGGGCCGGCCACCTGCCTCGGCGTCGTCGGTCCCAACGGAGTCGGCAAGTCGACCCTCCTCCAGATCCTGGCGGGACTGCTCGTCCCCGACGCGGGCGAGGTCCGGGTCGATCCGCCCACCGCGACCGTGGGCTATCTCCGTCAGGAGCACGCCGGCGAGGACGACGAGACGGTGCGCGCCGCCCTGCAGCGCCGCACCGGCGTCGCTGCCGCCGAGGCCGACCTGGCCGAGGCCGCGACCGCGCTGCGCGACGGGCGGGCCACGGGCGGCCGACCGCTACGCCGACGCCCTCGCCCGCTACGAAGCGATGTCGGCCGGCGACTTCGAAGGACGCCTCGTGGCGACGGTCGACCAGGTGGCGTTGCCGGCCGCGCTCTTGGACCAGCCGCTGGCGACGCTCTCGGGCGGCCAGCAGGCGCGCGCCGCCCTGGCCGCCATCCTCCTGGCCCGCTTCGACGTCACCCTGCTCGACGAGCCGACCAACGACCTCGACTTCGACGGTCTCGCCCTGCTCGAGGACTTGGTGGCCCGGCGCAGCGGGGGCATCGTGATCGTGTCGCACGACCGCGCCTTCCTCGACCGCACGGTGACCGAGGTGTTGGAGCTCGACGAGCACACCCACACCGGCCGCGCCTACGGCGGCGGGTGGGCGGGCTACCTCGCCGAGCGCGAGGCCGAGCACGCGCACGCCGCCGAGGCCCATGCGCTCTACGAGAGCCAACGGGCCGAGTTGCGTCGCCGGGCCCAGCGCGAACGCCAGTGGGCCACGACCGGCGTGGCCCGCGAGAAGAAGCGCCCGCGTGACGGCGACAAGGCGCAGCGGGACTTCCGCGTCAACCGGACCGAGCGGCTGGCGGCGCGGGCGCGGCGCACCGAGCGTGCGCTCGACTCGCTCGAAGTGGTCGAGAAGCCCTGGGAGGGCTGGGACCTGCGCTTCAGCATCAGCGAGGCGGCGCGCTCGGGTGACGTCGTCGTGCGCATGGAGGACGCCGTGATCGAGCGGGGCGACTTCACGCTCGGCCCCCTCACGCTGGACGTCGCGTGGGCGGACCGCGTTGCGCTCGTCGGCCCCAACGGGTCGGGCAAGACGACGCTCGTCGAGGCGCTGCTCGGCCGTCTCCCGCTGGCGCAGGGGACCCGGCGGATGGGCCCGAGCGTCGTCGTGGGCGAGCTGGCGCAGGACCGGCGCGTCCTGCGGGAGGGACGGAGCGTGGCGGATGCGTTCATGGCGGCCACGGGGCTCTCGCGCGAGCAGGCCCGTTCGCAGCTGGCCAAGTTCGGGCTGGGCGCCGGCGCCGTGCTCCGGCCGCCGTCGTCACTGTCGCCGGGCGAGCGCACCCGGGCCGAGCTGGCCGCGTTCGCCGCCAAGGGTGTCAACCTGCTGGTGCTCGACGAACCGACCAACCATCTCGACCTGCCGGCGATCGAACAGCTGGAGGCCGCGCTGCGCGGCTACTCGGGCACGCTCTTGTTGGTCTCGCACGACCGCCGCCTCCTCGAGTCGGTGCCGCTGACGCGGCGCGTGCAGCTGCCCGGTCCCCGGTCAGGCGTTCCGGGGTCTGCGCGACGTGTTGCTCCTGCAATCCCGGTGACAGGGCGGCATCGAGGGGCGACCGGGAGGGACACGGCACCGCGATGGCAACCGCGCTGCCCCGCACCATCACCCCGCGGCAGCGATTCTGTTGTGAAGATGGAGTCCGGACACCTCGGGTGACGTATGGGGGAGCGACGATGACGGACAGCCTCAAGGACGCCGAGCAGATGGTGGTGGAGCTCATCGCCACGGCCAACCGGGTGCACACCGAGTCCACCTGGAGCTACGAGCTCACCAGCGAGGTGGAGAACATCGAGGTGGTGTCGCGGGATCCGGGGACCCACATCCTCCGGATCCACCCGTGCTGGCTCCGCTACGTCGTCTCGCAAGGTGAGTTCGAGTACTGCGTGGCCGACGAGATCAAGGCCTGGTACCTCCTGGCGCAGCTGACCGGCTCCGGCTCGGTCGCCTGAGCCGGCTACCCGAAGCGATCCCGCAGCACCACCTCGGCCGCCGAGACGCCGCACATCCCGTGGACGCCTCCCCCGGGGGGCGTCGAGGCCGAGCAGAGATACACACCCTCGAGCACCGTCCGGTACGGGTTCCACCGGGGCACGGGACGGAACACGGTCTGGCGCAGCGTGGCCGCACCGCCGTTCACGTCGCCGCCCAACTGGTTCGGGTTGTGCGACTCCGCCTCGGCGGCCGTCCGCACCGCCCGGCCGAGGATCCGGTCGCGAAAGCCGGGGGCGAAGCGCTCGATCTGTGCCTCCATGCGCTCGCTCATGTCGACGGTCGAGCCGTTGGGCACGTGGCAGTAGCCCCACAGCGTGTGCTTGCCCGCCGGAGCCCGCGTCGGATCGACCACGCAGGGCTGGGCGACGATCACGAAGGGCTGCTCGGCGTGCCGCCCGGCGCTGACCGCCGCCTCCGCGCGCGCCACCTCGTCGAACGTCCCGCCCACGTGCACGGTCACGGTGCGCCGGCAGGCCTCGGCGCTCCAGGGCACCGGCCCGTCCAGGGCCCAGTCCACCTTGCAGGCGCCCGGCCCCGGGCGAAAGCGCGCCCAGGGGCGCCCGGCCCGGCGTGAGAGGCGGGACCCCGCCAGCGCCACGAACTGGCGGGGCGTCGTGTCGAGCAGCACGGCCCGCGCCGGCGGCAGCTCCGCCAGCGAGGTGACCCAGCGCCCGGTGTGCACCACGCCGCCGTGGCGGCGCAGCTCGCTCGCCGTCCCCTGCGCGATGGCCGCGCTCCCCCCTGGACCACCGGCCAGCCGACGCCGTGGCCCAGCGCCGTCAGCAACAGGCCGAAGGCCGACGTCAAGGGCGCGGTCAGCGGCTGCATCGAGTGCGCCGACGCACCGGCCAGCAGGGCGCGGGCCGCATCGGTGCTGAAGCCCCGCGTGGCGTAGCGGACCGACGGCGTGCCCACCAGAGCGAAGCGGGCCAGCGTCAGCGGGTCGCGCGGCACGCTCCGCATCGCCCCCAGCACGTAGTCGACGATCCGGTCGAGCCAGTCGACGATCGGGGCGACGAGATGCCGGTACGCCGCGGCGTCCCCGCCCAGGTGCGACGCCGTCTCGCCCACATCGCGGTACAGGGCGGCGGCGCGGGTGCCGCCGAGCGGGTGGGCGAAGGGCAGCTCGGGCTGCCGGAGCACGACACCGAGGCCGGCGAGGTCGAGGGAGCGGAAGAAGGGCGAGGCGACCAGCGTCGGGTGCACCGCCGCGCACACGTCGTGATGAAATCCCGCCAGCGTCAGCTCCTCGGTGCGCGTCCCGCCCCCGAGCGTCGGTGCGCCCTCGTACACCTCGACGCCGTGGCCCGCTCGGGCCAGGGTGAGCGCGGCGGCGAGTCCGTTGGGGCCCGATCCCACCACGATGGCGTCGGCGCTCCATGCGCCGACGTTACCGACCGGATCAGGACAGCACCGCCTCGGCTTCGATCTCCACCCTCCAGGCGGGGTCGAGCAACGCCGCCACGACGACCATGGTGGCGGCGGGACGCACGTGCCCGAGCAGTTCGCCGTGGACCGCGCCGACGGCCGCGCCGTCCTCGGCGGCGGTGAGGAACATCCGGGTCCGCACGATGTCGTCGAGGTCCCCGCCGGCCTCGGCCAGCGCGGCCTGGATGATCTCCAAGCACCGTCGCGCCTGTGGTCCCGCCCCCTCGGGGCAGCCGCCGCCGGGCAGGACCGGCCCGGTCCCCGAGACGATCACGCGGTCCCCCACCCGCAGCGCCCGGCTGAACCCGATGGCGGGCTCGAACGGAGAGCCCGACGAGATGCGTTGCACGACCGGATCAGTCGGTGTACTGGGCGTTCGCCTCTTCGAGCCGCTCGGCCAGGTGCGCCAGCATCTTCACGCTGATGTTCGGCGACGCCATCAACAACGAGCGGAACTCGCGTGCGTCGAACACCAGGAGCTCCATGGGGGTCAGCGCGACGACGTCGGCCGTGCGCACGCCGCCGTGGAGCAGCGCCAGCTCGCCGAAGTAGCCCCCGGTCGAAAAGCGCGCCACCTCCTTGCGGCCCACCTTGCACGAGGCCTCCCCGTCGAGCACGAGGAAGAACTCACGCCCGGGATGGCCGCGTTCGGTGAGGTACGTGCCCTCGGGGACGTCGACGGGAGTGCCGAGCGAGGCGATGGACCGGAGCTCGCCGTGCGAGCAGCTCGAGAACAGGGGCACCGCCCTCAGGAGCTCGATCTGCTCCTTGGGGATCCGACTGCGCATGAGACTGCCCCTCCTTGTGTTCCGCCGGTCGCGGTTCGCAGGAGCGTACCGTCCCGCAGCGGCGCCAGCCTTAGCGCCGCTGCGCAGTCGTTGCCGCAGGACGAACTTCTGCACCTTGCCCGACGCCGTCCGGGGCAGCTCGTCGACGACCCGCAGCTCCTCGGGCCACTTCTGCCGGGCCAGCCCGGCCTCGGCCAGGTGCGCCCGCACCGCCTCGAGGTCCGGCGCCTCGTTCCCCGGCTGCATGCGGAAGAAGGCACATCCGTGCTCGCCCAGTCGCTCGTCGGGTGCGGCCACCACGGCCACCTCCGCCACGCCCTCCAGGTGGGCCAGCAACTGCTCGACCTCGGCGGCGCTCACGTTCTCGCCACCGCGGATGATGATGTCCTTCACCCGGTCGGTGATGGTCAGGTAGCCGTCGGCGTCGATCACACCCGACGTCCCCGGTGCGGAACCATCCCTCCCCGTCGATCGCCGCCGCCGTGAGGGCGGGGTCGGTGTAGCCGGCGAAGCGGTCGGGGCCCCGGGTGAGGATCTCGCCGGGCCGGCCCACCCCGACGTCACGGTCCTCCTCGTCGACCGTGCGCACCTCGACCCACTCGAGCGGGCAGCCGTCGGTGTGGATGCGCTTCTCCCGCGGCGCGCTGTGCTGGGACCCGGTCACCGAGGGGTGCTCGGTGCAGCCGTACGAGCGCACCAACGAGATGCCGAGCTCGTCCGCCCGCTCGGCCACCGCGTCGGGGATGGGCGAGCCGCCCAGGCCGACGTAGCGCATGAGCTCGACGTGCTCGGGCCCGAAGCCCGGACAGTCCAGCAGGCTCGTGAAGAAGTAGGTCGAGCCGCTGCCCGCCGAGATCTGCTCCTCGACCATGGCGTCGAGGACGGTCGGCGGGTCCCAGCCGTCGATCAGGAACAGCGGCTTGCCGCCGACCAGCGGGCACAGCAGGCCGCCCAGCATCCCGATGGCGTGCCCGACGGGGGCGCCGACCAGGTTGGGACGGTCACGCACGGCCTGGTGCCCCGACAGCTGGCGCACCTCGCAGCCGATCGTGCGGTGCGTGTGCACGACGCCCTTGGGGTCGGCCGTCGTCCCCGACGTGTAGGCGATGAGGGCCGCGCCGTCGGGATCGACGGGGACCGGGCCGTCGATCGGCTCGGCGCGGCGCAGCTCGTCGAAGGGGACCAGCCCGGTCCAGAAGGTGGTCTCGCTCTCGTCGCAGGGGTCGCCCACCACGATCTCGTGCTCCAGGTCCGGCAGGCCGTCGCGGATGGTCGCCAGCTCGGCCAGGTAGTCGCGCCGGCCGAAGCGCGACACGATGATCAGGGCGCGGGCCCGGCTCTGGCGCAGGATGAAGCCCACCTCCTTGGGGCCGTAGAAGTGCACGATCGGGACGAGCGTCACCCCGAGCATGGCGCAGGCGTAGAACGTGACCGCCGCCTCCACCCAGTTGGGCAGCTGGAAGGCGACGACGTCGCCGGGACCGAGGCCGAGGGACCGGAGGCCACCCGCCACGCGGAGCGCCTCCTCGTAGACGTCGCCGACCGTGCCGAGATAGGGGTGGGTGGGCGACCAGATGCGGAACCGCCGGCTCGGGTCCTCGAGCAGCGCGTCGCTCAGGAGCTGCCCGAGCGTGCGGTCGTCCCACGCCCCTTCGGCGCGGTAGCGCTCGGCCAGGGCGGCCGGGACGGGGCAGAGCTCGATCATATGAAGAGCGCCGCCAGCCGGTGCTGCTGCGCCGCTCGGCCGCCGAAGAGCGCCTCGTTCTGCTTGACCCGCTTGAAGAGGAAGTGGGCGTCGTTGGCCCAGGTGAAGCCCACCCCCCCGTGGAGCTGGATGTCGTCGCCGGTCACCCGCACGCCCGCCTCGGCGGCGTACCCGGCGGCCATGGCGGCCGCCCGGGCCCGCTCGCCGGCCTCGGTGTCCGACGCCCAGGCGGCGAACTGGAACCCGGCCCGGGCCATCTCGACCTGCTGGAACATCTCGACCAGGCGGTGGCGCACGGTCTGGTACGTCGCCACCGGCTTGTCGAAGACCACCCGCTCCGAGGTGTACGCGATGGCGTCGGCCAGCGCCCGGTCGGCCGCGCCGACCGTCTCGGCCGCCAGCGCGACGGCGATGTCGTCCTGGACGCGCCGCCACACCCCCGCCTGGTTCCCCGGCGGGCCGAGCGGGACGACCGGGGCGTCCTCGAGCACCAGGCGGGCCAGCTTGCGGGTGGGGTCGAGCGAGGGGACGAGCTCGGCCCGGGCGCCGGGGGCCACGCCGGGCGAGTCGAACTCGAGCAGGTAGGAGCGCACGCCCTCCTCGCTGCGGGCCACGACGATGGCCCAGTCGGCGGTGTGCCCGTCGACCACCGCCGGCTTCTCGCCGCGCAGCACCCACTGGGCGCCCTTGCGGCGGGCACGGGTGCGCACGGTGCCGAGGGGCTCGCCGTGCCCCTGCTCGCCGAGGGCGACGGTGGCGCGCCGTGTCCCGGCGGCGAGGTCCCCGAGGAGCTCGGTCGGCGCCGAGGGCTCGGGCGGCCAGCGGGGCGGCCACGGCGACTGGAGAAGAACGGCCCCGGCAGCGGGACCCGCCCCATCTGCTCGAGCACGATGCACATCTCGAGCAGGCCCGCCCCGTGCCGCCGAGCTCGGCCGGCACCAGCAGTCCCGTCCAGCCGAGGTCGACCAGGGTCCTCCACAACGCGGGCGTGATGCCGGTCGGGTCGTCGGCCAACTGGCGCAGCAGGTCGGGCCCGCACTCGCGCTCGAGCGCGCTGCGCGCCACGTCCTGGAGGGCGAGCTGCTCCTCGTCGTATGTGAAGTCCACGGCCTCCCCGGATGTCGCGCCGTTCCCTGACACGCGGCGTCAGAGTACACGGTGGTCGGCTACCCTACGCCGGTGGACTTCGCCCTGGCGCCCGAGGACGAGAAGTTCCGCGACGAGCTGCGGGCCTGGCTGGACGAGAACCTGCCGCCGTTCCTCGAAGCCGAGTCGCTCGGGGACGATGCAAGCCTCTCCGGCGAGGCGAGCCAGCAGACGGCGCCAGAAGTGGCAGCGCAAGCTGCACGAGGGCGGGTGGGCGGCCATCCACTGGGGCCCCGAGTACGCCAACGGGCGCACCATCAACGCCATGCAGCGCCTCATCTACTCCGAGGTGATGGCCGAGTACCGCACGCCGGGCATGTTCAACACCAACGGGATCTGGCAGATCGGGCCGATGATCATCGCCTGGGGCACCGAGGAGCAGAAGGCGCGGTGGCTGCCCTCGATCCTCGAGGCCGCGGAGCACTGGTGCCAGGGGTTCTCCGAGCCCGATGGCGGGCAACGACCTGGCCAACCTGCGGACCGACGGCCATCTAGGACGCCGACACCGACGAGTACGTGGTCAACGGCCAGAAGATCTGGATCTCGTCCGCCCACCTGGCCACGTGGGGGCTGTTCCTGCTGCGGACGGACCCCACCGCCATCGAGCGGGGGAAGAAGCACGAGGGCATCACCGCCTTCATCCTCGACCTGCAGACCCCGGGGATCGAGGTGCGGCCCATCCGCGACATGGCCGGCGAGGAGATGTTCAACGAGATCTTCTTCACCGACGTGCGTGATCCCCGCCCGGAGGCCGCCTCGGCGGCGAGGGCGAGGGGTGGATGGTGGCCATGGGCACCCTCGGCTACGAGCGGGTGGGCATCGCCGCGCAGATCGCCATCCTGGCCGCCGACCTGCGCGCCATGGTCGACGCGGCCCGGTCGGTCAACCCCGGCGCGCTCGAGGACCCGTCCCTGCGGGACCGCATCGCCCGGGCGTGGACCGAGATCGAGCTGGCCCGCCTGCTGTCCCTGCGGGCGCTGAGCAAGATCATCAAGGGCGAGAAGAACTGGCCCGAGGTTCCCTTCGCCAAGCTCTCAGTGGTCGGCGCTGGCCCAGACGCTGGCCGCGCTGGCCGTCGACCTGCTCGGCCCGGCCGGCGTGCTGGCCCGGGGCGGCCCCGACGCCGTCGACCGGGGCAAGTGGACCCGCCTCTACGCCTTCCAGCGTTACAGCACCATCGGCGGGGGCTCGACCGAGGTGCAGAAGAACATCATCGCCGACCGGGCGGTCGAGCTGCCCGGCCAGGCCCGCCTACCTCCTGACGTGCCCGCCGACCCCCGCGGCACCGTGCATCATCGGCGTGGCCCGCCGGACCTGGCACGCCAGCGAGCCGGCGCCCGAACCCCTGGACATGTGGGAGACGGTGGCCCGTGCGGCCGCCGCACGACGCCGGGTGCCCGGCGCGCTCGCCGGCTCGAGAGCCTCCAGGTCGTCTACTGCCAGTCGTGGGAGTACGACGATCCCTGCGCCCGGCTGGCCGAGCGGCTGGGCGCCGATCCGGCTCGGCGCGCGCTACTCGGGGCTCGGGGGCTCGGTGCCGCTCCGGCTGGTGTCCGAGGCGGCCGCGGCCATGGCCCGCGGGCGAGCTGGACCTGGCCCTCGTCGTCGGGGGCGAGGCCCTGGCCACCGCGCCGCTCACCCGAGCTCCGCCGTGGTCGCACCACCGGCCGAGCCGCGGCCCTTCCCGCTGACCATCGACCGGCCGGAGAGCGGCCAACGGCATCTACCAGGCCTATCTGACCTTCGCCCTCCTCGACACCGCCCGCCGGGCCCATCTCGGCCGCTCGCCGTCGACGAGCACCGGGCGCATCTGGGCCGTCTCCTCGCCCCCATGACCGAGGTGGCCGCCGCCAGCCCGAGCACGCCTGGTTCCCGATGGCCCGGAGCGCCGACGAGATCACCGACGCCCACCGCCGAACCGGATGGTGGCCACGCCCTACACCAAGCTCATGACGGCCATCATGGACGTGGACATGGCGGCCGCGGTGCTGGTGGCCACGCCGAGCGAGGCCGACGCGCTGGGCGTGCCCGCCGACAGCGGGTCTACCTGCGGGGCGCGGGCTGCCGAGGACCCTCCACCATGGCGGCCAGACCCGAGCCGTGGCGGTCGCCGGCCATGGCGGCGGCCATGGCGCGCAGCCCTCGGGCCGGCTCGCATCGACGACGTGGCCCATCTCGACCTCTACTCCTGCTTCGCCAGCTCGCGTCGTTCGCCCGCGACGCCCTCGGCATCGCCGGCGACGACCGGGCCTGACGGTCACCGGCGGGCTTCCCGTACCACGGCGGGCCCGGGCAGCAATTACGAGACCCACGCGCTGGCGGCCATGGCCGAGACGCTCCGCCGCGACCCGGGTCCTACGGCCTGATCAGCGGGATGGGCATGCACATGACGAAGCCGTCTACGCCGTGTGGTCGAC
>CAVZFG010000011.1:0-116305 GCA_963774485.1 uncultured Acidimicrobiaceae bacterium
CGAGCGGGCGCGCATCGCCCGCGAGATGCACGACGTGGTCTCGCACAACATCCAGGTGATGGTGACGCTGGCCGACGCCGCCGCCCGGGCCCAGCCGGCGGATCCTGCCCGTGCCGCCGAGGCGATGCAGGAGGTCTCGAGCACGGGCCGCCAGGCGCTGACCGACATGCGCCGCATGCTCGGCGTGCTGCGGGAGGATCCGGGAAGTGGCGGCGCCACGGGACGGCCCGCCCGTCGTTCGCACCCCAGCCGGGGCTGCGCGACCTCGATGCGTTGGTCGAGCGGCTGCGGGGCACGGGCCTCGCGGTGTCGCTCGAGCGGTCGGGCCGGCCCTTCGAGGTCACCGGCGCCGCCGGCCTCACCGTGTACCGCATCGTGCAGGAGGCGCTCACCAACGCGCTCAAGCACGCCGAGGCGCTCGGGACGGTGGAGGTGGGCCTGGCCTTCGACGACCCCGACGTCTCGGTCCGGGTCGTCGACGACGGGCGCACGAAGGTGACGACGCCGCCCGGTCCGGCCGAACGGCAACGGGCACGGCCGGCCCGGGCGTGCGCTCGGCGGCGGTCACGGAGTGGCGGGCATGGCGGAGCGCGCCGCCGCCTTCGGGGGCACGCTCGACGCCGGCCCCCGGGCGGCGGGGGGCTGGGAGGTCATGGCCACGCTGCGCGACTGCAAGGCGGCGCCGAGCACCACATGACGATGGGCGCATGACGATCCGGATCGTCCTGGCCGACGACCAGGCGCTGCTGCGCAAGGGGTTCCGCATGATCCTCGAGGCCGAAGAGGACCTCGAGATCGTGGGCGAGGCCGCCGACGGTGCCGACGCGGTGCGCCTGGTCGAGCTGTACCGGCCCGACGTCGTGCTCATGGACGTGCGCATGCCGGTCCTCGACGGGATCGAGGCCACACGGGCCATCACCGCCGCCACGCCGGGCGACGAGACCCGGGTCCTCATCCTCACCACCTTCGACCTCGACGAGTACGCCTTCAGCGCCCTGCGCGCCGGCGCCAGCGGGTTCCTCCTCAAGGACGTGCCACCGGCGGAGCTCGTCTCGGCCATCCGCACCGTGGCCCGCGGCGACGCCGTCGTCTCGCCCCGCGTCACCCGCCGGCTGCTCGAGGAGTACGCCGACCAGCTCCCCGACCTCTCCGGCGGCGCCGGCGCGGCGGGCGGCGCCGGCACGGAGGACCCGGCGCTGGCCAGCCTGACCGAGCGCGAGCGCGAGGTGCTCCTGGCGGTGGCCGACGGCCTGTCCAACGCGGAGATCGCCGAGCGCCTCTACGTCTCCGAGGCCACGGTCAAGTCGCACGTGGGCCGCCTGCTGGCCAAGCTCGGGCTGCGCGACCGGGTGCAGGCGGTGGTCTTCGCCTTCCAGTCCGGGCTGGTCAAGCCCGCCTGATCGCCGGCCGCCCTTCTTTTCCAGAACTATCCACAAGTCGGTTTAGAGTTCTGAGAAGGCCAGTCCCACCGGCCGCCCGACGGAGGCTGCACCTGCGGTGTTGGCCGCACCGGGCACCCGTAGGCTCGGAGCGTGGCGAACCCCGACACCGCGCTCGGCGCCTTCACCGACACCGGCCCGTGGACGGTGGACCCGGCGGCCCTGGAGTGGCTCCCCGGCCTGGCCGGGGTGCGGGCGCGCCTCGCTGCCTCGCTCCCCCGCCTGACCCGTCGCCGCACGCTGCCGCCGGGCCGGCGGGTCGGCACCACGGTGTGGCACCTCGGCGGTGCGCTGGGGCTGTGGTCCCTGCAGGAGCGCCGGCGCGGCGGCTCGGCCTCGATCGCCGGGATCTCGCGCCGGCTGCGGGTGGCGGCCGAGCGGCTCGGCCCGACCTACATCAAGCTGGGCCAGATCATCGCCTCGGGCGACGGCATCTTCCCGCCCGAGCTGGTCGCGGAGTTCAAGTGGTGCCGCGACCAGGTCCCCGCCGAGCCGTGGCCCGTCGTCGAGCGCGTGCTCGACCGAGGAGCTGGGCCGGCCCATCGGCGACGGTGTTCGCCTTCGTGGACCGCGCCCCGCTGGCCGCCGCCTCCATCGCCCAGGTGCACGCGGCGACGCTGCGCGACGGGACGCCGGTGGTGGTCAAGGTCCAGCGCCCCTCGGTCTCGGCCCGCGTCCGCCAGGACCTCGCCGTGATGGCGTGGCTGGCCCCGCACCTCGTGGGGCGCATCCCGGTGGCCGCGCTGGCCAACCCGCCGGCCCTGGTCGAGCTGTTCGCCGAGACGATCATGGAGGAGCTCGACTTCCGCCTCGAGGCCGAGAACATGCTCGACATCGCCATGACCTTCGCCGCGCTGGACCAGCGCGACTTCGTCGTGCCCCGCCCCCACCCGACGCTGGTGACGCGCCGGATGCTCGTGATGGAGCGGCTCGACGGGTTCAACTTCGGCGACGTCGACGGCATGCGCGCCGCCGGCATCGACACCGAGGCGGTCGTGCGGGCCGGCATGATCGGCTTCCTCGAGGGCGCCATGATCCACGGGATCTTCCACGGCGACCTGCACGGCGGCAACCTCTTCGTGCTGCCCTCGGGCAAGATCGCCCTGCTGGACTTCGGCATCACGGGGCGCCTGAGCGAGCCCAAGCGCCTGGCCCTGCTCTCGCTCCTCGTCGGGGCGTCCAACGGGCACATCCCCTCGCAGGTGTCCGCCCTGCGTGACCTCGGCGCCTTCCCCGACGACGTCGACGTGCAGCACGGTGATCGACCTGCTCGGCCTGGACCGGCCTCCGCTCGACCCGGTCACGCTGACGCCCGACGAGCTGACGGCCGAGATGCAGCGCTCCATCAAGACGCTCCTCGGGCTCGGGGCCCGCATGCCCAAGGAGCTGATGCTGTTCGTGAAGAACATGATGTTCCTCGACGGCGCCATCGCCACCCTCGCCCCCGACCTCGACCTCTTCGCCGAGGTCGAGGCGATCGCGCTGCTCTTCGCCGCCAAGCACGGCGAGCGCATCATGTCCCAGCTCGGCCTCGAGCACCAGGAGGACTGGGCGCCCGACATGGCCGGGGTGCAGGGCGGGCTTCGGGCTGGACGAGTCGACGCCGAGCCTCACCCACCGCGAGCTCCAGGCGCGCCGGGCCCAGGTGCGCGAGAAGTTCACCGGGCCGGACCGCCGCCGCGGCCGGGCCGGGCGGAGGCGACGCTCCCCGCAGTAGTGCGTGCGTCGCGGGAGGCGACCGGACCCGGAATTGGGCCAACATGGCGCCGAGCACGGAGCCGAGGGGAGGTGAGGCCCATGGCCGCAGCGGTGAACGGGGACCGGTCCACGCCGGGGAGCGCCCTCCCCTCGTACGCGTCCGGGACCTCGGCCACTCCCCTGCTCGGCGACACGATCGGCGCCAACCTGCGACGCACCGCCGACCGGGTGCCCGGCCACGAGGCGCTCGTCGACGTCCCCTCGGGCCGGCGCTGGACCTACGCCGAGCTGACCGGCGCCGTCGACCGGCTCGCCACCGCGCTGCTCGAGCGGGGCACCGAGCCGGGCGACCGCGTCGGGATCTGGGCGCCCAACTGCCCCGAGTGGGTGCTGCTGCAGTTCGCCACGGCGTCGGTCGGCGCCGTCCTGGTCACCATCAACCCGGCCTACCGCACCCACGAGCTCGGTTTCGTGCTGCACCAGGCCGGCATCACGCACCTGGTGGCGGCGTCCTCGTTCAAGACGTCGGACTACGCCGCCATGATCGCCGAGGTGCGGCCCCGCTGCCCCGAGCTGGACGAGGTGACCATCATCGGGTCGGTCGGCTGGGACGCCCTGGCCGGGACCGCGGCCGACGCCGAGCGCCTGGCCGAGGCGGCGCGGCCGCTCTCGGCCGACGACCCGATCAACATCCAGTACACCTCGGGGACGACGGGCTTCCCCAAGGGCGCGACGCTCAGCCACCACAACATCTTGAACAACGGCTTCTTCGTCGGTGAGCTGTGCGGCTACAGCGAGGCCGACCGGGTCTGCATCCCCGTGCCCTTCTACCACTGCTTCGGCATGACGATGGGGAACCTCGGGGCCACGACGCACGGCGCCGCCATGGTGATCCCCGCCCCGGGCTTCGACCCGGGCGCCACCCTCGCCGCCGTGGCCCAGGAGCGCTGCACCTCGCTCTACGGGGTGCCGACCATGTTCATCGCCGAGCTGGCCGAGCCGGGCTTCGACACCTACGACCTCTCCAGCCTGCGCACCGGGATCATGGCGGGCTCGCCCTGCCCCGTCGAGGTGATGAAGCAGGTGATCACCCGCATGGGGATGGAGGAGGTGACCATCTGCTACGGCATGACCGAGACCTCGCCCGTCTCCACCCAGACGGCGGCCGACGACCCGCTCGAGCGCCGGGTCTCGACCGTGGGCCGGGTGCACCCCCACGTCGAGGTCAAGATCGTCGACCCCGAGACGGGCCGCACCCTGCCCCGGGGCACGCCCGGCGAGCTGTGCACGCGGGGCTACTCGGTCATGCTCGGCTACTGGGGCGAGCCCGAGCGCACGGCCGAGGTGATCGACGCCGCCCGCTACATGCACACCGGCGACCTCGCCGTCATGGACGACGAGGGGTACGTGAACATCACGGGGCGCATCAAGGACATGGTCATCCGGGGCGGGGAGAACATCTACCCCGCGAGATCGAGGAGTTCTTGTACTCGCACCCCGACGTCCTCGACGCCCAGGTGATCGGCGTGCCCGACGTGCGCTACGGCGAGGAGCTCATGGTGTGGGTGCAGCTGCGCCCGGGCGCGGAGCCCCTGACGGCCGACACGCTGCGCGCCTTTTGCACCGGCAGGCTGGCCCACTACAAGATCCCGCGCTACGTGCACGTCGTCGAGGAGTTCCCGATGACGGTGACGGGCAAGGTGCGCAAGGTGCAGATGCGCGAGGAGTCGGTGGCCCTGCTCGGGCTGGGCGACGCGGCCGCGGTCGAGCACGCGTGAGGCCGGTGGGGTGGTGAACGGCGGAGGCGGTCGTGCCGGGCGTCGCCATCCAGGACCAGATGACCGGGAACCACTGCTGGGGCTGCGGCGCCGACAACCCCGAGGGGCTCCACCTCAAGAGCTTCTGGGACGGCGCCCTGGCCGTGGCGACGTTCCACCCGTCGGCCTCGTTCGCCGCCGGGCCGGTGCACGTCCTCAACGGCGGCATCATCGCCACCCTGCTCGACTGCCACGGCGTCTGTGTCGCCATCGCGCGGGCCTACGACGTCGAGCGGCGCCCCATCGGGAGCGACCCCGAGATCTGGTGCGCCACCGCGTCGCTGACGGTCGACTATCTGCGCCCGACCCCGATCGGCGAGCCGGTGGCGCTGGCGGGACGGGTGGTGGACACGAAGGACCGCGCCTCGACCGTCGAGTGCACGCTGGTCAGCGCGGGCAAGGAGCGGGCCCGCGCCACGGTGCGTTCGGTGCGGGTGCCCGAGGAGTGGCGCCACGGGTCGAGGTGACCCGCCGGGGACGCGCTCAGCCTGCGGGCGGCGCCCCCACCAGCGCGATGAGCTCGCGGGCCGCCCAGTAGCGGGTGGGCCGCCCCGGGTCCGACCCGCTCGGGGCGGTAGGGCTCCACGATGCCGCGCTCGGCGAGCGTGGCCAGCGCGCTCTGCCCGGAGCGGGCCGAGACCCCGAGGCGCTCGGCGACCACGGCCGCGCTGAGCACGGGCTGCTCCACGAGGAGGTCGATCACCCGCCGGGCCGCCGCGTCGGCCCGCACCCCGTCGAGCCGCCGGCGCCAATCGGCGACGAGCACCTCGGTGCCGGCCAGCAATGCGTCCGCCGCCTCGCTGGAGTGCTCGAGCGCTCCGGCCATCCACTCGACCCAGGCGTCGGTCTGGCCCAGGCGGAAGAGGGTCAGGCCGGCGAGATACCCTCCCGGATCGCGGGCGATGACGACGCTCACCGGCGGCGGCACCGAGACGTCGAGCCGGCGCGCCAGGACCCACCCGATCAGGACGCGCCCGATCCGCCCGTTGCCGTCGCCGTAGGGGTGGATGGACTCGAACTGCGCGTGCACGACGGCGGCCTGGGTGGCGGCATCGAGCGTGTCGTCGTTGGCGAAGGCGATCAGGTCGTCCATGAGCCCCTCGATGCGCGCGGGCGGCGGCGGCACGTAGGCGGCGTCGCGCGGGGAGGTGCCCCCCACCCAGGACTGCTCGGTGCGGTAGGCGCCGACCATCCCCTCGGGCAACCCGCCACCGGACTCCATGAGCCGGCGGTGCCAGCGGTGCAGCTCGGCACGGGTGAGCGGGCGCCCCGGCGAGCCGAGGGCCCCGACGACCGCGCCGAGGTTGTCGGCCACGTGGGACGCCACGTCGCTCGGCGTCGCGCCCACCTCGGCCGCGGCCACGTCGGCCAGCGGCGTGCGCAGCCCCTCGATGAAGGACGAGGCCACACCCTCGGAGCGCAGCAGCAGCGTGGCCAGCGGCCCGAAGTGCGCCGAGCGGTTCCCCGCCGCCGCCACCGCAGCCACCGCCCGCTCCGTGAGCCGGATGGCCCGGGGGCCCAGCGAGAAGTCCTGCCCGGCCAGCGGCTCGGGCACCCAGGCCCGCGAGCTTGGTCCCGTTCCACACGATCGGGACCTCGCGCCCCCTCGCGGCGTGTCCTTCCGCAACCCTGGCCACAGGCGGAAGGATACCGAGCAAGCCCTCTGGAACGAGGAACGAGACGGCGGCGTGGAGAGCCGAAACACGTGAACTCGGGGCCAAGACGTGTCCGCCGGGCCCCAGCGCACGGGTCACTACATCTCGTAGACGACGAAGGAGGTGGGCCGTGCGACCTGGTCGTAGAGCGAGCGGGCCCGGCCGTTGTACTGCTGGGTGTGCCAGTAGACCCGGTCCGCCCCCCGCTCGGTGCCGGCCCGCCTGACCGCCTCGAGCAGGGCGCGCCCGACGTCGTGGCCCCGGGCCGACGGCGCCACGAAGAGGTCCTCGAGGTAGCACGTGGGCTGCCGGGACCAGGTCGAGGCGTGCACGACGCAGTTGGCCATCCCGATGCCGCGGCCGGCGTCGTCGAGGGCGATCAGGCCGAACATGGCGTCGTCACCGGCGCAGAGCCGCTCGAAGGTGGCCCGGGAGGTCTGGTCGGGCAGCTCGGCGCGATAGAAGGCCAGATAGCCGCCCCACAGGGCGCGCCAGTCGTCCCAGTCGTCGGGTTCGAGTGCCCGTATGGCGCCCACCCCTCCAGCTTCCCATCGGCCGGCTGCGGGGGCCGGGACCGGTCCGCCGTACTGCATCGCAGCTCCCAAGGGGACTCCGGTCGATGGGCACCGGTCACCTGTTTCGGTGTATCTGAACGGTGTATGCTTGGTGTATGGCGCGCACCAACGTGGACATCGACGCCGAGGCGTGTTCGATCGTGATGAAGCGCTATGGCTTCGTCACCAAGCGAGACGCCGTGAACTTCGCTCTCAGGGAGTTGGCCAGCGAGCTTTCGCTCGACGCGGCCAGGGACTTGCGGGGTTCCGGGTGGTCAGGCGAGCTCGATGCGATGCGGGAGAGCCGAGCCGATTCGTGATCCTCGTCGATTCGTCGGCGTGGATCGAGTTTCTACGCGACACCGGATCGCCGACCTGCGAAGAGGTTGACCGACTTCTCTCCGGAGACATCGCCATCACCGACCCCGTCATGATGGAAGTCCTGGCTGGAGCCCGCGACGAAGTGCATCTCCACCAGCTCCGCGGTCTGCTGGGTCGGGCCCGGATCGAGCACTGCACGCCAGCCGATTACTCCGAGGCAGCATTGCTGCATCGGATGTGCCGAAATCGAGGTGGGACGGTACGGCGCCTCATCGACTGCTTGATCGCCGCCGTGGCGATCCGGCAGTCATGGCCGGTGCTCCACCAGGATTCTGACTTCGACACCTTGGAGCGCCACACCGCCTTGGAGATCCACCGTGTCGGGTGATCATCGGGTGTCACATCCATTCCCTAGGTTGGCGACCATGCCCCCGGCGACGTCTCGCATCCTGGTCCCGGAGTGGGCCGGCCGGTAGGGTTCGAGCGATCTCCCATGCCGCCCCGCCGTCGCACCGCGACCTCCAACTTCGGTGTCGGCCGCCGCGAGTCCCACGTCGCCGACGCCTTCTACGCCCGTTTCGAGGCCCCCGAGCTCAGCGCCGACGAGCACGTGACCCCGCACGAGCCGGGGGTGTCCTGCCGGTGCGGTGACGCCCGCCGCATGGACGCGGTGGCGGACGACTCGGTCGCCCTCGTCGTCACCTCGCCGCCGTACTTCGCCGGCAAGCAGTACGAGGAGGAGCTCGGCCGCGAGGGGGTGCCCGGGTCCTACATCGAGTACCTGGCGCTGCTGCGCGACGTCTTCGCCGAGTGCAAGCGGGTGCTCGAGCCGGGCGGCCGCATCGCGGTCAACGTGGCCAACCTCGGGCGCAAGCCGTATCGCAGCCTGGCCGCCGACGTGATGACGATCCTGCAGGACGACCTGCGCCTGCTGCCGCGGGGCGAGATCGTGTGGCAGAAGGGCGAGGGCGCCAGCGGCTCGTGCGCCTGGGGCTCGTTCCGCTCCCCCGCCAACCCGGTGCTGCGCGACGTGACCGAGCGGGTCATCGTGGCCAGCAAGGGGCGCTTCGGCCGAGCGCGCAGCCCCAGGGAGCGCCGGCGCGACGGGCTGCCCCACGAGAGCACCATCGCGGCCGACGACTTCATGGCCCTGACGCTGGACGTCTGGGACTTCCCGCCCGAGAGCGCGGTGCGGGTGCGGCATCCGGCGCCGTTCCCCGTCGAGCTGCCCCAGCGCCTGATGGAGCTGTACACCTTCCGGGGCGACCTGGTGGTCGACCCCTTCTGTGGCTCGGGCTCGACGCTGGTGGCGGCGTTGCGCTGCGGGCGCGACGCCGTCGGCTACGACCTCGACCCGGCCTACGTCGAGCTGGCCCGGGCCCGCGTCGCCGGCGAGGCGCAACCGGTCGGCGCCGGCGCCGGCGCACGGGCGAGGGCACGCGGCACGGCGAGCGGCGACGGCACGTCGGCGGCCGCGCTGGCCCGCGGGGTGCTCGAGGCAGCCGGCTTCGCCGACGTGCGCCCGAACCGCCGCCTGCGCGGGCTTGGGCATCGCCGTCGACTTCACCGCCGCCGACGCCGCGGACCGGACGTGGTACTTCGACGTGGCGGGGCCGAACTCGGCCTACCGGGGCGGCATGGTCCGCTCCGAGACGGTGTGGCGGGCGCTCGGCCGCGCCCACGTGCTGGCGGCCAGCGGCGTCGCCCCCTTCATCGTGCTCACGACGCAACTGCCCCGTGCGGGCACCGAGGCCGACCGGGCCCTGCGGGCCCCCGGGCCGGGCGGGATCTTCGACGCGGTGGACCTCCTGTCGCCGGACGCCCGGGCGCGGCTCGCCGCCTACGCCGGCGGCCGCTGCGGCTCCCCTCGGCCGGGGTTCTGGTCCGAGTCCGACGTGGCCCCGGGCAGCGCCTGATCGGTGGGCGGATAGACGATGGGCACGGTCGTCGCCTGCGCGGTGGTGCGCGACGATCCCCCGCGCGTCTTCGTGGCCGAGAACCTCGACACCCTGAACTGGGTGCTGGCCTGCCAGCTGGTGGCCAAGACGCCCGGGAGCGAGCTGCCGCCGGGCGAGCGCGGTCGCGCTGCGACAGGCGTTGCGAGAGGAGCGCTGGGGTGACGCCGTGTTCGCCTTCATCGCCCGCACCGGGACGGCCGTGGACGTCTACGAGAGCACCGAGCTGCACGCCGCGGCGCCGAGGCCGCGGTCGGCCCGCTCGAGCTCCAGCTGACCCCCTTGTTCACCGAGTAGCCGGGACGTCCCGGGCCGCCGACGGGGCCCGCCTCGGGCCGCCGGCAGGGGCGGGCCGCCGTGGAAGGATTCGTCCATGCCGAGCGACCGCACCATGGTGACCGAGCTCGGGCACCGGCCTCGGCATGCTCGGCCTGCCCGGCATCGACGAGGCGGTGCGCTCGCGCCCGCCGGTGATGCACAGCCTGTCGCCCGAGCTGTGGGAACGCCTGGCCGCACTGCGCGCCGGGGGCGGCTACGACGCCGAGTTCCACGCCGCCTGGGCCAACGGACAGGCCTTCCTGGCGGCCGACGACGGCCTGCGGGGACGCCTGCCCAAGGTGGTGGAGTGGAAAGGGACGGGCCGCGCCCCGGGGGACGAGGTGGCGCCCATCGACCTCCGGGTCGACCACGTCTATCTCGTCAGCTGCAAGTACCTCTCGAAGATCCTCTTCAACGTGTCGCCGTCGCACGTCTTCGACGGGCTCCTCGTCGGCGGGTCGGGCCGGGGGACGCGGGCGCGGGGCGGCGCTGCTGGCGGGCGTCGGGGACTGGTACGCCGAGGTGGCGCCGGCCGAGTATCAAGCGCTCTACGAGTCCGTGCGGCGGGCCGCGGTCGACGTGGGACGGCGCGGCGTCGACCGCCCGGGCCGACGTGCTCGCCGCGGCCCCGGGAGCGGCCGGACCGGGCTCCCGCCGCGCTGGCCCTGCCGGGACTCGGCGCCGCCGACACCGTCGGCCGCCGCCGGGGTCCGGTTCGGTGTCCGGGCCCGGGCCCGACGTCGGGTCCACGGGCGCACCGCCCGGACTGCTGCGCGTCCTGCCGCCCCGTGCCGTCGACCTGTCCTCGCACCAGCGCGACGCCCTCGGGCGCTGGCTCGGCGCGGGCTGGCCGGCGGACGGCAAGGCGCTCTACGCCACCCTGTCGCAAGCGGTGGCCGGGGCGTCGGTGCGGCGCTGGGAGGCGGCCATGGACGGTGGCGCGGGTGCGGGCGAGGCCATGCTGTGGCGGCTGCTCCGCATCGGCAGCGCCCCCTACTTCGTCCTGGGCTCCTCGGCGGCCCGCTCGTTGCGGCTGCGCATCGCGACGTCGTGGGACTGGCGCCGGCAGTACAAGCTGGTCTCCTTCGCCCTCGAGCCCCAGCCGGGCGGGCAACCCCGCGTCGGCTGGGAGGCCACGGTGCGCGAACGGGTGTCCCACGCCCTGCACGCGGTGGCCGGGCACATCGAGGTGCGCTGGAGCCACGGCCGCTTCGGCGGCCTGCCCGAGGCCAAGGGATACCTGGACACGCCGCATCACCTCGTGCCCGGGTACGTCACCCTCCGATGAGCGCGTTCGATCCCGCTGCCTTCAACCCACCGCTGCGCCTCCCCCGCCTCACGTCACCGCCCGTCGTGCTGCGGCCCTACGCGCTCTCCGACCTGTCCATGGTGCGCCAGGCCTCCGCCGATCCGCTGATCCCCTCCATCTCGTCGGTGCCGCGGGACTACACGGACGACAAGGGGCGGGCCTACATCGAGCGCCAGCACGCGCGCGCGGCCGAGGGTGACGGCTTCTCCTTCGTCATCGCGCACGAGGTCGACACGGAAGTCGGTCTCGGCTCCATCGGGCTGTGGCTGCAGGAGATCGAGAGCGGACGCGCGTCCATCGGCTACTGGCTCGTGGCCGGCGCGCGGGGCCGGGGCCTGGCCGCCCGCGCACTCGAGGCCGTCGTGTCGTTCGCGTTCGGAGAGCTGGCCGTCCCACGGCTGCACCTCTTCGTGGAGCCGTGGAACGTGGCGTCGGCGCGGACGGCCGAGGCCGCCGGTTTCACCCGCGAGGCGACCCTGCGCGGCTGGGAGCGCATCGACGGCGTGCAGCACGACGCCGACTGCTTCGCCCTCTTGTACGAGGAGTGGGCCGGTTGGACCTGAGGAGGCCGGGCGGGCCGGCGGCACCTCTGCCAGACTGCCCCGGTGTTCGGGCACGATCACCGGGGCGGGGAGAGCGCCGAGGACGTGAGCCGAGCGCCGATCGTGAGGGGTCATGACCGAGAGGGAGGGAACGCCGATGCCGATGCTGGTGCTGGTCGAGGTCGAGGACCGGGTGGCCACGGTCACCCTCAACCGCCCCGAGGCGCGCAACGCGCTGTCGGCCGAGCTGCAGAGCCAGCTCGACGACGCCATCACGGACCTCGACGCACGCGAGGACGTCGGGTGCATGGTGCTGACCGGAGCCGACCCGGCCTTCTGCGCGGGCGTCGACCTCAAGTCACTCTCCACCGAGCTGCGGTCGGTCCAACAGGACCGCATGAAGAGCCCGGTCACGCACTTCGGCATGCTGGTGACGCATGCCACCCCGATCATCGGCGCCATCAACGGGCCGACCGTGACCGGCGGCCTGGAGCTGGCCCTGTCCTGTGACTTCTTGATCGCGTCCGAGCGGGCACGCTTCGCCGACACCCACGCGCGGGTCGGGGTCATGCCCGGCGGCGGTCTGACGATCCGCCTGCCCCAGCTCGTCGGGATCGACCGGGCCCGGCGCATGAGCTTCACCGGAGACTTCATCGACGCCGAGACGGCCCGCGACTGGGGCTTGGTCGTCGAGGTCGTGCCGCACGACACGCTGGTGGCCCGGGCCCAGGAGATCGCCGCCACCGTCGCCGCCATCCCGTCGGAGTACATCCGCGAGATCCGACGCGGGTACGACGAGATGGGCGCCCTGGCGGGCCCCGACGCGTGGCGCGCCGAGTCCCGGTGGTCGAGGAAGTGGCTGGACGAGCGCTTCGACCAGTCCCGCCTGGCCACCGAGCGCGAGAAGATCATCGCCCGGGGCCGGGAGCAGAGCACGGGGCTCGGCGGCGCACCGGCGTGAAGGTCTACGCGGGCATGGACCCGCGCCTCAGCCTGCGCGACGCGATCGCCCATGCGGGGCGGGTGGAGCGGCTCGGCTACGACGGGCTGCACGTGGCCGAGACGGTGCACGACGCGCTGGCCGTCGCCCTCCTCGTCGCCGAGCACACGGAACGGATCACCGTCCGCACCAGCGTCGCCCTGGCCTTCACACGCAGCCCCACTCTGCTGGCCTATGCCGCCTGGGACATCTCGCAGCTGAGCGGCGGGCGCTTCGAGCTGGGTCTCGGGACCCAGATCCGCCAGAACATCGAGGACCGCTACGCGGTGCCCTTCGGCGAGGACCCCATCGGGCGCCTGGGTGACTACGTCGGCGCGGTCCGGGCGGCCTTCGCCTCGTTCGCCTCGGGCGAGCCTCCGTTCTACGAGAGCGCGCACTACCGCGTCACCCGCCTGCAGCCCTACTTCAACCCGGGGCCCGACGCGACGGTGGCGGTGCCGCCCGTCTACCTCGGCGGCGTGCAGCGGCGGGCCTGCGAGCTGGCCGGGGCCGTGGCGGACGGGTTCGTGAGCCACCCGACCAACTCCAACCCGCGCTACCTGCGAGAGAGGTGCCTGCCCGCGCTGGCGGCGGGGGCCGGCGCGGCGGGCCGGGATCTGGCCGAGTCCGGGTTCGAGATGGTCATCGGGACCTCGGTCATCACGGGGGTCTCCCCCGAGGCGGTGGTCTCCGAGCGCGAGCGCCAGCGCCGGCTGCTGGCCTTCTTGTACTCGACGCCGGCCTACGCGCCGACACTGGAGCTCTACGGCTGGACGGAGCTGGGGCCGCGCCTGCGCCAATTGATCCGCCACGACCGCTGGGACGAGCTGGCGAGCGTGCTCTCCGACGAGGTGCTCGACGCCCTGGTCCCGTGCGGCACCTTCGACGAGCTGCCCGGCCTGTTGCGCGACCGCTTCGGGGGTCTGGGCCAGGGAATCGTGGTCTCCCCGCCGGCCGACGACGGCGAGGACGCCGCCTTCCGCCCGGTCATCGAAGCGCTGCGGGAACCCTGAGGGCGCGGCCGCCTCAGCGGGGCATCGGGAAGATGAGCTCCTCGGCGGCCATGGCGTCGACCGCGGCCTGGCGCTCGTCGTCACTCATGCCGGCGTAGCGCTCTGCGGACGCGAGCACGCGTGGCAACAGGCCGAGGTCCCCGGGCGTGCAGAAGGCGTGGACGCCGGGCGTCGAGAGCGCGAAGTGGACGCCGCGGTCGATGCCCTCGTCGCCGGCCTGTGGTTCGTACCACGACGTGGCCCAGCGCTCCGCCGTGGCGGGGTCGCCGGCCACGGCGTCGGCCAAGGGACGGTGGTCCGCCCACGGCCGGCGCGCCACGGCCTTGATCACCATGACGCCCACGTCGCGCTGGGCGCAGGTGGCCAGGAGCTCCTCGGCCGCCTCGCGATACTCGGCCCGGGCCCACAGGGCGGGATAGACGGGGAACATCACCGTGTCGAGGTCGAACCGGCGCAGCGCCTCGAGGTGGACCCGGGGCACTTCGAGGTCGTGCCCGGTGATGCCGGCGAAGCGCGTGTGGCCCGCGGCGCGCAGCTCGAGGATGCGCTCGAGCGCGTCCGAGCGCCGGTCGAGCTCCTCCAGCGTGGTCACCCCGTGGGCCTGGTAGAGGTCGAGCACCTCGGCGTGGAGCAGGCGCCTCGTGTTGTCGAACTGCGCGGTGACGCCGTCGGGATTGGCCCGCAGCGTCTTGCCGGCGACGAAGAACTCCTCCCGGTGCTCCGCCAGATGCGGGCCCACGACCGACTCGGCCGCCCCGTACTGCGGCGCGATGTCGAGGTGGTTCACGCCGTGGTCGAGGGCCAGCCGCAGGAAGTTCCCCGCCTCCTCTGGCGTGGCCGCCCAACAGGCCGCGCCACCCAGCACGGCCACGCTGCTGAGGTGATCGGTCCGTCCGAGGCGCCGCCGCTCCACCGTCCGCGACCCTCAGCCCTTGAGCCGCAGGACGTTGAAGACGGCGCCGATGTTGTCCGACAGCACGGCGAAGCGTCCCGGCTCGATGTCGGTCGGGCCCATGAACACCGACCCGCCGAGCTCCTGCGCCTCGGCCACGGTGGCGTCGGCGTCGGCCACGGCGAAGTAGACGCCCCAGTTCGGCGGCATCTCGGCGGGCATCTCGGGTGACTTGAGCATCATGCCGCCGACGGAGCGCCCCATCAGCTTCCACTCGGTGTAGACCGGCGGGCCCCCAGGCGGCCCCGCGTCCTCGGCGTCCCAGCCGAACACGGCCTTGTAGAAGGCCTTCGACGCGTCGAGGTCCGTCGTGATGAGCTCGCTCCAGCAGTAGGTCCCGGGCTCGTTGGCCACCTGCGCGCCCACGTGCTGGTTGGGCTGCCAGATGCCGATCACGGCACCAAGGGGGTCGGCGAACACCGACATGCGGCCGGCGTCCATGACGTCCATCGGCGGCACGAACACGGTCCCGCCGTTGGCCGACACCTTGGCCACGGCGTCGTCGGCGCTGTCCACGTTCACATAGGTCATCCAGGCCGGTGGGGCGTCGGGGTTCATCTGGGGGCCGATGCCGGCCACGGTCTTGCCGCCCAGGTCGCACACCGAGTACCCACCGGCCTCGGGCGGCCCTTCGGGGCAATTCCAGCCGAACAGCGCCCCGTAGAACGCCCTCGACTTGGCCAGGTCGGTGCTCGACAGGTCCACCCAGGAGGGGACTCCGTCGTCGTAACGTTCGAACTCCACCACGCCTTCTCCTCTGTGTTGATGCCCCGACCCGTCGACGGTACCCGATCGTCGTCCCACGTGCACCGGCCCCGGGATGAGATGATCACGGGGATGTCACGCGGCTCGGGGGCCCCATGAGCCCCAACCCGATCGGCTCCCGGGTCGAGCAGCTGGCCCAGGCGCTGGCCGAGCGCATCGTCCCCCTGGTGATCGACGCGGTCGACATCAACGGCCTGATCGACAAGGTGGACGTCGAGAGGATCATCGAGAAGGTGGACGTCGAGAAGGTGGTCGAGCGGGTCGACATCGAGAAGATCGTCGACCGGGTGGACGTCGAGAAGATCATCGACCGGGTCGACGTGCAGAAGATCATCGACCGGGTCGACATCAACGCCATCGTGGACAAGATCGACATCGACGCGACTGGTGGAGCAGACCGAGCTGGGGTCGATCATCGCCCGGTCGACCACCGGCATCCTCACCGAGATCCTCGACGTCGTCCGCGCCCAGGGCGTCGGGCTCGACGACTTCATCTTCCGCTGGGGCAACCGGCTGATCGGCCGGGGCAAACGGATCGCCGACTGGCCCGACGGGCCTCCGCTCCTGGTCGAGCCGAAGGGGGCGACGCCGTGACGACCGTGCCCGTCCCCGCCCGCCGAGCTGACCGTCGGCCGCCAGGGCCACTACGCCGGCGCCGTGAGCCGGCTGGCCGCGTTCGCCGCCGACGTGGGGGCCGCCTGGGGCATCTACACGCTGAGCGTCGTGCTCCTCGGCTACGCGGCCAAGCTGGTGACCGGGCATCGTTCACCCTGACCAACCACCGGGGCGCCGCCTCCCTCGTGCTCTTGATCTGGGAGTTCCTCTACTTCACCTACCAGTGGGCGGTCAGCGGCAAGACGCTGGGCATGGCGATCCTGGGCCTCCAGGTGGTGACACGGGAAGGGGGTCCCATCAGCGACCGCCAGGCCGTCAAGCGGACGCTCGGGCTCGGGCTGACCCTCCTCACCCTCGGCATCGGCTTCCTCGGCATCATCTTCCAGCGCGAGCGCCGTGCCCTCGACGACTTCATCGCCGGGACGGCCGTGGTCTACGACTGGGACGCCCGGGCGGCCCGACTGCGCTGGATCGCCCGCACGGAGGGCACGCGCCAGCTGCGGCCGGGGGACAAAGAGCCCGGGGCGCTGCCACAGCAGGGAGGTGCAACTCCTCCACGCAGGAGGACCACGCCGCGTAGAGCGGAACAGGTGGGGGGCCGGGGTCACCGGACCGGCCCATCTACGATGCCGCCCATGTCCTTCACCGAAGTCAGCCGACCGCATCCCCAGGTCGCCGTCGTCACGCTCAACCGGCCGGAGCGCATGAACGCCATGGCCTTCGACGTGATGATCCCCTTCCGCGACGCGTTGCGCGAGATCGGCAGCGACAACGACGTGCGGGTCGTCGTGATCACCGGCGCCGGGCGCGGGTTCTGCTCCGGCGCGGACCACGAGAACCCGGGCACGATGCCCAACATGGAGGGGCTGACGCTGCCCACCATCGCCCTGCGCTCCATGGAGATGCTCGACGACGTCATCTCCACCATCCGCCGCCTGCACCAGCCGGTGGTCGCGGCGGTCAACGGCGCGGCCATCGGGGGCGGGTTCTGCCTGGCCCTGGCGGCCGACGTGCGGATCGCCGCCGCCGACGCCTACTTCCGGGCGGCGGGCATCAACAACGGGCTGACCGCGGCCGAGCTCGGGCTGAGCTTCCTGCTGCCGCGGGCGATCGGGCACTCTCGGGCGGCCGAGATCATGCTGACCGGCCGCGACATCGATGCGGCGGAGGCGGACCGGATCGGGCTGGTGTCGCGGGTGGTGCCCACCGGTGAGCTGCTTGCCGGCGTGTTTCGAGCTGGCGGACCGCATCAACGGCTGGAGCCGCGCCGGCGTCGAGCTGACGAAGCGCCAGCTGTGGAACAGCCTCGACGCCAGCAGCCTGCAGTCCCACATGGACGCGGAGGGCACCTCCCAGCTCTTCGTGCGCATCACGACCCGCAACTTCGAGGAGGCGGTGGCGGCTCGCAAGGAGGGCCGGACGCCGGACTTCAAGGATTGAGCCACGTCGGGCGGCCAGGGAGTTTCAGGGGGAATTGACCAGGGAGTTGGCGGCCATCTCGAGGTAGTCGCGCAGCTCGATCGTGTCGGATTCCGAGATGCGCCCGTCCTCTCGCAACTCGAGCAGCGCGCCGAGCATGTGGCGCAGCCAGGCGTCACGCTCGCCCGGCCCGATGACGAACGGGCGCGTGCCGCATGCGGAGCCTGGGATGCCCGCGCTGCTCGCTGTAGGTGCCGGGACCACCCCAGTACTGCATGAGGAACAACGCGAGGTGCTGGGACGACTCGCTCAGGTCGTCGGGGTAGAGGGGCCGCAGCAGGGGGTCGCCGGCGACCCCGAGGTAGAAGCGACCCACCAGGTCGACGAAGAACTGCTCGCCGCCGACTCGATCGAACAGAGTGTCCATGGCGTCGAGAGTAGAGGACTTAGAATGCCCACCGATTCGCGGCCGTAGTTCAATGGTAGAACCTCAGCCTTCCAAGCTGATGATGCCGGTTCGATCCCGGTCGGCCGCTCCCGAAGAAGTGCCTGGTGGACGTCGCCGCTCGTGTTGTCGCGTCCGACACGTTCGAGCCGAAACGGCGTCACAGACCACAAGCAGACGACGAGAAGCACGTCGTGCTCACGTGCATCGCACGTCTGATTCGGCCGAACGAGGCTGTGCTCCGCCCCTTTCATCCGAGTCCCAGCGCCAGGAGCGACTCCCATGAGAACGCCGCAAAGAGGGGGACAGCGAGGGCGAACAAGCGCTGGCGTGTCCTTACCGCGATGTATCCGGTCATGAGGACGCCCGTGTCGGATCGGCCAAAGCTGCGCTCGACGTCAGGCGTTGCGGTGGGACATCCGGATCGATGCCGCCGCCAGGACGACGGCGGCACAGATTCCGAGAATCGCAATGGCAGCCGCGGGCCTCGGGAGCTCAGCCAAATGGTTGACCGTGACGGCGGCCTGGAGCGCGGTCCCGGGGAGGTACGGACCGAGGCCGGCCGGAAGGAACTGGCCGAGCGTGACGCCTCCCACGATGACCAGCACCAGTGCCGTGGTCGCTGCCGCCGTGTGTCGGATGAGCCCGCCGCGACCGACCCCGATGATGGTGACAAGGCTCACGGCACACGCACCGAGGACCACCGCTCGCAGAACGCCGGGATGCCCCAGGGACACCTGGAGATCCCTGGCGGCGAAGACCGCTGGCCGAGTTCGAAGCTGATGACGTCCGTCAGCAGCGCCAGCGGGAAGACGAACACCGCTTCAAGACCTCACCGATCAGCTTCCCGATTGCCATCCGGAGTCGTCGAGCTGACCAGTCGCTTCGCTGGCAGTCACCGAGCCGCGCTCTCCCGCCTCAAAAGGATGACGCTGCTCACCAGGACGAAGAGCAGGAGCAGCACGAATCCGATCAGGTCGAGAACCAGGCCAAACGATGCGATCACACCGCCGAGGCCGAAGGCCTGCACAAAGAGCAGCGGCGCGGCGAGGATCGAGACCCACCCAAGCCACCGCGGCAAGACCCCACTCCTGAACACGAGCGCCCCAGGAGCGAACGCGAAGAGACTGCCGAAGACGTCCGCCACGCTGTCGACGGCGTAGGTCAACAGGTACAGCGTGTAGGAGACACTGTGGTCGTGTTGCGCACCGAACGTCGCGAGCTTCCCGTCGAGCACGCCGTAGATCCCGATGTCGCTGAGCGTGTGAAGGGCGACAAACAGCACGCCAGCGACCAGCAGCAAGGAACCGAGGGCATGTGAGCCCTCGGCATCCGCGACGATTTCGACCAGAAGATCCCCGACCATCGACACACTGCTTACACGTGCCAGGGTGGCACAACGTTGCACTCATCTTGTTTGGGCAGGTCCAGCTTGGGGTGCCCCCTATGGCCGGGTTCGTGAGACAGGTGCGGACGTCGGCGAGGGCCTTGAAGAAGCGCCGCCCACGGCGATTGTGGCGGGAGACGCGTCGTCGTATGCCTCGGTCGTCATGCCGCGGATATCCGGCCGGCGAACCCGGCATCGACGTGGGTAATTAGGTCAAGGCCAGAACGTCGATATCCACCGGCTCCTGCCGACCACGAATGCTCAGCCGCTCGGAACGGGCGCCGGGGTATTCCGCGGATATGAGGGCATACAGATCATGAGCGAGCACGACTTCGCTCGGGGTCGCGTGAGCCTGGAGGCGTGCGCCCACGTTGACGGCATCGCCGAGGGCAGTGAAGTCGAGAACCGATCCCGATCCGACGTTGCCCACGAAGGCAGTCCCGGCGTTGGCGGCAACGCCGATGGGAAGTTCCGTGACGGTGGTTGCAAGGTCAAGAGCGGATACAGCGGCTTTACGTCGGTAATCGGGTCCCGCCACGCCCTTGATGAAGAGACCCATCACCTCGTCGCCGATCAACTTGTCAACGATGCCATCATTTCGAATGAGCACCTTTGTCGCAGTGGCGTAGAAGTGGTTCAGCCGCTGAGCGAACTCCGTAGCCGTTGATTGTTCCGCGAGAGAAGTCGACGCTCGTACGTCGGCGAAGACGACACCTATGTCTATCTCTATCCCGCCCGTCGGCAAGTGATCGAAGCAGTACTGACACACATTGGGGTTCTTACGAGAGGGCTTCCGGCCAAACAGACCAAGAAGACTCCCACCGACACCGGCGAACGGGTTCTGGCAGAGCTTGCAACGGGGATCGTGTGGCAGGTGACGGAACAACCGCTGGGCGATTTTCAACGGCTCATACCCCTCTACGAGCAGCGCTTCCCAATCCGGCCTCCTCACGGTTGCAACTATGCCCCGTCGATCAGCACACAGCTAGCCATTGACCAGTCGGCGGGGCCAAGGTGGCAAATGCGTCGTCCACCGCGAAGCCCCGCTTCAAGGAGGGTGGCGCGGTTCACAACAGTTCCTACCAGGCTGTTCGCCGCAGGGGCTCGTGTCTGTTCCCTCTGCTCCAGAGGGGTATTTGTCAACGCGCCGTTGTCACACGGTCACAGATGAAAGACCCTGAACAAGCCGAGGGGTTCGCTTCGGTGCTCGTCCGTGCCATCAGAGTCTTCTTCGTCAGAGCCGTGCTGATCGTGTCCGTGATCATGTTGTCCTGCGGCGCAGCAGCCCTTGTGAATGCTCCTGCTTCGGGTGCTGCGACGTCGCCCTCCGCTCCGACGCCGGCGTCTCGGTCGGCGAGCACCGGTCCCCATTGCACGTTCAACGGAAGCTCCCTCCCGTTGGTGACGGGAGTGTCCGCCGGCAGCAAGATCGCCGTCAGCTGCACGGGCCTGGCGCCGCTCCACCCCTACATGTTGGTGGGCACGAGTCTCGTCCGCGCGGTCGATCCGGCGGCCGCCCCCCTGCTGTCGGGCCAGCTGACTTCGTTGTCCGGACTCATGGCGCTGCTGACGGCGCTGAAGGAGATCGACCCGCCCTCGGCCATCACTCCGATCTCCGGCCTCACGGGGAACCTGAGCGTCGACTGGACGGTACCGAGGTACCAGCCGCTCGATCCGAATGCCACGCTGAGCACACTTCAATCGGCGCTGGGAACCGGCGCGGGGTCACCGCCGATTGTGAAGGTCACCCTTGTGGACAACGGTAAGTCCGTCCCGGCGTCGTCACATGCTCAGGTGACGCCGGCAACCTACAACAGGGGGGTCTTCGCCCCGCCGGTCCTCTCGGGAAGTTTCACGGTCCCGACCGCGGTGACCGGTCCGGTGACCGTCGACGTTCAACTCACTGCGGCACTCGATGGGATCCCCGTGACCAACACGGCCTCGGCTCCCCTCTCTGTCAGCCCGCCCACCACCAGCTAGCTCCTTCCCCGAAGGGCGCCTCATCGCGGCAACCAACGGCTGGACGCCGGTGCCACGAGCAAGGTGACCATGGTCCTGACGAACTCCGAGGGTTCCTTGTTGGTGAGTGGTCGCTGGCTCACCGACACAGTTCGAGGCTGCGACCAAGGCCCGCTCCCGTACGCCCATCGGAGTGGGCGGGACAGCTCGCGACGAAGCGTCAGCCCGAACGGCTGCGGATAATCTCTGATCGTTCATCCAGAGCGACCTGAGGGACCTGGCCCTCTGACGGTCCGGCATCCGGCTGTTGCACGGTGCCAACGCCAGGATCGATGAGGAGACCAACATGTCGAAGCAGCTCCTGGCTGTGCAGTATCTCGACGCGACCGATCGCGACGCCGACTGCATCGCCGCGCTCCATGCCGAAAGCTGGCGACGTCACTACCGAGGGGCCTACTCGGACACCTACCTCGATGGGGACGTCGTCTCCGATCGCCAAGAGGTGTGGCGAGGCCGACTGGCTCAACCCAGAGGGAGTCAGTTCACTGTGATCGCCCGTCACGCGGATGAGCTTCTCGGTTTCGCCCACACCGTCTTGGATGACGACCCGCTCTGGGGAGCTCTCCTCGAGAACCTCCACGTCAGGAGTGATCTGAAGAGAACCGGGATAGGTTCACGCCTGCTGTCAGAGACCGCCAGGAGATTGCTTCGACTTCGAGCCAACGGATCGCTACACCTCTGGGTACTCGATCAGAACACGACCGCCAAAGCCTTCTACGACGCACGGGGTGGCACCCGAGTCGAGACGCAGCTTCGCGGGCCGTTTCCAGGGGGTGGTCGAGCGTTGGGTCACCGCTACCACTGGGCGGATCCAACTCGACTTCTGCCCCCACCATCGGCCTGACGCCCGGATCGGCGGCGCATCCGGTGGCCGGTGAGGGGTAGAAAATGTGCATGCAACTCAGCGAGGACGTGCGCAGTGCGCTGACCTCCGGGCACCTTGCCCACCTGGTCACGCTGGAGCCGGACGGAACGCCCCAGGTGACCTTGGTGTGGGTGGGCCTAGAGGATGACGAGATCGTGGCAGGCCACCTCGGGGTGTGGCGCAAGGTGGCCAACGTGAGGCGGGATCCGCGGGTGGTCCTTTCGATGGAGACCGGGGGACAGACTCCCAATGGCTTGGCTGAGTACATGGTCGTCCACGGGAGGGCTCGCATCACGGAGGGAGGGGCGCCCGAGCTGCTCCAGAGGCTGGCGCACGTCTACCTCGGTCCTGATGTGAAGTTTCCTCCGATGGACAACCCCCCACCCGGCCACATAACCAGGATCACCCCCGAGCGGATCGGTGGGGTCGGACCCTGGCGGACGTGACCCGCTCAACCGGCGAGCTCGGAGCACATCTTGCTTCGGCACCGAACGCGGGAGTTGCCGATGAAGGAGATCGCGTTCCCACCGGGGCTCGGATCGAGGACAACAACACAGGGTCGTTGACCCTCTCGATCGCTCCTAATTCCAGCCCCCTGCGGGCGAGATCGGCAACATCGCTTTCGAGGTCGTCGAATGCCAAGTTCACGAGGGCTGATCCGGCGCGGATGATCAGCGAGCATGGCTGCTCGCTCGAGACCGGAACGGCTTGTCGGCTCGTCGACAGAACGAGGTTCACTTGATGGCCGGATAGGCCAGGTCTTTGCCAAGCGCGTCGAGCCAGTCACTGGTGCCCTGCTCTCGCCATGCAGCCTGCTCCCGCCCGTCGAGGTAGGCGCCGGCCTCGACCAGCAGCAAGTGGGTGCCCTCATCCTCTTCGGGACGAGCTCGACGGTGGTCAGCGACACGGTCGCCACAACGTCCCCTTCGCAGAGCACGGACGTATAGACGATTCGCTCGTTGGCGACTATGTCACGGTAGAGCGATTCCCAGATGATCTGCATTCCCTCGTGGGTGACCGAGTTGCGCTCGACGCCGCCCGGTCGAAAGTCCAGTTGATAACCGGAGGAGCCCCCGGCGAACCAGCGCGCTTTCACCTCGGGATCGGCCCATGCGTGGAACACCCGGTCGACTGGCACCGGGTAGGTGCGCTCCAGAGTGAACGTGACGTGGGTGACGCTGCGATCGGTCATCGGAACCTCTCCTTCTCCTTGTGTCTCCTGCTGTCTTGTGGTTGCGCCGATGGCTCGCTGAGCTCGGCACCGAGCCGATCCAGCCGGTCCTCCCAGGCGATGCGCTGGTCCCCGAGCCAAGCCTCGGCTCGGCGCAGGACCTCGGGCTCGAGGCGGCACGTCCGGACACGGCCGACCTTCTCGGTCGAGACCAGCCCAGCGGACTCCAAGACACCGAGGTGTTGCACGACCGCCGGCAGTGACATCGGCAGCGGCTCAGCAAGTTGGCTCACCGAAGCCGGGCCGCCGACGAGTCTCTGGACCATGGCCCGCCGGCTCGGGTCGCCCAGGGCCTGGAACACTCGGTCGAGATCCGCCAAACGGTTAACCACTTACCTAAGTGTAATTGCGGGCCAGATTTCGGTCAAGCATTTACTTAAGTATTTTGCGGATCATCGTTCGCCCCGGACGCCATGCTGTACGGATGGCCGTCGATGGGGAACTTCGAATGCGGGACCAACCAGTCGGATCCGGGGAGACCTGCCGCAGGATCTTGCGAACCCTCCCGACCTGGTTCGGCATCCCGGCCTCGGTCGAGGACTACGTCGCCGCCGCCGATCGATCTCCCACCGTCATCGCCTCACTTGGAGACGAGGACGTGGGGCTTGTGACGCTGGTGAGACACAGCCCGTACGCCGCCGAGGTCTACGTGATGGCCGTGCGACCGGAGCATCATCGCCAAGGCATCGGCCGGGCGTTGCTCGGGCATGCCGAGGGCACCTTGGCCGCGGACGGTGTGGAATTTCTCCAGGTGAAGACGCTCGCTCCAAGCAAGCCCGACGCTGGGTACGTCAAGACGCGAGCGTTCTATCTCGCCTACGGCTTCCGAGCACTCGAGGAGTTCCAAGACTTGTGGGGCGCCGAGAACCCCGCGCTCCAGATGATCAAGGTCGTTCGGGAAGTGGATGTGACTCGGTGACTCCGGTGAACGTGACCTGTGGAGGGCGGGTCCTCGGACCCGTACGCGTCGGCGACGACGTCATGATCGGGGTCGACGTCGTGGTTGCCACGGACGTGCCGGCCCGTACGGTGCTCGCGGCGCCGCCCCCGATTGTGCTGTCGCATCGCGGGTCGTTCGACTACGTCACCTATGCAGGTGACGTGTCCGACCCGATCGGAATGAATCAGCAGCTCTGAGAAGCGACACATAGGCCGAAACTGAGGGCCTCAGGTCGCTCGAACCGGGGATTGGTGCGTGGTCGGTAAGCGACCGGCCGGGCTCAGATGGGTCTTTGGACTCTGGAGGTGTGCGGTGCACCCAGCGCACACTGGTAGCGTGGGATCCAAGAGGGTTCCGGAAGGATGCGCTTATGCGGTGTATGCGTGAAGGGCCATCCTGAGAGTGGAAGGAAGGGGATTGACCGGGAGAGTTCCCGGTAGGCCCAGGTAGCCAACGGCAAGCAGCTCGAAGTCAGAGCGTTGCAACGGCAAGGACAAGGAAGCCCAACTGGTAGCCATTTCCCCGAGCATTCGCTTCTCGGAGTACAAATGAGAAAAGCGCCCGATCCCCGTTCGTTCGTGGGACGGGCGCTTTCGCGTCGGCGCAGTTCTTTCGTCTCGTGCGCTATATCTGCGTCATGGGCATAGAGATCGTCTACGAAACCCACTCGACCACCGAGGACAACGAGCAGGGAAGAGCGACTGGGTGGCTTCCGGGTCGCCTCTCCGAGGCTGGGCGGAACAACGCAGCGGCGCTCGGACAACGGCGCGGCGGCGACGGACTGGCCGCAATCTTCGTGTCGGACTTGCAGAGAGCGATCGAGACGGTGAAGGTGGCCTTTGCAGGCTCGGGCATACCTGTTCTGATGGACTGGCGGCTCAGGGAGTGCGACTACGGAGAGCTGAACGGTGCGGCCGCTCCCGACGTTCATCGTGATCGACGCACGTACCTCGACCTGCCCTACCCGGGCGGCGAAAGTTGGCGACAAGCGGCAGAACGGGTGAGCCGTTTTCTCTCCGATTTGCCGCTTCGGTGGGAAGGTCAACGGATCCTGGTTGTCGGCCACGCCGCCACCCGTTTCGGCCTCGAGCACCTCCTGAGCGGGGAAGACCTCGAGGAGGTGATCACGGCCGATTTCGGCTGGCAAGAGGGTTGGGAGTACCGGCTCGAGTAGATCCAAGTTCGATCGTTGCCGTGCGCTCCGCCCCTGTCGGCGCCCACGATCGGCAAAGGGGCACGATGTCAAAGACCCTCGATGGCGCCCTTCGTTCCATGGTCCTCGCGCCACATGTCGATGAGGGCATTGGTTGCGATCCTCGTGTTGTCGCCCTCCACGCTCCCAAGCCACCCGCAAGAGCACAGCCCGATGACGCCCACCCTTCCGACGAAGCTGGTGACGTGCGAACTGATCTGAACGATCTTGTGGTCGTTCCCCATGCGAGTTCCCAGTCTGCTTCGGGTGGCTTCCGAGCGAGCCCACCGTGTGGTTTCCCAACGGTGGTTGCGTAGGATATCCGCTCAGGCCCGGCCGCATTCACAGCACCGTGGGCTGGATCGGCCCCTCAAGGCCGCGAATCGCCTTCCGAGCCGATGGTGCCGGTTCGATGCGGGGTCGTCCGCTCTCCGTCCTGGTCGTCCTGGTCGCCCTACCGGAGACGACAGGCGTCGGCGCCTCGGCGAGACTGATCGCATGGGCCACGGCCGGCGGATCGCCTTGGGTTTCATCGCCGCGTGTCTCATGGCGACGAGCCTGCTGGCGGCGTTCCCGGCCCCCGGAGCCATGGCGCTCGTCGTCGACCATCCGATCGTCGGGATGGCGGCCACCCCCGACGGTGGCGGCTACTGGGAGGTCGCCTCCGACGGCGGCATCTTCGCCTTCGGTGATGCGGCCTATTACGGCTCCGAGGGGGGCCACCCGCTGAATGCCCCGATCGTCGGGATGGCGGCCACCCCCGACGGTGGCGGCTACTGGGAGGTCGCCTCCGACGGCGGCATCTTCGCCTTCGGTGATGCGGCCTATTACGGCTCCGAGGGGGGCCACCCGCTGAATGCCCCGATCGTCGGGATGGCGGCCACCCCCGACGGTGGCGGGTACTGGGAGGTCGCCTCCGACGGCGGCGTCTTCGCCTTCGGTACCGCCCGGTACCACGGCTCCCAGGGGGGCCACCCGCGGAACGCCCCGATGGTCGGGATGGCGGCCACCCCCGGCGGTCACGGGTATTGGCTGGTGGGCTCCGACGGCGGGGTCTACAGCTTCGGTGACGCCACGTTCTGGGGCAGCACGGGCGGCCTGCGTCTCAACAGGCCGATCGTCGGGATGGCAGTCTCGCCTGGCGGCGACGGGTATTGGCTGGTGGGCTCCGACGGCGGGGTCTACAGCTTCGGTGACGCCACCTTTTGGGGGAGCGCGGGAGGCCTGCCGTTGGACAAGCCGATCGTGGGCATGGCTCCCACCCCCGGCGGCTACTGGGAGGCGGCCTCCGACGGCGGTATCCTCAGCCTCGGCCGCGCCCCCTTCCACGGATCGGTGCCCGAGCTCCACCCCGCGGACCACCACGGATCGCCCTCTACGGCGATTCCCAGGCTTCCGAGTCAGGGCAGGACTTTGCCTTCCTCGCCAGCATCTCGGGGGCTTCGGTTCGAGTCCGCACGTTCCCCGGCACGGCCACCTGCGACCATCTCGCGTCGATGGCCGCCGACGCGCAGAACTGGCAGCCCACTGCGGCGGTCCTGGCGTTCTCAGGGGACGCCTTCACCCCGTGCATGGCGGGCTACCAGCTAGGAACGCCGCCGTACTTCGCGAAGTACCAAGCGGATACCCAGACCGCGATCTCGATCTTCCGGGCCATCGGCACCAAAGTGATCTTGGTCGGCTTGCCGCTGGACGCGTCCGCCGGACTCAGTCAGAACGCCTCCGCCCTCAACCAGATCTATCAGGCGCTGGCCGACGCAAACATCGGTGTCACATACGACGATGCGGGCCAAGCAGTCATGGCGAACGGACAGTTCACCTGGACTCTCCCCTGCCTCCCCGGCGAGCCGTGCACGGGACCGGCCGGGACCAACGTCGTGCGCGGTCCTGACGGTGTGCACTTCTGCCCTGACGGCAACACCACCCTCGTCAGCGGTCTCGAAGAGTGCGACGTCTACTCGTCGGGAGCCTTCCGCTTTGCCGCCGCCATGCTCGCACCCGCCCTCACGCCGCCGTCCCTCCCCTCGAACCGTTAGTCCACACGCCGGGGATGCCGCTGGCGGGCCGTCGTGGCACGATGACGCCCGTGCCTTCTGTCTCCGAGGTTTCCGCCCGCTTCGTCGACGAGCTCGCCGCCCTCGATCCGGCCCATGGTGCTCGAATGATGGGAATCGACATCAACGGCAGTCGGTTGCGGGATTACTCCCCGGTCGGTTCCGCGGCCATCCGCGAGATGGTGCTGCGTGCGAGGAGGGATCTCGACCAGGCGACCGTCGACGGGGAGGCGGAGCGGCTCGGCGCCATCTACCTCCGGGACGTCCTGGCCGGCCGGCTCGCGATCAGCGACACCAACGAAGATGAGCGTGACCTCTCGATTCTCGATGGGCCGCCCTCGGCCGTCCGGATGAGCTTCGACCTCATCGATCCCCAGGGTCCCGAGGACTGGGAGGCCGTGACGATCCGACTCGAAGGGGTGCCGGCCGCCATGGCCGGCTACCGCGCCAGTTTGCAGGCCGGCATGGCCGGTGGCCGGGTTGCTCCCAAACGGTGCGCCGCTGCGGTGGCCGAGCAGTGCGCCGTCTGGGCCGGCAGCTCGGAGAAGGGATGGTTCAGCGCCTTCGCCAGGTCGAAGGGCGACCTGCCCGGGGCGGAGCGGCTGCGCCGGGCCGGTGCCGCGGCCGATGCGGCGTACGGGGAGCTGTCCGAGTGGCTCCAGAGCTCCTACGTCCCCGGAGCTTCCGAGACCGACGGCGTGGGCCAGGACGCGTACCAGGTCTGGGCCCGTTACTTCCTCGGCTGCGACCTCGATGTCGAGGAGGCGTACGAGTGGGGTTGGGACGAGCTCGGCCGCCTCGAATCCGAACAGAGACGGGAGTGCGAACACGTGCAGAGCGGAGCCGATTTCGCCGCGGTGCGAAAGCTGCTCACCACCGATCCGGAGCGAGCGGTCCATGGAATGGACGCGTGGAGGGGGTGGCTGCAGGACCTGACGGACAGGACCATCGAGGCGCTGGACGGACGCCACTTCGACATCGCTCCGGCGCTGCGGACATGTCTGGCCTCCATTCCGCCGGAGGGCAGCGGGGCGGCGCCCTACTACACGCCTCCCTCGGAGGACCTCTCCAGTCCCGGGCGCATCTGGTTTCCGACGATGGGCCGGACGACGTTTCCCACCTGGGACGCGGTGACAACCGTGTTCCACGAGGCGGTACCCGGCCACCACCTTCAGCTCGGCGCCACGAGGTTGGTCGAGCTCACCCGGGCCCAGCAGTTCGGTTTCAATTCCGCCCACGGAGAAGGCTGGGCGCTCTACGCCGAGCGGCTGATGGACGAGTTGGGCCGGCTGGACACGCCGGAGTACCGCCTCGGCTTTCTGTCCATGCAGGCCTTCCGGGCGGCCCGTGTCGTGGTCGACATCGGTTTGCACACCGGTCGGCTGATCCCTGCCGGTCGTGCTCGTGCCGGCTCGAAGTGGGACTACGACGCAGCGGTCGACTACCTCGAGTCTGCATCTGGACTTGGCCGAGCATCCTGCGAGAGCGAGGCCCTTCGGTACCTCTCCTGGCCCACCCAGGCCACCACCTACAAGCTGGGCGAGCGGGTCTGGCTGGAGGGACGGCAACGAGCCCGGCGACTTCAAGGCGAGCGATTCGACCTCAAGGCCTGGCACGGAGCGGCACTGGCTCTCGGGCCCCTCGGCTTGGACGACCTGCGCAACGAGCTCGAGCGTCTGGCCGTCGGGAAGCCCGACACGTCGGCTTCATGAGGCTGGGCGGGTGTTGCCGTTCCTCGACGGGCGGGTGGGTCAGTTCTGATCCAGGTGAAGACCTCGGTCACATGCCGAGGACGTCGCATCCCGACTTCGCCCACCAGCTCGGCGGTGTCGGAATCGATCGGATCAAGGGCTCTTAATCTCCCGCCGCATGATGGGAGGGATCGTTCTCTTCCCGTGGCGCAACGTGTGCGTCAGTGTCGGCGCCGGGACCGGCGCCAGCACGGATGCTTCTGAGTAAGGGTCGAGCGAGCAGGATCGCCACCGCACACTGCAGGATCCCCGCCAGCACGAGTGGAAGGCGGAGCCCACCGATCGTTGCCAGGGTTCCCGCCGCGATGGCGCCGACCGGCGCAGCACCCCAGGTGATGCCCCGCCACGCGCCGCCGACGTGCCCCATGAGGTTCTGCGGGGTCAGCCTCTGGCGGAGTGAGGTCGCAGCGACGGATCCGGTCGCTACGGCGAAACCCACGAGAAAGAAGGCGGGACCCGCCAGGTGCCACGATCGCGCCGAGGCCATGAGCAGGTAGCCCACGCCGGACAAGATCGCGGTTCCGATGAGGGTCCAAGCGTTGCCAAAGCGTCTGACGAGGCGGCTCATTGCCAGACTCCCGAAGAGGCTGCCAAGGGCACCAACGGCGAGGAAGATCCCGTAGGCCCCGGCTCGGATTCCCCATTCCTTGGTTGCCAAGAGCACCAACACGCCCGCTTCCATTCCCTGCAGCCCGGCGAGGCAGCTCACGATCGCAAGCAGAATCCGCAAGCGACGATCGGCGAAGAGGAGCTTCACACCCTCCCAGACACTCGGAGCGCCCTCGATTTGGGGCTTCTCCTTCGAGCGGAGCTTGAGGAACGGGAACGCCGAAAGCGGAAGTGCGATCGCGTCCGCGAGAAACGGGATCGCCTTCCCCACTGCGAAGAGCCAAGAACCGGCGATCGGACCGGCGAGGTGCTCGGCCGCCGACTCTGTGCTCGCCAACAATCCGTTCGCGTGTTCAAGAGCGCCCTCATCGACGAGGGAGGGCACCATGGCTTGAAATGACGAGTAGTAGACGGCTCGTGCTCCCGCGTTGAGCAGAACGACGAGGATCAGGACCACCAAATTCATGTGGTCGCTCATGATCAAGAGCGCAGCGAGCAGGATCACACCGGCACGAAAGGTGTTGGCCAGTGCCATCAACGGGCCTTGGTCAAACTTGTCCGCGAAGGCCCCGGCCGGCAACGCCAAGAGCAGCCACGGAAGGCTGTCTGCGGCGGCGACGGCAGAGACAGCCAGCGGATGCGGATTGACCGCCACCGCCAGGAGGGGCACGGCTCCCAGGAGGAGTCCGTCGCCGGTACTCGAAAAGCTGAAGCCCACTGAGAGGCGGGCGAACGAGCGCTGCAGCTGATGCTGGTGCCGAGCCACCCGCCTGCGAATCCTCACCGAACGTCCCACCTAGTCACGTGACCAGATTGTCGCACCGTTCGCCTCGGTGCCCGCAGCTTTTGTGGCTACTGACGCGACAAACGGCGGGGGCCACCAGGCGAGTTCAGATCGCTAAAGGTGGCCACCCGCCGTGTCGATAACACCAGGGCAGCACCCCGTACCGTGTCGGGGGAACGGAGATATGGCCTGCCTTGGTCCTGCGTGACCGGTCGTCAACCGGCCAGGATCGCTACCACTTCCAAGAGAAGCAGTCCATCATTCCCACCTCCTTCGCACCACTGGTACAGGCGGGGATGTGAGGACCATCAACCGTGCGACCGGTATCCTCCATTCCCCGTGCCTTGATTCTCCCTGTTGTGCAACCGTTTTGCAACCGTTGTGCTGCAGTTGTGCGGGGAAGCAGGCCTCTGAGCAGGAAAAACGGGCTTAGGACGAGGCGAAATTAGAGTCGAAAGTCCTGTTCAGGAGCCCCCAACCTTGGTGGTACAGCCCTTTCCTACCACGAGCGCCGGTGGCCGTCGTCGAACGACAGCGCGCCGGGACTCAGGGGGCGTCACACCGCCGGCACGAGGACCGGGCTGCTCGCAGCGCGACGACGTCCTGCCTGAAACCTGGTAGTCCTCACCCGGAACAACAGCGCCGAACCCTGAACGACTGTGCCGATGTCGGGCGGCGAAGGAGTCAGGACGATCCGGTGAGAGCGCCGGGGGCGGATCGCCCACCGAACGGGGCAATCCGGATCTCGGAGGGTGCGAACTCGAGCGATCCACCCTGGAGAAGCCACTCTTGGAGGCGCGAGGGCTCCATGGGCTTCGACAGGTAGTAGCCCTGAATCGAGTCACAATCGGCGTCAGCCAGCATCGCGCAGGTGACCTCGTCCTCGGCTCCCTCGGCCACGACTGTAAGCCCCAGAGAGTGTGCCATTGCGATGGAGGAACGGACAATGATGGCGTTGCTCAAGTCGTTCGGGAGATTGGTCACAAATGACCGGTCGATCTTGAGCTCCTGTACTGGAAGGCGGTGCAGATACTGCGAGCGACGAGTAACCGGTTCCGTAGTCGTCGATCGCAATGCGGATGCCGAGGCCGGACAGCTGGTCCAGAACCTCGCTCGCTTGTCCGAGATCCGCCATCACCTCCGTCTCGGTCACCTCGAGGGTGAGAGAATCAGGAGGAATATCGTTTGCCTGCAGATGCTTCGCGACGCGGTCGACGAGACTGGCATCAGTGAATTCGCGTCCAGAGACGTTGATCGCGAGTCCGATCTGGAGGCCCGCCCGTCGCCAACTCGCCAACCTGGCACATCCCTCGGCGAGAACGAAGTCGGTGATTTGACCGATGAGGCCCAGCTGTTCGGCGATCCCGATGAACTCATCGGGCGGAATCGCCCCCTGGACTGGATGTTGCCAGCGGGCCAAGGCTTCGACTTGTTCGATCTGGCCAGACTGAACGTTGGCGATCGGCTGGTACATCACGCGGAGCTCCGCTCTTGTCCTCAAGAGCGTGGGTCAGCAGACCACTGAGCATCAGCCACCTCTGCATACTCTGGTCCTGTTCAACCGAGTACAGCTCGACGGTGCTGCGGCGCTCCTTGGCAAGGTACATTGCGATGTCCGCTCTTTGGAGAAGGAGGGCCACATCATCACCATGCTCAGGAGCGAGCGCGATGCCGGCACTCGCCGTCACGGCGAGGGTAAGTCCGTCGATCTTGATCGGACGCGAGATCTCCCCATGAAGTTCGTTGACGATCGCGACCGCGCTGTCTGCTTCCGAAACATCGGAGATGACGAGCGCGAACTCGTCACCACCGAGCCGCGCCACCGTGGCCCGTCCTGACACGGCGCGGAAGAGGCGTTCGGAGATCTCGCACAGGAGCCGGTCCCCAATGGCATGGCCAAGCGTGTCGTTCACGTCCTTGAAGCGGTTGATGTCGAGCAAGACGATTGCGACCCTGTGGCTTTCGCTGAGGGCGCTCGCCGCACGAGTCAGGAACAGCATTCGGTTCGGAAGCCCGGTCAGCATGTCGTGCGTCGCCTGGTGGGACTTGCTGTCGACCTCGTAACGCAATTCCTCGACCAGACGGGCGCGCTCCAGGCTCGCACTCGCTTGTGCGACAAGCATTCCGAAAAGATGGAGATCATCGTTGTCGAAATGGTCTTCCTCTTCGTCACGGTCGAGCGCAATGATGGCGCCGATCGGAAGTGCCCATTCATGATTGGTGCAACGATGGCATCGCTGTATTCGCCGGCGATCGGATCGGTGCTGGGGCTACCGTCCTTTGCGGTGCTGTTATGGAGCGAGGCGTCCCCGGTCGCGATGGCCTTGGTCACGAATGGAGGACTCGTCAAGGGTGATGGGCTCGATCCCTGACGCCCCACCATCTCCCAGCGAGATCCGCCGAGGGATACCGGACGGCTCGGCCAGGATCAGCTCCGCTCGGCGGGCCCGCATGACTGCGCGGACCTGCTCGAGGACGTCCAAGCTCATGGACGAGGGCTCCAGGCTCGCGGTGCCGAGTATGCGGCTGAAGTCGTAGAGGCGTTGCAGCGATCCGAATCGCAGCAAAAGTCGGGAATAGCCGCGGTACGCCAGGATGATCAGGACACCGACCAGGAGAAGCGGCAGCGTCGCCCAAAGGCTGAACCACGCCGCGTCGAGAACGACAAAGGAGAGGCAGATGCTCGCGGCCATCAACATCGCCTCGGTCGTGAACTGGAGCGGCGCCCGGCGCTCAGCCGTCTGACCGTTCAGCTTCATGACGATCTTTGTCACCACGCCCGTGGCCGCTGCGAGGAAGCACCCGGCAACAGCCAACGAGCCCCAGCCCTGAACGCTGACAGGACTGTGTGTTCCGAGAACTTCGCGGAAGACGATGATCGTTAGGGCTGTGATGAGAAAGCCCGATGTCACATTGAACGTAATTCGGATCAGGGCCTTCTTGGTCAGGAATAGGAAGACGAAAGCCTCTGCCAAGGCAGAGCCAAGTATGAACAGGCGAGGAGACAGAAAGACGAGGCCGAGAAGGAGAGGCACCTCTCCGAGAATGAAGTTGTAGCTGTTGCCGCGGTAGTGGAGTACGACTGGTTGCCACACGGTCACCGCTGTCAGCACGCAGACCATCGCAAGCATCTCCGGCTGGTTGGTCAGATGTCGAATGGGACCCTCGCTCATGAACGGCCCCTTCAACCACAGAGCGACCCCGCCGAGAGTGAGGGCGGCCGAGAAGGCGTAGATCTTGGCGGGACCCATCCAACTCCGAGCCTCAGGGTCCGGCGCCGGGTTTCCCAACTCCACCGTTTCAGGGGATGCCGGGGCGCGCTCGACCGAGCCGTTGTCACTGCTCGTCATCTCCCCTGAGCCGCCCGCCCCCATGCCGGCGCGGGTGGACTCAGCGCCGTCCGCTGGCACGTTGGCTACATCGGCACAATTCCGTTGTGCCTTGAGACCGCCACATGAGGCCGAAAACCCTCGCTACCTGGGATTCCACCGTCGCGGGAATCCCGCCGACGGCCCGGGGCGGTGGAGCGACCCTACTCGCCCCGCCACCGCCGGAACAGCTCGGTCAGATCTGCCCGCGCTTCGGGGGTCAGGTCCTCCGTCTCGACGCCGCCGGTCAGGGCGATGGTCATCCTGATCTGCTCCACATAGGCGGTGCAGTTGGGACAGGCCCGCAGGTGGGTCTCGAGCCGGCGGCGGTCTCGGTGCGACAGGGAACCCTCCAGGTAGTCGGTCACGAGCTCGACCGCCTGCTGGCACACCATGTCCTTCCGTCGCAGCGACAGCATCGGCTCAGTCCTTCCCCATCTCGGCCTCGACGACCTCGCGCAATCGGGCCCGACCACGGTGTAGCAGGATCCGTTGGTTGCCCACACTGATCCCGAGCACGTCGCATGCCTCGGCGCTCGAGAGCCCCTCCACGTCGCGCAGCATGACGATCTGACGTTGACGTTCGGGAAGCCGTGAGATGGCCGTCTTCAGGATCGGCGACCACTTGGCGGCGTCGACGCGTTCCTCGGACTCCTCGGTCCACGCCGTCACCGGCTCCGCCCAGTGGCCCTGGGCGTCGAACCGGGCCGGGTCGACGGCATGCGCCTCGTCGATCGGCACGGACGGGACCTCGCGGGCGCCCGCCGAGCGGGTCCGGTTGACGAGGATCCGAAAGAGCCACGTCTTGAACGAGGAGCGGCCCTCGAATCTGTCGATGCCACGGACCACCCCCATCCACGTGTCCTGGACCGCCTCTTCCGCCACGGCGTGGCTCGAGACCATCGTCCTAGCCAGGCGCAGCATCGGTTGCTGGTAGCGGCCCACCAGCATCAGGAACGCCTCCTCGTCGCCGTTGCGCAGGCGGCCGAGCAGCTCGACGTCCATCTCCACGGCTCGCAGCGTAGGACCTCGGAGACAACGCTTGTCGCGCCCGCGGCCGCCGGCGACGATGCGCGATCCACACCATTCCCGTTGTCCGACCATGATGCCTTCCGTCCTCGTGCGTCATCGTGGCGTTACGGAGGAAGCGACTCGGCGAGGCCGCGTAACGCTTGGGCGCCCATCGAGGACTGTGCTCTTGACCGTCATTTTCGACACGAAGGCGCTGCAATGAAGAGTTGGCCCGCATCGCCGTGGGTGCAGGAGCCGTCCTGGGGTTCTCGGCGTTCGCTGCACCTGCCACCGCCGGCGCCGACGGTCCGATCGGGCCCAGCTTCGGCTCTGGTGCGAACCACGCGGTCTTCGTCCAGACCGACAACCTCTCGGGGAACCAGGTCGTCGCCTACGACCGCGCCGCCGACGGCACACTCGCGCTCGCGGGCACCTACGAGACCGGCGGCCTCGGGGGTCAGCTCCTGGGTTCCGAAGTCGACCACACCGCCTCACAGGGTTCGCTCACCTACGACCCTCGCAACGCCCTCCTCTACGCCGTGAACGCCGGCAGCAACACCGTGTCCGTCTTCTCGGTGGGCGGTGACGACCTCTCCCTCCGCCAGGTCATCGGCTCCGGCGGCGTCTTCCCGGTCAGCGTGGCTGTCCACGGCAACCTCGTCTAGGTCCTCAACGCCCTGAACGGCGGGAGCGTCCAGGGGTACGTGAGCTTCCTCGGGCACCTGTTCCCCCTGCCGGGCTCGTACCGGAACCTGGGCCTGTCCATCCCGTCGAACGACAACCAATACGTCAGTACGATGCTCCATGGGCTGTCAAGCCCCAGTTTCTCGTGAGGTAGGAGGCTGAACACCTCTCGAGCGACGTAGCGCTTCAGGCATCGCACTGCTTCCTTCTTGGTCAGGCCTTCCTTTCTTGCGTCGGCTGATGTACTCGTTGGTTCGAGGGTCGTAGACCATGCGGGTGAGCACGATGTGCCAGAGGGCTGAGTTGGCCTGACGATCACCACTGCGGTTGAGCCGGTGTCGTTGGTTCTTGCCGCTGCTGGCATCGAGCGGTGATGCTCCACAGAGGTGAGCGAAGGCGGCCTCGTTGTGCAGCCGTTCGGGATTGTCCCCGGCCGCGACGAGGAGCGCCGATGCGGCGTCCGTTCCGATGCCAAGGGTGGCGACAAGTTCGGGAGCGGTCTCTTTGACCAAGGGCTTGAGGATGGCGTCGATCTCGGAGATCTCCTCTTCGAGTGTGAGGGCCCGCCGGGCCAACATGCGCAGGCTGTACTTGGTGAGCGAGACGATGTCGCGCTTGGCTCCGGGCCGATAAGCCGAGGCCCGCTCGAGGAGATTGAAGACGCTGAGCCCCCGGAGCTCGGCCCGGATCGGATCGGGCGCGGTCGAGACCAGGTTGCGCATCTGGTTGAGGGCCTGGGTCCGACCCTTGCGGGCCGAGGACCGAGCGACTCGCAAAACCCGCATGGATTCGACGTTTCCGTCCCTCGTCTTGGCCTCGCCGGCAGCATTGCCCGACTGCGCAGCATGGGCGGCGGAGATGGCGTCTTGGGGATCGGACTTTCCCTTGAGCCGCCGGCGCTGGCGATTGGGGCGGTCAACTTCGACGACTCTGACCCGCTCGGCTTGGAGATGACGGGTCAGCCCAGCTCCACAGGACCCAGTCCCCTCGACGCCGACCAGCTCGACCGGGCCAAAGTCGCTCAACCACCCCAGCAGCTTCTTGTAGCCGTTCTCGGTGGTGGCGAAGCTCTCGACGCCGAGGAGAGTCCCTCGTTCATCTAAAGCCGCAGCTACATGGACATCGAGGTGCGTATCGACGCCGCCGGTGATGCTCCGTGCCAAATTGGTCACTGTCATCCCTTCGTTGGTTTGGGTTGGGGTGACACCGCACCGAGCGGGACGACGGACAAGACAGCGATGGGCCTGTGTGAGGCAAGCTCCTATGAGGTCACTCCGTCCGACCGGCAGGTGTCGAGTGGGTGACCGGGCCAGGCCGACGGATCGTACTGAAGACAGTCCGAAAGGACGTCAGCCGGTTTATTGGAGTCAAGCCTGGCCTGGGCACCCACCCACACGCTGATCAATCCATTCACCGAAGTGGTGGATCATTCAGCGGCCAACTCAATCCTCGCTGCCGGGCCAGGTGGCGTTCTCGCCCGACGGTTCCCAGCTCATTGTCACCACCAAGGCGAGCGGCAACAGCATCGACGTGTTCGGGGTCGGGCGCTTCGGCGAGCTCTCGCCCTCCCCGGTGGTCAACGTCCAACCGCCGAACACGGTGCCTTTCGCCATCGCCTTCGACCCGGTGGGCCACCTCGTCGTCGCCGATGCCGGCAGCAATGCGTTGAGCACGTTCACCCTCAACCCGAACGGGACCGTGAACCTGCTCGACGCGGTCGTGACCGGCCAGTCCGCGACGTGCTGGGTCGCCCCCGCGCAGGGTTACCTCTACGCCTCCAACGCGGGCAGTGCCTCCGTGAGCGGATTCCAGCCCGCGGCCAACGGTGAGCTCACGTTGCTGACACCTGCGACGGGCACCGACCCCGGCACCGTCGACGCCTCGGCCTCGGTGGGCGGTCAGTTCCTCTACGTCCAGACCGGCGGGAACGGGATCGTCGACGAGTTCCAGGTCAACACCAACGGATCTCTCTCAGAGATCGGGGACGTCCCGGTGGCCGGCGCGGCCGGCGGGGAGGGAATCGTCGCCTTCTGACCGTCGATCGCGCGGGCGAGCGGTGGGGTCGCGAGGCCTCGCCGCTCGCTCCGCGCTCGGGGCGACGAAGAGGGGTCGGCCGTTCGGACGCCCGCCGGGTCGGCGCTCCCTAGTATCGGCGCCACGCCGAGACGCGGGGGCCGGATGACGACAGAGACCGAGAGGGCCTTCACCGAGCTGCTCGAGGAGCCGCGCACGGGTGGTGGGCCACCTGGCAGATCGAGGCCGACGACCCGCCCGAGACCTTCCGGAGAACGACGCCGACCTGGCGCGCCGTCTGCGGGCCATGGCGACCTGGGTGCGCGAGCAGGCCAGCATCGTCCCGATCCCCCTCGGACGCCCAACGCCATCGACCCGCCCTACCCGGTGCCCACGACGACGTTCGGCTGGGCGGCCGGCGACGCCGCCTACGCCATGGGCGCCTTCGAGCTGGACGACGACGAGGCCCTCGTGATCCGGGGACGCTCGCCCGCGTGCGTCTTCTGGAACATGTGCCTGTGGAACCGGCTCCTGCACACCTACAACTACGACTACGAGCGCGTGACCATCAACGGGGCCCAGGCCACCTACGAGCCCGACGGCTCCTGGATCATCGTCGTGTCCGCCCGCCGCCCTGCCCACCCCAACTGGGTCTCCACCGCCGGGCACCGCAGCGGGCCGCATCTGGTTCCGCTGGTTCCTGCCCGACCACACGCCCGAGCAGCCCCAGGTCGAGGTGCTGCCGGTCGCCACCGTATGAGCGCACGCCCGGCGCCGGTCCACATCGACGACCTGGCCGATCCCCGCTACAGCGACGAGGTGCGGGCGATCCTCGACTTCATGGACGAGGCCGGCTCACAGCTGGTCCTCGAACCGGGCGCGCTCATGGACGCCGCCCTGGCGGAGACCTCGCTGGACGACTTCGGTCCCGACGACTTCGTCGAGCGGCTCGACGTGCTGTGCCGGGCCATGCGCGAGCAAGGGGGCTTCAACGGGGCGGGCGTCATGCAGCAGCACACCTTCCTCCTGGGACTGCTCAAGAACCGACTGCTCATCGAGGACCTGATCGGGCGGCACCCCGAGATCCTCGAGGAGCGGATCGCCGCCCCGATCGTCATCTGCGGGCTGCCCCGGACGGGGACCACCCACCTGCACAACCTCATGTCGGCCGACCCGGCGCTGCGGTCGCTCCCCTACTGGGAGAGCCTCGAGCCGGTCCTCGCCGAACGCGAGCGGCCCGCGCCGGGCGCACCCGATCCGCGCCTCGAGCGGACCGCGATGGCCCTGTCGTTCCTCGATGCCGCCCTGCCGTACTTCAAACGGATGCACGAGATGACCGTCGATCACTCGCACGAAGAGATCCAGCTGCTCGCCATCGACTTCTCCACCATGCTCTTCGAGACCACGGCGCCCATGCCGATGTGGCGCGACGACTACCTGGCGCGGGACCAGCGCCCCAGCTACGCCTACCTGCGCAAGATCCTCCAGGCGCTCCAGTGGCTGCGTGGCGGGACGCGGTGGGTCCTCAAGTCCCCCCAGCACCTCGAGCAGTTCCCCGCCCTGGTCGAGACCTTCCCCGACGCCACCTTCGTGGTCACCCACCGCGACCCGGTGTCGGTCACGACGTCGATGGTGACGATGCTCGCCTACTCGGCCCGGCTGAGCCGCGACCGCGTCGACCTCGAGGACATCGGCCGCTACTGGGCGGACCGGCTCGAGCGCATGCTGCGCCGCTGCGCCGCGGAGCGCGACGTCCTGCCGGCAGACCAGACCATCGACGTGCACTTCGACGAGTTCATGGCGGACGACATGGCCATGGTGGGACGGGTCTACGAAGTGGCCGGCCAGCCACTCGACGCTCGCTCCCGGGCCGCCATGGCGGCGTTCATGGCCGAGCACCCTCGGGGCAAGTTCGGCGCCGTCGAGTACGACCTGGCAGAGTTCGGCTTGGACCGCCGCGAGCGCCGGAAGGCACTCTCGTTCTACACCGAGCGCTTCGGCGTGACGCTCCGAATCGTGAGCCTGTCCCCCGCAGCTTGCCGGGACGAGTCAGCGGATGACGGAACGACGGATGCGGCCCCAGCGGCGCGCGACGTGCACGCACAGGTACACGAGCAGCACGAGCGCCGACACCACATGCCACCCGATGTCGCGGAACGGGATCCCGACGTCGCGTGGGTGGAGGATCACCTGGTTGCCCGAGACCAGGTCGTAGGTCCCCGAGACGAGCACGTTGAGGGTCAGCAGGCTCAGCACCAGGTCCGACCACGCCAGCCGGCCGCGTCGGCGGAGCCACGTTCTGGCCCGCCCGAGGTTCCCGAGCAACCGCGCCACCGTGTGGCGGCGCTGCACCACGTGAACGATCGCCAAGGCCACGAACGCCGACCCGACGACCAGGTGCGGCCACCCCTCGGTGATCAACGTCACGGTCGCCAGAGAGGCGGCAAAGGTCGCGAGCAGCAAGAGGTGCACCACGAAGCGTGCCCACATCCGTCTCCCTTGCTCCTCGGACCGGGCCGCTGCCGGCGAGAGGGGCTCGCTCTTCACCGACCCCGCGTCGGTGCGGACGGTCACGATCGCCTACTCCATCGGCCGGGTGGCGATCCCCTTGGGGTCACGTCCCGCCAGCAGCCAGCCGATGAGCATGGCCGCGACCGGCATGGCGATCAAGATGAAGAACAAGTTGTCCCACGGGACGTGATTGATGATGTCCGACACGCCACCCTCCAGTTGATTCGAGCGGAACCAACCGAACAGGCCGACGTAGGCCGCCACCGTCCCGAGCAGCGCGCCCAGGAAGGCGAGGCCACCGGCGGTGACGGCCGTCAGGCTGCGCCGGGTGCGCGAGCTCGCACCGGTGGCGGTGAGCGTGCGCAGCTCGCTCGCCGTCTCGCTGCGGATGAGGCCGACGCTCATGGCGAGGACACCCAGGGCGAGCGCGATGCCGAAGACGGTCGCCCAGTTCACGATCTCGGCCGACGTCGGCTCGTCGTTCTTCGACTCGGTGCTCAGGTCGGCGGAGGCCGCCAGCGAGTTGGCGCTCGTGAGCTGGGCCTTGGTGATCGGGCTGTTGGTCAGGATCATCCAGCCGTCGAGGCTGTTCTGGTCCGCGAGGTGCAGCCGATGCAGCGCGCTCTCGGTGATCACCGTGTTGGGTGCCGACGTGCCCGTGGGCAGCTGGCCCTCCTCCTGGACCACCGGGTGGGCGAGGCACGAGCTGGGTGTGCAATCGTTGGTGTTGTTCCCGCCCGCGCCCAGGCCCTGGAAGCCGTCGCCGCCCTTCCCGCCGCCGCCGTAGGTGAGCTGCACGCCCGAGCCCGCCAGTCCTGGCCGCGAGCTGAGGATGTCGACGTTGGACGGGATCGACGAAGGGTTGATGCCGTAGGCCCGCAGGAGGGCCGGCGTCGCCACGTAGATCGCGCCGTTCCATTGGCGGCCGCCCGCGCTCGGGTTCTGCAGGCCGACCGCCGGCTTGTCGAGCTCGACGAGGTGCCTCGCGCCGACGGCGGAGGCGATGGCGTGCACGGCGGCCTCCTGCGTCTGGATGCTCGGCGGCGGCGTCGTGTTCCCCACTTGACCGTTCGGCCCGAAGGTCGGGCCGCTGGGCGGGCTGTACACGTTGAGCGCGTTCGCTGCCATGTTGGGCCCGACGTAGTCGAAGACGTTGGCGTAACGGGCGACGGCCACGGCGCAGATGATCACCGCGATCATGATGCCGAGGCTGATGGCCGAGAGGGCCGAGCCGGAGCGCGCCCGGTAGCGCGCCATGTCGCGCAGCGGCAGGCGGATGGCGATGGGCGACCTGCCGCCGATCCGCGCCAGCAGGGCGAGGAAGAACGGTGAGACGAGGATGATCCCCACGATCAGCGCGACGAGCCCGGGGACCAGCCACACCACGCCGCCGCCGTTCCCCGAGGCGCCCGAGACGGAGAACATGATGAATCCGATGACGAGTGCGATCACGCCGGGAACCAGCGAGCGGTGGATCTGGCGGGGCGGCGCGGGACGCCCGGCGAGGGCGCTGACCACCGGCACCCGGGTGATGGCGCGGGCGGGATAGCTGGCGGCGAAGAAGGTCGCGATGACGGCGAGCACCATGGCCGGCGCGATCACGTTCCAGGGCAGCGCGAACGTCCCGATGAGGTGGTGCGCGTTCTGCTCGTTGGTCGGCCGGTAGGCCAGCCACAGCACCAGGCCCAGCGCGAAGCCCACGACGGCACCCACGACGCCGACGATGACGCCGTTGGCCTCCAGGACGAGCCGGACGTTGCGGTCGGTCGCCCCCATGGACTCGAGCATCCCGAGGGAGCGCATGCGGCGCTGCGCCAGCACGGTGAAGCCGCCGATCGACACCAAGGCGATGAGGAGCATGCCCACCGTCGCCAGCGCCAGCACGATGGTCGCCGGGTTGATGATGTTGTCGGTGTTCGAGCCCGGTGTCGTGATGTAGGAGGAGAGGGAGGAGAGGGATTTGCATCGCGGTGGGCGACGCGTCGAAGAGGACGTTCACCTGCGTCGGGTGTGTCACCTGGCCCGGCGGGACGAGCGCGAACTCGTCGAGCAGGCTCTGGGGGTTCTGCACGATGCCGACGACGGTCTTGCCGCCCTGGGGCCACGTGTCGCCCACCTGCAGGTTGAGCTCGGACGCCAAGCCCGGGGGTGAGGGCGATCTCGTTCGGCCCGGTCGGGTAGCGCCCGGAGAGCAGCTGCAGCATCGGCCCGCCGTAGGGTCCATGGGGATCCTGGGACCGCAGCTGATAGGTCTGCGTCGAGCCGGGGACGGTGAACGTCTCGTTGGCGATGACCTGCACGGTGCCTACGGCGTGCTCGATCTCGGCGATCTGCGCCTCCACGGTCGGCAGGCTGGTCGACGCGGACTTGCTGGTGGGCGTCAGGTTGAACGTTGCGAGGTCGTGGGCCGTGCCGAATCCGGCGTTGGCCGGCGGCGGCGTGTTGACCGCGACGGCCGAGCCGACCACGACGGCCGCCACCGCGACGATGATCAGGAGCAGGATCAGGAACTGCTGCCGCCATTCGCGCTTGAAGAGACGCCAGGACCAGCGGAGCATGGCCCGGCGGGCCGGGACGCCGCCGGTGGTCGGTTCGGGGGCCGACGCCGGTGACCGGCCGTTCGAGGACGCCGACGCTCATTGGTTCGGGAGGTCGGCGAGGACGCGCTTCGGGGCTCTCGAGCGGGAGCGTCTGGTCGACGACTCTGCCGTCGCGCAGGAAGACCACCCGGTCGGCCCACGAGGCCAGCTGGGCGTCGTGGGTCACCACGACGGCGGCCAGGCCGCGGTGGCAGGCCGCGAGGATCAGGCGCATGACGGCCTCGGCGTTGGTGGAGTCGAGCGCGCCGGAGGGCTCGTCGGCCAGGAGCAGCTGGCGGTTGCCCGACGACGGCCCGGGCGATGGCGACGCGCTGGCGCTCGCCACCCGACAGCTGGTCTGGGTAGCTCGACGCCCGGTCCTTCAGCCCGAAATCCTCGAGCGCCTCGAGCGCCGCCGCCTGGGCCTTGCGGGCCGCGACGCCGTCGAGCTCGAGGGGCAGGGACACGTTCTCCACCGCGCTGAGCCCGGCGAGCAGGTTGTAGTCCTGGAAGACGTAGCCGATGGACTGGCGGCGCAGGCGCGCCTTGCCGTTGCGCGACAGCGACGACAGGGGCCGGCCGCCGACGTAGACCTCGCCGCTGGTGGGGTCTTCGAGGCTGCCGGCGATGGTCAACAGCGTGCTCTTGCCCGAGCCGCTGGCGCCCATGACGGCCACCAGCGACCCGGCGTCGACCGAGAGATCGATGCGCTGGAGGGCGTGCACCTCTGCGGCCCCTTCTCCGTAGACCTTGGAGATGTCGCGTAGTTCGAGGTAGCTCATGGCGTGACTCCCACCTTGCGCCGGGCCTTGGGGAGGGGGAACGGCTGCGGGGCCGGCGCGGTGACGCCCTCCGCCGCCGCTCTCTTGAGACGGCCGTCGGCCGTGTCCAGCCACCGGATCAGAGAATCCAGCCGGAACAGCTCGGCGTCGACGACCAGGGCGAAGTTGAGGTCGAAGCGGGACTCGTCCTCCTTGAGGCGGGTCCACTGCTGCATCAGCTCGACGAGGTAGCGCCGGTGGACCTGCACCACCTCGTGCACGTCGACGCCGGGGAGCCCGAGGGCGACGAGGACCTTGATCACCAGCTCGTCCCGGGGGGGCGAGGAGAAGTCGGGTGGGGTGCGCAGCCAGCCGTCCAGCTCGGCCGCGCCCTCGGTGGTGATGTGGAAGCCCTTCTGGGGGCCCTCCTCGGCCGAGTCGTCGGACTCGATGAGCCCGTCGCGCTCGAGTCGCTGCAGCGTCGTGTACACCTGCCCGACGTTGAGCGGCCAGACGTCGCCCGGTCCGCGCCTCGAACTCCTGGCGCAGCTGGAGCCCGTACTTGGGGCCCTCGCTGAGCAGGGCCAGCAGGGCGTGACGGATGCTCATGAACCCTCGTTTCGAAGTAGAATACTCAGTATCCTACGCCGAAGAGCGGCCGGCACGCAAGGGGTGCCAGCCCGCCGGACTCGTCCGGGGGCCGGCCGGGGGGCGTGCCGTCCGGGGAAAGCCGGTGGGAGCCCGCCGCTCAGGCGCCCGGCAGGGCCGACCCGGTCTCCAGACAGCGTCTTCAGGCTGGCGATGACGGCCGGCCATCCGTTCGTGATGCCCTTCAGGACATCGCTGCCGGGCTCGAAGCCGTCGTGGACCACGGTGAGCTTGACCACGCCCTCTGCGGTCTCCTCGATGTCGAAGGCGACCCTGGAGCGCGGCTCGGCCCGCCAGGCGGCGGCGTGGCCTCGTCGAAGCCGTGCTGGGCGGCCCACTCGGGCGTGAACGTGTGCCAGGTGTAGGCCAGCCGGCGGTAGGGGTCGGACTCGAGGACAGCTGCTCGGGGTCGCTGACCACCAGCCCGGACTCCTCGTAGGCCACGTCGTAGGTCGAGCCCTTCTTCCAGTCCGAGCGGTACGACACCCCACCGGACAGCGGGTGGCGCCAGTAGCGCGCGGTGAAGGCGGGGTCGGTGAGGCCCTGCCAGACCCGCTCGGGGGTGGCGTGGATGTAGGTGGTGTAGACGAAGGTCGTCTGGTCGCTCGACTGGTCCATGGGGGTGGCCTCCAGTGCCGTCTTGAGATCGGACAGGGCCTCGGCCCGCGCCCGGTCGTAGTGGTGGATCCAGCGCTCGGTGATGTCGTTGATGGGCGCCGCGTCCAGGTAGTGCAGCTTCTCCCGGCCCCGCCGCAGGGTGGCGACCAGGCCGGCCGCCTCCAAGACGTCGAGGTGCTTGGAGACCGACTGCCGGGTCATGCCCATGCCGTCGCTGAGCTCGGTCAGGGTCAGCCCGTTGTGGTCGTTGAGCCGGTCCAGGAGCCGGCGCCGGGCGGGGTCGCCCAGGGCCCTGAACACCGCATCCATGTCTCGCATCGTGTGGTCCGCTGGTGGGGAATCATGCAACCATTCGGCTGCATGACCTCACTTAAGCAGCCGAACGGTTACATGTCAAGGGCCGTGGGCGCCGGGTGCCCGGGTCGCAGGCCGGGGTCGTGGTCGTCGCTCGCGGTCGTCGCTCGCTAGAGCGCTGCGAGCACCTCCTCGGCCGAGCTGACGCTCAGCCCGGGGCCGGGCTCGACGGCGATCCAGCTGACGACGCCGTCGTCGAGGATGGCGGCGAAGCGCTGCGAGCGGGAGCCGAGGCCGAAGCCGCTGCCGTCCATGGTGAGGCCCATCGCCTCGGCCAGCTCGCCGTTGCCGTCGGCGAGCATGACGACGGAGTCGCCGACGTTCTGGTCCTTGCCCCACGCGCCCATCACGAAGGGGTCGTTCACCGAGACGCAGACCACCTTGTCCGCGCCCTTGGCCCGCAGCTCCTCGGCGCGCAGGACGAAGCCCGGGAGGTGGTGGTCCGAACAGGTGGGGGTGAAGGCCCCGGGCACGCCGAAGAGGACGACCTTGCCCTGGCCGAGCACCGCGGCCGAGGTGGTCGCCTCGGGTCCCTTGTCACCGAAGGTGAACACCTTCACGTTGGGCACCTCGTCGCCGACGGCAATCGTCATTCCACCTCTCCTCGCGTCGTGGTGGGCCCAGGTTGCCATGCCCCGCCCGAACCCACAATCGACCGCCACCCCCCGACGGTCATGAAGTTGTAACCTGCCGCAGTCGCAGCCGCGACGGAGTCGTAGGGATGGGATCGAACCTTGGGGGGTTGCGATGACGCAGTCGTTTGATCGTCGGTCGTTCCTGGCCGGTGGGCTCGCACTCGGGTGCCGGCGCTGCCATGCTCGGCGCGCTCGGGGAGGCCGGTGAAGCGGGCGCCGCGATGACGAACGGCCCGGGCCGCAACGGGATCTCGAACGCCAAGCCGGTGCGCGGTGGCTCCGTCACCTTCGGCATCGACACCGAGGAGAGCGGCTTCAACCCCTCGACGGCGCGGTGGGACGAGGGCGGCTTCCTCTACGGCCGCACCGTCTTCGACCCCATCGCCATCGTGAACGCGGCCGGTGGCGTGGAGCCCTACCTGGCCGAGTCCATCACGTCGAACGAGGACTTCACCTCCTTCACCATCACCCTGCGGCCCGGCATCGTCTTCCACGACGGCACGCCGCTCGACGGCCAGGCCCTCTACACCAACATCGAGAAGCAGGCCACCTCGGTGCTCACCGGGCCCGCCTTCGCCACCAACATCCAAGGGGTCTCGGTCACCGGGCCGATGGCGGTGACCCTGACCATGAAGAGCTCGTGGGCCCCGTTCCCCTACTACCTGGCCCAGGCCCAGACGGGCTACGTCGCCGCGCCGTCGATGCTCAACGCCCCGGACGGCGGCACCTCCAACCCCGTCGGCACCGGTCCCTTCGTCTTCCAGGACTGGGTCCCCAACAGCCACATGACCGCCACCAGGAACCCCCACTACTGGCGCAAGGGCTACCCGTATCTCGACTCCATCACCTACAAGCCGATCATCAACTACGACTCGCGCGCCGACGCGCTCGAGACCGGCGAGATCGACATGATGCACAGCAACGCCCCCGACAACCTCTTGCAGTTCCGGGGCGACAAGAAGTGGTCCTACTACGACAACAGCGGGCAGGTGGTCGGTCAGCCGACGGTGCAGTGCATCATGCTCAACACGGCGGCGGAGCCGTTCAACAACCCGACGCTGCGCAAGGCGATGGCCAAGGCCGTCGAACCGGGCCCAGTACGCCAAGGTCATCGACAAGGGCATCGACGCCCCCATGAACGGCCTCTTCCTGCCGGGGAGCGAGTACTACACCACGACCGCCTACCCCGCCTACGACCCGTCGGGCGCGGCTGCGCTGGTCAAGCAGGTGCAGCAACAGACGGGCAAGCACGTCACCTTTTCCCTCAACTCCACGAGCGACCCGGACACCCTGCGGGCCGCCGAGTTCCTGCAGCAGGCCTGGCAGCAGGCGGGCATGACGGTCAACATCAACATCATCGCCCAGGCGACGATCATCAACAACGCGCTGGCCGGCACCTACCAGGCCACGCTGTGGCGCCAGTTCGGCGCGGTCGACCCCGACCTCAACTACGTGTGGTGGACCACGCAGCTGGCCTCGGGTCCGCTGGCGCTCAACATGGCCCGCAACGTCGACCCCCGCATCCAGACGGCGCTGGTGGCCGGGCGGACCACCGACGTCAAGGCCGACCGGATCAAGGAGTACCAGGCAGATCAACCAGTACCTGGCCGAGGACATCCCCTACCTCTGGTTGGCCCGCGACACCTGGGCCGTGGTGGCCAGCCCGAACGTGCAGAACTTCGCCAACCCGACCACGCTGCAGGGCTCCAAGGCCATCGCCTTCGACGAAGGCGTGCTCTGGCCGACCCAGATCTGGGTCTCGTAGGGGCGGGCTTCCGCCCCGCCCCGCCGCCGGCGGGCGGCTAGCGCATCTCCACGTCGTCGAGGTACTCCTCGCGCCAGTGCGTGAAGCGCTCCTCGGGGAGGCGCAGGCAGTAGGTCGGCCGCAGCGCCTCGACGAAGCCGCGCTCGTGGCTCACCGCCACGATGGTGCCCGGCCAGTCGCCGAGCATGGCCCCGACGGCGGCGATGGACGGGGGGTCCAGGTTGTTGGTGGGCTCGTCGAGCAGGAGCAGGTTCGCCTCCCCGGCCGAGAGCATGGCGAGGCCGAGCTTGGCCCGCTCGCCGCCCGAGAGCGTCGAGGGCATCTGGTCGGCCGCCTTCGACGGCAGGCCGAACGAGCCCAGGAGCGCCCGCCGGTCCTTCTCGGCCTTCAGCACGGCGTCGCTCACGTTGGCCAGCGCGGGGCGGGCCGGGTCGATCTGCTCGTGCTCCTGCGCGAAGTAGCCGACCACCACGTTCGCCCCGAGCTCGACGACGCCGTTGGTCGGCTCCTGCTCCCCGGCCAGGCAGCGCAGCAGCGAGGACTTCCCCGCCCCGTTGCGGCCGATGATCACGATGTGGTCACCCCGGCCGGCGTGGAAGGTGACCTCGGAGAGCACCTCGTTGTCGCCGTAGCGGACGCCCAGCTTCGCCACCTCGAGCGGGATGGCCCCCGAACGGGGCGGCGTCGGCAACTTGAACGAGCTGGCCCGCTCCCGCTTCTCGACCTGGGTCCGCGTCGCCTCCATCCGCTCGACCCGCTTGTCGAGCGCCTTGGCCTTGCGGGCCCGCTTCTCGGTGCTCGCCCGCATGGAGTCGGCCAGGGACGAGAGGCGCCTGATCTCCCGCTGCTCGAGCTCGGCCGCCCGCTCGCGCTGGGTCTGGTCCGCCTCGCGCAGGGCCAGGAACTTCGAGTAGTTGCCCTTCCACTCGGTGAGCCGCTGGTTCGCGATGTGCAGCACCTTGGTGATGGACCGGTCGAGCAGCTTGAGGTCGTGGCTGACCACCAGGAGGGCGCCGGGAAAGCGGGCCAGCTCGTCGAGGAGCCACCGTTTGGCGGAGCGATCGAGGTGGTTGGTCGGCTCGTCGAGGATCATCAGGTCCGGCTCTTGGAACAGGACCCGCATGAGGTCGACCCGCCGGCGCTGGCCACCCGAGAGCTCGTCGATGTCCTCGAGCAACAGCTCCTGACGGAGCCCGAGCCCGTCGGCCAGCCGGGCCATGACCGCCTCGGCCTCGTAGCCGCCGTTCGACTGGAACTGCTCTTGCAGGTCGGTGAAGAGCTCGATGTTCTCCGCGGAGGGTTCGTCGGCCATGGCCGCGCGGGCCGTGCCCAGGGCGTCGTCGAGGACGTCGAGACCGCGGGCGGAGAGGATGTGGGAGAAGCCGGTCGGCTCCAGCCCGAGCCCGCCGGGGACCGGGGCCTGGGGCAGGTAGCCGAACGAGCCGAGGAGGCGGACGTTGCCCCGGTGGCGCAGCTGCGGGGCCGTCTCCCCCACCAGCACCGAGATGAAGGACGATTTCCCCGTCCCGTTGCGCCCGACCAGGCCCACCTTCTCGCCCGCCCCGACCACGAAGGAGGCATCGGCGAGCAGGGTGCGGTCACCGATCTCGATGGTGAGGGCTGATCCGACGATCACGGCACATTGTACGAGGGAGAACGCCCGCTCGGTACACTCCGCGAATGCCCGTACTCGAGCGCAAGTGGTGGACCCTGATCGCCGTCTGCACCGCGGTGTTCATGCTCCTCCTCGACATCACCGTCGTCAACGTGGCGCTGCCCGACATCCAGCGATCGCTGCATGCGAGCTTCTCCGACCTCCAGTGGGTCGTCGACGCCTACTCGCTGACGCTGGCCGCCTTCCTCCTCACCGCGGGCGTGCTGGGCGACATCTACGGCCGCCGGGAGGTGTTCGCCATCGGGCTGGTCGTCTTCTCGCTCGCCTCGTTGCTGTGCGGTCTCTCGACCACGCCGCTCATGCTCAACCTGGCCCGGGCCGTCCAGGGCGTCGGCGGCGCCATCATGTTCGCCACGTCGCTCGCCCTCATCGCCGGCGCGTTCGTGGGCAGGGACCGCGGGACCGCCTTCGGCGTCTACGGAGCGGTGATCGGCGGCGCCGTTGCCATCGGACCCCTGATCGGCGGCGCCATCACGAGCGGCATCGGCTGGCGATGGATCTTCTTCGTCAACGTCCCCATCGGCGTCGTCGCCGTCCTCATCACCCTGGCCAAGATCGCCGAGTCCAAGGACCCCAGGGTCCGCCGCATCGACTGGGTCGGCTTCGTCACGTTCTCGGCCAGCCTGTTCGCGCTCGTGTTCGCGCTGGTCCGCGGCAACGACCTCGGCTGGGGCAGCACGACCATCGTCGGACTGCTCGTGGCCTCGGCCGTCCTCATGGGAGCGTTCTTCTTCAACGAGTTGCGCTCGAGCGACCCCATGCTGGACCTCGGCCTGTTCAAGATCCCGGCCTTCGTGGGCCTCTCGGTGGTGGCGTTCACGCTGGCCGCCTCCATCTTCGCCATGTTCTTGTACCTGACCCTCTACCTCCAGGACGACCTGGGGTACGGCCCGCTGCAGGCCGGGCTCCGCTTCCTTCCCCAGACCCTGGCCATCTTCTTCTGGTCCTTCTTCGCCGGACGGCTGACCGTCCGCGTGCACTCGCGCTACCTGCTCGGCATCGGGATGCTCGGCGTGACCGGTGCCCTCCTGTGGATGGGGACGACCCAGCCGACGTCGGGTTGGACCGTGCTGCTGCCCGGGTTCATCCTCGCCGGGTTCGGGGCCGGCACCGTGAACCCGGTCCTGGCCTCCGGCGCGGTCTCGGTCGTGCAGCCCCAGCGCAGCGGCATGGCCTCCGGGGCCAACAACACGTTCCGCCAGGTGGGCATCGCCACCGGCATCGCCGTGCTCGGGGCGGTGTTCCAGAGCCAGATCGTCAAGTACACCTCGTCGGCCCTCGACAAGTCGGCCTACGGCCCCGAGGTGCTGCGTCGGGGCGGTTCGCAACTCCAGGGCGCCTTGTCGTCGGGAGAGGTGCGCCAGGTGGCCGGCTCCATTCCCGTCCCCGCGGCGCGCCAGGCGCTGCTCGACGCCTACCACGTCGGCTTCTCGGCCACGCTCAACCACCTGATGGACATCGGCGCCGTGGTCGCGTTCGTCGGCGCGCTGTGCGCGTTCGTGCTGGTCCGCCAGCGCGACTTCGTCGTCCCCACCGCCACGGTCGGGACGCCCGGCGCCGACGGGCCGTCGGCCGGGACCACCGCGGCGGGCACGCAAGCCCCGGCGGACGCCGGCGTGCCCGCCGGCCATGCCTGAGCCCTTCACGCTCGAGGGGAGCTTCGTCCGTCTCGAGCCGCTGCGCGAGGCGCACATCCCGGGCCTCGTCGAGGCGGCGGCGGAGGACCGCGGCAACTTCCAGTGGGCCTACACGCCCGACGGGCTCGAGCAGATGACCGGGTACGTCCGCGACGCCATGGCCAAGGTGGCGTCGGGCGCACACGTCGCCTTCGCCACCGTCCGCAAGGGCGCCGGAGCGGGCGGCGTGCGATCGGGTCGTGGGCGCCACTCGGTTCTGCGAGATCTTCACCTGGCAGTGGCCACCGGGGGCCAGCCACCAGCGCCACGGGGTGCCCGACGTGGTCGACATCGGGTTCACCTGGCTGGCCGGCTCCGCGCAGCGCACGCCGGTGAACACGGAGGCGAAGCTGCTGATGCTGAGGCACGCCTTCGAGGTCTGGCGCGTCCACCGGGTCGGGCTGCAGACCGACGTGCGCAACAAGCGGTCGTGGGCGGCCATCGAGCGGATCGGGGGCCAGCTCGACGGGATCATGCGGGCCGACCGGCCCGGTTCCGACGACACCGTGCGCACGTCGGCCCGCTTCTCCATCGTGGCGGAGGAGTGGCCGGGGGTGAAGGCACGGCTCACGGCCGCGTTGGCACGCGGCGGGCGCGGGGAGGGCTGAACCTCTCCGCGAGGAGTATCAACCGAGTCGTTTACCGTTTTGCGAAGGAGTCGCCCGCCGCCGGCGGCGCCCCGCTCTCTTGGCTAGGCGCGGGCCAGCGTGGCCGAGATGCCCCGTCCGTGCAGCGCGTGCACCGCCGCCTCCGCCTCGTCCTTGGGACGCACCGCCGCCACGGCCTTGCCCGTCCGGTGGATCTTCCAGGCCAGCTGGTCGGCCCGCTCGACCGTGTGGCCCAGGATCTCGACGAAAGCCCGGATCACCGTCTGGAAGGTCGTCACGTCGTCGTTCCACACGATGACCGCCCACAGGTCCTCGAGGGCGAAGAAGGCGTCGATGTCCTCGTCGACGACGTCGGTGGTGGCGGGTTCGAGGATCTGCGGCATGGTCAGCGCGGTGCCTGGTCTGTGGTCGGTCCCTGGTCCCTGGTGCCTGGTCCCTGGTGCCGCCTGGTGCAGCCGAATTTGGGCCTCGTGCAGTCTACTTCTGCCTGTAGCGTGCGGGAATGCGAGCTGCCGTCCTCGAGGGTCCCCGCGCCGTCGCCGTCCACGACGTCCCCGATCCGGTGCTCCCCGGACCCGAGGGCGTCGTCGTGACGGTGGAGCGCACGGCGATCTGCGGTTCCGACCTGCACCTGTACCACGACGCGCCGACGGGGAGCGTCCGGCTCGGGCACGAGGCCATCGGGACGGTGGCCGAAGCCGGACCCGAGGTGCGCAGCCTCAAGCGGGGCGACCGCGTGCTGGTCTCGGGTGTCATCGGCTGCGGCGTGTGCCGCCCCTGCCTGGCGGGCCAGCCCAACGTCTGCCTGAACGACAAGACCGCCGCGTTCGGGACCGTGCCCGACCTCCCCGGCGGCCAGGCCGAGGCCATGGCCGTCCCGTTCGCCGACCTCTTCGCGCTCCCCATCCCCGACGGCGTCGCCGACGAGGAGGCGGTGCTCCTGACCGACATCCTCCCCACCGGTTTCCTGGGGGCACAGCGCGCCGCCATCACGCCCGGCGCGACGGTCGTGGTGATCGGGCTCGGCCCGGTGGGCATCATGGCGCTCCAGTGCGCCTCCCTCTTCGGTCCCGCCCGCATCCTGGCGGTCGACATGGTGCCCGAGCGGCTGGCCCGGGCCGAGCGGCTCGGGGCCGAACCGATCGACGCCCGGATCGCCCCGGGTCCGCGCAGGTGCTCGAGGCCACCGGCGGGCGCGGGGCCCAGTCGGTCATCGAGGCGGTCGGCGCCGACGCGTCCATCGTGGACGCGCTGTCCTGCGCCGCCAGCGGGGGCACGGTCTCGGTCGTCGGGGTGAACCTCTCCGCCGCCCTTCCCTTCCCGATGGTGCAGGTCCTCTTCAAGAGCCTCACCGTGCGCGCCGTCTTCGCCCCCATACCCGGCACCTGGCCCGCCCTCGTCCCGTTGGTGCAGTCGGGCCGCCTCGCGCTCCTCGGCGACACCTTCACCCACCGCATGCCGTTGGCACAGGTGGCGCAGGCCTACGAGTTGTTCGACTCCCGGGCCGACGGCGTCTTGAAGGTCTTGCTCACACCGAACCCCTGAGCCCCCTCCGGCTGGTCCGGGGTGCGGTTGACGACGACGGGCCACTCGGCGTCGCCGAGCTCGGGCCGGGCCACGAACCACGGCGCCGGCGGTGGCACGATCAGCTTGGTCAGCGCGTCGACGATGGGCTCGTAGTTGATCCGCCAGCCCTGGAAGTTCCGCCATGACTCGTCCACGTCCCGCTCCATCGGGAAGTTGACCTCCTTGAGCCTGCGGTAGCCGTCCTCGAACTCCGCCTTGGTGAGCCGGATCTCGCCGAGCGGGAGCGGATCGGCGTCGAAGGGGATGCCCAACGCCCCCGCCATGGAGCGCATGCACCTGATCCCCATGGAGAGGCACAGCCGGGCCTGGCGCGGGGTCTGCTCCGGGCTGGCCGCGTGGAACAGCGCCGCCGAGTCCATCATCGCGACGAGCGCGACCAGCCAGCTGCGCGTGGAGACCGGCGAACGGAACCACATCAGCACCGGGTAGTTGGTGTGGCTCTCCGAGACGGCGGCGGCCCACCGCTCCCAGTCGGCGTAGAGCGGCGGCAGCTCGTCCATGGTGTCGAGCCAGAAGTGGCGGGCCAGGATCTCGGGCCCCCAGGCCGGCGTCCCGCCCCGCGCCGCGAGCAGGGTCACCTCGGTCTCCCGGGTGGCGAACGCGTTGTAGAGCGCCGGGAGGTAGGCGATCTCGAGCGCGATCACCCCGAAGCCGATGCCGGCGGCGAGGATCTCGAGCGTCCGCGGGCCCGCCCCGGGCGCGGTGACGACCCCGAGGGTGAACACCGAGGATCCCGCGATCGACAGCGCGTCGGCGAAGTCGACGCCGCTGGTCCACCAGATGATCATCGCCATCCCGAGCAGGATCAGCGCCAGCCACAAGACGAACAGCGACACGATGGCGGCGGGCCCGACGAAGGAGAGGAGGCGGTCCCTGGCCTCGAAGTCCGGCAGACGCGGCGTCACGTGGCGCGCCGTGCCGCTCAGCGAGCGCGCCAAGGCCCGCCCGAGCCGCGCCGAGGTCGCACGCGGGACGACGAGGGACGTGAAGACGCTCCACACGGTGAGCACCACGATGACGCTGCCCACCACGAGCGCGACCAGGCGGGCGACCTCCATCGCGTCATCCTGCCAGATGCCCGAGCGCCGGCCAGGGGTCGGGGGTCCTAGGTCGTGGCCAGTCTCGCCGCCGGTCCGCCGCTCGCCACGAGGGACGCCGGGACGTCGATCAGACGCGAGCGCAGCAGCTCACCCAGGCCCTTCGCCTGGGTGTCCAGCCGCAGGTTCGACGCCACGCCCCAGCCGAGGATGCCGTGCACGACGAAGTTGACCGCCCACAGGTTCGGGAGGGGGTATCGGCTGACCGCGAAGGGCACGACCTCGGGCAGCAGCGCGCTGAGCACCTCGGTGGTGAGGTCACCGAGCAGCCAGCGCGCCACGTGCTCCTCGTCGGCCCACAGGCCCACGTTGGCGTCGCCCCCCTTGTCCCCCGAGCGCGCCCCGACGAGGACCCACAGCGGCACCCGCACCAGCTCGGCCGTCGGCGGGACGGGGGAGGAAGCGCGGCGGTGGCGGCACGGGCACGTCGATGCCCCTCGGCGCCACGGTGGGCGGCGTGGCGGGGACCGCCGTCCCGTCGCACTCGATCCGCGGGGTGAGAGCCGAGGCGGCAACGGTGGTCGGCCAGTAGCGGGCGACGCCCTGGGCCCCCGAGGGCGCCGAGGTGAAGAACGTGCCGGGATAGCTCGAGAGGCTGGTCTCGACGACCGCGCCCGAGAAGGCCCGGCCGACGGCGCCCTCGTCGTCGCCGCGCACGGCCAGGCGCAGGTAGGCCATGCCGCCGCCGGTGAGGTCGCCGGTCAGCTGCTCGTCCGAGTCGGCGAAGGCCGCCCGGCCACCGGGGATGCCGGCCCAGACGGCGTCGGCGGCGAAGCGGGCCTTCTCCGCCACCTGGGCGCCGGTCAGCGCGAGCGTCATGGAGTTGCGCCAGCCGGCGTCGAGGTTGGCCGTCACCTTCAGGGTGGGGGGCGGAGGCTCCCCGCGTACGCCCGCGATGCGCACCCGGTCCGGACCCTCCTGCGACAGCTCGATGGTGTCGAAGCGGGCCACCGCGTCGGGGCTGAGGTAGCGCGGGCTGCCGATCTCGTAGAGCAGCTGCGCCGTCACCGTCCCCACCGTCACCGCGCCGCCCGTTCCCGGATGCTTGGTGATGACCGACGAGCCGTCCGCGTGGATCTCCGCGATGGGGAAGCCGATGCGCTCCCGGTGCGGCACCTCCTCGAAGAAGGCGTAGTTGCCGCCGCAGCACTGCGCGCCGCACTCGATGACATGTCCGGCCACCACCGCTCCCACGATGGCGTCGAGCGCGGTGTCGTCCCACCCGAAGGCGTGCAGCGCCGGCCCGACCACGAGGGCGGCGTCGGTGACCCGGCCCGTCACGACCACCTGCGCGCCGGCGTCCAGCGCGTCGGCGATGGGCGCGCGCGCAGGTACACGTTCGCCGTCACGACGGTCGCGTCGGGTGGGAGGGGCTCGCCGGTATCGAGGTTGACGAAGGCCTCGCCGGCGGCCCTGAGCTCGGGCAGCCGCGGCGCGATGTCGTCCCCCGACACGGAGGCCACCCGCACCTCGAGCCCCTGGCGGCGGCCCAGCTCGCGCACGGCGGCGGCGAGGCCCTCGGGGTGGAGGCCGCCCGCGTTGGAGACGATGGTGATGCCCCGCTCGACGCAGGCCGGGAGCACCTCTTCGAGCTGGCGCAGGAACGTGCACGCGTACCCGCCGCTGCGCTCGCGCGTCTTGTGGAGGATGTACATGGTCAGCTCGGCCAGCCAGTCGCCCGTGAGCACGTCGATGGGCCCTCCCTCGACCATCTCACGCGCGGCGGAGAGGCGGTCCCCGAAGAAGCCGCTGCAGTTGGCGACGCGGAGCAGGCCGGGGCCGCCGGGGACACCGGCGCCGGCGCTCACGCCGGCTCCACGACCACGAGGAGGTCGTTCACGTCGACCTGCTGCCCGGGGAGGCAGTGGAGCGCGGCCACGGTCCCGGCGCCGTTGGCCCGCAGGGTGTGCTCCATCTTCATCGCCTCGAGCACCACGAGGCCGTCGCCCTCGGCCACCGGGTCGCCCACCGAGACGAGCACCTTGGTGATGGCACCGGGCAGCGGCGCCCGGCACTCCCCGGCCACGCCGCCGCGCTCGTCGGGATCGTCCTCGGTGCGCAGGGCGAACGTCGACTGGCCCTCGGGCCCGTTCACTTCGGCCCAGTGCGCCGAGTGCCGCACCCGGTAGCGTCGGCGCTGCCCGTCGTCCGGCCGTGAGATCGACCACGCCTCCGCCGAAGCGCCGCGGTGCCCACCTCGTGCCACGCACCGTCGACGAGCACCTGGGCGGGCTCTCCCGGCCCCGCGGCACGAACCTCCATCGTCCCGGCCTCGTCCGTCAGCTGGTCCGCGTGGAGGGGGCGCCCGACGTTGCGCCAGCCCGCCGCCGGCACGGGGACCACGCTGGCGGCCCGCCCGCTCCTCGAGGAGGCAGAAGGCCACCGCCGCGCCGTGCCGCCGCCGCACCTCGTCGGGCAGCCACGCGTCGCGCAGGTCCGGACGGCGCTCGAGGAAGTGCACGTCCACCTCACCGCCCACGAAGGCCGCGTCGTCGAGCACCGCCCCGAGCAGCGCGCGGTTGGTCTCGAGGCCGTCGAGCTCCAGCGCACGCAGGGCGAGGGACAGCCGCCCGACCGCCGCGGCGCGGTCCTCGCCGTGCGCCATGAGCTTGGCCACCAGCGAGTCGTAGGCGGGGCTCACCACGCTGGCCGTCTCGATGCCGCGATCGGTGCGCAGGCCGGGCCCCTCGGGCCAGCGCACGTGGGTGACCGTGCCCGGGGTCGGCCGGTAGTCCTCGCGTGGGCGCTCGGCGCACAGGCGCACCTCGACGGCGTGGCCGGTCAGCGTCCACGTCGGCCTGGCCGAAGGAGAGCGGGCGGCCGGCGGCCACCGCCAGCTGCAGGCCCACGAGGTCGAGCCCGGTGACCAGCTCGGTCACGCCGTGCTCGACCTGCAGGCGGGTGTTCATCTCCAAGAAGTAGAAGCCGCCGGCGTCGACCAGGTACTCCACCGTGCCCACGCCGACGTACCCGACCGCCTTGGCCGCGGCCACGGCCGCCTCCCACATCTGGTGACGCGTCTCGAGCGGCACGAGGACGGCCGGGGCCTCCTCGACGACCTTCTGGTGCCGGCGCTGCACCGAGCACTCCCGGTCGAACAGGTGCAGCACGCTGCCGTGGGTGTCCCCGACGATCTGCACCTCGACGTGACGGGGGGCGGACAGGTACCGCTCCAAGAAGACCTCGTCCGAGCCGAAGGCGGCCGCCGCCTCGCGCTGGGCCGATGCGACGGCCTCGGCCAACTCGCCGGGCTCGCGCACCAGCCGCATCCCGCGGCCGCCACCTCCGGCGGACGCCTTGACGAGGAGCGGGTAGCCCACGGCCGCGGCGGCGGCCGTCAGCTGGCTCGTCCGCCGCGGTCGGGCCCGACCACCACGCTCGGCAGCACCGGCACCCCGGCGTCGGCGACGACCTCCTTGGCCGCTGCCTTGTGGCCCATGATCCGCATCGCCTCGGGCGGCGGGCCGACCCACACGACGCCGGCCCCGCGCAGGCTTCGGGGAGGGCGGGGTTCTCGGAGAGGAACCCGTATCCCGGGTGCAGCGCGTCCGCGCCGGTCCGGCGCGCGGCGCCGCACCAGCGCGCCGGGGTCGAGGTACGTCTCGCGCAGCGTCGCCCCGGCCAGCAACACGGCGACGTCGGCCTCACCGACGTGCGGGCTCCCGGCGTCATCCGCCGCATAGACGGCGACGGCCTCGCAGCCGGCGTCGTGCGCGCCCGTGATGACGCGCCGGGCGATCTCGCCCCGGTTGGCCACGAGGAGGCGGCGGATCGGACCGGCCATCAGTGGCGCACCACGCCGAAGACGGCCGTCCCGCGCACCGGCGCCGAGTGCACGGCGGTGAGGGCGATGGCGAGCACGGTGCGCGTGTCGCGCGGGTCGATGATCCCGTCGTCCCACAGCCGCCCCGTGGCGTACTGCGCGGTCGACTCCTCCTCGATCTGGTGCTCGGTGGCCTGGCGCAGCTCCTCGTCGGCCGCCTCGTCGAACGGCCGGCCCGCCGCCTCGGCCGCGTTGCGGCGCACGATGGAGAGGACGCCCGCCAGCTGCTTGGGGCCCATGACGGCGATGCGGTGGTTGGGCCAGGTGAAGATGAAGCGGGGGTCGTAGGCCCGGCCCGCCATGGCGTAGTTGCCGGCTCCGTAGCTGGCGCCGACCATGAGGGTCAGATGGGGCACCGTCGAGTTGGAGACGGCGTTGATCAGCTTGGCCCCGTCCTTGATGATCCCGCCCTGCTCGTAGCGTGTGCCCACCATGAAGCCCGTGATGTTCTGCACGAACAGGATCGGGGTGTCCGTCCGGTTGCACAGCGCGATGAACTGCGCGCCCTTCTGCGCCTCGGGCGAGAAGAGGATGCCGTTGTTGGCCACGACCCCGATCGGGTAGCCACCGAGCGAGGCCCAGCCGCAGACGAGCTGCGCGCCGTAGAGCTCCTTGAACTCCTCGAAGCGCGAGCCGTCGACGACGCGGGCGAGGATCTCGCGGACGTCGAAGGGCACCCGCACGTCCACCGACGCGATCCCGAGCAGCTCCTCGGCCGGGTACAACGGCGGGTCGGCGGGACCGGCCGGACCCGGGCCGAGCCGCGTCCAGTGCAGGTGGGCGACGATGCCCCGGGCGATGCGGAGCGCCTCGGGCTCGTCGCGGGCCAGGTAGTCACACAGGCCCGACGTCCGGGCGTGCATGGCTGCGCCCCCCAGCTCCTCCTCGTCGGCGTCCTCGCCGATGGCCATCTTGACCAGCGGCGGCCCGCCCAGGAAGACGCGGGCCTTGTCCTCGACCATGACCGTGTAGTCGCTCATGCCCGGGAGGTAGGCGCCGCCGGCGGTGGACGAGCCGAACACGACGCAGATGGTGGGGATGCCCCGGGCCGAGAGCTGGGTCAGGCGGCGGAACTGCTCGCCGCCGGGCACGAACACGTCGGCCTGACGGGGCAGGTCGGCTCCTCCGGATTCGACCAGGATCAGCACCGGGAGGCGGTTCTCCTCGGCCACGTCCATGGCGCGCAGGAGCTTGCGGATGGTGGTGGGGCTCGTCGTCCCGCCGCGCACGGTCGGGTCGTTCGCGATGACCAGGCACTGGGTGTGCGCCACCTCGGCCAGCGCCACGACGACGCCGCCGCCCACGGGGTCGCCGGTGTGCAGGCCGGCCAGCGGGCAGAGCTCGAGCACCGGCGTGCCCGGGTCCACCAGCGCCTCGAGGCGCTCGCGCACCATCATCTTGCCCCGGGCGCGGTGGCGCTCGACGTACTGCGGGCCGCCCCCGGCCAACACCCCTTCGTGCAGGGCTCGCACCTCGTCGGCCAGCGCGCGCATGGCGGCCGCATTGTCCCTGAACTCGTCGGCGGTCACCGCCAGGTGCGACCGGATGGGCGTGCTCACGGCGTCGTGTCCCACGAGGGGCGGCGCTTCTGGAGGAACGCCTCCATCCCCTCGGCCGCCTCGGCGCCGGCGAAGAGCTCAGCGGACGTGGACGCTGCGGCCGCCAGTCCCTCGGCCCACCCCTGCGCCGGCAGCGTCCGCAACAGCTCTTTGGTGGCTCGCACGGCGCCCGGCGCGGACTTGCGCAAGGCCTCCGTCTGCCGGTGCACCCAGGCGTCCAGCGTCGCCTCGTCGTCGGCCACGGCGGAGAGCAGTCCCGCGTCGGCCGCCTCGTCGCGCGCTGAAGCGCTCGCCGGTGAGCGTGGCGCGGGCCACGAAGCGGCGGTCCACCACGCGCAGCGCCGGGACCAAGATCATGGCCGGCGCCACGCCGACCCTGACCTCCGTGAAGGCGAACGTGCTCGCCGCCGCGGCCACCGCGAGGTCGGATGCCGCGATGAGGCCCAGGCCGCCGGCCCGCGCGTGGCCGTTCACCCGCGCGATGACCGGGACCGGGCTCTCGACGATGCGGGTGAGGATGTCGGGCATGCGGTTGGGCGCCGCCGGGCCGCGCTCGGAGAGGTCGGCGCCGGAGCAGAACACGGTGCCCGATCCCGTGAGGACGACGGCACGCACGTCCGGGTCGCTCGTCGCATCACGCAACCCGCGGTCCAACTGCTCGAGCAGGCGCGCCGAGAGGGCGTTGCGGTTGTGCGGTGAGTCGAGCGTCAGGGTGCGGATGCCTTCGCTGTGCTGCACGCCGACCAACACATCCGTCACGGGTGGGCAGTGTAGGGGGGTGCCCGCCGAGGAGCCGAAATTGGCCGGTGGTATCGTGCGCGGGTGATCGAGACCGCCGAGCACCAGTTGTTCCGCAAGACGCTGCGGGACCTCTTCGAGCGGGAGATCGAGCCGCACGTCGACGAGTGGGAGGCGGCCCGCACCTTCCCCGCCCACGACCTCTTCCCCAGGCTGGCGGCCGTCGGGCTCTTCGGGCTCGAGTACGACGAGGCGTACGGCGGCATGGGCGCGGACCACACGTACTCGCTCATCGCCGGCGAGGAGATGGGCCGCATCAGCTGCGGGGGCGTGCCCATGGCGATGGCGGTGCAGATGGCGATGGCCACGCCGGCCCTCGCTCGCTACGGCTCGCACGAACTCAAGGAGCAGTATCTCGCGCCCGCCATCAGGGGCGAGGTCGTGACCTCCATCGCGGTGACCGAGCCCGACGCGGGCAGCGACGTCGCCGGCATCCGGACCCGCGCCGTGCGCGACGGCGACGAATGGGTCATCAACGGATCCAAGCTCTACATCACGAACGGCACCCAGGCCGACTGGCTCTGCCTGCTGGCCCGGACCTCCGACGACCCGGGGCACCGGGGCATGTCGCTGATCATCGTCCCCACGGCACTGCCGGGCGTGCTGGTCTCGCGCAAGCTCGAGAAACTCGGCATGTGGTCGAGCGACACCGCGGAGCTGTCGTTCACCGACGTGCGCGTCCCGCTCGCCAACACCATCGGGGAGATCGGCCGCGGCTTCCAGCAGCAGATGGGACAGTTCCAGGCCGAGCGCCTGATCACCTTCTACAAGCAGGTGGGCTCCATCGAGCTCGCGCTCGAACGCACCAAGGGGTACCTGCGCGAGCGCCGCGCCTTCGGCGCCCCGCTGCTGGCCAACCAGCACCTGCAGTTCGTCCTGGCCGAGCTCTCGGCCCGCCACGACGTCTTGAAGCACTACGCGCGCACCACCGCCGACGCCGTCGTGCGGGGCGAGGACGTCACCCGTCAGGCCACCATCGCCAAACTGCTCGGGTCGCGGCTCCAGCGTGAGGTGGCGGACTGGTCGGTGCAGCTCCACGGCGGCATGGGCTACATGGACGAGAACTGGACCTCGCGCTACTTCCGCGACACCCGCCTCGACTCCATCGGCGCCGGGGCCGACGAGGTGATGCTGCGCATCCTGGCCCGCATGGACGGCTACTCGACCGAGTAGCGGGCCTCCTCCCAGCGCTCTCTCGTCAATTCCGTCACGACGACCTCCTCACCACGGGGCCCGCTGGTGGTGCGCCAGTGCGCGAAACCGAGCTTTTCCATGACCCGTCCCGACGCCGCGTTCTCCGGCTCGTAGATGCTGACGATGCGCTCGAGACCACCCGCGGTGAACCCGTGCTCCACGGCCGCTGCCCCCGCCTCGGTCGCCAGGCCGCGCCCGCGGTAAGGGCCGGACAGCCGCCATCCGACCTCGACCGCCGGGAGGATCTCGGGCAGGAAGTGGGGCACGGCGAGGCCGGCCCACCCGATGATCGCCCCGCTCTCCCGGTCGATCAGGGCCTCGATCCCGAAACCGTCGCTCTCGTAGCGCTCGAGCATGCGAGCGAGGAACTCCGCCGTTTGCTCCCTGTTCATGCCCTCGCGCCGCGGGTACCACCAGAAGGACTCCTCGGCGTGGATCACCGAGAGCTCGGCGAGGTCGGTCGGCGTGAAGGGCCGCAGCACGAGCCGCGGCGTGGTCAGCGTCGGGATGCCGGGACCGCCCATCGCCGTGCGATTCAGCCGAGCGGGAGGCCGGGGGCGTCGGCCAGCGACGGGTCGCGGCCGGGGCGGGCGGAGGTCGAGTAGAGCTGGTCCGGCCGGAACGACCGCACGGCACGGTCGCCGGTGCGGCCGCCCACCACCTCGACCCATGCCTCACCGGTCTCCTCGTTGGTGACGTACGCCACGAACTGCCAAGACGCGCCGCGCAGGCCGCGTGCCGTCGACCCGCACCGGGTCGCCCGGCCGCAGCCCGGCCCAACGGGTCGTGCGCCGGAGATCAGCCACGGCGACGACGAATTTCTTGCGGGCGATCGGGCACCGGCCCCTTTCTACCCGCTGGCGAGCATGAGCCGTGGCGGCACACCCACGTCGTATCCTGACCGCTGTGGCGCTCAATCCCCCACGCACCTTGACGCCGTCGAAGGTGACCGCGTTCACCAACTGCCCGCTCGCTTTCCGGTTCTCCCAGATCGAGCGCCGCCCCGAGCCGCCGTCCCCCCACTCGGTCAAGGGAACCCTGGTGCACGCGGCCCTCGAGGGCCTCTTCTGGCACCACCCCCCGGGCGACCGCAGCCCCACCGCGGCGGCGGCGGAGCTCGAGCGGGCCTGGCGCGCGCTGCAGGACGACGCGGAGTTCGTGCAGCTCGAGCTCGACCGGGACGCGGCCGCGGCCTTCCTGGCCGATGCGCGGATCCTCGTCGACAACTACTTCCAGTTGGAGGATCCCGACCGCGCCCGTGCGGTCGGGATGGAGCTCGGCGTCGAGACGATGGTCGACGGCATGCGCCTGCGCGGCATCATCGACCGGCTCGACCTCGCGGCGGACGGGAGCCTCATCGTCGTCGACTACAAGACGGGGAGGGCCCCCGCCGGAGCGGTTCGAGCGCGGCAGCATGGGCGGGGTGCAGACCTACGCCCTGCTCTGCGAGAGCGTGCTGGGCCGCGCTCCGGCCGAGGTCAGGCTCCTGTACCTGCGTCAGCCCGTCGCCATCTCGGCCGTGCCGTCCGTGCAGACCATTCTCGGACAGCGCAAACGCGCCGTCGCCGTGTGGAGGGCCATTGCCAAGGCCTGTGACGCCGAGGACTTCCGGCCGAACGTGGGCCCGCTGTGCGACTACTGCCACTTCAAGGCGTCCTGCCCCGCCTTCGCCGCGTGAGCGACCCCAGGTGAGCACCCTCGACGAGGCGGTCGACGCCGCCTTCGAACCTCTCCGGGGTCGGCCGGGCATCGATCGTGCCGCCGCCGTCGTCTCCAACCTGGCCGACTACGGCCTCATCTGGGTGGCGCTGGCCGGCCTCAAGGCACGGCGGCGCGGGCCGGACCGGCGGCGGGCCGTCGTGGCTCTCGGCGCCGCCGGGTGCTCCTCGCTGATCGTGAGCCGAGTGGTCAAGGCGTCGGTCGAGCGGCAGCGGCCCGACGAGCATCTCGCCGCCGGCGTCCGCACGCCGACGAGCAGCAGCTTCCCCAGCGGCCACACCCTCGCCGCCTTCTGCACGGCCCTGCTGCTCGGGGATTCCGACGCCGAGACGGCGGCCCACGTCGGATTCGCCGTGGCGGTCGCCGCCAGCCGCGTCCACCTGCGGGCCCACCATCCGACCGACGTCATCGGCGGTGCGGTGATCGGGTCGGTGCTCGGGCTGGGCCTGCGCCCCATCGTCGACGTCGTCACGCCCGGCAGCCGGGGGCGCCGGGGGCCTTGGGGGCGCCGGCGCCGGCGGCGGGGACGGCCTCGCCGGGGCGCCGGGGGAATGGGCAGGGGCGACATCGTGTTGCACGAGCTATGACGCCTTTTGCCGTGACCTGGGACTACCGCTGCCCGTTTGCCCGCAACGCCCACGAGCACATCGCCCTCGCCCTCGCTGACGGCGCCGACTGGGAGGTCACCTTCCTCCCCTTCTCCCTCAGCCAGGTCCACGTCCCCGAGGGTGGAACACCCGTGTGGGACGACCCGACCAAGGCGCCGGACCTGCTCGCGCTGGCGGCCGGCATCGTCGTGCGCGACCAGTACCCCGAGCGCTTCCTCGACGCGCACGTCGCCCTCTTCGCCGCCCGTCACGACGAGGGGCTCGACCTGCGCGTGCCCGAGGTGGTGGCCCGCGTGCTCGACGGCGCCGGCGTGCCGGGCGACGCGGTGGTGGCCGAGGCCGGTGCCGGTGGCGCCGGTGCAGGAGCTGCGCCGGGCCCACGAGCAGGCGGTGGCCGAGTGGGCGGTCTTCGGCGTGCCGACCTTCGTGCTGGACGACCGCGCCGTGTTCGTGCGGTTGATGAGCAGGCCGCAGGGCGACGGCGCGCTGGCCCGGCGCACGGTTCAGGGCGTGCTGGACCTCATCGACTCCCAGCCCGACCTCAACGAGTTCAAGTACACGACGCTGTCTCGCTGAACCGGCCCGGGCCCGGGCGACCCGACGACCGAGCTAGGAGCGGGCGATCTCGCTGATCAGCGAGAAGCCGCGCTCGCGCCCCTCCTTGTCGCCGACGATCGAGGCCACGAAGTCGGTCGCTCCGGCCTCGGCCAGCCTCGCGATGGAGGCGGCGACCGCCTCCTCGTCCCCGACGAAGGCGATGTCCGCCGCGCCCTCGGCTCCCTCCTTGTCCAGCATGGCCTTGTAGGAGGGCAGGTTCGGGTAGACGGAGAACTCCCCGTTGATCCGGTCGTGGGCGGCGTCGACGTCGGTCGTCACCGCGACCGGCAGCGACACCACCACACGCGGCGCCGGGCGCCCCGCCGCCTCGGCGGCGGCTCGGATGGTGGGCGCGATGTGGCTGCCGACCGTCCGGGTGCCGGTCATCCAGGTGACGGTGCCGTCGGCGACGCTGCCGGCCAGCTTGAGCATGCGGGAACCCAGGGCGGCGACCAGGACCGGAGGCGCCGTCACCCCGGTGATGTCGAGGGGCGAGAAGGCGTTGGTGGTGACCCGCTCGCCGGCGCTCCTGACCGTCTCGCCGCGCAGCAGCGGCATGAGCGACGCCAGGTACTCCTTCATGTAGCGGGCCGGCTTGTCGAAGCTCATGCCCCACATGCCCTCCACCACCACCTGGTGCGACAGGCCGATGCCCAGCAGAAGCCGGTCACCCGTCGCCAGCTGCACGGTGAGGGCCTGCTGGGCCAGCACCATCGGGTGGCGCGGATGGACGGGCACCACGCCGGTGCCGAGGCCGATGCCGGGCACCTGGGCGCCGGCGGCGGCCAGCAGGGTCAGCGCGTCGGGCCCGAAGATCTGCGACGCGAAGGCGTGGTCGAGCCCGGCTTCCGCGTAGCGCTGCAACACCGCCACGCTGTCGGGCAACGGCTTGTCGAGGTCGATCAGGCTCCCGATGCGCAGCGGTTTGGTCATGGCCCTGGTGCTCCTCGCGTAGTGTGCGGTTGTGTCCGCCCCCCTGTCTAGGCGAATCCCCCGACGGGGGCGAGTGAGCTGACGACCCACGACGTCGGGTTCGTGGGGGCGGGCCAGCTGGCGCGCATGGCGGGCGAGGCGGCCAGTGCGCTCGGCCTTTCCATGGCCGTGCTGGCCGAACGCCCCGACGACGCCGCCTGCGCGGCCGCCGCCGAGGTCGTGGTGGGGTCGCCCTTCGTCTTCGAGGAACTCGGGGCGTTCGCCCAGCGCTGTGACGTCGTCACGTTCGATCACGAGCAGGTCGACCTGGACATCGTGGCCGCACTGGCGGCCGGTGGGGCCGTCTTCCGGCCCGGCGCCGACGCACTCGAGCTGGCGGTCGACAAGGCCCGCATGAGGACGGTCCTCGACGAGGCAGGCGTCCCGGTGCCGAGCTTCGTGGTGGTGGACGGCGGCCGGGACGCCTCCGGGGCGGTCGCGGCGTTCGCCGAGTCCCACGGCTGGCCGGTCGTGCTCAAGGCCGCCCGGGGCGGCTATGACGGCAAGGGCGTGTGGCCCGTGCGCGACCGGGCCGAGACAGACGCCGTCCTGGCCCAGGTGGCGGGACGGCTCGTCGTCGAAGAGCTCGTCCCCATCGACGCCGAGCTGGCCGTGATGGTCGCCCGCAGCCCCTCGGGAGCCTCGGCAGCCTGGCCGGCGGTGGAGACGGCCCAAGTGGACGGGGTCTGCCGGGAGGTGCTGGTGCCCGGGCGACTGGCCCCCGACGTGGTGGAGGTGGCCTCGGCCCTGGGCCAGAAGGTGGCCGAGATCGCCGGCGCGGTCGGCGTCATGGCCGTGGAGCTGTTCTCGGCGCGCGGCCGGCTGCTCGTGAACGAGGTGGCGACCCGGCCCCACAACTCGGGGCACTGGACGATCGAAGGCGCCGTGACCTCGCAGTTCGAGAACCACCTGCGCGCCGTGCTCGACCTGCCGCTCGGCTCGACCGCCCCCCAGCACGCCCAGGTCGCCAGCGTCAACGTCTTCGGCGGCCCCGCCGGCACCGACCCGGCCCGGCTGCTGGCCCGGGGCCTTGCCGTCGAGGGTGCCCACGTCCACCTCTACGGCAAGGGAGCGAGGCCGGGGCGCAAACTGGGCCACGTGACCGTGTGCGGTGACGACGCCGAGGTGGCGCGGTCCCGGGCCTGGTCGGCCGCCGTCGCCCTCGGCACCCCGGTGCCCGGCGCCATCGACCTGCCCCCGGGGGTGACCCGGTGACGCCCGCGGCGCCCGTCGTGGCCGTCGTCATGGGCAGCGCGTCGGACCTGCCCGTGATGCAGGGGGCCGTCGAGATGCTCGAGCGCTTCGGCGTGGCGTACGAGGTACGGGTGGTCTCGGCCCACCGGACCCCGCGCGACATGATCGCCTTCGGCCAGGAGGCGGCGGCCCGGGGCCTGCGGGTGCTGATCGCCGGTGCGGGGGGCGCCGCCCACCTGCCCGGGATGCTCGCCTCGGTGACCACCCTCCCGGTCATCGGCGTCCCGGTGGCCCTGGCGCACCTCGACGGCCTCGACAGCCTGCTGTCCATCGTGCAGATGCCCAAGGGCGTGCCCGTGGCGACCATGGCGGTCAACGGTGCCCGCAACGCCGGCCTGCTCGCCGTGCGCATCCTCTCGGTGGGCGACCCGGAGCTGACGGTAAAACTGGGGGCATTCCAAGAAGAGATCGCGTCGGAGGCCCGGGGCCAGGACGCCGACGTGTCCGGAGGAGTGACAGAAGATGGCTGAGCCAAACCTGGCGCAGCGGCTCGGCTACCCGGCCGACGCCAAGCTGGTCGTCATCAATGCCGACGACCTCGGCTCCTGCCACTCCGCCAACGTGGGCGTCTTCGAGTGCCTGGCGACGGGGACCGTCACCGCGGCCTCGCTCATGGTGCCCTGCCCGTGGGCACGGGAGGCGAGCAGCCGCTACCGGGGCGAGGACATCGGGGTCCACCTCACCCTCAACGCGGAGTACGAGCTGTACCGCTGGGGCCCCATCACCTACGCACCGTCGCTGCTCGGCGGCGACGGGGGTTTCCCCCGGACGATGGAGGACGTGTGGGACCACGCCGACCTCGACGAGGTCCGCCGCGAGTGCCGGGCCCAGATCGAGCGGGCCATCCTCTGGGGCTTCGACGTCAGCCACCTCGACGCCCACATGGGCACGCTGCAGCTGCGGCCCGAGTTCTTCGACGTCTACCTGGAGCTGGCGGTCGCCTTCGGGCTCCCCCTGCGCATGGTGAGCCCGTCCATGGAGCGCTACGTGGGTTTTCCCGCCCGTGCCGTGGCGGCCGAGGCCGGGGCCGTCTTCACCGATCACCTCCGGCTGGTTCCCGGCGTCGGCTCCCGCCAGATCTTCGAAAAGGAACTGCGCTCTCTCCAGACGGGCGTGACCGAGTTCCTCGTGCACCCGGCCGTCGACTCCGCCGAGCTGCGCTCGCTGGCCACCGAGGACTGGGCGGCGCGGGTCGACGACCACCACATGATCTGCCAGGAGGACTGGGTTCGCCGGTCCCTCGACGAGGCCGGGGCGACCCTCATCGGCTACCGGCCCCTGCGCGAGTTGGCCCGGGCGGGCGGCTGAGCCAGAGCCGGGGAGCGCGACGACGACCACCACGATCCAGGGCGCCTCGATCGACACGGGGCAACGTCGCCCCCGCGGCGACGTCTTCGACATCGAGCTGTCGCCCGAGGGCATCGAGATCCGCCGGGCCGGGCGGCCCCCCGCGGACATGTCGTGGTCCCAGGTGTCGCAATGGGAGATCGAGGAGCGCCAGGGCGGGGTGCTGCTGACGCTGCGGGGCGAGGGGGCCACCACCCCGCTGGTGGTCCCGGGCTGGACCCTCGACGATCTCGAGGCAGTCATGCGCGCGACGGCCGGCGCACCGTCGAAAGCGCCCTCGGCGAGGCCCGCCGGCGACGGTCCCGCCCGGGACGCCGCGGCAGACGCGCCGGAGCCGGTGGCCGACGCCTTCGCGGCCACCCTCGCGCCCGCAGGGCGCGAGACCGAGACCGCCACCGCGCCGGGCCCGATCGGGAACCCCCGGCGCTGGCGGGTCCGGCGCCCGTCGGCCGCCACCTGGAAGACCGTCGTCACCCTCGTGCTGCTGGGCCTCCTGGCCACCGCGGTGGCGCTCGTGCTGCTCCAGAGCGCCGGGGTGATCGACTGGGGCTTCCTCGGCCCCACGTCCTGATCCGGCCTCAGCGCACCCCGGCGAAGAGATCGTCCTCGGTCACGTCGGTGGGGCCGATCCGGCTCTGGGCCAGCCGGTACTCGTCGACCGGGTGGATGTCGCGCATCACCTCGGGTGGGAGGCCGAACCAGAACGGCGAGTTGGGGTCGACCTGCGTGGCGTGGGCCTTGAGCGCCTTGCCCCGCACCTGGGTGAAGCCGGCAACGTCGATGGTCGTCGTGTACGGCTCGGTGCGCGGTCATGCGGGCGAGCCACTTCTCGTCGAAGGGCGACTCCAGCCCGAGCTCCTCGTACTTGGCGTGGATCTGGCGGAAGCGCTCGCCCGACCAGACCGTGTAGTACAGCTTGTCCGGGGCGTAGGGCGGGCCCGCCTCCGGGAAGCGGCCCGGATCACCGGCGGAGTCGAAGGCCAGGACGGAGATCTCGTGGACGCGGAGGTGGTCCGGATGGGGGTACTCGTTCTGGTTGTCGCCGTAGGTGACGATGACCTGAGGACGCTCCCGACGGATGACGGCGACCAGGCGGCCGACCGCCTCGTCCAGGGGTGCCTGGGCGAAGGAGTCGGGCCGCGTGTTGGCCTCCGAGTCGGGCATCCCCGAGTCCCGGTAGCCGAGGAGAACGGTCTCGTCGTAGCCGATGATGTCGGTGGCCGCCTTGAGCTCGGCCATCCGGATCCGTCCGATGTCCGCCCGCACCTCGGGGGTGTCCATGGCCGGGTTCAAGATGTCCCCCTCCTCGCCCCCGGTGCAGCACACCAGCACCGTCCGGACCCCCTCGGCGTGGTAGCGGGCGACGGTCGGCGCGCCCTTGGAGGCCTCGTCGTCGGGGTGCGCGTGGACGCAGAGCAGGCAGAGGCGATCCGGCACGTGCCGACCTTAGCGGCGGCCCTGCGCAGGCCGGCCCGGTGCCACCCCTCCCCCGCTGGGCCTTATGCTCGTAATCCATGGCAGGCACGTTCAGTCGGATCCGCGACATCTTCCGGTCCAAGGCGAACAAGGCCCTCGACAAGATGGAGGACCCACGCGACACGCTGGACCTCTCCTACGAGAAGCAGCTCGAACAGTTGCAGAAGGTCCGGCGGGGGGTGGCCGACGTGGCCACGGCCCGCAAGCGGATCGAGCTGCAGGCCCAGGGGTTGCAGAAGCAGGCCGACAAGCTGCAGGGCCAGGCCAAGGCCGCGCTGGCGCAGGGCAACGAGGATCTCGCCCGCGAGGCGCTGTCCCGGCGGGCCGCGCTCGGCGAGCAGCTGGCCGACCTCAAGACCCAGCACGACCAGATCAGCGAGCAAGAGCAGAAGCTCGTCGCGACCTCTCCAGGAGCTCCAGACGCGCATCGAGCGCTTCCGCACCCAGAAGGAGACGCTCAAGGCGTCCTACACGGCGGCCGAGGCGCAGACCAAGGTGGGCGAGGCGGTGTCGGGCATCTCGACGTCCATGGGCAGCGCCGGCGCCACCATGCAGCGCGCCCAGGACAAGATCGCCTCGATGCAGGCTCGCGCGGGCGCCCTCGACGAACTGTTGGCCTCGGGCGCACTGGACGACCTGACCACGCCGGTCGACGACATCCAGAAGGAGCTCGACAAGGTGTCGAACTCGTCACAGGTGGACAACGAGCTGGCGGCCTTGAAGGCCGAATTGGGGACGGGAGACGGTGCCGAGCGCCGGTCCCGCGGCCGCGCTGCCGGCCGCCGAGGAGGAGAGGACTGGAGGAGAGGGCGCCTGATGGCAATCTCACGCAACATCAAGCCGGATCGGGGTCTGACCTACCGGATGCTCCTGACGGGGTTCTTCTTCGTCGTGCTCTATGCCGTGTTCATCGGCGTCCTCTTCGCCCTGCTCCACAGCCTGGTCCTGATCCTGATCATCGGGGTCGGGCTCCTGTTCTGCCAGTACTGGTTCAGCGCCAAGATCGCCATGTACGCCATGCACGCCAAGGAGGTGACGCCCGAACAGGCACCCCAGCTCCACGGCGTCGTCGACCGTCTGTGCGCGCTGGCCGACATGCCGAAGCCCAAGGTGGCCATCGCGACGACCGACATGCCCAACGCCTTCGCCACCGGTCGGAGCCCCAAGGCGGCCGTCGTCTGCGTCACCACGGGCCTGTTGCGCCGCCTCGACGAGCCCGAGGTCGAGGCGGTGCTCTCGCACGAGATCTCCCACGTGGCCCACCGCGACGTGGCCGTCATGACGATCGCGAGCGGTCTGGGCATGCTGGCGGGGCTGCTCACCCGGGTCATGTTCTACGCGGGCCTCTTCGGCGGCGGCGGCCGCAACAACAACAGCGGCGGCCAGTTGGTGCTCATCGAGATGATCGTCATGCTGGTGTCGATCGTCGTCTACTTCATCAGCTTCCTCCTGACGATGGCGCTGTCCCGCTACCGCGAGCTGGCGGCCGACCGCTCGGGCGCCTTGCTGATCGGCCGGCCCTCCTTGCTCGCCTCCGCGCTGGTCAAGATCACCGGCGACATGGGGCGCATCCCGACCAAGGACCTGCGCGCCGCCGAGCCCTTCAACGCCTTCTTCTTCACCCCGGCCGTGGCCACCGGGGCCACCCAGGAGGGGAGCGGCGGTGGCTTCGGCTTCGCCAACCTGTTCCGGACGCACCCGACGCTCGAGCGCCGGCTGGCCCAGCTGGACTCGCTCGAGCGCCAGCTCGGCCAGGCCAGCTGAGCGGCCCCCGCGGGCGACGGTGACGGGACGCGGGTAGGCGGCGGTCGGCGGGAACGGGAAGCAGCCGTGGGCCTCTTCGACACCATCCTCGGCCGCACCAAGCCGGTCCGGGCCAACCTCGACGCGCTCTTCGCTCTGCCGACGGCCGCGCTGACCCTCCAGAGCGCGGGGGGCCTGGTGTCGTCGGGCCACGCCGGGGTCTGCTGGAAGCCGCCGCCCGGCCAGGGCGCCGCCGACGCCCAGAAGGAGATCTCCGAGCTGGTCGGCGACGGCTTCGGGCACGCCCAGGACTCCTTCGACTACGGCTGGCTGCTGCTCGACGACCCCGACCTCGAGGAGCTCGTGACCAAGATCCACATGGCCAACTCGACGCTGCAGGACAACGGGTGGGGGCCCCAGCTGCTGTGCTCGGTGTTCGGCTTCGTGCCCGGGCCCGACGCGCCCGGCGACGCCCGGCCCTTCCGGCTGGTGTACCTCTTCAAGCGCGGCACCTTCTACCCCTTCGCTCCCGTCGACGCGCAGAAGGAGCGCCGCGACACCGAGCTGGAGCTGCGCATCCGCACCATGGTGGGGGCCGACCTGCCGGTGGAGTCGGATCTGTCGCGCTGGTTCCCCATGTGGGACATGCCGGTCTCGTGATGTCGCTCTGCGCTGACGGGCCGACGTGACCGAGGCGCCGACGTGACCGAGGCGGTCGAACGAGTCATCGCCCTCGAGGGGGCGGTCAACTTCCGCGACCTCGGCGGCTACGCGGCCGGCGAGGGGCTGCGCACGCGCTGGCGCACCCTCTTCAGGGCCGACGGCCTGGGCGAGCTGACCGAGTCCGACCTCTCGGTACTCCGGGCCCTCGACATCCGGACGGTCATCGATCTTCGCTCGGGAGAGGAGCTGGAGCGCGGCCGGTTCGACGTCGACGCGCACCCGGTGACGTTCCACCACTTCCCCTTCATGGAGACGCTGCCGGACGCGCAGGACTTCGAGCGCCGCCCCGGATTCCTCGGCTCCCAGTACAAGGAGTTTCTGGATGACGCCGGACACCAGATCCGCGCCGCGCTCGAGGTCCTGGCCACCCCTGACGCCCTCCCGGCCGTCTTCCACTGCACCGCCGGCAAGGATCGCACCGGCGTGCTCTCGGCCGTCGTGCTCTCCCTGCTGGGCGTGGACGAGCCCACCGTGGTGGCCGACTACGCGCTGAGTGGCGAGGCCATGGCGCGCCTACGGGCCAAGCTCATCTTGAAGTACCCCGATGGCCGGGACTCCATCGAGAACCTCGACCAGGTGTTCTCGGCCGACCCCCAACAGATGGAGCAGCTGCTCGACTACCTCGAGGAGCGCTACGGCTCGATCGACGCCTATGTCGCCGGGCTGGGGGCGGGACCCGGCGTGGTGGAGGGCCTGCGGGCGGGGCTGCTCGAGCCGGCGGGTTAGCCGGCGTCGCCGGGCACCGCGCCCGAGAGCTACTCGCCCCCGCCCTCGTCGTCCCGGACGCGGACGTCGGGACGCATGCGGTCGATGGCGCCGGCGAGCGCCAGGTCGAGCAGCGTGACGCCGCCCGAGTCGTGCGTGGTGAGGGCCAGGCGCACCGTGTTCCAGCGGATGTCGATGTCGGGATGATGGTTGGCCGCCTCGGCGGCGGCACCGACCGCATTGACGAACTGGAGGGCGGCGGCGAAGTCGTGCAGCTTGACCGTCGTCACGAGGACGTCGCCCTCGCGGGACCAGTTCAGGCGCTGCTCGTCGAGCGCGGCGTCGACGTCGGCCTGGGTCAGGACGGCCTCGCTCATGGGTGCGTCATGTCCTCGGGGCGCACCGCAGCGTCGAACTCCTCCTCGGTGAGGTAGCCCAGGGCCAGCGCCGCCTCCTTGAGCGTCGTGCCGTCCTTGTGCGCCTTCTTGGCCACCTCGGCGGCCCTGTCGTAGCCGATGCTGGGCGCCAGCGCGGTCACCAGCATCAGCGAGTTGGTGAGGTGGCGCTGCATCTGCGGGAGGTCGGGCGTGAGCCCCTCCACGCAGAACTCGCGGAAGGTCCGGCAGGCGTCGGTCAGCAGCTCGATGGACTGCATGACGTTGTAGGCGATCACCGGCTTGCACACGTTGAGCTCGAGGTTGCCCCTGCTGCCGGCCGTGGTCACCGCCACGTCGTTGCCGATCACCTGGATCCCCACCATGATCATGGCCTCGCTCTGGGTGGGGTTGACCTTGCCCGGCATGATGGAGGAGCCCGGCTCGTTCTCGGGGAGGACCAGCTCACCGAGCCCGCTGCGCGGGCCCGAGCCCAGCCAGCGCAGGTCGTCGGCGATCTTCATGAGCGACACGGCCAGGGTCTTGACGGCCCCGTGGGTGAACACGAGCGCGTCGTGGGCGGCCAGCGCGGCGAACTTGTTGGGGGCGGTCACGAAGGGGAGCCCCGTTGCTGCCGCGATCGCCTTCGCCACCCGCACGCCGAACTCGGGGTGCGTGTTGAGCCCGGTGCCCACGGCGCTGCCCCCGGCGGCCAGCTCGTAGAGGCCCGGCAGGGTGCGCTCGATCCGGTCGATGTCCGCCGTCAGCTGCGCGACGTATCCGGAGAGCTCCTGGCCGAGCGTGAGCGGGCACGGCGTCCATCAGGTGCGTGCGCCCGATTTTGGTGACGCCGGCGTACTCGATCTCCTTGTCCAAGAGCGCGTCCCGCAGCGCGGCGACCGATGGGAGCAACCGATGCACGATCTCCTCCACGGCGGCGATGTGCATGGCGGTCGGGAACGTGTCGTTGGACGACTGGGACATGTTGACGTGGTCGTTGGGGTGGATCGGCTTCTTGGAGCCCATGACCCCGCCGGCGAGCTCGATGGCCCGGTTGGAGATGACCTCGTTGGCGTTCATGTTGGTCTGCGTGCCGCTGCCCGTCTGCCAGACGTGCAGCGGGAACTGGTCGTCGAGCGCACCCTTGGCCACCTCGCCCGCTGCCTGCTCGATCAGGTCGGCCAGCGCGCCATCGAGCTTGCCGAGGTCGCGGTTCACCGAGGCGGACGCGCCCTTGAGAAGGCCGAAGGCCCGGATCAGCGGCTTGGGCATGGTCTCGGTGCCGATGTCGAAGTGGTGCAGCGAGCGCTGCGTCTGCGCCCCCCAGTACCGGTCGGCGGGAACCTCGATCTCCCCCATGCTGTCGCTTTCGATGCGGGTGCTGGTCACGAGAGCCAGCTTAGGACCGGCGACCGTACGCCCCGTACGCCCCGTACGCCGCGATCAGCGCCCGTCGAGCGACACGAGGGCGGCCTCCCCGGTCGGCCCGCGGCTCTGGACGGTGATCGGCGACACGAAGGCACGTCCCACGCGCGACCGGTGAGGCGGGCCGTCGGGACAGGTCCAAAACTCCCCACCCCCACCGGCCCGCCGCTGCCCACCCCGCCGGCCGCGGTTCGATGCCGCCGGGGCGGGGCCACGTCCCCGCCCACCAGCGGCCTGGAGACCCCCAAAGCGCCGTCCGAGGGTACGAAACTGACGTGAGAACGGATGCTCGCCCGGTTTTCGGACCACGTCATGGCGAAGCCGACCGCTCAGCGCTTGGTCAAGAGTCAACTGAAGGCGCCTCTGATTGAGGCCGTGCTGCGGATGATCCGTGTGCGACTCGCTCTACGAATTCACCAAGACCGGCGATCGCGGCTTGTGCTTCGGACCCGACGATTCAGAGCGCTTGACACCGTGTCGCGGCCGAGGTCGAGGCTGACGACGCCTCCTTCTACGCCATATCCAGAACAGGAAAACCGCAGGGATCACGAGGAACCAGAGCGGATTGACAATGACCACGGTACGGGAGATCGCCACCTCCCCCGTGGTGCGGTCGGTCAGGTTGTAGACGAGCGTTGTGTGGAAGCTGTACCAGCCGATCCCGAGCCACGTCGACGCGTGTACCGGGATGTCCTGGCTCAAGCCGGGCGGAAGGAGCTGGAGTGGTTTGGTGAGGTAGCTGACCCTCGGCGTAGGCCAGCCATTCATCTCCATGGTCGTGCTGAACTGAGCCGTCGAGCGCCCCACGCTCTTCACGCGGACGACGCCGGATGCCGAGCTGGACAACGACAGGTTCAGCCACGACGGACCCACATAGGCTGCTGTCAGCTTCCGATTGCGAGGTCCCGGGACGTTGAGAACGACCAAGCCTCCAATGTCGTTGACAGCTGCCACTGACGAAGAGTTGATGACCGGGCTCACGAGGAAACCGAGGAAGTAGTCGTCAGGAGGAACCGTATTCGGCATGGTCACCGAGATGCTCACCTTCTGCTCGGAACGAGGAGCGAGGGTGAGGGCATTGGGGGCGATGCCAATCCGGCCGGCGAACCGGGGATCGGGTTCCTCGAGGAACCGCGTCTGGCCGTTGTCGAGGAGTTGCACCTGCTGATTGGTGATCCGGACGTCGAGGGGCGTGGTCCCGATGTTGCCGACGGTCAGTGTCGTTGCGGCCACCGTGCCGGGGGTTGCTGGGATGGGGTCGGGCGGGGACGTGACGAACAAGTCCGCCGAGGGGCCCGTCGCCGCGTCAGCGGGCGAGGACAGAACCACGGGCACCAAGAGCCCGATGAGCAGTGCGCTCACGGCAAGAGTGGCCAGGGGCGTGACCCTCCGCGGAGTCGTCCGACGGGGGCTGCGCATGATCCCGAGAACCTAGAAGCTGGGCGTCACGACGTACGTGATGGTGTCGGTGTAACTGCCGTCAGGCACCGTGTAGTCGATCGCAACCTGGTTCGTCAGGGTCAACGTGTCCGGTGTCGCCCCGGTGGGACCGGTCGCAGTGAGGAAGTTGGCCGGGGCACCCGGATAGCCGACGAACTTGCCACCCGAGAGTCCCGAGGCGAGCGCCGCCCCGTCGGTGCCTCCGGTGGTGAGCGTCGCGCTCGTTCCCCAACCGCTTGTCGGGAAGGTCGAGACGCCAACGGTGGGGCCGGAACTGACCGCGGGGATCGTGAACGCAGGCGCCGACCGGGACAAACCCGTGTCGGAGGCGGCCAGCGTGTAACCGCTGGCGGCGTTGGTCTGCACGGTCAAGACGACGGCTTGGCTCTGGGTGTTGTTCAACATGGTCGGGTCGACTGACATCGAGAATGCCGGCAGGTTGTTCGTGAACGTGAGGGTCTGGCCGACCGTGACCGATGCCGTGGTCGAGGATGAGCCGAAGGTGACGCTGCCTGTGGTACCGGTATCGACGGTGGACGGACCCGACTTCTGGGTCGTGATGAGCGATGTGTAGGAGTTGGCCGTCGTGGTGTTGGTGAGCCCGGTGAACGACAAGTAGATAGGGATGTTCGCGGCGATTGCGGCGGGAGTCGTGATCGTGTAGGTGATGGTCGTACCGGCCAGGGCAACGGTGCCGGCACCGAGGCCATAGACGGTGCCCACGGCCGGAGTTCCGGCCGTGCCCGTCGGAACGGTCAGAGTGACTGCCGTGAGCGTCCCCGCGGTTGCCGTGGTGAACGCCCAGGAGTACGCCACTCCCGTCTTGCCGGTCTGCGAGTTGTTGACGGTCCAACTCATCTTGGTCAGCGTGGCAGCCGACGCAGGGGCGGCGGCAAGCCCGACGATCCCCGAAAGGCTGAGCAGGGTCGCGAGCAATAATTGTGATTCGGCGTCGACCTGACGCTGGCCTGCGGATCGGCACTTCAGAACCTCCTCAACGACTCTTGACCAAGGGAATCGGCTGTCTTGGAGGAGCCCTTGACGTCGCGCCCTACGGGTTTCTCATCCGTACCTACTGAAAATTCCTACGTAATCCGCGACCGACGCGGGGCCCCGCAAGTGTCACAATCACGAGTAGCCATGGTGGGTGCCGAGGTTGCCAAAGTGGACACGACCGAGCTTCTAATCGAGCTACCGGACTGCGTGCTCGTCCTCAACGGGTCGGGCCACGTCCAGTGGGGAAACAAGGCGGCCGAGCGACTCTTCGGCCGATCGTTGCGCGACTCAATCGGGTTTCCAGCCCTCGAGCTCGTTCACCCAGACGACCTGGAACTTGTGCTTCGTTCCTTCGAGAGTGTCCAGCGCAAGGACGTCGGAACCCTCATCGAGGTGCGGGCGAGGACTCCTTCGGGTTGGCGCCTTCTCGAGGTGGTCGGAACTCCCATCGGCTGGTCGAACGAACCACATGCTGTGTTGTTCTGCATGAGGGACCTGACCGAGAGACGGCGCTTTGAGGTGGCGCGAACAGAGATGCGACGTTCAGGACCGTCGTTCAGAACTCTCCCGACATGACGATCCTGCTATCCCAGTCAGGCGTTGTGGATTCCGCCTCGGGGGCACTCAGCCGGATCCTCGGACACGACCCAGAGGTGATCGAAGGTCGACAGCTCGTCGGATTCGTCGTCGAAGAGGATCAACCCATCTTCCTCAGCTCGCTCTACACGGCCTCGCAGGGCGCCACGGCCTCGAACCCCCTGCGGGTGCGGATTCGGCTCACGCGCCATGAGACCGGGGGGCCGGTACCCTTCGAGTTCACATTTGTCAATCTGCTGGACGATCCAACCGTCGGTGGCTTCGTTGTCTCGGCTCACGACATCACGGAGCAGGTGGCCGCCGAAAGAGAGTTGCACCAAAGCGAGCAGCGTTTCCGCCGAGTCTTCAATCAAGGCCCCCTCGGGATCGTTCTCACGGACTTCGAACACAGGATCATCGATGTCAACGACGTCTTCTGCCTTCTTGCGGGCCGGCCGTCAGATGGGGTCATCGGTTCGGCATTTCCCTCGTTCGTTCACACCAATGACCTCGAGCGAGTCCGGGCCGTTGGCCTCCAGCTTGTCGAGCAGCCCGCGACGACCCACAAGACCGAGATTCGGCTCGAATCGAGCAACCAGGAGGACGTTGTCACCAGCGTCACCGCGTCGGTGATCCAGGACGAGACCGGCGTACCGATGCACTGCCTCTGGGTTCTCGAAGACATCACGAATCGTAAAATGCTCGAGCGGGAGTTCGCAGCCCATGCCAATACGGCCAGTAAGCTTCTTGCGAGCTTGACGAGTCGAGAAGTGGAGATTCTCGAGCTTCTAGAAGAGACGGCAACCGCCTCCCAAATAGCGCACCGCCTGACTCTTTCCGTGAGGACCGTGGAGTCACACCTGGCGAATGCCTATCGCAAGTTAGGGGTGCACAGCAGGTCGGCGGCCATAGCCGAGTTCGCCCGATTGACGCGAGCCGTTGCGGGTGTTCCGCACGACCAGAGTTGACCCGAGATGCGTCTCGGTACGCTCCTCGGTGGGTGGTGCACGAGGCCACGGGAGGCAGCGGCGCACGCCCAGGGTCTCCCCGCTGCGCCGGCCAGCCCGGCCGCCACGTGTGCCGCCCCGACCAGCGCCAAGACGATCACGGTCACCGGGACCGCGGTCAGCCACGCCACGGGGTACACGATCTACGACTCCACCGCCACGGCGACGGGGACCTACACCTCCATCGCGGCCGCGACGACCTCCCGGTGGACGAGCGGCACGCTCACGAGCGGCACCAACTACCGGTTCGAGGTGATCGCCAACATCGGGAGCAACTGGAGCGGCGTGAGGTCGTCCGCGACCGGCCAGAGCACCATCAGCTCCGCGTCGCCCTACTGCGTCCAGCCGAAGGTTGCCGGCGATCGGCGATCAGCCGCCCGGGGGGTGGTCGTCGGGGCAGGCGCCCGGGGGGTTGTTGAAGTTGGGATCCCGCGTCCACGGCCCCTGCGACCAGTCGCCGACCGCGGGGGCGAGCCCGAGGACCGCTGTCATGTCGGCCAGGAGCGCGTCGGCGTAGCGCGCGCTGCCCTCGGGACACAGGTGGACGTTGTCGAGCTTGCGCACCCGGATCCACTGGTCGCCCGGAGCGTGGGGGTCGCCCTCGGGCGGCAGCCAGGCCGAGACCTTGCCGTTCAGCATGATGGAGCCGGCCAGTGGGAAGTACATCACCCGGCCCGGGAAGTAGGCGGCCATCTTCTTGGCGATGGCGTTCCAGGCCACGACGCCGTCCCAGCGCTCCTTGTTGTACGCGTTCTGGCCGGCCGGGTTCGAAGCGGGAATGGCGCCCGACTGGGGGAACTCCGTGAAGATCACCCCTTCCACGCCGTTCCCCGGCGCCAGCATGGTGGCGACGGCACTGCGCAGGAGCCTCGTGTAGCGGACCGGCTGGTGCAGCGCGTTGGGCGTGGTCGGGCCGTACTGGTCCCAGCTCCACGAGGCCACGATGAGCTGGGCCCTGGTCTGGCGGATGAGGTTGGGGATCGACGTGGGCCAGTTCGTCGCCGTCGTCAGCCCGAACCCGTCGATGGTCCGGGTGGCGACGGTGGCCTCGCCGGTCGCCTGCAGCGCGGCGGTGATGCCGTAGGAGGCGTCGTGCATGACCGAGTCCCCGAGGACCATGACGCGCAAGGGGTCGGTGGACGACGGCTTCGTGGCCAGCCGGATCGGCAGCTGGCCCTCATAACCGCCCGACCCGGGCACGGCCTGTCCGGTGCCGGTGGCCAGGTGCGTGGTGCCGACCACGCGGGACGGGTCGGCGACGGCCGGGATGGTGGCGACCACGATGAGCACGGCGGTCACGACGCCGGCCAGCGGCGCACCCCACCAGCGGACCCAGCCCCGCGCGTGGGCCAGACGGATCGGACGCTCGACCAGGTAGTAGCTCGCCGTGGAGACGCCCAGCGTCACTGCGATGCGAGCCAGGTCGAGGGGAAGACCGGAGAGGCCGGTCCGTGACCCGTTGAGGTAGACGATCACGGGCCAGTGCCACAGGTAGATGCCGTACGAGATGGTCCCGATGAAGTGCAGCGGCCCCCAGGCGAGGGCACGGGAGAACCGGCCCGGATCGGTCAGGCGGGCGTCGGCGACGACGAGGGCGGCGAGCCCGGCGCAGAGGAGGAAGCCGCCCTCGAACATGAAGTTCTTGGGCAGGCCCGCAGGCGTGCCGGCGACGACCCAGAACACGCCGAGGGCCAGCGCCGACAACGGGGCCGCCATATGGAGGGAGCGACGCACCCGCAGGTTCGGCTGCGGGCGCGACGCGGCGACGAAGGCCACGGTCGCGCCGGCCATCAGGTCGAAGAGCCGGGTGTCCGTCCCGTAGTAGACGCGGGTGGGATCCGACCCCGGGTGGAACAGCACGGCCATGAGGATCGACGACAGGACGCCGAGGGTGACCGTCAGCATCACGCCGGTCCGCCGCCAGGCGAGGCGGGCAAAGCGTACGAGGAGCAGCAGCACGAGGGGCCAGACGAGGTAGAACTGCTCCTCGATCGCCAGCGACCACGAGTGCTGCAACGGTGATGGGGCCGAGAACTGGGCGAAGTAGGACTGGTGCGTGAATATCGAGTGCCAGTTGTTCACGTAGAGCAGCGTCGAGATCGCATCGCCGCGCAGGTCCGAGAGGTCGACGAGACCGTTTGCACCCGGAGCCCCGAATTGGGCGTTGAGGATCAGGTAGAGGGCCAGCGCACCGACGACGAGGAAGAGAGCCGGCAGCAACCGCCTGGCCCGGCGACCCCAGAAGGCGGCCAGATCGATGCGCCCTGAGCTCACCCACTCCTCGAGCAACAGAGTGGTGATGAGGAAGCCCGACAGCACGAAGAACAGGTCGACCCCGAGGTAGCCGCCCGACGCCCAGCCGAGCTGGAGGTGGTACGCCACCACACCTATGACCGCCACCGCCCGCAGCCCGTTGAGTGCCGGCAGGTGGTGACCGGTGACGGCGGTCCGCCGCGCCTCCGTCTCCGGAAGCTCGTGGACGAGCGTGGTGTCCGTCACGGGCGTTCCACGCGACACACGGTGGCGTCGTCCGTCGAGCGAACGAGCAGGTCGGCCGCGCCGGCGAGCGACGCCGGGAGCTCCTCGTCCCCGGTGAGGTCCAGTGCGATCAGGGGGCTCTGCGGTCCCGCCGGACGCGGCAGGTTGACGGCGGACTGCACCGGGAAGTGTGGGCCTTCGCTGTCGGCCTCACCCTCACGCCACATGACCCGGCACAAGGCGATGGCCTCGACGAGCCGCTCGCCGAACGGAGAGGTGAAACAGAGCACGCTCCGGCCCCCGGACACGAGATCGAGGCTGGTGACCTCGCGGGCGAGCACGGCGGGGTGGCGCCCGTCCCCGGACAGGGAGAGCCGCACGCCCAACGACACCCTGGGCACCGATGGGCTCAGTCCGGCCGCCAGCACGATGGGGTCCCCCAGCGGCCCCTCGCTCAGAAAGACGATGCCGGCTCCTTCCGCCTCGGCCCGGACGGCTTGGGCCCGCAGCCCCTCCACGTCGTCTGCCAGGAGGAACCGTCCTTTCACGCCGTCGCAGACTAGGACGCCTGGGGGTCGGTACCGGTGTCACACCGCACCCGGCAGCGGCCGGGGGCGCCACGGACCCGTGCGCACCGGCGGTTCCGAGCCCCGGCGGGCCGGGGGAGACGCAGCGCCCCCGGCGTGACTGCCCGGCGAGCCGAGGGGAACCGCCTGGTCAGGTGGACTTCCAGAGCCGCTCCAGGCAACACGTCCCGCGCCGCACCCACTCCTCCCACCACGAGAGCTCGTCTCCCGCTCCTCCGAACGCCTTCTCCCATCCGAACTGGAGCATGCAGCCGAGGAGCTCGAGGGTGACCGCGTCCTCCACCAATCTGTGGTGGACACCCCACAGCCCTCCAAGGAGCGACGGTACGACTCGAGCACGGCGTCCTTGGGCTCAGGCAACAGGGCGGCGTTGAGGGCCAGGTACCAGGACAGGTCCGCCAGGGGCGATGCCTCGCCCGGCGCCTCGCCGAAATCGAGCAGCACCGTCCGTCCGTCTGGATGGCTGCCCAGATTGGCCGCCTTCCAGTCCCCGTGAACGAGGGTGCGGGGCAGGCGCGCCAGTCCAGCAACAAGTGGGCGGGGATCGGCGAGGAGGGGCATGACCACATCGGCCATCGCGGGTGACACCTGGGGCAGGCGCTGCCATCCCTCGGCCATCGCCTGCGGCACGGTTCCGGCGTTCCCGCCCGCGGCCTCGGCGGCGGCCACGCCGGGCGAGAACATCAGATAGCGCCGCTCTCGAGGCGTGAGACCCACGTCGTCACGCCACCCCCAGAAGGTGGCATGCAGCGCGGCCATGTGGTCGATGAACCGGGCGTGCTGCGCAGGTGTGAACGGCGCGTCCGGTTGGAGAAGGGCGTCGCTGACGTCGCGCAACAACACCATCCCGACGGTCCCGTCGAAGGCCGCCGCGACCACGGCGTGGTCGATGACGGGTGGGAGACGGTCGAGAATCCCGCTTTCCCACAGGCGCACGTAGGAACGACCCGGATCACCGGAGGCCCGGAGGAGCCAGTCGTCCCGCGGATCCTGGTACTTCAGGACGAAGCGTTCACCGCCGATGACCACCCGCTCGAAGCGGGCGCCGGACTTCGTGTCGTCGGGCACCCAGGGCGTGCGACTCTCGGCGTCGGCCAACAGCTCGGTGAGGCCCGGCGACGCCTCACTCATCGGCTGCACCGCCCATCTGCGCCATGTGCGCCATCTGCGCCATCTGCGCAGCATACGGAGCACCGTCACCACGAGAGGGGGGCAACTCAGGTCCGCTCCCACCAGCCCCCGACGTCGCGGGCCAGACCGGCCTGGGCGAGCCGTTCCAGTGCGCCGCACAGGGCGGGGAGGTCGAGGCCGGCCGCCCGAGCCAACTCGTCAAGGGAAGTGGGGTCCGGAGACAGGGCGTCGTAGACGCGGCCGTCATCTGCCGACGCGGGCTTCTTCGTCCCAGGTGCGTGGGTCGACGTCGCCCGGGCGCGCCCGGGCTCAGGCGCCGGGACGGACGCACCCGCCAAGGAGAGCGCGACGAGGATGTCGCCCGCCGAGCACACCGGGAAGGCGCCGTCGGCGAGGAGTGCGTTGGTGCCCTCGCTGGTGGGGCTGCGGATGGAACCGGGGACGGCACCGACCGGGATGCCACGTGCCACCGCCGCGTCGACGGTGTGGCGGGAGCCCCCATGATGCCGGCTCTCCACGACGACCACCACGTCGCTCATGGCTGCGAGCAAGCGGTTGCGCACAGGGAAGCGCCATTTCTCGGTGCGCACGCCGGCCGGAGACTCCGACACGATGGCCCCCAGCGCGGCCACCCTCTCCCATAGCCGGGCGTGGCGCCGCGGATAGGGGTCGTCGAGCCCGCCTGCGACCACCGCGATGGGCGGTGCCCCCGCCCCGCAGGCCCCCTCGTGTGCTGCGCCATCGATGCCCAGCGCCAGGCCCGACACGACGCTGACGCCGGCGGCCGACAGGTCGGCGGCGAGCTGGGCCGCGACCCCGATGCCGTAGCGGGTGGGCGCACGTGTGCCGACCAGTGCCACCGTCGGCGCCCCGTTGAGCGTGGTCGGGTCGCCGAGGCAGAACAGCAGCGCGGGCCTTTGCGGATCCCCGGCCAACCGCGCCGGATACGCCGGGTGCCCGGCTATGACCACGCCGATCCCGAGGTCAGTGTGGCGCCGCCACAGGCCGGCGACGTCGTGGACGGACGCACCGGACGCGCCGCAGGCGCGCCGCCAGGCCGCCGAGGGCGGGCCCGACGCCAGGCGGCGGCGCAAGCTGGCCGGGCCGATCGACGGCGCCGCGGCGAGCGCAACCGCATACGCCTCTTCGGGCAGGTTCGGCCGGCGCCGGCTCACGCGACCACCGTTGCTCGTCCTGCCCGCAGCGAAAGGGCCTCGGACACGTGCGCGAACGTGACGACGTCCTCCCCCGCCAGGGCGGCCACCGTTCCGCGACCTGCGCCACCTTGCGCAGCCCGCGGGCGCTGAGGCCGCCGGAACGAAGCTTGGCGGCGAGGAGGTCCTCCGCGTCGGGCGCCAGCTGCGGCCCGTCCGTTTGCCCCGCCCGGGCCCGGGCTGCCGTGACACGGGCGGCGACAGCCGCCGAAGCCTCGCCTGCCACGCCCGAGAGAAGATCGTCGGGGTCCGGCCGGCTCAGCGGGACGACGAGGTCGAATCGGTCCAGCAGTGGCGCCGAGATGCGGCGCCGGTAGCGAGCGCGGGCGACCTCGGTGCACGTGCACGCGCCCGGGAACACCCCCTCACCGCACGGGCAGGGGTTCATCGCAGCGACGAGGAGGAAGGCGGCCGGGAAAGTGGTGGTTCCGCCGGCGCGACTGACCCGGATCGCCCCTTCCTCGAGCGGTTGCCGCAGCGCCTCGAGGGCGGCCACGGGGAACTCGCCGAGCTCGTCGAGGAAGAGGACGCCATGGGTGGCCAGGCTCACCTCCCCGGGACGGAGCGACCAACTGCCGCCGCCAACCAGCGAAACGAGGGAGGACTGGTGGTGCGGGGCGCGGAAGGGCGGACGGCTGAGCAGTGTGCCGTCGGGCACGGCGCAGCTGGCCGCCGAATGGATGCGGGTCACCGTGAGCGCCTCTTGGAGGGTGAGGGGCGGGAGGAGCCCGGCCAGGCGCTCGGCCAACATGGTCTTGCCCGACCCCGGCGGCCCGATCATGAGCAGGTGGTGGCGGCCGGCCGCGGCAACCTCGAGCGCACGGCGACCGACCGCCTGGCCGCGCACGTCAGCCAGGTCGGGCTGGTCCGGACCTCGTGCCTCGGCAGCGGGTGCGGGCGCGTCCGGCCACGGCGCCTGCCCGCGCAGCACCCGGGTGAGCTCGGCGAGAGTCGCCGCACCGTGGACGGCATCCCCACGCACGAGCGTGGCCTCCCGCACGTCGCACAGGGGCACCACCAGGGTGAAGGGCGCCGTGGCGTCGGCCAGGGCGATCATGCCGGGGACGTGGCGGAGCGAGCCGTTGAGCCCGAGCTCACCGCAGAATGCAACGCCTTCGACACAGGCGGGGCTGAGCTCGCCCGTCGCGACCAAGAGCCCGACTGCGATCGGGAGGTCGAGACCGGCACCGCCCTTGCGCACACCCGAGGGCGCCAAGTTGGCGGTGATTCTTCGCATCGGCCAGGGCAGGCCGCTGGACAGGATGGCGGCCCGCACCCGGTCTCGCGCCTCGCGTACCGCGGCATCGGGCAGGCCAACGATGGTGAAGCCGGGCAGGCCGTTGGAGACGTGGACCTCGACCGAGACGGCGCGCCCGATGGCGCCGCTCAGCGTGGCGGAGGCGATCGTGGCGAGCACGCGGGGGAACGGTCGCCCCGTTTGCGGCCCAGGCGCATCCGCCTCGGCGAGGGCAGGACAGGCCAGGTCACGGGAAGGGATGGCGGCGCGCACCGGGCCGCTTCGCCGTGGCGGCGTCGGGAGGCCACGACGGCGGAGTCGGGCACCCCCCAGGAGAAGTCGTCCTCGACCGAGACGGCGCGCCCGACTGCGCCGCTCAGCATGGCGGAGGTCACGGCGAGCACGATGCGAACGGTCGCCCCCGATCACACCTTTGGCGGCCTGGGGACGCCACCGAGTCCCTCGTCGTCATAGGCTCAGGTGGAAACGAGTTGAGGCGAATCGCATGAGCGACATCAATGCACTGAGTGCATTTCCCCCTTCGTGGTGGTGGGGTCGTCCGCCAGCCGACGATTCAGGACAGCAACCGCTCAGTGGCCACTATCCGTACGCGCGCCCCATGCGGACCGGTTGGACCAGGAACGCCTCTGGTGACTGGGTGGCCTCCGCCGAGGACCCCCACCAGTGGGAGGTCTTCTGTGAGCAATGCGGTGACACCGATGGACCGGTCGACGGCCAACCTGATCGAGCGCGGGAGCTCCGGGGTCCTTACCCATCCAAGCACAAGGCCGAGCACGTTGCGAAACGGCACTTTGAAGACACGAGTTCTCGGCGATAGGTGTGTGCTCCGCCAGGTGATCCGCTCGATCACAGACCGGCCCCACCCCATGATCCAGGAGATGTGGGCACCGTGAACGCTGGTGGGGAGTGGCGGGTGTGCGCTGACCCTCTGGAAGATCTGACGGGGCTGCGCCAATCCTCAGTGAGCCGTCGCCGACGGGTCAATCCGTCGCTTCGTCGTTCGGTCCGGAGATGATTGGGGCCAGGCCCCATTGCCCGGCCCCAATCAACTCGCCAGCCCACCGACGATTGTGACAATCCGGCCCGACGGCACATAGAGCCGGTCGGACAGAACACGCACAACTCCAGGACAACTCGGACTGTCTCTGGTTCCCCCGGGCCGTCGGGGGTTTCGGTCAGCAGCACTTGCACGGCCCCCGGCACTCATGGACATCTCGATCGTGGGCCTTTCAGCAGGAATGCCGGATCTCCTGGGTCTCGAGGGCGGCGAGCTCGGCTTGTCCAGCGGGGGTGGGATGGATCAAGTCCGGTTCTAGCCACGCCGGGTTGAGGTACTCGAGACTGCCCCAATCCAAGATGTGAACGTTGGCGTGCGCACGGGCAAGTCCCGCGAGGGACGCGTTGATCTGCGTTGCGATCGGGCCAGCGCGCTGCGAAACCGAGACATAGATCACACATCCAGACGACCGGACTTGGTGCCATATGGCGAGAAACGGCAACTCCCACAACTGATTATTGCGACCCGCATCGTTGGTACCGAGCTCGATTATCCAGTCGTTCGGGTCCTGCTGGGCGAGTTGGTCGATCGACGGCACGGCCTGCGCCATCTCGATGCCGATCACCGCCTGAACCATGGGGTGATAGCCCGCCTGCGTCAAGGACGCCTCGATCGATTGCTGGCTGAGTTCTGTGATGGAGTCACCGACCACGGCGACGGTGGGCTGGCCCGAGTCCGTTGCCCGGCTGTATATGAAAGTCGTTGCCCGGCGGTATACGCAGCCGTCGGATACGAGACGAGTTCTATCCCTAGCCACACACCGGTCCCGAGCAGGGCCATGGCCAGTGCAACACCGATCAGTCTGCCTAGCCTCCGAGGCGGAACGGGCCGAACGTGTGCATGTGCGGGCCGGCGGCGTGCGCGCGCGTGGGCAGGCCGGCGTCGCTTCCTTTGCACGGCCGGTTGCACTGATACTCGCGACTCCCCGTCATCCTGCCCACTGATGATTGTGACGACTCACGGCCGACACTCCATAGAGCCGGTCGGACTCAACTCCGCACAACTCTTGGACAACTCAGGGCAAGCAGGATATCCCCCAGCGTCCGGCAATGCTCAGCGGGGCGGCTGAGACGTTGCCTCAGGCACCACCGAGCCCGACGAGGTCATCGACCTCGCGACCTGGCGATGGTCCCAGGCACGTCCAAAGGGGATGCTCTCTTGGCACCGCCGCTCGCCGTGGACGGTCAAGCGTCGACGGCGAACATCTTCCACACCCCCGGGACACCCTTGAGCTCGTGGTCACCCCTGTCTCGAAACCGGAGGCCGGATCCCGCGACCGGATCGACCACCGTGCGCGAGGCCAGGACCTCACCTCGCCCAGCCAACGCAGCGCCACGTGCGCCAATGTGGACGGCGATCCCGCGCGCATCGTCCTCGACCATGACGATCTCCCCGGCAAGGAGCCCAGCTCGGATGTCGATTCCGGGCCCTTGGAGCCGGTCGCGAATCGCCAGCGCACATAGAGCCGCTCGTGCAGGGCGGTCGAAGAGCGCGAGAATCCCGTCTCCCGCCGTATCGACCTCCCGCCTCCGGTAGCGCTCCAACTCCTGGCGCACCGCCTCATGATGCATGGTCAGGAGTTGATTCCAGCGCTGATCGCCCAGTTCGACTGCGGTCGCGGTCGAACCGACTATGTGGGTGAAGAGGACGGTCGCCAAGACACGGTCCAACACCGGATCAGGTCGGGTGCCCGTCATGAACTCCTGTGCCGTGTCGAGGATCTCCTCCGCTCGCCCCGCGAGAAAGAAGTCGTCTTCTCCCGGCAGCTCGATGAACGTGGCGTCGGGAATCTGGCTGGCGAGGTGGCGCCCGTGCGGATCTCGGACGTGGCGGTCACCTGTACGGCTGATCAGGAGGGCGGGCGCCTGTAGCGCGGGCAAGATTCTCGTCACGTCACTCTCCATGAAGGCACGCGGAGTGGCGGCGCAATCGGGGGTTGCCGAAAGCGTTCGGATCGTCCCCAGCGTGGGCGAGCCGCCTCGCCTTGCACCATGCTCGGCGCCAGGGTCGCGGTGACCGCTCCTGAGCCCCAGGCCGCTTGGATGTTCTCGACGTAGGCCCGAAAACGATCGCTGGGCATTCCCCAAGGGGTGTCTTCGCTCCGACGGACGTCAGCTCAATGGTGGCCCGCTACGTCTGCGCTTCGAGAAGACCCCACCCGTGAACGCGTTCTGGTCGCTGACCATGTACGACACGCCGGACTTCTTCCTCGTTGCGAATCCCAGCGGCCGCTACTCCATCGGAGACCGGACGCCCGGTCTCCACACCGACGACGGCTCGCTGAGCATCTGCCTGCAAAGGGATGAGCCGGAGAGTCCAGAGGCTCGGGCCAACTGGCTGCCGACTCCCGACGCCGACTTCCGACCCATTTTGCGAATGTACGAGCCCTCCGACTCCGTTTCGACGGAGGGTACGAGCTCCCGCCGATCACCAGCCGCCCCTAACCCCGAGGTGTCACCGCGGGCCGACCCGAGAGCGGACGCTCCGGCCCCTAGGACTGCTGGGGCGGGAGCTCCCTGTTGGGTGGCCGCGCCGGCGTGGCGACCGGCGGCGTGGCGCCGTTGGTGCTGGCGTCGCTCATGTCCTCGTTGCGCAGCGTCGAGAGGAGCACCTCGGCCGCGCCCATCAGGCTGGTCGCCTCGTAGGGCACGACCACCTTGGCGTTGTCGGAGGCGGCGATGTCCTGCAGCGCCTTCAGCTGCAGCACGGCGAGGGTGTGCGGGTTGATGGTCGCCGTGTCGATCGAGGTGAGGCGTGACGCCTCACCCTGGCCGCGTAGCTCGAGCGCCTTCTTCTCACCCTCGGCCTGCAGCTCCAGCACCTTCATCTGCGCCTCGGCCCGCAGGATGGCGGCCTGCTTGGCCCCCTCGGCCTCGAGCACCGCCGCCGACTTGCGCCCGCCGGCTTGGTTGACGGCGGCCTGCTGCTCACCCTCGGACTTGAGGATCAACGCCCGCTTGTGCTGCTCGGCCTCCTTCTGCTCGGACATCGCCTGCACCACGTTCATGGGCGGCGTGATGTCGAGGATCTCGATCCGGTTCAGGCGCACGCCCCACTTTGCCGTCGGGTCGGACATGTGGTCCTGCATGCGGCTGTTGATCATCTCCCGCTCGGAGAGGGCTTGGTCGAGCGAGAGCTCGCCGAACACGGCCCGCAACGCCGTGCGCGAGAGCTGGTCGACCGCGAGCTGGAAGTCGTTGATCTCGAACAGCGCCGACTTGACGTCGATCACCTGGCAGAAGATGGTCGCGCTGACCTGCAGCGACACGTTGTCCTTGGTGATGACCGCCTGCTGGTCGCCCGTCATGGGGAACTCGCGCACGTCGACCTTTTCCATCCGGTCGATGAAGGGCGCGAGGATGTGCAGGCCCGGCTGCTGGACGGACTTGAACTCCCCGAGGCGCTTGACCACCCCGACGCTTCCCTGCTGGACGATCTTGATGAAGCGCGATGCGAACAGGGCGACGATCCCGACCGCGGCCAGGGCGACGACGATCACGATCCCCACGACTTCTCCGGCCGATGCGAACATGGGTCCCTCTTTTCTAGGTGCCGACGGCGTAGACGACGAGCAGACCGCGCTCGACGTCCGCGACGACGACGTCGGTCCCGACGGGGATGGTCTCGTCAGGGTCGAGAGGAATGGCCAGCCACTCCTCTCCCCGGGCGCGAATCCGCCCCGGGTGGTGCGCACCCTCGATGGCCTTGGTCACCAGGGCCGTGTCGCCGATCATGCCCTGAACACCGCTGAGCATGGTTCCGAGGCTACTAGCGCCCGACGTAGACGGGATCCCGCTTCTCCTTGAAGGCGGCCAGGGCCTCGACGGTGTCTTGGGTGGAGAAGTTCAGGGACTGGCAGCGGGCCTCGTCCTCCACCGCCTGCTCCATGGACCCCATGGACGAGGCGTGCAGCAGGGTCTTGGTCATCGACAGCGCCAAGGGCGGGCCGGCGGCGAGCTCCTGGGCCCAGGCGTCGACGAAGGCGTCGACCTCGCCGACGGGCAAGGCCCGGTTAACCAGACCGATGGCCGCCGCCTCCTCCCCGCTCCACATGCCCCCGAAGAGGGCGATCTCCTTGGCTCGGGCCAGCCCGACCAGCCGGGGCAGCAACCACGACGCGCCGTTGTCGAGGGACAGGCCGCGCTTGGCGAAGATCATGGACAGCCGGGCCCGGTCGCTGCACACGCACAGGTCGCAGCCGAGGGCGAGAGAGAGGCCAGCGCCGACGGCCACCCCGTCGACTTTGGCGATGCTGGGCTTGGTGCAGCGGTGGAGAGCGAGCGCCACGTCACCCAGGCGCCGCATGCGGACCAGGCCGGCCCGGGTGGGGTCGGTCGCCGGGCCGTCGGGATCGGAGAGGTCGGCCCCGGAGCAGAACGCTCCGCCCCCGCCGGTCAGGACCATCACCCGATCGTCGGGACGGTCCTCCACCTCCGCGAAGACATCTTTGAGCTCGTTCAGCATCACGCCGTTGGCGGCGTTCTTGCGCTCCGGACGGTTCATCGTCACGGTGACGACGCCTTCCTTGCGCTCGACAATGAGGGTCTCCATGGACGTCGACCATAGGCGGCAGGGTTTCAGAACGCACCTTCGACGATGTCGAGGTCGCGGCCGAGCAGCGTGGCGACGTCGAACCGGATCTCCTCCCAATAGGTCGCCTGGGTGATCACGTACGCGGCGGCCAGCCGTCGCAGACGACGCTGCTTGACCGGCGTCACCGCTTCGAGCGGGTGGCCCTGCGCCGTCCGGCTGCGCGCCTTGACCTCGCAGATGACCAGCGTGCGACCTCGGGCGCAGATCAGGTCGATCTCCCCGTGGCGGCAGCGCCAGTTCCGCGCCACGACGGCGTAGCCATTGGCGCGGTAGAACGCGGCGGCCCGCTCTTCACCGAGCCGGCCGAGTGCGGCTCTGCGATTGGAGCCGGTGCTGCTCCCCACGTCGAAGAAGGGTCGGTCAGGCCTTCGCCCTGCCCGCCGATCACCGTCCCGGCCCGATGAGGTCGTCAGTTGGGTGGGGTAGACCTTCTGTAATCCAGATTATTACAGAAGGATATTGGAATATCCATCCGTAACCCATCCCATTTCGGAAGGATTCATATACAACCGGGGAGCCCTCCACCGAGGGAACCACACGCTCGCCCCGCCTAGAGCTCCTGTTCGGGCAGACGCTCGATGTTGACGTCGCGGAAGGTCACCACTCGCACCTCGGGCACGAAGCGGGCTGGCCGGTACATGTCCCACACCCAGGCATCGCGGAGCTCGAGCTCGAGGCATGCCGGCGTCGTGTCGGAGCGCACGTTGAGCGACACCTCGTTGGCCAGATAGAACCGCCGCTCCGTCTCGATCACGTAGGCGAAGACGGGTAGGACGGCCCGGTACTCCTGGACGAGCCCGAGCTCGATTTCGGACTCGTAGCGCTCGAGATCTTCCTCGCTCACGCGGCGCCGGTCCTACTTGCCCTACTCGTCGGTGGCCTCCTCTTCGGCCTCGTCGTCGACCGCCTCGACGTCGTCGACCGCCTCGACGTCGTCGACCGCCTCGACCTCGATGTCCTCGATGTCCTCGACGTCCGCCAGGGCCTCGTCATCCTCGACGACGTCCTCGACGACCGCCTCCGCCACCGCCTTGCCCCGGGGCACACGGCGCTCCTTGATCTTGGCCGCCTTCCCATGGCGCTCCCGCAGGTAGTAGAGCTTGGCCCGCCGGACGTCGCCCAGCGTGGCCACCTCGATCTTGGCGATGGTCGGCGAGTGCACCGGAAAGGTGCGCTCGACGCCGACGCCGAAGCTCACCTTGCGCACGGTGAAGGTCTCCTGCACGCCGCCGCCCTGGCGCCGCATGACGGCGCCCTGGAACACCTGGACCCGCTCCCGGTTCCCCTCCACGACCCGGACGTGGACCTTGACGGTGTCGCCGGGGCGGAAATCGGGGATGTCGTCGCGCAGGCTGTCGCGATCGATCGTTTCGGTGGGGTGCATGAGAGGCGTCCTTCGGGGGGGTCACTCCGGCTCAGTACCGGACGAAACATCGTAGCCGTGCTCACGGAGGGCCTGCACGTCGCTGGCGCTGAGCGCCGAAGCGCTGACCAGGCGCTCAATGAGATCAGGCCGCCGCTCGGCCGTCCGCACCAGGGCCTGGGTGTGGCGCCAGGCGGCCACCGCTCCATGGTCCCCCGAGCGCAGCACCTCGGGCACCGCCCATCCCCGGAACTCGGCCGGCCGGGTGTACTGGGGGTACTCGAGCAGGCCGCCGGTGAAGCTCTCCTCCACCACGGAGTCCTCGTTGCCCAGCACCTCGGGCAGCAGGCGGGCCACCGCCTCCACCACCACCAGCGCCGCCAGCTCCCCGCCGGCCAGCACGAAGTCGCCCACCGAGAGCTCGCCGTCGACAAGGTGGTCCGCCACGCGCTGGTCCACCCCCTCGTAGCGGCCGCACAGCAAGGAGAAGCCGCCAGACGGCGCCGCCTCGAGTGCCGCCAGCTCGGCCGCCACCTCCTGGTCGAAGCGCCGGCCGCCGGGTGCGAGCAGGTAGAGGGGCCGAGGCAGGTCGGGAACCGACTCGACGCGGCGGAAGAGTGGCTCGGCCATCAGCACCATGCCGGCACCACCGCCGAAGGGGCTGTCGTCGACCGAGCGCCGAGGATCGTCCGCCCCCTCGCGCAGGTCGTGCACCCGCACGTCGAGCGCGCCGCGTCGACGGCCCGCCCGAGGATGGACGCGCCGCAGTAGCCGACGACGACGTCGGGGAAGATCGTGAAGACGTCGATCCTCACGCCGCGGGCCTCACAGCTCGAGCAACCCCTCGGGGATGTCCACCTCGACCGTGCGTCCGGCCGGGTCATGGGAGACCACGAAGCGCACGGGAATGAGAGCGCCCGACTCGAGCACCAGCAAATCGCTGGCCGGATTGGCCTCGACCGCCTCCACCCGGCCCAGCTCGGTGCCGGCGGCGTCACGCACGACGGCCCCGACCAGCTCGTGCACCCACATCACGTCGGGTTCGTCGAGGGGCTCCGCCTCGAGCTCGACACCCCGCAGCCGCTCGGCCGACGTCCGATCCGCCACCGCCCTCGAACAGGACGATGAAGCGGTCACCTCCGAAGGGTTTCGACGAGACGACGCGCAGGTCGCCCCGCACCGACGCGAGCACGGTGCCAGGGTCCAGCCGCTGCGTCTGGTCGGTCCACAGTTGGACGACCACCTCGCCCCGCAGGCCGTGGGCCTTGGTGACCCGGCCGATCCTGAGCAGCTCAGTCGTCGACGATGTCCACGCTGGCCTGGACGCCGTCCTTGGCGCCCGCCACGTTGACCAGGGTGCGGATCGCCTGGGCCGTGCGACCCCGGCGCCCGATGACCCGGCCCATGTCGTCGGGGGCGACGTGCAGGCTCAACCGCAGACCGCCCCGGCGCTCCTCGGTCTCGATGACGACCGCGTCGGGGTCGTTGGACAGCGAGCGGGCCAGATACGTCAGCACCGCCAGCGGCGTGCCCCCGTCTGTCCCGGTGCGCTCGTTCCCCTCGCCGACCTCGTCGTCGACCTCGTCGTCGACCTCGTCGATCTCGTCCACCTCGTCGATCTCGTCGACCTCGTTCACCTCGTCGACGTCCCCGCCGTCGGTCTGGTTGATGTCGCCCGCTTCGTAGAGGTCGGTCACTTCGACCTCGCTGCGGCGAACTCGTCCCAGGCGCCGGACGTCTTGAGCAGGCGCTCGACCCGCTCGGTCGGCTGCGCGCCGTTGACCAGCCACTTCACGGCCTTGGCGTTGTCGATCTTGATGACGGCGTCGGGCTCGGCCGTCGAGGCCCCCCGGGGCGCGTAGGTGCCCAGGATCTCCAGGAAGCGGCCGTCACGAGGCGACCGGCTGTCGGCAGCGACCAGGCGGTACGTCGGCTGCTTCTTCTTACCCATCCGCACGAGGCGGAGCTTGACTGCCACGAACTGATTCCTCCAACTGGCTCTGGGGCCACCCGAGGTTCTGGGGCCTACCCGAGGTTCTGGGACCCCGCCCGAGGTTGTGGGGCGGGACCCGGGCTGCCCATTGTGCCAGATGCCGGACCTACCGGCTCTTCGGCGGGGTGACCCGGCCACCCTTCTTCTTCTTCTTGGTCCCCTTGTTGACCGTCACCGCCGGTCGGGAGGAGGGCACCGGCGGCAGGCCGGGCATCCCCGAGGGGAGCTCCTCGCCGTCCCCCATCAGCTGGGAGAGCATGTCGAAGTCCGCCCCGCCCGGGCCACCAGGCAGCCCGGGGCCGGCGCCGGCGGCCTGCTGGGCCAGCTTGCGGGCGGCGCGGCCGCTCATACCCGACATCGAGGGCATCCCGGGGAGGTTGGGCATGTTGCCCGAGGCCATCCCCTTCATCATCTTCTGCATCTCCTTGAACTGCTTCAAGAGCGAGTTGACGTCCTGGATGGAGGTGCCCGAACCCCGTGCCACCCGGCTGCGGCGGGAGCCGTCCAGGAGCGACACGTCGTTGCGCTCCGCCGGCGTCATGGAGCAGACGATCGCCTCGACCCTGGCCACCTCGCCGTCGTCGATCTGGCCGGCCGCCTGGCGCATCTCCTTGGACATCCCGGGCATGAGGCGCATCAGGCCACCGAGCGAACCCATCTTCTTGACCTGGCGCAGCTGGGAGAGGAAGTCCTCCAGCGTGAACTGGCCCTGCATGAGGCGGCTGGCGCTCTTGGCCACCTCGTCGGTGTCCATGGTGCGCTCGGCCTGCTCGATCAGGCTCAGCACGTCGCCCATGCCCAGGATCCGGTCGGCCATGCGGTCCGGGTGGAAGAGGTCGAAGTCGCCCAGGCGCTCGCCCGTGCTGGCGAAGGCGATCGGCTTGCCGACCACGCCCTTGACCGACAGTGCGGCGCCGCCCCGTGCGTCGCCGTCGAGCTTGGTGAGGATGACGCCGCTCAGCTCGAGCGTGTCGTGGAAGGCCTTGGCGGTGGCCACGGCGTCCTGGCCGATCATGGCGTCGATGACCAGGAACGTGTAGTGCGGCTCGGTGGCAGCCGAGATGTCGCGGATCTGCTCCATGAGCTCGGCGTCGATGGTGAGCCGGCCCGCCGTGTCGATGATGCAGATGTCGCGGCCGAGCCGCCGCGCCTCTTCCAACCCGGCCTTCGCGCAGCGGACGGGATCGGTCGGCTCGCTGAAGACCGTGACCCCGGCCTGCTGGCCGAGGACACGCAACTGCTCGACGGCGGCCGGGCGCTGGAGGTCCGCGCCGACCAGGAGGGGGTTGCGGCCCTGCTGCTTCCACCACAGGGCGAGCTTGGCCGAGGTGGTGGTCTTGCCCGAGCCCTGGAGCCCGGCCATGAGCACGACGGTGGGTGGCCGCGAGGCGTAGCTGAGCTTGAGCGTCTCGCCGCCGAGCACCCCGACCAGTTCCTCGTGCACCGCCCGGACGACCTGCTGGCCCGGGGTCAGGCTCTTGGAGAGCGCCTCGGTGCTGACCCGCAGCCGGATGCCGTCGCAGAAGCGGCGGGCGACGGTCAGCTCGACGTCCGCCTCGAGCAGCGCGGTCCGGATCTCGGCCAGGGCCTCGTCGAGATCGGCGTCGCTGATACGCCCGCTGCCCCGCAGGCGCGTGGAGATCCGCTCCAGGCGGTCTGAGAGGGCGTCGAACATGGGCACTCAGGTTAGTGGCGCCACCCCCACCGGCAGCGACCGGGCCGGACTCAGGCGGAACTCTCAACGATTCTGCTTAGAGTTTCAAGACGGGCACCCGTGCCCGGCATTCCCGACGAGGGAAACGCCGCCGCAGCCCCGTCGACCGCGCCGGCACCGCCGCGGCGAACGGCTACTTTTGCGCCCCGTGTCCTTCCGTCTTCTCCGCCGGGTGCCGCCGCGCTCTTGATCGGCGCCGCCGGGGCGCTCGGCCTGGCCGCGTGCAGTTCCTCGCCGTCGACCCCGTCCAGCGGGTCGAGCTCGAACGCGTCGAACGCCTCGAGCGCCGCCTCGACGACGGCCCCGGGCGGTGGCGGATCGGCCGCCATCGCCGCCATCCCGCCCGCCGACCGCTCCCCCGCCGGCACGGCGGGGACCGCGCCGACCGTCACGGTCCCGCCGGGCGCTCCCCCCGCAGACGTTGGAGAGCGCGGACCTCATCGAAGGCACGGGAAAGGCGGCGGCAGCCGGGGGACAGCGTGACCGTCCAGTACGTGCTGGCGACGTATTCGAGCGGCAAGGTCATCCAGTCGTCGTGGACGAGCCAGCCCTTCACCTTCACGCTGGGCGCGGGACAGGTGATCCCGGGCTGGGACAAGGGCGTCGTCGGCATGAAGGTGGGAGGGCGGCGCGAGCTGATCATCCCGCCCAGCCTCGGCTACGGCGCCATCGTCCCCCGGAGCCGGGATCGCGCCCGACGACACCCTCGTCTTCGTCATCGACCTCCTCGGGGTCAAGTGAGCGAGGGGCGGGCGGACATGGAGGTCGCCGCCCACGTCGACGCGCTGCGGGAGGAGGGAGAGCGGATGGCGGGGGCCGTGGCGGAGGCCGACCCCGGCGCCGCCGTCCCCACCTGCCCGGACTGGACCGTGCGCGACCTCGTACGGCACATGGGCGGCGTGCACCGCTGGGCCACCGGGTTCGTCGCCGAGGGGCGCACCGACCCGGGCGGCCCGGGGCTGGACGAGATCGTGGGCGTGGGGCCCGAGGACACCGAGCTGGCCGACTGGTTGCGTCAGGGATGCGCGGCGCTCGTCGCCGCGCTCAGCGCCGCTCCCGCCGACCTCGAGTGCTGGAGCTTCCTGCCCGCACCGTCCCCGCTCGCCATGTGGGCCCGCCGCCAGGCCCACGAGACGGCGATCCACCGGGTCGACGCCGAGCTGGCCGCGGGCAGCACGGTCAGCCCGTTCGCGCCGCCCTTCGCGGCCGACGGCGTCGACGAACTGCTGACCGGCTTCGTGCCACGCCGCTCCACCAAGTTGCGGGCCGAGGAACCCACCACCATGGCCGTGCGCTGCCGCGACGTCGACGCCGTCTGGACGCTGCACCTCGACGAAGACGGCGTCACGACCACCCACGATGCCAGCGACACGACCGCGGCCTGCACCGTGACCGGCGCGGCGGGCGACCTCTACCTCGCGCTGTGGAACCGCGCCGGCCCGGACGGGCTGGTGATCGGTGGTGACGCGTCCGTGCTGGACCTGTTCCTCGACCGCGTCAACGTGCGCTGGAGCTGATCACAGAGTGTCGGACGGGTGGCGGCGCCCGAAGAGCCAGTAGGCCACCGAGCCCGTGGTGTTGAGCGTCGCCCAGGTGCGCCACAGGCGCTTGGGGCCGCGGACGGCCGCCGTCGGGCGGCGCCGGAGGTCGCGGAGGGTGAACGTCGCGACGATCACGTGGACCACCAGCGCCACCGCGACGATCTTCTTCTGCTGATCCGTCAGGTTGGCGAGGCCTCCGCCCCCGGCCTGGCCGCCACCGTCGAGGTGGGCACCCCGGTCATCGCCGGCATCGCGTTCGTCACTGCCGTTCGAGGCCGACATCGAGCTCATCGGTACGTCCCTCCGCTCCCCGGTCCTACTGCCCGGACGGGCGCACGTTAGCGAGCCTCAGTCCAGGCCGAGAAGGGCGTCGACGAATTCGTCGGGGTCGAACTCGACCAGATCGTCGGGACCCTCGCCGAGCCCGACGAGCTTGACGGGCACGAAGAGCTCGCGCTGCACGGCGATGACGATGCCGCCCTTGGCCGTGCCGTCCAGCTTGGTGAGCACGATCCCCGTCACGTCGACCGCGTCGGCGAACTGCCGGGCCTGAGCCAGCCCGTTCTGGCCGGTCGTCGCATCGAGCACGAGCAGCACCTCGGTCACGTTGCCGGGGTCGCGGTCGGCCACGCGCCGGATCTTCTTGAGCTCTTCGACCAGGTTGACCTTGGTGTGCAGGCGCCCGGCCGTGTCGGCGAGCACAAGGTCGTTGCCCCGGGCCGCGGCGCGCTGGACGGCGTCGAACACGATGGCGCTCGGGTCCGCGCCCTCGGCGCCTCGGACGATCTCGGTGCCGGTGCGCTCGGCCCACAGGGCGAGCTGGTCGGCGGCGGCGGCCCGGAAGGTGTCACCGGCGGCCAGCAGGACGGAGCGGCCGGCGCTCGACTCGCGCCGGGCCAGCTTGCCGATCGTCGTGGTCTTGCCCACGCCGTTCACCCCGACGAACAGCCAGACGTCGGGCGAACCCTGCCGGCCGTCGAAGTGCAATGTCCGCGACCCGGCGGTGTCGAGCAGCTGGCGGATCGAGGCGCCCAGCGCCTGGAGCAGGTCGTCGCCGCCGCTGATCTGCTTGGTCTCCACCTTGGCCCGCAGCTCGGCGAGCAGTGCCATGGTCGTGCTGACGCCGACGTCGGCCCGGAGAAGGGCCTCCTCGAGGGAGTCCCACGTCGCCGCGTCGATGCGCCCCGAGCGCAGCGCGGCCACGGCTCCGCTGAAGAGCCCGCGCACACCACCGAGGCGGGTCCGGTAGCTGGGCGGTGCGGCCGGTGCGGCCGGCGGGGCCGGCACGGCCGGCGCGGGCGCCTCCGGCTCGGCAACGGGAGCGGGTGCCGGGACGGGTGCAGCCGTCGTCGCCGGGGGCTGCGGGGGTGGCGTCGGCGGTGCCGACGGTGGCGCGGGTGGTGCGGTCGTGCCGCGGCCGCGCCGACGGCGGGTGCGGGTGGCGGCGAGGGTCCCGGCGGCGACGGCCAGGACGGCCACCACGATGACGATGATGATGATCGTGCCGATCATGCCCGCGGCTCCCCGTCGCTCCCGTCGTCGGGGGACCTGGGCGTGGGCCCCGCCGCAGCCTCGGCGACCGCAGCCTCGGCGACCGCAGCCTCGGCGGCGGCAACCGCGGCCGCCTCCTCGGCGTACGTCATCGCGCCGTCCTCCCCGCCGTACTCCTCTTCGTCCTCACGAGCCGCCCGTCGGGTACGGGTGACGGCCACGACCCCGGCGACCACGCAGAGCACCGCCACGCCCACGAAGACGTAGGCGAGCGTCCCGGTCACGCCGGCTCCTTCTCCTTCTCCACCTTCTGGCTGATCACCTGTGACGAGCCACCCGGTGCCATCGTCACGCCGTAGAGCGCATCACCCGTCTCCATGGTGCGCTTCTGGTGGCTCACGATGAGCAGCTGCGCCTCGTCGCGGAACTCGCGCACGAGAGCGAGGAAGCGGCTGAGGTTCACGTCATCGAGGGCGGCCTCGACCTCGTCCATCATGTAGAAGGGCGAGGGCCGGCTGCGGAAAACGGCGAAGAGGAAGGCCAGCGCCGCCATGGAGCGCTCGCCGCCCGAGAGCAGCGACACCCGCCGGACGTTGCGCCCGGCCGGGCGCACCTCGATCTCGACGCCGGTGTTGAGCAGGTCGTCGGGGTCCAACAGGACGAGCCGGCCCGTGCCGCCCGGGAAGAGCATGGCGATGAGCGCGGAGAAGTGCTCGTTCACGTCGGCCGCGGCGGAGGCGAACGACGTCATGATCTCGTGGTCGAGGGTGCGCACGACCTCGTGCAGCTCGCGGCGCGGCCCCGCGCACGTCGTCCACCTGTGCCTCGAGCTCCTTGTGGCGCTCCTCGAGGGCCGAGAGCTCCTCCAGGGCGAGGGGGTTCACCGGGCCGAGCGCGACCAGCTTGCGCTCGAGCTCCTCGGCGTGCTGGGTCAGCGTCGTGCCCTCCGGCGCCTCGGGCTCGGGCAGGCCCGTCAGCTCCTCGGGCACCGCCCCCGAGGTCGCGCGCGATGTGCTCGTGCAGCGCCTCGGTGCGCAGGTCGACCTCGTTGGCCTCGAGGTCGAGGGTGCGGGTGCGGGTGCGCACCGCGTCGAGCCGCTGCTCGGTCGTGTGGCGGTCCTGGCGCAGCTGCTCGAGGCGCTCGCCGCCGGCCCGCACCGCGTCGACCTGGTCCTGGTAGTCGTGGCGCAGCGACTCGAAGATGCCGTCGAGCCGCGCGTGCTCCGCCTCGACCACCGCCTCGAGGCGGGTCAGCGCCGCTGCCCTCGGCCTCCAGCCGGCGCCGGCGCGACGCGGCCGTGGCCCGCTCCTCGGCGTGGCCCTGCAGGCGACGCTCCACCTCGGCCTGGCGCTCGGCCAGCACGCGGCGGCGCTCGGCGAGGCCGGCCACGCGCACCTCGAGCTCCTGGCGCCGGCCCGCCGCCTCGGCCCGCCGCTCCTCCAGGGCCTTCCACGCCTCGAGGGCGTCCTGGAGCTCGGGGAGCGACCCGGCGAGCTGCGCCTGCTCGGCCGTGACGTCGGAGAGCCGCTGCTGCGCCGCGGCGACCGCCGCCCGTGCCTCGTCGAGCTCGTCGGCCAGCCGGCGCTGCTCCTCGGCGGAGCGCTCGCGGTCGATACGACCCGCCTCACAGGCCGAGGCGTGGCGGTCGGCCGCCCGCTCCGCCGCGGCACGGGCGTCGCGCGCCCGGCCGAGCGCGAGGCGCGCCTCGGTCAGCTGCGCCCGCGCCAGCTCGGCGGTCGCGGCCGCCTCCTCCGCCCGGCGCCGGGCCTCGTCGACCGCGGCCGCCGTCACCACGCCGGTCCCCGAGCGCACCCGCCAGCCCGTGGCCGCGAAGCGGTCGCCCTCGGGGGTGACCACCACCAGGTCGTCGCGGAGGAGAGAGAGGTCGATCGCCTCCTCCCAGCCGTCGACGCGGACGGCCCGGCCGACGAGCGAGTCGAGGACCGATTCGGCGACCGCGCCGCCGTGGCGCGCCCGGACGTGGCCGCGCACCCGCTCGGCGCTGGTGCCCGGCGGCAGCGCGTCGTCGGCGGCCGCGGCGGCAGGCCGCACCGGACTGACGGGGCGCCAACACCGCCCCGGTGACGCCCCGCTCGCGCAGCGTCGACAGCGCCGCCTGGGCGGAGCGGCGGCCGTCGACCACGACGGCGGCGACGCCGGCCCCCGCCGCGGCCTCGAAGGCGGCGTCCCAGCCCTCGTCGATCTCGACCAGGTCGACCAGCGAGCCCACCACGCCGTCGACCTCGCGCAGCAGCTCGCGCCCGCCCGCACCTTGGAGGTCCGACAGGGCGCGCTCGAGCGCCTCGGCCCGGGCCGCCGTGCGGTGGCGTGCCTCTTCGGCCTCGTCCGCCGCCACCTGGGCCGTCTCGGCGCCGTGCGCGGCCGCCTCCAGCTCCGCGCTGCGGGCGGCCAGGTCGGCCTCCAACCCGGCGGTGGCCTGGTCGAGCTCGACGGCGGACTTCTCCAGCAGGTCGGCCCGCACCGCGGCGCCGGCGACCCGTTGCTCGAGCGCACCGACCCGGGAGCCCAGGGCGTCGAGGTCCTGCTGCTCGCGGGCGGCGGAGCGGGCCACCAGCTCGCTGCGGGCCCGGACCCGGGCGATCGCCTGGTCGGGCGCGGCGTCGCCCCCGAGGACGGCCGACCACCGCTCCCCGCAGCGCGGCGGCCTCCTCGTCGAGAACCGCCACCGCCGCCGACAACTCGGCCCGCTCGGGGGCGAAGCCCGCCGCCTCCTCGGCCTCTGCCACGGCCAGCTCGCTCGCCAGCCGTGCCGCCTCGGCCTCGAGCGTCGAGACCACGTCGACGTCGGCGTTGGCATCCAGTGCGGCCACCACGGCCCGGCCCCGCTCGCGCAGCACGCCCGAGAGCCCCCGGGCCCGCTCCACCAGACCCTGCACGCGGCCCAACGCGTTGGCCAGATCCTCCTCGCGGCGCGACGACAGCTCGGCCGTGGTCGAGGTGGCCTCGGCGTCGAGCTGCTCGAGGGTCTCGTGCAGCTCGCGCTCCTCGTCACGGCACACGGCCAGGCTCTGGGCGGCGACCCGGCGCCGCGCCACCAGGTCGGCCAGCTCGGCCCCGGCCAAGTAGCGCCGCACCGCCAGCAGCTCGGAGGCGACCGTGTCGTGCGAGCGGGCGGCCGCCGCCTGACGCTCAAGGGGGCGGATCTGGCGGCGCACCTCGCGCACCAGGTCGCCCAGGCGCTCGAGGTTCTCGGCGGTGGCGGCCAGCCGGCGCTCGGCCCGCTCGCGCCGGCGGCGGTGCTTCAAGACGCCCGCCGCCTCCTCGATGATGGCCCGCCGGTCCTCGGGGCGGGCGTTGAGCACGGTGTCGAGCTGGCCCTGGCCGATGATCATGTGCTGCTGGCGCCCCACGCCCGAGTCGCTGAGCAGCTCCTGGATGTCGAGCAGCCGGCACGGCGCGCCGTTGATGGCGTACTCGCTGTCGCCCGAGCGGAAGAGCGTGCGGGTGATGGTGACCTCGGACAGGTCGATCGGCAGCTTGCCCGACGTGTTGTCGATGGTCAGCGACACCTCGGCCCGCCCCAGTTGGGGCCGCGACGAGGTCCCGGCGAAAATGACGTCCTCCATCTTGGCCGAGCGCAGCGAGCGCGGCCCCTGGGCGCCCAGCACCCAGGTCACGGCGTCGACCACGTTGGACTTGCCGCTCCCGTTGGGCCCGACGACCACGGTGATGCCCGGCTCGAACTCCAGCACGGTCGGGTCGGCGAAGGACTTGAACCCCTTCATGGAGAGCGACTTCAGGAACATCGGGGCGACCCTACCGGCTGCCTAGCCCGAGGTGGGGACTCTCCGGCCCGCACGTGGGCCCGAGAGGCTAGACCTGGCAGTGCTCGCAGAAGAACGTCGACCGCCCGCCCGTCTTGACCCGGACGATCATGTTGCGACAGCGCCGGCAGGGCTGGCCCTCGCGGTCGTAGACCTGGTGCGAGCCCTGGAAGCTCCCGATCTCGCCGAAGAGGTCGCGGTACTGCTCGTCGGCCAGCGAGGAACCCCGGTGCTTGATCGCGTCCGCCAACGTCTCCACGATGGCCCGGTACAGCCGCCGCACCTCGGTCGCCGTCAACGAGTCGGCCAGCCGGTCGTAGCGCAGGCCGGCCTGGTAGAGCATCTCGTCGGAGTACAGGTTGCCGATGCCGGCCGTGAAGCTCTGGTCCATGAGGAGCGACTTGATCCCGCCGTGGTGCTGGTGCAGCAGCGCGCCGAAGCGGTCCCAGCTCATCATGTCCTCGATCGGGTCGAAGCCGAGGTGGGACAGCTCGGGGATCGCCTTGCGGATGGCGGCGCCGTCGCCGCCGGCCGTCCCCGAGACGGGGCTGAGCGGCGTGCCGTCCGCCTTGAGCGGCGGGGTGGAGACGAACAGCTCGCCGAAGGTCCGGGGGTCGACGTAGCGCAGCTCGCCGCCCTGGGTGAAGCTGATCACGACGTGGGTGTGCTTGGGCTTGGGGTCCTTGGGTGACTTCACCCGCAGCAGCTGCCCGCTCATGCCGAGATGCACCACCAGCGTGTCCCCGCTGTCCAGCGTCAGCAGCAGGTACTTGCCCAGCCGCCCCACGACTTGATGGTGCGCCCCTCGAGCAGGCCGCGGAAGTGCTTGGCCGAGGGGTGGCGGCGCACGGAGCGCCCGTTGGCCACCGCCACGGCCTTGATCTTGCGCCCGACGACCTCGCGGGCCAGGTCCTGGCGCAGGGTCTCGACCTCGGGCAACTCAGGCACTGGTCAGGCTCCTCCCAGGCCGCACGAGCGGCCTCCTGTTCGGCGTCCTTCTTGGATCGCCCTTCGCCGGTCCCCCGCAGCGTCCCGCCCAGGTACACCTCGGCCACGTAGGCCCGGTCGTGGTCCGGGCCCGACCCGACCACCACGTAGCGCGGCGTCCCCTCGCCGTCGCGCACCGCCTTCTCCTGCAGCCTGCTCTTGTGGTCGAAGTCGTCGGGCTCCTCGCCGGCCCGCTCGATGGCGTCGCCCAGCTCGCGCAGCACCAGCCGCTGGGCCGCCTCCCAGCCGGCGTCGAGGTAGACGGCCCCGAGGATGGCCTCGAAGGCGTCGGCCAGGATCGAGGCCTTGGTGCGGCCGCCTGACCCTTCTTCCCCCCGTCCCAACAGGAGGACCTCACCGACCCCGAGCCGGCCGGCCACCTGGGCCAGCACGCGGGCGTTGACCACGGCCGAGCGGACCTTGGCCAGCTTCCCCTCGGCGAACTCGGGGTAGCGCTCGAAGGTGTAGCCGGCCACGACCAGGCCGAGGACGGCGTCGCCCAGGAACTCCAGGCGCTCGTTGGAGGGCGCGCCGCCCTCCTGCTCGCCGCACCAGCTCCGGTGCGCGAGGGCGTGCTGGAGAAGGCTCAGGTCGCGAAGGAGTGGCCAAGTCGCTCGGCCAGTGCGGCCGCCCCCTCAGCGCCGGCGTCAACCCGCCTCGAGCTTGGCGTAGACGTAGTCAACAGCGTCCCGGACCGTGCGCAGGTCCTCGAGGTCCTCGTCGTCGATGCGGAATCCCACCGTGCGCTCCCCCAGCTCCTCTTCCAGGGCCTCGACCAGCTCGATCAGGGCCAGGGAGTCGGCGTCGAGATCCTCGACGAAGGAGGCGCCCTCGGTGATCGACGACGGGTCCGTCTCCAAGATGTCGGCCAGCTGGTCCCTGATCAGCTCGAACACCCCGTTGCGGTCGAGAGGGCCCTGATTGGTGTGGGTTTCGGCTGGCACGGCGACCAGTGTAGGTCTTCGACGGGCCGCAACCGCCCGTTTATGGCCGTCTGAACTGGCTGTTTACGCGAGCTTCGCCGGAGCGCACCGCCGCCGCCACCTGGTCGGCCAGGCCCCGCGTGGCGCACTCGTGGGCCACCAGCACGGCGTTCATCATGGCCGTTGCGTTGGAGGAGCCGTGGCTGATGACGCAGACGCCGTCGGTGCCGAGCAGCATGGCCCCGCCGGTGTTCTCCGGCTCGAACTGGGCCGCCAGCGGGCAGCAGGTGCGGGAGCAGGACCTCGGCCGCCTCCGTGGTGGCGTCGTCGGTCCCGAAGACGCCCAGCATGGTGTCGAAGAGGAAGCGCAGGGAGCCCTCCAGGGCCTTGAGCGTCACGTTCCCGGTGAACCCGTCGGTGACGATGACGTCGGCCGGCGAGGGCAGGAGGTCCCGGCCCTCGAGGTTGCCGACGAACTCGAAGCGCTGCTCGCCCCTGCTCCCCTTCGCGCCGGCGCCGCCGCCAGCAGGCCGTGCGTCTCCTTGACCAGCGGCGTGCCCTTCGTCGGCTCCTCGCCGATGGAGAGGAGCCCGACCGAGGGTGACTCGGTGCCGAAGCGGGCGGCGACGTAGGCGGCGCCCATCTGGGCGAACTGCACCAGCATGGCGGGCGTGCACTCGGCGTTGGCGCCGGCGTCGACCAGCACGGCCGGCGTGCGACCCAGCCGGGGCAGCGGCGTGGCGATGCAGGGGCGAACCACGCCGGGGAGGCGGCCCATGCGCAGCAGCGCGGCGGCCATCGTCGCCCCCGTGTTGCCCGCCGAGACCATGGCCGAGGCCTTGCCGTCGCGCACCAGCTCGGCCGCCCGCACCAGGGAGGAGTCCTTCTTGCGGCGCACCCCGCCGGCCGGGTCCTCGTCCATGCCGATGACCTCGGTGCAGGGCACCAGCTCCAGGCCCAGGGTGTCGCCCACCTGCTCGGGCGGGCCCACCAGCACCACCTTGACGCCGTGCTGCTCGGCGGCCCGGCGGGCGCCCTCGACGATCTCGCCGGGGGCCTTGTCGCCGCCCATGGCGTCGACGGCGACGGGAAGGCGCGGCCAGCGTCTCGGGGGAGGGACGCTCGCCCCGGCGGCTCAAGTCAGTCGACCTCGACCGCTTGGCGCCCCTTGTACCAGCCGCAGCTCGGGCAGACGACGTGCGGCGTCTTGGACGCCTGGCAGTGCGGGCACACGCTGCGGGCCGGCCGGCCGAGACGCCACGCCGCGGCCTGGTGGCTGCGGCCCTTGGCCTTGGACTTCTTCTTCTTCGGGACAGCCATGGACGGTCTCCAACGATCGGTTCGGGCGCTCCGGGTGCTCTCTCGGACGGTGTCGCGGACCGGCCGGGGGGAGCCGGCTACCGGAGCACGTCGAGGTTAGCCCACCGGGGATCGCGGGGGGCAACGCAGCCGCAGTCGCCCTCGTTGCGGTTGGCCCCGCACTGGGGGCACAGGCCGGCGCAGTCGTCCCGGCACAGGGGGGCCATCGGCAGCTCGAGCACGACGGCGTCGCGCACGAGGGGCCCGAGGTCGATGGTCGTCGTCGACGATGGGGTAGATCTCCTCGTCCGACGGCCCGCCAACGGGGCCTCGGCGAAGCGCTCGCGCACGGGGATGCGCAGCTCCCCCGACACCGGCTCGGCGCAGCGCCGGCAGATCGCCGACCCAGGGGGCGGTCACCGTGCCCTCGACCTCGATGCCGCCCTCGAAGGCGATGAGGGTCACGTCGACCTCGACCTCGGCGCCGGGGGGCACCACGCTGCGCCCGGGGTCGATCCCGGCCTCTTCGAGCGGCCCGGCCAGGGCCACCTCGCCCCGGCGCACCTCGTGCAGGCGCTGCCGCGGCGAGCGGCGCAGCCGCGCCACGTGGACGACGAACGGGTCGGCGCCCACTACGACCGGTCCTGGTCGAAGAAGCCGTCCTCCTCCGTCCCGGCTCCCTCGGCCCCGGTCGCGGCCTCCACCAGAGGGGCGGCCAGCTTGGCCCGGCCGGCCTGCACCGTCCGGGTGAGGCGGTCCAGCACGATCTCCATGCCGGCCAGCTTGGTGTCGACGAAGTCCTCGGCCTGGTGGCGCAGGGCCCGGGCCTCCTCGTTGGCGTCGTCGAGGATGCGCTGGGCGACCGAGTTGGCCTGCCGCACGATCTCGGTGCGCTGCACCATGTGCTCGGCCTGGGCCCGGACCTCGTCCATGAGCGCCTCCGCCTCGCGGGTGCGTTCCGCCATGAACTCGGCGCGCTCGCGCAGCAGCCAGCGCGCCTGGCGGAGCTCCTCGGGCAGCGCCTCGAGCGCGGCCTGCACCAGCGAGGTCACCTCCTCGCGCGAGACCATCACCGACGAGGACAGCGGCATCGACTTGGCGCTCGCCATGAGGTCGAGCAATCGGTGGAGGATCGACTCGATACCGCCCTCTTCGACCGGCGGCTCCTCCTCCACGTCGAGGAACTGGTCGCTCACTGGTCCCCGTCCTCGTCGTGCGTGCTCCCCCTCGTACTTGGCCGCCAGGTGCTTGGCCACCACCGGGGGCACGAAGGCCGACACGTCACCCCCGAAGCGCGCCACCTCGCGGACCAGCTTGGAAGCGATGAACGAGTACTCCGGGCTGGTCGGGATGAAGATCGTCTCGACACCGGAGAGGTGGTTGTTCATCTGGGCCATCTGCATCTCGGCCTCGAAGTCCGACACGGCGCGCAGTCCCCGCACGATCGCCGAGGCGCCCACGTCGCGGGCCACGTTGACCAGCAGCGTCGACACCGAGACGATCCGGACCGAGGGCAGGTGCGCCACCACCTCCTCGAGCATGGCCTGGCGCTCCTCGAGGTCGAAGAGCGGCGCGCTCTTCTGGGGGTTGCGCAGCGCAGCCACCACCACCTCGTCAAAGAGGCGGCTGGCCCGTTCGACGATCTCGAGATGCCCGTTGTGAAAGGGGTCGAAGGATCCGGGGAAGAGGCCGACCTTCACGAAGCCGGACCGATGCGATGAGCCACGGTGACGAGCGTACCGCCGTACCGGCGCTCCCTCGTGCCCATCCAGCTTTTTTCGGGCAGCGGGATCGGTGCGGCGGACTCCATCACGACCATCTCCGCCCGCAGCGCTTCGAGCAGCGCCGGCCAGTCCGCGAAGTCGTAGGGGGGGTCGCAGAGCGCGAGGTCGAATTCCCGCGTCGTGCCCGAGCGCAGCCACTCCGGGAGCGACGCCCGCACCAGGGTGACCGACTCGTCGCCCAGCCCGACGGCACGAAGGTTCGTGCGGACGGCCTCGAGGGCGTCGGTGCTGAGGTCCACGAAGGTGGCCGAGGCGGCGCCGCGGGAGAGCGCCTCGACCCCGAGCGCGCCGCTCCCGCAGAACAGGTCGACGACGTGGAGCTCCTCGACCCCGCCGAGCGAACCCACGATGTCGAAGATGGCCTCGCGCACCCGGTCCGACGTCGGCCGCACCGTGGCGGGGAGCTTGGCCGCCAGCCGGCGCCCGCGGCTCCGGCCTCCGATGACGCGCATCGGCCCCACCCTACGGGCGCCTAACTCTTGAAGAGGTACTCCCCCTCGTCCTCGCTGAGCAGCAGCTTGACCTCGTCGGCCAGACCGAGGTGCGCCTCGAGCTGCGGGTCCTCGTCGACCAGGGTGGTGGCGACGCGGCGCGCCTCCTCCAGCAGGGCCAGGTCGCCCGGGTCGGACAACGACGCCAGCCGCAGGTCGCTCTGCCCCTTCTGCCGGGCCCCCAGCAGGGTCCCTTCGCCGCGGACCCGCAGATCGGCCTCGGCCAGGACGAACCCGTCGGTCGAGCCCGCCACCGCGGCCAGGCGCTCGTTCCCCTCCTCGCCGCCGAGCAGGTAGCACCAGCTGGCCGCGGCGCCCCGCCCCACCCGGCCCCGCAACTGGTGCAGCTGCGCGATCCCGAAGCGGTCGGCGCTCTCGATGACCATCACCGTCGCCTCGGGCACGTCGACCCCGACCTCGATGACCGTCGTCGCCACCAGCACCTCGAGCTCGCCGGCCCGGAAGCGGTCCATGACCTCCTCACGGACCGCCGGCGCCATCTGCCCGTGCATGAGGCCCACCTCGAGGCCGGCCAGCTCGCCCGCGGCCAGGCGCTCGTACTCCTCGGTGGCCGACTTGGCCTCGACCCGGAGCGACTCCCCGACGAGCGGGCAGACGACGAAGGCCCGATGGCCCGCCGCCACCTCCGCGCGCACCCGCTCCCAGGCCCGCTCCCGGCCCGGCATGGCCCTCGCCGGGCAGCCACTCGGTCGTGACCGGACGACGGCCCGGAGGCAGCTCGTCGAGCGTGGTCAGGTCGAGGTCGCCGAAGATCACCATGGCCGCCGTGCGCGGGATCGGCGTGGCCGTCATCACGAGCAGGTCCGGGTCGCCGTCCGCCCCTTTGGCGCGCAGCGTCGCCCGCTGCTCCACGCCGAAGCGGTGTTGCTCGTCGATCACGACGCACCCGAGCGATCCGAACGCCACCTCCTCGGTCAACAGTGCATGCGTCCCCACCACGATGCCCACCCCGCCCGACGCGAGGCCGTCGAGGACCGCGGTGCGTGCCTTCCCCTTCACCCGGCTCGTGAGCAGTTCGACCCGCACCTCGCCCACCCGCCATGCCGCCGGGCCCCTCCAGGTCGCCCAGGAGCGCGCGCACCGCCGAGAAGTGTTGCTCCGCCAGCACCTCGGTCGGCACCATGAGCGCACCCTGGTGCCCGCTCTGCACCGCGCCCAGCAGGGCGGCCAGCGCGACGACGGTCTTGCCCGACCCCACGTCGCCCTGGAGGAGGCGGTGCATGGGGAAGGGCCCGGCCATGTCGGCCACGATCACCGCCAACGCCCGCCGCTGCGCCTTCGTGAGCTCGTAGGGCAAGCCGGCCAAGAAGCGCGCCACGAGGGTGTCGGCGACCGAACCGGTGACCTCGCGGGGCGAGACGTCGTGGTGCAGCGCACGGGCGTTCACCTCGAAGGCACGGCGCCGCAGCACCAGCGCCAACTGCAGACGGAAGAGCTCGTCGAACACGAGCCGTCGCCGCGCCGGTTGGACCACCTCGAGGGACTCGGGCACGTGGATGGCCCGGAACGCCTCGGTCCGCCCTTCCAGACCGAGCGCCGACCGCCACTCGGGCGGCAGCGGGTCCGTGAACTCGCCCGCCCGCGCCAGGGCCTCCTCCACGAACTCCCCGATCTCCCACGACGTCAGCCCGGCCTTGGCCGAGGCGGGGTACACGGGCAGGATGCGCAGCGTCCGACGCCCCGGGGTGACGCCGGCCACGACGTCGACGACCGGGTTGACCATCTGGCGCGCGCCCCGGTACTCGCCCACCTTGCCGAAGAAGATCGCCTCGGTGCCCGCCTCGAGCTGCTTGGCCCGCCAGGGCTGGTTGAAGAAGACGACGGCCAACCGCCCCGTGTCGTCGACGCACCGTCAGCTCCACCACGGCGCGCCCGTTCCGGGCCCGCCGCGAGCGCACCGACTGCACCGACGCCAGCACCGCGGCCTCGTCGCCCACCACGAGTCCCGAGACGTCGGCCCGGCGCGTGCGGTCGATGTAGCGCCGCGGATAGGTCGTCAAGAGGTCGAGGACCGACTCGACGCCGAACTCGGCCAGGCGGGCCGCCTTGCGCTCCGACACCGACTCGAGCACCGACACGGGCCGGCCGCTCAGGTCGCCGAGGGTGCGGCCCTTACTCAATCCCCAGCAGGTACGGGTAGAGGGGCTGCCCGCCCTGGTGCACCTCGAGCACGACGTCGGGATACTCCTCGGAGAGCCACTCCTCGATCCGCCTCGTGTCCGCGACCCGCGCCCCCTCGCCCTCGATCAGCGTCACCAGCTCGTGGGACGGGTCGAGCAGCCGGCTGAGCAGGAGGCGGGTGCACACGACGGGATTGTCGGCGACCGCCACCACCCCGTCACGCGAGATGCCGATGTAGTCGCCCTCGTGCACTTCGCCGGCGTCGGTCGCCGCGTCGCGCACGGCCCGGGTCACCTCGGCCGGCACCACGCGGGCCGCCGACTCGGTCATGGAGGCGACGTTGGCCTCCACCGCCGCCGCCGGGTCGTAGGCGAGCAGGGCGGCGAAGCCCTCGACGATGGACCCCGTGGCCACGACCCGGACCCGCTTGGTGCTCAGCTGGTCGACCTGCTCGGCCACGGGACGGATGTTCTTGTTGTTGGGCAGGATCACCACCTGGTCGGAGGGGACCGCCTCGACGGCTTTGACCAGGTCGGCGGTGGCAGGGTTCATCGTCTGGCCGCCGACGACGAGGTGGTGCACCCCGAGGGAGCGGAAGATGCGCCCGATGCCGTCGCCCGAGACGACGGCCACGACGCTGGTCGTGGGCGGTGGGCCCGTCCCCTCGACGCTCGGGCCCGCCCCGGGGGCGCCCACGCTCTCGCGCACCCAGCGCTCCTCCTCGACCTGCTCGTCGAGGTCGGTGACCCGGATCCGCTGGGGGCGCCCGGCGTCCACGCCCGCCTCGACGGCCGCGCCGACGTCGTCGGTGTGGATGTGGCAGTTCCACAGGCCGTCGCCCCCGACCACGACGATGGAATCGCCGATGCCGGCCCACACCTCCTTGAAGGCCTCGATCGAGTCGTCGGGCGCATGGAGCAGGTACATCACCTCGTAGCGCAGGTCGCCGACCGGATGCTCCCCGTCGCCGGTCGCCTCTTCGGATGCCCCGCCGGCCGTCCAGCTCCCGTTCAGCGCGGCCAGGTCCGGTGCGGCGACGCCGGAGGGCTCGGGCAGGGGGCGCTCGTCGAGCACGTGGAGGAACGCATCGAGCAGGAGGAGGAAGCCGGCACCGCCGGCATCGACCACACCGGCCTGGGCCAGCACGGGCAGCATCTCGGGCGTCCGGGCCAGCGCGTCGGCCGCCTCGCTGCGGGCGCTCTCCACCACGCCGAGCAGGCCGGACCCGTTGGCGGCCCCTGCCGCGGCGGCCGAAGCCACGGTCAGAATGGTGCCCTCCACCGGCCGCACAACGGCCCGGCGGGCCAGCTCGGAGGCGTGGGTCATGGAGTCCACCAGCAGGTCGGGCCCCACGCCCTCCTCCCCGGCCGACCCCATGCGCTCGCTCATCCCCCGCAGGAGTTGGGACAGGATCACGCCCGAATTCCCCCGGGCGCCCATCAAGGACCCGTGCCCGATGGCCTTGCAGACCTCGGCCAGGCCCACGCCGGGCTCCACGCCCTCGAGCTCGGTGACCACCGACTCCAGCGTGAGGGCCATGTTGGTGCCGGTGTCGCCGTCGGGAACCGGATAGACGTTGAGCCGGTTGATGTCGCCCTGGTGCATCCGGAGCGCATCGCGGTAGCCCTCCATGACGGCGCGCAGGTCGCCTGGGCCCAGGGAGGTTGGGCCCAGGGTCGCCGGGGAGGTCATGGTTGGGGATGCTAACCTTTGGGCCGTTCGTGAAGGCCTGCGTGGTATGGGACCGCGGCCTCCCCACAGGAAGGTTCACCGATGGCAGCTGTGTGCGAGATCTGCGGCAAGAAGCCCTCGTTCGGCATGAACGTGAGCCACTCGCACCGGCGCACCAAGCGGCGGTGGAACCCCAACGTGCAGCGGGTGCGGGCGATGGTCGACGGGGCGCCGAAGCGGCTCCACGTGTGCACCTCGTGCATCCGGGCGGGCAAGGTGACCAAGCCGCCGCGCCGGACCTACGAGCCGACGGCCTGATCCCGAGCTGACGCCGCCGGCAGCAGGGTCCTCAGGGCTCCGCATCGCCCGCCGACCGGCCGACGAGCGGCACGGCGCCGATCAGCCGACGATCTCCCCGGTGGCGCGGCGTCGCCGCAGGTGCACGGAGGTGACGGCGCCCACGGCGAGCACCGTCAGGCTGCGTGCTGGTGGCGAAACCGGCGGTGCCAGAAGATGACGCCGGTGCCGACCAGGGCTCCGACGATCGGGAGGAGAGGCACCCACGGCGCCTCGGGCAGGTTCGGGTCCGGGGCCGTCGTGGGAGCGAACGCGACCCCCCGGATGACCTGTCCGTATGCGGGCGCCATCACCGTCGAGAAGCTCTCGCCGGATGCCTGCGATGCGGTGGTGTCGGAGAGGGTGTCGGTGACCGATACCAGGGCGTTGGGGTCGGCCCCCTGGTCGCCGCTCCCGCTCACCGTCGACGTCGCGGCCCAGATGGAGACCGTGCCGTTGCTGTTGACCTGCCCGGTCAGGTTGCGCAGGCCGTCGGTGGCCGGGGCCCACTGCTGGCCCACCGTGGTCGTCTTGGTGCCGACCGTGTAGGTGTTCGGGCCGCTCGGGTACCCGCTCACACCGTAGGGCTGGCCGAGGTTGAGCCCGCTCTGGAGGACGTAGTCGAGTACCCACTGCGTTCCGTTGAAGCTCCACTTCTGCAGGCCGGCGTCGGTCTGGCCTGCGGCGATGGTGTACTCGCCCAGGGGGCCGCCGGTGCTCGCCGAGTAGGTGGCGTCGCCGGAACCCTCGTCGGCCACGTACATCGTGGTCGAGTTGGCGAACCAGATCCCGAACGGGTAGTCGAAGGCGCCGGCCGTACCGCTCTTCGGTGCGGACTTGGCGAGCACCGTCGGGAAACCCTTCAGGACGCACATGTTGGTCGGCGTTAGCTCCGGGTTACCGCTATTGGCGGTGTAGGTCGGAGAAGTGAACGAGCCCGCGACCGGCAGGGTCGCTCCCGAGGCCGGCACCCGGCGCCCCCGCTCGGGCATGCGGTGCCGGTGGTGTCGAGGAAGTAGACAGTGTCCACGCCGTTGCTGCCGCTGCCCTTGGAGAAGTAGAGCACGCCGTCGTAGGCGGTCAGGCCGCGGAAGTTGTCGTCCTTGGCCGACTTGTCGGCAGCGTCTCCGAGCTGGGTGATGTTGAAGTTGCCCGCCGGGGTGGGCTGACCCGGGCTCTGGGACGCCTCGGGACCGGAGGCCAGAGACATGATCTGCGACCCGACGCCCTGGACGACGGTCTGCGGCTCCGGGTTCCCGCCGTTACCCGCATTCCCTGCGGTGAAGATGGTGTTCGTGCCGGGGTCCAGGATCGCCGCCCGGCCGTTGTTCCCCGCTGTAGGCATTGGTCTCGGTGAAGGCGGTGTTGCCGTACTGGTCCATCTGGGCGACGGCCCGGTAGGTGGGGGTCGTGGAGTCGCTGTTGGTGGGGTCGAGGTCACCGGGGGTGTCGGAGTTGGAGACGTCGACAGCGCCGACCGGGGCGTTGTAGCCCATGAACGTGACGTAGCTGCCGTCGGTCGACTGGTTCAGCGCGAGCTCGGACTTGGACGAGAAGCTGGTCACCATCTGGTCGCTCGACGAGGTGATGCCCGGCTGCAGGCTGTTCGGCACGGTCACGGAGTCGACCGGCGTGCCGGTCGGGGTGATCTCGTCGATGACGATCGGCTGGGTCACGCCGAAGCTCCCGTCTATGGCGTCATTGTCGAAGACGTACGGGTACGTACCACCGGTTACCGCGGTCCCACACGTGGCATCGGTGTAGGGGGCGACGCCGCAGTTCGGGGGCAGCTGGGTCGTGCCGGCGGTGATGTTCGCGTTTTGCTGCCACTGGCTGGTCGAGACCAGCAGGTTGCCGGAGACGAAACTCCCGCTCCCTGGCGAGAAGGCGAAAGCCTTGGTGATCGGGCCGGTCACGATGGCCGACGTCAGCACGGCCATGGTGACCGAGGCAATCACGACACTGCTGGGTACCTTCGCGAAGGCGCGCCCTACTGTTTTGGCCCGCTTCGTGTGCCGCCCCTTGCCTTCTCGCATGCCACTCCTTCGGGTTCTGCCGACAGGTTTGTGGTGTTGTACCAATGCGACGCCGGGTGCCAAAGGGGTCAAGCGAAGAGTTCATCTCTGAGTCGCGCCACGGTCGCAGGCCGATCGCTTCTGTTCGCGCAATCGCCACGGAGGTCGCGCCCCGGTCGCGCTCAGCGCTTGGCGTAATACGGACTAGTCGCTACAACTAGCCGACGCGGTGCTGCCATCCCAGGCGCGCCAACGGCTCGCCTCGCAACAGCCGCACCGCGGGATCGGCACCGATGACGCCGATCGGCCGCGGCGTGCGCAGGCCCGCGTCCGCGAAGTCGGCGCACAACGCGTCGACGGTTCCCGGAGCGGTCACGAGCAGCAGCTCGTAGTCCTCGCCGCCGCCAAGCGCCTCCTCTTCCGTCGCGCCGGGCGCCACCGGCACCTCGTCGAGCTCGAAGCCGACACCCGAGGCGTCGGCCAGGCGGTGCAGGTCGAGGGCCAGCCCGTCGGAGACGTCGATCATGGCGTGCACCCCGGCCCGGCGCGCCACCTCCCCCTCGCGCAGGCGCGCCAGCGGGCGCCGGTGCGCCCTGGCACCGTCCGCACCCGGGGCGCCCGCCCGCAGCTCGCGCCGCCCGGCCGCCGAGGCACCACAGGGCCCGGTGACGAGCACCACGTCGCCGGCCTGCGCGCCCGACCGCGGGACTGGCCCGTGGCCGAGGTCACCGTCCGCGCCGCGTACCGTCCCGAGCACCGTCACCGCCACCACCAGCTCCCCCGCCCCCGACACGTCACCCCCGAGCACCGGGCAGCCGCTCGCCCCGGAGGCCTCCGCCACCCCGGCCATGACCCCGAGCGCCAGCTCGCCCTCGCCCGAGCCCTCCGGCACGCACAGCGCTACCAGCGCCCCCAGCGGCGCCGCCCCCATCGCCGCCAGGTCGCTCAAGGCGCCCATCAGCGCCTTCCAGCCCACGTCAGCGGGGCTGCACACCGACAGGTCGACATGGACGCCCTCGACCACGCTGTCGACCGAGAGCACGAGCGGGCCACCGGGACCGTCCAGCACGGCGGCGTCGTCGCGGAGGCCGAACGCCTCGATTCCGTTTCCGACCATGCCTCGGATACGCTGGAGAACCTCATCTTCACTCGCAGCAGGAGTAATGCGCCGAGGTTTGGGGGATTCCACGGCACATGCCTAGCATTGGACCCCACCGAAACCGGTCGGACGAAGGAGCTGATCCCCCCACCATGGCGCCTACCAAGAACGCGAAACTCCTGGCCTGGGTCGAGGAAGTGGCCGCGTTGACCACGCCCGAGCGCATCGAGTGGTGCGACGGGTCCGCCGACGAGTACGACCGGCTCTGCCAGGAGCTCGTCGACTCCGGGACGTTCACCCCGCTCAGCGACGCCAAGCGGCCCAACAGCTACTGGGCCCATTCGGACCCCGGCGACGTGGCCCGGGTCGAGGACCGCACCTTCATCTGCTCGGCGCAGGAGATCGACGCCGGCCCGACCAACAACTGGTGCGAGCCGGCCGAGATGCGGGAGACCCTGAACGGGCTCTTCGAGGGCTGCATGAAGGGGCGCACGATGTACGTCGTCCCCTTCTCGATGGGGCCGCTCGGCTCGGACATCGCCCACATCGGCGTCCAGATCACGGACTCGGCCTACGTCGCGGTCTCCATGCGCATCATGACCCGCATGGGCACGGGTGCCCTGGAGGTCCTCGGCGACGACGGGGTCTTCGTGCCCTGCCTGCACTCGGTGGGTGCCCCCCTCGAGCCCGGCCAGCCCGACGTCCCCTGGCCCTGCAACGCGGAGAACAAGTACATCGTCCACTTCCCCGAGACCCGCGAGATCGTCTCGTACGGCTCGGGTTACGGGGGCAACGCGC
>CAVZFG010000012.1:0-18438 GCA_963774485.1 uncultured Acidimicrobiaceae bacterium
AGCGCGCCGCTGCGGTCCTGGCGGGCGAGGGCCTTGAGCGCGTCCCACCAGTCCTCGAGCGCGAAGCGGTGGGTGAGCATCGGGGTGATGTCGATCCGGCCGTCCGCGACCAGCTCGAGGTAGTGGGCGATGGCGTGCTGGCGGACGCCCTCGAACTCCTCGATGCCGAAGGCGTTGGAGCCGGCGATGGTGAGCTCCTTGAAGTAGATCGGGGTCGACTCCCAGCGCTCGGGCGTGGCCACGCCGGTGTAGACGAGGCGGCCCCGCTCGGCCAGGACCCGCACGCCGACCTCGAGCGTCTCGGCCTTGGCGACGGAGTCGTAGACGACGTCGATGTGGCCGGGATGGGTCACCGGCAGCCCGTCGAGGGGGCTGTGCAGGACGGCGCCGGACCAGTCGGCCAGCGCCTCGACGAGCGCGAGCCGGGGCTCGTGGGCGAAGACGGCGGCGGCGCCGAAGCGCAGCGGCCATCTCGCGCTGGGCCTGGAAGCGGGCCACCACCGCGACCTCGACGCCGGGGTAGAGGGCGCGGAGGATGGCCACGCTGGTCAGGCCGAGGGCGCCGGCGCCGTAGACGAGCACCCGCCCGCCGGGCGGCGGCGGGTGGCGGACGATGGCGTGGAACGAGACCGAGAACGGATCGGCCAGCACGGCCGCCTCGTCGGAGATGCCGTCGGGGACCGGGATGAGCATGGAGTCGTGGGCGGCCAGCTGCTCGGCCCAGGCGCCCGGGAGCGCCGGTGATCACGCCGATATGGACACCGGGCCCGAGGTCGCCCTTGGTGAAGCTCCAGCACAGGTTGAGGTCGCCGGCCTGGCAGGGCGGGCACAGCGGGTCGATGCCCCGCGGGCGCGCAGGTCAGCCACGGGTTGAGCACGACCCGCTGGCCGACCTCGAGCCCGGGGCCTCGGGTCCGAGCGCGACGACCTCGGCCACCACCTCGTGGCCGGGGACGTGGGGGAGCGAGGAGAAGGCGGCCATCGGGTTGTCGATGTCGCCCGTGCTGAAGTCGCCCGAGCACCAGCTTGGCGTCGGAGCCGCAGATGCCCGAGAGGATCGGCCGGGTGACGACCCAGTCGGGGCGGACGGGCGGGCGTCGTCGATCTCGTGCAGGCCGAACGGGAGGCCGGCCAGCATCGGCTCCAGCTCGTCCGGGGCGCCGGCCGGACTCGTCCGCGGTCGGGCGGGGCGCCGAAGAGGAGGGCCTTCACGAGCTCGCGTCCCGGTCCGGTCGGCCATGGCCCGCATGCCGGCGATGAAGCCGTCGAAGTCCGACGTCTTCATCTCGACGACCGCCTTCATGTCGGGGAGGTAGTGCTCGAAACGGTCGCTGTCGATGGCGTCGACGATGCCGGCGGCGATCTCCTCGGGCGGCTCCAGGGGGCCGTCGTAGAGCGGGGGGTCGTTGTCGGGCTGGTCCCAGATCTCGGTGTCGATGGCGCCCGGGAGGATCAGCTGGACCGTGACGCCGGTGCCGTCCAGGTCGATCGCCATCGCTTCGCTCCAGCCGGCCAGCGCGAACTTCGAGCCCGAGTAGGCGGCCTCGGCCGCGATGCCCAGCCGGCCGCCGAGGCTCGAGACGTTGACGATGGTGCCCGAGCCGCGCTCGAGCATCCGGGGCAGGAGGGCCAGCGTGATGGCGACCGGGGAGAAGTAGTTGATGCGCATGGTCCGCTCGACCTCGGCCATGGTCAGACGCGTGCACGGCCGGCGCATGGGGACGCCGGCGTTGTTGATCGACCACGTCGAGGGGGCCGTAGTCGTCCCAGATGTCGAGCGCCAGGTCGCGGCCGCGGCTCCGGGTCCGACAGGTCGGCGGCCCAGCGCTCCGAGGCGGGCGACGTGACCCGGCAGTCCGCGAGGACCGCGTCGAGCCGGTCGGCCCGCCGGGCGACCAGCGCGACGGTGTCGCCCCGGGCGGCGAGCAGCCGGGCGGTGGCCGCGCCGATGCCCGAGGAGGCGCCGGTGACCAGGACGGTCCGGCCCTTCGCGCAGGACTCACCCTCGAACCTCCCCTGGCCGCGCTCTCTGTCTGCCGCGGCCCCGTCTGGCGGCGCCGGGCTGCTTCGGGGTGAGCGAGGGGTCTCGAACCCCCGACCTCCAGGACCACAACCTGGCGCTCTAACCAACTGAGCTACGCCCACCGAGGGGCACAAGTGTGGCACACGCTCCCGAGGGGGTCCGGAACGGAGTGCAGCGCCCGGAGTCGTCCCACGTCGCGAGTGCACGGCCGCGAGGCCGCTATGTCAGGCTGTGCCGTACCGGCATCGTGCCGGAGTGCCCCGGTGGCCGAGCGGACTTAGGCAACGGACTTCTAATCCGTGTAACGCAGGTTCGAATCCTGCCCGGGGCGCCGATTGGCCTATTCCCGGGGCATGTCGCGCAAAGGAGCAGCGAGCCCTGGGGGCGAGCGGAAGGCGGGCGGTAAGGAGGGTGTCAACGGTCCCGAGGTGCGACCCTGCCGCACATGCGGATACCCCCGACGATCCTCCCAAGCGGACCCCACCATGCCGTCAGGACCGGACTTCTGCACCAGGGGCTCGAAGGCCACAGGTGCACGGTCGATCACGGCACCGAGGCGCCGTTCGTGAGTGCTAGCTCCGCTTCTTGACGGTCCGCTTCGCCACCTTGCGGGCCGGGGCCTTGCGGGCCGTTGCCTTGCGCAGGGACGTAATCTCCTTGCGCACCGCAGCCTTGCGGGCCGTGGCCTTCTTTCGTGCCGCAGCCTTGCGGGCCGCGACCTTCTTGCGTAGGGCAGCCTCGCTGGCCGCGACCTCCTTGCGCAGGTCCGCGATCTCCTTGCGCAGGGCAGCCTCGCTGGCCGCGACCTTCTTGCGCAGGGCAGCCTTGCGGGTCGTGGCCTTCTTGGCCGTGCGCTTGGCCGTGGACCTTCGTGCCGCAGTCTTGCGGGCCGGAGCCTCCTTCGTCGCCTTTCTGGCTGTCGTCTTACGGGCAGTTGTTTTCTTGGCCGGAGCCTTACGGACCGCACTCTCGGTGGCTACCTTCTTGACTGCCATTGATGCTCCCTCCTTAGGGTTCACGCCGACTTGAACGCCATTTCTCGCCCTGCTGATTGCGTGCGCCTCTTCGACAAGATATACGACGACGAAAAAATATGGGAGCCAAATGCGTGAGCATCTCACGGGAGGCTGAGATCCTCTCCCTGCCCTAGGTCGGGACGGCGTGAAACTCGGTCACGACTGGGGCGTCTTGAACCTACTCAGAACTTCAAGACGAGTCCGAGCTTCTCAACCTCTTCATCAAGGAAGAAGGACTCGAGCTGGATGCCATCAGCATCGACAAAGTCGAAGATCCAATGACACCGCCGCCGTCCCTGATCTCTGAACGTGCAACGGATTCCTGTTCCGTTCCCCCCTACGCGCCTACGCCACGCCTACAACCGCTTACAAATAGGGCCCACAAGGGTTCACGGGTGAGACAGTCGGTGCACGTAGAGCGCACGGACGCCCGCAAGGTTTCACGGGTGACACCGGGGTCAGCTCTCTTCTCATCCGTGTTACGCAGGTTCGAATCCTGCCCGGGGCGCGTTGCCCGGGGTGCGTTGTGATGTCACGAGGCGCTAGGGAGGGAGGAGGGCGGAGCCGAGCGGAGGGCGGACGGTGGGGAGGGGGCGCCGCGTAGGGCACATCGGGGCCAGCTCTTCGACGTGGCTCCCGTGAACACGGGATTCGACTGAGGCCCCTCTACTCGGCCTTCGCGTCAGCGACCTTGAAGGGTGTAACTTGACCCCCGGGGCGGCAATCAGCTCAGAGCGGGGAAGGACCGGGCTGCGTCGGTGCCCGTGCCGGTCATCGTGAGTTCCGCGCTGCCCTCCGGGTCAGGTGCGATGGCCGTCTTCGTGACATCGAGGAGACGGGTTCAGTCGGATTGCCCGCCGGGGTTGATCGGTGGCCAGTCGGCGGGCCACCAGTCTCCCTGTGGGTCGGTGGTTTGCCCGACCTCGATGATGTAACCGTCGGGATCTCGGATGTAGCAACGGATCTCGTACTGGTGCTGCTTCGGCGGCGTCAGGAACTGCGCGCCCCGGGCGCTCCATTCGGCGTACACGGCGTGGATGTCTGCGACCCGGATATTGAGGAAGCTGCTGACCCGGTCGGGGTCGCTTGGCGTCTCAAGGGTGACCGTGGGCTTGTCGTCGGTGGGGCCTCCGCCGACATTGATGATGATGAAGCTGTTGGCGAGCGCGACATTGGTCGGCTCTGGGCCGAAGACCACCGTGCCGCCGAGTACCTCGGTATAGAAGCGCCGGGAGCGCTCGACGTCATCGGAGACGATGAAGTGGGTCACTACCATTCGCTCTGCGGGCTGCGTGGGTTCGGCCACTGCCACCTCCACTCGTTGGGGCTCATGCCCCGCTTACGACGGGGTCTGAAGCCTTCAGTCAACCACGTCGGTTCGTCGAGGGGGTCGGACTAGTCGGGGCGGTTTAGTTGGGCGCTTCGTGTCGGGTCGGGTCGGTGGCGCTATTCGACTTACCGCGAGAAGACACCTATTTCCCTCGCCGTTGAGTCCGAACGGGTGGCACCCATGTGACCGGGCCGGAATGTTCGACGGCGAGGGGCTCGCGACCGGTCGGCGTGGATGACGCTCGTCGGTACGCTGCGTTCGTCGCCGAGCACCCAGACAACTGCCGATCGGAATCAAGAGGAGATCAACAGATGTCGGCAACGCTGAAGTTGACGCATAAGGCAATCGGAGCGGAGGTACGTCGTGGCACGTACGATGTCGTGGTCGACGGCGAGCGGGTCGGGTCGGTCGAAATGAACCACACGATCGAGATACCAGTCGAGCCTGGACGTCATACCCCTGCAGGTCCGCAATGGCCGAAAGTCGAGCAGTACTGAAACCTTCGACGCCGCCGAGGGCGAGATCGTCGCCTTCCGATGCACCGGAAAGAGGTTCTTGCCGATCTTTCTGGCATCCTTCATCGTTCCCAGGCTGGCACTGAAACTCGTTCGCGATTGAGTCGGCGTCGCCGTCGTGGCGCTCACCAGCACGTCGTCATCGCCGCCCGGCTCGCCTGGAGTGGGCGTGTCACCTGACTCCGTGGTTTGATGAGCTGCGCGCAAGTCGGCCAAGGTGTCGGGCGTCGGTGCCGTGGCTTCGCGTTTTGCCGCTCTGATCAACACCGATTGAGCTTGTAGGACGGATTGCGGGATGTCTTCGGCCGGAGAGGCGCTGCCAATTTCTCCGATCACAGAACCCTCATCTGAGTAGCCAAACGCTGCCGAGCCGATGATGCTGCTTTCATAGGCATCGCTGCGCTCGCTTTGTTGATCCAGGCGCTCGAGCACAGCCAGCAGTTCATTTCGCGAATCGGCCGAGGGATCCTTCAGATACGCATCGATTGACTGCTCCACGGTCCAATGTCCAGTGCAAGGTTGGCGTCCATGGAAACCTCTTCGTCCTCATCGGGTCTGATGCTCTTGACGACCGAACATGGCACCACCCTTCCGGTTGGAAACGGGTGAATTTGCAAGCGTGTGCCAGTCTCACCGGACCGGCCACCGGCCCAGGTGCGGGTCGTCGCTCACGGGCCGGCCCGACGGCCGGTAGGGTCCAGGACCGAGCCGAGCGCCGAGCGGCGGACCACGGGAGGGCACCGATGACGGGCCAGGGTGACGGGCAGCAGGGTGAGCAGGTCCACGAGTGGGGAGAGGCCGTGCCGGCCTCGTCCGGCCCGCCCAAGCCGGGCGACATCATCACCGAGTCCGGCCTGGCCATGACCCCGGGACCCCTGGTCGGCCACGACGTGTCGACCCCGCTCGAAGAGGACGAGCCCGAGCACACCATCCCGCCTGGCCCGCTGTGGGCCATGAAGGAGCGCCGGCACACCCAGTGGCACCTCCTGCCGGCCCACGAGCGGCACGAGCGGATCCGCGAGTGCCTGGAGGCCGACGACTACACCCTCTACTGCATCGACGACGGGCGGCACCACGCCATGATCGGCCGCCGCGTCGGCGCCTCGCCCAGCGGCTGCGAGTACACGCTGCTCGGCCGCATCTCCCGCCAGCGCTACGAGGAGCTGCGCGACGAGGTCGTGCTGCTGGTCAACTGCTTCGACACGGCCACCGAGATGCGACTGTGCGGGGTCGCCGTCGAAGAGGACATCCGTTCGTCCAACGTCTTTGACGTCGCCACGTACGACAGCATCGACGACGTCCCCGAGGACTACCGGCCAGGCTCGCCGTTCCACCACTTCCGCCAGGACCTGGAGATCACCGCCTACGAGTGACTGTTGGTTCGTTCGCCGTCGTCTCGGCGGTGCGACGATGTTGGTGTTGTGGGCCGCTGAGATCTTCCACTGGTCGTTTCGCGTCCGTTCGCACTTCGAGCGTCGGCGCGCCGACGTTGCGATCCGAGAGCCCCACCCCTCGCTCGTCGAAGATCATCGACCCAGATTCCGGTGAGCGCCCGGGGCGTTGAGGCCGGCCGAGCAGATCTGCGTCGGTGTCCACGTGCCTCCGCTGAGCGTCTCGGCAGGCGCCGACGCACTATCCGACTGGGTGGCGCCGACGCCGACGCAGGAACCTGCGGACGGGCACGACACCGCATTGAGCCCGGAGAAGGCGTTCGGCGTCACCGATGGAAGCGTCTGCTCGCTGAACACGGGGCTCGGGGTGCTCGCAGACGTGCCGGCGGGCACGCCCACCGCCATGAGAAGAAGGCGCGAGCAGCACGTCCTCAGTCGACGGTGACTCGCCAATACCTCTCTTCGGCGTGGAGTGCCGTCCGGATCCGTTTGCTTCCGAGCGCCCGGACCTGCGATGGGTAACAGCCAACGACGCGGCTCTTGTCGACGCCCCGGGGCATCTCCAGGGGCAGCGGCTCGAGGGAGAACCCGGCCTCCTCGATCGCATGAATCGCCTTGTTCCTCATGCGGGGCCGTTCAGCTGCGTAAGGCAGATCCTCGTAGAGGACAAGATCGACACCCTCCGATCGCTGTACGCAGATGAGGGCTGCCCGGGTGGCATCTCTGTGGTCCCCGTGACCGATGCCGAGCGGGGCCGCCAAGTGGCAAACGCGGTCGGCCAACGTGCCACCCTTCCCGAGGACTTCATCGATCGACGTGACGATCGAATCCATCAACGACGCCCGATCGGGCGGACCGTCATATCCGTACCGCGCCGAACGGTATTGCGAATCCCAGTGCTCGAGGCGGACCTGGTGTGCCCCCATGACGTCGCACGCGTCCAAGTCCTCGGCAGCCCGCGTGGAAATCACGTCATCACCAGGAGCGAAGCCTGAGGCTCGATCCCAACGGGTGAGGGGATCGACCTCGGGTGGTCCGGCTCCGAACACGGTGAGTAGAACGGCACCGGGGTGCTGCGCGAACAGAGAAACACATGACAGGGCTGCGTCGTCGAAGTGGGGGGACACGATGACCATTGGCGCCGTCACGGGCCCCATGGTCGCGCGACTTCCAGGCGCCTTCCCGCTTCGGACGGAGACAACGCCTGTCATCCGGATCAGCCCCGGGTGTCGTCCGGGTGATCGACGCGTGTTCAGACAGCCACCCAACCGGCGCTGATGCGATCCCGGCCTCGCCCCTCGACGGGTGAGGGGTCCTCCGTGCATGGGCCGTCTCGTCGGGCGCCCGGCGCGATCGCGGGTACCGTTGGCCGCATGGACGAGGGCAACGAAACTGGCTGCACACGGTCAAGGGGCGCTCAAGCCGCTGCGCGACCGGCTCGTGCACGGGCTCGGCGGCACGATGCCCGAGCGTGGCCTCACCTACGACCAGCTCGTGGACCTGCTCTACCCGACGCTGCCCGACGAGCTCCGGCCCGATGTCGACGGGGCCGCGGCGGGCGACCTGGCGCGGGTCTCGACCATCCGCCGGATGCTCGGGACGATTGAGCACCAGGTCGCACCGACCGCGTTCTCGGTGCAGCTGGCGAGGAGGACGCCGTGCGCTGCACGGTGGGGGGCGTGGAACTGTTGTGCGACGCCGCCGACGCCGCGGTGACGCCGGGCTGCTCTCGGGCCAGTACGAGTCGCACCTGACCGCGGTGTTCGAGCAGTACTGCACGCGACGGGATGACCGTGGTCGACGTCGGCGCCAACCTCGGCTACTACTCGCTGTTGGCCTCGCGGCTGGTCGGTCCGTCGGGCCGGGTCATCGCCCTGGAGCCGAACTCGGAGAATTGCCGGCTCCTGCTGTCGTCGCTGCGCCTGAACGAGATCACCAACGTGCAGCTGATGCCCGTGGCGGCGGACCGTGCGACCGGGTGGGCCTACTACTCGACGCACGTCGGATCCAACGGGGGCCTGATCGACGACGGGGATCTCCTGTCCCACCCGGGCATGGTCGTCCCGACCTTCCGGCTGGACGACCTCGTCGAGGGCCGGTGGGCTTCTTGAAGATGGACGTCGAGGGGGCGGAGGGGCGGGTCGTGCGGGGCGCCACGCGGCTCATCGAGCGCGACCGGCCGATCGTCACCACCGAGCTCAAGGACGAGATGCTGCGCCGCGTGTCGGGCACGACGGTGGCGGACTACCTCGGCTACTTCGAGAAGCCTCGGCTACACGCCGTCGCTCCTGGAGAAGGCCACCGGCGCCGAGAAGCCGTACCCCTCGGTGGCCGAGCGCTGTTGGCCGACTGGGGCGAGACGCGACGAGCTCCGCGACGTGCTGCTCCTCCCCCGCCGCCTGAGCGCTGGCGTCGCCCGGCAGAGGAGCGTGGGCCATGCTCAGGTCGACGTGATTCCCGTGCCCCCCGGGACGACCGGCCTCAACGGCGTCTACCGGCCGCGACCTGATCGTGGGCCGCCACGATGCGGTCGAGCAGGTCGTCGACGTCGTCGGAGACCACCAGCGCCGTCGAACCTGGCGGGCCCTGATGAAGCCCTGGTCGACGGCGTGGCGCAGGAAGGCGAGCAGGTCGTCGAAGAAGCCGTCGACGTTGAGGATGCCGCAGCGCTTGTCGTGGATGCCCAGCTGCGCCCAGGTGACGGACTCCATGAACTCCTCGTAGGTGCCGAACCCGCCCGGCAGCATGACGAACGCGTCCGACAGTTCGGACATGAGCGCCTTGCGCTCGTGCATGGTGCTCACGACGTGGAGGTCGCTGAGGGCCCGTGGGCGATCTCGTGACCCGCCAGCGACTCGGTGATGACGCCGTGGCCCGTCCGCCCGCCGCCAGGGCGGCATCGGCCACGACGCCCATCAGCCCGACCGAGGCGCCGCCGTAGACCAGCTCGATCCCGCGCCGGGCCAGCGCGGTGCCGAGGCGGCCGGCCGCCGCGTGAAGGCGGGTCGGTCCCCGGGCTGGAGCCGCAGAAGACGCAGACGGTCCACGTGGTCACGCCGGGCTGCCCTCGGGTACCGGGAAGCGGCGCCGGCGCGCGGGCGCGCCGGACCGCCGCACGATGGTCTCCGCGGCGTCGCTGTCGTGGATGGTCAGCGAGAATCCGGCGGCCACCGGCGAAAAGGCGGCCGCGGTGAGGAAGGCGAGGTGGTAGGCCGTGATGTCGGGCGCGGCGTGCCGCCGGCCGCCTGGGCCGAGCCCACGCCGATCAGCACGGTGGAGAGGACGGCGACGCCCGTCGCGCTGCCGACCTGGCGCATGGTGTTGAAGAAGGTCGAGGCGCGGCCCATGGACTCGGGCGTGATCATGGCGAAGGACGCGGCCTGGTTCGGCACCATGACCTGGGCCATCATCCAGCCCAGCACGAACAAGAGGCCCCGGATGAGCCACAGGTTGGTGGTCACGCTGATCTGGGTCAGGACGAGCATGCGAGCGGCCAGTCCGACGAGGCCGGCGGTGATGTGGCGGCGGGGTCCGAGTCGCGGGTAGATGAAGCGGCTGGCGAATTGCGCGCCGAGCATGACGCCGAAGGCTTCGGGGAAGGTGGAGAGCCCCGACTGCAGCGCGCACAGGCCACGAGCGTCCTGGAAGTACAGGGGGATCAGGTAGAGCATCCCGAGGAACGCCGCGGCGGCCAGGAACATGACGCAGTTCGTCGAGCGGAACAAGCGGCCCGAGAGGAGCCGGAGATCGACCATCGGACGGGTGGTCCGCAGCTCCACCCGACCAACACGACGAGCAGCAGCGCCCGCCGACGAGGTGCCAGGACATCGGGTGAGGACCAGCCCTGGAGCGGGCCTTCCGAGACGCCGTACATCAAGAGGCCGAGACCGGCGCCGCCGAGGAGGAATCCGGGGACGTCGAAGAGCCCGGCCTCGATGGCGCGGCGCGCTCCAGGCACAGGGCGCCGAAGATCACCGCGGCAATGCCGATCGGTAGGTTGACGAAGAACACCCAGCGCCAGGACAGGCTGGTCACCAGGAATCCGCCGAGCACCGGACCGATGGCGGGTGCCAGGGTGGTCCGATGGTCAGGATGCTGGCGGCGCGGATGCGTTCCGCCGGTGGGAAGACCCGGTAGAGCATGGCCATGCCGACCGGTGCCATCATCCCGCCGCCGGCGCCCTGGATGACCCGGAAGAACACCAGCTGGGTCATGTTCTGGGCCAACCCGCACAGCGCCGAGCCGAGGGTGAAAACGACGATGGCGGTCATCAGGACCCGCTTGCCGCCGAAGCGGTCACCCAGCCAGCCCGACGCCGGGATGAAGACGGCCAGGCTGACCAGGTAGGCGATCACGATGCCGTCCACCGCGGTCGGGGGCGATGTCGAAGTCGCGTCCGATGGTGGGGAGGGCCACGTTGACGATCGTGATGTCCATGATGTTCATGAACATCGCCGAGACGAAGACGACGCCCACGGCGATCTTCTGATTCAGGCGCACGACGACCACGTTCGAACCCCTGTTGGTGAAACCGGGCGGGGCGGATCCCGCAAAAGGCGGCCGACGAGGGTCCCTGTTCCGCTCCGTCGTCGACACTAGGCGCTCGGGCACCGGCACCGGCACGGGCACGGTCAGCGGCACCGGCACGCGCCCGTGTCCTGCCGTCGACGGCGTGCGTGAACCCCGTGCCGGTGGTCGGAGCGTCTACCCGGGCGCCGGCCCGGGTTGTTTCAGGGGAATCCCATGGGAACGGTGGGGAGGTTGACGATGACCCGCCGGACGTCGGGACAACGGGTGCTCGGACTGGCCATGGTGGCCCTTGCCATGGGGCTGGTCTCGACGATGGTGCCGGGAGGCGTCGCCGAGGCGGCCGGAGCGGCGACACGCGCCATCGGCGCGGCGTCGCGCACGGTCTGGCTGTGCCGGCCCGGCCAAGCCGGCGACCCGTGTGCGTTCAGCACCGCCGCCACCAGCGTCGCTGCCGACGGCACCAAGAGCACGCCGGCGTCGGTCACGGCTCCCGATGCGCACGACTTCGACTGCTTCTACGTGTACCCGACCGTCTCGACGGAGTCGGGGAACAACGCAAACCTCGCCATCCAGCCGGCCGAGGTGGGTGCCGCAGTGGCACAGGCGTCGCAGTTCTCGCGAGTGTGCAACGTCTGGGCGCCGATGTACCGCCAGGCCACGACAGCAGCCCTGACCAACGGAGCCGCCTTCAAACCGTCCGTCATCGCCACGGCGTACAACAGCCTCCTGTCGGCGTGGAGGGACTACCTCGCCCACGACAACGACGGGCGGCCCGTCGTCTTCATCGGGCACTCCCAGGGTGCCGCCATGCTGATCAAGCTCCTGCGCTCGCAGGTCGATCCGTCCCCGACGTTGCGGAAGCGCATGGTGTCGGCCATCATCCTGGGCGGCAACGTGCAGGTGCCCCAGGGCGCCGACGTGGGCGGCAGCTTCCGCAACATCCCCGCGTGCCAGTCGGCCTCGTCGACCAGGTGCGTGATCGCCTATTCGACCTTCGGCTCAACGCCCCCGGCGGACGCACTGTTCGGGCGTCCTGGTCAGGGCGTCAGCCTTCAGTCGGGCCAGACCACCAAGAGCGGCCAGCAGGTGGTCTGCGTCAACCCGGCGACGTTCTCGACCCAGGCCGGTGCGCTCGAGCCCTATTTCATCAGCCAGGTCTCGAAGGGTGGACGCTTGGGAGTCACCACGCCGTGGGTGACCTTCCCAGGTCTGTACACGGCCCAGTGCGAGCAGCAGGGCGCTGCCACCTGGTTGCAGGTCACGACGGCGGCTGTGCCCGGTGACCCCCGCCCCACCGTGGCCAACGCACTCGGACCCGCCTGGGGCTACCACCTCCAGGACGTCAACCTCGCCCTGGGCAACCTGGTCGCCGACGTGGCGAGCCAGGAAGCCGCTTACCGCTGAGGGGGCGCATTTCGCCGTCGGGAGAATCCTCACGGCTGCGGTCCTATAGTCACGCGATGGTCAAAGTCCTTGCGGTCGCCAATCAGAAGGGCGGCGTCGCCAAGACGACCACCGTGCAGTCACTCGGAGTGGCCCTTGCGCAACAGGGACGTCGCGTCCTCGTGGTGGACCTCGACCCCCAGGCGTGCCTCACCTTCTCCCTCGGCTTCGATCCCGACGACCTCGGCCCCTCGCTGCACGACGTGCTCGTCCGCCGGTCCCGCATGGCCGAGGTGGTGCGTGCCGTCCCGGGCGTCGATGGCCTCTACCTCGTGCCGGCGACGATCGACCTGGCCGGGGCGGAAGTGCATCTCCTCAGCCGGACGGGGCGTGAGCACGTGCTGGCCCGCGCCCTGCTTCCGGTGCTCGACGAGTACGACGCGGTGTTGATCGACTGCCCGCCGTCGCTCGGTGTGCTGACCATCAACGGCCTCACGGCCGCCGAGGCCGTCCTCGTGCCCTTGCAGTGCGAGGCGCTCAGTCACCGCGGCGTCGGCCAGCTGCTCGAGACCATCGAGGACGTGCGCCAGTTCGCCAACGAGAAGCTGCGAGTCCTCGGCGTCGTCCCCACCATGTTCGACAGCCGGACGACGCATTCGCGCCAGGTCCTCTCCGAAGTGGAGCATCGCTACGGTCTGCCGCTCTTCGAGCCCCCGGTGCCGAAGTCGGTGCGCTTCGCGGAGGCCCCCGGCCTCGGGCAGTCCGTGCTCCAGCACGCCCCCGCTTCCGCCGGTGCGGTGGCGTACCGGACGCTCTCGACGTCGGTCTACGACGCCATGCAGAGCACCTGACATGGCGGCTTCACGCGGGGACAAGGCACCCGATCCCCTGGGCAAGCGCGCGCTGTTCTGGGTGCCCTCGGGCGAATCCACCGAAGGCCCGGGCGGATCGCCCGCCTCGGCGGTGACGCTGCCTGTCGGCAAGCGTGCCCTCTATTCGGGTGCCCGCCCCAAGTCCGACAGTCGGGTGGCAACCTCGGGGAACCCGCTCGACGCCCGGGGGACGTTCACGGTCGTGTGCGAGCGGTGCCGCCAGACGTCCCACGTCGGGGTGCTCGACCTCCTCATCTTCCAGCTCCCGATCGGTGTGTGGTTGCCCCGGGGGCGCTTCGATCGCCGCATGACGTGCCCCGACCTGCCGCAAGCGTGCCTGGTGCAGCGTCACCCTCCGGCGGGCCTGAGCCGGCGGCTCCCCGTCGATTCGCCTTTCCCTTCGCCACCTCCTCGCTGCCTATTCGTTTCTACCTCCTTGCCGGGAACGCCCCCGTGCTCGGCTGGACGACGGGCAGGCCGCGTGTCAACCCTGAGGGCCACGAGCCCGAGGAAGGCAAGCACCGCCAGCGCGGCCCGGAGCCCGTTGATCCGGCTCGTGACGTTCTCGTCGACGATCGCCGCCGCCGTCGTATAAGGAACTCCGGCCTTCTCCAGGGTCGCATGGAGGTCGGCGTCATTGACGAACGGGATGCCGGCGGACAGCTCCACCTGAGCCCGGGCGGACATCTCCTTTGGGATGCAGGATTGGCGGCGACCCCACCGAGGAAGGTGGTGGTCAAGACCGCGATGAGGATGGTTCCCGCCAGGGCGGTGCCGATTGACGTGCCGAGGTTCGTGACCGTGTTCTGGATCCCGCCGACTTCGCCGCTCCGTGATTCGGGCACCGACGACACGGTCACGGCACCGAGTTGTGAGGCCAGGCTCCCGATGCCGAGCCCGGCGAGCAGCATGGGCCACGTGGTGACCTCGGTCTCGGCTCCCTCGTCGAGCGCGAACGAGCAGCGCCACGATGCCGAGGAGCAAGAGCACGAAGCCGATTCGGACGATCCGCCGTGGCGAGGCGTCGGGGAACACCTTCGGCATGCTGATGGCGGCAACGAGAAGGGTGAGGGAGAGGGGCAAGAGCCGGACCCCAGTGGCCACGGCGGACAGGCCGAGGGCGACCGACAAGAACAGGGGTACCGCGAAGAAGAGACCCGCCTGCAGCAGGAATTCCAAGAAGAAGGCGGTCAGTCCCGCCTGGAGCTTCGGCGCGGCGAGCATGCCCGGATCGAGCAGGGCACTCTTGCCCCGTAACGGAGCCGTCGATTCTCCCAGAGCACGAAGACGGTCAGCACCCCTGCGCCACCGAACAGGAGCCAGACGACCGGAGAGGCGCCGAGCCACTGCGGAGCGGCGGGCTTCGCCTGCACGAATCCCCACGTCCCCGAGCGGATGATGCCGAAGACGACCATCCCGAGACCGGTTGCCGAGAGGAGGGTGCCTACCGGATCGAGTCGAACACCGGGCACCGCGGGGGAGTCCGCAATCCGCCGGGCGAGGGTCAGGATGCCCAGGACGATCACGACCTCACCGGCGAACACCCATCGCCAGCTGGCGTAGGTGGTGAGGAGCCCCCCCACCAAGGGTCCGACGGCGACGGCGATGGCACCGGCCGACGCCACCAGCCCGTAGGTGCTGTGGGCGGGCGGCCGCCCCGAAGTTCGTCGTGACCAGTGCCACGACCGCCGGCATGATGAGCGCCGCCCCGAGACCCTCGAGCAGGGACCACCCGAGGAGGAGCACGGGTAGCGACCCTGCGAGGGCCGTGATCAACGAGCCACACCCGTAGACCACACAGCCGATCATGAAAACACGTCTCCGCCCGAAGATCTGGCCGAGTTTGCCGCCGGTGATCATGAACGTGGCGATGACGAGCGTGTACAGGGTGATGGCGAGCTGAATGCCCGTCACGGTCGTGCCGACGTCCTTGGCGACCGTGGCGATGGAGACGTTCATGACCGAGCTGTCCAGCGTCATGAGGAACTGCGCCGAGGCGAGGGTCAGGAGGACGATCCGGCCCGCCGGGCGGGGCGCCCCTCAGCGTCGCTGGTCACCGGCGCATTCTGGTCCAGGTGAGGCCCACGGCTCGCGTGGAGGTCTCGGTGCTCTGGCCCACCCAACTGGGGGGGCCAATCGCAGATCGTCGGGATGCGGGGATTTGAACCCCGGACCTCCGCTCCCAAAGCAGGCGTGCTGCCAAGCTGCGCCACATCCCGTCAAACAACGCTCTGAACTGAACCTCTGCGGCAACCCCCCTCAGGAGACCCCGTCCTCGACGCTCCGTCAGCGGATACCCAGCGTAGGCGATCTCGCCACGCTCATTGCGCCCTTGGAGCGATCGTGGCGTGCACCGACTCAATGGCAAGAGATCGCGCCAACGCTGCCGCGGCGGATCGAACCCGCCCGACCCGGACCAGCGCAGGCCGCCTGACCCGTCCACGAGGAAGAGGACGATCGTCGAGCGATTCTCGATGCCCAGAGGCTCGATGACCCGTCCCACGCCCCACGTCGCCAGAGACCGTCTGCGGGCGCCTCAGGGCGACCGGTTCACCGATCGCCGACGCCATCAGCCGTCGATGACCCTGCGTATCTTCGAATTTAGTGTTAAATAACGTGCATCCGGGTCGTCACCGGCAACCGCGCGTCGTTCTCCTCCGAAGGTGACCAAGAAGAGGAACGGTCCACAAGGGGCCCTCACACAAGGAGCACGTACACATGAGACTTCGCAAGGGCCTCTCGGCCACCACTGCTTTGATCGCACTCGGCGTGCTCGGCGCCGCCGGCGTCAGTAGCCCAAGCGGTTCGGGCGCGTCCTCTCCGGCGTCGGCCGCCGCGCCCAACGCGACGTCATCGGAGAACGTGGTCCAGATCGCCGAGCACAATCCTCAGTTCTCGACGCTGGTGGCAGCCGTCAAGGCGGCCGGATTGGCCAAGACGCTCGAGGGCACCGGACCCTTCACCGTCTTCGCGCCCACCAATCGTGCCTTCGCGGCGCTTCCCAAGGGCACGCTCCGCACGCTGCTGAAGCCGGCCAACAAGGCTGAGCTGGCCGGCATTCTCACCTACCACGTCGTGCCGGGAGCCCTGACGGCTTCCGAGATCCCTCCTGGTCCCGTCAAGACGGTCAACGGTGCGACGTTCACCGTGAACTCGGCCAACGGGAAATTGACCATCACGGACGGGAAAGGCAGGACCGTTCAGATCATCAAGACCAACATCATCGCCGCCAACGGCGTGATCCACGTCATCAACGGTGTGCTCCTGCCCCCGGCTGCATCGTGATCCCGAGGTCACCCTCGAGCCGCGGCGCCGCGACGGGCTCGTTTCCAAGGTCGTGATGCACACGGTGTCTTCGCCGTCTGTTGTCGCGCGCCTCGCCAACGGGGACGAGCGCGCCCTGGAGGAGAGCTATCGGCTGTACGGTCCGATGGTTCGCGGCTATCTGCGGCGCTTCGTCGCCGCCGATGAGATCGACGATCTGTTGCAGATCGTTTTTCTGGAGGTCTGGAGGACCCGTGACCGAGTGGATGCCGACCGCCCCTTCGAGGCATGGCTGTTCGGGATCGCGCGCAAGCGAGCGATCGACCAATTGCGCCGCCGCCACCATCAGGTCGTCTCCGTCGACGCGGTCCGCGAGCTCTCCGGAGAGGACGGGGACCAGTTCGTCGAGCGCCTGGCCTGGGCGGCCGAGGTCCGTGCGGCCATGACACAGCTTTCCGTCGATCAGCAGGAGGCGATCGAGTTGTCCTATTTCGGGGATCTCACCCAGCAGGAAATTGCCACAAAGTTGGGCATTCCGATCGGCACCGTCAAGGCCCGTATGGCCCGCGGCATGCGGCGACTGGCCGCGATCGTGGACGGAGGTGAGCTCTCGTGAGCGACGACACGGCGCCCGGGCACGCGCCCCCGATCTCGTCGGTCTACTCGCCGGCGAGGTGGGCCGGGACGACACCATCGCCATGGGCCGGCATCTCAGGGCCTGCAGGTCGTGCGCCGGGGAGCTGCTCGACCTCGTCGTCGCTCACGGGGCACTCACCTCGGCTGCCCGCGCCGATCGGGAACTTGTCGCCCCGTCGGGACGGCCAGACGGGGACCGCACGACCACCGGCGCGGTGGTCCCGTGGGCGCCCGAGTTCGTGCCCTGGGAGCGGGCCCTGCCGCCGCTGACCCTGCCGTCTGCGCAGGACGAGGCACGGCGAACCTCTGGGCCACGTCGCCGCCTGGTCGTCGTGCTGGCGTCGGCCGCCGCCGTGATCGCGCTGGGAGCGCTCGGTGCCTTCGGCGTGCTGGCCCGCCACCCCTCGACGCCACCGGTCGTCGCGCAGGGTTCGTTGCAGCCGCTCCAGGCCCCGCGCACCGCCACGGGCTCGGTAACGGTCCTGGCCGAGGGACCCACCCGGCACATGATCGTGCGGACTCGGGACCTCGGGGGGCTCTCGAGCCAGAAGTTCTACGAGGTCTGGCTGCTCGACCCGGCCACCCAGAAGATGCTTGCCGTGGGCGTGCTCCCGCCATCGGGGAACGGAGACTATGAGGTGACCGCCGGACTCATGGCGGGGTACTCCGCTGTCGACGTGAGCCTCCAGTCCGACGACGGGAACCCGGCCCACTCGCAGACCAGCGTTCTCCGTGCCCTGCTCTGAATCGCGAAGAGGCGGCAGGCGGCGTCGAATGCGTCGCCCCCTCGATCGCGGTGGTCGGAGGCACCGGCTCCATGCGGCCCCGGCCTGATCCGGTACGACCCGGCATGGAGTCGGTGTGGGACTATCCACGGCCCCCGCGCCTCGAACCGGTCCGGCGTCGAATCCGGGTCGAGCTCGGAGGTCTTGTCATCGTCGACACGACCGCCGCGTACCGCGTCCTCGAGACGAGTCACCCGCCCAACTACTACGTGCCGTCCGGCGACATCCGGCCGGGCAGCCTCGTGCCCAGCTCCCGGCGCTCGTTCTGCGAGTGGAAGGGCGAAGCGCGGTACTTCGACGTGTGTGCAGGTGAACGGGCGGAGTCTGACGCGGCCTGGGGCTACGACAGCCCGACCGCCGGGTTCGGGGCCGTCGCCGGCTACGTGGCGTTCTATGCGGGCCGCATGGATGCCTGCTTTGTCGATGACGAGAGGGTCGTCCCTCAGCCGGGTGGCTTCTACGGGGGCTGGGTCACCGCCGATCTGGCGGGCCCGTTCAAGGGCGTGCCGGGCAGCGCCGGCTGGTAGGCATCCGCCCCGAGGCGCTCAGCTGGGCCTCGGGGCTCGAAGGGCAGGCCGCCTCGGGCAACCCGGGGTTGACCGGCTTCCGCAGCCCGGCGCAGCGGCAGGTGAGGTCGTGCCGCGTGCGGGCGGTTCAGGGCTGCGCCGCCGCCAGCACCTGCCACTCACCCGG
>CAVZFG010000013.1:0-16220 GCA_963774485.1 uncultured Acidimicrobiaceae bacterium
ACGGCGGCGCGGATCTGGAACCTCTGACCCGCCGGGCCCGCGACGCGGTGACCGACGAGATCGTGCGGGCCGTCAAGGGACAGGCGGGCGCGGCTCAGGGGAAGACCACCGTCTTGGTGCCGTTCAGGAGGACCCTGTCCTCGAGGTGCCAGCGCAGCCCCCGGGCCAGCACGGTGCGCTCCACGTCGCGCCCGACCCGGCGCAGCTCCTCGACCGAGTCGCCGTGGTCGATGCGGCGCGTGTCCTGCTCGATGATCGGCCCCTCGTCGAGCTCCGCCGTCACGTAGTGGCAGGTGGCCCCGATGAGCTTCACGCCCCGCGCGTACGCCTGGTGGTAGGGGCGGGCGCCGGCGAACGAGGGCAGGAAGGAGTGGTGGATGTTGACGATGCGGCCCGGACGCGTCGCGCAGAAGGAGGCGGGCAGGATCTGCATGTAGCGGGCGAGGACGATCACGTCGGCCCGCTCGTCCTCCACGATGCGCTCCATCTCCTCGAAGGCCGCCTCCTTGGCGGGAGGCTCCGCCCCGACCGGCACGCAGCAGAAGCGGACACCGTGCCACTCGACCAGGCCCCGCAGGTCCTCGTGGTTCGAGATCACGCAGGGGAGGTCACACTCGAGCTCGCCGGCCCGCCACCGGTACAAGAGGTCCGCCAGGCAGTGGTCCTCCTGGCTGGCGAACAGCACCACCCGCTTGCGGACGTCGGTGTCGCTCAGACGCCACGCCATGTCGAACTCCGTGGCGACGGGCGCGAAGGCGGCGGCCAGCTCGTCGCGCCCGAAGCCGGCCGGGAGGGAGTCGGCCACGATCTCGATCCGCAGGAAGAAGCGTCCCGAGCCGAGATCGCCGTGCTGGGCGGCCTCGAGGACCGAGCCGCCGTGTCCGGCGATGAGCCCGGTGACGGCGGCCACGATGCCGACACGGTCCGGGCAGGTGATGGTGAGGACGTAGCGGCGCACGGGCTTCCCTCGGCCGGCGCCTATCCGAAGAGGCCCGCGGCGCCGCCCGCATCCGCTCGCTCCGCCCCGCACATCCCCGCGAACAGCGCGTGGACCCGGCGGTCGGGCGTGAGCTCGGGGTGGAAGGACGACGCCAGCACGTCGCCCTGGCGCACCAGCACCGGCACGCCGTCGAGCGTGGCCAGCGCCTCGACCGCGTCGCCCCACGACACGATCAGCGGCGCCCGGATGAAGACGGCGGGCAGGTTCGGGCTCTCGCCCGAGCCGAACACGACCGAGCCCTCGAACGACTGCAGCTGGCGCCCGTAGCCGTTGCGCCGGACCACCGCGTCGAGCACGCCGAACGTGCGCTGGTCCGGCCGGCCGTCGAGCACCTGGCGCGCCACGAGGATCAAGCCGGCGCAGGTGCCGAACACCCGCAGGTCGCGCGCGGCCAGGCGCGCCGTCACCGCCTCGAACAGCCCGGTCGACTCCAACAACATGGACAGCGTCGTGGACTCCCCGCCCGGCAGCACGAGACCGGCGATGCCCTCGAGGTCCTCGGGGTGCTTCACGAGCCGAGCGGTGGCGCCGACCTCCTCGAGGGCGGTGAGATGTTCGCGGACGTCGCCCTGCAGGTCGAGGACACCGATGAGGGCTCCGCCCCCCGCTACCACCCCCGGTCGGCGAGATGCTCGCCGAGCTGCGACTCGTCCAGCCCGCGCATGGCCTCCCCGAGCCCCCGCGACACCTTGGCCACGTGCTCGGGATCGGAGAAGTGCGCCGTCGCCTCCACGATGGCGGACGCCATCCGGGCCGGGTCCGACGACTTGAAGATCCCCGACCCCACGAACACCGCCTCCGCGCCGAGCTGCATCACCAACGCGGCGTCCGCCGGCGTCGCGATGCCGCCGGCGCAGAACAGGGGCACCGGGAGCTTGCCGGTGTCGTGGATCTCTTGGACCAGGCCGACCGGGGCGGCCAGCTCCTTGGCCCAGCCGTAGAGCTCCGCGGCGTCGGCCTGGGTGATGGCTCGCAGGGAACCCAGGATCGAGCGCAGGTGCCGCACCGCCTCGACGATGTTGCCCGTCCCGGCCTCGCCCTTGGAGCGGATCATGGCGGCGCCCTCCGAGATGCGCCGCAGCGCCTCGCCCAGGTTCGTCGCCCCGCACACGAAGGGCACGGTGAAGGGCCACTTGTCGATGTGGTACGCCTCGTCGGCCGGCGTCAGCACCTCGGACTCGTCGACGAAGTCGACGCCCAGTGACTGCAGCACCTGTGCCTCGGCGAAGTGCCCGATGCGGGCCTTGGCCATCACCGGGATGGTCACCGCGTCGATGATCCCCTCGATCAGCAGCGGGTCGCTCATGCGCGCCACGCCCCCGTCCCGGCGGATGTCGGCGGGCACCCGCTCCAGCGCCATGACCGAGACCGCACCCGCGTCCTCGGCGATCTTGGCGTGCTCGGCGTTGACGACGTCCATGATGACGCCGCCCCGCAGCATGTCGGCCAAGCCCCGCTTGACGGTGAAGGTCCCGGTGGTCATGCCTGCCAGTCTACGAGGCCGGGCCGCCGCCCCTTCTCACCACTCGTTCAGCGCGGCGGCCCGCACCGCCGTGGCGTCCAAATCGCCCGGCACCAGGGGGTCGTCGCGGTGGCCCACCGACGGGTCGATCCACACCCAGCGGGTCCGCCCGAAGCGGGCGGGAGAGGCGAAGAGCGAGCCCTCCTCGGGCGCGGGGGCCTCCATCATGGTGCGCAGCGCCCCGAGCAGGCCGCGGGGATAGCGCACGGCGAACGCGCCCACGACGTCGGCTCGGTACTCGCGGCCCGTCCCCACGCAGCGCCGCAGCATCGTCTCGCCGCCGAAGAGCGTGGCCAGCGTGATCCCGACGCACGAGACGCCGTTGTCGCCCCGTTTCACGTGGGCGAGCTCGTGGGCGATGACGCCCTCGAGCTCGATGGGATCCACCCGGCGCAAGAGCCCGGTGGTCACCACGAGGTCCGACCGCTGCGCGTCGCGGCCGAGCGCGCAGGCGTTGGGGACGTCGTCGTCCATGACGTGGAGCGACGGCATGCTCAGTCCGAAGGTGGCGCACAGGCCCTCGGTGACGTCGAAGAGGCGCGGGTCGTCGTGCTCGTCGACGCGTGCGGCTCCGATCCTCCGCAGTGCCATGGCGGGGGCGAGACGCCACACGCCGTAGGCGACCGCGGCGCCGGCCACGACGAAGGCGACGATCCCGGCCAGGGGCGAGACGGCGACCCAGAGGAGGACGCCCAGCAGGACGGCCGGGATGACCGCGGTCCAGGCGCACAGCAGCATCGCTCGCCGCCGGTTCGCCGCCACCTCGGCCGGGAAGATCTGGGGGGCGCCGAGGCTCGGGACGACGTCGATCGGCGCGAGCGGCGGGGGTGGTTCGAGCGCCACGGCGGCCCGCGGCTGCCCCTGCCCGCTGCGCGGTCGGGCGCCGGACCGGTTGCCGCCCCCGCCCCCGCCGCCACCCTGGGACGAGCGCTGGCCCCCGCCGCCCTGGCTCTTCCTCCGCTGGTTCGCCTTGGCGCCGCCGGCACCCCCGCTCCTGGCGCCCCCGCTCCCCCCGCCGCCCGAGCTCCCGCCGCCCGAGCTCCCGGCGCTTGTCCGGTTCCGGTTCCGGTTGCGATTGCGGTTGCGGTTGCGGTTGGAGCCGCCACTCCCCTGGTTCCCGCCACCCGCGGCGCCACCGCCGGCGCCCCCGTTGCCCGAGGACCTGGGGGTCCCCGACGTCTCGTTCTGATCGGCCATGGGCACGCCAGCCTACGGCCTGTGCCACTGCCGCCGTGGCGTGGGCCGGGCCGGGTTCGGCAGACAGGTGAGATGAGGTCGCCTGGAAACGGGGCCTCACCGCGCCGAGAGGTCGGGGTTCCCGGGCGGAAGGGCCGGCGCGAAATGGGACCTTGGTCCCTATCTGTGGCGCATCCCCGGTTGTAGGGTCGCACTACCGCTCGTCGCCTGGCGATGCGACAGAAGGGCAACCCATGAAGCTGTCTCTGCGTGTCCCGGCCATTGTTCTCCCCGCTGTTCTCTGTCTCAGCCTCACCGGGGTGATCGGGCTTACCGGCGTGATCGGGGCCGTCCCCGCGAGTGCGGCGCCGCCCGGGTTCACCTGCACCGGCACCGTCACGCCGCTCAACCCGGAGTCGGTCCCCGCCGGGAGCTACGCATCGCTGACGATGCCGCCAGGGTCCCTGTGCACCATCAGCGGTGCCGTCACCGTCAATCATCCGGTGACGTTGGGGGCAGGTGCAGGGCTCGGGCTGGTCGGCGGAAGCCTGATCGTGAATGGAACAGTCACCGTTGGGCCTGGTGCGGCCTTCGGCGACTTCGGCGGCGCTTCCCCGATTACCGTGCATGGCTCGGTCTTCGTCCAGAACAACGGCGATCTGGGCATGGCCGGTGGCACCATCAGTGGCTCGCTCCTCGCGACCGCCCCCTCGGCGCTTGAGCTGTACTACAACCAGGTCTCCGGCATGGTATTCATCGCCGGAGGAGGCGGAACGAATCCAGTACTGAACGCCCTCGGCGAAACCCACTACCAGTTCGTCGACCTCGAGAACAACGTGATCTCGGGGCCGGTAACCGAGATCGGCTACGCGGGGCCGGGCTCTCAGTACGGCTTCGGGGGTGCCATGGGCGAGAACCAAAGCGGACCCATGACCCTCATCCACAACTCGGTGGCACCGATTGCCGTCTGGTCCAATGTCATCCACGGACCCGCGACGTGTTGGGGCAACACCCCGGTTCCCGAGAACTTGGGAGCGAGCACGGTGTCCGGGCCGATCTTGGGAGACCAGGGGGCGGCCTGCTTCGGGTAAGGCAGTCGGCAACGCCGGAGCGGTGCAGTCGGCCGCGTAGCCACCGTTCCCGGGCGACTTCGATCTCACCTGTTTTGCCGTCGTCGGGCCGGGCTCAGCCCGTCGGGCCCGCTCCCACCCCGTAGGCGGCGATGGCCCGGGTGTAGACGTCGACGTAGCGCTCGGCGAGGGCGTCCATCGACCAGGCGCGGGCGTACTCGGTCGCCGCCTTGCGCGCCTCGGGCGCCGACTGCCCGCTGCCCTCGACGGCGTCGGCCAACGCGGCGCCGAGCGCACGGGACAGCGCGGGCACGTCGCCCGGGGGGACCAGTGCCGCGTGCCCGCCGGCCGCCGTCCGGTACCCCTCGATGTCGGAGGCCACCACGGCGCAGCCCGCCGCCATCCCCTCGAGCAGCACCATGCCGAAGGACTCGCCGTGCAGTGACGGCGCGCACAGCACGTCGGCCCCCGCCAGTCGGGCGGCGACCTCCTCGTCGCTCAGCACACCCAACCAGTGCACCCGGTCCGACTCGGGATGGCGGCGCCGCTGGACCTCGCTCGCCGGGCCGTCGCCCGCCACCCACAGGACCGCCGGCCGCTCGACCTTCTCGAACGCATCGAGGAGCACGTTCAGCCCCTTGCGCGGCTCGTGGCGCCCGAGGAACAGGACGGCGGGATGTCCCGGCTCGGGGCGTACGGGCTCGGCCGTCTCGAAGCGGTCCATGTCGACGCCGTTGAAGAGCACCTCGAAGGGGCCGGCGCCCGAGCGCAGGCCCGTCTGGCGCGCCGCCTCCGAGACCGCCACCCTGATCTGCATCCGTCGACCCACCAGCGCCGCCAGCGGCTTGAGCACCGGCACCCACCGGCTCACGCCGGCGCGGTGGTACGTGCCGACCATCGGCAGCGGCGCCGTGAGCACGAGGCCGTAGGCGGCCACGGGAGCCAGCGGCTCGTGCAGCGTGCAGCACGTCGAAGCCGCCGCGGCTGACGAACCGCTCCGCCCGCGCCGCCGCCGCCGGCGACAGCGCCACCGGGGCCACCGACCCGTTGGTGTGCACCCCGACGGGCCGCCCGATCACGAAGTGCTCGCCGGCGGCGTCGGGCACCGGCACGCCCTCGTCGGCCGGCCCCAGCACGATGACGTCGTGGCCCAGCGCCCGCAGGGACCGGGCCAGGCCCAGGGCCTGGCCCTGCACGCCCCCGGGGCGGGTCAGGGCGTAGGGCGACAACATGGCGATCCTCACCGGCGCCTCCCCCGGGCCGACGTCATCGCGGGTCGCTCGGCCAGTTGGGTTGGTAGAGGTGCCACTGCTCGGGGCGGCGTCGGATGTCGCCCTCGAAGATGGTGGCCAGCTCCTGGGTGACCCGGGCGATGTCCTCGCGCAACGAGCCGCGGCGGGTGGTGTCGACCGGCGGGTGCACGACGCCGGTGTGCCAGTGGCCCGGCCCCGAGTAGACGACGACCGGCACGAGCGGGGCGCCGGTGCGCAGGGCGAGCATGGCGGCGCCGGCGGGCAGCGTCGTCCGCTCGCCGAAGAACTCGACCTCGACCCCGTTCCCGACCAGGTCCCGGTCGCTCACCAGTCCGGCCACCTCGCCGTTCTTCAACGCCCGCAGCAGCGCCGCGCTCGTCCCCTCGCCCAACGGCACCGCCGTCAGCCCCATGGCCTTGCGCTGCGCCACGAACCACTCGAAGAGCCGCGGCGGCTCCAGGCGCTCCACCACGGCGGTCATGGGCATGCCCTCGAGCGCGAGCCAGTAGCCGCCCCACTCCCAGCTGCCGACGTGCGGCAACGCCATGACGATGCCGCGGCCGAGCGCGAAGGCCGCGCGCAGGTGGTCCTCACCCTCCTCGAGGCGCCAGCGGGCGCGCACACCCGCCTCGCTCTCGTAGGGCAGGCGGGCGCCGTCGGCCCAGTACTCGCGCGTAGGAGTCGAAGGTGCGCCGGCTCCAGCGCCGCACCAGCGCGGGGTCGGGCTCGACACCCTCCACGCACTCGCTGGCCAGCACGCGCCGCATGTGGCGCTCGTTCATGGCGAGCGCCGGCCCGCCCCGCAGCGCCATGAACCGGGCCACGCCGCGGCGACGCCCTGCGCCAGCGGCAGGGGCATGTGCCCCATGGCCGCGCCGAGACCGCGGTAGTTGAGGAATCTCGCCGTGGCCCGCCAATTGTCGTGGGTGTCGGCGCCCTCTGCTGCGGCCACCCCCGGCGCGTCGACTGCGTCGGCCTCCGCGGCCACGGCGGCCATCACGGCTGGTCAGGGCACACGTGGGGCACGCGGTGCCGACCCGAGCCGCCCGGCCCTCAGGGGGCCGGGGGCGGCGTGCGGCGGCCCGAGATGCGGCGCGCGCCGTTGCCGTTGGCGTGCCCTCTCGCCGCGCTGCGCCGCTCCCGCAACGTCCGGCCCGAGCGGCTGCTCAGTGTCTCTTGTCGGCGGGCCCGCCAGCGCCCGACGGGCGCGCCCGTGGTGCGGGCCCCGTCGCGCCGGGGGCGACCGTTTGACTCGCGGGCCTCGCGCCAGGCCCTCCAGCGCGAGTCGACCCGGCCCTCGCGCCAGGCCTCGATCCGCCGCGCGATGACACGGTCGCGGCCCGAGGCGGCGTTCCAGACCTTGACGAACCGGGAGACGGCCGTGAAGGTGATCAGCGCGAACAGGACCCACAGGACGGGGACGAAGATGGCCGTGCTGAGGAAGGCGACGCCGAGCAGGAACATGCGCTCGCCCCGCTCCATGAGGCCGCCCTTGGCCGACAGCCCGAGCGACTCGGCCTTCGCCCGTCTCGTAGGAGACCAAGGCGGTCACGGCCAGGATGGCCATGGGCAACAGCGCGAGGTGGCCCTCCCCGCGGTCGAGCAGGTACCACGCGCAGCCGATCATGAGGACGGCGTCGGCGATCCGGTCGGTGACCGAGTCGAAGAAGGCGCCCCGGACCGAGGCGGTGCCCGCGGCCTTGGCGACGGGGCCGTCCAGGAGGTCGTGCATGCCCGTGATGATCAGGAAGATGATGGCGAGGTGGAGGTGGGCGGTGGCGACCAGGACCGCCGTCGCCGTGGCCGAGACGAGGCCGGTGGCGGTGAGCACGTCAGCGGTGATGCCATGGCGGTGCAGTGACCGGCCGACCGGACCGGTGGTCCGGTCGACGGCGTCTCGCCAGCGACCGTCGAACATGGAGCTCCTCGTCGTCCGCGGGCCCGGGGATGGGACCTGCGGTGGTTGCAAGAGTTTACCATCGTGTCCCCGAATTGCGCTGGTGCTGCCTGCGGGCCGGCCACCGGCCCCCCGGGGCGCCCGGCCGACCGTGCCTGGGGCGGGGCGGGCGCGTGCGTGGGCCGAGGGGCCGTCCGGTAGCCTCTTCACGAGATGCCCGGCGGAGCGGACACCCCGCCTCCCCGCACCGAGGGCTCGCACGTGAGGTGATGGTGCCGGTGTCCGAGCCGATGAGCGCGGGACGACCACGACCCGACATCACGGTCCTCCCCGACCCCGTGCTCGACGTGTCGATCGTCGTGCCCTACTACAACCCGGGCCGTCGCCTGCGCGACACGGTGGAGCAGATGGTGCGTGTCCTCGACGCCTCGGGCAAGACCTTCGAGATCATCACCGTGTCCGACGGCTCGACCGACGGCAGCCCCTTCACCCTCGACGGCTTCCCCGAGAGCGTCGTCCGTCGCAAGTCGTTCGCCACCAACGTGGGCAAGGGCCATGCGCTGCGGGCCGGCCTCGCCATGGGGCGGGGGCGCTACCTCGGCTTCATCGACGCGGACGGCGACATCTCCCCCGAGTTCTTGGCCCCCTTCGTCTCCATCATGCAGTCGCAGGAGCCCGACATCATCATCGGCAGCAAGCGCCATCCCGACTCCTCGGTGCACTACCCCCCGCTGCGCCGGCTGTACTCATGGGGCTACCAGCGCCTCATCCACCTGCTTTTCCGGTTGAACGTCAAGGACACGCAGGTGGGGATCAAGCTGGTGAGCCGCAAGGTCATCGCCGACGTGTTGCCCCTCTTGCGCGAGAGCCGCTTCGCCCTGGACCTCGAGCTGCTGGTCCTGGCCCGGCGCCTCGGGTACACGCGGATCGTGGAGGCGCCGGTGCGCATCGAGGAGCGCTTCGGGAGCACGATCTCGCTCAGAGCGGTGTGGCTGCTCCTCGTCGACACGCTCGGCCTGTTCGTCCGCTACTCCGTCCGCCACGAGTACGACGCGGCCATCCGGGCCGCCGGGACCCCGCCCGCCGGCGCCACTGGTCAAGGAAGGGCCTGACCCCGAGCCGCCCTCAGGGCCCTGAGCAGGGACGCCCGAGCAGCACGGCACGGGCGGTCGTACACTCGGGTGCAACGAGCCCGTTCGGCCTCGACCCGAACGGACGGAGGACGGAGGACCAGGTGACCACGACCCGACCGCAATCCGAAACGTCGCCCTCGTCGGCCATCACGGCGCCGGCAAGACGACCCTGGCCGAGGCGCTGCTGGCCGCCACCGGGGCCATCGCCCGCCGGGGTTCGGTCGAGAAGGGCACCACCGTCATGGACTTCGAGCCCGAAGAGGTGGCACGCCAGCTCTCCATCTCCACCAGCCTCGCCCCGTTCACCGTCAACGGGGTCAAGGTCAACCTGCTCGACACGCCCGGGCTACGCCGACTTCGCCGGCGAGATGGTGACCGCGCTGGCCAACGTCGACCTCGCCGTCGTCGTGGTCAGCGCCACCGACGGCGTGCAGGCCCAGACCGAGGACGCCTGGCGCGCCGCGGCCCGGCTGGGCGTCCCCCGGGTGATCGTCATCAACAAGCTCGACCGCGAGCGGGCCGACTTCGACCGCACCCTGGCCGAGATCCGCGCGGCCTTCGGGGCCGGCGTGGCGCCGGTCGAGCTGCCCATCGGGCACGAGGCCGACTTCCACGGCGTCATCGACCTGCTGGAGGACACCGCCACCCACTACGAGACGCCCTCCGCCGGCACGGCCGTCGACGGCACCGTCCCCGCCGCCGGCCACGAGGGGCCCATCCCCGAGGACCTCGTCGACGAGGAGCACACCGTGCACGAGCAGCTGGTCGAGGGCATCGTGGTCGGCGACGACGATCTCATGGAGCGCTACCTCAACGGCGAGACGCTCGACTACGGCGAGCTCGAGAAGAGCCTGGCCGGCGGTGTCGCCTCGGCCAACGTGTTCCCCGTGCTGTGCTGCTCGGCCACCAGCGGGGTCGGGGTCGACCGGCTGGCCCGGCTGATCGAGGAGCTCTGCCCCGCCCCCGGCGTCCCGTCCGCCGCTGCGTGGCCACGGCGGGGACCGAGACGGCCGAGATCCCCTGCGACCCGGCCGGGCCGACGGTGCTCACGGTGACGAAGACCTTCAACGACAGCCACACCGGCAAGATGTCCCTCTGCAAGGTGGTGTCGGGCACGCTGCAGCCCGACGCCGTCCTCGTCAACTCCCGCACCCGCGACGAGGAGCGGCTGCACGCCCTGCAGAGCATCGCCGGCCACACCACGGCGCCCGCCACGAGCATCGCCGCCGGCGACTTCGTGGCCGTGCCCCGGCTCAACGGGACGCGCACCGGCGACACCCTCGCCCCCAAGGGCCAGCCCGTCGTGGTGCCGCCCCCCGCGCTCGCACCCGCGGCCCTCCAGGTGGCGGTCAAGCCGGCGACGCGGGCCGACGACGACAAGCTGATGTCGGCCCTCCAGCGGCTCTGCGACGAGGACCCGTCGCTGACGGTGACCCGCGACGACGAGACCCACCAGACCATCCTGGGCGTCAACGGCGAGGTCCACCTGGCCGTCACGCTCGAGCGCCTGGAGCGCAAGTGCAACGTCCACGTCGAGCGCGAAGAGCTGCGCATCCCCTACCGCGAGACGATCACCGTGCCGGCGCAGGCCGAGGGGAAGCACAAGAAGCAGTCCGGCGGCCACGGACAGTTCGGCGTGTGCCACCTCCGCCTCGAGCCGCTGCCCCGCGGCGAGGGGTTCGCCTTCCACGACGAGGTGGTGGGCGGCGCCATCCCCCGCCAGTACATCCCCGCCGTGGAGAAGGGCGTGATCGAGACGTTCGCCAGCGGCGGCGTGTACGGCTACCCGGTGGTCGACATCGCGGTGACCGTCGACGACGGCAAGGCGCACTCGGTCGACTCCAACGAGGTCAGCTTCAAGATGGCCGCCGCCCTGGCCGTCAGGGCGGCCATGGCCGAGGCGCGGCCCGTCGTGCTCGAGCCGGTCTCGCGGCTCGAGGTGACCATCCCGGCCGAGTGCCAGGGTGACGTGCTCGGGGACCTGCACGCCCGCCGGGCCCGCATCATCGGGACCGACGCCGCCGAAAACGGGTACCAGACCGTGACGGCCACGGCGCCCACGGCCGAGCTGACCCGCTACGCCGTCGACCTGCGCGCCCTGACCGGCGGGCGAGGCTCCTTCAGCGCCACCTACGACCACTACGACACCGTCCCCGAGCACCTGATGGCGTCGATCCCCCGGTTGGAGAGCTGAGCTCGGCGGACCATACGCCCCCGCCGAGCAGGCGGGCGGGCGTCAGAAGAGGTGCTGGAAGCGCACGGGCAGCTTGACCAGGACCAGCGTGCCCAGGAGCTTGTTCCCCGGCGTGGTCACCACGACCACGGCGAGCTTGCCGGCCGGACGGCCGAGGGGCTTTGCCACCATCGCCGCCGAGAAGTGCCCCGTGTAGCCGACGAGGCAGACGTCCTGGCCCTTCGGCACGTCGTCGGCCAGGCGCCGGTAGAGGCGGGGCGCCATGCCGCGGAGCGCCGACAGCGTGAACTTCCTGACCCCCGCCAGGTGCCCGTGGCCGCCGACGGCCTTGGCCGCGGTCGGGAGCGCCAGGTAACACGACTCGGCGGTCGTGCCCTGGCCGGTGCGGGCCGCCGAGCAGGCCGTCAGCAAGGACGCCGCCACCACGAGGCCGGCCACCCCCGCCCCCCAGCGCCGTGCCGGTCCGCGCCCGGGTCCCGTCCTCATTCGGCCATCTCCGCACTCGGGACCGTGGCCGCACCGGGTCCCGCCGGCGCGTAGGCGACCGGGCCGGCCTCCACCTCACTGGTCAGGGCCTGACGGGGCCAGCGCCCCCGGCGCACCTGCAGCGCGAGCTGCCCGATCAGCAGCCAGCCGATCAGCAGGATCATCCAGAAGCTGATGAGGCGGTACAAGAGGACGGCGAACGCCGTGCTGGTCTCCGCCCCGCCGAAGGCGACGAGCGCGACCGTGATGCTGCCCTCGACCACGCCGAGCCCGCCGGGCGTGATGGGCAGCGTGGCCGCCAGCTGGCCGGCGCCGTAGGCGAGCAGGAGACCCTTCCAGGGGATCGCCGCGCCGAGGGCCTTGAACATCATGGCGAAGCAGGCGCAGTCGAGCAGCCAGTTCAGCACGCCCCAGCCGACGATGCGGCCGATCTGGGTCCAGCTGAGGCGCACGGCGGTCATCCACGCCATGATGCGCTCGATCTGCTCGTGCGTGTCCCCCCGCGGCCGGTGGGTCAGGGCGACCGAGAGACGCAGCGCCCCCGACACCACCGTGTGCAGGGGCCGCTCGTAGACGAAGAGGGAGCCGATGCCGAGCATGACCACGAAGGTGCCGACGAGCACGGGCACCAGGTTGAGCGAGGCGCCCTCGTCGGCCGCCACGGAGAGCCCCACGATCGCCACGACCGAGAGGCTGACCGAGGCCGCGACCAGCGTGCCCGCCATCGCCCACACCGCCAGCGTGTTGTCCGCCCCGAAGCGGCGGAACCAGCGGAACCCGTAGACCGAGGCGACGGCGTTCCCGATGGGCAGCGAGTTGGTGATCGCCTGGGAGGCGAAGGAGAGCTTGACCAACGGGCGCCAGGGCGGGCGGAGGTGCCCCGCCAACAGCAGCTCGTACTGCATGGCGGCGAAGGCCACGTAGGAGGCGATCTCGACGACGATCGCCGGCGCCACCCACCACCAGTCGAAGTGCTTGAAGATGGTGGACAAGCCCGAGAGCTCGGAGGTCTTCGAGGAGAGGACCCACAGGGCAACGGCCACGAGGCCGAAGCCGACGGCGATGCGGACGAACGGCCAGGCGCGGCGCACGAACCGTCGCAGCGTCCCCCGCCAGGCCGCCTTCGCCTTCGCCTCCCCCTCCCCCGTGTCGCCGGCGCCCGGCACCGTCGGGGCACCCGGAGCCGGTCCTCCGGGTGCTGGCGTCCGAGCGTGTGCCCACCGCGGCGGCGCGGGCGCCTGGGGCGGCACCGGGCCCCTCGGGCGAGGCGCTATCCGGGCCAGGCGTCGGTGAGCCTCTTCCAGGACAGCGCCAGTGTCTCGGGCAGGACCCGGGTGTCGGCCACCGACGTCATGAAGTTCGTGTCGCCGGCCCAGCGCGGCAGGACATGGAGGTGGACGTGCGACGGCAAGCCCGCGCCGGCGGCCCGGCCGAGGTTGGCCCCCAGGTTCAAGCCGTCGGGGTCGTAGGCCGCCTCGATCGTGGCCACCGACCGTCGCGTCGCCGACCACAGCTCGGCGGACTCAGCCTCGGTGAGCTCGGCCAGGGAGCCGGCGTGGCGCAGGGGCAGCACGAGCACGTGCCCGCTGGAGTAGGGGTAGGCGTTCAGCACCACGAAGGTCAGCTCGCCCCGCCAGACCACCAGGTTGTCCTCGGAGGGCTCGCCGCTCGCGGCCAGCCGGCAGAACACGCAGTCGGGCTCGTCGCCCTGGGCCCGCTCGCGCGCCGTGGTCTCCTCGATGTACTCGCGACGCCAGCCGGCCCACATGTGCTCCAGGCTCACGGGCGCCGCCCCTCCCTCACGCGGGCGCCGGCACGGGCGCCCTGTCCTCGGGGAGCCCCTTGCGTTCGACCTCGGCGGTGACCTCGGCCACCAGGGCGGCGACGGGCACGCCCTTCTCGGGTTTGCCCTCCCAGCCGCGCCGGTTCACCCCGACCGTCCCGGCCGCCACGTCCTGGTCGCCCACGACGAGCACGTAGGGGATCTTGGCCAGCTTGGCCCGGCGGATCAGCGCGCCGATCTTCTCGCCGCTGGCGTCGACCGTCGCCCGCAGCCCGGCCGCCGCGCAGGCGTCGACCACCGACTGCGCGTAGCCGAGGTGGGCCTCGGTCACCGGGATGACCCGCACCTCCTCGGGGCTCAACCAGGTGGGCAGCGCACCGGCGTAGTGCTCGATGAGCACGGCCATGAACCGCTCCACCGACCCGAAGAGCGCCCGGTGGATCATGATCGGCCGGTGGCGGGCGTTGTCGGCCCCGACGTACTCGAGCCCGAAGCGCTGGGGCAGCTGGAAGTCGAGCTGCACCGTCGACATCTGCCAGGTCCGCCCGATGGCGTCGCGGGCCTGCACCGAGATCTTGGGGCCGTAGAAGGCGCCGCCCCCCTCGTCCATGACGAGGTCGAGGCCCATCTCGAGCGCGGTCCGGCGCAGCGCCTCGGTGGCCACGTCCCACTCCTCGTCCGAGCCGACGGCCTTGCCGGCGGGCTTGGTCGAGAGCTCGAGGTAGAACTCGTTGAGCCCGTAGTCGCGCAGCAGGTCGAGGACGAAGTGCAGCGTGCGCACGAGCTCGGCGTCCATCTGCTCGGGGGTGCAGAAGATGTGGGCGTCGTCCTGGGTCATGCCCCGCACCCGGGTGAGGCCCTGCAGCACGCCCGACTTCTCGTAGCGGTAGACCGAGCCGAACTCGAAGAGGCGCATCGGCAGCTCGCGGTAGGAGCGCTGGTGGCTCTGGTACACGAGGATGTGGAACGGGCAGTTCATCGGCTTGAGGTAGTACTGGGTCCCGCCGTCGAGCTCCATGGGCGGGTACATCCCCTCGGCGAACCAGTCGAGGTGGCCGGACACCTCGAAGAGGTGGCTCTTGGTGATGTGGGGCGAGTTGACGAAGTCGTAGCCCGACTCGACGTGGCGCTGCCGCGAGTAGTCCTCCATGAGGCGCCGGATGGTGCCCCCCTTGGGGTGGAAGACGGCGAGGCCCGAGCCGATCTCCTCGGGGAAGCTGTAGAGGTCGAGCTCGGCCCCGAGCTTGCGGTGGTCGCGCCGCTCGGCCTCCTCGAGCTGGTGCAGGTGGGCGGCGAGCGCCTTCTCGGACTCCCAGGCCGTCCCGTAGATGCGCTGGAGCTGCTCTCGGTTCTCGTCGCCCCGCCAGTAGGCGCCGGCGACCCGCATGAGCTTGAAGTGGCCCAGGCGGCCGGTGGACGGCACGTGCGGCCCCCGGCACAGGTCGATGAAGGCGTCGGAGTTCCGGTAGGTGCTGACCACCGAGCCGGCGGCGTCCACCTCGTCGGCGCCCGTCCCGACGGCCAGGATGATCTCCAGCTTGAAGGGCTGGTCGGCGAAGATCTCCAGGCCCTCGTCGAGGGTGTGCTCGTGGCGCTCGAAGGGCTGGTCCTCCTTGATGATCGCCCGCATCTCCGCCTCGATCCGCTCCAGGTCGTCGTCGCTGAAGTGGGCGCCGCCGGGCAGCTCGAAGTCGTAGTAGAAGCCGTTCTCGATGACCGGGCCGATGGCGTACTTGGCGCCGGGCCAGAGCCGGCGCACGGCCTGGGCCATGACGTGGGCGGTGGAGTGCCGGAGGACCTCCCGCCCGGCCTCGCTGTCCTCGGTCACGATGGAGACCTTGGCCCCGTCGGGCAACGCCGACTCGAGGTCCACCTCGCGGCCGTCGACGGTGGCCGCGACGGCCGCCTTGGCCAGGCGGTTCCCGATGGACTGGGCCAGCTCGGCAGCCGTCGTGCCCTCGGCCAGCTCCCGCATCGAGCCGTCGGGAAGACCAACCGAGATGACGCCTGCCATCGTGCACCCTTTCCTGCTCAGCCGGCGGATCGCTCCTGGTCCGGACGCTGGTTCACCAGGGTACTGGACCCACCCCACCGGACAGTCCCATGCAGTGGCCCCTGCCTCCCTCGTGGCGACACGGGCCAGGGTCCACCTCGTCCGAACAGCAGGCGGCCGCAGGTGCAACGCCGGTCACCCTCTGCTCGCGCGCGTTCACCGCGGCGTCGCGTGGCGCCTGGGACTTCGCGGAACACAGGGTTTGCGTCGCGACGACGGCGGGGGACGCCATAGCTTCTTCGTAGACGACGCCGTAGTGCTCCCTCACGGAGCGCCCTCGCCCAGGGCGGCAGCAACCGAGGAGACCCCATCGTGAGGAACTGTCGGGGATTGGCAACGACTTTGGCGGGGGTGTTCACCATGGCGGCCGCCGGTGCGGTCGCGATGGCTCGCGACGGCCGGGGCGACGGTGGCGGGGGCAGCGACCTCCTCCCGTGCATCCGGCCTCCTGACGCATGCCCACGCCGGCGGCCGCTTCTCTCGAGTGGCGGCGCCGGCTCGCGATTCGCCGGTCCGGACATCATGGCCCTCGTCGTCGCCGGGCTGGCGGTCTCCGCCGTCGTCTTCCTGATCGTCACATACCTGCGACGGCGGACGCCCAACGGCCTGACCGTCGAGCGGGACCTTGTGGGAACGTTGGGCATGGCCGACGT
>CAVZFG010000014.1:0-186428 GCA_963774485.1 uncultured Acidimicrobiaceae bacterium
CGTCGCCGGAAACGCACTCACCGGTATCCCAACAAGCTCGACGCTAGGAGCCTGGTATGTCGACGGGAATACGATTCGGGGCAACGCCTCATGCTCCGCCAACAGCCCGGTGGCAATGCCGGACCTCCACCACCGAACACTGTGTTCGGCCTCAACACCTGCGGCTGACCCGAACGGGCATCGCTGCCCCTTACCGCAGCCTGCGGCCGCAATGACCGCTGCCCTCGCCATCCATGACGACCAGTACGCACGCAACTACCTGGCCACGAGGCATAACAAGCGGTCCGGTTGTCTCGCACGACGCGCAAATCCTTCGCCCTACTGTTCAACCGCCGGCTCGGCGGCTACTTGTACACGAGCGGCAGCACCAGCCGGACGGATCCACGGTCAAGGCTTGTCACCGACGTTGTTCCAGCAGGCCGAGGTCGGCCAGGCTCCTGGCCCACCAAAGGCGGTCGTGGGGGCGTGCCACGAAGGTGTCAAGGTGACCAACCGTCTCGGGGACGTGGCTCGGCCGCATCGATCAGCTTGGCGGGCGGTTGTTCGAGACTCCACAACACCGAAGTCGCACCACTTGGGCTTCGTTCCACGATGGCGGGCGGTCCTATACCCGGAGCACCGTCTTGGGCAAGGTAGAGGGTGCCATTGCTTCCCTCGGCGATGCCTTGGGGCCAGAACGGCTTGCCATCGGGAAGACGTTGAGAGAGGTCATCGACGACCACTTGCTCACCAGCCGTGCTGTACCGCACCACGGTCGCTCCATCAACGGCGAGCACGCCACCGCTGGGGACTCCGGCCAAGGCGGCGAAGGCATCGTGGGGCCGGTCCGACCCGAGATACTGCAACGTCCCGTCGGGCAGGCGCTCTACCAAGACGTAGGGCTGGGAGCAGCCGATAACAGATCCCCCGTTCCATCAACGGCGAGGGACTCCGGGCCGCACCCGTCCACGGGCGGGATCGGCACTGGGAGGCCGTGAAGTTCGCGCCGTCGGTCACGATGCTCAAGCCACCCGCCGGAGACAGGCTCAGCACCGTGTTCAAGGCGGCGAGGTAGAGGGTTCCATTGGCACCGACGGCCACCGCGTACGTGGGGCCGATCGCGGTCAGGGTGGCTGGCAGGCCCATCGTCGGTGTTCCACCGAGGTTTCCTGCGGCAACTGGCCGTTTCCGGCCACCGTGCTGATCGTTCCGTCCGGCAGCACGGCACGCACACGATTGTTCCCAGTGTCCGCGATGTAGAGGGTGCCGTCGGCGCCGACGGCAAGACTCGAGGGCCGATTCAACTCGGCGCGCACGGCGGGTCCACCGTCGCCCGAGTAGCCCGCCGTACCCGTTCCCGCGATGACCTGGAATCCTCCACTGGGCAATCGGGCCAGGACCTCGTTCAGGCCGTCGTCGGCGATGTAGAGGTCACCGTTTGGACCCAGTGCCAGAGGACCTGGCTGTTCGGGAGAGACCGTCGCTGGGGACCCGGGTGCCGTCGGCGCGACCGTTGAGGGTGTCGGTGCCGTGGTCGGAGCCGCCTGCACCCCGTTCGACGGAACGGTCGTGCTGGCCGGAGATTGACCATGACCGGAGGTGTCGGGGCTGACGCAGCCAGCCGGTGGTGCTGTGGTGCCCACCTGACCCGGCATGAGCACCGTCCCGGCACAGCCGAAGTTCGACAAGATGGTGTCTCCGCTCACCGTCGAGCCGTCGGGGAGGGTGTACTCGGTCTTTTGCTCCCGGATGTAGCCCTCGCTGTCGACGGAGACCCACGTCGTCTTTCCGGCAAAGCCGCTGTTCTCGATGATGGCGTCGGCGGCACGGATGGTGGAGATCTGCTCGGGCGTGAGACCGCTGGTGTCGGGGTCTTGGAGCCCGCTCTCGGACAGCTTGTAGATGGTCACGGGCACGCCGTCGACACTGCCGGTGCCTGCTGGTTGTGCCCCTCGGATCTCTTGGGCCTCGAGGTCGAGGTACCCGGTGCCGCTGGCCAGTCCCTGCATGTCCAGCGCTCCTGCCACCTGGCCCAGGGTGCCCTCGACCGAACCGGCGTAGCCCGAAAGCGGTGCACCGGGTCCGGCCCGGCCCGGCCCGGCCAGACCGTAGTCACCGCCACCGATCTCCCAGACGTTGGTCCCGTTGTCGTAGAGCGTGATCGTCCCGAGGGGTCCGTCATCGGTGACCGTCTCCATGGCGTAGGGGTTGGTGTCGACCGTGCCGTGTCCGGACATGGCGGACAGGGCGAGCGGGGAGCACCCCGGCCCCACCACGCTCGGGCCGGTGCCCGCCTGGGGACATTGGGTAGGCGGAGTCGTGGTGTCGCTGTAGGTCATGTCGTAGCTGCCGGAGGCCACGGTGACGTTCAGGTCGTCTGCCACCAGCTTGACGAGCAACCTCGAGTGACTCTCGCTCTTCGTCTGGGAGCTGGCTGACTTCGACGCTCGGGTCGCGAGAAGCGGGGCGCTGATGGCAAGCGCAATCGCGAGCACCACGAGTCCTACCAAGACGACACGCCCTTTGCTGGGCCGGGTCCAAGATGCCCGTCGAGACGGGGTTGCCCTTGGGGGCTCCCGGGACGTCGGCACTTCCGCAGCAATGGCATTGTTGAGCTCGGCACCTGCCCGTCCCAGCAGCTCAGACCCGGGCTCGGGAAGGGCCTCGGCATACTGACGAAGACGTTCGAGCTCGTCGCTCATGGCTGACGCTCCTCCTCGGGCGCGGTGCTCGATGCACTGGTGAGATCGCTTTTCGCTCCGTATTGCCCCGACGCGGCCAAAAGTTCCCGAAGTTGTGCCCGTCCCCGAGAGAGCCGGGATCGCACGGTTCCGATCCGCAGTCGGAGCACCCGTGCGATCTCCTCGTAGCTGAGGTCGAATGCCACGAACAACACCAGGACCTCGACGTATCTTTGGTCAAGCCGGTCCATGGCTGTCCGCATGGCTCCGACTTGATCTCGGGCGACTATTTCACTTGCGACGTCTTCCTCCATTCGATCCGTACGGTCGCGAGGCAGACGGCGCACTCGCTCCAACATGGACGAGCGTCGGCTCTCGGCCCGGTAATGGTGGCGAAGGGTGTTGGTGGCGATGCCCAACAACCACGGGCGAGCGTCGCCGTAGGTGGTGTCGAAGGAGCCGCGGCCACGAAAGGCAATGACGAAGACCTCGGAGAGGAGGTCGTCGGCAGACTGCGGACCGACCCGGCTCGCGAGGTACCGGTAGACGGCGGTGGCGTGCCGATCGAAGATGGGCGCGAACTGCTGTGGGTCGGTTCTGGACGCGACGATGAGAGCGGCGTCGGTTGCGTCAACGGCCCCACGGCCTCAATTGCCCGCAATCTCACTGTGGTTCCGTGGGGCCTTCGGGGCATCGGCGGAGCCCCTTGGCGACGCCCAAGTAGCCTGCGGGAGGTGTTCGAACGCTTCACCGACCGGGCACGGAGGGTGCTGGTGCTGGCGCAGGAGGAAGCGCGCCTGTTGAACCACGGCTTCATCGGCACCGAGCACATCCTTTTGGGGTTGATGGGCGAGGGCAAGGGTGTCGCCGCCATGGCCCTTGCATCGCAGGGGATCTCCCTCGAGGCCGTGCGCGAGAAGGTCGCGGAGGTGGTCGGAACGACTGGGACCCGGCATGGCGGTTCGCCACCGTTCACCCCGCGGGCCAAGAAGGTCCTCGAGCTCTCGCTACGAGAAGCATTGCAACTGGGCCACAGCCACATCGGCACTGAGCATGTGCTCCTGGGTCTGCTACGGAGGGCGAGACCGAGCGTTCGCTCCAGGGCCTCACAGGCGAGGGAGAGGGTGTCGCCGCCACGGTGCTCGTGAGTCTCGGGGTCGATCTCGGCGGAGTGCGGCAAGAAGTCCTCAGGCTCATAGCGGGCGGACAACAGCCGCCTGGACCGGTCAAGGAGATCTCAACCGCACGTCAGTCGCTGGCGACCGACTACGAATGGTCGCCACCCACCTGGGACCGTCCTCGGAGGGCACCGTTCCCGCGGTGTTCGCGGTCGATGCCCTCGTCCTTCAAAACGATGTCGTGGCGGTCGCCATCGACCGCCTCGAGGTCTATCCGAACGGCTTCACGATCAGCCTGCTCATGCGAGTGGATCCGCGCAGGGTGCGGGACATGATGGAGATGCTGGCTCCACTGGGCGCAAATCGGTGGCCAGACGTCGGGGTTCGTTTTGCTGACGGGAGAACCGCCAGATGCGGGCCTGGTACCGGCTCCATTCCTGATCAGGCAAAGGACGAACATGGTGTTCCCATTGAGCCCTTCATGAGCATCGGGAGTCGTGGAGGTGCACCGGACGGTTGGCGCGCCTGGGCATGGGTGTTTCCACTCCCTCCTGATGGACCGCTCGAAATCTTCGTTGCTCTGGAGGCCGCCGGTTTGGGCGAAGCGAGCGTCACCGTTGACGGAACAGCCGTCCGTGCTGCAGCCGAGCGGGCCAAGGTCATCTGGACCAACACGTGCGCCCTCGGAGACGCCAGTCGCTCGGAATGGCGGCATGCACTTGCGCTCTGTCCCGCCTGGTCCCATCCTGTATCCCGACGCGCGACCGGCGGGAGAGGGTGGAGATGTCGCGAGACATCCGTGAGTTGCAGGACGATCCCGAGGCCTATGCCAAGGAGTTGGAACACCGCTGGACCGGGCTTCTGAGCTATCGCTACATCGGCCGCACCCACGGTTCGATGAACACGGGGCCGATCGACAACACCGTCACACTGCGCAGAGACATGCATAACGCTCGGCGGATTGCTCGTCGCGCCGATCGCTATCGCCTCGCCCGAGGGCGACGTCGGGCCGGACTTGGTGGCGGTTCCGAACCCGGTCATCCACTGTTGCCAGATTCTCGATGCGGCGCGGGACGTGAAGCGCATCGAGGTCGTGGGCTCGGAGGTCCTCAAGTCGGGTGTCCGCATGGGCTACAGCCGGTCCAAGATCGTGGACGCCGATGACCACGATCGGGTCATCGCCTTCACCGAGGGCCAGGGAGTCAGCCTGGGAACCCCGCCGGAGGGGCTCGAGAAGATGCCCGAAGCCAAGCTCGAGATCGTGGACTCACCGGATCTTCCGCCGCTGTGGGAGGCGTTTGGAGCCTTCCGCCGCAGCGACGGCTCCTGGGCCCTGCCGAGGCTGTCGGCGGAGCTCGCGTCGCCCGACGCTGCCCTGCACCTCGGCCCGCAACACGTGGTGCTCGAGACTGCGGCCATCGATCTGGCCGCCGAGCTGGTCGGGACCGACAAGCTGCAGATGCAGACGTGGCACGTGATGTTCCTGGCCCGCGGCAAGGTCGGTCCGTTCCGGGTGGTCGGCGAGGCGGTGCGCGGTGCCGAAGCGACGGTCGGCGCCCGGCTGGTCCTCCACGACGAGGGCAACGAGGACCGTGCGGTGACGTCGGCGTCCGCGCTCTTCCGGATCGTGGGCTAGAGGTGAGCGTCGAGTCGTTGTCCTTACGCGAAGCATCCCACCGTCCCACCGGCCCGCTCCCGATTCTGGCGAGAGTTGGGGGTGCCCCGGTTCTCCTTGATAGCGCGTGACGGATGAGGTGCTCGGTCGTGGTTCTCGACCTCGATGACACCCTCGTCGAGGAAGAACGGACGGCGCGTTCCTCCTTTGCTGAAGTGGTCCACCAGTTGGGCGTCGGGGACCACGAGCAATCCTCGAACATCATTCGAGAAGCCGTCCGCGCCGTGTGGCATTCCGGTCCCCACCACGACCTGTGCTTGGAACTGGGGATTGCCTCGTGGGAGGGGCTGTGGGCGACGTTCGATGGCAACCACCCGGTCCTCGATGATGTGCGGGGATGGGTGCCCACCTATCGACGCCAGGCGTGGCGAAGGGCCCTGGCGGCAGTGGGACTCGAGGGTCAAGCCCTCGTCGGAACGGCCCAAGATGCCTTTGCGAAGGCCCAGGCTCGGGGCCACCCCCTCGTGCGGGGAGCAGCTCAGACGATCAATCAGCTCGGCGACCGCTATCGCCTCGGGCTCTTGACCAACGGCCCCTCGGACATTCAGCGGCTCAAGTTGCAGGCACAGGACTGTCCTCACGTTTCGAGACTGTCTCGATCTCGGGCGAGATGGGAGTCGGCAAGCCGACACCCGGCGCCTTCGCCGAGGTCGTCTCGAGGCTGAGGGCTGAACCGCAAGACGCAGTCATGGTTGGCGACAGCTGGGAGCGCGATGTCCTCGGGGCCCTCTCCTCGGGATGGTCCGCCGTCTGGATCGCGTCGGGGAGACCGGCGCCGGAGAGGCTCGAAGGTGTCACGGTGATCGAGAGCATCGAGGGTCTCACGGACGCCCTGGCATGAGGTCGACATCGGAACGGCTCCCCCGCCGGCGATGTGCCGAACCGTCCCATCGAGTGGGCGGACGGGGGCATCCCCACTGAGTCGATTCCCCGGGTGCGCCAGCCGATCCTGAGGTTGCCCCAGGCGCGACCGCGCTGCACGATGCGCCGACAAGACTGCGCTCATGAGCTCTGCCCGTCCCTCGGCACGGCAGGGCAGCGCTGAGCCGTGCCGGTAAGCCCGAGAGGAGACGAGGAACCGGGCGCGGCCCTGGCCAGTCCCATCGACCCCGATGCACCTCGCGAGGGCCCCAGCATCTCCTACATCCCCGCGCTCGACGGGATCCGGGGCGTGGCGATCATCGTCATCATGGGTTACCACGGAGGGGTCTTCCTGACGTCGGGGGGCTTCTACTCCCTCGACACCTTCTTCGCCCTCTCGGGATTCCTCATCACGTCGCTGCTGATCTCCGAATGGCAGCGTTCGACGACGATCCGCCTCGGGCGTTTCTGGGCTCGACGCGCCCGTCGGCTCCTTCCAGCCCTCTTGGTCATGCTGCTCGGCGTGGCCCTGTTCGCCGCCTCGCGGTCCCGGCCGGCACGTACCCGACCCTCCGCGGCGATGCGTTCTCCGCGCTCTTCTACTACGCCAACTGGCATTTCATCGCGAACGGCTCGAACTACTTCAACCAGAGTGCGCTCACCTCTCCGCTGACCCACACGTGGTCGCTCGCGGTCGAAGAGCAGTTCTATCTCGTCTGGCCGCTGGTCGTCCTCGGCCTCTTCAAGCTCTGGAAGAGCACGCGTGCACTGCTGGTGGTGTGTGTCGCCGGGGCGCTGGCCTCGTCGATCGAGATGGGCCTGCTCTACACCCCCGGCGACGTCAATCGCCTGTACTACGGCACCGACACCCGCGCCCAATCCCTGCTCGTTGGCGCGGCGCTGGCGGTGTCCCTCTCCTTGTGGGCGGACCATCGCCACCGGGCCGGTACCGTCCCGGCCGGGATCGATCCGATCCGACGCCGACCAGGCGGCGATCCGGCGTGGGCCGTGCAGACGGCGACGCGGACGGGCCGCCGTGCTGGCAGTCGGGCTGGCAGGTGTTGCCGTGAGTGCCGTGCTGTGGACGTTCGTCTCCTACAACGACGCACTGGCGTACCGCGGCGGCTTCTTGCTGGCCGCTCTCGCCACCGCTGCCGTGCTCTTCAGCGTCGTCTGCTCGCAGCGCTCCGTCCTGGCCCGGTGTCTCTCGGTCGCCCCGCTGCGCTATGTCGGTCGGATCTCCTACGGCATGTATCTCTGGCATTTCCCGCTGTTCATCTACCTCGACCATGCCCGGACCGGGCTCACCGGGTACCCGCTGTTCGCGTTGCGCGTCGCCGTCACCCTGGTGGTCGCCTCGGTGTCCTTCTACGTGATTGAGCGACCCATCCGGCAGGGCACCCTCCTGACCGGCTGGCGCACGTGGGCGATCACCCCGCTGGCGGTGCTGGGCACCGCGGCCGCTCTCGTGGCGGCGACGTCGGTCCCTGCGGTGGCGGCGAAGGCGCCGGCGCCGCCACCCCCTGCCTCCGCGCTCGGCACCGGGCCGCCGGTCCGGGCGCTGGTGGTGGGGGACTCGACCGCCCTGACCCTTGACATCGGCCTGAACGAGTACGCCCGGGACTACGACGTCGAGCCCTTCAACGGCGGGATCTTGGGTTGCGGGGTCACCGACGGCGCCGAGTACCAGGAAAAGGGAGTGGACGCTCCCATGGCGGCCCAGTGCCGGGGGGCGCCGCCACGATCGCAGTGGCCGGCGCTGTGGAAGGCGGACATCGCCAAGGACCACCCGAACGTGGTGATGATCCTGGCCGGTCGCTGGGAGGTCTCGAACCGCACCTACGACGGCCGCTGGACCGACATCGAGAATCCGACCTACGCCGCCTACGTGCAGCGCGAACTGAGGTACGCAGTGCAGGTGGCCGGCTCCAGCGGGGCCGCCGTCGTCCTGATGACGGCCCCCTGCTACGACACCGGCGAGCAACCCGACGGCCGGTCGTGGCCCGAGGACTCGCGGGCCCGCCTGGACATCTACAACGGCATTGTCCGCCGCGTCGCCGCCTCTGTCCCGGGTACCGCGCTCCTCGATTTCAACACGATGGCGTGCCCCGAAGGGCAGTACGAGGAGTTCATGGACGGTCAGCAGATCCGCCTCGCCGACGGCATCCACTTCACCTTCACCGGCGGCGATGTCTTCGCGCCCAGGATCTGGCCGTTCGTCGTGAGGCTCGGGCGCCAGCAGATGATCCGAACCCGCTGACTCGCCGAGGTGGCACCTCGACCCGGCCGCGGAGCTCGCCCTACGACACAGGCTTCGCCTTGATCGCCACGTTCGGACGCGAGCTCGGCGCATGCGTGTCTGCATCGAGGACGCCTCTGTTCCACCAAGCCGGGTTCCTTTGAGCTTCCTCCGTCAGCCATGAGAAGTGGTGCTGGGCCGAACGCCGCAAGAGTGGCAGTGTCGCCAATCCCACCAGCGACCACCGCCGGGCTCCGGGACGCACCTCGTGAAGGATCGAGAGCGCACAGGCCACGCCCCAGAGGTGCAGGAGGGCGTTGTAGGCGGGAAGCACCTTTGGCTCGAGCCCCTCCGCCTCGGTGAGGACCGGTATTCCCACTCTGTTGCGGCGCCACGGCCAAAGGAGGAAGTGGACGAACACGCCCGCGAGCGCGGTCCCTGACAGCACGGCCAACAACCGGTCCCAACGCCTGCCCCCCCTTGCCGCCAGCGTGACCCACAGGGGAATCTCGGCAGCCCAGAGCGCACTGGCTGGTCCGAGGCCCAATTCGGGCTGCCAGACGAGCCCGACTCCGCTCGTCAGCTCGAAACCATGGTGAGCGGCCGTGAGAACCGCGACCGTCGCGGTCCAGGGCCGCCGAATTCTCCACCGTCCTTCTGTCTGTCCCATGTCCGTCATTGGACCCGGAGCTGACACGTTTGCCCAGGATGGCACCCTGTGATTCAGGGTGGTGTTGGCATCCTTGCCTCAACCGGTCGCGCCTTGGCCTGTCGGTCTTGGGACGAGGCGGGATCTTTGGCTGATCCGGTCCCGGGGGCACTGCGCCGAACGACCTTCACGAGCCGCCGGTAGGGCAGGTTGTGCCCGATCGGGACGGATTGGGCTCCCGTCACCCTTGTCACCTCGTCGGCGGTCGCCGTTTCGAGCCTCAAGGGAGGCTCGCCGATGCCCAAGCAGTCCCAGACGAACCAACGGAAGCGGCTGCGTCGGCTCGCGTCGTCTCGGACCCAGTGCTCGATGGTGACCTCGTAGTGAAACTCGAGCACGGCGTCGTCGTCACCGAAGGAGGTCGGTTCACTCCCGTTCTCGCCGAGCGAGAAAATGACCTCATTCGATTGACGCTCGAAGGTGGGCTTGGCCTGGACACGTTCCATCAGTCAACTCCTCGTCGCCCGCCTTTCGTTGGTCTCGGCAGTTCTCTTCACGGCTTGAGTCGTCGGCTGGTCGGGCCGACCGCAGAGACAACACCACCAGAATCGGAATAGTGGGTTTCAGCCAACGGGACAGGGGAAGCCATGAGGATTGCCAGGGGCACATGGAGGTGGACCGCCGCATCATGGCCTGATCCCCTTCGGGCTCGTCCGGGTCAGGTGCCGACCGGGGCCACGGCTGGCAACCTACCCGTCGGGTCGATGCTGACCTCGGACGGGCCCACCCGGCTCAGCTCGGGCTGAGCTTGCCATACTCGGGAGCATGGTCCGAGACATCACCGTACTGCCACGAACAGTCGAGGCGCCGGAAGGCAAGCCCGTTCGGCCAGAGGCACCGGACAACCAACGATTGATGGGAGAGGTTCTCAACGACCCTTCATCTTGGACCCCCGAACTGGCCACCTTGACCGCCGAGGTGTTCGACGCGATGGCCGAGACCTGGGTGGAGGAACGAGGGGGCTATCGGGCGGCGCCGCTCGTCGATGCGCTCGATCGTGGCCGTCCTCCTGCGATGGGACGGTGCCTGGAGATCGGGAGTGGCACGGGCGTCCTGACGCCCTACCTCGAAGAGGTCTGGGACGACGTCGTCTGCGTCGACCTCTCCATGAAGATGATGCTGCGCCGGCCAACGGGTCGTCAGGTTCGAGCTGATGCAGGCACACTCCCGTTCCCCGGAGCGCATTCACGGTGATCGTCATCGGCGACGCGCCGCTCTTCGCCCACGAAGTGGTGCGTCTCTTGGCCCCTGACGGCGCCGTGATCTGGTCCAACGCGCTCGGGCGGGGTGCTCCTTACTACCTGCCGACCGTGGACATGTGGGATGCGTTGGTTGGCGCAGCCCCGGACTCGAAGTGGTCAGCCGTGGAGAGCGAGGCTCTCTGGGGAAGCTGGGTGGTGTTTCGCCGATCGGAGGGTGAACGATGACGACAGAGCGGTTGTGGGGCATCGTGGCCGCGGCGCGAACGGGGTCCTGGCCACCATCGGCGAGGACGGCACCCCACAGCTGTCGAACGTCTACTACCTGTGTGACCCTTCCACCCAGCTCGTCCGGTTCTCGACCACGACCGTCCGGGTCAAGGGACGCAACCTCCTGCGGGACCCGCGGGCGGCGCTCCATGTCCCCGGCCCGGACTTCTTCAATTTCGCCGTCGTGGCCGGACCAGCCTCGCTGGCGGTCGCCCGGGAGCCCGACGACGCCGCCGTCGAGAAGCTGTTCGAGATCCATGCCGGGCTGGGTGCGACATCGGAACGAGACGGCTTCGGTGAGGAGATGCTGGCCGACCACCGGATGGCCGTCGAGCTTCACGTCGAACGCATCTACGGGCAGATCCTCGACCGGTGACCGTGCGCCGGCTCACACGACGAGCAGGGAAGGGGCTCGTCTTGGCTGGGCCGGCACGCTCAGCGCCCCGGGGGCGCGGGTGCCGCCGGGGGAGCGACGTCGGCCGGCCACAGTCCCGCCTTGGCCAAGGCCGAGACCACCGCCTCGCGCAACGCCCGCGTGAGTGCGTCGCGCCGTGACGGGACGGTGAGGACCGTCACCCGCATCGTGATGGTGGTCGCGTCCGCCGCCAGCAGCCCGACGACGCTCGGCGGCTCGGTCGAGTGGTCCGCGAACTCCGGGGCGGTGGCCACCTCGTGCGCCGCGTCCGTGATCACGCGCCGCACGGTCTCGAGGTCGGCGGCGGCGGCACCGGGCAACGTCAGGTCCACGACGGCGCGTGCCCAGCCGCGCGAGAGGTTGCCGATCAGGCGGATGTCGCCGTTGGGGATGATGTAGGTGGTGCCGTCGACGCCGCGAAAGCGCGTGAGGCGCATGGTGACGTCCTCGACCACACCGGTCACCCCGCCGACGATGACCGAGTCGCCCACGTTGTATTGATCCTCCATGGTCATGAGGATGCCCGAGAAGTAGTCGCGCACGATCTGTTGCGCCCCGAACCCGAGCGTGGCGCCGATGATGGTGGCGCTGGCGAGGAGCGGCGTGAGGTTGATGCCCAGCATGCCGAGCACGATCGCGCCCGCCACCACGAAGACGAAGAAGCGCCACACGTTCGCGACGACGCCCGCCATCGTGGCGACGCGGGCGGCTGCCCGTTGGGACCCGGAGCGGGCCGCCGTCTTGTTGGCCACCCGCTCGAGGAGACGGCGGATGACCTTGGCGCCATAGCTCGCCGCGATGAGCGCCACGACGACGACGAAGAGGATGCCGAGTGGCCGGATGACGAGATCGGTGACGGTCGATGCGGTGTCGGGGCTGACACCGAGCTTGGTCAGGAGGTGGTAGAGCCAGCCCCCGCCCTGCTCGACCGCAGGGGACGAGCCCGAGGCCGTCGTGCCCTGGCTCACCAGGGCATGGGCCGCCGCCAGGGAGCGAGTGGTCACGGCCGGTATTCTGTCCCCGAATCCGCCATATGACCACACTCGCCCGAACACACGTTGCGGCGAGGCCGCAGCGTGCCCCCGTTCGACGTCATCCTCGTCATCGCCACGCTGCTGGTGTCCGCGGTCGGGGTGGTGATGGTCTACACCGCGACCCGTGGCTCGCTGCTGGCCCAGGGGGAGGACCCCAAGACCTTTCTGAAGAAGCAGGGCCTCTTCGTCGTGCTCGGGGTCATCACGATGGTGGTCCTGGCCCTCTTCGACTATCGGCGTCTCGAGCCGCTGGCCACCGTCTTGTACTGGCTGATCGTGCTGGCCCTGGTGGGCGTGTTCGTGGTGGGAAGCAGCGCCCAGGGCGCGGCGCGCTGGTTCAGTGTCGGTCCGTTGCAATTGCAGCCCTCCGAATTCGCCGTCTTGGCCCTGATCCTGGCCGTGGCGTCGTATTGCGCGCGCCGTGACGAAGAGGGGCTGGCGTGGCGCGACGTGTTCCGCCTGCTCATCATGTCGGGCATCCCGATCGTGCTGGTGCTGCTTCAGCCCGACCTCGGCACCGCGATGATCATGGTGATCGTGTTGCTGGTCATGCTGGCGGTGGCGGGCCTGCCGATCAGGATCCTCGTCATGCTGCTGGTGGGCACGGTCCTGGTGGCGCTGGTCGCGGTCGAGGGCGGTTTGTTGCACCACTACCAGATCGCGCGGCTGACCACCTTCTTGAACCCCAACAACAAGAGCACCAACCCCTACGTGCAATCCGCCATCTACAACCTGCAGGAGGCCAAGAACGCCATCGGCTCGGGTGGCCTCTTCGGCTCGGGGATCGGGCACGGGGCGCAGACGAACCTCGGCTACGTGCCCGAGCAGCAGACCGACTTCATCTTCACGGCGGTCGGGGAGCAGCTGGGCTTCGTCGGGGCCGTCGGGGTGCTGTCCCTCCTCGGCATCATCGCCTGGCGGGTGTTGCACGCGGCCGTGGTGGCGCGCGACGACTTCGGGCGCCTGATCTGTGCCGGGCTGTTCGCGTTCATCGCCTTCAGCGTGTTCCAGAACGCGGGGATGACGATGGGCATCATGCCCATCACCGGGATCCCGTTGCCCTTCGTCAGTTACGGGGGGACCGCCGTCCTCGTCTTCTTCGCCGCGGTGGGCCTGGCGCTGAGCGTCGGCGCGCGCCGGAGACACCGGTGACCGACGTCCAGCCCGAGGTGGCGGCGGAGGACGTCCCGGCGCCGGCGGGGACCGAGCCGTTGTCCCAACCCGTGTTCCGCGTCATGGACGTCGAGGACGTCTCGCTCGATCTGCCCTCGCAGTACCCGGCCGTCACGCTCGTGGAGTCGGAGCCACCGGGGCGCGTGCTCGTCTTCCCGGTCGGGCTCCCCGAGGGCACCGCCATGGCCCAGGCCCTGCGCCGCATGGAGGGGCGCCGGCCGATGACCCACGAGCTGTTCATCGAGGTGCTCCAGCGCGCCCGCATCGACGTGATCGCCGTGCGCCTGGTGGGACGCCAGGAGGGCAACCTCCTGGCCGATCTCGACCTGATGACGCCGGGCGGGCGCGAGGTGCTCGACTGCCGGCCTTCCGACGGCATCGTGCTCGCGTTGCGCATGGCGGTGCCCGCCCCGATCCTGGTCGACGAGCGCCTGCTCGAGGAGCCCGGTGACGTGGCCCCGCACGGCGCCGCCGGATCTGATCAGATCGGGTCATGACGATCATCAAGATCAACGCCATCACCGTCCCCGAGGACGCCGGCGACGAGTTGGCCCGTCGCTTCGCGGCGCGCGCCGGCGCCGTGGACGATCAGGAGGGCTTCGAGGGCTTCGAGCTCCTGCGCCCGACCGACGACCGCCGCCAGTGGCTGGTCGTCACCCGCTGGCGGGACGAGGAATCGTTCCGACGCTGGGTCTCCTCGCCGGCCTTCGCCCACGGCCATGCCGGTGCCGACCGGCCCTCGCCCCACGGCGGCCCCGTCTCGGTGGCGTCGGAGCTGTGGTCCTACGAGGTGTCCGGCGGCTCGGATCCCGCCCGGCCCTGAGCCGGCGCGTCACCGATCTCGCGTGGGAGAGGACTCAGGGGGTGACCACGGCGAAGTCGGGATCGGGGTTGTCGACGAGCGCGACCAGGGTCGCCAGGGCTCCGGCGTCGCCCGACATCTCGACCCCGTCGGTCTGACCCTCGAGGAGCAACCCGATCAGCTGGGGCTTGGTCAACCTGACGGTCAGGTCCGCCTCCTCGCGCACGGTGGTCGGGAAGTGGATCAGGGCGCCGTTGCTCAGCTCCATCCGGTAGTCCGCGCCGTCCTCCCCGCCCGCACCCGTTGCGGTGGCGGTCACGGTCCAGTTGATCCGCAGGTGCTCGTTCCACGCCTTGGGCCCGTCGATCCGGATGGCGATGGAGTCGAACAGCTGGGTCACGGTGAGCGCCGGCGCCATGCCGGCGGAGCTCACCTCGGTGTGCTGGATCTCGTGGAACAGCTCGTTGGCCCCCGTCAAGAAGCAGTTGCGCCAGGTGGCGCACTCCGACCCGTACCCGAGCTCGGTCAACGCGCTGGCGAGCACCTGGCGCGCCGCCTCGCTGTCGGGGTCGGCGAAGACGGCGTGGCTCGCCAGCTCGGCGGCGAAGCGCAGGTCCCCACCTTCGAGGAACGAGTTCGCCTGGGCCACCGTCGCGTCCACCCCGCCGATCACCTGCACGTAGCGCTCGGCTGCCGCGACGGGCGGGTGCTGCCACAGGTGCGCCGGGTTGCCGTCGTACCACCCGAGGTAGCGCTGGTAGACGGCCTTGACGTTGTGACTGGTCGACCCGTAGTACCCGTGGGTGTGCCACACGTCGTCGAGTCCAGGCGGCATCTCGAGCATCTCGGCGATCTCGCTGCCGACGTACCCCTGGTTCATCAGGCGCAGCGTCTGGTCGTGCAGATAGGCGTAGAGGTCCCGCTGCTCGGCCAGGTAGGTGACGATGTCGGCGGAGCCCCAGGTGGGCCAGTGGTGGGACGCGAAGGCCACGTCGGACCGGTGGGCGAAGAGCTCGATGGCCTCCGAGAGGTAGCGCGACCAGATGCGGGGGTCGCGCACCTGGGCCCCGCGCAGCGTCACCAGGTTGTGCAGGTTGTGGGTGGCGTTCTCGGCCATGCAGAGGGCCCTGTGGTCCGGGAAGTAGAAGTTCATCTCGGCCGGGCATTCCGTCCCGGGGGTGTCCTGGAACACGATGCGGACCCCGTCGAGCACCTCCTCCTGGCCCGTGCGGGTGATGTCGAGCGTGGGGGCGATGAGCCCGATCGCGCCCGTCGAGGTGGCCGGCCCGAGCCCCATGCCCAACGTGCCCACCGCCCCCTTGGGCAGGGTCACGCCGGCGTAGTAGTAGCCCCGGCGCAGCATGGCCGTCCCGGCGTAGACGTTCTCGGACACGGCGTGCTCCAAGAAGTGCTCGGGGGCGAGGATGGGCACCGTGGTGTCGGCGTCGACCACGCCGAGCACGCCGCCGAAGTGGTCGATGTGGGCGTGCGTGTAGATGACCGCCGTGACGGCCCGCTCACCGCGGTGGGCCCGGTAGAGGGCCAGCGCGGCGGCGGCGGTCTCCTTCGAGACGAGGGGGTCGATGACGATGACGCCGTGGTCGCTCTCGACCAGGGTCATGTTCGAGAGGTCGAAGCCGCGCACCTGGTAGATGCCCGCGGTGACCTCGTAGAGGCCGTGGCGGCGGTTGAGCTGCCCCTGCCGCCACAGGCTCGGGTTGGCGGTGTCGGGGCAGCTGCCCTCGAGGAAGGCCCACCCGTCCATGTCCCAGATGCGGCGCCCGTCGGCGTCGCTGATCGCCATCGGCTCGATGCTGGCGATGAAGCCCCGGTCGGCGTTCTCGAAGTCGGTCCGGTCGTTGAAATCGGCTGGCATGGCGCCTCCTCTGGTCCGCGGCTGTCCCGCCCCGTGATTGTCCGGGAATGCGGGGGTCCGGGCCAGGGGCCTTGGCCCCTTGCTGCGGCGGCCACCGGATCCCGGCGGCGACGTTCGGCCCGCGGGCCTGCCGCGCCGTCTGCCAGACTCTCCCGGAACCTCCGCCCCCGACCTCGAGGCGAAACCGAGAAAGGGGTGCGGTGGAAAGAAAGGAACGATGCGATGACCGGTCCCGTCGACGCGCCCGCCACTCGGGAGATGACTGTCCAGGGTCCGCGTGGAGAGGCCACCGTCCAGGTCCAGCGCGGACCGCTGGGCCCGATCGGGCAATACGAGCAGGGCATCCTCGATCGCATCGCCGACTTCAAGGATCCCCGCCAGGAGTGGCGGCGCATCGTCTCCGAGGTACTCGGGACGTTCTTCCTGGTGCTGGTGGCCGCCGGCGGCGGCATGATGGGCCACGCGTTCCCCGGGGTGATCAGTCACAGCGCCGCGGTGGTCGCGCCGGGACTCATGGTGCTGGCGATCATCCTCTTCATGGGCAAGATCTCCGGTGCGCACCTCAACCCGGCGGTGTCCGTCGCGTTCGCCCTGCGCCGGGACTTCCCTTGGCGCAGGGTGCCCGCCTACGTCGTGGCCCAGCTCGCCGGCGCCACGCTGGCGGCGCTGTTCCTCCGCGCGGTCGTCAACGTGTCCGCCTCCTACGGATCCAACTACCCGGCGCACGGATACTCCGACATGGCGGCCTTCTGGATGGAGCTCATCCTGACGCTGGGTCTCGTGAGCGTCATCCTCGGAACGGCGTCGGGAGCGCAGAACGTCGGCGTCATCGGTGCCATCGGGGTCGGCAGCTACATCGCGCTGGCGGGCCTGTGGGGCAGCCCCATCTCGGGAGCGTCGATGAACCCGGCCCGCACCTTCGGGCCCGACCTGGCCTCGACGACGTTCACCGGGTACTGGGTCTACCTCGCCGGTCCCCTCGCCGGCGCCGTCCTGGCGGTGGGGATCGCCTTCGTCCTGCGCGGTCGCGGCGGCGGCGCGTCCGGCTCGGGCGCGGCCCAGGGCGCCCTCTTCACCGAGGTCGACAGCGCCGGCCCGGCCTGAGGATCTCCCCCGAGCCGGGCCGTCAGCGCGCCGGCACCATGGGGCGCTCGCCCGGGGCCGCGGCCTCGCCGGCGGCGAGCATCGCCGCCTGCGACTTGGCGCCCTCGTCGGAGATGCGCAGGAGCAGCGCGATGAGGATGTAGTTGGCCAGCAGCGACGAGCCGCCGTAGGCCACGAACGGGAGGGTGATCCCGGTGAAGGGCAACAGCCGCACCACCCCCGCCATGATGAAGAAGGCCTGGAAGCCGATGATGATGGTGAAGCCGGCGGCCATCAGGCGCGAGAAGTCCGAGCGGGCCGTCTGGGCGATGCGGAGGCCCGACCCGACCAACAGGATGTAGGCGAACACGACGGCCGCCGCGCCCACCAGGCCCATCTCGGTGCCGATCGCCGCGAAGATCATGTCGGTGGTGAGGAACGGGATGTTCCCGGCCTGGATGTCGAACCCGAGCCCGGTGCCGCCGACCCCCCCGGTGCCCGAAGCCGTACCAGCCGAGGCGCAACTGGGCGCCCGCCGAGTTGACGTTGGTCGAGGTCTCCCACGGGTTGAGCCACTCGTCGACCCTGCTGTGCACCTGCCCGAAGTAGCGGGCGGCGACGTAGGCGCCCACGCCGAAGAGCACCAGGCCGAGCACGAGGTAGCCGAGGCGCCCGGTCGTGATCCAGAGCAGGCCGATGAAGAGGACGAAGAGCAGCGCGGCGAAGCCGATGTCCCCCTCCAACCCGATCACCGCCATGGCGGCGCCCCAGGCGACGATCAGGGGGATCAGCGGGCGGGGGTCGAGGAACGAGCCGGTCGCCGATCCGGGCCGTCGGGATGGAGAGCATCTCCTTGTTCTCGGCGAAGTACGAGGCGAAGAAGATGCACAACAGGATCTTGGAGAACTCGATGGGCTGGAACTCCAGCGCACCGACGTGCACCCACAGCCGGGCCCCGTTGATGGGGCGTGAAGAAGAGGGGGGCCACCAGGAGGATGCCGGCCACCAGCAACAGGAGGTAGCGGTAGCGCTCCAGGTCGCGTGAGTACCGGACCACCAGGAGGGTCAGGACGTAGAGGACCACGCCCAGCGCGACCCAGCCGGCCTGCTCGCGTGCGTAGGGCGGGTTCCAGCGCGCGATGACGACGTAGCCGATCCCGTTCAGCAACGCGGCCAGGGGCAGGATGACGGCGTTGGCGTCGGGGGCGAGCCATCGGTTCGCCATGTGGGCGGCGAGCGCCAGCCCCAGCACGATGCCGAGGAACGGCCCGATGTTCGCCGGGATCTTCGATTTCACGCCCAGCTCGGCGATCACGTACAGCGCGACGATGAGGAGCGAGCCGAAGAGCAACAGGCCCAATTCGGTGCGCCGCTTGGGCTTGGGACCCCAGACGTAGCGCGGCAACGGCGTGCGACGGGTTCGTGACGGCACCGGGCGAATCGTACTGGTGAGGGGTAGGATCGGAGTGGCATCCGACTCGGCCGCACCCACGCTGCATCCCTCCCCATGACCCAGACCCAGCCTCAGCAACCCCAGGCGCAGCCGCCTCCGCCCGGGGAGCCCCCGGTGGCGGTGGCGGCGAGCACCGGGACGCCGGCCGTCGAGCGCGCCGGTCCCGCCCACGTACCAGCAGATCGAGGCCTTCGGGTACCAGCGCTTCACCAACCGCGAGCAGTCGCGGCTCGACTTCGGGGCACGCCTGCTCGACCTGGCCGAGGACGACGGGCAGCCGCTGCTCGAGCGGGTCAAGTTCCTCGCCATCTTCTCCGAGCTGCTCGACGAGTTCTACCAGATCCGGGTCGCCGCGCTGGAGGACCAGGTCGCGGCGGGGGTGCGCACCCGCAGCGTCGACGGGCTCCGTCCCGGCGAGCAGCTGACCATGATCCGGGGCCGGGTCGAGGAGCTGGTGCGGCGCCAGGACCACATCTTCCTCGACCTCATCGTGCCGGCGCTCGCCCAGGCCGGGCATCCGCTTCTCGGACTGGTCCTCCCTCGACGACGACGATCGCGAGCACCTGGTCGAGGTGTTCCAGCGCCAGATCTACCCGGTGCTCACCCCGCTGGCCGTCGACCCCGGCCACCCCTTCCCCTACATCTCGAACCTGTCGCTCAACCTGGTCGTCGAGGTGCAGGACGCCTCGTCGGGCGAGGGCCGGATCGCCCGGGTCAAGGTCCCCCCGACGTTGCCCCGCTTCGTGGTGATGCCCGACGGCGAGCGCTTCGTGCCGCTCGAGCAGGTCATCTCGGCCCACCTCGATTCGCTGTTCCCCGGCATGACCATCGGGCACCACCACGTGTTCCGGGTCACCCGCAACGCCGACCTCGCGCTGGAAGAGGACGAGGCGGACGACCTCCTGGTCGCCATCGAGATGGAGCTGCGCCGCCGCCGCTTCGGCAAGGCCCTCCGCCTCGAGGTCGAGGCCGACATGGGCCAGGACCTGGCGGACCTGTTGGCCACCGAGCTCGAGATCGGGCCCGACGGCGTCTTCCGGGTCTCCGCCCCCCTCGACCTGAGCGGGCTGTGGGGTCTCTACGCCCTGGACCGTCCCGACCTGCACGGCGAGACCTGGACCCCGATGACGTCGCCCCGCTTGGCCACTGTGGCCCACGACCCGGCCGAGTTCTTCGCGCTGCTGCGCGAGCGCGACGTGCTGGTGCACCATCCCTACGACTCGTTCGCCACCTCGGTCGAGGCGTTCGTCGCCCAGGCGGCGGAGGATCCCGCCGTGCTCGGGATCAAGCAGACCCTCTACCGGACCGGTGGCGACAGCCCGATCGTGGCCTCGCTGATCCGAGCGGCGGAGAACGGCAAGCAGGTGGCGGCGATCGTCGAGCTCAAGGCGCGCTTCGACGAGGAGGCCAACATCGGATGGGCCCGCGCGCTCGAAGAGGCGGGCGTCCACGTCGTCTACGGCATCGTCGGGCTCAAGACCCACTCCAAGACCGCGCTCGTGCTGCGCAAGGAGGACGACGACGTCCGTCCCTACTGCCACGTGGGCACCGGCAACTACAACTCCAAGACCGCACGCATCTACGAGGACATCGGGCTGCTGACCTCGGACCCCGACATCGGCGCCGACGTGGGCGAGCTGTTCAACTACCTGACCGGCTTCTCGAAGCACGCCGACTACCGCCAGATCCTCGTGTCGCCGGTCACGGTGCGCAAGCGGATCAAGGCCATGATCGAGGAGCAGGCGGAGGCCGGCCCGTCGGGTCGCATCGTCATGAAGCTCAACGGCCTCACCGACGCCGAGATGATCGACGCGCTCTACCGGGCCTCGGGGGCCGGCGTCGAGATCGACCTCGCCGTGCGCGGCTTGTGCCGGCTGCGGCCCGGCATCCCCGAGCTCTCCGAGCGGATCCGTGTCCGTTCCATCGTGGGCAGCTTCCTCGAGCATTCGAGGATCTACCGCTTCGGCGGGCCGCCAGCCGATCCGGCGGCCGGGCCCGGTCTGCCCCTCAAGATCTACATCGGCTCGGCGGACCTCATGGGGCGCAACCTGGACCGCCGGATCGAGGTCGTCGTCCCGGTGCACGACCCCGAGCTGCAGGGGCGCCTCTTCGAGGTGCTGGACCTGGTCTTCGCGGACGAGACCAACGCCTGGGAGCTCGGCCCGGACCGGCGCTGGCGCCGCGTGCCCAACCGGCACGGCCTGAGCTCGCAGGAGCGGCTCAAGGAACTGGCCCGGGAGCGGTCCCGTCGCCGCCTCGAATCGGACCGGCGGGTCGGCGAGGGTGAACAGACGGAGCCATCTGGGTAGTCACCGCCGGGCGCCGGTACCATCCTGCGCCATGGCGAGGGATGAGGACTGGCGCTGCGGATGGGGGCCGTGGCGTCGTCCCGTGGCTGGGGGTGGCCGGTCCTCTCGGGGGCGGGCGCAGCTCATCGGCGTCACCATCCTCGCCCTGGTCCACCAGCAGCTCGACCTGGGCACCTATCTGCTGGGAGGGGCGCATGCGGCGTCGAACGACCTCTTCAGCGTCACCTACCCCGCCGACCATCTCGGGTTCACCTACCCGCCCTTCTCGGCGCTCCTGTTCGCACCGTTCGCGCACGTCCCGCCCCGGGTCTGCGAGGTGGCTTCTCGTGGGTGAACCTGGGCGCGCTGGGTGCGTTGATCGCCGTCAGCCTGCGTGCCGTGGGCGCGGCGCTCGACCGGCGGACGGTGCTGTGGTGGGCCCTCGCCCTCCTCCTCCCCGTGTTCTTGTTCGACCCGGTGCGCCAGAACTTCCTGCTCGGCCAGGTCAACATCATCCTCGCCCTCATGGTGGTGGCCGACTTGACGCTGGACCTGCCGCTGCCCCGGGGCATCCTGGTCGGGCTGGCGGCCGCCATCAAGGTCACCCCCCTGATCCTGATCCCGTACCTGTTCCTGACCCGCCAGGGCCGCTCGGGTGCCCGCGCCGTCGCGTCCTTCTGCGTGGCCGGGCTGTTCGCCGCCGCCGTCAATTCGTCCACCTCGTGGGCCTACTGGACGCACGACATCCGCGCCCCGCAGCGGGCGGGGAACCTGGCGTGGATCGGCAACCAGGGACTGTTCGGCGGGCTCGAGCGCATGGTGGGCCACACCTTCACGACGACGACCACCTTCGTGCTCGTGGTGACCGTGGGCGCGGTGGGCCTGGTCGTCGCGGCCGGGGCCTACCGCCGCTCCTCACCGGTCCTGGGGCTGCTCGTCGTCGAGGCCACCGAGTCCCTCGCCAGCCCCGTGTCCTGGTCGCACCACTTCATCTGGGTGGTCCTCTTGGTGGCCTGGCTGGCGCTGGCCCCCGACCGGCCGCGCGCGGGCGAGTGGTACGCCCTCGGGGTTGCCGTGCTCTTCTGGGCCGCGCCGTACTGGTGGGTGCCGCACGGGCCCGACGTGGCGTTCGCCGGACGGGGTTGGCTCATCCCGCTCTCGGACTGCGACCTGTGGTTGTGCGTCGCCCTGGTGCTCGGGGCGGGGATCCGGGTCGTCCGCTCGACCGTCGAGCGACCGGTGCGGCTGAGGCGCAGGGCGATGGCGCCGTCGGGCGCCGGCACCTGAGCGGCCGCCACGACGTCCGCTCAGCCGGGGCGGAGGGGACCGGGCTCGCACACCAGGACGAGCAGGTGCGACCCGGGCTCGAGCCGACTGCCCAGCGAAGTCTCCGCGTGGGTCACCCTCCAGCCGGTCACGACCATGAGCTTCTCGGGATCCCCGGGGCGGAGCTCGTGGCGCCCCGGTTCCCCGAGGGCGCTCAGGCAGGCGTCGGTGGCCAGCCGGAGGGCTCGCCGCGGGGCGCCGGGGGCCGGGGCGACCAGGAAGGAGCCCACCAGCACGCTGGCGGGAGCGGCCCGGGCGCGCAAGGTCTCGCAGAGCGACGCCGTCACCTCGAGCGTGAGTGACGCCGGCACCTCCTCGCAGACGAAGAGCGACGGTGCGGCCCGGTCGTGGCCGGCGCGCTCGAGTGCCCCGTCGAGATCTCCGCTGCGAGATCGACCCCGGCGTAGCCGACCCCGGCCGGCTCGATGCCGAGCGAGGCGAGCCGGCGCCGCTTGTCGGCCTGCATGGAGGGAAGGTCGACCTCGAACCAGCGCACCGCCCGGCCGCCGAAGCGCAGGGCCCGGCCGTCGTACCCGGCCCCGACGAGGACGATCTGGTCGATGCCACGGCCGAGCGCGGCAGCGACCTCGGCGTCGACGATCCGGGTCCGGGCCGCCACCCCGGTCGGACGGCCGATCGGCACCACGAACGGGCCGGCGACGTCGCGGTAGAGGCGGTGCTCGGCCTCCACGTCGCCGCTGGGCGTGGAGGGGCGCGTGCGTGCCAGGCGGGCCCGCTGGGCGGCGACCCAGCGCGCGGTGACCGACGGTCGTCCCGAGCCCCTCACCGCACGCCGGTCAGGAGGGAAGGGGCTTGGCGGCCGCCGTTCGGGGGTGGCGCAGGCGCAGCGACAGGTAGGCCGCCCCCCCGAAGGGGATGGGCAGCCAGAAGTTCACGAGACGCCAGCTCAGGACGCCCGCCGCGGCGACGCCGCTCGGGACCCCGAAGCCCTTGAGCACCGCCACGATGGTCAGCTCGATGACCCCGAGACCGCTCGGGGTGAGCGGGATGATGGCCAAGATGTTGGCCAGGCCGTAGGCCACCAGCACGTCGATGGGCGAGATGCGGGCTCCGAAGGCCAGCAGGAAGACCCACAGGGAGGCGGCGTCGAGCAGCCAGTTGGCCGACGCCCAGATGCCGGCCCTGGTGAGCAGCTCCGAGCTCGAGAACAGGATCTTCATGCGGTCCGCCACCCTCTGGACGAGCGAGGTCACGGTCTCGGCCCGCACGAAGGGGAGCCGGTCGGCCACCCGCTTCACGAAGACGGCGGCCTGCTTCTCACCGCGGGTGAGGAGGAAGACCAAGGCGGCGAAGATCGCCAGCAGGAGCACGCCGAGGATGGCGGCGAACCCGTAGAGCGGGTTGTAGCCCTGCAGCGGGATGGAGATCAGGAGCGAGAGCCAGAAGATCACGTTGAGCACCACGGCCGAGCCGATGCCCTGGGTGGCCAGCCCGAAGGCGGCGGTGCTGCCCGACACGCCCGACTCGGTCAGGAGGCGGTAGCTGGCCGCGGTGCCCGGCACGGTGCCACCCGGCAGCGTGTGGCTGATGGCCAGGGCCCACATGTTGATGCGGAAGATGCGAAACCGGTCGGGTGCGCCGGGGGAGAGCACGGTGTGGGTCAGCTCCGCGTAGGCCGCGAGCGCCCCCACCTCGAGCAGCGCGCCCAGGATGAGCCAGAGGAAGTTGAGATGGCTGAGCTGGTGGAACTCCCTGCGTGCGCTGGCCAGCTCGGGGAGCAGGATGTACTCGCCGACGAAGAAGAGCAGCAGGACCATCAACGTGATCTTCACGTTGCGCGGCAGGAAGCGACGCCGGGCCTCCGGCGGCGCGGGGGCTCCTCCTCCTGGGGTTGCGCCGCGGCGTCCCCCGGCTCCACCTGGTCCATCGCCCTCATGCTTGCACGTCCATGGGGAGAATCAGCGCTTCTCCCAGCGGAAGCTGCCAAGCTGGCCCCATGCCCGGGGAGGCACACGACACCTGGCGGTCGAAGCTGTCGGGCAGTGCGGACCGCCGGGGGATCCCCCTGGCCACGATCGTGGTCTCGGTCGCGACGGTGATCCTCCTGCTGGACCTCAACGCCGCCCTCATCCTCGGGCTCTGGGTGTTGCGGACCATCGTCGTCTACATCGTCGTCGCCTTCTTCCTCACGCTCCTCATGACGCCCGCCATGCGCTTCTTGCGACGCAAGGGCATGTCCCACGGCGGGTCCGTCCTCTTGGTCTTCCTCCTCGCGGCGCTGGTGCTGATCGGGTTGGTGTACCTGTTCACCGAGCCGCTGGTGACGGCCGCCATCCACTTCGGTCAACAGATCCCGACGCTCGTCAGGGAGGCCAAGAAGGGGCACGGCCCGCTGGGCCGGCTCGTGTTCCGCCTGCACCTGCAGAAGTACCTCTCCGAAGGGTCGACCAAGCTCACCTCGCAGATCACGAAGGTGCTGAAGCCGGCCACCGCGTTCTCCGTCGGCGCCGCCGCCGTCTCGACGCTCGTCGCCATCGTGACCATCGCCATCCTGACCTTCTTCACCATGCTGGAGGCCCCGCGCTTGTGGTCCGGGTTCCTCAGCCTCTTCCGGCCGACCACGGCGGACCGTCTGCGCCGGGTCGTCGACGAGTCGATCAGGTCGGTGACGGGGTACATGCTGGGGAACGGGCTCACGTCGGTGATCGCCGGCGTCATCTCGGGCGTCACCCTGGCCATCCTCGGCGTGCCGTTCGCGCTGCTCCTGGGCGTCTTCGTGGCCCTGGTCGACCTGCTCCCACTCGTGGGTGGGCTGCTGGCCGGCGTCCCGGTCGTGGTCATCGCGGCCATCCACTCCGTGCCGGCCGGGATCGTCATGCTGATCGTGTTCCTGGTCTACCAGCAGATCGAGAACCACGTCCTCAACCCGGTCATCATGAGCAGGACCGTGCAGCTCAACCCCTTCTGGGTCCTGATCGCCGTGCTGGTCGGTGCCACCCTGGGCGGCCGGATCGCCGGGGGGCTGGGCACCTTCGTCGGGGCGCTGGTGGGCATCCCCTTCGGCGGGCGCGGTCCAGGTGATCGTGCGCGAGCTGCGCCGGGGTCCCGACGCCGTCGTGGAGCCCTCGGAGCTGCACGGCCCGCTGACCTCCGCCGACCCCTCGGACATCTGATCGGGGCACGAAATCCCTGCTCGCCCGGCGCCGGGGCCGGCCGCCGCCGAGGCCGGCGCGGCAGCGCCCCCTAAGATGCCTGTTCATGCGACCGCTGGTGGTCATCCCCACCTACAACGAGTCGGAGAACATCGAGCGGATGCTGCACCGGATCCACGAGTGCCTTCCCGGTGCCGGCGTGCTGGTGGTCGACGACGGGAGTCCCGACGGCACGGCCGATCTCGTGCAGGCGGTCGCGGCCGAGCTGCCCGACGTGCACCTGCTCGCCCGCGCCGGCAAGTCCGGGCTGGGGAGCGCGTACCGGGCGGGCTTCGCCTGGGGCCTCGAGCGGGGCTACGACGCCTTCGTCGAGATCGACGCCGACTTCTCGCACGATCCGGCCGCGCTGCCGTCACTGGTGGCGCCGCTCGAGGAGGGCTTCGACGTCTCCATCGGCTCCCGCTACATCGAGGGCGGGTCGATCCCCAACTGGGCCTGGCACCGCCATCTGCTGTCGCGGGGCGGCAACAGCTACGCGTCCGCGGTGCTCGGTCTCGGCGTGGCCGACTCGACGGCGGGGTACCGGGCCTACTCGGCGCGGATCCTGCGCCAGCTCGACCTCGACCGGATCAGGGCCGAGGGCTACGGCTTCCAGATCGAGATGACCTACCGGGCCAAGCAGCACGGCGCCGCCATCACCGAGGTGCCGATCAGCTTCGTCGACCGGGCGGCCGGCGAGTCGAAGATGTCCTCGGTCATCGTCATCGAGGCGCTCGGTCTGGTCACCTGGTGGGGCCTGGGCCGCCTGGCTCGGGCACTGCGCCGCGCCCTGGCGGGCACGCGGTGCAGGGAGCGCTCCCGCCGGCCTGGTCCCGGGGGTGCCGGCAGCCCGGTGGCCGACGGCGCCCGAGCGGCGAACGTCGCCGGCACCCCGAGCACCGACGCCGGCGCCGTGGACCCAGTCCGGTCGAGATGAGCGCGAGCGGGCGCGTCGGCGCGGTGCCGTGACGATCGAGGCGCCCGCCGCCCGCATCCTCGTCGTCGACGACGAGCCGAACATCGCCGAGCTGCTGTCGGCCGCGCTCTCCTTCGAGGGCTATCAGGTCGGGGTGGCGGCCACCGGGGCCGAGGCCATCGAGCAGGTGCGCTCCTTCCGCCCCAACCTGGTGATGCTCGACGTGATGCTGCCCGACCTCGACGGCAACGAGGTCTGCCGGCGCCTGCGCAACCAGGGCGAGCAGATGCCGATCGTCTTCTTGACGGCGCGGGACACCACGCAGGACAAGGTCGAGGGCCTGAGCATGGGTGACGACTACGTCACCAAGCCGTTCAGCGTCGAGGAGCTGATGGCGCGGGTCGGGGCCATCCTCCGGCGCGCCGGGGAGATGGCCGCGGCGGACACCTCCATCCTGCAGTTCGCCGACCTGACGATGAACGTGGACACGCACGAGGTCTGGCGCGGCGAGCAGGCCATCGACCTGACCGCGACCGAGTTCAACCTGTTGCGCCACCTGCTCGAGAACGCGCGACGGGTCATCTCCAAGTCCGAGCTGCTCGACAACGTCTGGGGCTTCGACTTCCACGGTGACCCGAACATCGTCGAGACCTACATCAGCTACCTGCGCAAGAAGATCGACGACCGCGAGCCGGCGCTGATCCACACCATCCGCCGCGTCGGCTACACCCTCCGCCTGCCCCGGGAGAGGATGAGCCTCCAGAAGCGGCTCGTCGCCGTCATGGCGTTGCTGCTGGTGGTCGGCCTGCTGGTGGCCGACGTCGTGACCTACGCCTCGGTGCGCTCGTTCCTCTACGGGCAGGCCGACAACACGCTGGCGCAGAACGAGGCGCTCGGCTTCAACTACCTCACCTTCGCCGCGGGCCGGCACCTGCCGGTCAGCGAGTCGAATCTCTCCCGCCGGGTCTCCTCCGACGTGTACCTCACCCTCCTCGACCGCAGCGGCCAGGTGGTGCTGCGCCGCCCCTCCGGGTCGCCCACCCACCCCGACCCGGCGCCCGTCTTGACCAAGGACATCCCGGTCCAGCAGGTGCCCGACATCGACCGGCACGTCAAGGTCGGGCGCTACGCCGGCACCTTCCGCCCCGACCCCGACGCCGTGGTCCTGGGGAGCACCGGCGACCCCGACGGCGAGTACCGGACGGTCGCCGTCACCGTCCCCCAGGGGACGCTGGTGACCTCGATCTCGCTCAACCCGACCAACGACACCCTCGCCTCGCTGCGCAAGGTGGAGCTGATCGCCAGCCTGGCCGTGCTGCTCGCCATGGGGGTGCTCGCCCTGCTCGTGGTGCGCCGTGGCCTGCGACCCCTGCGCCAGATGGCCGGCACGGCCGACGCCATCGCCTCGGGAGACCTGACCCGGCGCGTGCCCGAGGGGCGTCCCGGCACCGAGGTGGGCCGGCTCGGCTCGGCCCTGAACGAGATGCTGGCCCAGATCGAGGAGGCCTTCGTCCGAGAAGTCGGCCTCCGAGGAGCGCCTGCGCCAGTTCGTGGCCGACGCCTCGCACGAGCTGCGGACGCCGCTCACCTCCATCCGCGGCTACGCCGAGCTGCTGGGACGGGGCGGCTTCTCCGACGAGGCCGGGCGGCGCAGGGCCCTCCAGCGCATCGAGGAGGAGGCGACCCGCATGGGTGGCCTGGTCGAGGACCTCCTCCTGCTCGCCGAGCTGGACCGGGGCCGGCCGCTCCGGGCGGAGCCGGTCGACCTGCACCGCATCTGCGCCGACGCGGTGGGCGACTCCAACGCGGTCCCGCACGGCCACCACCTGGTCCTCGAGCCCGGTGGCCGCCGGTGGTCGTGCTCGGGGACGGCGAGCGCCTGGCCCAGGTGGCCCACAACCTGGTGCGCAACGCGCTGGCCCACACGCCGCCGGGCACCGAGGTCTCGGTGTCGACCGGGGTGGCGGGCAAGATGGGCTTCATCCGGGTGTCCGACAACGGCCCGGGGATCGCGCCCGGCGAGGCCGGCCGCGTCTTCGACCGCTTCTACCAGGGCGACCCGTCCCGCTCGGGCGCGGGGACCGGGCTGGGGCTGGCCATCGTGCGGGCCATCGCCGAGGCCCTGCACGGGACGGCCGAGGTGCGACTCGACCCCGGACGGCGGGGCGACCATGGTGGTCAAGGTCCCGCTGGCCGCGATCGCACGTCGCCGCCGCGGCCGGCCGCGCCGGCGCCGGTGCGCTCACCGCAGCTGCGCTGACGCGCCGGGCACCACGGCCTCGAGGACCGTCGCCAGCTTGACGTCGGTCTCGGCCGCCTCGGCGTCGGGGTCCGAGCCGGCCACGATGCCCGAGCCGGCGCGCAGCGTGACGATCGTGCCGTCGGCGTGCGAGCGCGGCGCTGCGGATGCCGATCATCCATTCCCCGTCGCCGTCGGCGCCGACCCAGCCGACCGGCCCGGCCCAGTAGCCGCGCTCGCCCGCTTCGTACCGCGCGATGAAGGCCAGGGCGTCGGCGCGCGGGCGTGCCGCCCACGGCCGGGGTCGGGTGCAACCGCTGCGAGGAGCTCGAGCACCGGCGACCGGCCGGGCCAGCCGCCCTTCGATCCTGGTGCCGAGGTGGGCCACCGAGCGGAAGGCGACCAGCGAGGGCTCGTCGGGCACCGACAGCTCGTCGCAGAACGGGCGCCAGGGCGGCGGCGATCTCGTCGACCACGTAGCGGTGCTCCTCGCGGTTCTTGGCCGACCCGGCCAGGTCCCGCTGGGCGTCGGCGTCGCGGCCGCGCCGTGTCGCCGCGGGCGACGGTGCCGGCCAGGGGGTGGCACGAGACCCGCCCGCCGTGGCGGGCCACCAGCAGCTCGGGGCTGGCGCCGAAGAAGGCGCCGTCGGGCACGGGCATGGAGAAGATGGTGCAGTTCGGCTCGCCGGCGCGCAGGCGGCGCAGGACGGCCGACAGGGGGAGGGGCCCGCTCGAGCCGGACGGTGACGGGGCGGGACAGGACCACCTTGCGCAGCGCGGCGCCCGGGCTCGCCCATGTGCGCCACGGCGTCGGGCCACCAGGGCGCCGTAGCCCGCCGCGGTCATGGGCGTGGTGAGGCCCGCCACGCCGGCGGTCGGCGTCGACGTCGGGCGGTGGCGCCGTACTGCCAGATGACCGCGTCGAAGAGCTCGTCGGTCTCGGGCAGCGCGCGTGTCGGCCGGCCCCACCGCGGTGGCCCAGCGCCGGGTCACGCCGTCGGCGTCGCGCGAGATCCCCATGGTGAAGCGGGGGATGACGAGATGCCCGGCCGAAGGCGTCGACGAAGGGCAGCGCCCCCAGCGCCACGGCGCCCGAGCCCGGGCAGCGCACGGCGTCGTCGCAGGGGATGGCCGCCAGCGCCGCGGCGGCCTCGTTCGGCCTCGACCAATGGCGGTGCCCCAGCCGACCAGCGTCAGCCCGGGGCGGTCGAAGAGCACGGTGGGGCTGCCGTCGAACTGCAGCGCGTCGGGGCCGTACTCGAGCGGCCACGGTGCGGGCGTGGAGCGGAGGCCGTCACGGCGGGCCGGCGCGGGTGGCGAACACGAGCTGGCTGAGGCCGCCCGCCAGGGGCCGGATGCCGACGCCGGAGAAGCCCGCCTCGAGCAGCATGCGGCGCAGCACCGGGGCGGGGGGCAGGTAGGCCACCGAGCGCGGCAGGTAGCGGTAGGCCTCCTTGTCGGAGAGGGCGCCCCCGAGGGCGGGGACCGCCTTGGTGAACCAGACGTCGTAGCCGGCGCGCCAGAGCGCGCGAGGTGGGAGCGTCGACCTCGAGCACGGCGAGGCGGCCGCCCCGGCCGCAGCACCCGGGCGGCCTCGGCCAGGGTGGCGGCCAGGTCGGTGAAGTTGCGCAGGGCGTAGCCGCAGACGAGCCCGTCGAACGCGCCGTCGACGAAGGGGAGGCGGCTGCCGTCGGCCTCGACGAGCGGGGTGGCGGCGCCGTTGGCGGCCAGCATGCCGGCGCTCAGGTCGGCCCCGACCACGCGGTAGCCCCGGCGGCGGGCGAGGCGCGACAGGTCACCGGTGCCGCAGGCCAGGTCGAGGACCAGCGAGCCCTCGGGCAGGGCGAGCGCGGCCACGGTGCCGCGGCGCCACGCCTGGTCGAGCCCGAAGCGTCATCAGGCGGTTGATCAGGTCGTAGCGGGGCGCGATGGTGTCGAACATGGCGCGGACGCGCGCCGTCTTCTCCTCCCCGGCCGGCAGCGGCGGCGACGCCGGCCCACCCGATGCCGCCTGCCCGCGTCGGGCCACGGTGTGGCGCGCCGTCAGCGGTAGTAGCGGTAGACCACTTGGGCCACGCAGGCCGGCTTCGGTGCGTCCTTGACCTCCATGACGAGGTCGTAGGTCACCTGCACGCCGCCGTCGACGTCCTCGACGCCGGCCACCGTGACGCCCATGCGCAGGTCGGAGCCGACCGGGACCGGCGAGGGGAAGCGGACCTTGTTGCAGCCGTAGTTGACGCCGAACTTCATCTTGTCGACGCGGATGATCTTGTTCAGCAGGACCGGGGCCAGCGACAGGGTCAGGTAGCCGTGGGCGATGGCGGCCGCCGAAGGGCCCCGCCTTGGCGCGCTCGGGGTCGACGTGGATCCACTGGTGGTCGCCGGTCGCCTCGGCGAAGAGGTTCACCTGGTCCTGGGTGATCGGCTGCCAATCGGAATGGCCGAGATCCTTGCCGACGAGCTCGTGGAAGGCGTCGACGCCGTCGACGATGGTGGTCATGATGTGCTCCTCGCTGGTCAGGGTCTGCTTTCGCTGAGGGACGCTACCCGTCCTGGGGCACCTCACTACGCTGGCGCCGGTGAGCTCTGCGCACGAGCACGACTCCGTGCAGCACCACACCCACCGGGACGTCCGGGGCGGCGGAGCCCGGGCGGCCGTGTTCGGGGTCAGCGACGGCCTGGTCACCAACGTCTCCCTGGTCCTGGGCATGGCGGGTGCCAACCCGGGGGCGTCCATCGTGCGGCTGGCCGGGGTGGCCGGCCTCATCGCGGGCTCCTTCTCCATGGCGGCCGGCGAGTACCTCTCCATGACCGCCCAGCGCGAGCTGATGGAGCGCGAGCTCGAGGTGGAGCGCCGGTCGCTCAGCCGCAGCCCCGAGGGCGAGGCGGCGGAGCTGCACGGACATGTACGTGCAGCGGGGGATCGACCCCGCCGTGGCCACCGAGATGGTCAACGAGGTGATGCAGGACCCCGAGCTCGCGCTCGAGACGCACGCCCGTGAGGAGCTGGGGATCACCGCGCAGAGCCTCGGCTCGCCCTGGCAGGCCGCCGCCGCCTCCTTCGTCACGTTCGCCATCGGCGCCTTCATCCCGCTGGCGCCGTGGCTCTTCACCTCGGGGACGGCGGCCATCGTGCTGTCCATCGTGCTGGGTGCGGTGGCGTCGCTCGTCGTCGGCGTCGTGCTGGCCCGGTTCACCGAGCGGCCGGCCGTCGTCTCCGCCTTGCGCCAGCTGGCCGTGACGGTGGTGGCCGCCGGCGTCACCTTCGGGGTCGGGCGGGCGATCGGGCACCGGCATCAGCTGACCCGGTCGCGCTGCGGTGCCGTGCCGGCGGCTGCCGGCTCAGGCGTTGCCGGAGGGGTCGCGTCGGTACGAGCGGTCGACGTGGTCGACGTGGAAACCGAGCGAGCGGTACAGGGCGACGGCGGCCTCGTTGCTGGCGTCGGTGTAGAGCATCCCGACCGTGACGCCGCGGCGGGCGAGTGACTCCAGCCCCGCCACGGTGAGGGACCGGCCCCACCCCTGCCCGTGGTGCCGGGGATCGACCGCGATGACGTAGATCTCGCCCAGGACGGGCGTGCGGTCGCGGTGGATCTTGGTCCAGCACGATCCGATGAGCCCGTCGCCGTCGGGGTCGTCGGCCACCAGGAAGCCGTCGAGCTCGACCCAGTCGGCCGCCAGGCGCGCCCGGAGCTGTTCGACGGTCCACGCGCCCTGTTCGGGATGGCCGGCGAAGGCCCGGTTGTTGGTCCGGACCCACGCCTCCTCGTCGCGCCCGGGCTCGAACGGCCGGGTGGCGAGCGGCCGCACCGCCGCGACGACGTCCTCGGCCAGCGGGAGCGCGACGCGCATCTGGAGCAGGTCGCGCTCGGGGACGAAGCCCAGCGCGCGGGCCATGTCGTCGTCGTCCGGGCCCGCCGCGTGTCGCCCACAGGTGGACGGTGGCGCCGGACGGGGCTTCGGCCACGGCGCGCCGGATCAGAGCGGACGCCAGCGCGGGTTCGCCGCCGCGGGCCGCGGGGTCGACCACCACGTGGAGCGCGATCGACCCGTCACGCGCCGGGAAGAGGAAGGCGCACCCGGCCAGCCCGGCGACCGAGCGGGCCAGCACGGCGCGTCCCTCGCCGCGCGCCTCGCTCGGGCCGCGTGACGGCCAGCAGCTGCGGATCGGGCAGCGGCGGGTGGTCGTCGGCCGCTCGCGGCGTGCGCCAGGAGTTGGGAGAGCGCCGTCCGGTCTGGACCGCTCAGCTCGGCCAGGTCGACGACCGCCATGTCCACGAGGTCGTCCACTGCGATCAACGCTAACCCGGTACCGTGAGCCGGTGGCGAAGCCCAGGACACCGAAGGGTCGGGCGCGGCTGACCGTCGAGCGCCTGGCCGAGCGCTACCCCGGCACCGCGACGGAGCTGTGCGCGCTGGAGCACAAGGACGCGTTCCAGCTCCTGGCGGCCACGATCCTGTCGGCCCAGAGCACCGACGCGCGGGTCAACATGGTGACGCCGGTGCTCTTCGCCGCCTATCCCGACGCCGGCGGCGCTGGCGGCGGCGAACCCCGAGGACGTCGAGGAGATCATCCGCTCCACCGGGTTCTTCCGGTCCAAGACCAAGAGCCTCATCGGCATGGCCGCCGCCGTGGCGCAGCGCTTCGGCGGCGAGGTCCCCTCGGCGCTCGAGGATCTCGTGACCATCCCCGGTGTCGGGCGCAAGACGGGCAACGTGGTGCGCAGCGTCGCGTTCGGCCTTCCGGGCCTTCCGGTGGACACGCACGTGCTCCGGGTCAGCGCACGGCTCGGCCTCACCGACGGGCTGGCGCCGGCGCACGGCGCGACCCGGTCAAGGTCGAGCACGAGCTGAACTCGCTGATCCCGCCCGCCGAGTGGGGCGCCTTCAGCCTCCGCCTGATCCTGCACGGGCGCGAGACGTGCCTCGCCCGCCGGCCGCGCTGCGAGGCCTGCCCGTTGGCCGACTTCTGCCCCTCGGCGCGGTAATCGGCGCCCGAGAGGACTTTTGGCCCCTTTTTAGGCAATTCGGGTTTCCCGTGGTGAAATCCAAATAGCCAAGGCGCTACCATTGACTCCCGGAACCGGTTCCCGCCACCTGGTTCCAAAAGGGTCGATGCTGGGATCCGCCTCCTGGCCGACTCGACCAATGCCGGCCCTCGGGCCGGCATTGGTGTCTGCCTCCGGCGGGTGGGACGCCGGTGATGGGAGCCGTGGTACTACTTGAGGTGCTACCCTCGAGGGCCATGGTGACCAAGCGCTCCGTCTCGCTCGATGACGAGGTGGCGGCCGCGGTCGAAGAGGCGGCCAACCAGGACGGCGTCTCCTTCAGCGCCTGGCTCTCCTCGGCGGCGGAGAAGCAGCTGCAGGTGCGCCAGGGACTGCGCGGCGTGGCGGCCTGGGAGGGTGAGACGGGGTCGCTCAGCGCCGAGGAGCTCGCGGCGGGCGAGGCGCTCCTGGCCCGCCTGCGCTCCGGTGTGTCCGGCGTGGCGTCGCGCGTCCGTCGCCGGTGAGCGCCAACCGCCGGGAGGGTCTCGTCTACGGGCTGGGCGCGCTCCATGCCGCGGCCCGGGGCGACCGCATGATGTGGGCGCTGCACCGCGCCGCGCTGTCGAACGGGATCGTGCCGGTCATCCCGGCCCTGGCGGTGGCCGAGGGGTACCGCAGCGAGGCGCGCAGCGACAGGATCGGTGAGCTGCTGGCCGGCACCGAGGTCGAGCCCTTCACGGGCGAGGCGGCGCGCCGTTCGGGCGAGATCGCGGCCCGCTGCGACACGTCGGACCTGAGCGTGGTGGCCGTCGTCGAGCTGGCCGAGCGCCGCAACTGCGCCGTGGTGGCGCAGCGCCAGACCGTCCTGCGCACGGCGGCGGCGCTGCTCGGGCACGAGCTCGTCCTCTACGCGGTGTGAGCGGCGCCGGGCTCAGCTGTCCGGACGACCCCTGTGAGAAGCGGCGCAGGCGGCGCAACGCGCCGCCGAGTGAGCGTTCCACCGAGATGAGCTCGTGGGCCATGTCCTCGTCGCCACTGGCCAGAGCGCTCTCCGCCAGGGCGGTGACCCGGTCGTGCAGCTCGGCGAGGGTGGAGGAGAGGGACGAGATCTCGGCGGCGGATGACATCACCCGATGATGGCCGATCGTGGGGAGGGCCGGGAAACCCCCCGGTAGCCTTGTGACCTCATGCCCCTTCGCATCGTGGACCTCCGCGGCACCGAGCCGCCCTTCGACGCGCTGCTGCCGCGGCCCGGCGCGCCGGGCGCCGAGGTCCACGACGTGGTGGCGAACATCCTCGCGCGAGGTGCGCCGCCAGGGCGACCGAGGCCGTGGTGCGCTACACGGCCGAGCTCGACAAGGTCGACGTGTCCGACGGGCTGCGCGTGCCGGCGCGGGAGATCGAGGAGGCCTGCGCCGCCGTCGCCCCCGCCCTCTTCGCGGGCGCTCGAGGTGGCCTTCGGCCGCATCCTGGCCTACCACGGCCACGAGGGCACACCGCCGGGCGACCTGGTCGAGGGCGGCATCCGCGTCCGCCATCTGACCCGCCCCGTGGAACGGGCCGGCATCTACGCGCCGGGTGGGCGAGCGCGCTACCCCTCGACCGTCCTCATGTGTGCGGCGCCGGCGCGCGTGGCGGGTGTCTCGAGCATCGCCCTGTGCGTGCCCCCGGCCGCCGACGGCAGGATCGACGCCGCCACGCTCTGCGCCGCCTCGATCGCCGGGGTGGACGAGGTCTACCGGATCGGCGGGGCCCAGGCGATCGCCGCCCTGGCCTACGGGACGCGGCAGCGTGCCCGCGGTCGACGTGATCGCCGGCCCCGGCAACGCGTACGTCGCCGAGGCCAAGCGCCAGGTCTCGGGCCTCGTCGGCGTCGCCTCCGCCTTCGCCGGGCCCTCCGAGATCGTGGTGGTCGCCGGTCCGGGCGCGCCGCCGGCGTTCGCCGCCATCGACCTCGTCGTGCAGGCCGAGCACGGGCCCGACGGGCTGGCCTGGTTGGTGACCTGGGACGCGGCGCTCGCCGACGAGATCGGCCGTGACGTCGACCGCATCGTGGCCGCATCGAGCCGGCGGGCCGACCTGGAGTCGACGCTGGCCACGGCGGGCATCACCTGCCTGGTCGACGGCCCCGCCCAGGCGTTGGCGGTCGCCAACGCGATCGCCCCCGAGCACCTCCAGCTCATGGTGCCCGAGGAGGAGGGGGTGGCGCTGCTCGACCTCGTGCAGAACGCCGGGGCCGTCTTCATCGGGGACTGGTCGCCGGCCAGCATGGGCGACTACATCGCGGGGCCGAACCACGTCCTGCCGACGAACCGGACGGCGCGCTTCGCGTCCGCGCTGCGGGCGGACGACTTCCGCAAGCACCTGCACGCGGTGCAGGTGACACCCGACGCGCTGCGCACGCTCGGCCCGCTCGTCGTCACGCTGGCCGAGGCCGAGGGCCTGCCCGCCCACGCCGACTCCGTGCGCTGCCGCCTGGCCGCGCTCGACGAGGAGGGGGCGCCGTGAGCAACGTCCCACCGGTGCGCCCCGACCTCGCGCTGGCCAAGGGCTACCACTCGCCCCAGGTCGACGCGGAGGTGCGCCTGAACACGAACGAGTCACCCTTCGCGCCGCCCGACGCCTGGCGCGAGGAGCTGCTGGCGGCGTTGGAAGAGGTCTCGTTCCACCGCTACCCGGACCGCCCGGCCACCGAGCTGCGGCGGGCCGTGGCCGACCTGCACGGGGTCGCCCCCGACGAGGTCTTCTGCGCCAACGGCTCGAACGAGGTCCTGCAGTGCCTGCTGCTGGCCTTCGGCGGGCCGGGGCGCCGCGCCCTGCTCTTCGAGCCGACCTACGCGCTGCACTCGCACATCGCTCGCCTGACGGGCACCGAGCTGGTCGAGGGCGCCCGTGACGACGACTTCCTGATCGACCCGCGCCAGGCGGAGGACCTGCTCGCCACGCACCGCCCCGACATCACCTTCCTCTGCTCGCCGAACAACCCGACCGGGCGGGCCGAGCCGCGCCGGACCGTCGCCGCCGTGTGCGCGGCGGCACCGGGCCTCGTCATCGTCGACGAGGCCTACGGGCAGTTCTCGCCCTCCTCCGCGCTCGAGCTCCGGGGGCCGGCGCAGCCGGGCCTGGTGGTGACGCGCACGTTCTCCAAGACCTGGGCGATGGCCGGCGCCGCGCCTCGGCTATCTGGTCGCGGACCCCGCCGTCGTGGCGGCCTGCGAGGCCGTCGTGCTGCCCTACCACCTCTCGGCCCAGACGCAGCTGGCCGGCCTGCTCGCGCTGCGCCACGTCCCCGAGATGGAGGCACGGGTGGCCCGGATCGCCGAGGAGCGGGGAAGGGTGGCCGCCGCCTTGGGCGACCTGCCGGTGGACAGCTGGCCCTCCGACGCCAACTTCATCCTCTTCCGGCCCCGCGACGCGCGACGCCGACGAAGTGTGGCGGTCACTGCTCGCCCACTCGGTGCTCATCCGCAACTGCGCGAGCTGGGACGGCTTGCGCGGCTGCCTGCGCGTCACCATCGGGACCGCCGAGGAGAACGACCGCTTCCTCCACGCCTTGAAGGAGAGCCTGTGACCACCCCCGCCCGCCACGCCGAGAAGGAACGCGCCACGAAGGAGACCACCATCGACGCCGCGCTCGTGGTCGACGGCTCGGGCGTCACCGAAGTCTCGACCGGGCTGCCGTTCTTCGACCACATGGTCGAGCAGTTGGGCCGGCACGCCGCCTTCGACCTCAGGGTGCAGGCCACGGGCGACCTCCACGTGGACGCGCACCACACCGTCGAGGACGTGGGCATCGTCCTCGGGGGCTGCCTGGCCGAGGCGCTGGGTGACAAGGCGGGCATCCGCCGCTTCGCCTCCATGGCGCTGCCCCTCGACGAGGCGCTCGTCGAGGTGGCCCTCGATCTGTCCGGGCGCCCCTTCCTGGCCTACGGGCTCGAGTTCGCCCCCGACACGCCGGGCCTGGGCACGCCGCCCTTCAACCCGCAGCTGGCCGAGGAGTTCTGGCGCGCCTTCGCCACCGCGGGCGGGCTCACCCTGCACATCCGGGGCGTCGAGGGCAAGAACACGCACCACATGCTCGAGGCGAGCTTCAAGGGGGTGGCCCGCTGCCTGCGCGACGCGGTGCGCGTCGAGGGGGGCGGCATCCCCTCCACCAAGGGCAGCCTGTGAGCGCAGGGCCGCGCATCGCCGTGCTCGACTACGGCATCGGCAACCTCCGCTCGGCCGAGAAGGCGCTCCAGCACGTCGGCGCGGCGGCGCGGCCTGGTCGACGACGCGGCGTCGGTGGAGGCGGCCGACGCCGTCGTCCTCCCCGGGGTCGGCGCCTTCGGCGCCTGCGCGCGGGCGCTGCGCGAGAGCGGGCTCGAGGAGCCCGCCTGCGCCGCGCTGGCGGCCGGGGTGCCGTTCTTCGGCGTCTGCGTCGGCTTCCAGCTGCTCTACGAGGGCTCGGTGGAGAGCCCGGGGGCGCCCGGCCTGGGTGTCTTCCCGGGCACCGTGGGGCCGCTCCCGTCCGGCGTGAAGCACCCGCAGATGCAGTGGAACACGCTGGAGGTGCGCGGGGCCGAGGAGCCGGCGCCGCTGCGCGGACTGGGCCCGCACCCGTGGGTCTACTTCGTGCACTCCTTCGTGCCGCCGGTCGGGGACGAGACCGTCGCGGTGTGCGACTACGGGGGACCGGTGGCCGCACTGGCCGTCCGGGGTCCGCTGTGGGGCGCGCAGTTCCACCCCGAGAAGTCGGGTGCGACCGGGCTGGCGCTGCTGGCCAACTTCGTCCGCCTGGCCACGATGGCGCGGGCGTGATGGAGCTGCTGCCCGCCATCGACCTGCGCGCCGGCAGGGCGGTCCGCCTGACCCAGGGTGACTTCGACCGCGAGGCGCGCTACGGCGACCCGTCGGAGCTGGCGGCGCGCTACATCGCCGGCGGCGCGCGCTGGATCCACGTCGTCGACCTCGACGCGGCGCGCACGGGCGTCCCGCACGAGCGGGCCGCGCTGCACGAGATCGTGCGGCTGGCCAGGGCGGCCTCCGTCGACGTCCAGGCCGGGGGCGGCATCCGCACCGAGGCTGCCGCGGCGGAGCTGCTCGAGTCCGGTGTGACCCGAGTCGTGCTGGGCACCGCCGCCCTGGCGGAGCCCGCGCTGGCGGCGCGCTGCGCCCGCCGCTGGCCCGGGCGCGTCGCGGTCGGCCTGGACTACCGGGTGGGCGCGGACGGGGCCGCCGAGGCGCAGGGCCAGGGATGGCTCGCCGGTTCCGGCCGCGTCGTGACCGATCTCCTCGGGTTGTGGGAGGGAGAGCCGATCGGCGCCGTCGTCGCCACGTCGGTGGCGCGCGACGGCATGCTGGCCGGTCCCGACCTGGCGGGGCTCGGGTCGTTGCTGGCCGCGACCTCGTTGCCGGTGGTGGCGTCGGGTGGCGTGTCGGGCACCGAGGACCTGGCCGCGCTGGCCCGGCTCGAGGCGTCGGGCCGCACGCTGGCCGGCGCGATCGTGGGCAAGGCGATCGTGGAGGGGCGCTTCAGCGTGGAGGAGGGGTTGGCCGCGTGCGCAGTGTCCGCCTGATCCCCTGCCTCGACGTCACCGGGGGCCGGGTGGTCAAGGGCGTCCGCTTCGTCGACCTCACCGACGAGGGGGACCCGGTGGAGCTGGCCGCCCGCTACGACGCGGAGGGGGCCGACGAGGTCACGTTCCTCGACATCACCGCCTCCTCCGACGGGCGCGACACCATGGTCTCGACGGTGGCGCGCACCGCCGAGCAGGTCTTCATCCCCTTGACGGTCGGTGGTGGGGTGCGGGCGGCGGAGGACGCACGCCGCCTCCTGCGGGCCGGGGCGGACAAGGTCGCGGTGAACACCGCCGCGGTGGAGCGACCCGAGCTGGTGCGGGAGATCGCGGGCGAGTTCGGTGGTCAGTGCGCCGTGGTGGCCATCGACGCGCGAGCCCGGGCCGACGGCGCCGGATGGGAGGTCCACACGCACGGCGGCCGGACGCCGACGGGCAAGGACGCCGTGGCGTGGGCCGTCGAGTGCGCCGCCAACGGGGCCGGCGAGATCCTCCTCACGTCGATGGACCGCGACGGGACGCGCGACGGCTTCGACCTGGCGTTGACCCGGGCGGTCGTCGACGCCGTGGAGATCCCCGTGGTGGCCTCGGGCGGGGTGGGCCGGCTGCAGGACCTGGTGGACGGCGCCCTCGACGGTGGTGCCGACGCCGTGCTGGCCGCCTCCATCTTCCACCGCCGTGAGTTCACGATCGGCGAGGCCAAGGCCTACATGGCGGCGCAGGGGGTCATCGTCCGCCCCGCGTGAGGCGCCGGGAAGCCCGTGGCCCCCTCGTGCCCCTGACCTGGAAGGGCGCCCTCGTGCGGTACCGTGCCAGGGTGCCCACGTCGACGACGAAGAACGGGACCAGCCAGGACAAGACCGGTTCGGGCGCCAAGAGCGAGGACAAGCAGCCCATCTCGGTGCTCTTCGACCGGGTGATGGTGCAGATCTCGCCGAGCGACGGTGAGCGGCGCTCGCGGGCCGGCATCCTGATCCCGGCCACGGCCCAGATCACCCGGCGGCTGACCTGGGCCGATGTCGTGGCGGTGGGGCCCCACGTCCGCACGGTCAAGGTCGGGGACACCGTCTTGTTCAACCCCGAGGACCGCTTCGAGGTCGAGGTGCACGGCGAGGAGTACGTGATCCTGCGCGAGCGCGACATCCACGCCCTCGCGTCCCCCCGCAACGACAGCGGCACGGGGCTCTACCTTTGAGCGGGCCCGGACCTGCGGCCGCGGCCGCCGCCGTCCCCGACGGAGCGCCGCTGGCGGTCGACGAAGACCTCGTGGGCGCGGTGGACTTCGCCAAGGGCGACGGCCTGGTGCCGGCCATCGTGCAGGACGCCACCGACGGCACGGTGCTGACGATGGCCTACATGGACGCCGAGGCGCTGCGCCGCACCCTGGCCTCGGGGCGTTCGTGGTTCTACAGCCGCAGCCGTCAGGAGTACTGGCAGAAGGGCGAGACGTCGGGCGACCGGCAGTACGTGCGCGAGGTGCGCCTGGACTGCGACGGCGACGCGCTCGTGGTGCTGGTCGACCAGCACGGCCGCGGCGCCTGCCACACGGGCGAGCGCTCGTGCTTCTACCGGACCATCGGGACGGGCCCGGGGGTGCCCGCGCCGTGACGCCCGGAGGCGCCCCGAGCCCGCGGTCGGGCCCGGGCGCGCTCGGTTTCCGACCCGACCTCGCCGAGTTCGCCGCACTGGCCAAGGAGCACGCCATCGTGCCCGTCTGGTGCGAGGTGGTGGCCGACACGCTGACGCCGGTGGCGTGCTTCGCCAACGTCGTGGGGGAGGAGGACGGGTTCCTCTTCGAGTCGGTCGAGGGCGGCGAGCGCTGGGGCCGCTACTCGTTCGTGGGACGGCGGCCGCTGGCCACACTGACGGCGCGGGGCCGCACGGTCGAGGCGACGGGCCGGCTCGGTCTGGGGCGCACCGACGACGGCATCCTGGCCGCGGTCGAGGCCCTGGTGGCGCGCTTCCAGTCGCCGACGCTCGCCGGCCTGCCGCCGCTGCACGGTGGGCTGGTGGGGTATCTCGGCTACGACGTGGTGCGCGAGGTCGAGCGGCTCCCGCACCCGCCGCCCGACGACCTCGGGCAGCCCGACGCCGCGCTCGTGGTGATCGGGCAGTTCTGCGCCTTCGACCACTGGCGCCAGCGCATCGTCCTCGTCGACAACGTCGTGGTGCCCGAGGCGCCCGACGGCGTCGTCGACAACGAGGCGCTCGGGCGGGCCTACGAGGGCGCCTGCGCACGCCTGGTCGAGCTGGCGGCGGACTGCGCCCGGCCCGGACGGGCGTCGCGGTCGGGGCAGATGGTGGCGGCCCCTCCTCCGGGGCTCGAGCAGGCCGAGGCGACCCGGACGATGACGTCGGAGGAGTACAAGGCGGCCATCGGGGCGGCCAAGGAGCACATCGAGGCGGGTGACATCTTCCAGGTCGTGCTGTCGCAGCGCTACGACCTCGCGCTGGAGGCGGACCCCTTCGACGTCTACCGGGCCCTGCGCCTGCTCAACCCGAGCCCCTACCTCTACTTCCTGCGCTTCCCCGAGGTCACCGTCGTCGGGGCGTCGCCCGAGCCCATGGTCCGGCTGCGCGACGGCGTCGTCATCTCCCGCCCGATCGCCGGCTCGCGGCCCCGGGGCGAGAACGAGCAGCACGACCGGCTCCTCGAGGGTGAGCTGGCGGAGGACCCCAAGGAGCTGGCCGAGCACATCATGCTGGTCGACCTGGCCCGCAACGACGTGGGCCGCGTGGTGCGCTTCGGCACCGAGAAGGTCGACGAGCTCATGACGATCGAGCGCTACAGCCACATCATGCACATCACCTCACAGGTCTCGGGCGAGCTGGCCGAGGGCAAGGGGCCGATCGACGTGCTGCGGGCGACGCTGCCGGCCGGGACGCTGTCGGGCGCGCCCAAGGTGCGGGCCATGGAGATCATCGACGAGCTCGAGCCCACCAAGCGCGGCGTGTACGGGGGCGTCGTCGGCTACATCGACTTCTCGGGCAACCTCGACACGGCCATCGCCATCCGGACCATGGTCGTGACGGCCGACGGCCGGGCCAGCGTGCAGGCGGGCGCGGGCATCGTGGCCGACAGCGACCCGGAGCGCGAGGACGAGGAGTGCGCGCACAAGGCGGGGGCGCTGCTGGTGGCGGTGACGGCGGCGCGCCGCATGGGCGCGGCGCGCCGAACGGGGGCGCGGACGCATGACGGCGAGGCGGGCTCGAGGCCGAGACGACCGCGCTGCGCCAGGGGGCCGGTGCCTTCCGGTCCGCCCGCGACGTGGTGGCCGTGCGCGGGCCCGACGCCGAGGCGTACCTCCAGGGCCAGCTGAGCCAGGACGTCGACGCGCTGGCGGTCGGCGCGTCGGCGGACGCGCTGCTCCTCGAGCCCGACGGGAAGCTCTCGGCGCTGCTGCGGGTGACCCGGACCGACGGGCAGGGCTTCGTGCTCGACGTCGAAGGCGGCTACGGCCCGGCGGTGGCGACGCGGCTCGCGCCGCTTCCTGTTGCGTTCCAAGGTGGAGATCGAGCACCTCGACTGGCGCTGCCTGTCCCTGCGGGGCGCGGCCGTCGGCGAGGCCGCGGCGGGCCTGCTGGCGGTGCTGGCCGAGCGCGGCGTGCTGGCGCTGCCCTTCGCGTGGAACGGTTGGACGGGGATCGACCTGCTGGGGCCCGACGACGTGGTGCTCGGGCCCGACGCCGCGGCGCTCCCGGCCGGTGTCATGGCCTGCGGCGCCGAGGCCGTGGAGGCCTGCCGCATCGCCTCGGGGATCCCGGCCATGGGCACCGAGCTCACGGACAAGACCATCGCGGCGGAGGCCGGGCTGGTGGAGCGGACGGTCAGCTTCACCAAGGGCTGCTACACGGGGCAGGAGCTCGTGGCCCGGATCGACTCGCGGGGGTCCAACGTGGCGCGCCGCCTCGTCGGGGTCGTGGCGCCCGCGGGGCCGCCCGAAGGCGACGCGCTCGCGCGCGGGCATGACGCTGCACGCCGGCGAGGCTCCAGCCGGCGACGGCGCCGCCGACGACAAGGTCGTCGGCACGGTCACCTCCGCGGCCTGGAGCGTGGAGCTCGGGGCGTGGGTGGCGCTCGGCTACCTGCATCGCAGCGTCGAGGCGCCCGGCCCGGTCCGGGTGCGCACGCGGTGACGGCATCGGGGGCTCGCGCCCGGCGCGGGTCCAGCGCTGCCGCTCGTCGGCACCGCCGACGCCGGGCCGGGCTGACGGGATCGCCGCGTGGTGTCCACGACGGAGCACCGCGGCGGCCGGCGCACGAGGGCGTTGCTCGTCGTCGGTGCGGCCTATGCGCTGGGGGCGGCCGCCACGACGGCCGTTCACCGTGCCGGCCGACGTCATGACCGGGCTGCCCATCGTCGCGCTGGCGGTCCTCGTGGTGGCCCGTTGGCCCCTGCACCCGCGGCCCGCTGCAGCTGGCACCGGAGGCCCGAGGGACCCATCCCTACCGCGCCTGGGGTGCCCTGTTGGCGGTCATCGTCGCCTGGGAGCTGGTCGCAGTACGTCGCCCGGGGGAGCCGGGGCGCCCACCCGACGCTCAGCTCCATGGCCGACGCGGTCGACCGCACCTACGTCCTCAAGGCCGTGGTCTTCTTCGGCTGGCTCTGCCTGGGCGCCCTGATCGTCCGCAAGGGCACCCCGACCCGCGCGCCGTCCAGCACCAAGGCGGATGCGCCGTGACCGCAGCGCTCACCTACGCCGTGTGGGGATCCTCGGCGCCGTGCTGCTCGGCCTGTGGGGTCTCTCCCGTTCGGAGCGGTCGACCCTCGCCCGCCCCGCGGTCGTGGTGGAGCGGCTGGCGACGGGCCCGCTGCTGCGGGTGGCCCTGGTCCTCTGGTGGATGTTCACCGGCTGGCACTTCTTCGCCCGCTAAGTAGGGGCGACCGAGGGCCACGGCGCTCCGACCGGGGGGACGAGCCACCACGGGAGTGACTGGGAGCGCCAGCACCGCGACTGCAACCGGACGTCACCGAACCTGAGACAGCGGCGGAGCACGCTCGGGGCATGACGCGGACGACGAAGAGCGAGCCGGAGGCGACAGCGGAGACGGCCGAGTCGCTCCCCGAGCTGAACCCCTGGCGCGAGGTCGGGTGGATCTTCAGGGACGGGGCGTGCGTCGCCATCGAGCGTCAGGGTGCAGAGTCTCGATCCCGGGTATCGGCGGACTGATGGTCAGACTGATTCACCTCGCGGACGACGGCACCGAGATGGCTGTCGGTCGAGGTCGACGACTTCACCATCGAGGTCCTCTACTCGGGCATCGCCGAGATGCTGCGCCGGGCCGCGGCGGCGAACGAGTCCGCGGCGTCCGCTGCCGGCGACCTCCCGCGCGAGGCGCGCCAGCGCCGCGAGAAGATCCTCAGCCGCCTCCGCGCCTGAGCACCCCGCCCGCCCCGGCCGTGGCGCTGCGCCCCGGCCGTGGGAGACGCCGGCGGGCCTGCCCCGGACAACCGGTGGACCGTGGCCGAAAGGGCACCCCACTACGCTGACGTGGCATGCCCACCTACCTGGCGGACATCCTCGCCTCCCACCGGGCCCGGGCCGGGGCTGACCGCCGCCCGCTCGATGACCTGGTCGAACAGGCGGCGAGCGCCCCACCGCCCCGGGACTTCGCCGGCGCGCTGCGTGCGGGCGGGCTCTCGTGCATCGCCGAGATCAAGCGTCGCTCCCCGTCCAAGGGCGACCTCGACCCCGGGCTCCAGCCCGACCTCGTGGCCAAGGACTACGTGGCCGGCGGCGCCGCCTGCCTCTCGGTGCTCACCGATGCCGAATTCTTCGGCGGGTCGGCGGACGACCTGGCGTCGGCGCGCCAGGCCGCGGGCCTGCCCGTGCTGCGCAAGGACTTCACGGTGCAGCAGGCCGACGTGGCCGACGCCCGCCTCATGGGCGCGGACGCGGTGCTCCTGATCGTCGCCGCCCTCGACGACGACGAGCTGCGCGCCTGCGCGGCGCTCGCCGAGCGGCTGGGCCTGGCCGCACTGGTCGAGGTGCACGACGAGGAGGAGCTCGACCGCGCGCTGGCGGCCGGGTCGTGCCTGGTCGGGGTGAACCAGCGCGACCTGCGCACGTTCCGCGGTCGATCACGAGCGCGCCGTGGCCCTGGCGGCACGCATCCCTCGGGCGTCGTCGCCGTGGCCGAGTCGGGGATCCGGGACGCCGCCGACGCCCGGCGGCTGGCCGAGGCCGGCTACGACGCCATCCTGGTCGGCGAGACGCTGGTGCGGGCGGAGGACCGGGTCGGCCTGCTCGAGGAGCTGGTCGGTCATCCCGTCGGGACGCGATGACCCCGGACCTCTTCGTCAAGATCTGCGGCATCACCTCGGAGGCCGACGCGCTGCTGGCCGTCAGCCTCGGGGCCTCGGCCGTGGGGTTCATCTTCGCACCCTCGCCGCGGCAGGTCTCGGCCCAGCTGGCGGGCGACATCGCCAAGCGGCTCCCCGAGCACGTGCTCACCGTGGGTGTCTTCCGCGACGAGGCGCCCCAGCGCGTGGTGGAGGCCGTCCGCGCTCGCGGGGCTCGGCGCAGCCCAGCTGCACGGGCACGAGACGGCCGAGGAGACCAAATGGGTGCGGGCCCGGGTGCCGACCGTCATCAAGGCGTTCCGGGCCGGTGAGAGCGCCGTCGCCCGCTTCGAGGAATTCGGCGCGGACTTCCTCCTCGTGGACGGGGACAACCCGGGTTCGGGCCAGGTGTTCGACTGGCGGCTGGCCGAAGGGGTGGCGAACCCCGACCGCCTCATCGTCTCGGGCGGTCTGCGTCCCGACAACGTCGCGCAGGCGGTGGCACACCTGCGGCCGGCCGGCGTCGACGTGTCCACCGGCGTCGAGTCCGCGCTGGGCCGCAAGGACCCTCTGCTCGTGCGGGACTTCATCGTCAACGCGCGCCGGGCCGACGCCGACACGGCGGCCCGCGACCCGCTGGCGGACGCCGGTGGCCGCGGAGCCCTACGACTGGAGGGACGGATGAGCGGCGAAGGGCTGATGGCACGGCCGGGACCGGACGGCCGCTTCGGCGAGTTCGGGGGCCGCTTCGTCCCCGAGTCGTTGATGCCGGCGTGCCTCGAGCTCGAGAAGTGGTTCGACGACGCCTGGGCCGACCCGGCGTTCCGCGCCGAGCTGGACCGGCTGCTGCGCCACTACGGCGGCCGTCCGACGCCGGTGACCGAGTGCGCGCGGCTGTCGCAGCGCCTGGGGGTGCGGGTGTTGCTCAAGCGGGAGGACCTGGCCCACACGGGCTCGCACAAGCTCAACAACGTGGTGGGCCAGGCGCTGCTCACCCAGCGGATGGGCAAGACGCGCATGATCGCGGAGACCGGGGCGGGCCAGCACGGCGTGGCCACCGCCACGGCCGCCGCGCTCTTCGGGCTGGAGTGCACGGTGTTCATGGGCGAGGTCGACACGAAGCGCCAGGAGCTCAACGTCTTCCGCATGGAGCTGCTCGGGGCCGAGGTGCGGACGGTGACGTCGGGCAGCCGCACGCTGAAGGACGCGGTCAACGAGGCCATGCGCGAGTGGGTGGCGACGGTGGAGACCACGCACTACTGCCTCGGCTCCGTCATGGGGCCCCATCCCTTCCCCTACATGGTGCGCCAGCTGCAGCGGGTGGTGGGCGACGAGGCTCGTGAGCAGTGCCGCGAGATGCTCGACGGCGCCGATCCCGATGTGGTGGTCGCCTGCATCGGCGGCGGCTCCAACGCGGCGGGGACGTTCGCCGGCTTCGTCGACACGGAGGCCCGGCTGGTCGGCGTCGAGGCGGCCGGCGGGGCCGCCATCACCAACGGAATCCCGGGCGTGCTGCACGGCATGCACTCGCGCCTGCTCCAGGACGAGGCGGGGCAGATCCAAGAGGCGGAGTCGATCTCGGCCGGGCTCGACTACCCGGGGCTCGGGCCGGAGCACGCGCACCTGGCCGCCATCGGGCGGGCCGAGTACTCGACGGCCGGCGACGCCGAGGTGCTCGAGGCCTTCCGTCTCCTGAGCCACACCGAGGGCATCATCCCGGCGCTCGAGTCGGCCCACGCCGTGGCCTGGGTGTCCCGCAGCGCCGGCACCGATGCGCTGCCCGCCGGCTCCACGGTCCTGATCACCCTCTCGGGCCGGGGCGACAAGGACGTGGCCCAGGTGCGCGAGATCTTCGGCCACGCGGCCGATGCCTGACCTGGAGAAGGAGCTGCGGGCCCGCCGCGAGCGCGGCCGCAAGCTGCTGATCCCGTACCTCATGGGCGGCATGACGGAGGACTGGGCCCAGTCACTGGCCGCGGTGGTGGCCGCCGGCGCCGATGCGGTGGAGGTGGGGATCCCCTTCTCGGACCCGATGATGGACGGGCCCGTGATCCAGGAGGCGGGGCTGCGCGCCCTGACGCGGGGCACCGTGCCCGACGAGGTGCTCGACGGGATCGCCCGGGCGGAGGCACCGGTGCCGGTGGCCGTGATGACCTACTACAACCTCGTCTACCGCGCCGGGCACAAGCGCATGGCCCGTTCGTTGGCGGCCGCCGGGGTGAGCGGGGCCATCATCGTCGATCTCCCCATCGAGGAGATCGGGCCATGGGCCGCCGAGGCCGACGCGGCGGGGATCGACACGGTCCTGCTGGTGGCCCCGTCGAGCCCGCCCGAACGCGTCGAGCGAATCTGCGCCCGGGCGCGCGGCTTCGTCTACGCGGTGGCGCGCATGGGGGTCACCGGCGAGCGCGGCGAGCTGGGGGGCGACGCGGCCAAGGTCGTCGAGCGCATCCGGGCCTGCACCGACATGCCCGTGTGCGTCGGCGTGGGCGTGTCGACGCCGGACCAGGCGGCCGAGGTGTGCGAGGTGGCCGATGGCGTCGTCGTCGGTTCCGCCCTGGTCCGCCGCCTGCTCGAGGACGAGGGACCCGACGGGGCAGCCGCCTTCGTCGGGTCGCTGCCGCGCCGCGATCGACTAGACCCGCCCCCGCAGCTGGCGCTCGACCAGCGCGGCGATGGCAGCCTGACCGGCCGCCATCGGGTGGACCGCCCGCCAGACGTACCCCTCGAGGTTGCGCTCGGCCTCGTCGGCCCGTGCGGTGAGGGAGGCGCACGACGTCACACCGTGGAGCCCGTCCGTCTCGTTGCACGCCTTGGCGGCGAGGACGTGCTCGACGTCCGCCGCCAGCGTCGTGTCGGGCACCGGCTCGCCCGAGAAGACCCAGGGATCCCGCGTGCAGATACCGTGCCCGTCGACCGCCGACGAGACGTCGAGGAGCGCGACGTTGGTGACGTGGTCGGCGCGGGCATCGGCCACGGCGCCGGCGATGGCCTGGTTCAACGCCGCCAGGACCACCTGGGCCCCGGCGGAGGTCGCGGCCGCGTTGGCCTTGAGGCCGGTGCACACGAGGTTGGTGCCGAGACCCGAGAGCCCGGTGTCGTCGGCGATCTCGCCGGGGGTGGGGACCGGTTGGTAGTAGTCGAGCACCGCGACCGTCCCGGCATGCGGCGCGACGGCCTCGATGGCCTGGGCCAGGCTGGCACGGACGTGCGACAGGTCGGCCGCCACCTGCGGCGTCACCGCCCCGTTGGCCAGGCAGTTCGACCCGAGCCCGATGCCGGACCCGAGGACGCGGCCCAGCTCGTACTCGAGGCAGGCGGCGAAGTCGATGTCGTCCGCTCCGTCTTGGAGCAGCACGAGCCGGGCGGGGTGCGCCGCCAGGTCCGCCGCCGCCAGCTCGTCACCGAGGTTGCGGGCCGGCTGGGGCGGGAGCGGGCACTGCCCGTCCTGGGTCGTGTTGTCCGCCGGGTCGGCCACCGCGCCACTGATGGCGAGCTGGTCGCCGGCGAGGTGGCAGTTGGTGGGCCGCACGGTCATGGTGAGCCCGAGGGCGTGGGCCACCAGGCTCGGGTAGGCCGCCGTCGAGGGGCCCTGGGAGATCGCGTCGGCCGGGAGACCCTGCTGGGGGGTCAGGTAGGGATTGGCCAGTCCGTGCCCGTAGGGGACGGAGTCACCGAGGGCGACGGCCCGGGTCGACGTGGACGGCGTGGGGACGGGCGGCTGGCTGCTGCGGGTCGCCAGGACGACGCCGCCCGCGACCAGGGCCACGACCACCACGGCCGTCACCCCCCAGAAGACGGGGGAGCGGCGTGCCGCTGCGCCCCAGGTTTGCAGCCTTCCCATCGACGGACCTCACGTGTCGCCGCCCGGCGGCAGCGGAGGTGGGACCTTACCGGCTGGGTTCAGCCCGGGGGCAGCAGGACCAGGCAGCCGTTGTGGCCGCCGAAGCCGAAGGAGTTCGAGAGGACGGCGGCCGGCTGCCAGGGCCGGGGCTCGCCGTGGACGACCTGGATCGTGATCTCGGGGTCGGGCTCCTCGTAGCCGGCGGTGGGGGGGATGGTCCCGTGGTGGATCGTGAGCACGCCCGCCACCGCCTCGATGGCGCCGGCCGCCGCCAGCCCGTGGCCCGTGACGCCCTTGGTCGAGGTGACCAGCGGCCCGGGCTCGCCGAAGACCTTGGTGATGGCGCGTGCCTCGGCCAGGTCGTTGAGCGGCGTCGAGGTGCCGTGGGCGTTGATGTGCCCGACGTCGGCCGCCGCGATCTCGGCGTCCGCCAGCGCGAGCTCCATGCAGGCGACGGCGCCGGCGCCGTCGGGCGAGGGGGCGGTGATGTGGTGCGCGTCGGCGGTGCTCGCCGCCCCGGCCAGCTCGGCGTAGATCGTGGCGCCACGGGCCACGGCGCGGTCCCAGTCCTCGAGCACGAGCGCGGCCGCGCCCTCGGTCATGACGAAGCCGTCCCGCCGGGCGTCGAAGGGCCGCGAATGGCCCGAGGTGGAGAGGGCCGTCATGTTGGCGAAGGCCGCCAGGGCGACCGGGTGCATGCTGGCCTCGGAGCCGCCGCCCACGGCCACGTCGCAGCGCCCCGTCGCCACCAGGCGGGCGGCGGCGGCGATGGCGTGCGTGCCGGCGGCGCAGGCGGTGCAGATGACCTCGGACGGGCCGCGCCACCCCAGCCGCATGGAGATGCCGGCCGCGCCGGCGTTGGCCATCATCATCGGCACCAGGCGCGGCGAGACCCGGTCCGGCCCCTTCTCGTTGTACACCCCGACCTGGTCGGCCAGCGTCTCGAACCCGCCGACGCCGGTGGCGAAGACGACGCCGGCCTTGGCGGGATCGACGGCGAGGTCACCGGCGGCCCCGACGGCCATGTCGGCCGAGACCATGGAGAGCTGGGCGAAACGGTCGAGCTGGCGCACCTCCTTCGGGCCGAACCAGTCCTTCGGCTCGTAGTCGCGCACCGTCCCGCCGACGACGGAGGGATGGAGCAGCCCGTCCCACAGGGCGTCCACGCCGACGCCGCAGCAGGTGACGGCCCCCAGGCCGGTGACGGCGACCCGCCGTCCCCGGATCGGGCCGTCGGCGCCGATCCCGAGCTGCATCAGAGCTTGGCGGAGATCAGGTCGAAGGCCTGGCCGATGGTGGTGATGTCCTCGAGCTCGGTCTCCTCGACGGTGATGTCGAACGCCTCTTCGAGCGCCATGACGAGCTCGACCAGGTCGAGGCTGTCGGCGTCGAGGTCGTCGGCGAACTTGGCCTCCTTGGTGATCTTGTCGGCCGGCACCTGCAGCACTTCCACGGCGCACTCGCGAAACTTCTCGAAGGCTGCGTCGCTGTCCACAATCCGCTCCTTTGTCTGTCGGTCCCCTGAACGCTACAGGCCCATGCCCAGACCGCCGTCGACCGGCACCACGGCCCCGGTCACGTAGGCCGCCCCGTCCGAGGCCAGGAAGCCCACCACGGCGGCGACGTCCCGCGCGCTGCCGGCGTGGCCGAGGGGCACCTGGCCGGTCATCAGCGCCACCCGGTCCGCACCGAGGGCGGCGGTCATGTCGGTGTCGATCAGGCCGGGTGCCACGACGTTCACCGTGATCTGCCGGCTGCCCACCTCGCGGGCGATGGCCCGGGCCATGCCGACCAGGCCGGCCTTGGAGGCGGCGTAGTTGGCCTGCCCCGGCAGCCCGACGAAGGCGCCCACGGACGAGACGAAGATGATGCGACCGGCGTGCAGGCGCAGCATCTTGGCCACGGCCCGCTTGGCGACCCGGAACGAGCCGGTCAGGTTGGCGTCGATGACCTCGACGAAGGCCTGGTCGCTCATGCGCAGCATCAGCGAGTCCAGGGTGATGCCGGCGTTGGCCACCAGGACCTGGACCGGGCCCCAGTGCTCCTCGACGGCCGCGAAGGCGGCCTCGACCTCCTCGGAGCTGCGCACGTCGCAGCGCACGGCCAGGAAGCGGTCCGGGTCGGCGCCGTCGGGCGGAGCGGGCGGGTCGGTCGAGCGGTAGGTGGTGGCGACCTGGTCGCCGTTGGCCAGGAACCACTCCACGCAGGCGGCGCCGATGCCGCGGGTCCCGCCGGTGACGAGGACGACGGCCATCAGCGGGTGTCGGGCACGCGGAGCCAGACCAGCGGTTGGCCTTCCTGGACGCGCTCGCCCTGGGCCGCCAGCCAGCGGATCACCTGCCCGGCGAACGGCGTGCGCACGTCGGAGACGCCCACACGGCCGACGAGGTCCCCGACCTCGACGGCGGAGGACGGGTCGAGGTCGTCGGCCGTGCCGGGCAGCAGGCCCGTCCCGGGCGCCTGCAGGGACGACTCGGGGCTGAAGATGCCGCTCGACGGGCTGACGACGACCCGCTCGGACATGTACAGGTGCTCGCCCTGGTGCAGCGCCGGTTCGGCCCGCCACGTCCCGGCGGCGGCGATCTGGTCCATCAGCGTGTCGAGGTCCTCGGGCTTGGAGACGGCCAGGGACTGGATCTCGGGCAGGCTGCGCTTGGCCAGCCCGCTCAGGACGCCGCCGGGCCCGAGCTCGACGAGCGAGGTGAGGCCCAGGCCGGCGAAGGTCTCGAGCGTCTGGCGCCAGCGCACCGGGCTGCACAGCTGGGCGGAGAGCAGCCCCGGCCACTCGGCCGGGTCGTCGTGCACGTGCGCGTCCACGTTGGCCACGACGCGGACTTCGGGCGTCAGGAAGGTCACCTCGGCCAGCGCCTTGCGCAGGTCGGCGCGCGCGCCCTGCATCAGGGGCGTGTGGAAGGCGCCGGACACCGGGATCGGCATCACCCGCTTGGCTCCCAGGCCCTTGGCCAGCTCGCCCGCCCGGGCGACCGCCTCGGGCGTCCCGGCGATCACGACCTGCCCCGGCGCGTTGTAGTTGGCCACCCACACGTCCCCCTCGGCGCGCATGCAGGCCGCCTCGGCGTCGTCGTCGGCGATGCCGAGGAGCGCGGCCATGGTCCCCGGCGCCTCCTCCCCGGCGCGCGCCATGGCCTCGCCGCGGGCGACGACCAGCTGGATCCCGTGCTCGAAGCCGAGGGCGCCGCTGGCCACCAGCGCGGTGTACTCGCCCAGGCTGTGGCCCGCGCAGGCGGCCGGCGTGAGGCCGATGCGCTCGACCGCATCGAGCACGACGAGGCTCAGCACCGTGGTGGCCAGCTGGGCGTTCTCGGTCTGGGTCAGCTCCTCAATCGGCGCGTGGAGGAGGAGGTGGGACAGGTCGCGGCCGGCGGCGGCGGAGGCCTCCTCGACGACTTCCCACGAAGGGTGGTGGACCCACGGCTCACCCATGCCGGCACGCTGCGACCCTTGTCCGGGGAAGGTGAAAACCAACACGTGTCCGACGGCTCCCATCGACGGCGGCGGAGGAACCCACAGTGTGGCATGCCGACGCGAGGAGCCCCGCGTCCGGACGGCGCGATCGCACCATCGGTGCGATCGCCGGCCGCATTCGGCGAGCCCAGTGCTGGTTACCGACGCGGAAACCGGGTACGACGCGAGGTGCGACCAAGGGAGCGAAGAGCGGCGCGGGGAGGGTTACGCGGCCGCGGCGGGGGTGAAAACGGCCATGCAACCCTGGAGCGCGCCGAGCCCGGACGGGCTCGCAGGTGCCGGCGCCTGCGTGGCGGGTGTCGCCCCCGCGGTCGTGGTGGTGACGCTGGTGGAGGGCACCGTCGTGGGGGGCACCGTCGTCGGCGCCACCGTCGTCGGGCACCGTCGTGGTCGTGGTGGAGGTCGTGCTCGTGGTCGTGGTCGTGGTCGTGGTCGTGCTCGTGGTGGTGCTCGTGGTCGAGGGGACCGTCGTGGTGGGCACCGTCGTCGGCGGCGCTGGTGGTGGCAGGCGCCGTGCCCGCGGTGGTGGGCACCGTCGTCGTGGTGGCGGTCGCCGCCGCGGGAGCTCCGGCGCTGGCCGTGGGCACGGTGAGCTGGACCGTGGTGCATGCCCCCGCCGTCTGCAGGGTCGAGACGTCGTTGACCAGCCGCGCCAGGTCCCGGTTCTCAGCCGAGGTGTCCGACGCCAGGGTCGCGTTGGCCTGGCCGAGGGCCGCCGCCGCGGCCGCTCGCCCGGACAGCGCCGCTGACACGGCTGACGCCGCTGCGTGCGAGCGCGACCAGAGGTCGGACGCGGTGATGCTCTCGTATTGCTGTGCCGCCACGCCGTTCGCGTCCGGCGGCCCGAACGGGGAAACGTGGCCCACGTTCGTGAACGAGCTGCTCACGTACAGCCCGCTGCTCACGTACTCGTCGACCGCAAATCGCCGCAACGCGCGGTCCGCGGCGGCGAGGTTGCCCTGGGCGGTGGAGACCGCGGCTTGCGCCGCCGCGAGCTCCTGGTTGCGCGACGTCAAGACGCCCTGGTCGACCGCCGACGTGGCGACCGCCTGCTCGTAGGCGTTCACGTCCGACTTGACGTTCGTGTAGACGCTGAGCGCAGCGGACGTGCTGAGCAATGCCGCGGCGAGCTCGCCGGTCCCCCCGATGATCCTGCTGGCGTAGCACGGCGTGCCGTCGGCCGACGGGGCGCACCACTGGCTCTTGTCGACGTCGGCCAGGAACACGCTCGGCGGCGCGACGTTCCCCGCCCGCAGCGCCGCCGTGATCGGCCACATGTTGGGCTGGAGCATCGTCGCCACCGTCGCCGCGCAGCCGGCCAACCAGGTCGAGAAGGCGGGAAATCCGTTGGCGGAGATCGCCTCCGGGAGCGGCGCATTGTTGAGGTCCGTCGTCCGGCGCGTGTTGAAGGGGTTGTAGGCCGCGGAGTTGTTCGTCGATCCACCCTCGGCGGCCTGCCATTCGTCGAGATTGTCGACGTTCGCCTGCGTCGCCGGTGCGGCCAGTCCCTGCAGCACGCACAGCTCCCAGCCGGCCGGCAGCATGGTGTCGCCCGGGGCGGCAACGACAGCCGCCGGAGCTGCGCCGGCCATGGACGAGACCGCGCAGAGGCCCAGCCCGGCCATCAGGAGGGCCAGGACAATTCGTACGCTCGAGATGAAGCGGGGCATGGAGGTGTCTCACGAGGCTGGCTCCTCGGCCTTGAGGAGCGCGGAGTCCCGGACTACGTCCGGAGCGGGTTCGCCAACTCGCTCAAGGTTGGCACGTCCCGCTCGGGTGGTGCATGTCGACCTATCGGCAATCGGGCTTGACTCTTGAACACGTCGGGGCGAGCGGCACGGCCGTCGAAGGTCCTTCGCCTTCGCCCGCGGGCCAACTGAGCAGCGCTTTGGCCGAGTCGACCGTGATCATCGGTGACCTGAGGTGACAGGGCGTGGCGGGGGCCGCCGGGGCTGCCTGACCCGGCCGGGGGTGCCCGAGGTGATTTGTGGTCACGTTGTGACCACGGACTCGACCCGGAGGGCGAGGGGTCGAGGAGCGGTGCAGCGCCCCTCGGCGCCGCCTCGGTCGGGGCGTCGTGCGCCGGCCGCCACCACCTGGTGCTTGGAGCTTGCCTCCGACTCGCCGTCTCGGCCCACTGCCATGGCCCGCCCTCCGCCGCTGCATCACCCTGCGTCCCCGCCGATGCTTACCGACCGCAGACCAAGAGTCCAGGGAGTTCGCGCTTTCGTCACAGACTTCGCCGCGCCGCTCGGGTGCGGGACTACGGGCGCTTGAGCTCCACGATCACCTCGAGGTACGGCTCGTGGCCCACGTTGCGGGCCCGCTCGACGCCGCCGCGACGGACGTGGACCACCGCCCCGGGCACGACGTCGGCTGCCAGCTCCTCGCGTGAACGGCCCCTCGGAGTCGGGCTCGGGGATGACGGCGATGCGATCACCGCGCACCTGGATCAGGAGGTGGTCGAGCTCGTGGCGGTGGATGGGGCTCTCCTCACCGGGGGCCAGCTTGAGCCGCCAGACGCGCACGGCGTCGTCCTCGTAGACGACGTTCGTCCCGATGTCGCCCAGCACCCGATCGTCGCCACGGCCGTCCATCAGCGCGTCCCGTTCCCACCCGGCCCCGTGGCCGTCACGCCCCGGAGACAGAAGGCCACGAGCTCCGACACCTCGTCCCTGGTCGGGCTTCGTGCCGGCCACGAGGTGTGCTCCGCAGGGTGGCGAACGTCAAGCGGTACACCATGGTGGCCAGCGACGGCGACCTGCTCGGGGGAGCCATCACCCGGTCCTCGTCGCAGCCCGCGGATCGGCTCGTGCAGCAGGCCGACCAGCCGGTCCACCGACGACTGCTGCTCATCGGGGAAGACCGTCCGCCAGGTGCCGTTCGCTCAGGACCCACGGGCGGGTGCGGGCCGCCGCCGCCGGGTTGGTCGCCTGGGCGAGCACGCCCTCGATCCAGGCCCGCAGCCGATCGGCGGGGGTCTCGGCGCGGCGCATCCGCCGCTCGAGCGTGTCCATGAGCCGGCGGCGCCCCTCGTCGAGGAGGACGAGCATCAGCTCGTCCTTCGAGGCGAAGTACCGGTAGAAGGCCTGGGTCGAGAGCCCGGACTCCGCCAGGATGTCGCGCATGGACGGGTCCAGCGACCCGGTCCGCTGGATCAGCGAGAACGTCGGTCTCGACGATCCGGCGCATCTCGGCCTCGTACTCGGCCCGGCGACCCGCCACCGTTCGCTCGACCGCCCGGCCGGCCAGGTGCTCGTTGCCGTGATCGACGCCTTCACGATCTGCGCTCCCCGGATCTCGGCCAGCACAGTGTTCTCCCAATCTAAGATCCGCGATCTGGCGACACAAGGGACGCACGTCGGGTCGCCGGCACGACGACAGGGAGGGGAGTCGCAGCCGTGATCGAGCCACTGGTCGTCGGGGACGTCTTCCGGAGCGCGGGCACGCGCCGCCCCGCACCGGATCGGCGGCTGCCCTGGGCGATCGGCGCGCTCACCTTCGCCGAGATCGACGACGTCGGCCAACCGCCTGGCGCGGGCGCTCCGCGGCGCGGTGTCGGCCACGGGGACCGGGTGGCGGTCTGGGCCGACACCAGCCTCGAAGGCGTCCCGGTCTTCGCCGCCCTGGCCAAGCTGGGCGCCGTGTTCTGCGCCGCTGAACGGGCTCTGGGGGCGAGGACGAGGCCGCGGGCGTGCTCGACCGCCTGCGCCCGCGACTCCTGCTCGTCGGTCGACCCCGACACCGAGGCCGGCCAGGCGCTGGCGCGGACGGCTGGGCCTCGATGTCATGACGCTCGACGCCCTGGCCGCGGCCGGCACGGACGGAGCCCGACGACGACATCGACGTCGCGGTCGGCCGAGGCGGATCCGCACGTCGTCTTCTTCACGAGCGGCTCGTCGGGAGCGCCCAAGGGGGCGGTGCTCTCGCACCGGGCCAACGTGCTGCGGTCCCTGCCCGGGCGCCCTGCTCGAGCCGCGGGGCGCGATGGTGTGCCCGTACCCGCTCTTCCACATGGGGGCGTGGACCATCGCCCTGCAGCAATGGCAGGCCCGCGACGCGGTGGTGTTCGTCGCGCTCGGCCACGGCCGGACGAGATCGGGGCCGCGGTCGAGCGCCATCGGGCCACCCGGCTCAACTGCGTCCCGGCCGTCTGGCGGCGGCTGCTCGACGCACTCGACGCGCCACCGGGCGCCCGGACCTCTCGTCCATCCGCTTCGCCGACACCGGCACCTCGGCCACACCCCCCGAGCTGCCTCCGGGCCATCGCCGCGCAGTTGCCCCGGGCCCAGGTGCGCGTCTTCTACGGGTCGACCGAGGCCGGCGGCGTCACCGTCCTCGAGCATGCCGACATCAGGCCAAGCCGGGCAGCTGCGGCGTCCCCGGCCCGCTCGTCAAGGTGCGCATCGACGACGACCGGGCAGCTGTGGGTCCGCGGCCCGCTCCTCTTCGACGGGTACCTCGACGATCCGCAGGCCACGGCGGCGGGCGCTGCTCGACGGCTGGTACGACACCGGCGACCTGGTCGACGTCGACGCCGACGGCTACCTCTCGATCGTCGGCCGGGCCGGTGACGTGATCCGCACCGGTGGCGAGGCGGTGGCCCCGGCCGAGGTCGAGGCCGTGCTGCGCGGACCATCCGGCGGCTGGCCGACGTCGCCGTGCTCGGCCTGCCCGACCGGCCTGGGGCGAGGTGGTGTGCGCCGTCGTGGTGGTCGCCGCCCGGCGAGACCGCCCCCGATCTCGCCGACGCTGCGGGCCTTCTGTGCCGGCCCGGCTGGCCCCCTACAAGCACCCCCGCCGCCTGGAGGTGGTCGACGAGATCCCGCGCACCGCCGCCACCGGGCAGGTCCAGCGCCGGCTGGTCCTCGAGCGGCTGTCGTCGACGCCGGCCGAGACGCGTGGTGGGGCGCGGCGAGCCGGGTTGCAGAACAGTGTTCTCAGAACCTAGGATCAGTGATCTGGAGACAGGCCGGCGTGGCGGACGATGGGGGCGACGTGGAGCGCGAGGTGCTCTTGACGGGCATCGGGGGCCAGGGCATCCAGCTGGCCGCGCAGGTCCTGGCCGAGGCCGCGCTGGACGAGGGCCGGGACGTGCAGCTCTTCGGCACCTACGGCGGCATGATGCGCGGCGGCAACACCGAGGCCACGCTCGTGGTGGCCGACGGCCGATCGAGGCGCCGCCGACGGTCGGGTCGGCCTGGGCGGCCCTCGTCATGCACCACGACTACGCCGAGCCGGTCCTGCGCCGGGTGCGGCCGGGGGGGCTGGTGCTGCGTCAACACCAGCGTGTGGGAGGGCCCGACGGACCGCGGGCGCTTCGAGGTGGTCGAGGTGCCGGCGACCGACGATGGCCGTGGAGGTCGGCAACGTGCTCGCCGCCGCGATGGTCATGCTGGGCGCCCTCGCCGCGGTCGAGCGGCCTGGTGTCGCTCGACGCGCTGGGCCGGGCCGTCGCCCGATGCGTGCCGCCCTACCGGCGCCAGCACGTCGAGCCAACGAGCGGGCCCTGGCGGCCGGCGCCCGGACCGTGCCGGCCGCGACGTGCGAGGCGTGGCCGGCGCCGTCGCCGCGCCGCCCGAGTGGGTCGATGACCAGGGCGACCGATCGGACGGCGGCACGCCACCGTGCTCACCCGCGGCACCTTGGTGATCGACGTCGAGGCGTGCAAGGGCTGCGACCTGTGCATCGACGCCTGCCCGCCCGGCGTCCTGGTCATGACCGACCCACGACGTCAACGCCCGCGGGTACCGGTACCCGCTGCTCCTGCGCCGGGTGCACCGGGTGCAAGGCCTGCTCGCAGATCTGCCCCGACTTCGTGTTCCAGGTCTACAAGTACGACACGCCGATGGAGCTGCCGCTCGAGCGGCGGGGGCCGAGCGACGGGCGTGCGGAGGGGCCGTGAGCGATCGGCGTCGTCCGCACCGGTGCCGGCCCGACCGGGGCGCCGGCTGCTGCAGGGGAGCGAGGCCATCGCCGAGGCGATGATCGCGGCGGGCTGCCGGTTCTTCGCCGGCTACCCGATGACGCCGTTCACCGAGGTCCTCGAGCAGATGGCCACGCAAGCTGCCCGACGTCGGCGGGGTGTGCATGAACGCCGAGAGCGAGCTCGAGGCGGTCGGCATGGCCTGGGGGGCGGCGGCCACCGGGACCCCGGCGGCCACCGGGCTCGACCGGCCAGGGCCTCTCGCTCATGCAGGAGTCGCTGGCCGAGATCACCCTGGCCCGCCTGCCCCTGGTCGTCCTCAACATGGCCCGGGCGCCAGGGCGACTACTGGCAGGCCACGCGGGGCGGCGGCCACGGCGACTACCGCCACCTCGTGCTGGCCCCCGTCGACGTCGCCGAGGCGGTCGAGCTGGTCCAGCGGGCCTTCCACCTGGCGGCCACCTGGCGCAACCCGGTCGTCGTGATGGGCGACTACTACCTGGCCCACACGGCCCGGGCGGTGGACGTCGCCCCGCTCGAGCTCGGCCCGTGCGCCGCCGACCGACTGGGCGCTCGACCGGCCGCGAGCGGCGGGTCGGGCCGGGCCAAGCTCGTCTCGTTCCTCGGGCTCGGTCAAGCAGCGCGACGACGTGGGCTACGACCTGGCCGTGCACTACGCGCGCCTGCGCCGAGCACACGGCCGCCATGCTGCCGCGAGGTCGCGCCGCTGGCCGAGGCGGGGCCTCGTCGACGACGCCGACGTGGTGGTGGTGGCGTTCGGCACGCCGGGCGCGTACGTGCGCGCCGCGGTGCGATCCCTGCGGGCGGAGGGCGTCACGGGTCGGCTGGGTGCGCCCGGTGACGCTGGTGCCCTTTCCCGACCGCCGCCGTCGCCGCCGCCGGCGCGGCGGGCCAAGGCGGTCGCCGTCTACGAGAACAACACCGGCCAGATGATCGACGACGTCCGCCTGGCCGTCCTCGGGGCGGCACCGGTGGAGTTCATCGGCGGCCTGAGCCTCGACAGCTCGGGCTTCGGCATCGCGCCCGGACCTCGACGTCGGCCTGCTGCGCCGGCGCATCCTCGACGTGGTGGAGCGGCACGCGGTGAGCGAGCCACGGCACGTGCCGATCGTGCCCACCGACCGGCCGCCGACACGCGCCGGCCCGGCTGGTCGACGACTTCACCCCCGCCCTGGTCGACGTCGGCGCCCATCACCTGTGCCCGGGGTGCGGGGAGCCCATCGCCGTGCGCAGCCTGATGGAGGCGATCGCACGAGCTGGAGCTCGTCGAGCGGACCATCGCCGTCTTCGGCATCGGCTGCTACACGGCCTTCTCGAACAACCTCGACGTCGAGGTCCTCCAGGCCCTGCACGGCCGGGCGCCCTCGGTGGCCACCGGGGTCAAGCGGGCCCGGCCCGACACCATCGTCGTCACCGTGCAGGGCGACGGCGACATGGTCAGCGAGGGACTCCAGGAGGTGCTCCACACCGCAGCCCGGGGCGAGAACGTCACCTGCGTCATGCTCAACAACGGCGTCTTCGGCGAGACGGGCGGCCACATGACGGCGACCACCGTGCTCGGGCCAGCGCACCAAGACCAGCCTCGAGGGCCGGGACCCGGTGGCCCACGGCCGGCCCATCCTGCTCGCCGACCTGGTGGCGCGGCTCGACGGCGCCGCCTTCGTGGCGCGCTGTGCGGTCAACTCCGCCGGCAAGGTGGCCCGCACCCAGCAAGGCGCTCCGTGCGGGCGCTCGACACCCAGCGCGCCGGGGCGGGGTTCTCGTTCGTCGAGATCCTGACCATGTGCCCGACCGGGTGGTTCGTCGAGACGGCGGAGGCGCCCCGGTACCTGGCCGAGAGCCTCGGGGCCGTCCACTTCGCCGGTGTCTTGAAGGACATCCGGGGCGACGACGGGGCACCCCGATGAGCGGGGGCACGTCGGGCTCCATCGTGGTCGCTGGCCGCTACGGCGCCGTGCTGGCCGAGGGGCTGGGCAAGGAGCTCCCCGGACGAGACGGTCGTCGCCTGTGCGGACCGGCGACGAGGTCCCCGACGACGCCCGGGTGCTGGTGACCCTGCTCGAGGAACCCGACACCATCCGGGACCTCCTCGTGCCGTCGATCGAGTGGGTCCACGTCCTCGGCGCGGGCGTGGACGGGTTCCCCTTCGACGCCCTGGCCGGCCGGCCCCTCACCTGTTCGCGCGGCGCGGCGGCGACGGCCATCGCCGAATGGGTGATGGCCGCCATGCTGGCCATCGCCAAGGCGCTGCCCGAGTCGTGGATCGACGCCCCGCCCGAGCGGTGGAACTTCGCCGCGCTGGGGACGCTCTCGGGCGCCACGCTGGGGTTGGTCGGCCTGGGGGCCATCGGCACCGAGGTGGCCCGGCGGGCCCTGGCCTTCGACATGGAGGTGGTGGCCTTCCGGCGCACGGCCGCCCCGGCGCCCCTCGAGGGCGTCGGTGGTGGTGCCCGAGCTCGCCACGCTCGTGGGGCGCGCCGACCACGTCGTCGTCGCCGCACCGGCCACCGCCCAGACCCGCCACCTGCTCGATGCCGCCGCGTTCGCCGCCATGAAGCCCGGCGCGCACGTGGTCAACGTCGCCCGGGGCTCGCTGGTCGACCAGGAGGCGCTGCGGCAGGCCCTCGACGACGGCACGGTGGCACGGGCCACGCTCGACACCGTCGAGCCCGAACCGCTGCCGGCGGGCCACTGGCTCTACACCCACCCCGCGGTCCGCCTCACCCCCCACATCAGCTGGAGCTCGCCCGCCACCATGGTGCGCACCGTGGAGCTGTTCGTGGAGAACCTCGGGCGCTACCGCTCGGGCGCGGCGCTCCAGGGCATCGTGGACCCGGCGGCCGGCTACTGACGTGTCGCGCTCGGGCCCGAGCGACCTGGTGCTGTGCTCGGGCACCCTGCCGCGCGCCACGCCCTTCGCCAGCGCCTCGAGGCGGCGCGGGCCGCGGGGTACGCGGCCGTGTCCCTGTGGGGCCGCGACTACGCCGCGGCGCGCGACGAGGGGTACGGCGACGGGGACATCGTCGCCATGCTGGCCGACCACGGGCTCGCCGTGGCCGAGCTGGACCCCGCCTGGTGGTGGACACCGGGGGCGGCGTCCTTCTCGATCCCGCCCGAGCTCGACCCGATCGACGTCTTTCGCTTCGACGAGCGCGAGCTCTTTCGGATCGGCGAGCTGGTCGGGGCCCGGTCGCTCAATGCCGCCGACGTGCTGGGCGGGAACTGGGGCGTCGAGGAGGCTGCGGCGGCCTTCGCCGCGCTGTGCGACCGCGCCGCGGACCACGGCCTGCTGGTGCATCTCGAGTGGCTGGCGTGGTCACGGATTCCCGACCTGGCCACGGCCTGGGACGTCGTGCGCCTGGCGGACCGGCCCAACGGCGGCCTCAACGTCGACACCTGGCACTGCGCCCGGGCCGGGACGACGGCCGAGGACCTGCGCGCCGTCCCGGGGGAGCGGGTGCTCGCCGTCCAGCTCGACGACGGCCCCGCCGAGGCGGAAGACGACCTGGTCGAGGCCACGCTGCACCGGCGCCTTCTCCCGGGGGACGGGCGAGTTCGACCTCGCCGGCTACCTCGGCGCCCTCCGAGACGTCGGCGCCGTCGCACCGATCGGCGTGGAGGTGTTCTCCGACGACCTGCACGCCCTCGGTCCCAGGCAGGCGGCCCAACGCGCCGCCGAGGCGACGCGCACCGTGCTCCGCGCCCTGCCCGACCGCGCCGAGCACCGGACGACGCGGTGACCGGGGCCGCCGTCGTCGGCACCGGCTTCGGCTGCTACACCCACGTCCGTGCCCTGCGGGCCGCCGGCTTCGACGTCCTCGCCCTCGTCGGGCGCGATCCCGCCAAGACGGCGGAGCGCGCCGCCCTGTTCGAGGTCCCGCGGGCGCTGACGTCGCTCGACGAGGCGCTGGCCGTGGCCGGGGTCGACGCCGTCACCATCGCCACGCCGCCCCACACCCACGCGCCGCTGGCCCGGCAGGCCATCGCCGCCGGTCGCCACGTGCTGTGCGAGAAGCCGTTCGCGGCCGACACCGAGGAGGCCAAGGTCGTCCTGGACGCCGCCGAGTCGGCCGGCGTCGTCCACGTGCTCGGCACCGAGTTCCGCTGGGACCCCGGCCAGGCCGGCCTGGCCCGCGCCGTGCGCGGCCGGCCTGGTCGGGGAGCCGCGTCTGGCCACCTGGCTCATGCACGTCCCCGTCCTGGCCGATCCCGGACGCCACCGTGCCCGAATGGTGGGCGGACGCCGGCGTCGCGGCGGCGGCTGGTTGTGGGCGCACGGCTCCCAGCTGATCGACCAGATCCGGGTCACCCTCGGCGAGTTCGACGGGGTGAGCGCCTCCCTGGTCCACGTCGTCGACCGGCCTGCGATGAGCGCGGACGACGGCTTCGTCGTGCACTTCCGCATGCGCAACGGTGCCGTGGGGGTGATGCAGTCGACGGCCGGCGACCGGGGCGTCCTCGTCGAGACCCGGGTGACCGGGTCGACCGGGCGCGGCGTGGATCGAGGGTGTGGGCGTCCACGGTCAAGGTGGCCGGACGCCTCGGGGGTTCGCACCCTGCCGGTGCCCGACGGACCTGCGGCTGGACGCGCCGCCGCCGCTGCCCGAAGGGTGCGGTGACCACCGCCTACGAGACGGATGATCACCTTCGGGGTGGAGTTCGGGCCCTACGTGCGCCTGGCCGCGGCGTTTCGTGACCGCATCGCGGGGCGGCCCGATCGCCGGGCCCGACGCCGGCGACCTTCGTCGACGGCGTGGCGCAGATGGCCGTGCTCGACGCCATCACCGAGCTCGGCCGCCGCACGGGGGGCGCTGGACGGCCGTGGAACCGGGAGCCTGATCGACGATGGAAGACCGAACCACCGCCGGGCTCTACCTCGAGTTGGGCGACGGCCCCCCGGACGGGTTCCGCCGGCGCGCCGAAGCGCTGGCCGGGCGTGCCGGCGTGGACCGGGTCACCTGGTGGGAGAACTGCGTGCCCGGCCGCCGTGACCTCCCCATGCGGATCGCCGACGGGTCGATGCTGGCGGTGGCCGAGGTGACGGCGGGCTTCTCGGTCCCCGAGGCGCCGGCCGGGACCACGGCGCACTGCTTCCGCCGCCATCCGCGCCCCAGCCAGGGCGTCCTCACGGGACGACCCACCACCGGGCTCCTGGTGGTGTGGATCAGCCCCCGACAGCCCGAGCTGGCCCAGGGTCTGCGCGACTGGGGTGACTTCGTCCACATCCGCCACATCGCCGCGGCCGGCATCCCGGGCTTCACCCAGATCTCGGTCTTCGAGAACGTGGCGCCGGTCGACCCCATGTTCATGCACTTCTACGAGTTCGACGCCGAGGACCCGGAGGCGACGTTCTCGACCATGACCGACTACGTGGCGCCGCGGCTCGGAGGCTCCGACGACGAGGCCTTCGAACGTGGGCCGACTGGCGAGCCGCCGGCGGCAGGCTGTTCTACTGCAACACCTTTCGGTTGCTCGGCGAGGTGGGCTGAGGTGGACCCGGTCTTCCGCCACCTCGACGATCCAGACGTCCGTTGGCAGCAGGTGAAGGCCATCCGCAACGCCGACGGGACGACGGCCTCCGTGTGGGAGAAGTGGCTGGCGTTCTCACCCGATCCGCAGTACCTGTCCCTCTACGCCCGGTGGGACCCGGGCGTCGTCGTCCGGCGTCACGGCCACAACAGCCCGCACGTGCTCTTCGTCCTCGAGGGCGACATGTGGTGCGGTGAGCGACACTGCCCGGCCGGGACGCACATCGAGCTGCCGTTGGGGGCCGCCTTCGGGCCCTTCGTGGCCGGCGAGCACGGCACCGTGCTGCTCGAAGTGATGATGGGGGACCCTCGCTCCTGGGGGGACGACCCCGAGGCGTTCGAGCGGGCGTTGGCCGAACGAGGGGCGACGGCGCTCCCCGACCCCGAGATCGAGCTCCCCGAGTGGCTGGAGGACCTGCGCTCGCACTGGGTCGTCGACACCTCTGACGAACGCCCGCCGGAGCGTCGCTGAGCGCCAATGCCCGTTGGTCCCGGCGGCCGGGCGGAGGAGGGCGGGCCCATCGGGCCCGAGGCACCGGCGCGGGACGGGGCCCCCGCGGGCGGTCCGGCCGCACCGCGACGGTCCAGCTGAGCGGCTCCTTCGGCCGCCGGGGTGGCCGCTCCCTGGTCGGTCCGCCCGAGGTCATCCGAGGTCGTCGCCGGCCGTGACCGGCGCCACGTCAACCGCCGTGTCTAGCCTGATCTGCCAACGATGTTGAGACGACCCCTCGTTCTCGTGCTCTTGGGAGGCACGATGCTGGCCGCACTGTCGGGGTGTAGCTCCAGTGGGACCGGATCATCGTCCGGCACGCCGACGACCACGTGGGTGAGCCATGCGTACCTGGCGAGTTCGTTCACCACGGACCTGGCCACCGAGACCACCGCCAACAAGAGCTACGTGACGGCACTGAGCGCGGCCACGAGCGGCATCACGAGTCAAGAGCAGAAGTTGACGCTGGACAACAACACGATACAAAGGATCGGGTTCGGACAGGATTGCAACGCGGCGGACACATCGACCTACTCGAGTTGCGTGGCCAGCGAAGACCAGACGGCCGCCTATGCACGAAGCGATGCGGCGTCTGTGGAAGCTGCCGTCCAGGCCGACTTTCAGCGCTACGCGTCCCGGCCGGTCGGTACCAGTCGGCGCTCGGCACCTTCGTCGCCCAGGTGCTCGGGCTGCCGTGGCCCAGCGGGGACGCCAAGGACGTCGACACGACGGTCGGCACTGCGAGGGCATTCCGAAGGGACGTCGCTCTGCAAGAGGCCGTGTTGGCGTCAACGCCTCAGTCCAGCGTCTCCTCGATCAACACCCGGGCGCTCATCGACGGCGGGAACTTCATTGCCGCCACCAGAGCGCTCAACGGGGCACTGCTGCACGGGGCACCTAGGGGTCCTTGGCGGTCGCCATCGAACCGGATGGCTCCCGGTGGTCCGCCAGCGAATGTCTCAAGGGTCTGGATGAATGTGCCGAGACGTCTCCCGTGTCGGCAGGCTCCTGGGCAGGTCCATCCCGGGTCCCGATGACGAGTTCGACTGACCCGCCGGCCGCCTTGGGCTGACCAGCCAGAGGCCTCGACGATGGCGGAACGCATCCATCAGGGCGCCTTCCGAGTGGACGGTGGAACGCCATGGGTCGTTCCACTCTCAGCCGTGGGGCAATCCGTCACAATCGGATGCGGCCGTCCGACACTGCCTGTACGAAAACGGGCTCGCCACGGCCAAGCGGTACCGGGTGAAGCGCCGCAATCGGGTGGCGGCGCTGGAAGAGGCCGCGGCAGAAATGACGAACGGGTACATCCTGGGAAGGGGACTCCTCGGGACCGCCGGCTCTCGTCCGGGCTATTCCAAATCGGATGCAGAAGTGGAAGAGAACGCCAACCGGCTCAGCGACAGAGCCCAGGTGTGGTCCTTGGACACGATCCTCCATGCGCTCGATGCCGGCGATCACCAACTTGCGCTCTACGTCGGCGCCTTGTGGAGAAACACCCGGGTCACCGAGCTGCTCGGTGACCGCGACGGGGCAGTCTTCCTGGGACTGTACTGCGGGGGAGTCGGCTTGGCGATGGCCGAAGAGGAGCTGTTCGGGCCGCTCGTGTGATCCGGGCCGAGGGCGGACCGTCCTCGCCCCCCTCGCTCGATCGCAGTCCGGGCCGCAAGAGTCCAGCTCGGCTCGGGCGACCACTCCGGGGCCGTCGAACGAAGCCACCCCGGGCCGTAGGCTCGCCTGGTGTCCACCGCGCCCCTCGGAGAGCCGCCGGTCCCGTCATTGGGGGATCAGGCCGATCCCGACGGCAAAGTGGTGTTGACAACCGGAGCAAACTCGGGAATCGGCCTGGCGACAGTGGTGAAACTCGCCACGCTGGGATTTCGATCGATCGGCACGGTGCGATCCGAATCCAAAGCGGCCGCGGTCACGGCGGCCGCGAAGAGGCCGGCGTCGCAGTGCAGACGGTGATGCTCGATGTGACGGATGAAATGCGATGTGCGGAAGTAGTGGACCAGGTACGCCCGTGGGCAATCGTGAACAATGCTGGCTATTCCGGAAGTAGGCGCCATCGAGGACGTCAGCGATGACGAAGCTCGTCATCAACTTGAGACAATGGTGGTCGCCCCGATGCGTCTGGCTCGCTTGGCGCTGCCCCACATGCGGTCCGCCCGAGATGGTCGAATCGTCAATGTCTCATCCATCTATGGTCTGACTACCACACCGTTCTCGGGTTGGTACCAGGCCTCCAAACATGCACTTGAAGCAGCTTCGGATGCGTTGAGGCTGGAAGTCGCCCGCGACGGCATCCGGGTCGTCCTCATTGAGCCCGGTGGTTCAAGACGGGCATTTGGGAGGAGTTTGAATCTGACCTCTCACGACGGGAGGATTCGGGCTACGAGGCCGCCTACCATCGGATTCGTGCCCTCGTCCAGCGTTCATGCGATTCATGGGAGAACCTGAGGGTGCGGCAAAGGTAATCGCCAAAGCTCTCACTGTGAAGGCGCCGCAAGCCCGCTACCTCGTCGGACGAGATGCCCAGGTATTGCCGCTGCCCAACCGTTTCTTCCCGTCGGTGGTGCGCGACCGAGTCACCCGGTTCTTGGTCGGTCTCTGAAGGGCGACAGGGGGACGTGCGTCCTTCCCAACCGGAGAAGGTGCATGGCACGGGGCCGAAGGCACCGCTTCGATTCGACGATCTCACTACGCTTCGGTGGTGGCACGGTTGCCGCAGAAGGATGGTGCAGAACATGGCCGCGGCGAATCGGGAGGACATAACGATCATCGGCAGAACCACCGTTGAGGAGCTGGGCGACAGGAACGAGGTCGAATGGCAGCTGAACGCCACGCCCGAGCTCGAGTGGGCCGAGATCTTCCAACTGGCAGGCCCGTCGGACCGGAAGGGTTCGATCCAGTGGGTCAAGGGCAGTGGGCCGGACGTCATGGGCGCCGTCGTACGATGGTTCGTCCCGAACGGGGAGATCGAAGAGGCCGATGCGGAGGTGAGACACCGTCTGTCGGTGGCGAACCAGAGGTTCGGGTCGGGGGACACCTAGGAATCGCCGCAGATCAGGACCTATGACCGGTCTCGTCTCCGTCCCGGCGTGGCTACCCCGGGCAGGTTCTCGTCGTGGGGAGCGCCTGCCAGGCCCAGGCGCTGCTGCACGCCGCCGAAGCCGAGCCGCCCCGCGAGCTGGGCGGCCTCCTGCCTGAGCGCGACGATCTCGGGGCTCTCCGGCGTGGTGGATGCGAGCGCCTCGGCAAGGTCGAGGGCGCTGGTGGCGATCCAGTAGGGCGCCCCGATGCTCCGGTGGGCTTCGAGGGCGCGGCGGAGGCGCTCTTCGGCCTCGACCGCGTTGCCCAGGGCCGCAGCCAGGCGGCCGAGGGGGCGCTCGAGGCTGCCGTAGAAGAGTGGGCCGTAGGTGCCGTAGAGCTGGGCATGAGGAGCCAGCTCGAGGTAGAGAGCCTGGGCGGCGGCCCGATCGCCCAAGTCGATGGCGGCCCCGGCGAAGAGCACGGCGACGCTGGGCCAGACCGAGTCGTGCGGGAACTCCCTGAAGGAATTGGTGGCATCAATTTCGAAGACCGCGCGGGCTTGGGCAGCGTCGCCCACGGCCAGGAGGGCGGTCACGAGAGCCGGTCGGAACCCGCTATAGCGGGTAAAGGAGATGCCGCCGTCGGGGAACTGGTCCAAGTATTCGCCCAGGCGACCCTGCATCCAGCGGATCTCGAAGAGCACGGCTGTGTATGTGGCCAGAGCTTCGGGAAAACCCTGCAACCCGTAGTCGTACAACAAGTCGGCTTCTCGTTGGAGAGCGTCGAGGTCCCCGTCGAGCATGTGGAGCGCGGCGCGCGAAGTTGGACGCCCCGATGTGGATCGGCGCCATGCCAAAGCCTTCGGCGAGTTCGCTGTTGCGCTCCAGCGGCATGGCGCGCCGCATCGACGTCTCCCAGTGCCAGCCGAAATGCCCCGTAGACGCCCAGCGCGCTGGAGAGAGCGACCGGGTCGTGGCCGCGCTCGGCGATGTGCAACGCAGCCTCCGCCTGGGCGGCGAAGCCGATGACATGCTCAGCCGAGGTCACGTAACTGGTGGCCAACGTGACCTCGAGGGTGACCGAGTCGTCGCCGGCGGAAGCGGCGGCCACCACCGCAGCGTCGGCGTAGTCGCGGCGCTCTTGCCAGCGCTCGGGGTCGGTCTCGTCGACCAGGGCGGCCAGCGCCCGGGCCCGCCGGGCGTGGTCATTCGGGCCGAGCGCCTCGAGGGCGTGGCGCAGCACGTCGAGCAGGAAGGGATCGCCCGGCTGCGAGGTGTTCTGGTTCGGCACCCGGGTCAGGGCGCACGTGATGAGGAGCTCGGGGTCGCCGGTCTCTTGGGCCAGGGCGGCGGCTTGGCGCAACGCCTCGATCCCCTCTGTGTGGTTGTAGGCCAGGCGAGCCCGGGCCAGCTCCAACATCACCTCCACCCGGGCCGGCCGGTCGTCGCTCGTCGTGTCGCGCTCGAGGAGCTCGAGAGCCTGGGCGTAGAGGCGGGCGGCATCGGCCGGCGCGAGCGCCGCCATGGCCGCGGCAGCAGCCCGCCGGGTGTAGGCGATGGCCTTCGCCGCATCGGTCGGCTTGACCGCCGTCTGCCAGTGCCGGGCCAGCTCCGAAAGCTGTGCCGCGTCGAGCGCGGCGCCCGACGCGGAGTCCTCGAGGACCTCGGCAACACGCAGGTGGGTGCGCTGGCGCCTCGCCGCGCTGAGCTCGCCGTAGAGGGCGTGCTGGATCAGTGCATGGGAGAAGCGGTAGCGCTCGGCCCGGTCCGACTCCTCCAAGAGCGCGGCGGTGGTGGCCGTCTCGACGATGTCGAGCACGCGGTCGGGGTCGGTTCCCGCCACTGCGCTGAGCACTTCGAGGTCGAAGGTGCGTCCGATGACCGATGCCGTGGTCAGGGTGCGATGGACTTCGGGGCCCAGACGAGCTACCCGCTGGCCGATGACGTCGCGGATGCTCTGCGGGAGCGCCAGCTCGTCGAGGTCGCTCGTCAGCGAGTAGCGGCCCGAGGCGTCCTGTGCGATGGCGCCCGACTCGGCCAGGTGGCGCAACAGCTCGGCGACGAAGAACGGATTGCCGTCCGTTTCACGGCGCAGCGCGTGGGCGAGCGCCACGCCGGCCTCGTCCATCTCGTAGCCGGCCGCAGTCTCTATCAGTTCGAGGATCTGGTGATCTCCCAGGCCACCGAGGTCGACCCTGTGCACCGCCGGCTCGCGATGCAGCTCGGCCAGCAGCACGCGAGCGGATGGCCCGGCCCCAGATCACTCGGCCGGTAGGTTCCCACGATCAGGCACCCCAAATGCCCGCCGGTCCCGAAAAGGTGACGAAGCAGCGAGAGGCTCGAGGAATCCGCCCACTGCAAGTCGTCCAGGACAATGAGGACCGGAGCGTTCGCACTGGCCAGCTCGAGGGCGGCGGCGACGGCTTGGACCAAGAGGAACTGCTCGGTGTCCGCTTCGGCCTCCACCGTCTCTCGAGCCGGGAGAAAACCGGCGTCGGCCGGCAGAAGCCGGCCGAGCGCCCAGGCGTGGACCGGAGAAAGCCGCTCGAGCGTGGTCGGCTCGGCGTGGCGCACCAAGTGAGAGAGGGCACCCATCCACGGCAGATAGGGCGCGTGCGACCCTTCTGCGCACTCGCCGAAGAGCACCGTGACGCCCTCGCCGTGTGCGCCCTGCGCTGCGTGCGCGGCCAGGCAGGACTTGCCCACCCCGGGTTCGCCGGCGACGAGGGCAACCCCCAGCCGTCGTTCGGTCGACGCCTGCTTGCGTAGCTCGGTCAGCAGCGCCAGCTCGGGGTCGCGCCCGGAGAATCCGAAGAGCCCTCCAGCCGCATACTGGGCGAGGCGCACCGGGAGAGGTACTCCCGCCGGGCCGTCCTCGCTCGCGGGCTCCCAACGCGCTTCGACCGCGGGGACCGGAGCAGGGAGGCCCTTCAGCTCGAGGGGCCCCAGCGGTCTGAATTCGAGCGAGGTGTGACGGCCCACGGTGAGGCGCAGCAACTCGGTGGCCAGGATCTGGCCGGGTGCGGCCAGGGCGCACAGACGGGCGGCCTCGACCACGGGGTCCCCGAAGAAGTCGCCCTCTTCTTCGATGGCCTCTCCGGTGGCCAGACCGATGCGGACCTCGAGCACGGTGTCGCCGCGACGGTTATGGCGATCGAGCGCCTGTTGGATCTCGACGGCGCACGAGAATGCCCGACTCGCGCTCGAAAAGACGATCATCAGCCCGTCGCCGAGGTTCTTCACTTCCCTGCCGCCGGTCGACTCGACGGCGGCGCGCAGGAGTGCAAAGTGACGTCGGCGCAGCTCGTCGGCTTGGGCGGCGCTCATGGAGGAGGCGAGCTGGGTCGATCCGACGAGGTCGGTGAACAAGAATGTGGCAGTCACGCTCTGGCTCATCGTCACTCCCTGCACGGGCCTGGCCTGTCCGTGCTTTTGGGTATCGAGCCGTCCTGGCCCGAGCGATGCTATCGGAGTTGCCCCACGATCGACGCAACAGATCGTTGCGACCGCAGGTCAGAGGCAGGTCGCAGCTCGACCAGCTCGGGGCACACGATGGGTGTGCCGACGGCCAGGTTGTCAGGGTGACAACCGCTCGATCCTCCGGTTTCCGGACTGAGCCGACTGAGGTTGGTAACGGAGCCGATCGTGCAGGCGGTCCGCTCCTTCTTCCCGCAATTCGACCACCTCGGGCTGGATCCGGTAACCGCCCCATCGAGGTGGGCGGGGTGGCCCCGTTTCCTCGGGGAACGCTTGGGCCAGCTCGGCGACCCGCTGTTCGAGCACTGCTCGACTCACGACCACCTCGCTCTGGTGGCTCGCGACGGCGCTCCGACGAGCGCCTGGCGCCCGCGACCACCAGTAGGTGTCCGACTGATCGTCATCGACCTCCTCCACCGCACCGGTCACCCGGACCTGTCGGTGCACTGGCAGGTACCAATGGAAGAGGGCAGCGGCGAACGGGTTCGCCCTCAGCTCCCGGCCCTTGTGGCTTTCCCGGTCGGTGTAGAAGACGAGACCCCGGTGGTCGATGCCTCGGAGCAGCACCATTCTCGAGGACGGGCGCCCATCGGTCGTGGCTGTGGCAACGGCCATCGCCTCGGGCATGGGCTCGCCCGCTGACCGCGCCACCTCGAGCCACCGGGACAGCTGGGTCATCGGATCGGGATCGACGGATGCCTCGTCCACGCCCACAGTCTGCTCGCTCGGGGGTCGCGGGTCAGCTTGGGATCGACCGTCGCCGCGACACAGGACGTCGGCCCCCCTGGTCGAGGCGGTCCAGGGTGTCGACCAGGTCGCTGGCGCGAACGGCCTGTGAACTGCCCACACGTCGTGCCCGGAGCGGGACTCGAACTCCCGCCAACACCATCCGGCCCGGTCCAAGCAGTCCGCAAGTGTCCAGTTCAGCGGCCAAATGGGGAGCGGCGGGAAGCCATTCGTGCTGCTGCGTCCGGGGCAATCCGCAAGCGTTTGTGATCACGCTGTGAGCGCGTTACGAGACCGGGATCGATCAGCGAGATTGGAAGCACTTTCGCTCGTACTTCGTGAAGAACTACAGCTCCATTGCCGACAAATGCACGAGCAGCTGCTCGATGTCACCGCGGTCGGAGCTCCTCTGGTCGGTGCTCATTCGCCAACCGCCGACGCACCGCTCCGGCGTCGGTCCATCTCGGCGATGGTGGACGTGGCCGCGTCGAGCAGGATCTTCGTGTCGACGCCCAGGGATCGTACCAGGGCGACGTCCTTGTGGAGTGTGGGCCAGGCGGCCACGGAGAACCGATCGGCACCCAGTCCGAGATAGATGCCGACGGACGGGTTGGCCGCCGAGCCGTGGGCCAGGACCTCGCCCAGGCGGTCATGGTCGATGTCGAGCGCGGTGCCCAGATCGAACGCGTCGAAGACGAGCCCGGTGATCGCTGTCATCAGGCTGTTGTTGATGAGCTTGGCCGCCTGGGCCGACCCGAGTGGACCCGTGTGCACGACCTTGCCGGCGTAGGTGGCGAACATCGGGGCGCACACGTCACACAGCTCCTCGTCGCCGGCCGTGATCACCAGCAGCTTCCCGACTGCGGCCGCGTCGCCTCCGCTCACCGGTGCGTCCACGACGGAGACGCCGTGTTCGGCCACTCGGCCGGCCAGCTCCTGCACGTAGGCCGGCCCGACGGTGCTGTGGAGGGCGAGCACGGTCCCGGGGCGGACCGCCGCCATGAGCCCGTCGCGGCCGAGGAGGACGCTGTCCGTCGCCTCGGCGTCGTAGAGGCAGAGGCCGATGACGTCGCAGTGAGCGCCGAGTTCAGCCGGGGAGACGGCCAGCTGGGCGTCGGCTCCTTCGTAGCGAGCGAGCACCTCATTGCGGCGGGCCCACAGCCAGGGCCGGAGGCCGGCGTCGATCATCCGTTCGGCCATGGGCGTCCCCTGGTGACCGAGCCCGATGAAACCGAAGGTCACGGCGACGTCTTGGCCCGAGCGGGTGCCGGGTGCACCAGCCTTAGCACGGAGTCCACGAGACGCTCCACCGGGCGATTGCGCTGCACGACCGTGGGCACGAGGGTCCGGGCCAAGATGGCGCCCAGGAGGAGGTCGAACACGTCGTCAGGGTCGAGGTCCGGGTCCACCTCGCCGGCCGGAGCGGCGATGAGGATGTCGAGGAACTGCGGGCGGGCGGACACCGCCAGCCAGACCTCGGGTGCGCCGGATCGCCCGGCGGATTGGTAGCTGGCCAAAAGGCCCGGCATGGCCGCACGTGCCTCGGGCGCCCCGAATGCAGCCAGGTAGGCACGGACGAACCGCCGCAGGTCTCGTTGAAGATCACCCGTCGGACGAACCGTGACCGACGAAAGTCCGGGGAACACTGCTTCCTCGATGATCTCGACCCGCGAGGGCCAACGGCGGTAGATGGCCGACGCGTGCTCACCAGACCGCTCGGCGATGGCCCGCACGGTCGCGGCGTCGAAGCCCTTTTCGACCAGAAGTTCCCTCGTGGCCTCGAGGACCCTGGCGTCAATGCTCTGGATGCGAGGGCGGCCGAGCTGCCGGGGGCTCCGTTCGTGTGGCATGGTGCCCATGCTACGTTGAGACTCGTCAAATACGGGAAGAATTCTCCTGTATCGAAGGGAAATCAGTGGGCGAGATCGACGATCTTCGTACTGCGGTCGCTGCGCTCGCATCCCGGGTGCAGCTCCTGGAAGACCATCTGGCCATCACCCAACTGGTGGCCCAGTACGGACCCAATGTGGACAGTGGCTCGGCCGAGGCGACGGCGAACCTTTGGACCGAGAACGGCACCTTCGACGCCGTGGGCGCGATCGAGATGCAGGGCCGCGGGCAGATCGCCGGCATGGTGCGCAGCCAAGGACATCAGGGTCTCATCGTCAACGGGTGCGGCCATGTGCTGACCGTCCCTCACGTGCTCGTGGAGGGCGACGAGGCCGAGGGCCGCAGTTACGCCCTCAACATCCGCTGGGATCCCGACGCGCAGCGCTTCTGGGTGGCCCGGGTGTCGGCAAACACGTGGCGCTGGGTGCGCACGGAGGAGGGCTGGCGCATCGCCCAGAGGGTCAATGCCAACCTCGACGGCACGCCCGAGCACCGTGCGATGCTCGCGCCAAAGGTCTAGGGGTCGGTCGGGCCGGGGCCATTTCCAGGATACGCTGTCCTGAAAAAGATCTCACGGAAGGAGGGAGAGCCACATGCGGGCTGCCGTGCTCCGAGGCGGGAAGATCGAGGTCCGGGAGACCGATGACCCGACGCCTGGTACTGGACACGTCCTGGTGCGGTCGCTGGCTTGTGGGATCTGCGCCTCGGACATCCATTTCATGGATCACCCCGAGGGTGATGCCGACGACGACAGCGGCCTTTCAAACTACGACGCCGACGCCGACATCGTCATGGGCCATGAATACTGCGCCGAGGTGGTCGACTTCGGGCCGGGCACGCGGCGCAAGTGGCCGATCGGGACCCGGGTCAGCTCGATCCCGGCTCTCCTCGTCGCTGACGGGGTGCGCATCATCGGTCAGAGCCCCGATGCACCCGGCGGGTTTGGCGAGTACTTCCTCCTGACCGAGGGGATGACCCAGGTCGTGCCTTCCGACCTGCCGAACGAGCTGGTCTCGATCGCCGACGCCATCTCGGTGGGGTGGTCCTACGTGAAGCGGGCCGCGGTGACACCCCGGGAGGTGCCGCTGGTCATCGGGTGTGGCGCCATCGGTCTCTCGGCGGTGGCTTCCTTGAAGCGCCTCGGTATCGGGCCCATTGTGGCCGTTGACTTCGTCGCGTCGCGTCGCGAGACGGCACGAACACTCGGTGCCGATGTCGTGGTCGACCCGGCCGAGCTGTCGCCCTACGAGGCGTGGCGCGAGCTCGCCTACGGCTCGGGCGAGCCGGTTCGGGACATGATGAGCCTGCTCGACCTGCCTGGGTGCGTCGTCTTCGAGTGCGTCGGTGTGCCCGGAGTGCTCGACGCGATCTTCAAGGGGTGCGAGCGGGGGACCAGGATCTTCTCGGCCGGCGGCCCGCCCCAGGGCGACCACCTTCACACCATGGTGGCCAAGCGCAAGGGCTTGAACATCCAGTTCGGAGGGGGGCCGTCCATGATCCACTGGAACGAGGCCTTCGAGGAGGTGTGCTCAGGCCGCCTCGACGTCACCCCGATGTTCGGCTGGAGCGTCGACCTCGAAGGGGTGCCCAAGGCGATTGACGATGCTCGGGACGCCAACGGGCCGGCGCGGATCATCGTCACGCCCGGCTGATGCGGGTCGGGATCGTGGGCACCGGCGAGATGGGCCGGCCCCTGGTCGACCGGCTCCGCGGTGCGGGTTTCGACGTGACCGCTTTCGCCGCGCCGCCCCGAGGTCCGCGCCCAGCTCGAAGGCGCGGGAGTGCCGTGCGTGGACGACGTGGTTGCGCTCGCTCGAGGGCGCGACGTGGTGATCATCTACGTGTACAGCGGAGACCAGGTCCGCAGCGTGGTCCTCGACGACGGCCTGGCCGAGGCCATGCAGCCGGGCTCGGCGATCGTCATCCACACCACCGCCAGCCCGCGCACCGTCGAGGCCATCGCGGCCCGAGTCGCCCCGATGGACGTCGGCGTGGTGGATGCCCCGGGGAGTGGGGGACCGGCGCAGGTGGCGGACGGCACGCTCACCCTCTTCGTGGGTGGTGACCACGACGTGGTGGCCCGCTGCGAAGCGCTGTTCGCGGCCTATGCGAACCAGGTCGTGCACTTCGGCCCGTCAGGCGCGGGCGAGAAGGTGAAGCTCGTGAACAACCTCCTCTTCGGTGCCCACGTGGAGCTCGCCGTCGAGGCGACGGAGCTCTGTGACTCCCTGGGCGTCGACCCCGAGCTCGTGGCCACGACGCTGCGCACCTGCAGTGGTGCCAGCTACGCCCTCGAGCTCGTCGCCGCCATGGGATCGGCCGAGGCCTTGCTCGGCGCGGCTGGGCGGTTCGTCCACAAGGACGTGGTCACGGCCCGCTCCGCGGCTGAAGACGCCGGTGCTCGCCTCGGCACACTCGGCCTTGTCTCCGACGCCGTGCTGGACAGGACCCGATTGGACTGACACCGGGGCCCTTCCCGAGCCGCAGGATCGCGCGCCGCGGGTCGGAGGCCGTCAGCTCCCCGTGCTCGACACGTGGAAGAGGGTCTTCGGGTCGCAGTTCCAGATCTGGTTGTTCGGGGCAGTCAACGATTTGTCCCAACTGAACTTCCCGCCCTGCAGCTGGACCATGGTGAAGCAGTCGCTCGGGGTGGGGTTCTGGTCCGACATGGCCAACTGGGCCGTCGGTGCCTGGATGTCGCCCGCGCTCCAGTTCTTCTGGGCGGCGGCGTGGCTCAACACGCACGAGACCGTCAGGTTGGCGCCGCACGCCGTGGCCGCCTTGGCGAAGAGAACCCAGGAGCTGGCCGCCAGCTCGTCGTTCTGGTCGATGGCCGTGCCGGGGGCGTACTTGTGCATGACGGTCTCGAGCTCCGTGAGGCCCGGGCTCTGCGAAGCCAGTTCGAAGGGCCACAGCTGGAGGGCCAGGTAGGTCGGGGGCAGGTGGATCGAGGCCGTTGCCTGCGCCGTCGCCTTCACGTAGAGGTTCTCGTACATGTAGACGAACGCCGGGTTGTAGCCCGCCGTCTGCATGGCCTGGAAATACGGCCCGACGTTCGAGGACGCCGACGGTTCGAGGGCCTGGACGCCCTTGGATTCCGCCTCTTCGATGTACGGGGCCCAGTCGGTGACGGTGAGTGGTGGTTCTTGGAAGTCGACCACCTTGTAGCCCTGGGCCACCGCGGCCTGCTCGTCCTTGTGGATCTGCTCGAGGATCGAGGGCTGGTTCGACCCGCCGATCCCGAACTGCTTGACCGCCTTGGGGTACTTCTTGGCCAGGGCGCCGTACCAGCCGGCCTCGATCTCCGAGTTGTTCACGCCGTTCGGGTTGACCTGCAAGGCCGCGTCGACGGACTGGTCCGAGACGGTGAAGGAGGTGATCTGGCCGAGGCCACAACCCACGCGGATCGGGACGGCCGCCGTGTCGAGGACGAGGCCGCCGCCGACCGACATGAAGTCCTGCTGGCAGGCCTGGGTCATCACCTGGCCGGCGTTGAACAGCCCGGCGTCGCCGGTGTCGACGACGATCCGGCGCCCATCGATGCCGCCGGCCGCGTTGCACCACTTGGCGAACGCGCCGGCGAACTGGGGAAATTCAATGTCGAGACCCGGTTGCACCGTGTTGCTGGCGTCGGTGAAGACGGCGACGTGGATGGCCTTGTTCGAGACGCCCCGAACGCTCGAGGACCCACCGGGGCCACTTCCGCAGATCTGGCCCACGCCTGGCCACACGCCGCTCGTGGAGCCGGACGAGCGCTCGGCGGCCGTGGCGACCGAGTTGCCGGCCAAGGTGACGGTCGAGATCAGCACGATGGCACTTGCGGCCGCCATAATCCAGTGGGAAACCCTGCGGGTCATTCCAACGTCCTCCCTTGTTTGTGCCCGTGTTCGAGCGCCCTCGATAGCGCCTCGACGCCTCCCCGTCAGCCCACTCTCCATGGCCGAGGGCCTCAGTGGAGCATTCGAAGGAGGGCATCACGCCGAGATATTACGGGATATTGTATCCTGTAATATGACACTTCGCATGTCGCCCCGTCTCTCGGATCACTTCCATCTGCGCCAGTTCGTTCCTCCTGGTCCGCGGTTGTTGCTGTCAGCGTCAAGAACGCCTAGTCGGCGTGCCGTTCACACCACTGAGCCGGAGCGTCCGGTGGCCGTCGAGAGCAGGACCATGGGACACAGATTCACTACAGAGGGGTCGTGACGCGCCCCCTCCGAGTCGTCCAGTGGACGACCGGACGTACCGGCGCTGCCGCGGTCCGCGGGATGATCGGCCATCCGGTTATCGAGCTGGTCGGTGGGTACGCGTATTCGCCGGACAAGGTGGGACGTGACCTCGGGGTTCTCTGCGGTGCGGATCCGCTGGGCATCGCGGTGACCAGTGACGTCGACGCGCTCCTCGCTCTCGAGCCAGACTGTGTGTCCTACATGCCGTACCGGCCGGACTTCGACCACCTGGTGCGGATCCTCGAGTCCGGTGCCAACGTCGTCACGACGATGTACATGTTGGCGGGGGAGGGCTACGGTCCCGAGCCGACGAAGCGGCTACGCGACGCCTGTGTGCGTGGCCGGTCTTCGCTGTATGCGAGCGGCATCTACCCGGGTCATGCCCCGATGGTCGCACTCGCAGCCAGTGCCATGTGCCGCCGGATCCACCGCATCTCGGTGCTCGAGTCGCTCGACATCTCGGGGTATGCGAACGAGCAGATGTTCCGGGCGATGGGGTTCGACCTCGCACTTGACGACCCCGAGGCGGTGGTCCACTGCGAGGCATCGTGCGGGTCCTTCAAGGACCAGGTGCCGGTGATGGCCGAGGCGCTTGCCCTATCACTCGACGCGGTCGGGTTCAGCGCGCAGTTTGCCGAAGCCGCACAGACGACAGATCTGGGGTTCATGACGCTGCACGAGGGTCGCATCGCGGGAATCCGTGGAACCGTTTCCGGTCTGCGGGACGGTCAGTCCGTCATCGAGTGCAGCTTCGTCTGGAAGCTCGGCGAGGACATGACTCCCAACTGGCCCGTGACGCACGGATATGTCGTCGAGATCGAGGGCGATCCCGGCGTGCGCTGCACGCTGGGGCCGACCGGCGACCATTGGGACGGGGCGACGACCACAGCCATGCCGGTGGTGCACGCGATCCCCGCTGTCTGTGCCGCTCCGGCAGGGATCGTTAATCACATGGAACTACCTTTCGTGCGCGGGAGTCACACGTTCCGCTGAGTCTGAGTCCGAGCGGGTGTGCCGAGACCCCTCCTCTTGCGAGACGAGCGATATTAAGAACGATATCTCCTATATTTTGAGCCGGCGACAGAGGGAGAGACCATGGCAACCCGACGCGGGTACCACGAACGGCAATCCAGCGCGACCGGGCGTGGAACGGATGTTCCCGGAAATCATTGATCCGGTCATCGCCGAGGACGATCGTGCGGCGTGCAATGTCCGCTCGGGCGTCGACGCAGCGGACACGGGGGAGTGGGGCAACCAGCGGTGGTACGAGGGCGGCGGACTGATCGGTGAGAAGGCTTTCGGGACATCGTTGCCTATCCGCCCACCCGCGGGCTCGTCAACCAAGGCGATGCCTTCGAACCCGTCAAGATCGGCCTGCTGGTCGACATCGAGCTTGGCCAACTCCTGGTTGACTGGATCGATACCCAGTTCGGCCCGTGGGACCACAAGGGGTACAAGGGTGACTTCTTGACAATTCGAGAGCTCCGAGATGGACAACTTCGCTTCCACGGCTACCACCGGCCCGAGTACCCCTCGAATCGATCGGCGCCCATCGGCTCTCGCCCTCGCTGCGCAATAGCGCTCTAGTGAGTCGCTTGCCTCAGGCTGCCCCGATCTCACATCCGAACATCAGCGCCGGGGGCGCAAATCTCTGAGGAGCTCTGAGGAGACGGATGGGAGAGTATTTGCGGCCCACTCAGCGTTTGGCGTGCTTCGCCAGGAACCCCTGCAACTCCGTCACCATCTCCATGTCCTCGGGAGCACCCCCGAAGCCACCGTGCGGCATGGCCTCCCACACATGGAGGTCTGCTTCCACGCCCGCGGCCCTGAGTTTGCGGTGCATTCTCACCGTGTTGGAGAGGAACAGGTCACGGGTACCCGAGGTGAGGAACGTGGGCGGGAAGCCGGTGACGTCCCCGAAGAGCGGCGAGAGATACGGATCGCTGAGATCGTGGCCGTTCGCATAGAACTGGTTCACCGGCAAGAGAGGCCCGAGGATGTTGTCGATCCCGTTGTTGGTGACGAACGAGTCTCCCGATTCGGTGAGGTCCACTTCTGGAGTCATGAGCACAAGGCCGGCGGGCATGGGCAACCCTGCGTCCTTGGCACGGAGGAGCAAGGCCGCGGCGAGGTTCCCCCCTGCTGAGGTGCCACCGACGAAGATTTCGCCAGGGGGTCGTTCCTGGAGCGCAGCCTGATATACGGCGAGGCAGTCATCGAGTGCTGCGGGGTATGGATGCTCGGGTGGCATCCGGTAGTCGATGGCCCACACGGGCATGTTGACCGCCATGGCCCGGGCCGCACCCATCAGCCTGCAGGCTTCGCCGCCACCCGTGGTGAGCGCCCCTCCGTGAATGTCGAGAAAGAGCGATGATGTGTCTCTGGCCGGCTTGTCTGCCGCTATCACGAAAGTGGGAACCCCAGCGATCTCCCCGTCGTGCACGCTGTGTGGCACCTGTTCGATGACGGGTCCGAGGCGCTCGGTCATGTACTCGACCAGCTCGGCCCGACGCCCCTCGATCAGACGGGTCCACGCCGAACGATCGTCGAGAGCTGGGTAGACCGTTACTGACCGAGGTTGGGACAACCATGCACGCGCCCGCGCACTCACGGAGGTCGGAAGCGGAGGTGCGGGTCGTTGTTCCATGCGTACCCCGAGTGTCGTCGGAATCGTGTCCTGCTCTTCAGGTGTCGGGCTGTCCGTGCTGCGGAGCAGCCCGGTGTGCGTGGCTGTTCTCTCAGGATATTACGCGGGCATGCGTCCCGAAAAGGTGGGACCCTGGGTAGTGCCGCCTCGCGGCGACCGCCCAGATGAGCCAAACGATCCGGGTAAGAGCCCCCAGGTCTGTACGCTCCCTGAGTTGTGATGACGAACCGATACGGCCCTTCGCCTCACCCGACGTGGTCGTACCGACTGTATGCGTAAGGTTCGAACGCTTCAGCGTCCACCGGTCCCACGACCCGAGGTTCTGTCGTGGACGTTCGTACCGTCCACACGATGGACTCCACCTCACGAACGGGTAGATCGACCACTGGGTCCGTCGACAGGTCGCGCAGCACCAGCTTGCCGTCGACGCGCTCCATTGACTGCGGACTGCGAACTTGGTCGACCTGGACCAGGAGGGGGTCCCCGTCGAAACCCCGTCCCGTCACCGACGGCATGAACTTGAACCACCACTGCCGGGCTGGATAGGGCTCGGGGACGGGGAGTTCCTCGACGACGTCGCCGGCGATCTCGATGAAGGTCACACCGTTGCGGGTAATCCGAGCATAGACATGGTCGTCGTCACGGCCCATCTCGATGAGTGCCAGCTTCTTGGGTTCGCCGAACCGCTCACGGCTTATGGAGATGGCGGACTCGAGATCGATCGGTATGAACAGCGGGTACTCTCCAGGCTGATCGTCGTGCATGGCGTCGACGGCGAAGTATCCGACCTTCTCCTGATACACGAATTCACCGAATTCCAGGTGGATGTCGGTACAGCGGACGTGGACACGAGGATCCGAGGCCGGTCGCAGCGGCGGGGGGATGACCGCGGCGACCGCCTCGGGATCTGTTCGATACGCCACTTCGAGTGAGGGCAGAACGGGGTGGAAGTCCCCCCGTGCGCCGATGGTCGAGAGGTCCTTGACCCAGCGGTTCTCAGTCATGCGCCACTCCTTGCTGTCCGGTGCTCCATGTGACGTCGGTACCTACGAATAGAATTGCTGTGCCCACTGTCGCTGCTCGAGGAGCTTTCGCTCCGTCTTGGTCACAATCGGGCGGTCGACGTACCGTTTGTTCTCCCAGATCGGCAGATCCTGACTTACCCCGCTGGCGAAGCCCTGTGCCGCTTGTCGAGCGGCGTCCGGTCCGCTGCTCTTCGGAGCGGTGAAGATCCAACGCACCCTCACGTTCTCGGTGTCGATCGGGGTTGTCGATGACAGGAACGTGACATATCCGGTGAGGCGTACGACGCCGAGCCCCAGTCCGTAACCCTCGCGGACAAAGCGACCGTCCATTCCCAGAGGTGCGTTTGTAGCAGCCGTCGATGAGGAACTCGTCCTCGGGAATCGAGTCAGTGCCATGGACATACTTGAAGTGAGCGAAATCGACGTTGTTCTCCGTCATCTCCTGGCAGCAGGTCGCAACATCGAACTCCACCAGTTCATAGGGGAGCCAGTCAGGGTCCTCGAACTCCGCGATCTCGGGAACGTCGTAGAAGGGTTCACCCTCCTTGCCGTGATGCCACGCCCAGATCATGTGATTTCGCTCCAGGCACGGATAGGAGCGAACTCGAGCCTTGGTCGGTATCCGTGACGTGTCGCCGTAGGGAATCTCGGTGCACCGCCCACTGCTTCCGTCATAGAGCCAGCCGTGAAACGGGCACCGAATGCAGCCGCCTTCGATCCGTCCTCCCACACCGAGGTGGGCACCGAGGTGGGCACAGTACGCCTCCACCATGCGTGGGATTCCGTCCTCACCACGATAGAGAACGACGTCGGTACCGAATACCTTGAATGTCTTCAGTTCACCCGGCAGAAGCTCCCGAGCCTCGCAGACGACGAACCAGCCGTTCGGCACGGGAAAAGGAAACCGCGGTCCGTCTTGGGCCGACCTCACGATGGGCCGCCGCTTCCGGTCAGTCAGCGACTCCGAGTCGTTCGGCATGGGGAACCCGACGAATGTCGAGGAATCCGATTCGGAGATGGTCATGGCCCCCGATCCTTTCTCCTCGGGCTCACGCTCGCCTCTTCGGACTCACGCTCGCCACTGTTTTCTAATCTCCTTTGAAAAACTATATGAGACGGAGTCGTCCCTTGGCAACAGCGGACGACGGATGACGAATCAGAGGGGCAGGTCCGGTCGGCGATTCCCCCATCTGGCAAAGCCGGAGCACTGCGTCTGCAACCCGGTACAGGAGCGCCTCGCTATCTGGTCGTCCGGTGAGCTGCAGTCCGACGGGGAGCCCATCGACGAACCCGCATGGGACCGAGAGGGCCGGCCACCCAGGAAATTGTGGGGGAACGTGTGCGCGCACCACTGCATCGAGAACTCCGCCAAACCATCGGACCAAGCTTGGTGCCAGCGCTCCACCGTGAAGGCAACATGCTGGATCGTGGGCGTGAGCAAGAGGTCACGATCCTTCAAGATCCCTTGGAACCCACTCCACCACTGGGCCCGGGTGTCCTGTGCCCGCTCGTAGGGAGCGCCGCTAGCTGGCGGGAAACCGGCGGTACCCAATGCCAACATGGTGGACCACTCCGGGAACACCTCGTTGGACGGCTCGACGCACGCGCCCAGCGCCTGCAGACCGAACGCCGCCGACTTGATCGTCGCGACCACCTCTTCTGATTCGGGCGCCCCCATACTTGCCCGCGAAGCCGAAATCGTCGCTCCAGGCCATGCGGAGACCCTCGACGCCAGACTGGAGGTCATGGAGGTAATTCGGAGGTTCGCTCTGCAGCGAGATGATCTCCGCCCCATCAGGTCCGGAGATGGCCTGCAGCGCGAGCGCTCCATCCCGAGCGTCGCGGGTCAGCGGCCCCTCTGAGATGTTCCAGCTTCCGCCCGGTGGTTGACCCATGGGCACCCGACCCATGGTCGGGTGCAATCCCAACAGTCCGGTCCAGGCAGCAGGGAGGCGGGTCGAACCGCCTCCGTCACTCCCGATGGCCAGCGGCACGACGCCTCCGGCAACCGCGGCGGATCCACCCGCGCTCGACGAGCCCGGAACCCTCCCGGTGTCCCACGGATTGCGGCTGTGAAAGGAAAGGTCGGTTGTCGATTCCCCTTGTGCGTCTCGCAAGCCCATCACGCCCATTCCCGGCATGTGGTTCGTGCCCATGATCACGGCACCGGCACAGCGCAGCCGACGAACCACCGGTGCGTCCCGGCGAGCAAGGTGGCCAGACTGGGTTTGATTGTCGTTCCCGAGGCCCATGCCGAATAGGGGCAGCCCCTCCACGGCGATGTGCTCTTTCACCGACACGGGAACCCCATGAAGAATCCCGAGGTCGTCTCCGCGCAGCACGGCCCGCTCCGCATTCTTTGCTTGGTCGCGGGCACCCTTCACGTCGAGGGTGCGGAAGCAATGGAGGAGGGGCTCGAGGGCTTCGGCACGTGCGAGACAGTGCTCGGTCACCTCAGCTCGGGGAGACTTCTCGAGACGAGATCAGGTCGTGGATTTCCCAAGCCGAAAGCCATTCGAGACTCATCGGGCTTCGACCCCCTGACGCCCCACGAGACGATGCCGGGCCCGTCTGGTGGCGTGCCCTGGGTCGGCGAAACCGATCCACTGCGGTTGATGGCTGCCGATACGGTTCCGAGGTATGAAGCGATGACCTCGGGATCACTCCGCACCGAACTCGGAAGACCCGACGCAATGATCTTCCCCATCTCCATGCAATAGACCCGATCGCTCACGGACATCAACATCGGCATGTCATGTTCGATAATCAGCACACTGGCCTCGAGCGCGCTCGCCAGTCGAAGGATCAGCGGTCCGAACGCCTCCGTCTCTCGCTGGGCGATCCCCGCCGTCGGCTCGTCGAGACACAGGACGCGTGCCTCCGCAGCGACGATGCACGCCAATTCGGTGATGCGCCGCGTCCCGGTGGACAACTCGTTGACGAACTTGTCCGCGAAGCGTCCCAATCCGAGATAGTCGATATCTCGTCCGTGTCACTTCGCAGCGTCCGCTCCACTCGCCGAGCGCGGGGAAACCTAACCCATCGTGGTGATCCCTGCATGTTCTCTCCGCTGAAGGGCTACCTGCACGGTCTCTCGAACCGTCAGATCTCCGAATAGTTCCGCGCCTTGGAAGGTCCGTCCACACCGCGCCGGGCTCGCCGAGACGGGGAGAGCCCGGAGACATCCTGTTGGAGCACTTCGACCTTGCCCGAACTGGGAACGAATCCGCAGATGGCGTTCATCAGCGTTGTCTTGCCGGCTCCGTTGGCTCCGATCAGGCCGACGACCTCTCCTCGTCCGACGGTAAGGCTCACCTCGAAGAGCACTTGTTGTGTCCCGTAGCTGACGCCTACGCGCTCGGCCAAGAGTGTGGTTTCGATCTCCGATGCCAGCGGAGGTCGTTGCAGTGTCGCTCGACGTGGAAGCTCCGGCTTCGGAGCGGGTTCGACACCCTGAGCTCGGTGTCGGGCCACACGCTCGAAGACGGTGTCGCGGGCGCTGTAGAGGATTTGTACGAGACCGCTCGGGAAGTAGAGCAGGAGCACGAGCAGACCGATCGATCCCGCGAGGAGCTGCGCCAGCTGGGAGTTGTTCGCCAGTGCCGGTAGACCCACGACCCGAGGGCCCGATGATCGTCCCGGCGACAGATGTCAGCCCTCCGATGACGGCAATCCCCACCAACGAGGTTGAGGCCGAAGGGTCGAACGTCGACGTGTCGAAGTTGCCGAGCAGCCCGGCCAGAAGGCCCCCGGCGACCCCCGCCAGCGCCCCGGCCAGCACGAACGCGACGAGCTTGGTGCGAGCGGGGGACAGCCCGAGAGCAGCAGCTGCCCTCTCGTTGTCTCGAACGGCGATCAGGGAACGGCCAAACTCACTCTTGCGAAGGCGTGAGACGATGACTGCGAAGATGATGAAGCAAACGAGCGCAAAGTAGTAGTAGGTCCGTTCCGAGGCGAGCGAAATAGGCCCGATGCTTGCTCGGCTTACGGAGATCGTGAGCGCACCCCCCGTGAACAACGACTGCCCGAGGAGCCAGCTCGAGGCCGCCACGGCGAACGCAAACGTCGTGATGCTCAAGAGGAGCCCCGGGATCCGAAGCGACGTGGCCCCGATGAGCGCGGCCATGACCGCCCAACCATCCCGGCGAGGCCGACGGCGACGAGAAAGGGGACGCTGGCGCTCAGTGCGACCGTGCTCATGGCGCCGAGTCCGACCAGGGCGAATTTGCCGAGCGACAGTTGACCCGCCCACCCGGTCAACATGGTTACCGACAGCGCGGCGATGGCATAGATGAATACCTGGGAGAAGAGGAACTGCTGGGACAGGTTCACCGAGGACGAAGGGCAACAGGACTGCCGTGACCACCGCGATCCCAATCGCCATCTGCGGCAGACGACGTGCCACCCACCAGTCGTGCAGCACCCCGGGCAGTGGTCGCACTCGGGGAGCGAACGACCAGCCACTCTGCGCTCCACTCAGCACTCCCTTCCGTGCAAGGGGGATCAACGTGAGGAGGATGACACCCAGAAGGACCAGGTCGAGCAGGCCTTGCTGGTTCGGCCAGTTGAAATAGATGAGTGCTTCCCCCACGCCGATCCCAACCCCGGACACCAGAGCGATGGGAATCGACACCATCCGCGCGATCAGAGCTGCCGCCAATGCCCGGATGAGCAACGTCGGCCCGAGAGAGAAGGTGTCCGTCGACGTTGTCGTCACGAGAGGTGCGCTCAGGATGGTTGCGATCGTGGTCAACGTTCCCGCGACCGTCCACACCAGGGTCGAGGTGAGCCGGACATTGATCCCAGCCAGGCGGGCGGCATTCGGGTTCGCCGCCGAGGCTCCGATCGCCAGACCGTATTTCGTATGTCCCAAGAACAGCCACAGGGCCGTGTACAACAGGGCCACGACGACCAGGACCAGGATCTCCTGTCCTTGGATCACGACGCTGCCGATCTGCCACGATGATTCAATCGGCGTGGGATACCCGGTCACCATCGTCGGGATCGGCAGAATGCCTTGAAGTAGAGAAGCAACTCGGCCACGCCGATCGTCGCGATCATGAGGACGACGCGAGGAGCTGAGAACAGCCGGCGGACCACCGTCAGCTCGATCGCCGCTCCTACCGCCGCCCCGATCAGGACGCAGGCGACGAAGGACACCCAGTAGCTCACGTGCCAGTTGATGACCATGCGGCTCAGAACGGCAGCACCGAGACCGCCCATCTCCGCCATGGCGAAGTTGATCACCTTCGAGGATCGGTAAATGAGGACGATGCCGGCAGCCATGACCCCGTAGGTCACACCGGTGACTCCACCCGTGACGACCGTTTGCAGTGGGAAGTGCGCGAGCAGCGATCCGATCACTGTCGCTCTGTTCCCAAGAAGACGGCCCGAACCAGATCGTCGCGTGCAAGCAGGTCCGCAGCCCGTCCCGAGAATCGAATCTGACCCTTCTCCATGAACAAGGCCCGGTCGGCCAAGGCCAAGGCGATATTGATCGACTGCTCGCAAGGATCACTGTAGGCCGCGCCGCTTCAGATCGGCGACGACTTCGAGGAGCATCTCCACGACGATGGGGGCGAGACCGAGTGAGAGCTCGTCGATGATCAGGATCTCCGGATCATGGACCAGCGCCATGGCCAGACCGAGCATCTGCTGCTCGCCGCCTGAGAAGGCTCCGTGGCACGGGAACGCCGTTTGCTGCTCAAAACCGGGAAGAGCTCGCAGACCCTGTCTATCTTTCCTCCAACGTCGTGGGACTCCTCGAGAAAGCAGGCCATCTTCAAATTTCCTCGACGCTGAGAGGAGCAAAGACGGCTCCGCCTCCCATCAGCTGTACGAGACCGATCCGCACGCGGAAGCTCCGGGCCTCGCTAAGGTGACGGTCCGGCCGTTGAGACGGATCACACCGGCCTGCTCGGGAACGCCCAGTCCGCTGATGACCCTGAGGAGAGTGGACTTCCCGGCGCCATTGGTGCCGAGAAGGGCCAGCACCTCGCCCCGGGTGACCTTGAAGTTCACGTCAAACAGCACCTGGACGTGCCCGTAGGAAAAGTCCAAGTTGCGGACCTGCAGCAAGGGAACCGAGTCGGAGGCCGCCATGCGGACGGCCTCTTCTTGCTCTTCTTTGAGTTCCTCAACGACGAGGGAGATATCACCGCGGACGTAACGGCCCCCGTAGGCCATCAGACCACCGCCGACCGCCGAGGCGACCAGGACGACCAGGGCGACCGCCGGTCGCTCGCCGATTCGTTGGGCGAGGAGGCCGGTGATGATGGCTCCCAAGAAGGAACCGCACAGGAAGACGTAGATCCCGATCATCGCGAACCCTCGAGATCGCAGTCGGTAGGGCAATACCGTGGAGAGCGCGGGCAGGAAGGATGGCAAATCCGCAGTTGGCCAGGGACGTTCCGATGGCGATGCAGGCGACAAAAGAGAGCCAGGTCCGGCATGAACATCGCGAAGCGCGAATGAAGACGCCGAATAGGACGACGAAGCGCACCCATGAAGATGAAGGACCGTGGTGGGCTCTTCCTGGAAGAGCTGATCGGTCTTTCGGCCGATGATTCCGATGGCCACCACACCCGGTATGAGCGTGACGCTGCCGACCAGGCCGTGCTGCCAGACCGTGAGGTGGAAGACGTGGGCGTAGATGAGATTCAAGAAGACGGGGAGCGTGAACAGGGCGAAACCGAGGGCAGCCATGCCGAGCAGGAAGAAGTAAAAGCTTCGGATTTTCTTCAGCCGAGCGAAGGCCATAGTGAGGGACACCGGAAGCGTGTCGATCTCGACATCGTTGCCCATGACGGCCTCTATCTCGTATTGGCCACGTTCGGGCTCGCGAAGCCGGGACATGCCCAGGGCCACGGGTAGTCCGAGCATCCCGACGATCAAGAAAACCCAGCGCCAGCCCGTCGAGGGGGCGAACGGCGCCGCTATGCCGCCCACCACCGCCGGGGCGAGCAGCTGACCAAACAATCCCATGCCCATGGCGACGGCGAAGACCCGACCGCGAGCTTTATCGGGTAGGAGTCGACCAACAGCGGACCATTGACAGGCGTCCCGTAGGACTCGCCGAGTCCGGCACCCATCCCCGCCACGAAGAGAGAACGCGTTCTGTACGAGGCCGGTGCACATCATGATCACCGACCACACGGCGAGTGCACCACACGCCACCCATTTACGTGGGTATCGGTGGGCGAGTGAACTGATGGCAGCGCGCCCAAGACGAAGAGCACCCCAAAGGCGCTTCCTATGACAGCGATCACGGAGTCGCTGACATGAAAGGCCTTCTGAATGTTCGGTGACAGTAAGCGAACCCCGCCTGATCCAGTGCCTGCACGAATCCGGCGGCACCGAGCGTGAGCATCGTGGCCACGCCACCCATTCGAATGGCGTCGCGGAGGGACATCGTTGCGCCGCCACCTGGCAGGAGATCATCGGGAGTACCGTCCGTACTTCCTCGGATCGGGGCACTCGGCGGTCCTCGACTTCGTCACCCGTCAGAATCTCTGTCGTCAGGTCGGCCGCCGGGTTCGCCTCGAGTGGTCCGAGCTCCCGGCATTCGTCTTCGAGCCCTCCTCCCTCGCCGCGTCTCCGGACACGAGCGGTGAACTGCGATTAGGGCGCGCACGGGCAGGACACCTTCAATGGTGTCGGGTCGATCGAATGGAACACACCTTGCGACGCGCGTACTGCTCCTCGTAGAGGTAATTGGATGCATCATGCTGATGCGGACCGAGTGAGCCCGGCGGCCCCGTCGACATCGGCTGCACCTTCTGGGATCCATCGCCGTAATAAAGGTCGGTATCGATAGGTTGGAGCCATCCTTTCCAGGGCCTGAGCCAGCTGTTGAAAGGTCACACAGGCTTGGGCCGCGATACCGAAGGCATCGGTTCCATTCTGATAGTGCTCCTTGGGAGTGATCATCTGGTTCACACAGGTATCGGCTGCCGGGCTGAACGGAACCTGTGAGCCGGCGCAGGCGACACCGAGTGCCCCGTCGAAATCATCCTTGGCAGGAGAAGAACTGGGCAACGGTGTTGGTGACGTTGTCACCGTCCGTTGACCAGGTCGGCGTGTAATCGAGGGATTTGGCCGCTGTCACGACCGGGCGCCACAGAGGTCATAGGCCGCGAGGAAAACGAGGTTGACACCGGCCTGCTTCATGACTCGATCGCGGTCGAGGTCTGGCTGCAGGTGGTGCTGCCGCTTGGGAACGGGACGGTCGCCTGTGCCGCGACTTTGAATCCGAGACTCTTGAGCTCGGGTACCAAGTCGCTAGTCACTGCTTGGGTGTTTCGGGGACTCCTTGCACGATGACGCCGATCTTCTTGCCTTTCAGTTTCCCGCTCTTGGCCATCACATTGGCCCAACCGCGTATTGGCGGTCGCCGTCCATGGCGGAATCTGATTGAATCGTGAACAAGCGACCCTGAGCCTGGTCGAAGTACTGGGGGGGAGCACTCCCAGCGAGGAACGTAAGGTCTTGTGCTCCGCAGCTGTGCATTGAGCGACTGACCCATCGACCGCGTCTGCGATATACACGATGAAGGCGTGGTCCTGTTCGGTCGCTGTCAGACAGGCCGCATCGTCGCTCGCCGCGGAACCGGTCAAGCTCGGCATCTTGTACGATGTCAGGTTGATCTTGCGCCCACCAAGCCCCCCATGAGCGTTCAGGTAGTCGACGGATCTTGCAGGTCCCCGAGCACGTTGCCGTCCGAGGGGCCAGGTGCTCCTGTGTCAAGATGCTCAGGTCGTTGTAGATGTACGCGATATTGATGGTCGACGGTGTGACTCCCGTCGTGGAACCGCTCGCTCCGGCGTCCGGAGCCATGAGCGGGAGCGTGGCCAACAACGCTGCGGCACCACAAGCGACGACCGCCGAACGGCATCGGACTCTCACAGCGCATCCCCCGATCCCCGGCAGTATCGCCCCCCGATCTCCGGGATCCGATAGTTTTCTAAGGAGCTTCGAGAAGCAATCTAGACAGTCGATGGTCGGATTTCCAGTCACTCCCAATGAGAATCCGGGGAGGAAAGGGTCCCTCGGTACGATGGATCTGATGTCCGCCACTAGGTCCAGGCGAGCCGGGCTACCGGTCGAGAAATCAGACGAGGCGGAGAGCCCACACGTCTCGGGCGCCCCCCGATCATCGACAGAGACCTCATCGCCCAAACGGCGAGTGAGCTTGGGCTGAGCAACCTGACAATGCAGGCGGTGGCGGATCGGCTCGGAGTCAGCGTGGCCAGCCTCTACTACCACGTTCAGGACCGAGCGGAACTGGTCAGGCTCGGTGCCGAGTACACGGCTTCGCGGATTGGCCTTCCTGAAGACCGGGACCAGCATTGGTCGATCTGGCTCACCGAGTGGGCTGAATACTCACGGGCCACATTCGCCGCCGAGCCGGCGGCTCTCCAGCAATTCACGGCCGGTACTCTCGGGGCGGCCCGCGTCCTGAAAATATCGACACGATCATCAGCCTATTACTGCGTCAGGGCTTCAGCCCCGAAGAGGCGATGAACGCTTACGCCCTCGTGAGCGCTTGCGCGATCGGAGCCGCGGTCATCGAGCTGCGCTCCAACAGCACTCCGCGAGAAGCGGCCGGGTGAGGGCGTTCAAGCGGGCCTCTACCCGCATCTCGCACAGCTCGGTGCCGACTACGTGGTGCCGTCCTTCCACGAGCAAATCTACACCGTGCTGGTCGGGATCGCGGTGACTCGAAACGAGGACCCAGGGTTGGTGGAGCGGCTTCCTCCTGCTCAGTTCAACAAGCGTTGAAGTCACCGAAGGCTGCCACTGCGAACCGCGATTGCTTGGCAGCTCGGGTCCTGAAGCACCGCTGTGGAAACAGTGGCAACTATCGTGTGGCGCCCACGGGTACGCGCTTGAGAGGACCGCCGCCATGGACTTCGTCAGCGTCGGACCTATCGCCTCGGCTATTGCGGCGAGCGCGTGCAGATCGCAGCCATAGAGCCCTGCGGCGGTCAGACCCAGGATTTGTCGCACCTCGCTTTCGGGGACATCCCTGAAGCGCTGGCGAATCCAATAGCGGGTATAGGGGAATGTTCCTTCGGGTGAGGAATGTCGTTTCCCCAAATCAAATTTCCCACCCCGATGAGATACCGCCTGTCGATGTCGTCCTCTCCGGGGGTGAGTCCACGCCGCGAAGAAGCAGTTCCGGTTGAGGTATCACTCGGTTTCATCGTCAACTCCTGCCGAAAGGCGTCTCCGAACTTCCTCGTGTTGTGTCCGCCCAACCACTTCTCGTCCATCTTGCGGATCTGGTCCGGGACCCACCACGCTCCGTTCTCCGCCATCGAGTACATCAGCCCCGGGTGGCGCTCCAAGACCCCGCCCCAGATCAGAGTGGCAAGTGGTCGCGCTGCCCACCAACCGGCCTCGCCGGCGTAGATAGGAAGCATCCCAGGGCCGATACCGATGTCGTGGGTCCCACGCCCGAGTGCGTATGAAGGACGAGCTCGAGCTCCTCGGTGAGTGCCCAGAGCGGGTCGTACCACAGGTCGTGATAGGCGGGACGATCAAACCAGCGCGTCGGGATCAGGATGCCGCGGTGACCCAAGTCCTTGGCCTCGCGTACGAGTTTCAGCACGGTATCCATGTCCGGGATGATCGCCGGGATCACTGCGACGCCGATCCTCCGTTCCGGCTCCTCGCTGACGAAATCTGCGAGCCAGCGGTTGTGCGCCCGACTCCCCCTCGACGACCTCCCTAGGATCTCCGGCGGCGCCCGCCAACCCCGTCCCAAAGGGCGAAGCAGCCACCCGGCCGGTCCCGAGCACGTCCGCGTCAGGGAACAGCACCTCTGCGGCACGCCCTCCTCGTCGAGCAACGCGTTACGGGGGGACGAGTCGAATGCCGCCGTCAGCCCTCCATCTCCGTCCGTCTCCTCTTCCCATTGCGCCCGGAAATCGGAGTTCGAAGCATGCTGCATGGCCTCTCGAGCTCAGCCATCGTCCGCTGATGCTCGTCGAACCTGTCCCGCAGGCCGGGGTCGAGGTATCACGGTAGACGGAGGCCGGCGGACCGGCGTGACCGTCAGCCGAGATCACCAGGTATTTCGACATGACCTCCCCCTTTTCGAAGTACATTAGAGAATAGCGGATCTGGCTCAAGCGCCCATACCTTTCAGGTTCTGGCTTGGCCTCTCGCTCGCCGGATCATCCGAGGTGGGCCATCGGTGCCGGCACCTCACCACGAGCGAACGCGTCCGCCCGTTCGTGGAGGGTTTCGGCGGCGTCGCCCGCGCCTTTCATGATCACGTACCTGCCCCGCCGGATGCCGTCAACGACTAACGCACCCAGTTCATCGAGGGGCTGCCACTGGAGGGTACGACCCGCTTGGGTCGCCAATTCCTCCAGCTTCTCCGGTGTCATAGGTTCAGACTCCCGGGGTCGTTCGCGGGCCAGTTCGGCCGGTCGCGTCCGGTCTGAGGTCCAAAGGCCCGTCCGCAGCAATCCTCCCGATGGATAGAACACGGACACACCGATCGGTGTGTTCTCTTCGGCGAGCTGAACCGCCAAGCATTCTGTGAGGACAGACACTGCCGCTTTGCTGGATGCGTAGACCGAGGCGGACGGCATGGGCGCAATCGGTCCGTCTCCGGAGGACGTGTTGACCACGTGTCCCTCCTCCCCTGACGCGATCATTCGTGGAACGAACTCCAGGATCCCGTGCGATACGCCCATCACGTTGACACCGAGTACCCACGCCCAGTCATTGGGTGTGGTCTCCCAGACCTTGGCGCTCGGTGCACCAACCCCGGCGTTGTTGCACAGCACATGACAGGCACCGAATCTGCTGAATACTGCATCGGCCAACGCCGCCATGGATGTCGCACTCGTCACGTCGGTCTGTTGAATCATGACCCGAGAATTCTTGGCGAAACTGCGTTCAACCTCAACGAGAGCTGCCGGGTCGACGTCGGCGATCACGACGCGGCATCTCTTCGGCCAAGAACGCCCGAACCATTGCAAGCCCGATGCCATTCGCTCCGCCGGTGACGACGCTCACCTTGCCTTGAAGGTCCTTCATGGACATTCTCCTCTTGAGAACACAGGTGCGAAGGATCCGACGGTGCAGACCCGACCCTTTGAGTTTTTGATAGTACCTCGAAAAGTCGAACGAGCGACTTGCCCGGGCCAGCGCGTGCAGGGGTCGTCTACGAGCGGAAGAGCAACGGGCCACGCACCGTCGCCTCCTGCAGGATCAGTTGTGACCAGACGGCGTCCCGGCACCGCCGGGATGCCGGTCTGATCAGCGAGGAGGTCGCGAACCAGCCGTGCCCGGAGCGGGACTCGAACCCGCACGCCCTTTCGGACAGCGGCTTTTGAGGCCGCCGCGTCTGCCATTCCGCCATCCGGGCGGGAACGCTCGATCGTACAAGCTGCGATCTACGGTGGCGGGGTGGGAGCCCCCGCCCCGTGAAGCTCCGCGGCGTCGAGCTGGTCCGCGTCGAGGTCCCGTTCCGCCGGGACATCGGCACCGGCGCCGGCGTGCACTCCGTGCGCCCGTTGCTCTTCGTGCGCGTGGTGGCCGAGGAGGGCGAGGGGTGGGGCGAGTGCGCCGCGCTGGCCGGTGGCACCGCGGTCGATCCCGCCCTCGACGAGGTGGAGCAGGCCGCCGTCGAGCGGGGTGTGCCCCGCCTCTCCAACGCCACCGCGGCGCCGGGGAGGCCGGTTGCCCAGCGCCGCCGAGGTGCCCCGGCTCTTCGGCAGCTGCGCCGGCGGACCGGATGCTGGCCGCCGCCTTCGAGATGGCGGTGTGGGACGCCGAACTGCGGGCCGAGGGGCGCTCCATGGCCGACGCCCTCGGCAGTCGGGGCAGGGTTCGAGGCGATGGCCGTCGGCGCCGTCGTCGGCATCCCCGAGGGCCGCGACCTGGGCGCGCTGCGGGCCGAGGTGGCCGCCGCCGTGCACGCCGGCGCAGCCCGCGTGCGGTTGAAGATCGAGCCCGGGTGGGACGTCGAGCCGGTGCGCGCCGTGCGGGCGGACCATCCCGACCTCGTGCTCCAGGTCGACGCCAACGGCTCGTACCGCGCCGGGGAGGCGGATGTCGCCGTGTTGAGCCGCCTGGCCGAGTTCGGCGTGCTGTGCATCGAGCAGCCGCTGCCGCCGGCGGACCTCGTCGCCCACGCGCAGCTGGCCCGCGTGCTGCCCGTGCCGATCTGCCTCGACGAGTCGCTCTCCACGCCGCGACGCGTCGCCGACGCGCTGCGCAACGGCGCCTGCGCCATGGCCTGCCTCAAGCCCGCCCGGCTCGGGGGCGTGCGCGCCACGTGGGCGGCCCACGCGGCGTGCGCCGCGGCCGGCGTCCCCGTCTTCGTCGGCGGCTTCTTCGAGGCCGGTCTGGGCCGCTCCTCCAACCTGGCCCTGGCCGCTCGGCTCAGCCAGGACGCGACGGGCCTGGTCAGCGACCTCGGCGACCCGGCCGACTACCTCTCGGTGGACCCCTGTGGCTACCCGCCCGTGGTCGGCGGCTGGGTCAGGGTCCCGGCGGGACCGGGGGTCGGCAACCGACCCGACGACGCGGTCCTGGCGCGGCTCGAGGCGCGGCGTCGCTGGTTCGTCGCAACCTACACTTGACGCCTCATGCATCGCGTCCTGTTGGAACGGCGGATCAGGGACGTCCACGCCCGACTGGTGCGGGCGCGGGAGGAACTGGCCGTGCTCAGCGAGCAGTTGGCCGTCGTCCAGGAGTCGGCCGACGAGGCGAGGGTGCGCGCCCTCGTGTCGGAGACCCCGCTGGCGACCCAGGAGCACAACGAGGCGACGCGTCACGCCGACGCCATGGTCAAGGCGCGCGACGCGCTGCGCAAGACGGTGGCCGACCTCGAGCGGCGCCAGGACGAGCTCCTCGCCGCCGTGGCGACGGGGAAGCAATGACGGCCTCCACCGACGGGAACGGCGCCGTGCCCGGCGCCGACGGGTCGAGCCCGGCCCGCGTCGTCATCGCCGAGGACGAGGCCATCGTGCGCCTCGATCTGAAGGAGATCCTCGTGTCGGCCGGCTACGACGTGGTGGGTGAGACGGGCCGCGGGGACGAGGCGGTGACCCTGGTCGAGGAGCACCAGCCGGACCTCGCCATCCTCGACGTCAAGATGCCCGGGATGGACGGCCTGCGGGCCGCCCGCGAGATCACCACCCGCCACCAGGTGGCGGTGCTCCTGCTCACCGCCTTCAGCCAGCGCGACCTCATCGAGGAGGCCAGGGACGCCGGGGTGGCGGCCTACCTGATCAAGCCCTTCCAGCCCCGCGAGCTCCTGCCCGCCATCGCCGAGGTCCTGGCCCGGGCGCGCCAGGACTGGGCCATCGACGCCGAGCACGTGGGCGACGGGGCCGAGGACAAGATCGCCACCCGCCGGTTGGTCGACGAGGCCAAGCAGATCCTGATGGACCGCGACGACCTCCCCGAGACGGAGGCGTTCAGCTTCATCCAGCGCACGGCCATGCGGACGCGGGCCCGGATGCGCGACGTGGCCCAGCAGGTCGTCGACGGCACGCTGGCCCCCTAGTGTCGACATGATGGCGACCCCCCTAGTGTCGACGTAATGGCGACGAAGCAGGAGCGACCCGGCCCGCTGCTGCTGCTCGACGGCATGTCGCTCGCCTTCCGGGCCTACTTCGCGCTGCCGGACACGCTGGCCACCTCCACCGGCGTCGTCACCAACGCCGTGCACGGGTTCACCTCGATGCTGGTGTACCTCATCCGGGAGCAGCGGCCCTCGGCGCTGGCGGTCGCCTTCGACGCGCCCGGCGCCACGTTCCGCGACGAGATGAACGAGGACTACAAGGCCGGCCGGGCCGAGACCCCGTGGCTGCTGCCACCCCAGTTCGACATGATCCGCGAGGTGATGGCGGCCCTGGCCGTCCCCGTGATCGAGGCCGCCGGGTTCGAGGCGGACGACGTCATCGCCACCTTGGCCACCGAGGCGGCGGAGCGCCGGTGCGAGGTCGTGATCGTGACCGGGGACCGCGACAGCTTCCAGCTCGTGCAGGACCCCTACGTCCGCGTGCTCTACAACAAGCGGGGCGTCAGCGACTACACCCTCTACGACGAGGCCGGCATCTTCGAGCGCACCGGGGTGCCGCCGTCGCAGTACGTGCTGCTCGCCGCGCTGCGGGGCGACCCCTCGGACAACCTCCCGGGCGTGCCCGGCGTGGGGGAGAAGACCGCGGCCAAGCTGCTCACCAAGTACGGCGACCTCGACGGGGTCTTCGGGCATCTCGACGAGCAGACGCCCAAGCTGCGCGAGAACCTGGCGGCGAACGAGGAGCTGGCCCGCTCCAACGCCCGCATCATCCCCCTCGTGCGCGACGTTCCCCTCGACGTGGACGTCGACCACCTGACCCTGGGCGGGTGGGACCGCGCCACGGCCAAGGAGACCTTCGATCGCTACGAGATGAAGACGGTCTGGCAGCGCATGGAGGAGCTCCTCGACGCCGGCGCGCTGGGGGCGCCGGCCGAAGGCAGTGCGGGCCGCGCCGCCGGGTCCGCCGACGGCGAGGCCGCCGCCCCGGCCCCGACCAGCCACCGAGCCGGCGGCCCCCGTCGCCCCCGCCTTCGAGCTGCGCGACGTGGCGCTGCCCACGACGGTGGCGGAGACCACCAAGCAGCTCACCGAGCTCGGTACCGGCCGGCTCGCCCTGGCCGCCCGCTGGAACGGCATGCCCGGGCGCAGCGACCTCGTCGCGCTCGGTGCTGGTGGCGACCGAGGGCGAGGAGGCCGGCCTCGGCGTGCTGGTGCCGGGCGACCAGCTCGGCGGCCGCCCCGGTGGTCGAGGCGCTCAACGGCGTCCTGGCCCGTCCGGTCCTCGGGCACAACGTCAAGGAGATCATGCGGTCGCTGCTGCCCGCTCGGCATCGACCTGACCGGCCTCGAGATGGACACCGCGGTGGCGGCCTACCTGCTCGATGCGTCGACGGGCGAGTACGAGCTGGCGCAGCTGCGCGAGCAGACGGGCCAGCTCAGCCTCGACATCGTCGAGCCCGGCGAGGCGGCGCGGGACATGGCCCAGGAGGCGGCGGGCGAGGCGGCCGACGTCTCCGCCATGGCGACGGGCTTCCGCCGGCGCCTGCAGTCCGAGGACATGGTCATGCTCCACGACGACATCGAGACGCCGCTCGTGCGGGTCCTGGCCAAGATGGAGGTGGCCGGCATCCGGGTGGACCGGGCCGAGCTGCAGGGCATCGCCGACTCCCTCAAGGCCTCGGCCGCCCTCCTCCAGAGCGAGGTGCACCGCTGCGCCGGCCACGAGTTCAACGTCAACTCCACGCCGCAGTTGCGCACGGTGCTCTACGACGAGCTCGGCCTGACGCCGGGCAAGAAGACCAAGACCGGCTTCTCCACCGACGCCCAGACGCTCGAGACCCTGCGCGGGGCCCATCCCATCATCGAGGCGTTGCTCTCCTACCGCGAGGTGGAGAAGTTGCGCTCCACCTACGGGGAGAGCCTGCTGGCCGAGGTGCAGGCCGACGGCCGCATCCACGCGTCGTTCGGCCAGACGGTGGCGCGGACCGGGCGCATCTCCTCGGACCGCCCCAACCTGCACAACATCCCGGTGCGCACCGAGCAGGGCAAGCAATTCCGCCGCGCCTTCGTGCCCGCCGAGGGCGCCACCTTCCTCGTGGCCGACTACGACCAGGTGGAGCTGCGCTGCATCGCGCACCTCTCGGAGGACCCGGGGCTGATCGACGCGCTGACGAGCGGCTCGGACGTGCACCGGACGGTGGCCGCCGCCGTGTACGGGATCCCGCCCGAGGAGGTCACCCACACCCAGCGCGAGTACTGCAAGATGGTCTCCTACGGCCTCGCCTACGGCATGGAGGCCTACGGACTGAGCCAGCGTCTCGGGGTCTCGGTCGAGGAGGCGGCCGCCATCATCGAGAGCTACTTCGGCGCCTTCCCGTTGGTGCGGCTGTACATGGACCGCACGGTGGCCGACGCCAAGATCCGGGGCGCCACCCGCACCCAGTTCGGCCGGATCAGGCCGCTGCCCGACCTGCACGCGTCGAACTACCGGGTGCGCCAGGCGGCCGAGCGCCAGGCCATGAACGCCGGCATCCAGGGGCTGGCGGCGGACATCTTCAAGCTGGCCCTGGTGCGCCTCGACCGTGACCTCGAGGAGCACGCGCTGGCCAGCCGCCTCGTGCTGCAGGTCCACGACGAGGTGATCGTCGAGGTCGCGGCGGGGGAGCAGGACGAGGTGCGCCGCCTCACCGAGTCCGCCCTCACCGGGGCGGCGGACCTCAAGGTCCCCCTGACCATCTCCGTGGCGACGGGACCGAGCTGGGCGGCCGCCAAGGGCTGAGCCGTCGCCCCTGGGCGGAGGGCCCGTCGACCCGGGCCGCGGGTGGCCCGCCCGTCCGGGGGGAAAAGGCTCGACGGCGCCTGGTAGCCTGAACGCTCCCTGCCCGCCGGCACCGGAGGCGGCGCAGCCCTTATCGGACGAACCGACCCCGGCGCGGTCCTGCGGGTGCAGATCGCACCCGCCGCAAGGAGCTTCACCATGGCTGACACCGTTGCGACCGAGGTCGCACCCGCCCCCTCCCGCGCAGGACCTCCCTGCTCTCCCCCGAGCAGATGGGCACCTTCGACGCCGAGGGGAACTACCACCCCCGCCCCATCGTCGACGACGACCTGGGGGACGCCGACCTCGAGCAGGCGATGGGGGACTCCATCATCGAGTTCGACGACGGTGACGTGATCGAGGGCACCGTCGTCAAGATCGACCGCGACGAGGTCCTGCTCGACATCGGCTTCAAGTCCGAGGGCGTGATCCCGGCCCGCGAGCTCTCCATTCGCAACGACGTCGACCCCACCGAGATCGTCAAGCTCGGCGAGCACGTCGAGGCGCTCGTCCTCCAGAAGGAGGACAAGGAGGGCCGGCTGGTCCTGTCCAAGAAGCGCGCCCAGTACGAGCGCGCCTGGACGACGATCGAGGAGAAGAAGAACAAGGGCGAGATGGTCTCGGGCCCCGTGATCGAGGTGGTCAAGGGCGGCCTCATCGTCGACATCGGGCTGCGCGGCTTCCTGCCCGCCTCCCTGGTCGAGCTGCGCCGCGTGCGCGAGCTGCAGCCCTACGTGGGCAAGGAGATCGAGGCGAAGATCATCGAGCTCGACCGCAACCGCAACAACGTGGTGCTGTCGCGGCGGGCCTGGCTCGAGGAGGCGCAGAAGGAGCAGCGGGGCGACTTCCTGCAGAACCTCAAGCCGGGGGAGCGGCGCAAGGGCGTCGTGTCCTCGGTGGTCAACTTCGGCGCCTTCGTGGACCTCGGCGGCATGGACGGCCTGGTGCACGTGTCCGAGCTCAGCTGGAAGCACGTCGACCACCCCTCCTCGGTGGTGGCGGTGGGCGACGAGATCGAGGTCGAGGTGCTCGACGTCGACCTCGACAAGGAGCGCATCAGCCTCTCCTTGAAGGCCACCCAGTCCGACCCGTGGCAGGAGTTCGCCGACAGCCACGCGGTGGGCCAGCTCGTCTACGGCCGCATCACCAAGCTCGTCCCCTTCGGCGCCTTCGTGCAGGTGGGCGACGGGATCGAGGGCCTGGTGCACATCTCGGAGATGGCCGTGCACCACGTCGACCTGCCCGAGCAGGTCGTCACGCCGGGCGAGGAGCTGTGGGTCAAGATCATCGACATCGACCTGCAGCGCCGGCGCATCAGCCTCTCGATCAAGCAGGCGGCCGAGGGCGGCGAGGTCTCCGAGGAGTACCGCGAGGCCTTCGGCGAGCACGCCTACGACGAGGAGGGCAACTACATCGGCTTCGACTACGCCGAGGGCGAGTTCACCCCCGAGACCGAGGCACAGGCGGCGTGGGCCGACTTCGCCGAGGAGATCGGGACCCCGGTCGTGGTGCCCGACGCGGCGACGGGTGACGAGCGGCGCCACCGGGGAGCGCCGCGCCGCCGCCGGCGGCGGCGGCCGCCGGCGGACACGGCGGACACCGCGGACACGACGGACACCGCGGACACCGCGGGGACGCGGACACGGCGGGGGCCGCTGCCGACCACCGAGGCGGGGGGCACCGAGTAGCAGCGCCCGACCTCCACCCCCTGCGGTCAGGGCGGGGTGGCCCGGTCGCGCAGCACCGCGGCGAAGCGCCGCGCCCCTTCGGGCTGCGTGACGAAGAACAGCACCGGGTCGAGCAGCTCGAGCTCGAGGAGGGCCGCGGCGCCGTCCGTCCGCTCGACCACGTCGACCCGGGCGTAGGCGGTGCGCCCGTGCCGGCGCTCGGCGGCGGACACGGCGCGCCGCGCCACGGCGAGTTGCCCGGCTGTCGGGGTCGCCGCGGTCACGACCTGGTTCTCGATCAGGCTCTCGCCGGGCTCGACGCCGCGACGGATCATGGGGTCCTTGTGGATGGCGTGGCTGAAGGCACCGCCGAGGAAGACGAGGCCGACCTCCCCCTCGGCGTCGACGGCGGGCTGGTAGGGCTGGACCATGGCCGTCCGCCCCGAGGCGAGGAGCGCGGACAGGTGGGCGCGTGCGGCATCGTGCTCGTGGGCCTCGTAGCGCGCCGTCTGGTAGCCGCCGCCCGACACGGCGGGCTTGACCACGATCTCGCCCTCGGGCAGGCGCCCGGGCGGCTCGGCCCCGCCTCCGTCCTCGGCCGGCTCGAACCAGGAGGTCGGCACCGTCGGGACGCCGGCCGCCTCGAGGTCGCGCAGGTAGCGCTTGTCCAGGTTCCAGCGCAGGAGGGCCGGTGCGTTGACGACGGGCACGCCCGCCGCGGCCAGGCCGTCGACCCAGGCCAGGAACTCGGCGACGCGGTGGATGTGGTCCCAGGCGCCGTTGGCCACGACGAGGTCGAAGGCGCCCCAGTCGACCGCCGGGTCGTTCCACACCGCGGTCCTGCCCTCGACGCCGGCTCCGTCCAGCGCCGCGAGGACCAACGCGGCCCTCGTCGAGCTGGTCGGGGTACGCCGCGCAGGAGGCCAGAGCGACCAGCGGCCGCACCCGTCCCGCCCGGGGTGGTGCCATTCAGCCCGAGCCGAGCGCGTCGAAGACGAGTGTCGCCAGCGTGTTGATCGTGTCCTCGCCGTACTGTTCGCTCGGGTTGCCGTCGGTGAGGATGGCGAACACGTAGCTGCGGTCCGCGCCCGACACGTAGCCGACGCTGTTCACCTGTGCATCGCCGGGGGCCGGTGTGATGAAACCGGTCTTGACGGCGACGCTTCCCGGGGGCGCGCCCGCGGGCACGCCCCAGATCTGGCTGGGCTCGACGCCGTGCATCAGGGACAGGCCGTAGGCGCGGTAGGGGTCGGACAGGATCGGGTTCGGGAAGGCGAACGTGCTCACGACCTTCACCATGTCGTCGGCCGTCGTCGTGCTGTAGGCCCAGCCCAGGTTGGTCGCCGTGATCGGGCCCGGGTACGGGGTGGTCCCCCGCAGCCCGAGAACGCCGTCGAAGGCGGCGAGACCGCCGGCACCGCCGATCAGGCCCCACAGCGCGGTGGCGGCGTTGTTGTCGCTGACCTCGATCATGGGCGCCATGAGCGCAGCCTGAACGGCGGGTATCCCCCGGCGCGCTGATCGGCGGCGAGCGCGTCGGCCAAGATGTCGACCTTGACGATGCTGGCCGTGACCTGCGCCTCGCCGGGGTGCAGGTCCCACGTGAGACCGGTGGTGGCGTCGTAGACGGCCATGGAGACCTCGTCGGCGCGCTGGGAAAGGTAGCCGGTGACGGCGGGGCCGAACGGCGACGGCGTGAAGCCGAAGGCCACCCGGTACCCGGTGCCGCCCGCACCGATGCCGACCGCCGGGACGTCGGGGGTGCTCAGCGCCGAGCCGTCGAACGGCGCGTCCCCGAAGGTGAAGACCCCGCCGTCCCGGGCCACGAGCCAGTAGCCGGCGCCGTCGGGGGTGGCCGCCATGCCGACGACCGGTGCGTTGAGCGGTTGCCCGCCCTCCGACCCACGAAAGACGGCGCCCCCGAAGCCGAAGACCCCGCCGTCGCGCGCCGACGAGCCAGTAGCCGCCGCCTGGAGCGCCCGCCATGCCGACGACCGGTGCGTTGAGCGGCCGCCCACCCTCCGAACCCCCGAAGACGGCGTCACCGAAGCTGAACACGCCGCCGTCCCGGGCGACGAGCCAGTAGCCGCCCCCGTCGGACGTGGCCGCCAGGCCGACGATCGGCGCGTTCAGCGGCTGCCCGCCCTCGGAACCGTCGAAGGGTGCGTGGAAGGCGAAGACCCCGCCGTCGGCCGCCACGAGCCAGTACCCGCCGGTGGCGGGGTCCTCGGCCATCGCGACGATGGGTTGGTCCAGCACGAGGCTGCCCGTGGAGCCCCAGAAACCGGCGTCCCCGAAGGCGAAGACGCCGCCGTCGGCGCCCACGAGCCAGTAGCCCCCGCCGTCGGCGGTGCTCGCCATCCCCACGACCGGGCGGTTGGGCGCCGCGGCCGACAGGTCACCGAGTGCCGCCGCCCCGAAGGAGTGCACGGAGTTCGGTGGCACGGGGTTCGGTGGCACGGGGTTCGTCGACGCACGGACGGAGCCGGCCGGCGCGACGAGGACGAACGCGGCCGGCGCGACGAGGACAGCCGCGACGGCGGCGACGAGACCGTGTCGTCTGCGGGCGGCTCCCACCGCCGGTCCGGGGCTCAACTCTCGAACTCCCGATGGAGGTGCGGAGAGAAAGCCTGGGGACTGGCCGGTCCGCGGTGTCAGCCGCCGCCAGACGGGATGGGCTGCTGGGCGGCCAGGCCGGCGATGGGCGCCACGAGCTTGAGGCTGCCCAGCGATCCGAAGAACGTGGCGTCGCCGTAGTTGAAGATCCCGCCGTCGCTGGCGGCGAACCAGTAGCCGCCGCCGTCGGGGGTGGCCGCGATGCCGATGACCGGCTTGTTGAGGTGGATGGAGCCGGTGGAACCGTGGAAGACGGCGCTGCCGTAGCTGAAGACCCCACCGTCGCTGGCCACGAGCCAGTACCCGTTGCCCCCGGGTCCGGCCGCCATGCCCACCACGGGCTGGTTGAGGCGCATGGCGCCGGTGGAGCCGTAGAACTTGGCGTCGCCGAAGTTGAAGATGCCGCCGTCGCTGGCCACCAGCCAGTAGCCGCCGCCGTCGGGGGTGGCCGCGATGCCGACGATGGGCTTGTTGAGGTGCTTGCCGCCCATGGAACCGAAGTAGGTGGCGTCGCCGAAGCCGAAGATGCCGCCGTCGCTGGCCACCAGCCAGTAGCCGTGCCCAGTGGGCGTGGCCGCGATGCCAACGACCGGGGCCGTCAGCGCGGTGCCCGCCATGGAGCCGAGATTGGCCGCGTCGCCGAAGGCGGCGATCCCACCCTTGGCGGTGGCGATCCAGTAGCCACCGGCGTCAGGCGTCTCGGCGATGCCCACCGCAGTGGTGCCGGCCGTCGTGCTCGACCCGGCGGCCGATCCCCAGAAGGGCAGCTGGCCGAAGGCGAAGACGCCGCCGTCAGCGCCCGCCATGAGGTAGCCCGAGCCAGGCGGCGGGACGACGAAGACGGGCACGGTCACGTTGGTGAACGTGTTGTTCTTGATGGCGCTGGGGTCGGCGTTGGCGACCCAGATCCCGTAGTAGTTGTTCGATATGGCGTTGCCCTGAATGGCCGTCCCGGTCAGGTGGACGACGGCGCTGAAGACCACGATGCCGGTGGTGGCGGGGTCGCCGGCGTCGACGTCACCGGCGCTCGTGCTGCCGCTGGTGAACACGCCGCTGCCGGGCGAGCTCTCGCCGACGGCGTTCTGGCCCACCACGTTGTTGAGGATCTGGTTGCCGTTGACGTCTTGCGCCGGGGCGTGGGCGTGGATGGTGATGCCGGCCTGGCCGTTGCCGGAGACGGTGTTGCCCTGGATCACGTTGTTGTACGCCGCGGCACCCGGGAACGGTGCCGCGATCAGGATCCCGGAGCCACCGCCGCCCACCGTGCCGTTGTTCTGGGACACGTTGCCCTGGACCGTGTTGTTGAAGACGCCCCCGGCGGCGGGGTTGGGGACGCCTCCGGGGCGGCGTTCGAGTTGTGGGACGGCATCGTGATGCCGCAGTCCCACACGTTGTTGACGACGATGTTGTTGGCCACGTTGTTGCCCGACGTGGGCCCGAAGTAGGCGGTCGGCCCACCGAAGGCGGTGGCGCCGATGCTGCCGGGCGGGATCCCGTCGTCGAGCAGGATGCCGCCAGTGTTGTTCTCGCTGGTGTTGCGGCTAACCGTGGAGTTGGTGACCGCTTCGAGGTGGATGCCCTCGCCACAGTCGCTGGGGCCGGTTTGCGGGATGCAGGCGAGGTCGTTGCCGTTGACGATGTTGTTCGTGATGGTGACGTTGGTCGTCCCCTCCACCAGGATGCCCTCGTTCTGCGCGCCCTGGACGGTGAACCCTTGGATCCACGTGGACGCCGCCGCCGCGCCCTCGACCACGATGCCGTTGGAGCGACCGGCGGCGTTGATGACGGCCGAGGCGCCCCCGGCGGAGCCGTCGATCGTGAGCTGCTTGCCGATCACGTGGACCGTCTCCGTGTAGGTCCCTGGGCAGACGTTGATGGTGTCACCGCTGGCGGATGCCGACACGGCGTCCGAGATGGTGTTGAAGTCCGGGCTGGCGCAGCTGCCGCCACCCGAACCGGTGGGAGCGACGAAGACGGTGGTGGCCGCACCGGCGGGCGGTGCCGCGATCGCCGCCCCCGCAAGCGTGCCGACGACCACCACGAAGCCGAAGCCGACGGCCTTGAGGCGAGCCGTCCGCCTGAACAAACCTGCCATTGGTTCATCCTCCCTTGTCACCCGAGCCACTCGGCCGACGCTCTGGCTACCAGGTCACAGGACCCTCGTCAACCTGTCGTCATCTGCACGTGAGGTGATTGCGGCGCACCGAACGCGTCCGATCATGCGTAGATCATGCGTAGATCATGCGTAGATCATGCGTAGGCAGAAACTCGCCGTGCCTCTCGAACGCGCCGAACTGCTGGAGAGCCTCTCAGGTCTCGAACCGGAGGCGGCTCTCCCGGGTCTGCGCCCACTACCCCTACGAGCTCCCTGGTGGATGGTCAGGAATGGGACCCACTGGGATGTGCTGCTCCAGATCGTGACCTCCGATGGGGAAGTGGCAGGCGACCTGGTGGCCTGGAGCGATCACTCGCATCTCGGGGACCTCCTCGGCGCAGCGGGTCTCGGCGCGGGGGCAGCGGGTGCGGAAGCGGCAACCCGATGGCGGGTTGATCGGGCTGGGAGGCTCGCCGATCAACGGCACCGACGTCTGCGGCGCCTCGGGGTCGGGCTCGACCGCCGAGGCGAGCAGTGCCTCCGTGTAGTGGTGGGCCGGCGCCTCGTAGAGGACGTCGGAGGGCGCGATCTCGCAGAGCCGACCCAGGTACATGACGGCCACCCGGTCGCTGACGTTCTTGACCACGGCCAGGTCGTGCGCAATGAAGAGGATGGTGAGGTGGTACTCCTGCTTCAGGTCTTCGAGCAGGTTGAGGATCTGGGCCTGGACCGACACGTCGAGGGCGGAGACGATCTCGTCGCACACCAGGAGCTTGGGTTGGAGCACCAGGGCGCGGGCGATGCTGATGCGCTGGCACTGGCCTCCCGAGAATTCCCGCGGCCGCCGGTTGCCGCTGAGGTACGGGTCGATGCCGACGCGCTCGAGCATGGCGTTGACCGTCTGGCGGCGCTCCTCCTTGCTCCCGATCTTCCAGATGGTGAGCGGCTCCGCCACGATGTCGGTGACCTTGCGCCGCGGGTTCAGCGACGAGATGGGGTCCTGGAAGATCATCTGCACCTGCGTGCGCAGCGTGCGCAGGTCGCTGCGGTTGAGCGCGGTCAGCTCCGTGTCACCGAAGCGGATCCGGCCCGAGGTGGGCCTCTCCACCTGGACGATGGCCCGTCCGGTGGTGGACTTGCCACAACCGGACTCGCCGACGAGGCCGAGCGTCTCCCCCTGGCGCATGGTGAAGGAGATGCCGGCCACGGCCTGGACGGTGGTGTTGCCCTTGTGGAACAGGACGTGGAGGTCCTCGACCGCCAGGAGCGGCTCGGTCCCGACGGCGGGTGCCTCGACCGCGGTCTCGGTCACGCCGTCACCGTCTCGGGCTCTTCGGGCCGCACCGGGCGATTGGCGGCGGTCAGCGGGTACCAGCAGGCGTAGCTGTGGCCCGGTGCCGCCTCGACCAGGGGAGGCTTCTCCCGGTGGCACTTCTCCTGGGCGTAGGGGCAGCGGGGTGAGAAGGGACAGCCCGCCGGAGGGTGGATCAGGTCCGGGGGGCGGCCCTCGATGGCGACCAGGCGCGAATGGCTGGGGTTGGCGATCCGGGGGATCGACTTGAGGAGGGCCTCGGTGTAGGGCATGGCCATGCTCTTGAAGAGCACGGGGGTGGGGGCGCGCTCGACCACGTTGCCCGCGTACATGACGATGATCTCGTCCGTGCGGGTGGCGACGACGCCGAGGTCGTGCGTCACCAGGATCATGGCCATGTCGCGGTCGCGCTGCAGATGGGAGAGCAGATCGAGGATCTGGGCCTGCACGGTGACGTCGAGACCGGTGGTGGGCTCGTCCGCCAGCAGGAGGCGCGGGGCGCAGGCGAGCGCGATGGCGATCATGACGCGCTGGCGCATGCCGCCGGACAGCTGGGCCGGGTAGGCCGCGTAGCGCTCGACGGGGGAGGGGATGCCCACCTGCATGAGGAGGGAGAGCGCCGTCTCCTTGGCCTCGCCCTTGGAGAGCTTCAGGTGGACCCGGAGCGGCTCGGTGATCTGGTGGCCGATGCGCTGGACGGGGTTGAGGGACGTCATCGGGTCCTGGAACACCATGGCGATGTGGGTGCTCCAGAGCTTGCGGAGCTGGTCGTTGGGGGCGTTGAGGATCTCGGTGCCGTTGTAGCGCACCGACCCCGTCTGGACCGCCGAGAGCCGGGGAAGCAGCCCCATGATGGCCCGGGAGAGGACCGTCTTGCCGGATCCGGACTCGCCGACGACACCGAGGGTCTTGCCCTGCTCCAAGGTGAGCGAGACCCCCTGGACGGCGCGGACGTTGCCGCGGCTGGTGGTGAAGGAGACGTTGAGGTCGTCCACTTCGAGGAGCGGCGACAGCCGTCACAGCTTGATCTCGGACACGTCGAAGTAGGCCCGCAGCTTGTCGGCGATCACGTTCAGGCAGATGAGGAGGAGGAACATGGCGCTCGCCGGGAAGATGACCAGCCAGGCGTTGGTCTGCCCCTTGGCACCCGAGAGCAGGCTGGACCCCTCGTAGAGCATGTTGCCCCAGCTCGGCGTCGGAGGTTGCACGGACAGGCCGAGGAAGGCCAGGGTGCCCTCGAGCACGATGATGGTGGCCACCGCGATCAGGCTGAACGAGACGATGGTCGGCGCGATGTTGGGCAGCAGCTCGCGGGCCAAGATGCGGGTGTCGCTGGCGCCGAGCGACTTGGCGGCCAGGACGAAGTCGCGGGTGGCGTACGAGAGCGTCGAGGCCCGCACGACCCGGAAGATGAGCGGTGCGCCGAAGATGCCGATGACCAGGGTGATCTTCCACAGACTGTGACCCCAGAAGGACACGATGGCGATGACGGCCACCAGGGCGGGGAAGGCGAGGACGATGTAGGAGCCCGTGTTGAGCGCGGTGTCGACCCGGCCGCGGCGGTAGGCCGAGAGCATGGCGGGAATGCCCCCGAGGATGATTCCGATGGCCGCGCCGAAGAAGCCCACGACGAGCGAGACACGGGAGCCGTAGATGAGCCGGCTCAGGATGTCGCGGTAGAGGTCGTCCGTGCCGAGGAGGTGGCCCCAGCCGGGCCCGGCGTTCTGCGGTCCGTTGTAGTTCCCCAGGTCGGGGTTGGGCAGCGGGAGCAGATTGGCGGTGAGGGCGAGGATGATGTTGAGCGCGATCCAGCCGACGCAGATCCAGAAGAAGACGCCGAGCTTCTTCCGGGCCGGGTCGGCTTCCTTCTCGGCCTCGATCTCGGCCTCGATGTCGGCGAAGGCGTGCATGTCGGTCAATTCACTCACGGGCGATCCTGGGGTCGACGATGGTGAAGAGGAAGTCGAAGATGAAGTTGACCAGGACGATGGCGACGGCCACGAAGAGGGTGATGCCCTGCACGACGGTGTAGTCGTCCTGGTTCACGCTCGAGATGAGCTGGTAGCCCAGGCCCGGCATCTGCAGGAGGAGCTCCACCACGAAGGTGCCGGCGATGAGACTTCCGATGGTGACGCCCGCCGAGGCCAGGAGCGAGACGGAGGACGGCCGCAATGCGTGGCGCCACATGATGCGGCGGTCCGACAGGCCCTTGGACCGGGCCATGGTGATGAAGTCCTCCTGCAAGGTGGAGATCAGGTCGTTCCGCAGCAGGCGGAAGTAGACGACGATGGACCCCAGGGCCAGCACGATGGAGGGCAGCAACATCGTGTGGATGTTCGACCAGAAGTCCTGGGTCAGCGGCACGTAGGAGGCCGGGCCCGGGAAGACGTGCCAGTGGACCGCGAAGATCAGCACGAGGATCGGCGCGATCACGAACGGCGGCAGGGCGAGCATGGCGAACGTCGTGCTGTTGGACGCCTGGTCGAAGAGCCGGTTGGGCCGCCGTGACGCGTGCATCGCCATGGGGAAGGCGATGGCGAACGCGATGATCTGGGAGAAGATGATCAGCTCGAGGTCGATGGGGAAGGCCTCGGAGATGATGCTGGTCGTCGTCTGGTGGGTCGTGTAGGACTGGCCCAGGTTGCCCTGGAAGACGTGGCCGATCCAGATGAAGTACTGCTGCCACAGGGGTCGGTTGAGGCCCAGCTGGCGGTTGACCGTGGCGACGTTCTGCGGCGTGGCGTTGGGGCCGAGGATGGTGTCCGTCGGGTTGCCCGGCAGCAGGTGGACGAGGAAGAACGAGGCGAGCGAGACGAAGAGGATGATGATCACGAGGAGCACCAGCCGCTTGATGATGTAACGGGCCACGTCCGCTGTACCCCCCTTCGTCTTCCCCTGTTCCCTTCGCTTCCTGCCGGCCCCCTCCGGCGGCGCATGATCCTAGACCGCGAGCCCGTTGTCCTACCATGCGCCCCATGCCAGAGGAGGTTCCCCCTCTCAGCGGTCGCACGCGCCTTGTCGTCGCCGTCGGGGTCGGGCTGGTCGTCGCGGCGGGTCTCCTCCTGCGCTTTTGGACCCGGTCGGGCCTCTGGCTCGACGAGGCGCTCACGGTCGACATCGCCCGACTCCCGTTGCACGAGATCCCGAACGCGCTGAAGCACGACGGGGCGCCCCCGCTCTACTACTACCTCCTGCACTTCTGGATCTCGCCTCTTCGGGCAGTCCAACGACGCCGTGCGCTCCCTGTCCGGCGTGATCGCGGTGATCACCCTCCCGGTGGCCTGGCTGTGCGGCAAGCGCCTGGGCGGCCGGGCGGTGGCGTGGACGACGCTGGTGCTGTTGGCGAGCGCCCCGTTCGCCGTGTACTACGCCACCGAGTCTCGCATGTACGCGCTGGTCATCCTCTTGACCGGCTGCGGCTTCCTGGCGCTGCAACGGTCGCTCAGTGCGCCGCGCCCCGGCAACCTCGTGGCGACCGCCGTGGTGACGGCGGCGTTGCTCTACTCCCAGTACTGGTCCCTCTACCTCGTCGCCATGGTCGGCATCTGGCTCGTCGTGTCCATCGTGCGCAGCCGCCGTCACGGTCACCCCGAGGCGGCTCCCTGGGCCGCCTTGATCGCGGTCGCTGCGGGGTGCCTGCTGTTCGTGCCCTGGGTCCCGACGTTCCTCTACCAGACCAAGCACACGGGGACGCCCGTGGGCCGCACCGCCGAACTTCTCGGCGGTCATCAACGCGCTCACCGGGTTCACCGACAACCAGGGCTCGACGCTGCAGACGGCGACCAACCAGGGGCGCCTGCTCGCGGTCATCTACTTCTGCATGCTGGCGCTGGCGGTGTTCGGCGTGGGGCTCACCGGGCGCATCATCGAGCTCGACCTGCGCACCCGGCCGCGCTCCCGTGCCCTGGGTTTCGTCGTGCTCGGGCACGCTGTTCGCCGCCATCGCCGGCGGCATCATCACCGCCAGCGCGTTCTCGTCCCGCTACGCCGCGGTGGTCTTCTTGCCCTTCCTCCTCCTCGTCGCGTTGGGGACGACGACGCTCCTCAACGCGAAGGTCCGGGTCGTCGTGGTGGCGCTGGCGGTCGTGGCGGGGCTCGTGTCGTCGGCCCAGAACGTGACCACGCAGCGCACCCAGGCGGGGCAGGTGGCGGCCGTGCTCGACGCACAGGCCAAGCCGGGGGACATCATCGCCTTCTGTCCCGACCAGCTCGGGCCGTCGGTCTACCGCCAGGTGCGGGATCCATCGCAGTACGACATGATCACCTTCCCCCGGCGCACGGGGCCGGCGATCGTCGACTGGGTCGACTACGCCGATGCGGTGCACGCGGCGGACCCCAACGCCTTCGCCGACGCGGTGTACCAAGCGGCGGGGACCGGCCACCACATCTGGCTCGTCTGGCAGCCGATGTACCAGACCTACGGGGTCAAGTGCGAGACGATCGCCACCGACCTGCTGAACGCATCGACCAAGAACGGCGGTGGAGGGCGTAACTTCGTCATCAGCCACGAGGCCCTGTTCTACGAGCCGATGAACCTGACCGAGTACGTCCCCTCCGGACCCTGACCGATGGCCCAGGTGACCGAGCCGACCGCGCCGGAGAGGACGAGTGCGACGGCTGGTCGCCCGGGTGCCACGGGTGGCCCGGGCCTGCTGAGGCGGTGGTGGGGGCGCCTGCCGGAATCTCTGCGCGAGGCCCTGCTCCCCTTCGTCGGTGGCCCGGGTCGTCGTGGTCGGCACGCTCGGCCTGGCCCACTTCATCGTCGACCGGACCCACCCCTCGACCCCGGGGGTGGCGGCCCGGGTCCACGCGGGGCTGCTCGGCTGGGACGCCGGCTGGTACGAGACGATCGCCCGCGAGGGCTACGGGCCGCTGGGGAGCCAGTCCCTGCGCTTCTTCCCGGCGGTGCCCGCTGCTGACCCACGCCCTGGCCTGGGTGCCCGGGCTGGGCGACGGCCCCGCGCTGGTCCTCCTGGCCAACGTGGCGGCCCTGGCCGCCACCGCCATGCTCTACGTCCTGGTGCGCCGGGAGACCGGCGACGCCGCCGCGGCCCGCCGCGCGCTGTGGATCCTCAGCCTGCTGCCCGCCGCGTTCGTCCTGGTCATGGGCTACGCGGAGTCGGTCCTGCTGGTGCTGGCCATCGGGTGCTTCCTCGCCCTGCGGCCCCCAGCGGGGGAGGGCACCGCCGCTCGTCCGCACTTCGCCCTGGCCGGGGCGCTCGCCTTCGCGGCAGCCCTCACCCGCCCCATCGGGGTGCTGCTGGCCCTGGCCGTGGCGGCCGAGCTGGTGCGCTGGTGGCCGCGGCTCGGACGCGACGAGCGGGCGGCGGGCATCGGCGCCATCGCGGCCCCCTTCGTGGGCGTGCTCGCGTTCTTGGCCTGGTCCAAGCACACCGTCGGCGACTGGTTCGCGCCGCTGCGGGTCCAGCTGCAGAGCTCGCACCACGGGGGGCTGTCGGACCCCTTCGCCACGCTCTACCACGACGCCAAGGGCGTGCTGCACCACCACGTCGGGACGGCGCTGCACGTGCCGTGGGTGCTCCTGGCCCTGGCCATGCTCGTCGTGTGCTGGCGCCGGCTCCCGGCCCCCTACACCCTCTTCGCCGCCGCGGTCCTGGCCGTCGCCGTGGCCGGCTCCAACCTCGACTCGTTCGAGCGCTACGCCCTGAGCGCCTTCCCGCTGTCGATCGCCGCCGCGCTCGTGCTCACCGAGTCCCAGACTCGAGCGCGCCGTGCTGGCGCTGCTGGCGGCCGGGCTGGGCGCTACGCCCTGCTGGCCTTTCTCAACATCTCGGTCCCCTGAGCCGGGCGCCGTACCCGGTGAGGGCTGGTCGCGGGGCCGGGGTTCCACGAGGGCCGGAGGGGGGTCCACTAACCTGCCTTGCTCGTGGCCGTTCCCGAGGAAGCACCCGTCGTCATCGCCGGCGCGGGCCCCGGCGGCCTGACCGCGGCCTACCTGCTGACCAAACGGGGGGAGCACCCGGTGGTGCTCGAGGCGGACGAGGTCGTGGGCGGCATCAGCCGCACGGTGGTGCGCGACGGCTGGCGCTTCGACCTGGGCGGCCACCGCTTCTTCACCAAGGTGCCCGAGGTGGAGGCCCTCTGGCACGAGATCCTGCCCGAGGGCGACTTCATGCTCCGGCCCCGCATGAGCCGGATCTACTACAAGGGCAAGTTCCTCGACTACCCGCTCAGGGCGCTCAACGTGCTGCGCAACATCGGCCTGTGGGAGGGGATCCTCATCGGCTTCTCCTACCTGTGGGCCCGCATCCACCCGCCCAAGGACGAGTCGAACTACGAGAACTGGCTGGTGAAGCGCTTCGGCTGGCGGCTCTACCGGACCTTCTTCAAGACCTACACCGAGAAGGTGTGGGGCGTGCCGGTCTCCGACATGCCCGCCGACTGGGCGGCCCAACGCGTGAAGAACCTCGACCTGCGCAAGGCGGTGATGAACGCCATCCTGCCCAAGCGCGGCCAGACCGAGATCACCACGCTCATCGAGGAGTTCCAGTACCCCAAGTACGGCCCCGGCATGATGTGGGAGGTCTGCGCGGACAAGGTGCGGGCCGCCGGGGGGACCATCGAGATGGGGGCGCGCCTGACCCGGATCAACCTCGAGGGCGGCCGGGCGGTCTCGGTGACCTATGTCCAGGGCGGCACCGAGCACACGGTCGCCGGCCGCCCATGTCATCTCGACCATGCCGATGCGCGAGCTGGTGCACACCGTCACGCCGCCCCCGCCGCCCGAGGTCGTGGCCGCCGCCGACGACCTGCACTACCGCGACTACCTGACGGTCGCGCTCGTCGTGCCCGAGGCGCGCAGCTTCCCCGACAATTGGATCTACATCCACGCCACCGACGTCGAGGTCGGGCGGATCCAGAACTACGGCTCGTGGTCGCCCTACCTGGTCAAGGACGGGCGGACCTGCCTCGGCCTCGAGTACTTCGTCTTCGAGGGCGACGACATGTGGAACAAGCCCGACGACGAGCTCATCGCGCTGGGGACCAGGGAGCTGATCGCGCTCGGCCTGGCCGCCGAGGGTGACGTCGAGCGCGGCTACGTCGTGCGCGTCCCCAAGGCCTACCCGTACTACGACTTCAGCTACAAGGCCAACGTGGAGACCATCCGCAAGTGGATCGAGACGGAGGCGCCCAACATCCACCCCGTCGGGCGCAACGGCATGCACAAGTACAACAACCAGGACCACTCCATGTACACCGCCATGCTCACGGTGGAGAACATCTACGGCGCCGACCACGACATCTGGTCGGTCAACGTCGAAGAGGAGTACCACGAGGCGGGGTCGACCGGACGCGACGCCCCCGTGCTGCCGCGTCGCACCGCCGCCACCGCGGGCACGCTCGACCCTGGCTGAGCACGAGCGCCTTCGGGGGCTGCGGTGGCGGCCGTGGATGACGCTCGCCGCAGGGGGGGTGCTGTACCTCGTCCTCGGCTTCGCGCTGTGGGTGCACGCCTGGGCCGAGGGCGCGTCGACCCACACGCTGTGCGGCTGCGGGGACCCGGCGCTGTTCCTGTGGTTCTTCCAGTGGCCGGCCACCGCCCTGGCCCACGGGCAGAACCCCTTCTACTCGACCGCCCTCTTCCACCCGACGGGCATCAACCTGCTGGCGCAGACGTCGGTCACCGGGGTGACCCTCCCGCTGGTGCCCGTGACCTGGATCTGGGGGCCGGTCGCCTCGCTCAACGTCGCCTCCACCCTGACGCCCGCCCTCACCGCCTTCACCGCCTTCGTGGTCATCCGGCGCTGGGCACCGTGGACGCCGGCCGCCTTCATCGGCGGGTTGCTCTACGGCTTCTCGCCCTTCGTGCTCAGCAGCCTCGAGTTCGCCCACCTGATGACGGCGGCGCTGATGCTGCTGCCGCTCATCCTGGTCGTCCTCGACGAGATCCTGATCCGCCAGCGCCACAGCGCCCTCGGCGCCGGGGTGCTCCTCGGCCTCCTGGTGTTCGCGCCAGTTCTTCCTCTCCACCGAGCTGTTGGCCATCACGGCCATGGTCGTGCGTCGTCTCGCTGGTCGTGCTGGTGGCCGCCGCACTCGTCACCGACCGGGCGGCGCTGCGCGCGGCACGCCCCGCACGCCGCGGCCGGGTTGGGCGTCGGGCTGGGCCTCGGTGCGGCGCTCCTGGTCTGGCCCGTGTGGTTCGCGCTCGACGGTCCGGCCCACCTGTCGGGCCTGGTCTGGCCCAACGTCAGCATCATCGGCGGCTTCATCCCGTCGAGCTTCGTGACGCCGGGCTACCCGAGCCCGCACGTCGTCTTCCTCACGCTCGGCGGCTACGAGGGGGCGCCCTTGGGCTCGGCGGCGTATCTCGGCTGGACCTTCCTGGCCGTCATGGCGGTCGGGCTGGTGGCCTTCTGGCGCGACCGCCGCCTCTGGTTCTTCGGCTTCTTGCTCGTGCTGTGCGTCCTGTGCTCGCTCGGGATCCGGCGGGGGCAATGGGAGCCGGCGCGGCTCTTCGACCACATCCCGGTTCTGCAGAACGTGATCGAGCAACGCTTCATGGCGATCGGGTTCCTGGCCGCCGCCGTCATGCTGGGCGTCCTGCTCGATCGCATCCACGGGTTGGCGCCCGACTGGCGGGGCGCGGTCGGCGCCCTCGCCGCCGCCTGCGTCGCGCTGGTGCCGGTGAGCGCGGTCTTCGTGTCCCGGCTTCCCTTCGCCATGCGGCCGGTGATCCTGCCCCGCTGGTACAGCGAGGTGGCGCCGACCCTGCCACCGGGTCGGGTGCTGCTCTCGTTCCCGCCGCCGTTCTCGGGCATTCAGTCCGCCATGGCCTGGCAGGCGGTGAACCGCATGCACTACAGCCAGGCGGGCGGCGGTGGGCCCCAGGGCGTGGCGCGCCGCGCGGGCTCGGCCGCGGCCGGGGTTCCACGTGCTGACCCTGCTCGGGTTCGGGGTGGGGTGCCCCGAGCCCACCGGCAACCCGGCGCAGCTCGCCGCCGTGCGCCACGCGCTCGACCGTGTGGCAGGTCAACACGGTGGTGATCGCCACCGATCCCGCCGCGCCGGCCTTGCAGCAGGGCCGTGATCCGACCTACGCCGCCGCCTTCATGACGGCCGCCCTGGGCCGGCCGCCCACCATCGAGGCCGGGGCGTGGGTGTGGAACCACGTCCAGCTGGGGCGCTTCCGCGCCCTTGCACGTCACGCCGGGCACGCTCTCGTCGTGCGTGCGGCGAGGCCGAGGGCCGATCGGGCCGGGTCGTCGCCAGCCAGGCGGTGTCGGACTGTGTCGTCCGATCGGCCGGTCGCGCGTCCTGACCAGCGGCGATGTGATCCTCAAGCCCGGCCCGGGAACGGCCGATTTTGAGGAGTCGGGCGCATGGGCCGGCCCGCCGGGGGCGGCCCGGCCGATCGGGCGGTGACTGGCGGCGGGCGAGGGCCGGGTGACGGCGAGGAGGGGGGTGGGCGTGGCGCGATCGGGTGTGCGAAGCCTGCTGGGCGCCGCCTGCCTGGTGGCCTGCCTCGGGTTGCCCGCCCTGCTGCCCGCCGGTGCCGCGACGGTGGCGCGGGCCGACGCCGCAACGGGGAGCCGGCTCCGGCTCCCGCTCCCGCTCCCGCTCCCGGCCGGCCTGACGGCGTCCGAGCACGCCGCTCTGGAGCAGGCGGGGGCCTACGGCGGCCGCCCGGTGCGCCTCCTCATCCTGGGCGACTCCATCGCCATGACCCTGGGCCTAGGCCTCTCGGTCGATTCGGTGTCGGCCTACGGCGTCTCGGTGGCCGACGACGCGACCATCGGTTGCGACCTCGACCCCCAGCTCGAGGTGTTGACCGAGGGCACGCCCGGGCCGGCCACGCCGGGGTGTGAGAACTGGCGTGCGCTGTGGCCCTTCCTGGTGGCGGGCGAGCGGCCCCAGGTGGTCGCCCTGGGCCTGGGCCGCTGGGAGGTGACCGACCACCTGCTCGACGGGCAGTGGGTGCACGTCGGCGAGCCGGTCTGGGACGAGCACCTCACCGCGGACCTGCAGTCGGCGATCGCCATCTTCCATACGTTTGGTGCCAGAGTGGTGCTCTTCACCATGCCCTACCTCGACCCCACCGACCGCCAGCCCGACGGCCTCCCCTGGTCGGAGAACTCGCCGGCCCGCGCCCAGGCCTACAACGCGCTGGTGCGCCAGGTGGCGCCGCGCCGACCCGCGGAGAGGTCAGCGTGATCGACCTGAACCGGATGCTCGACCCCGACGGCGTCTACACCGCGACCCTCGACGGGCTGGACGTCCGCTACGACGGCATCCACATCAGCCCCGCGGGCGGGCAACTGTTGCAGCGACAGATCCTGCCCCGAATCGATCGGATCGGCCTGGCGGACGAGGCGGCAACGAGGGCCCACGTGTGACCGACCCCGAAGCGGCGGAGGCGCCGGCGGCCGAGGTCGTCGTCGAGTCCGTGCCGGCGGCGATGGCGCTGGCACCCAACGCCGTCGGTCCCAACCTCGGTGCGGAGCTCCTCCTCGACGCGGAGGCGCGACCGGGCGTCGAGTCGATGCGGGCCGGCCTCCTGCAGGCGGGACCCCTGGCCGCCGCCGGCGTGCTGGCCAACGGCGCCAGCGTCGTCCTCACCGTCGCCCTGGCCCGCCTCATGGCGCCCCACGGCTACGGGGTGCTGAACCAGCTGACCGGGCTGTATCTCATCCTCTCCATGCCGGGGTCGGCGGTCGTGGTGGCCGTCGTGCGCCGGGTGACCCTGTGGCACGAGGACGGCAGCGGCCACCTGGTGCGGCGCTGGGCCGGACGGGTGCACCGGCAGGGCACCATGCTCGTCCTGGTGTGGGCGGCGGTCGTCTTCGTCAGCCGCCACGCGGTCGCCGTGCTGCTCAACCAGCAGAGCGGGATCGGGATCGCCGCCATCCTGACCGCCGCCGCCTTCTTCGTGCTCCTCTCGCTCGACCGCGGCCTCCTGCAGGCCCACCGCGGCTACCGGCCGCTGGCGGTCAACCTCGTGGTGGAGTCGGGCGTGCGCGTGGTCGCGGTGCTCGTGCTGGTCGGCGCCGGCTTCGGTCCCTCCGGTGCCGCGGTGGGCGTCCTCGTGGGCGAGGTCGTGGCGACGGCCCACGCCCGCTACGTCGCGGTGCGGGCGTGGTCGGGCGGGGAGGGCCGGCGCGTGCGCCCGGCCGGGGGCTGGGCGGCGGCCCTGCGCCCCGATGCCGTGCTGGCCGGCGGGGCGACGGAGCGGCGCACGGTCGCCCTCGACCTGGTGGTCGCCTCGGTGTCGCTGTCCATGGTGGCGGTGCTGCAGAACGTCGACGTCCTGGTGGTCGGGCGGGACAACCCGGGCCACAGCGGCGCGTACGCCGCGGTGTCGGTGACGAGCAAGGCGATCGTGTTCGGCGCCGTCGTCCTGGGCGGCTACCTGCTGCCCGAGGCGGCCATCCGCTGGCGCCAGGGCGGCCACGCGCTGCGCCAGCTGGCCGTGGTGCTCGTCCTGCTGGCGGTTCCCTCCGTGCTGCTCCTGGGCGTGGCGCTGGTGGCGCCCAAGGAGCTGCTCGAGGTGCTGTTCCACCACGACTACACCTCGGCCGCCGACGCCCTGGCCCCGCTGGTGCTGGCCATGATCCTGCTGAGCGTGTCGGTGGTCCTCACCATGTACCTGCTCGCGGTCGGCCGGCACTGGGTGGCCGGGGTGCTGGTGGGCGGCGCGGCCGCGCTGACCGGCCGCCCTGGTCCAGGTCCACGGGGCGCCGCGGGCGACCGCGTTCGTCGACCTGGCCGTCCAGGCGGTCGTGCTCCTGGTGATCGTGATCGGCTTCGCCGTGGTGCACCGGGTCCGGGTCGGGAGGCAGGCCGCAGGGCTAACCTGACCGGATGGGTGACGACTCGGGGCCCGTGCGTCTGCCGCGCCCGGTCGCCGGGCGGCGGCCGGACGACGTGCCCTCCGACCTGGAGGGCCTGGCCTCGATCGCCGCCGGAGCGGGCATCCGGCGCATCCACTTCGTGGCCTGGCGGGACCTCGACGACCCCGAGGCGGGCGGCTCCGAGCTGCACGCCCACAAGATCGCCTCCCTGTGGGCCAGCGGCGGGGCTCGACGTCACCTTCCGCACCTCGGCCGTGCCCGGCGCGCCCGCCGCGCTGACCCGCGACGGGTACCGGGTGCTCCGCCGCTCGGGCCGCTACGCCGTCTTCCCGGGGGCGGCCTGGGAGGGCCTCCGCATGGGGCACCGGCCGGGCGACGCCCTGGTCGAGATCTGGAACGGCATGCCGTTCCTGTCGCCCGCTGTGGTACCGGGGTCCGCGCGTCGTCTTCTTGCACCACGTCCACGCCGAGATGTGGGGCATGGTGCTGCCGCCCACCCTGGCCCGTCTGGGCGATCTGGTGGAGCGGCGCGATCGCGCCACGCTTCTACCGCTCGAGCCGCATCGTGACGCTGTCCGAGTCGTCGCGGGCGGAGATCGTGGAGATGCTCGCCCTGCCCGCCGATCGGGTGACGGTGGCCCCGCCCGGGGTCGACGCCCGCTACACGCCCGGCGGTGTGCGGTCGCCCACGCCCCTGGTGGTGGCGGTGGGGCGGCTGGTGCCGGTGAAGCGCTTCGACGCCATGCTCCGGGCGCTGGCCAAGGTGAAGGTGGACCAGCCCGACCTGCGGGCGGTCATCATCGGCGAGGGCTACGAGCGCCCCGCCCTCGAGGCGCTGCGCGACGAGCTGGGGGCGACCGACTGGGTGAGCCTGCCGGGCCACGTCGGCGACGAGGAGCTGGTCTCGTGGTACCGGCGGGCCTGGGTGGTGGCGAGCAGCTCGCAGCGCGAGGGCTGGGGCATGACGCTGACCGAGGCGGCGGCCTGCGGCACCCCCGCCGTGGCCACCGCCATCGCCGGCCACACCGACGCCGTGGTCGACGGTGAGTCCGGGCTTGCTGGTCGACGAGGTGGGCGAGCTGCCCGCCGCGCTCGGGCGCGTGCTGGGTGACGAGGTGCTGCGCAGCCGCCTCGCCAAGGGCGCGCTGGCCCGGGCCCGCTGGTTCACCTGGGGCGCCACCGCCCGCCGCGCCCTCGAGGCGCTGGCGGGGGAGGCGAGGCGACGCCCGGGTCCTGAGCGCGCAGCGGTCGGCGGGGCACGTCCGCACCCGCGCCGCGCTCTGGTGGTCTCCGGGGTCGCCGGTGGCTGGCTCGGGGCTCGGCGCCGGCTCGGGGCACGCTGCTCGTTGGCTCGGACGGTCTCCGCCGGCTCGTTCCTCAGGGCTTCGGTTGCAACGCCGGCTCGGTCGCTCCGCCGCTTCGGCTGCTCCGCCGCCGGTGGCCCCGCCGCCGGTCACCCGTCCGTCGGCCGGCTCCGCCGGTCCGGCCGCCGGAGCCGGTCGGAAGCGCCGGCGCCGGCCGGCGTCGGCCGGACGGCGTCGCCGCCTGCGCCTGGCTGGCCGGCCGCCGGCCGAGCGGCTTCTTGACCCGCAGGCCGAGGCCCGAGATGACGGCATCGGCGAGCAGCAGCGCGACGCCGACCCAGATCAGGTTGCCGGCGTGGACGAACGACCCCGCCCAGTCGGAGCCCGGCAGATAGTGGTGCACGTTCTGCCCCTGCACCACGTTGACGCAGCCGGCGACGACGAACGCGATCCCTCCCACGGTGGCGACGGCGCGCGCCCACGGGACGAGCAGCCCGAGGATCACCACCCCGGCCACGACCAGGGCGGCGACCGGCGCGACGACCAGGGCCGCCACACCCCCGGTCAGCGCGCCGATGAGCAGCGCCCGCGGGAAGCGCAGCCAGCCCCGTTGGCGTTCCTCCTTGGGCGGCGGTGCCCCGGGCCAGGCCAGGGTGGCGGCGTCGAAGGGGGATCCCGGCCGCTCCGGCGCGTCGGGTCCCGCCGCCCCGCGGAGGCGGCGGGGCAGGTGGGCCCGCAGGCGGCGGCGCCAGCGCGCCGGGAGGAAGCCGAGGACGCAGGCAGAGCAGCAGCGTCGCGCCCGAGACGGCCAGCGCGGCCCACACCTCGCGCTGGGGGGTCCAGGTCAGCTCGACCGTGAAGCCGGGTCCGCCGAGCGCGTGCAGGTCGGCCGCGGTGACGTGCCACCCGTTGGCGAAGGCGTCCACCAGCTGGGGCGGCCCCAGGTCCACCGGGTGCGAGCCCGCCGGCGCGTCGGGGCCGGGCTCGGCCACGGCCTGCCAGCCCTTGTTGACGCTCTGGCCGAGGACGAGCTCGAAGGGCTGGTCGGCGCCGGTGACGTCCGCGCCGTGGCCGTCGATGTGCGAGGAGGTCGCGGTGACGGTCGGGGCCGGGCCGGGTTGCGTGGCGGCGAGCAGGGGCGTCCCCGCCGTCGTCGGGAACACCGCCGGGCCCGGGCCGCCCCCGGCGGCCGAGTCCAGGGCGAGCTGGTCGATGTTCCAGCCGGTGCAGGTGGTCGGGGCGCTGGCGCACGGTGGGTTGTGCCCCACCGCCGTCTGCGACGATGTGGGGACCGGCACCCAGCGTGATCCCCTTGGCGTCGGGCCCGCAGGGGATCAGCTGCGCCTCGCCGCTGTCGAGGGCGTGCTGGGCCGACCCGACGACGGCGACGTCGATCGGCCGGCCGTCGATCGACGAGGAGGTTCGAGACGCAGGTGCCGGGCAGGTCGGCCGGCGTCGGGGCCGACCGCACGCCGGGGATGCCCACCTCGGCGATGCCGAGGGGCAGGGCCAGTGGCCCCGCCGAGTAGTAGTTCGCCGCGTACTCCGGCCGGATGCCGGTGAAGGTGAGGACGAAGTGCGAGCCGGTGACGCCGGGGAAGGAGACGGGCACGGTCGTCACCGCGTTGGGGACGGTGCTGTCGGCGATGGGGGGGAGCGCCACCGTGCGCGTCACCGAGCCCGACGTCACCGTCATGGCGGTGGGGACCGAGTGCCGCCCGTCGGCGATCACCTGCAGCGTGAGGCCGGTCAGCGTCCGCGGCTTGGTCAGGTCGTAGGTGAGCGAGGCGCCGATCTGCGCGTTGGTGCCGAGGCCGGGCATCCAGGCCGTCGAGGAGTTCCCGTCGAGCGTGGCCGAGGCGGTGGCCGTGGAGGTCGCCGGGCAGCCGGCCCGACGAGTACGCGTCGGCGAGGTCGGTCGACGCCGCGGGCGTGCGCCCCACGAGCCGGTCGATCTCGTCGTCGGGGATGAGGGCCGACAGGCTGGCCGCGCCCGACAGCGTGAAGGTGCGGGCGGTGGGCAGCGTGAAGGAACGGGTGATCGTCGTCTCGGGGTCGCTGCGCGGCGGGAACTGGGAGGTGCGGTCGCGCGTCATCACGACGGTCAGGCGATCGGCCAGCGAGGAGGCCCCCAGCGTGGTGAGCATCTGGGTGGGCATCTGGATGACCTGGTGCACCGAGACGCCGGGGATCTCGACCTCGGCGAAGCCGACGGCGGAGGCCGAGGTGGGCGGCGCCGTGTCGTCGGTGGTGCCGTCGATGGTCACCCGCAAGGTGTGGAACGTGCGCGACGGGAAGGTCACGGTCTGGCCGCCGGTCAGGTGGGAGGCGGAGGTCAGGTCCTCGCGCACCGGGTCCTTGCCGTCGAAGGTGAGGGTGACGGCCGACACCCAGCGGGCGCGGTCGCCGCGCTGGGGCTGGACCAGGGTGATGTGGTTGGTCGTGACGGGATTCGTCAGCTGCGCCTGCCACCACTGGCCGGCCGGGTCGGGCACGAAGGTGCCGGTGATCCACGCCGTGTCGAGGTTGTCGTCGATCGCGCTGTAGGCCGCGTCCTCCGGCGTGTAGGAGACCGAGTTGCCGTAGCTGCTGGCCGTCACGTTGACCGCCCCCACGTAGGTCGCGTACGTCTTGCTCGAGATGGTCGTGCCCGGGAACAGCTCGATGGGGCTGTCGCTGAGGTCGGTCTTGGCCGGGTCGTCCTCGGGCGTCTCGGTGTAGCCGGCGTTGGCCGTGAGTGTGTCCCAGCGGAACGCCTGCTTGCGGTTGGTGTCGGTGAGGACGAGCTGGGCCCCCTGAGCGGCCAGGGCGTGCAGGCGGGACGGGTCCTTGGCCAGCGTGCCGGAGTAGTAGACGGCGCTGTCGGTGTTCAAGAGCCCGAGACCGGCGAGGTTGTTGAGGCCGGTGGCGTCGCCCTCCATGACGATGGCCCCCGTGTCCGACTCGCCCCGGAGCAGGGGACGCGGGTTGGGCACGGTGTAGGTGACGATGGGGGAGGGCCAGCCGATGTTGCCCGGCACCGAGAGGTCTTGTTCGTTCAGGGTCGAGTCGATTGACACGTTGGGTCGCGGCGAGCCGAAGGACACCGGGTCGGTCAGGCCGAGCGGCGTCTCCGCGAGCTGCAGCGCGAGGAGCTGGGGTTGGGGCACCCCGTAGCGCTCGTACTGCTGGTCGTACTCCACCATGAGGTCCCCCGCCCCCATCAGGCGGGCCATCGGCGCCAGTGCGTTCATGTTGGCCGTGCCGTCCTGGAGCGGCTCGTCGGTCGCGTAGAGCGTGTCGGCGGTGGCGATCGAGCCCATGACCTGTTGCTCCCGGGTCACGAAGTCCCGGTTGAGCAGCGCGGGCTGGGGCGTGTCGACGGTGTCACCCCAGCGGTAGGCGGAGAAGTCGTTGCCCGGGATGGCGAAGACCCGGGTGCCGGGGTGGGTCGCGTTGAGGTGGTTGATCGCCGCCACCTGGTAGGAGGGCAGCGCGGCGGGCTGTGTGAAGTTGTTGGCGATGGTGTCGCCGAGGAAGAGGGAGGGGTTGTTGGCCACGATGAGCCCCGCCACCAGCACCGCGGTGACCAGGCCGGCGACCGAGACGCGGTTCCACAGCGCCGTGAGGCCGCTGGCGAGCAGCATGGCCAGCGCCAGCAGCACGAGCGGGGTGGCCCGATCGGTCGAGCGGAGGGCGAGGCCCGCCGTCGTGTCCGTCATGAAGGCCTTGAGCTGGCGTCCGATCACCGTGGGGTTGGAGAAGGGAAAGGGCCCCACCGAGAGCACCAGGCCCACGAAGAGGAGCAGCAGGAAATAGGCGCGCTCGCGCCAGCGCACGAACGCCGCCGCCACCAGCGCCAGCACCGGTACGGCGTACGAGGTCGCCAGCAGGGCGATGTCCTGGGTGTAGCGGATGGCCGCGTTGGTCCACGGGCCGGTGTGGTCGGTGCCGTAGAAGTACCAGTAGCCGAGGCCGCGGAAGATGTCGGCCGGGTTGGAGGTGGCCGAGGTCGAGGGGACCGTCTCGGTGAACTTGAGGACGTTGACGCCGTAGGCCGCCTCGACCTCGAGGCCCGCCGATCCACCACAGGCAGGCACCGAGGGTCAGGATGCCGATGCGCAGTCCCGTCCCCAGCGCCGCGCCGCCAGGTCGACTCGCGCAGCACCACCACCGCGTAGAGGAGCCACAGGACGGGGGCGACGCCGACGTAGATGATGGAGCTGGCGTTGATGCCGCTCACGAGCGCCACGACGACGGCGAAGAGGGCGGGTTCGCGCCACCCGCCCCGGCGCAGGGCCACGATGGTGAGCCCCAGCATGACGGGCAGGCCGGCCCAGGGCAGCAGGATGACCGAGATCCGGCCGGCGTACTGGAGGAAGTAGGGCGAGAGCATGTACGCCAGCGCGGCGGCGGCCGGCCCCGGGCCGCGCAGCCCGAGGATGCGCGACAGGTAGAGGACGCCGAGCCCGGCGGCGAAGAGGATCGAGCCGAGCCACAGGCGCTGCGCCACCCAGACGGGCACGCCGACCAGGTGGAAGGCGGCGAAGAACGGCCCCATCGGCAGCAGGTAGCCGATGTACTCGTGGGTGACCGTCCCGAGACCCACCGTGGGGTTCCACATGAACGCGACCTGGCTGAGGAACCGGGTCGGATCGAGATAGAGGTAGGTCTTCGTGTCCGGGGTGACGACGCCGGGCCGCACCGCCAGCAGCGGGACGTAGGCGAAGCCGGCCACCACGACCGCCCCGCCGATCCACCACCAGCGCCCGCCGGTCCCGAGGAGCGGCCTCCGTCTTTGCCGGTTCGCATGCCGCGCCCGGGGGGCGGTGACGGTGGGGGTGGTGGTCATGAAGAGGGGCCGAGAAGGTCGCCGGGTAGTGTAAGCAGGCAGCGCCACCCCGGCGTGTCACGCGAAGGGAGGCGCCCGTGGCCACCAGCACCAAGAGCCGCCTCACGGGCGAGCGACCCCAGCAGGGGGTGACCCCCGACTCCCTGCTGGCGCTGCACGAGGCCGGCTATCGCGCCGTCCTGGACCGCATCGGAACGGGGCGCATCCTCGACGTCGGCTGCGGGCAGGGCTTCGAGTCGGCGAGGTTCCTCCGCCCGGGCTGCGACGTCGTCGGCGTCGACTACTCGCTCCGACGCCGTCGCGACGGCCGCCGCCCGCTACGGCCCCGACGGCCTCCGGGTGGCCCAGATGGACGCGCTCGATCTGGGCTTGCGGGCCGCCAGCTTCGACGGGGCGTGTTCGTCCCATCTCATCGAGCACTTCACCGAGCCCGAGGCCCACGTGGCCGAGCTGGCCCGGGTGCTCAAGGACGACGGGCTCGCCTGTGTGCTCACCCCGAACAAGCCGGCGGACTTCGAGAACCCGTTCCACCGTCATCTGTTCGAACGGACCGAGCTGCGGGCGATGCTCGGGCGCCACTTCGGTGACGTGTGGCTCGGCGGGGTCGATGCCTCCCCGGACGTGAAGGCCGACATCGAGGCCCGTCGCATCCGGGCCAACAAGCTGCTCCGGCTCGACGCGTTCGACCTGCGGCACCGGGTGCCCTACGGGTGGTACGTGTGGGCGTACACGAGGCTCCTGCCCCTGGCCTACCGGCTGGTGGCCCGGCAGGACACCGGGGGCGTCGACGGGCATCACCGCCGACGACTGGTTCGTCACCGACGATCCCGACGACACGACCCTCGTCCTGTTCGCCGTCGCCCGGGCGCCGCGCCGGGAGGCCGCCGGCTGATGCTGGCCGTCGGCCTGACCGGCGGCATCGGCTCGGGCAAGTCGGCCGTGGCCGACCTGCTGGTCGAACGGGGCGCCGTGCTCATCGACGCCGACCAGGTGGCCCGCGACGTGGTGGCGCCCGGCGGCCCCGCCTACCAGCCGCTGATCGATCGCTTCGGACCGGGCATCCTCGCACCCGACGGGACCATCGACCGCAAGGCGCTGGCGGCCGTGGCCTTCGCCGACGAGGAGACCCGGCTGGAGCTCAACGCCATCACGCACCCGGCCATCGGCGTCGCCATGATCGAGGCGCGCCACGCGCTCGAGGACACCGATCACATCGTCATCCTGGCCATCCCGCTCCTGACCGCCGTGCACCGCGACACGGTGGGGCTGGACAAGGTGGTCGTGGTGGACTGCCCGACGGACGTCGCGCTCGAGCGCCTGGTGTCCCAGCGCGGCTTCGACCGGGCGGACGCCGAGGCCCGCATCCGGTCCCAGATCTCCCGGGAGGAGCGGCTCAAGGAGGCCGACTACGTCGTCGACAACTCGGGCGACCTGTCCATGCTGGAGGCCGAGGTGGCCGAGCTGTGGGACTGGCTGGGCGCCGCCGCGGTCGAGCGCCGGGCGCACGCCTGAACGGTCACACCCCCCGGGTAGCCTCGAGGAGCCATGCCCGAATTCGAGGTCATCTCCCCGTTCCAGCCCTCGGGGGACCAGCCCGGGGCCATCGCCGGCCTCGCCGAGGGCGTCCGGCGCGGCGACCGCTACCAGACGTTGCAGGGGATCACCGGCTCGGGGAAGACCGCCACCATCGCCTGGATGATCGAACAGGTGCAACGGCCGACGCTCATCATCGAGCCCAACAAGTCGCTGGCCGCCCAGCTGTCCTCGGAGCTGCGTGAGCTCTTCCCGAAGAACCGCGTCGAGTTCTTCGTGTCCTACTACGACTACTACCAGCCCGAGGCGTACCTGCCCACGACCGACACCTACATAGAGAAGGACTCGTCCATCAACGACGAGATCGACCGGCTGCGCCACGCCACCACGTCGTCCCTGCTCATGCGGCGGGACGTGATCGTGGTGGCCTCGGTCTCCTGCATCTACGGCCTGGGCTCGCCCGACGAGTACCGCGACCGGATCCTGGGGCTCGCGGTCGGCGAGCAGCTCGACCAGCGGGACGTGCTGCGCCGCCTGGTCGACCTCCAGTACGCCCGCAACGACGTGAACCTGGTGCGCGGCACCTTCCGGGCCCGGGGCGACACGGTGGAGATCCATCCCGCCTACGAGGAGCAGGCGCTCCGGGTGGAGATGTTCGGCGACACCATCGAGCGCATCGTGCCCTTCGACGTGCTGACCGGGGAGATGGGCGAGGAGATGGAGGACGTGGCGGTCTACGCCGCCACGCACTACGTCACCGGCGACGAGATCATCCAGCGCGCCGTCGGCACCATCGAGGTGGAGCTGCGCGAGCGGCTGCAGGAGTTCGAGCAGGAGGGAAAGCTGCTCGAGGCACAGCGCCTCCGGGTCCGCACCGAGCACGACCTCGAGATGCTGGCCGAGACGGGCGTCTGCTCGGGGGTGGAGAACTACAGCCGGCATCTCGACGGGCGGGCACCGGGGGAGACCCCCTACACGCTGCTCGACTTCTTCCCCAAGGACTACCTGTGCGTGATCGACGAGAGCCACGTCGCCGTCCCCCAGCTGCACGGGCAGTACGCCGGCGACCGCTCCCGCAAGGACGTGCTCGTCGAGCACGGCTTCCGCCTCCCCTCGGCCAAGGACAACCGGCCGCTGCGCTTCGACGAGTTCGTCGAGCGGGTGCCCCAGGCCGTGTTCGTCTCGGCGACTCCGGGACCCTTCGAGCTCGAGCACTCGGACCAGATCGTCGAGCAGGTGATCCGGCCCACCGGCCTGGTCGACCCCGAGGTGACGATCATGCCCACCAAGGGCCAGGTGGACGACCTGCTCGCCCGCATCGCTCGCACGGTGGAGGCCGGCGGGCGCGTCCTGGTGACGACGCTGACCAAGAAGATGGCCGAGGACCTGACCGACTACCTGGCCGACGCCGGGGTCCGGGTGCAGTACCTGCACTCGGACATCGACACCATCACGCGGATCGAGATCCTGCGCGAGCTCCGGCTCGGCACCATCGACGTGCTGGTCGGCATCAACCTCCTGCGCGAGGGCCTCGACCTGCCCGAGGTGGCGCTCGTCGCCATCCTCGACGCCGACAAGGAGGGCTTCTTGCGCTCCGCCTCCTCGCTGATCCAGACCATGGGACGGGCCGCCCGCAACGTCGACGGCATGGTCGTCCTGTACGCCGACACGGTGACCGACTCCATGCGGGAGGCCGTCTCGGTGACCCAGCGCCGTCGCGAGCGCCAGATCGCCTACAACCGCGAGCACGGGATCGACCCCCAGACCATCCGCAAGTCGGTGACCGACATCCTCGAGCGGCTGCGCGGCACCAGCGGCGGCGTGGCCAAGGCCGGACGCAGCCGGGCCGAGGTGCGCAAGAACGCGGCCGTCCGGGGCAACCGCCGCGCCCCGCTGCTGGCCGAGGGGGACGCCTCGACGCCGGCCGCGGCGATGGAGCTGATGACGCAGCTCGAGTCCGAGATGAGGGCGGCCGCCGCCGAGCTGCGCTACGAGGAGGCGGCCCTGCTGCGGGACGAGATCGCGGAGCTCCGGGCGTCCATCCCGGGCTGACGGTCGGGGCGCTCGTGGAAGGGAATCATCCCTTGATGGCGCCGCCCAGCGAGAAGCCTGCCCCGACCCACTTCGTCACCAGGAGGTAGAGCAGTACCGGGGGCAGCGAGTAGAGGATGGCGAAGGCGGCCACCTGCCCGTAGTTGACTCCGTACTCGCTGAAGTAGCCGTAGATCGTCACCGAGGCCGGCTCGTTGTTCCCGGACAAGAGGATCAGGGGCACGAAGAAGTTCCCCCAGGCGTTGACGAACGTGTACACCGCGATCACGCACAGTCCGGGGATGACCAGGGGCAGCACGATGCGGCGCAGCGAGCCGAAGCGCGAGTTGCCGTCGATCCAGGCCGACTCCTCCAGCTCCATCGGAACGGCGTCGATGAAGGAGCGGCCGACCCACGTGGCGAAGGGGAGTGAGGTCGCGGTGAGGAACCACACGGTCCAGAACTTCGAGTTGATGAAGTTGGCCGTCACGTAGAAGTCGTAGGTCGGGATCATCAGGGCGATGATGGGCAGCGAGGCCATGAAGGCCAGGGCGTAGACGAACCAGATCTGGACCCGGGAACGGTAACGGGACAGCGGGTAGGCGGCGACGATGCCGATGACGGTGGTGAGCACCGTCGTGCCCACGGCCAGGTACATGGAGTTGCCCAGCGCGGAGAGGAAGCTGCCGTGGAGCACGCTCTGGAAATTCTTGAGCGTGATCGGGCCGCCGCCCCCGATGGTGAGATTGCCATGCGTCTTGAACGCGGTCACCACCAGCCACACGAACGGCACCAAGAAGATGACGCCCACCATCGACATGGCGAGCGAGGGGACGAGGACGCCGGCCCGGTCGTTGCGGGGAGCCATGGCCGAGACCTAGCGCATCTCCGCCAGCGAGCCCTGTCGCCGCAGCAGACGGATGTAGACCGCGGCCAGCACCGCCCCGATGAGGAGCAGGACGACCGCGATGGCCGTGCCGTAGGCGAGCTCGTAGTTGGAGAAGGCCTGGCGGTACATGAAGACCGAGAGGACGTTGGACGCGTTGCCGGGGCCGCCGCCCGTCATGGCGTAGATGAGCGAGAAGTCGTTGAGCGTGGCCAGCGTGATGATGACCAGGTCGACGACGATGGCGGCCGAGACGAGGGGGATGGTGAGGCGGGTGAGCCGGCGCCACGCGCCGGCGCCGTCCACCTCGGCCGCGTCGATCAGGTCGGTGGGGATGCCGTCGAGCGCAGCCGAGAAGAGGAGGAACGAGAAGGCGGCCCCTCGCCAGGCGTTGGCGAGGCTCACCGCCAGCATGGGGTTGGTCACGAGCCAGCTCTGGTAGTTCAGGCCGAACAGGTGGTAGCCCTGCTGCAGCACGCCCCCGTCGCTGAGGAGGACGAACCACATGTAGGAGGTGACGATCTCGGGGATGAGCCACGCCACGATGACGATGGCGCCGACGACGGCACGTACGGCGTAGGCCGACCGCGAGAGGAAGTAGGCGAGCAGGAAGCCGAGTACGGCCTGTCCGAGGTAGCCCGAGACCACGAGGTAGTAGATGCTCTTGGAGATGGAGTCGACCAGGCCGCTGCCCGACGAGAAGAGCTGGCGGTAATTGGCGAGGCCGATGAACTGGTAGTGGGTGGCGGTCGGGCCGGTGACCGTCATATTGGTGAAGGAGAGCACGAAGGTCCACACGGCCGGCCAGCCCATGAAGACGAGCACCACGACGAGCATGGGGGCCACCATGGTGAGGCCGGTCAACCGGCGGCGAAGCGGGGTCTCGACGGTGACGTTCCTGGTGTCGACCGGCGCCAGGAGCGGTGCGCCCGGCTCGTCCTCGGGGACGCCCGGGCTCAGGTCGACGACCTGGCTCACTGCTTCATGCGCTCGACGTTGCCCGAGCCGACGATCTGGGTCACCTGGCTCGCGTAGGTGGCGGCGGCCTGGGCGGGGGTGATCGTGCGCAGGGAGATCTCGCCGGTCAGCTGCTGGATCACGTTGGAGACCTGGACGTAGGCCGGGAGGTTGGGCCGGAACGTGGTGACGGGGAGCTGCGCCGAGGCGAAACGCGACACCGGGTTCACCTTGACCGACGCCTGCCAGGCCGGCTGGATCAAGACGTCGGTCCGCGGCGGCAGGTTGCCCGAGGCCGGGTCGAAGGACGCCAGCAGCGGGGCCGAGGATGCGTCCTCGACGAACGCCTGCGAGAGGCTGGGGTGGGGGGCGAGGCTCGGCACCGAGAGGGCCCAGCCACCCGACTGGTTCGTGGTCCCGGGTGCCGCTCCGGTCTGGGTGGGCAGCGCCGCCTCCCCGTAGGCGCTGAAGAAGCCGGGCCACGGCTGCAGGCCGCCGGGCACGAACGCGGTGGCGACCCAGCTGCCGTCGAAGACGATACCGACCTGCTGGTGGGGGATGAGGGAGAGATCGACGGTGGCGTCGGCCAGGGGGTTGGACCACATCGACTCGGGCTCCTCGATCGGCTGCATCTGCGCCAGCAGCTTCCAGGTGGCGGTGAAGCCGGGACCGGAGATCTCCCACTTGTGGGTGCCGTAGTCGTAGAGGCGGTCCTTGGTCCCGTTCAGGAACACCTCGAAGCCGCGGAAGGACGAGGCCTCCCCGACCGCCTGCCCGGTGTAGACCCACAGCGGGACGACACCGTGGTCGCTGCGCGCGATGGCGCGGGCGGCGGAGAGCACGTCGGCCCAGCTGTGCGGCTGCCACGTGGCCGGCAGCCCGGCCTGCTTGAAGAGCTTGTGGCTGTAGTAGATCAGCTGCACGTCGCTGCTGTTCATCGCTCCGTAGACCGTGCCGTCGTAGGTGACGATGCTCTTCATGGCGGGGTAGTAGGCCGACCAGCCCGACCAGCTCTTCAGCTGCGGCAGGGGTCGCAGGAAGCCGGCGCTGGCATCGGAACCGATCAGGAAGGAGTCCTCGAAGACCACGTCGGGCACCGTGCGCGCGCTGCGCTCGGTGAGGTCGAGCTTCGAGTAGTACTCGGATTCCGAGCTCGTCGTGATCTCGTCGCCCACCACCTTGACGTTGGGGTACGTCTTTTGCAGCTGTTTGGCGGCCGCGTCGATCCACGCCGGCATGATGTTGGTCCCGGCCGGATTGAAGCCGCTCCAGTAGGCCACCGTCAGTGTCACCGACGGGCTGGCGGCGGACGCGGCCCCGGGTGCGCTCCACCCCACTCCCGCGACCACCAAGCACGACAGCGCGGCCAGTGCGGTCGCCCTCGCCGGTCCGTTGCGCCGCACGTGCCACCTGATCACGGAGTCATCTTCCGGGAGGCCCGGGCACCCCAACAGGGGAAAAGGTCCCGTTTCGAACCCCCGTGGGGTCCGCTCAGGAGAGCCGTGCCTGCGTCCCGGGGTCGAACAGGTGCACGGGTCCGACGACCGAGAGCGCGATGCGATCACCGACCTCGAGGCCCGCCTGCTCCGGGCCCTGCACGCTGATCAGTCGGCCGTCCTCGAGCCGACAGGTCAGGTGCTGGAGTCGCCCCATGGACTCGACGAGGCTCACGGTTGCCGCGAGGGGGCCGTCGTGCTCGACGCGCAGGTCCTCGGGTCGCACCCCGACGATGACGGTGTCGAGCGCCAGCCGGCACACCGTCGCCGCCTCGGCCGGGGGCAGCGTGACGCGGCCGGCGGCGGTCTGCACCGTGAGGCGTTCCCCCGCCCCGACGATCGCACCGGACAAGATGTTCATGGGCGGGCTGCCCACGAAGCTGGCCACGAAGGCGTTGGCGGGGGCGTCCCGGACCTGCTCGGGTGTGTCGAGCTGTTGGAGCACGCCGTCTTTCAAGATGGCGATCCGTTGTCCCATCGTCATCGCCTCGATCTGGTCGTGCGTGACGTAGAGGATGGTGATGCCGAGCTGGCGGTGCAGCTCGACCAACTCGGCCCGCATCTCGACCCGGAGCTGTGCGTCGAGGTTGGACAGCGGCTCGTCCATGAGGAAGACCTTGGGGCGGCGGACGAGCGCGCGCGCCAGGGCCACCCGCTGGCGCTGCCCACCCGAGAGGGCCGCCGGCTTGCGACCGAGCAACCCGTCGAGTCGGAGGCTCGTCGCCACGCGGGGCACGATCTCCTTGATTTCGTCGCGTGGCACGCCGCGCGACCGGAGCGGGAACTCGATGTTCTTGCGGACGTTGAGGTGCGGGTAGAGGGCGTAGCTCTGGAAGACCATGGCCACGTCGCGGTCCTTGGTCACGACCCGGTTCATGGCGCGCCCGCCGATGCGGATGGCGCCGGCGGTGGGCGCCTCCAGCCCGGCGATGAGCCGCAGCACGGTGGACTTGCCGCATCCCGACGGGCCGAGGAGGACCAGGAACTCGCCGGGCCGCGCGTCGAGGGTCACCTCGCGCAGGGCGGCGACGTCACCGAACCTCTTGGAGACCCCGTCCAGCTCGACCGAGGACGCCTCGAGCGGGGGGACCTCGAGCACCACGGCGTGCTGCTCGTCCAACGCCTGGTCCGGTCCCACGCAACCGAATCGTTACAGCGGGGGGTCCCCCGGCCTAGGGCCGAACGTCCCGGGGTGCCGCCGGGCCGCCGTGCCGCCGCCCGCCGGCCAGTAGCGCTCCTCGAGGGCGGCGCAGAGCGCGTGGTAGATCGGCTGGTGCAGCTCCTGGACCGCCGCGACCTCGGTGGCGGGCACCGCCACCCAGGCGTCGGCCAGGCCGCCGAGGCGGCCGCCGGCGGCTCCGGTCAACGCCAGGACGCGCAGGCCCGACGCACGCGCCGCCAGGGCGCCCAGCACGACGTTGCGCGACCTTCCCGACGTCGAGAGGGCCCAGAAGAGGTCGCCCGGCCGGCCGTACCCGTAGAGCTGCTGGGCCATGCCCATGTCGCCGGCGGTGTCGTTGGCGATGGCCGAGAGGAGGCCGGTCTGGCTCGTCAGACAGACCGCGCGCAGCGCGCCCTCCAGGCGCTCGGCCAGGTAGTCGGCCTCGTCCCCCATCGAGTGCGGCGCCTGCCGGCGCAGCGAGGCGCGCCCCGGCGCGTCGAGCGGGCGGCGGTGCTCCATGCCCTTCATGAGCTCGCCCACGATGTGCTCGGCGTCGGCCGCACTGCCGCCGTTGCCCCCGACGTAGATCGTGCCCCCGTCCTCGACGGTCCGGGCCAGGAGCGAGAGAGCGGCCTCCACCTGGCCCACCACGGCCCCGAGGTCCGGGTGACGCGTCACCAGGCCGGCGAAGTCGGCCTTGGCCGGGGGGTGCACGTCGAGCTCGGGGATCCCGACCGTGCGTGACCGGGCGGGGTCCCCGTCCGGGACGAAGACCGTACGGACCTCGTGGGGCCCGAGCTCGCCCGCCCAGGCGGGACGAGGCCCGTCCGGGCCGGTCCCCAGATGCAGGCGGACCCGCTCGCGCCGGCCGGCGACCTCCCACAGCCGGGCGACGGTGCCGCCCCCGTCCTCGGCCCGCTTGAGGACCGGCATGACGACCCCGTCGGCCTCCAGGCGGGCCGCCGACCCCTCGGGCCCGAGCCGGCCGTGGTGCCAGGTGTCGAGCACCACCGGCAGCACCGCCCGGTGCTCGACGGCGCGCCGCGGCAGCTGGGCGGCCGTGGCGGGACCGGCGTGGGGCACCAGGCCGTAGCGCCGGCGGTGGCGCCCCTGGTCCGTGACCGGGTAGCCGACAGGGTCGTCGGCGCCCCAGCCGAGCCCGTGGTCCGCCACCCGCGGGCTGCGCAGCACGGTGAGGCGCAGCGTCGAGCCCAGGGCGTCGTAGCCGCCGGCGCCCTCGGCCGTGCAGGCCAGGCCCCAGCCGGCGGCGGCGTCGGTGAGGTCGACCCAGTGCACCATCGGCTCCTCGTGGCCCGAGCACGGGCGCGTCACCGACCCGTACGGGGCGCCCGCCAGGGCGGCGGGCTCGTCCAGCGCCAGCGGGACGACGAGCTTCAGCACCCGGTGCGCCTCGTGCCAGTCGACCTCGAGGGAGACCTCGGCCAGGCGGCGGCCCTCGTAGAGGGAGACGTCCTGGGCGACCGTCGTCCGTCCCTCGCCGAAGGACCACACGCTGCGCACGGTGGCCCGGACCGGGCCCTCCTCCACCACGCCCACCGAGAGCAGCGTCGGCGCCTCCTCGGCACCGGCGTAACGGTCGACGCCGTGCGACCAGGTGTCGCTGTCGTCGGCCACGACGACCGGCCGCACGCCGCCGCGCAGCAGCTCGGTCCCCGCCGCGCAGGTCCCCGCCCGTCGTGACCATGCTGACCAGCGCCCCGGTGTGCCGGTCCACGGCCAGGCGCAGCAGGCCGTTGCCGAGCACCTCGCCCTCGGCCACGCCCGCCGGCTCCTCGCCGGCGCCGGGTGTGCCGGCCCCGGCGTCGGCCACGTGGAGCCAGTAGCGCCGGTAGCCGAGGGGTGGCACGGTGACCTGGAGGAGGCTGCGCGTCGGGCTGTAGGTCACCTCGCCCGAGGGGATCTGCTGCACCGCCACCCGTCGCCCGTCGGCGTCCGTCGCCACGGCGACGGGGTGGGGGAGGGAGACCGCGGTGGTGATGGGCCACGAGTGCGGATTGCACACGAGCATCGGCACCGGCAGCCCGTCGATCGCGCTCTCGATCCCCTCGGCCGTCGCCGCGCCCTCGGCCCAGGTGTCGACCTGCTCGGCCAGTCGGTGCACCGCTCGCACCGCCACCTGTTCGGCCCGCGCCGCGCCCGAGACCAGCAGCGCGTGCACGGCCTGCGTGGCGCGGTCGGTGCAGGTGCCGCCCAGGGCGTCGTGGAACTGGGCGAAGAGCACGCCTTCCCAGGCCTCGGACAGCTCGCGGCGGACGTCGGCGGCCTCGCCGGTGAACAGCCGGCACAGCTCGGTCAGGCTCTCGGCCGCCACCAGCGCGTCCTCGGCCCGGGCGTTGGCGAGCTTGAGGTCGGCGCGGGCCGAGTAGCAGCCGACGGCGTGCCACTGGAGCTCCCCCTCGACCGCGGGGAGCGCGACGGCGCCGCCCGGCCGCGGCGTCCAGCGCGGCGTCCAGCGCGGCGAAGTAGCCCGCGGGGTCGCCGAAGCCGACGGCGCCACCGCGCTCAGCCGCCAGTGCGTGCACCGTCGCCATGGCCAGCCGGGTGGGCCCGCCGCCGTGGTCCCCCACCCCGAAGAAGGCCATGAGGGGGAGGCCCAGCTCGTCGCTCCGCGCCAGCAGCTCGTCCGCCCGCCGGCGCAGCAGCTCGTCCTCGGTTCCGCCGCGGGTGGAGTAGTCGTAGGGGATCCGGTAGGCGGGGAGCTCGGTGCCGTCGGTGCCCCGCCAGCGAAAGGCGGGCGAGGGGATGTCCTTCTCCTCGGGACCGGGGCGCATGAACACATAGGCGCGGATGCCCGCGGCCGCCAGAAGCTGGGGGAGGGTGCCGGCGTGCCCGAAGGAGTCGACGTTGTACCCGACGGTGGCGGTGACGCCCAGGTACCGGGCCAGGAACCGCTGACCGTAGAGGAGCTGCCGGCACACCGACTCGCCCGAGGGCAGGTTGCAGTCCGGCTCGACCCATTGGCCGCCGGTGACCACCCAGCGCCCGGCGCGCACCAGCTCGCGGATGCGGGCGAACAGCTCGGGAGAGGTCTCCATGACCCAGCGGTAGTAGCTGGCCGAGCTGGCCGTGAAGCAGAGATCGGGGTCCTCGTCCAGGCGCTCGACGGCGGCCCGGAACGTCTGGAGGACCTCGTGCATGCCCTCGTCCCAGTCCCAGATCCACATGGGGTCGATGTGGGCGTTCCCGATCATGAAGAGGCGGGGTCGGGCCGGCACGACCAGCAGTGTAGGGACGAGCACCGGCCGGGCCCGGCCACCGCTGGGTAGCGTACGGCCATGCCCACCACCACAGAGCTCCGCGAGGTCGTGGCCCGCTACGCGGCGACCATCAGCACGGGAGATGCCGAGGCCTACGCCGCCCTCTTCACCCCCGACGCCGTGCAGGTCGACCCGTACCCCACGCCGCCCAACGTGGGGCGCCAGGCCATACGGGACTTCATCCAGCGCTCCTACGACGCCTGCGAGGCCCTGGCCTTCGAGGCCGTCGAGGTGCACCCGGTGGGCGACCGGGCCGCCATCACCTTCCACATCACGGTGAGCATGGAGGGTGGCTCGACCATGCACATCCGAGGGGTGGAGATCTTCACCGTCACCGACGAGGGGCTGATCGCGGCCGTGGACGCCTACTGGGGCGACGAGGACCTGGTCTTCGAGTAGGTCCGGTCGGGTGTGACACACCCCACCGGTATCCTCACCGGATGGCCGACCGTCTGGTCGTTCGCGGGGCCCGCGAGCACAATCTGCGCGACATCTCCCTCGACCTGCCCCGGGACAGGCTGATCGTCTTCACCGGGCTGTCGGGGTCGGGAAAGTCCTCCCTGGCCTTCGACACCATCTACGCCGAGGGCCAGCGCCGCTACGTCGAGTCGCTCTCGGCCTACGCCCGCCAGTTCCTGGGCCAGATGGACAAGCCCGACGTGGACTTCATCGAGGGCCTCTCGCCGGCCATCTCCATCGACCAGAAGTCGGCCTCCCGCAACCCCCGCTCGACCGTGGGGACCATCACCGAGGTCTACGACTACCTGCGTCTCCTCTACGCCCGCATCGGTCACCCCCACTGCCCCATCTGCGGGCGGCCCGTGGCGCGCCAGACCCCCCAGCAGATCGTCGACCGGGTGCTCGAGCTGCCCCGAAGGGACCCGGTTCCAGGTCCTGGCCCCGGTGGTGCGGGGCCGCAAGGGCGAGTACTCCACGCTGCTCGACGACCTGGCCAAGCAGGGCTTCGCCCGGGTCCGGGTCGACGGCGTCCCCCTCGAGCTGGCCGACCGGTCCGAGGTGGCCCTGGCCCGCTACGAGATGCACACCATCGAGGTGGTCGTCGACCGCCTCATCCGCCGTGACAACGTCCGCCAGCGCCTGACCGAGTCGATCGAGACGGCGCTCGAGCTGACCGGGGGGACGGCCGAGGTGCTCGTGATGAACGGGACGGGTGACGGGGAGGACGACGAGGCCATCACCTTCTCCCAGCACCTGGCCTGCACCCACTGCGGCATCAGCTTCGAGGAGCCCGCCCCGCGCAGCTTCTCGTTCAACTCGCCCTACGGCGCCTGCCCGGCCTGTCTCGGCCTGGGGACCAAGTTCGAGGTCGACCCCGAGCTGGTGGTGCCCGACGACTCGCTGTCCCTGGCCGAGGGGGCGCTGGCGCCGTGGGCCGGGGCCCGCAGCGAGTACTTCACCGGGCTCCAGCAGGGCGTCGCCGCGCTCGGTGGGTTCTCCTTCGACGCCCCGTGGAAGTCGCTCAAGGCCAAGGACAAGAAGCTCGTCCTCTACGGCACGGGCAACCGGACGGTGCGCGTCACCTACAAGAACCGCTTCAACCGCACCCGCTCCTACGAGGCGCACTACGAGGGCATCATCCCGTGGCTGCAGCGGCGGCACGGCGAGTCGGAGTCGGACTGGTCCCGCGAGCAGATCGAGCTCTACATGCGCGAGGTGGACTGCCCCGAGTGCAAGGGGGCCCGCCTCAAGCCCGAGTCCCTGGCGGTGACCGTCGGGGGCCGCAACATCTACGAGCTGTGCAGCCTCTCCATCGCCGCCGCCGTCGAGGCCATGGCGGACCTCGAGCTGACCGAGCGCGAGCACATGATCGCCGACCGCGTCTTCAAGGAAGTGCGCGAGCGCATGCAGTTCCTGCTCGACGTCGGGCTGGACTACCTCTCGCTGGCCCGCTCGGCGGGCACCCTCTCGGGCGGCGAGGCGCAGCGCATCCGCCTGGCCAGCCAGATCGGCAGCGGCCTGGTCGGGGTGCTCTACGTCCTCGACGAACCCTCCATCGGGCTGCACCAGCGCGACAACCAGCGCCTCATCGGCACCCTCGAGCGGCTGCGCAACCTCGGCAACACGGTCATCGTGGTGGAGCACGACGAGGAGACCATCCGTTCGGCGGACTACGTGGTCGACATCGGCCCGGGGGCGGGCGAGCACGGCGGCACCGTGGTGCACGCCGGCCCGGTGAGCGGTCGTGGCGGCCTGCTGACCAACAAGGCGTCCATCACGGGCCAGTACCTCTCGGGCAAGAAGTCGATCCCGGTCCCGGCCCGCCGCCGCCCCGGCACGGGCGAGGTCGTGACGGTGCGCGGGGCGCGCGAGCACAACCTGCGCGACATCGACGTCTCGTTTCCCCTCGGGTGCTTCATCGCGGTGACGGGCGTGTCGGGCTCGGGCAAGTCGACGTTGGTGAACGACATCCTGTTGCGCTCGTTGGCGCAGCACCTGCACCGGGCCAAGGCGCTGCCGGGCCGGCACCGCAAGGTCGAGGGCATCGCCCATCTCGACAAGGTGGTCGACGTGGACCAGGCCCCCATCGGGCGCACGCCCCGCTCGAACCCGGCCACCTACACGGGCGTCTTCGACCACATCCGCAAGCTCTTCGCGCAGACGGCCGAGGCCAAGGTCCGCGGCTACCAGCCGGGGCGCTTCTCCTTCAACGTGCGCGGCGGGCGCTGCGAGGCCTGCGCCGGCGACGGGACGATCAAGATCGAGATGCACTTCCTGCCCGACGTCTACGTGCCCTGCGAGATCTGCCACGGGGCGCGTTACAACCGGGACACCCTCGAGATCACGTTCCGCGGCAAGACGATCGCCGACGTGCTCGACATGTCGTGCGAGGAGGCGCTGAGCTTCTTCGAGCGCCAGCCGCCCATCGCCCGCCACATGCAGACGCTGGTCGACGTGGGCCTCGGCTACGTCCGCCTGGGCCAGCCGGCGCCGACGCTCTCGGGTGGCGAGGCCCAGCGGGTCAAGCTGGCCAGCGAGCTCAGCCGGCGCCCGACCGGGCACACCTTCTACATCCTCGACGAGCCCACGACGGGGCTCCACTTCGACGACACGCGCAAGCTGCTCGACGTCCTGGGACGCCTGGTGGACCAGGGCAACACCGTCGTCGTCATCGAGCACAACCTCGACGTGGTCAAGACGGCGGACTGGATCATCGACCTCGGTCCCGAGGGCGGGAACAAGGGCGGCACCGTCGTGGCGGAAGGCACGCCCGAGCAGGTGGCCAAGACGGCGGGCAGCCACACCGGCGAGGTGCTCAAGCCCGTCCTGGGCTTGGCCAAGTAGCGGCCCCGGCCCCGTTCCCCGGGCCAGCCCCGGCGCACGGTTGCGCGGTTCCGCTCGGCCATCTCCTCAGCCTCCGAGGAGATGGCCGACCCCGTACGTGACGGAAGCGGCAACGACAGCGGCCAGCAGCTGTCGACCGGCGGTCCGCCAGACGCTCTGGCCCGAGAAGGTGCCGATGGCCGCCCCGAGGGCCAGAGCGGCCACGACACCGATGACCACGGATCCGAGCACCGCGGCCATCCCGGTCGCGAAGAACCACGGCAACAGCGGGAGGAGCGCGCCGGTGGAGAAGGAGAAGAACGAGGCCACCGCGGCCTCCCGGGAGGATCCCGTGTCGTTCGGGTCGACGCCGAGCTCCAATCTGGCGTGCGTGTCGAGGGCAAGTTTCGGATTGGCCATGAGGATGCGGGCCACCGTGTCGGCGTCGGCGGCGGGCACACCCTGGGCTCTGTACATGCCGGCGAGCTCTCGCTGCTCTCCGGAGGGATCCTCCGACAGCTCGCTCCGCTCCACGTCGACCTCGTGCCGCACGAGGTCGTCGTGCGCCTTCACCGAGACGAGCTCACCCGCTGCCATGGAGAAGGCCCCGGCGAGCAGGCTCGCCACGCCGGCCACCCGGACGGCAGCGGCATCTGGGGTCGCGCCGGCGACGCCGAGAACGAGCGAGATGTTGGTGATCAGGCCGTCGCCACTGCCGAGGACCGCCGCTCGGAGGCCGCTGCCCTGCACGTCGCGGTGACGACCGCCCCGGATGGCGTGGGGCCGGAGCCAGCGGCTGATCCAGGTGGGGGAGCGGTGCGGGCGCTGAGGGCGGGACGGGGACGCCGAGGTCATGACGCTCCTTCTCGAGAGGGGGGAGTTCGAGCTCGAATTGGGGGCACGAACCAGAAGGACGCGCCAACCGGACGTGCCGTGGACGTCTCGGGTCAGCGTGGCGCCGGGGAGCCTCCTGCGAGCACGGATGCTCGAACCGTCCCCTCCTGCGGGCCGGAGGGGCCCGCAGGTCACGAGATCAGGGAGAGGACCACTGCGATCCCGACGGTGGCACGCCCGGAACGGCTGCCTACGCGGCGTCGGGGCGGGGGGAGAAGTGGGTCTGCGGCCGCTCGAGCTCGGCGCCGTCGAGGAAGAGGTCGACCTTCTCGTTGTAGAAGGCGACGAGGCCCGCGATGGGGAGCACTTCGCGCAGGGGGAAGTGGTAGGACCAGGCGACGTCCGGATGGACCCGGCCATCGGGGCGCGCCGACCAGTACTCGCTCGTGGTGCCCTTATAGGGGCAGGACGTGACCGTCTCCGACGGGACGAGGTGGGTGAAGTCGACGTCGGTCTGGTTCACGTAGTAGCGGGTCGGGAGGCCCGTTTCGAACAACATGACGGGCGAGGAGGACTCGGCGAGCACGACGCCCTTGGACTCCACGCGGAGGCGCCGGGTCGAGCGCAGCGTGTCGACCCGCGTGTAGGGGTTCCGTGGATGGACGAAGATGCGCTCGTCCTCCTCGAACCAGGCGTCCAATGCGGACCACTCGAAGCGGACGGTGTCGTCGAGGCCCTCGACCTTGGCGGCGGAGAGGACCTGGGCGGCGTGTGGCCGTTCGACGCCCTCTCCCGCCAGGCCGAAATGCCGCACGTCCCCCCGGGGCGTCTCTTCGGTGGTGCCCTCGTCGACGAGCGTGCCGTCCGCCACGTCGGCCAAAGGGATGTAGTACTGCGGGTAGTAGGGGTGCTCCCACACGTAGCGGGCCCCGGTCGTGTCGACGACGGTGCGCCCGGCCAGCACGGCGCGGACTCGCCGTGGCGCGGGCTCGACGTGGTTGACGGGATCACGTTCTGGGGATAGTCGCGCACGGGCGCCTCCGGTGGCCGGGGTGGGGATGGCGGGTGACGGATGCCTAGGTGATGGCCAGCATCCGCTCGAGCGCCACCTTGGCCCACGCGGCGGTGTCGCGCTCGACCACGATCTGATTCCGCACCTCGCCCTCGACGAGACCCTCGAGCACCCAGGCCAGGTGCGGCGGATCGATGCGCGACATGGTCGAGCAGGGGCACACGAGCGGATCGAGGCAGACGACCGTCTTGTCCGGGGACTCGTTGTGCAGGCGGTTGACGAGATGGATCTCGGTGGCGACACCGATCACCGAACCGGAGGGCGCCGCGGCCACCGCCCGGATGATGGCATCGGTCGAGCCGGTGACGTCGCCCAGCTCGACGACCTCGTGGGCGCACTCGGGGTGGATCATCACGATCCCGTCGGGGTGCTCGGCCCGGAAGGCCTCGACGTGCTCGGGCCGGAAGCGCTGGTGCACCGAGCAGTGGCCCTTCCACAGCAGGAGCACGGACTCCTTGACCTCTCGGTCCGTCAGCCCGCCCAGGGCCAGCCGGGGGTTCCAGACCGACATGTCGTCGGCGCCGTAGCCCAGCTCGAAGCCGGTGTTGCGGCCGAGGTGCTGGTCGGGGAAGAAGAGCACGCGCTCGCCCTGCTGCAGGGCCCAGGTCAACACCGCCCGTGCGTTGGAAGAGGTGCAGACCGCCCCGCCGTGACGACCGACGAAGGCCTTCAAGGCGGCGGCGGAGTTCATGTAGGTCACCGGGACCAGACGCTCGACGTCGACGACACGGGCCAGGTCCTCCCAGGCCTCCTCGACCTGGTCGATGTCGGCCATGTCGGCCATGGAGCAGCCGGCGTTCAGGTCGGGGAGCACCACCTTCTGGTGGTCGCCGGTCAGCACGTCGGCGGACTCGGCCATGAAGTGGACACCGCAGAAGACGATGAACTCGGCCTCGGTCTGGCCGGCGGCCAGCCGGGACAGCCCGAAGGAGTCACCCCGGGCGTCCGCCCAGCGCATGACGTCGTCCCGTTGGTAATGGTGGCCGAGGACGAACAGCCGGGAACCGAGCTCGGTCTTGGCGGCCTCGATCATGGCCGCCAGCTCGTCGTCGGTCGCGCCGCTGTAGCGCTCTGGAAGAGGCGCTTGGAGCCTGAGCATCTTGTCTGCCCCCTTTGAGGGAGAGCATCGATCTGGCCGGCGGGGACAGCCTGGTCGCCCATCCGCGGGTATGTCGGCCTCGATGCGAGGTTGTCTGCCGGATACCAGGCCGGCTCGGCCAGTGTACCGCTCCGCACCGGCAGCTGCGCGAGAGTGGGCGTGATGCAGTATCGGCCGCCCACCGGCTCCATTCCGGACGCCCCGGGCTCCTACCAGTTCTACGACGCCGAGGGCCGGGTCCTCTACGTGGGCAAGGCCAAGTCGCTGCGCCACCGCCTGCCCAATTACTGGCAGGACTCGGCCAAGCTCTCGCCCCGGACGGCGCAGATGGTGGCCCAGGCCGACCACGTCGAGTGGGTGGTGGTGGACAGCGAGGTCGACGCGCTGATCCTCGAGCACTCCTTGATCCAGGCGCACCTGCCCCGGTACAACGTGCGCCTCAAGGACGACAAGAGCTACCCCTGGCTGGCCGTCACGCTGAACGAGGAGTGGCCCCGCCCCGCCGTGGTGCGCGGGCGCAAGCGAAAGGGCGTCCGCTACTTCGGCCCCTACGGGAACGCGGGCGCCATCAGGGCCACCCTCGACCTGCTGGTGCGGAGCTTCCCCGTGCGGACGTGCTCGGACACGAAGTTCAAGCGACACGAACGGCTCGGGCGGCCGTGCCTCCTCTACGACATCGAGCGCTGCTCGGGGCCCTGCGTCGGCGCGGTCGACCACGCCGCCTACGACGGCTACGTCAACGACCTCATGGGGTTCCTCTCGGGCGACACCGAGCCGGTGCTGGCCCGCTTGGAGGCGGAGATGCTGGCCGCCAGCGAGGAGCTGCAATTCGAGCGGGCGGCCCGGCTGCGCGACCGGATCGTGGCCGTCCACAAGGCGGCCGAGACCCAGCAGATGGTGTCCGATCGGGCCGAGGACTTCGACGTGGTGGGCCGGGCCGAGGACCCGCTCGAGGCCTCGGTGCAGATCTTCCGAGTGCGCCGGGGCCGGGTCGTGGGGCACCGCGGCTTCGTGGCGGAGAAGGTCGAGGACCTCTCGGGCCCCGAGTTCATGGCGCTCGTCGTCTCGCAGGTCTACGGGGCCGACGGCGCCGAGGTGCCCCGGCGGGTGCTGCTCCCCGAGGAGCCGGCCGACCGGGAGCTGCTCGAGAGCTGGCTGCGCAACGTCCGCGGCGGCCCGGTCGACATCGCCGTCCCCGGCGCGGCGTCAAGCGTGCGCTGCAGGAGACGGTGACGCGGTCGGCCGGCGAGGACCTGGCCCGCCACCGGCTGCGCCGGGCGGCCGACCACAACGCCCGCTCGAAGGCGCTGACCGAGCTGCAGGCGGCGCTGTCGCTGCGCGAGGCACCGCTGCGCATCGAGTGCTACGACATGAGCCACCTGCAGGGAACCGACTACGTGGGCTCCATGGTGGTGTTCGAGGACGGCGTGGCCAAGCGGGCGGACTATCGGCGCTTCAAGGTCAAGTCCGTCCCCGGAAACGACGACTATGCCGCCATGGAGGAAGTGCTGACACGCCGGCTCACCGCCCTGAAGGAGGAGCCCGAGAAGTCGGCGGAGGCCCGGCCGCGGCGCTTCGCCTACCGCCCAACCTGATCGTGGTCGACGGCGGCAAGGGGCAGCTGGGGGTGGCCGAGCGGGTGGTGCGCGAGCTCGGGCTCGAGGACGAGGTCGAGCTGGCGGCGCTGGCGAAGCAGTTCGAGGAGGTGTACCGCCCGGGGTCGCCCGACCCGGTGCGCCTGCGGCGCGGCTCGGACGCGCTCTACCTGCTGCAGCGCCTGCGCGACGAGGCGCACCGTTTCGCCATCACCTTCCATCGCGAACGGCGCGGCAAGCGGATGACGCGGAGCATCCTCGACGGCATCCCCGGTCTGGGGCCGGGCCGCAAGGCTCGCCTGGTCAAGGAGCTGGGCGGCGTCAACGCGGTGCGGGCGGCGTCGCTCGAGCAGCTCCAGGCCCTCTCCTGGCTGCCCGACAGCGTCGGGCTCGCCGTCTACGACGCCGTGCGCCAGCCTGGAGGCGAAAGGACGGTGCGGCCGTGAGCGAGTTCGTGGTGGTGACCGGGATGTCCGGCGCGGGCCGCTCGACGGTGGCGGCGGCGCTGGAGGACGTGGGCTGGTTCGTCATCGACAACCTGCCGGCCGGCCTGATCATGAAGATGGTCGAGATGGTGGACCGCCCCGGGTCCGGCATCGAGCGGGTGGCCCTCGTCATCGGGCGGGGTGGCAGCAACACGGGCCCGGAGTACTTCGACGACCTGCCCGACGTGCTCGACGAGCTGCGGGCCACCCACAAGCGGGTGCGGGTCGTCTTCCTGGACGCCGCCCGACGACGTCCTGGTGCGCCGCTACGAGGGCACGCGGCGGCGGCACCCGTTGGCCGCCCGCGGCGTGGAGGAGTCGATCGCGGACGAGCGCCGGCTGCTCGAGCCGGTGCGGGAGCGGGCGGACCTGCTGGTCGACACGGGCGAGCTGAACTCGAACCAGTTGCGGCTGCGCATCCTCGAGGCGTTCGGCGACGACGAGAGCCCGCACATGCAGACGTCGGTGATCTCGTTCGGGTACAAGCACGGCATCCCGCTCGACGTCGACGTCGTGTTCGACTGCCGCTTCCTGCCGAACCCGTTCTGGGTCGAAGAGCTGCGGCCCTACAGCGGGCTCGACGAGCCCGTGCGCGACTACGTCCTCGGCCAGCCCGAGTCGCAGGCCTTCCTCGAGAAGGTGGACGACCTGCTGACCAGCATCCTCCCGGCGTTCATCCGGGAGGGGAAGTCCTACCTCACCATCGCCATGGGTTGCACCGGCGGACGGCACCGTTCGGTCGCGCTGGCCCACGCCCTGGCGGAGCGCTTGAGCGCCCACAACCAGGCCGTGTCGGTCTTCCACCGGGACATCGACCGGTGAGCGGCGGCGCCCGGCCCTCGGTGGTGGCCATCGGGGGCGGCCACGGCACGGCCGTCACGCTGAAGGCGGCGCGGCGCTACGCCGGCACCCTCACGGGCGTCGTCTCGGTGGCCGACGACGGGGGCAGCAGCGGGCGGCTCCGCGAGCTGCTGAACGTGGTCGCCCTGGGCGACCTCCGCAAGTGCCTGGTGGCGCTGGCCGACGAGGGCTCGGCGCTCGCCGCCGCCTTCGAGCGCCGCTTCGACGAAGGCGAGCTGGCCGGGCATGCGCTGGGCAACCTCATCTTGACCGGGCTGATCGACGCCACCGGCGACCTCGTGCTCGGCGTGCGGGAGGCGGCACAGCTGCTCGGCGCCCACGGGGACGTCCTGCCCGCCACGACGGAGCGCGTCGTGCTGAAGGCCGAGTCGGCCCAGGGCACGGTGGCGGGGCAGGTGGCCGTCATGGGCACGGGCGACATCCGCACGGTCTCGCTGGTGCCCGGGGACGCCCAGCCGCCGCCCCTGGCGGTGGAGCGCATCGCGGCGGCGGACCAGATCGTGATCGGCCCCGGTTCCTTGTTCACCAGCGTGTTGGCCGCCGTGGCGGTGAAGGGCATCGCCGAGGCGGTGGCCTCGTCCAAGGCCCAGGTCGTCTACGTCTGCAACCTGCGCCCACAGGTGCCCGAGACCCGGGGCTACGACGTCGCCGCCCACATCGCGGCCCTGACCAGGCACGATGTCACGGTGGACGTGGTGCTGTGTGACAGCATCCAGGGTATGGGCATCGGTGCGACGGATGTCACGATCCTCGACGTGCCCTTGACGGCGGAGAACACCCTGGTGCACAACCCGGCCAAACTGGCGCAGGCGCTGTCGGGTCTGCTGGCATAGGTCGCCCGGGACGCCGAGAGGAAGGCACGAGATGACGGTGCGGGTCGGTATCAATGGCTTCGGGCGCATCGGCCGCAACTTCCTGCGCGCCGTCCTGGCCACCGGCGCCGACGTCGAGGTCGTCGGGGTCAACGACCTGACCTCGCCCGCCACGCTGGCGCACCTGTTGCGGTACGACTCGACGCAGGGGCGGCTGCCGGTGCCGGTCGACGTGGAGGGCAGCGACCTCCTGGTGGGCGAGCAGCGCATCCGGGTCATGGCCGAGCGCGAGCCCGAGCAGCTGCCCTGGGACAAGCTCGGCGCCACCGTGGTGATCGAGTCGACGGGGCGCTTCACCAGCCGGGCCGACGCCGCCGGCCACCTGCACGGCTCGGTGAAGCGGGTGGTGATCTCGGCGCCGTCGAGGGACGCCGACGCCACCTTCGTGATCGGCGTCAACGACGAGGACTTCGACCCCGAGAGGCACATCGTCGTCTCGAACGCCTCGTGCACCACCAACTGCTTCGTGCCCATGGTCAAGGTGGTGGACGACGCCTTCGACATCGTGAGCGGGTTGATGACGACGGTGCACGCCTACACGAACGACCAGAACCTCCTCGACCTGACCCACAAGGACCTGCGGCGGGCGCGTGCCGGCGCGGTGAACATCGTGCCCACCTCCTCTGGCGCCGCCACGGCCACCAGCCTCGTCATGGCGTCCATGGAGGGGCGCCTCGACGGCATGTCGCTGCGTGTGCCGTTGCCGGCGGGCTCCATCACCGACTTCACCACGGTCGTGCGGGGAAATCCGTCCGTCCCCGAGGTCAATGCCGCGTTCGCGGAGGCGGCGGCCAAGCCGCCCCTCGACCGGGTCCTGGACTACACCGAGGACCCGATCGTCTCGAGCGACATCGTCGGGTCGCCCGCCTCGTGCACCTTCGACGCCGGGCTCACCATGGTCATGCCGGTCAACGACGAGCTGTCGCTGGTCAAGGTCTTCGGGTGGTACGACAACGAGTGGGGGTACTCGAACCGCCTGCTCGATCTGACCCTCCTGGTAGGCGGCTGAGCCGATGGACCCGCTGCCGATGGACCCGCTGCACGGCATTCCGCTGCTCGAGGACCTGCCCGACCTCGACGGGCAACGCGTGCTGGTGCGGGTCGACTTCAACGTCCCCCTGCACATCGGCGTGCGGGGCAAGGCCACGGTGGCCGACGACTTCCGGATCACGGCCGCGCTGCCGACGTTGCGGCGGCTGCAGGACGAGGGGGCCGACGTGGTGGCGGCCTCGCACCTGGGCCGGCCGCCGGGGGCACCCGATCCCCGCTGGGAGATGGACCCGGTGCGGGAGCGGCTGCAGGTCCTGTGCCCCGGCATCGGGCTGACCGAGAACCTGCGCTTCGACCCGGGCGAGAAGGCCAACGACCCGGCCTTCGTGCAGCGGCTGATCGAGGGGTTCGACGCCTACGTGGACGAGGCCTTCGGCGCCGCCCACCGCGCCCACGCCTCGATCGTGGGCCCGCCCCAGTTCCTGCCCAGCGCGGCGGGTTTGCGCTTCGCCGAGGAGGTCGAGGTGCTCGGCGGCCTGCTCGAGAGCCCGGCGCGGCCCTTCGTGGCGGTCGTCGGCGGGGCCAAGGTGGCCGACAAGCTCGAGGTGCTCAGGGTGCTGGCCACCAAGGTCGACACGCTCGTGGTCGGCGGCGGCATGGCCTTCACCTTCCTGGCCGCCCGCGGCCAGCACGTCGGGAGCTCGCTGTTCGACGAGGCTCACCTGCAGGAGTGCCGGGAGCTCCTGGATTCGGGGGTGCAGATCCTGCTCCCGACCGACACGCGGGCCTTGGAGCCGGGGGGGACCTTCGGGCCGCCCTCGGGGGGGCACGGGCCGCGGGGGAGCGTCAAGGTGATCGAGGGCGACCTGCCGGACGGCTGGACGGGCCTGGACATCGGCCCGGACACGGCGGCGACCTTCGCCGAGGTCGTGGCGGGCGCCGGAACGGTGCTGTGGAACGGGCCGCTGGGCGCCTTCGAGGACAAGCGTTTCGCCGGCGGCACCCGCATCGTGGCCGAGGCGGTGGCGCACAGCACGGGCTTCACCGTGGTGGGCGGGGGCGACAGCGTCAGCGCGCTCGACGAGCTGGGGCTGGCCGACCAGGTCGACTTCGTCTCGACCGGGGGCGGGGCGTCGCTCTCCTTCATCGAGATGGAGGGGCATCTGCCGGGCATCGACGCGCTGCGCCAGGCTCCCAACGCGCCGCGGGGGTGACGGCTCGCCGCCCGCTGGTCAGCGGGAACTGGAAGATGCACCACGACCACATCGAGGCGCTGCACACCGTGCGGGACCTCGGCCTGCGGCTGAAGCCCGAGGACGTCGCCCGCGTCGAGGTGTCGGTCCATCCGCCGTTCACCGACCTGCGCACGGTGCAGACCCTGGTCGAGAAGGAGCACATCCCGGTCGCACTCGGCGCGCAGCACTGCTCCGACGAGGACGCGGGGCCGCGGACCGGTGAGGTCAGCCCGCGTTTTTTGGCCCGCCTGGCGACGGCGTACGTGATCGTGGGGCATTCGGAGCGGCGGACGCTGTTCGGGATGGACGACACCACGGTGGCGGCGACCCTCCGGGCCGTCCTGCGGCACGGGATGACGCCGATCCTGTGCGTGGGGGAGTCCGAGGAGCAGCGCGACCGGGGACAGACCGAGAGCGTCCTGGAGGAGCAGGTGCTGGCGGCGCTCTCGGGGCTGAGCGCCGAGGTCGTGGCGGGCCTGGTGATCGCCTACGAGCCGATCTGGGCCATCGGCACCGGGAAGGCGGCAACGGCGGTCGACGCCGAGGACGCCGGCGTGTTCATCCGTTCGCTCGTGGTCAAACTGGGGGAGAGGAGGCCGGCGCCGGCGTGCGGATCCAGTACGGGGGCTCGGTGAACGCGGAGAACGCCGCCGACCTCATGGCGGAGCCGGACGTGGACGGCCTCCTGGTGGGCGGGGCCAGCCTCCAGGCGGCCGGCTTCACTGACATCATTCGGGCCACGGCGGCCTGCTACCGTTCCTAGGCCGAACAGGGCGCATTTCGCCGCGAGTTGGAGGCTCTTCCGTTGTTGGCCACGCTTGACGCAGTGACCTGGGTGTACATCGTCATCGAAGTGCTCGCCGCGCTCGGACTGATCTTCCTCATCCTGATGCACAGCGGGAAGGGGGGTGGCCTCTCTGACATGTTCGGCGGAAGCGTGGGGGCCGCCGCCCAGGGCTCGACGGTGGTGGAACGGAACCTCGACCGCATCACGGTCACCGTGGCCATCATCTTCGCCCTGACGACGGTCACCCTGGATCTCCGGCTGCAGTGAGGGGCCGGGGCCCACGCCCCCGGCGGTGGCAAAGCCTGGTCGGGGTCGTCGGAGGCCTCGCGCTGCTCGCCTCGGCGTGCGGGGGCGGCGGTGCGGGGACGACGACGGTCACCTATGTCGGCGTGGCCGGCGGCGCCATCTCGTTCGGCATGACCCAGAGCGTGACCGGGTGCAACCCCAACACACCCGCGGGTGACACGCCGGGCACCCTGACGGTTCTCGGTGCCGTGCTGCCCAGTCCCTTCGTCGTCAACAACCTCGGTGCCCCGACACCGAACTCGGACCTGATCGTGTCGTCGGAGCTGGTGAACACCAAACCGGAGACCATCGTGTACACGCTGAACCCGAAGGCGGTCTGGTCCGACGGTGTGGCGATCACCGCGGCCGACTTCAAGTACGCGTGGGAGATGCAGCGGGGCGAACCGATGGTGTCCTCACCCGACGTCACCAGCATCGCCGGGTACCGCGACATCGACTCGGTGGCGGGGTCGAACGGGGGGCACACGGTCACGGTGAAGTTCAAGACCACGTTTGCCGACTGGCAGATGCTCTTCGACAACCTCGTGCCGGCCCACGTGATGGAGAAGACGGGGTGGAACCCGAGCTGCGCGACAGTGAGCCCGGCCATCGACCTCTCGGGTGGGCCGTTCAAGATCGGATCCGTGTCGGCCCAGACGATTCAGCTGGTGCAAAACCCGAAGTGGTGGGGCACTCCGTCCAACGCCCGTTCCATCACCGTCCACGTCGCGTCATCGACGGACCAGCTGGCCCAGTGGATGGCGTCCGGGTACGTGCAGGTGGCCGAGCCGGCAACGATCACGCCCGGATTCCTCACGCAGATGACGGGGCTGCCGGGCGCGCGAGAGCGACGTGGACACGTCGGCCACGCTGCTGCAGCTCGACATGGCGAGCTCGCTGGACTCACCGTTGTCACCCGACCTGCGGGCGGCCGTCGGGCTGACGATCAACCGCCAGGACCTGGTGAACCAACAGGCGAGTTGGGCGGTCCCGGGGGTCGCGGTGGCGGACAGCCACGTGTACGTGCAGGGGCAGCAGGGCTACAAGCCGACGCCGTCAGCGTCTCCCACCACGACGATCCCGGCTCCGACCTCCTCGACGTCCACCACCGTGATCGGTGCGGGTGGCAGCGTGAACTTCCCGGTGACACCCGTGCCGGCGCAGGCGGCGGCCTTGATCGAGGCGTCGGGACTGATCCGCACGCCGGGTGATCCGTACTACCACTCCGCCTTCGGCGCGCCGTTCGCATTGCACATGGTCTACGACGCCACCGACCCGTGGGCGGTGGCGGCCGGTCCCGCCATCCGGGACGATCTCGAGGCGGCGGGCTTGGACACGACGCTGCTCCCCGTCGACGGCGCCACCATGACCGGGCAGGTGCTGGCGGCAGGATTTGCCGACCTGGCGCTGCTGCCGGTGAACTTCAGCCCGTATCTGAGCCAGATGGTCTCGTGGTACACGACGCTGCTCGGGCCGACGGGCAAGAACGGGTCGCAGGACTGGACCGGCTACTCGAGCGGCCGGTTCGACCAGCTGGTGGAGACGGCCTCGCAGCAGCTCAACCCCAACACGGCCGCCGGCTATTACGCGCAGGCGGACACCCTGCTCTGGGACGACATGGTCTCTCTTCCCCTCTTCGCCGAACCGACGGCAGTGGTGTGGAGCCGCAGGATCGGAGGGGTGATGCCGATGCCCCGCAGCGACAGCCTCCTGTGGTTCGCCCAGTTGTGGGCCGTCCGGGTCCCGGAGTCCACCAGCAACACGACGCCTTCGCTGCCGGGCCAGTAGCTCGCTACGCCGGCCGCCCGGCGGACCCGGGCTCGCTCCAGTGGGACGGGACCGACGCGCTACGATCGGCCGACGCTGCATTCCAGTTGCAAGCCGGTCGGAGTGGCGGAATAGGCAGACGCGCCAGCTTGAGGGGCTGGTGCCCGCAAGGGCGTGGGGGTTCAAGTCCCCCCTCCGACACGATCAAAACCCGAGTCCTTCATCCCGACTTCCTGGTAGCGGACGTGCAGCGGCGGCGCTCCGTGCACTTTCACGTCGAGGTAATCCGGTAACACCGAAATCTCCTCGATGAACTCGTCGATCAGCACGCGTCGCTCGACCTCCGTCGCGGCACTCCACGTCTTGTCGACATCGAGGGTTGCGAGGATGCGTGCGACCGCGTCGAAGTGCAGAGCGACATCGTCCGAGCGCGCCACCTCGACGTGTGCATCGTCAACTTCACGTTGTGCCTCACGGAGAGCCACGGACAGGCGTGCCTCCTCCTCGGCGAACAGGTCGGCTCCGATCTTGTCGGCGTAGTACAGGCGCAGCAGCTTGCGGCGTTGGGACACCAGCTCCTCGACACCGTGACGGGAACGCCGAGTGCGGGGCCCTCCGCCGGCCCCGGGGGCCGGCGTTCGGGCCCGTTCGAGTTCCTTTCGGATAGCGGCCTGCAGTTCGGTGTCGTCGCCGATGAGCCGCAGCCCCAACACGGCTGCCCGCAGCAGCCCGACGTTGGTCCGGCGGGGTTGGGCGCAGCCTTGGCCCCGGTGGTGGCAGCGGTAGAGCCGTTGGCCCTTGCCGTTCTGGTCGAGGGCCATCAGGCGCTGACAGAGCCCGCAGCGGACCCGGCCCGAGAGGAGGTCGGTGCCGCGGGCCCTTCCCTTCACCCGGCCCCGATGGGCGGCGGCGAACTGCTCGTGGGTGACGATCGCCTCGTGGCGGCCGGGGAACCACTCGCCGTTCATCTGGACCTCGCCGAGGTAGATGCGCGAGTTGAGGATGGTGAGCACCGTCGAGTACTTGACGCCGGTGGCGTCGGCGATCTTGCCGATGCTCTGGCCCTCGGTCCGCAACGTGAAGATGCGCCGGACGACGGGTGCCATCTCGTTGGCGACGAGCTCACCGTCGACGAGGGCATAGCCCGTCTTGGGACGGTTGACCCACTTGCCCTGACGCACGGCCTGCTGCATGCCCATGCGCACGTTCTCGGCCAGCTGCTCGCGGTAGAACTGCGCAAAAGAGCCGAGGATGTTGTAGAACATGCGGCCCGTCGCCGACGACAGGTCGATCTTCTCGGTGAACGAGTGCAGGGCGACGCCGGCCTGGCCGAAGCGGTCGGCCAACAAGATCAGGTCGCTCAGGTTTCTTGACAACCGGTCGAGCCGCCACGTCAGCACGTTGGCCACGTGCCCTTCGTCGACCATGTGCAGCAGTTGCTGCAGTCCGGGCCGCTCGAGGTTCTTGCCCGAGAGCCCGGGGTCGGCGATCACCGTTACCTCGCCGAGGTCGTGCAACTCGGCGTAGACGCGCAGCTTGTCAGCTTGCCCGGCGATCGAGAACCCCTCGGCCGCCTGTTCCTCGGTCGACACCCGGCAGTAGGCCACCGTCAGCATCCGTGTGCTCCTGTCTCTCTTCGCTCACCATGCGCAATCCGATCCGCAAGAGCACCGCCGCCACCCGCTCGTAGTCGGGCCCGGACCCGCTCACCGCAGCTCCAGTTCACCGCGGCGGCGGGCCACCCGTTCGGCGAAGGCGGTGTGGCTGACGATCTCGTAGGTGTGCAGATGATGCCCGACGGCTCCCAGGGTGTCGTCGATGCCCTCGGTCCCGATCAGGGCACCCAGCGAGGCGAGGTAGCCGGTGAGGCCCGGGAGCAGCTTCTCGATCGACGCCGACCGCTTGGAGAGGCGAAGCCGCTCGACGCCGACGGCCCGGTGCCCGAGGGTGGCCCGCTGGACCTGGCGCCACTCGGGGGCGAGGGGCCAGCGAGAACGGGTCTGGTCGGCGGTGGGGGAGCGGTAGGTCAGCCACTCCGTGGTGGCGTAGGCCCACAGGTCACCCGTGGCAGCCAGCACCTGGTCGGGCGTGTTGAGGTCGAACTCGACCAGGCCCTGGCGACCGACCTCGAATTCGAGGCGGTGCACGGGAGCGCCGGGCACGTAGCGAGCGCCCCATACCTCGAGCCACCAGCCAGCGTCCTTGGCCGCCATGTCGGCCGTCTTGTCGTACAGGCGGGCCAGGAACGTGTTGGTCTTGCGGCTGCCGAACTCGAAGCCGGTCAGGGTGCCGGCGATCTCGTAGGTGCGTCGGGCGTCCGCTCGGCAGACGAAGCGTTGGGCGTCCTCGAGTCCGAACGACCAGCCCTGCCAGTCGGCGAAGAGATCGACCCGGTTGACCCACAAGCGCAGGCGGCCCAGCTCGCCATTGAGGAGATCGAGCACTGCCCTCACCGCTTCGTCAGGTCCGACGGCGTGCAGGAATTGAGCACGGGGCTGGACGCGCACCGTCGGGAGGTGGCGGCTGGTGGAGAAGCCGATGCGGGCCATCTCGTGGTCGAGGCAGTAGCGGTACCTGCCCCACCCGTGGGGAGCGATCCCGAACGTCAGATCACCGATCGGACACGGGGCCGGCCGCTTGGCCTCGGCCGCCCAGGTGCGACAGTCCTCGAGGCGGGCCAGGAAGCGCTTGGGCAGCTCGGCCCGGCCCGAGAGGTAGAGGGCGTCGACACCGGACCCCAGCTCGCGGAGTCTGGTCTTCGGAAGATGCGTATTTGCGACTAGGCGCTCAGAGGAGTGCACGGGAGCCATCTCGCTACTGGGTCAGCCGAGCCCTCGACCTTGGGCGGCCTCGATCTGCCGGGAGATCTGCTCGGACCAGGCCGTGTCGAGGTCGAGCTGGATCCAGGGGAAGACGAACTCGTCTGGATGCGCGCCGTAGGTGGCCCGGAAGCGGCGGACCTTGCGAAAGATGGTCGCCCGGTGCCAGCCGCCGCGGTCGAGGTTGTCGAAGCCGCCCGCCAGATGCCAGGCCACCCAGAAGCCGATGAGCTCGGAGCGCTCGAGGGCGTCCTCGGCGATGGCGTCACGGATCTCCGGATCGAAGTCCTCCATGCTCCGGGCGGGCGTCGAGAACGCCTCGGCGATGACGTCCTCGTCGAGGTTGTGGTGGTACCCGGCCCAGCGGTTCACGGCGACCCGGCCACCTTCGGCGCTCTCGCTCTTGTCGCTGCGGAAGTCAACGTCTTCGGTCATGGCCCGGAGTATGTCGCATGGTTGCGACAATCCCTTGTGCAGAAGGCAAGACCGCAGGTAGGCCGCCCCGTCGGGCGGCCTTGGCCATTGTGTCCAGTGGATCTGCCCGGGCCCGTCAAGGCTTCCCCTGCGGGCGGCTGCGCCGGCCTTGACCGACCCTGACCACTCGGGCTCTGGCCCGGTGGCACGGCCGCCGAGGCGTCGCGGGCACAATGGAGAGGTGACCGACAGCGCTGTCGAACGGGATGTGGTGGCCGAGGAGGCCGCTCTGGACGACTCCGAGGAAGCCCTCGTGGCCCGGATCGCGGCCGATCGGCGGGCGGGACGGGACACCACTCGAGACGTGCAGGCCCTCCTGGAACTCGCCGGCAAGACCAACAAAGCTGCTCTGGACCGTCTCGCCAAGTAGCCACTCTGGTGACCGAGGGCGACAAGGCGGAGATCGCCTACCTCACCCTGGAGGACTTCTACCGAGCGGCGGCCGAAGCGCTCGGGACCGACCTGGCAACCGTCCGAGCAGTCACCAACGACTCACTGGCCGGCTCGGCGTTGGCGGCACCGAGCGCCGGCTTCGGTAACTTCGAGAAGTACCCCGAGTTTGCGATGAAGACGGCGGTCTTGTTGCAGGCCGTGGCGAGCAACCATGCATTGCCGGACGGCAACAAGCGGACGGCGTTGCTGTGCGCCATCCTCTTCGCCGCTCTGAATGGGTATCGCTGGGTACCACCCGAAGGTGATGATCCGGACGGAACTGAAACGGCAGAGATGGTTGAAGCGACCTCCCGGCGAACAGTGCCTCTCGAGGACCTCGCATCATGGATCGAGGATCGACTTCAAGCGATCTGATGGTGCGTCGCTGTAGCAAGCATCCGGACCTGACGCACGGATTTTTCGTGTCTCCAGGCCGGCGTTCGGGGGCACTTATCCCACTGCCGTACTAGAGCTTGTGCCGGCTGAGGAGCTCAACGGGGTCTTGCATGTGCACCATGCCGAGGTATCCGCCGCCACGAGGGATGCTGTCGTGCACGGCGTAGCCGAGCAGTTCTTGGGCTTGTCTTGGGAGCTCAGCAGCAATCGTCGGCGGGACGGCCAGGTAGTTGTTCTCTTCTGTCCGAAGCCACCCCAGGCAGTAGCTGAGGTGCGCACCACGCCGAGGCACCTCGGTGGTGTTGGACCCTCCAGCGTGGATGGTCCCGCCCGTGTAGACCACCGCTGAGCCGGCGGGCATTTCCGCGTAAGCAATCTGTTCGGCCGTCGGAGGCGGCTGGGCGAATTGCTCTGCAGGCGACAGGCTCCGGTCCGGCCAGCGATGGCTTCCGGGCACAATGCGGGTGCCGCCGTTCGCACGGGTGAAGTCAACGAAGGCGATGACAGTGGCCAGCTGCAGCTCAGGCGCCGGCTTAGGTACGTCACTCCAGACGGCTTCGTCACGGTGGAGTAACTGCTCGTCAGCTCCGGGTCCACGTTGGAGAAGGTGGCCGAGATTCAGTTGGTAGCGCGCACACGAAGGAAGCAGGATGCGGTCGCACAGGGCCAAGAGCAGCGGGTGGCACATCACCTCGGTGGCGAAAGTCGGTGAGAGTGCGCAAACGCCCGAAACCTGCTTCGTACACGGACCGTGGAACGCCTTCATGATCGGGTTGAATAGTTCTGCGTCAGGATCGGCGGCGTCGAGAACTGCCCCGACTTCGCCGTTGACTCGGGCTACGACTTCGGTGCTCAGTATCCCCTCGAGGATTACCGCCCCATCTCGCTCGATGATGGCGTGGACTGCGTCGGGGTCCGCGGTCGGCGCGTGAACGTGCTCGATCCTGGCCGTGGCAGTCATAGGCACACGCACCCTTCCTTAGAGATGTTCGACCCTAACGGATCACCAGTGCCGGCCGCTGTGAGTCTGTGACTGGGTTGCGCTGCAATCTCGGGTGGCCACAGAGCCGGCAATAGGGGACGGCGGTTTGATGACGAGAGAATCTCAAAGGCGACGACCGTCGGACTGGTCCGGGGCATCGGCGATGCCGACTGTCACTTCACGAAGATGATCGCGATTGCCAGGACGACCACCACTACCACTGCCGCACGGAGCGGTCGATTGACTCGGCTCCGGGTTCTTTCGGCGATTTTTCCCTCCGTCTTGGCCGTCCCAAGCGGGTCGCGGTTGAGCTGAGCCAGTGGCGCATGACGTACGCGGATCGTAGCGGTCGCCGCGGCCCAACCGATTGTCGCTGTCGCCAACGGCAGCAGCATCAAGTAAGTCATCGCCACGATAGAGAACGCTTCGCTCACGCCCCCCGCGACGCCTACGCCCGGATCTCGGGGCCCACCGTCGATTGCCACGACAGCAAACGTCGAAACGAAGAAGGTGGCCAAACCCGCAGTCACGCCGGCCAGCCGAGCGGTGCGCCGGCCAACCAGAGCGCTCCTGCTGCGCCACGCGCCAGCCACTCCCACTGCCACCGGCACCGCGATCATCAAGATCGGAATGGACAATCGGCCAACCGAGCGGATCGGGTCCAAAATGCCCGCGAACGTGAGCCCCGAGCACCCGAGCCAGACCGCCCCGACGAAGCTTCCGCCCACCAGACCCGGACCGGCCAAACCAGGCCGACGCAAGAGCACACTCGCGGCGACGATCAAACCCACCAAGATGGCGGCCAGAATCGCCAGGACCACCCAGTTCCAAGGGTTGGAATCGAGCCCGAAATGAACGAACCCAACTCCGAACACGGCAGCGCCGCCGAGTGCGAATGCGACGAGCACCACCATTGGTGCGATCGGCCCCCACGGTGGCATCAGCACGATTCCGGCCGCGCATCCGAGCGAGAAGCGCCAACGTCGAACTCGGCCCTCGATCGAATCCAGCTCGCCCACCATCGCTTGGCCCCACTCCACCCGATCGGCCGGTAGCAGTCCAACTCCCCAGCGCAGCAGGCGGGTGGGGGCGTCATCGCGTTCGGTCACAAGGTCCAGAGAGTTGTCTTGGCTGCGCAAGAGCACTGGCAGTGTACTGAGCAGCAAGAACATGACGATGACGATCGGCACTACGCCTCGCTCCACCGGACACGCTGGCGCGGCACGAGGCGCTCGGTTCGTGCTGAGGCCAGCGCCGCCACGTACTCCCGACCAGTTGGGGTGAGTCGGTACAGATGACGCGGAGGTCGCCCGGGTGGTCCTTGCTCCCACGCGGTTTCAAGCAGTTCTCGGTCGGCGAGCCGTATCAGGATCGGATAGAGCGAGCCCGACTTCAGATGGACTTCAGTAGCCAAGTCATAGCCATAGCGCCATCGCGCCGGATCAGCAGCCAGCGCTCGAAGCACGCTGATCATTTGTGGAGAAGGAGTACGGGTCCGGGCCACGCTGATAACTCTACCTATATAGGTGTTGTTGTCAAGCGCCGGAGGCAACGCGGGCGATGTCTAATCACGGCGTCATTCCCAACATCGGTTGACACGTTCGAGCTTGTCTCCGAGCCGGCGAGTCTCCTATCACTTGTCAACCCCTCTTTTGGGGCTCGGGAGTGAAAACAGCGGACAGAACATTGATGAGTCACTCGAGTCGAGGACACGCTCTTATTGGGTCACGCGTTTTCGAGATCGTGAGCCCGAGCTGGGGGTCGGCGAATCGCTGGGAAGTCAGGCCCGAAGGTCGACAGAACGGGGGAAAGCCAGACCCACAGCCCGGGGAACTATCCGCGAGGTAAGTAGCGATAGACCTCGCGGGCGACGTAGCGCTTCAAGATGCGGATGACCTCGTGCTTGGTCTTTCCTTCTTTCACGCGGCGCTCGAAGTAGAGCTGCGTCTCGGAATCGTGGGCGATGCGCACCATGACGATGCGCCACAGCGCGCTGTTGGCCTGGCGGTCCCCGCCTTCATGAGCCTTGACCCTGCCGCTCGTTTTGCCGGACCCCTTCGGGATCGGCGACACGCCGCACAGGTGTGCCCAGGCCGACTCTGAATGGAGGCGCTCGGGGTTGTCGCCGGCCGCCATGACCAGAGCCGCCGCCGTGTCGGGACCGACTCCGAAGAGGTCCAACAGATCGGGCACCGTGGCGACGAGGAGGGCCTCAATCCTTTGGTCGAGCTCTGCCAGCTCGTCGTCGAGGGAGGTGATCCGACGGGCCAGCGAGGACAGCGACGCCTTGGTGGCAGCGGTCACCGGATCGGTTGAACGGGTAGGTCGGAGCTTGATCCCTTCGGCCACTAGTGCCGGCACAGAGAGACCCTTGAGACGGCAACGGAGCTGATCAGGTGCGGTGTAGCCGAGGTGGCGCATCTGAATCAGCGCCTTGACGCGGGCCTGGCGGGCCGAGCGCTTGGCGACAACGAGAACACGGATGGCCTCGACGGCACCGTCGCGCGACTTGGGGCTGCCGATCGCTCGGCCGCTCAGCGCGGCCCGGGCCGCTTCGATGGCGTCGAGGGGGTCGGACTTGCCCGACCGCCGGCGCTCCTGTCGGTCCGGTCGGTCGACTTCGATGACCTTCACGCCGGCTCGGCGCAGGTAGCGGGCCAGGCCCGAGCCATACGAGCCTGTGCCCTCCACGCCGATCTGGACGACGTCTCCGAAGCCCTCGAGCCACTTGAGCAGCGCCCGGTAGCCAGAACCGTCCGTGGGGAAGCTCTCCGATCCGAGCAGTCCGCCGAGGGGATCCAGGGCTGCTTCGACGTGGACGTCACGATGCGTATCGACACCACCGGTGATCCCACGCGCAGCTTCTACGATGGTCATGGTCATCCCTTCTCTTCTAAGTGTTGAGGGATGGCACGGCCGTTCCGGATCGGAGCGACGGGCGGCCCAAGCTTGTTGCTGCAAGCCGGGCCAATCACCCCAACTCAGAGACGGGACGTGCCGGTTCCAATGTGCGGCTGGAAGGCCTCGGTCGACGACGTCTTGCAACGTCACGGGACTCCAAGTCAGACCGAACCTGCCAGCACTCCCGAAGCTATTGAGGACCAGCAGTCAAGCGGTGGACCCTGAGAGAAGTATCAATGAACGGAGGCACCCCAGATCAAGGCTGAACAACTTCCAAAGGGTCGGGATCGACCCACACTCCCAGCTCCATGTTTCGTCACTTGCGAGAGCGATCAAGTCAGTTGTCGACGCGGAACAGTCGCCACCTCCCGGGGACACCTCTCAGCTCGTGTTCGCCGCGATCCTGAAACTCAATGCCCGAGCCAACCACGAGATCCTTGACGGTGTTCGAGACGAGCACTTCGCCCGGCAACGCCAGCGAACCGAGTCGAGCGGCGATGTGCACTGCGAGGCCGCCGAGATCGTTGCCTCTCACTTCGCACTCACCGGTGTGGAGACCCACGCGTAGCTCGATACCGTGAGCTCGGGTGGCATCGATGATCGCTTGGCCGCAACGGATGGCTCGAGCCGGACCGTCGAATGAAGCGACGAAGCCGTCTCCAGTCGTGTTGAGCTCCCGACCTCGGAAGATCCGCAATTGTTCGCGGACGATTTGATCATGGCGATCCAACAGGGACCGCCATTGTTGATCACCTAGCAAGGCCGCACGTGCGGTTGATCCGACGATGTCGGTGAAGAGGACAGAGACCAACACCCGGTTGATATCGGTTGTCGGTCTCGTACCCGTCAAAAATTCGGCCACTTCGTCGAACACGACGGTCCGCTGGCCGAAGATCAACATGTCCTGGCCCGGCAGGGCGACAAACTTGGATCCCTCAATGTGCTCGGAGACGTAACGCCCCATGGCGATGGGCAAAAAGCTTGGGTTGTCGGCGCTCAGGACAAGCGTGGGCGCTCGGATGAGCGGGAGCACCTGTCGGACATCGAGGTTTCGAAGCAGGTAGTCGTATTGTGCCGCCGCGGTTCTCGGGGTAACCGACGCCCGGAAGAGCGGAGCCAGGGCATCGCGACGAGCGGCGTCTTCCGCACCGGCTGCACCAGCAACCGAGAGGAACTCCGGCGTACCCCAGTGGGTTCGGATGAACTCGACGACGAAATCGAGCGCCTCAGGTGTGAAACCGATCGGATAGTCGTCAGCGACCAGATAGCGGGCAGTGGTATTGCAAAGCATCAGGGAATCGACCCGTTCGGGATGTGTGGCGGCGAAAAGGACCACGATCGGTCCGCCATCGACAGTCGCCAGAATGGACGACTGCTCGGACCCGACCGCGTTGAGCACGCTCTCGATATCTTCCGTCCACTCCTCCCAGGTTGGGATGGCGCTACGCGGCACACCGTCAGATGCCCCTGTGCCTCGTCGATCGAGAAAGATCAAGCGGCGCAGCGACGCCAGCTGTTTGAGGAAGTCGGCAATGTCGGGGTTCTCCCACGCCATCTCGACGTGGCTGCCAAGCCCGTTGAAGAAGAGAAGGTCGGAGGGTCCTTCTCCGAGGACCTGGTAGGCAACGTCAGCATCCCCGACGGCGACGTACTTGGTGTCCGGACGGTTCATGAGACATGCAGTCTGACCCGCGATCCAGCGCAAGGCTGAATCTGTTCCTCGCGGCGAGGCTTCGTCGCGGAGGCACCCTGGTCGAAGAACTAGCGCCCGTCCAGTCGACCTGAGCGAGCGATAGGGCCAGAATGGGGATGGCGTTAGGTCGAAGTGCCAGAAGGGCGCTGTCCAGGGGAGTCGTAGTTGCGCTCGTCATTCTCAGCCTCTTCTTGGGTCACCGAGTAAGGCAGCGTCGTGCTCTGACCACGGGGGGTAGTGGGGCCTCGCTATAGACGTTATGGGTGCGTCCTAACCGGGAATGTGCCTGCCTCAGTCGTGCCGAACTGCAGCAGGCAACGACAGCAAGCAGGCATCGAGAATTTGGATGCTGTTTGAGGGTGCTGTGTTACAGGGATCGCACCCTGCCGGCCTCCGGCCGGCCTATCGTCGCAGGTCCACCGGACGGATCCGCCACTCGGGTTTTGCGTAATCTGGCCCTCCGACACTAACCCTGGCCCACGGAGTTTCTGGTCGTGATTCGAGCCTGATCACGCGGCGGTCGTGGTCGTAGGTGACGCTGATCCCTAGCTCGTCGTAGACCTCAGCCTTGAGCTTCGGGTCGGCGGTTGCGAGCACCGCTGCGATGTCCTTGAGGCTCGTTACAAGGGCGCGCACTTGTTGCTTGCTGAGCTTCCCGCCAGGCTGAGCCTGGCCGATCTCCTGCTCAGCCCTCAACCACTCGCCCTGGACCTCGGCCATCCACCCCGCCACGATGGCCGGGTCAGCGCCCGCGTCAAGCGCCGCCGATACTTGGAGAGGCGGGAATCACAGTCGGCAAGCTTCCGCTTCGCTGCCTCGATGCGGCCATGGGGGACGCGCTGTCAGCCGGTCACTACCGGTCAGCGACTTCAGCGGTTGACGGTGACCGCGGGAACCGAATCGGGGAAGCCTGCGGCCAGCGCAGCCCAGCGTGCGATGTCCCCCATACCCTCGTGGGCGACGTTGACGCAGCCGGCCGTGATGTCTTCGACCCGATCGAGCGTGACGCCAACGCGCTCGCACGCAGCCACCATCATCAGGCCCAGAAGGTCGTCGGTCCGCAGGTGCGAGAGGGAACCGCCGTAGCGGCCGACGGGAGTCCGCACGCCGCCGAGGACGAAGGCATCGGTCACAACGCAAGCGTCGCGTCGAGGGTGATCTCGGGGACACCGGCGAGGGCCCGGCTCACGGGGCAACCCTCCTTGGCTTTCCGGGCGTGATCGGCAAAGGCTGCCTGGTCGATGCCGGGTACCTTCCCGACGGTGACGAGGTCGATCTTGGTGATGGTGGGAGCGCCCTCGACGGGCCGCAAGGTGACCGTCGCGTCGGTGTGCACCGATTCGGGGGGACTGCCGGCCTGGGCCAAGATGTTGGAGAGGGCCATGGAGAAGCAGGCCGCATGGGCGGCGGCGATCAGTTGCTCGGGGTTCGAGCCCGGTCCGTCCTCGAAGCGGGACTTGTAGGTGTACCCCCCGCTGATCGTGTCACCCGCCGTGAACGTCCCGGTACCCGTGGGGACGTCGCCCTTCCACTCCGCACTGCCCTTTGCCGGGCATATCAGCCTCCTTGGTTGCTGCCGAGATGGTTTGGTTCTAGTCGCCGCTGGAGCGATCTGACGCGCCGCGATGCCCGATCTCCGATACGCGGTAGTAGTCGCCCTCGGCTCGCTCGAGCGACGCATGGAGCGGCCACACAGCGGGACCCCGATAGCGCTGAGCCGGTCAATCGGATCTGTCGGCCCTTTAGGCTGGCGAAAGGGGTTCTGCGCCCAAGGGAGACCTGCGGTGATGTCGGCTACAGCCCGACGCGACGAAATAGCTTTGGAGGAGGTGGCACCAGCGATGAAATCGACGGACCCAGTCGTCACGCCCTCGGGTCATACGCCAGAAGGTGGAGTCCTGGTTGGCAACGCCAATGCGAAACAGAACATGGTCCTCTTTGAGGATCCACAGTGCCCCTATTGTCGACAGTTTGAAGAGCTGAATGGACCTCTCATCACCGCCGCTCTGGAAGCTGGTCAACTCGCCGTTGAATACCGCATGCGCTGCTTCTTGGGCCGAGAGTCGGTGAGAGCAGATAACGCTCTCGCCCTCGCCGCCGAAGCTGGTCGCTTTGACGAACTGCGCCAAGTGCTCTTTGCCGCGCAGCCCCCTGAGGGAACTGGTGGCTTCACGATCGAGGACCTATTGCGTCTCGGTGCACGAGTGGGACTGACAGGCTCTGACTTCGTCTCGGGTGTGCGAGAGGCCCGATATGAGAAGTGGGTGCTGAGGCGAGAGGCGGCGTACCGAGCAGAGGATCCACAGGGAACCCCAGCTGCGTGGCTCGACGGCAATCCGATCGATCCCGACGTGCTCTTCGACAGGCGGGAGTTCGAGAGCCGACTTCGCGTCTAGAAGCGCCAGGTACCGAGTGGGGAACGGCTCCCCAGTGCCGTTATCCCATGGACCCAGTGCATCTTTTTGGCGGTGGGTCAGGTAGAGCGAATGGCACAGCTCAGAGATCGTTCAATGTTCGGACATGGGTCATCAGCTCTTGTTGGATATTCCCCAGTAGGGCCCGTGCGCCCTCATCGTCTTGTTCTTCTTGGGCAGCCGCCAGGTGAACCGAAAGTTGGTCAAGATGATCAAGGATGGTTCGGCGAACCTCTTCGTCTGTGGGGTTTCCCGGCCAGAGGTTCGGTGGTGTTCGGCCGGCAACGCTTGGGATGCTCCCGAGAGGCGACGAACCAAGTTGCTCGTCTTCTGCCATCAGAAGGCTCGCCCAGGTCCTCAGGTCCTCAAAGAGCCTGTCGAGCTCCCCGTGCATCTCGTGGTTCTGTGGGACTTTCCGGGAAGCCTGCTTGACGTCCTGCACCACGTCGATGACCTCGCTCAAGACTCCGTTGAGAGCGGCGATGGCATCGTGCGGTGGTGGCGTGTCGGTCGACGTACGGGCCCCTTTCACGAACAAACGCGAGGTCTTGGTGATTGGAGCTTACGCGCATCCTTCAAGGACACCGGCTGCTGGTCGAGGTTTACGGAACTGTCAGGCGATTTCGCGCAAAACTGGTGTGATCCCGAGGACCGTCGGGCAATCTGCGGGTTTTTCTCGCAGCCCGAAATTCGCAAGCTCGTGAAATCACAATATGCACGTGGCGCCTTAAAGCCGCAATGCTGCGAGCTGCGGACCCACCGTCCACCCGGTGGCCCGTCACACGGGGTGCGAGCCCTCCCGGCGCGCCCTGCGCTGGTTCCTGTGGGCGTGCTCCGCCCTGGCGCCACGAGACCACCCATGAGGCCCTCGAGCGACAGGCTTCCATGATCTCGAACTGACCCGCTACCCACCGAGCGAGCAGACTGGGGCCGTGGACGAAGCGTCCCTCGATCCCGATCCGATGACCCAGCTGTCCCGGTGGCTCGAGGTTGCACGGGCAGCTGGCGAGCCCATGCCCGAGGCGATGGCAGTCGCCACCGCCACGACCGATGGGCGCCCGTCCTCCAGAATGGTGCTGCTCAGAGGCATCGACCACCGAGGTCTCGTCTTCTACACCGACCGGGAAAGCGACAAGGGCCGGGAGCTGAGCGCGAATCCATTCGCCGCTGCCCTCTTCCATTGGTTCCTCCCGGTGCACCGACAGGTCCGGGTGACTGGAGCAGTGGAGGAGGTGGACGACGATCAGTCGGACGCCTACTGGCGCTCGCGGCCGCCGGGGGCTCGTCGTAGCGCCGTCGCAAGCCACCAGAGCGAGGTGGTCGTGAGTCGAGCGGTGCTCGAAGAGCGGGTGGCCGAGCTGGTCGAAACGTTCCCCGACGAAACGGGGCCACCGCGCCCTCCTCTGGGCCACCTGCTGCCAACTGGCGTCGGCGTACACGAACGGAGTCGACTTAACGAGACCCGACGAACGCAGCTCGACCGCCGAACATCCCAATTCAGCCAAGGTTTCTTGGCGAAACAACCTGCCAGGATATGAGGTGGAAAAGGAACAACCGGGCAGTGCGCAGGGGCGGGAGCGCCGATAGCGACGTTCTCAATTTCTGGCATATCCTTCGCCGGTGGGTGAGTTGACCGGCAGGGTCGCCGTCGTCACGGGTGGGGCGAGCGGGATCGGGGCCGGGTTGGTCGAGGCGTTGCTGGAAGAGGAGGCGACCGTCGTCGTCGCTGACATCGAGCAGCCGGTGCTCGAGGAAACAGTGGGGCGTCTCGGTGACAGGTTCGGGCGAGAGCGCCTCGCCGGCATCCAAACCGATGTCTCCCGGCCGGAGTCGATGGAGGCCTGTGCACGTGAGGTCTATGACCGCTATGGGGCGTGCCACTTCCTCTTCAACAACGCCGGCGTCGGCGGTGGCGGCGTGGCTAAACCCTGGAACTGGACGCCGAACGACTGGAAGTGGTGCTTCGGCGTGAATCTCTTCGGTGCCGCCAACTGCGTGGCCGCCTTCGTGCCCCGCATGTTGGACGGCGGCGAGGACGGGTGGATCGTCAATACCTCCTCGAGCAACGGGGGCTACCAGCCCTTGCCCGATTTGGCGATCTACGCGGCATCCAAGGCCGGCCTGAGCACCTATACCGAGTGCCTCGCCAACGCATTCGCGCTCAGCGGCACGAAGCTGCGCGCCGCCATCTTCTATCCCGGCGGGGAGGGGCTCCTCGAAACGCGGCTCTGGAACAGCGGCCGTAACCGGCCCCCCGAACTGAGCCGCGAGCGCCCCCACGTCGATCCCCAATGGGATTACCAGGAGGTGAAGGCGCGGGTGCTGGCCAGCGGTGGGAAAATCGCCGACCTGGTCCAACAGGGCCGCAGCCTGTTGCGGGCATTCCGCGACGGCAAGTTCATCATCGCGGCCGACACGGTGTCGGTTGGCGAGTTGATGCGGCGGCGGGCCGAACACATCGCAGCCGGCGAGCTACCGACGGTGGAGGAGAAAGGCGTGTTCTCGTGACTCACTATGTGACCATCTCGGCGGACTGCCATGCCGGGCCGGATTCTCCGCCTACCGCGAGTTCCTCGATCCGGCCTATCGCCTCGACTTCGACGACGAGCTCTCAGAACGAGAAGGGCTGCTCAACGCCACACGATTCACCGGCGACGACGAGTTCCAAGAGGAGTGGTTCGGTACGGAGGAGGAAGGCGAGAGCCTCCACGAGATCGGGCTTCGCGGTGGCTGGGACGCGGCCACGCGGGACAAGGAGCTCGACAACGACGGGGTCTGCGGCGAGGTGGTGTTCCCGGGGCCTGACGCGGTCACAGGGACGATGGGCGCACCGTTCGGCGCGGGCTTCAACCCCGTTGCTACGCGCAGCCCAGCCCACCTGCTCGCAGGCGCCAGGGCCTTCAACCGGTGGGCGGCGGGAATGTGCTCGGAGAGCCCGGAGCGCCGCCGGGGCCTCATCGTCGCGCCCATCCTGGGCGACATCGACGGAGCGATCACCGAGATACGGCGGGCGCACGGTGAGGGCCTGACGGGCGGTGTCATCATCCCGCCGCGCTGGACAGGCTATGACTCCTACACCAGCCACGACTACGACCCGGTCTGGTCCGTCTGTGAGGAACTGGCGCTACCAGTGCACTGTCACTCGGGGCCGGCGCCGAGGGAGGAGTACGGCGAGGCCCGTGGATGGATGAGCGTGTACGGCTACGAGACCATCTTCTTCACGGCCCGGCCGCTGTGGTTCATGTTGCTGACGGGTGTCTTCGAGCGCTTCCCTCGGCTGAAGATGGCAGTCACGGAAGCCGGGTGCTTCTGGGTGGCCGACATGCTCTGGCGCATGGACATGATGGCCACTCGGGAGCACGGCATGCGCAAGCTGGTCGACCCCCGTGGCGTGCTGACCATGCTGCCGAGCGAGTACTTCGACCGGAACTGCGCCATCGGCACGTCCAACACGCGCCGACGCGAGCTCGGCCGCCGCTACGAGATCGGGGTCAACAACATCATGTGGGGGAACGACTTCCCGCACCCCGAGGGGACATGGCCATACACGCGGGAATTCCTGAAGGACCGCTTCTGGGACGTGCCCCCCGAAGAGACGGCAAGGATCCTCGGGCTCAACCAAGCCGAGTTCTACGGCTTCGACCTAGTCAAGCTGGAGCCCATCGCCGAGCGGATCGGGCCCACGCCCGAGGAACTGGGTCAGACCGATCCCGGCGTGTTCGAGAAGTGGGAGCCGTACAGGCAAGCCCGACGCCCGTGGCTGACCGACCACGAGGCCTGGGACATCACGACGAGGAAGCACCCATGATCCGCTACGCCGCCATGCACACCGAGCCGGAGATGTCGACCGGCGAGCCGATGTGGTCGCGCAACCTTCTGGCTATCTACGAGACCGATGCGGACATCGTGGCGTCGGTCCTCCCACAGCCTCTCGAGGTGGCCGAGCCGTGGGTGCGCGCCAACTTCGCTCAGGTCGACATGCCCGACGGCCCACTCTCGGCAGGGACCGTCGCTGTGCGATGCTCCTGCGACGGCGTGATCGGCTCCTACGACCTGCTCATGATCATGAGCACCGAGGCGGCGGTGCTCGGCGGTCGCGAGACCTTCGGTGAGCCGAAGAAGCTCGGGACTGCCTCGATAAAACGCAACGGCACGAGTGTGGTCGCCACCATGAGCCGCAAGGGCGTCGACCTTGTCGAGGTCCGGGGGCGTGCCGTCGAGCAGCTGACGCCAGGTCCCATCGACGAGCGGTTCGCGTTCTACTTCAAGTTCCTGATCGACCCGGCGGGTGATCGCTTCGACGGCGATCCGTCGCTCGTCCGCGTGCGACGGACCCAAGAGGACCGGGTCCGCGAGCGGATCGAGGGTGAGGTGATCCTCCGCGACTCGCCGTTCGACCCCCTTGCCGAGCTATCGGTCCGGCGGATCATCTCCATCACCTACACCGAGAGCCAACAGACCCAGACGGGCGAGATCCTCCGCACGGTTCCACCGCAGTGGGTGTGGCCCTTCCGACACCAGCGCTACGACGGGATGATCGCCCGCCTGCAGCCGACATAGGGAGGCGGCCGTGGAGAGCGACGACCGCTATACCGTCATCTCGGCGGACTGCCACGCCGGCGCCGACCTGCCGCGGCTACAAGCCGTTCCTCGAATCGCGCTACCAGGATGCCTTCGACGACTGGGCCGACCACTACGTCAACCCCTTCGGCAACCTGGCGGGGCCCGACGCCGATCGCAACTGGGACAGCGCCCGCCGCATCCGCGAACTCGAGACCGACGGGATCGTCGGAGAAGTCATCTACCCCAACACCGTCCCTCCGTTCTTCCCGAGAGGAGGCCTGACGGCGCTCGTGCCGTCAGCGAAGGAGTTCGAACTTCGCCTGGCTGGCCTACGGGCCCACAACCGCTGGTTGGCGGAGTTCTGCGCAGCGGCGCCGGGGCGCCGGGCGGGGATCGGCCAGATTCTCCTCAACGATCTAGAGGAGGCCGTCCGCGATGTGCACTGGATCGCCGACCACGATCTGCGGGGCATCCTCTTACCTGGCGTGCCGCCGGGGGCCCCGATCGAGCCGCTGCACTCGCGCGCCTACGACCCGGTCTGGAGGGCGTGCGAGGAGCGGGACGTCGTGATCAATACGCACGGCGGCAGCGCGTCGCCGGACTACGGCGAGCACCCTGGCTCGCAGCTGCTGTGGTTGATGGAAACGACGTGGTTCTCGCACCGGCCGTTCTGGACGCTCGTACTGTCGGGGGTGTTCGACCGGTTCCCAGCCTTGCGCATGTCATTGGCCGAGCAGGGAAGCGGGTGGATTCCGGCGGCGCTCGAGGCCATGGACGGTCACTACTCGAGCATCGCCGGAGGGGGGATCGGCGAGCTGCGCAGCCTCGACGAATTGCGTCTCTCGCGCCTGCCGAGCGAGTTCTGGCGCACGAACTGTTATGTCGCAGCCAGCTTCATGCACCCCTCCGATTGTGCCCGGCGAGCGATGATCGGTGCTGACCACATCATGTGGGGCTCGGACTACCCCCACCTCGAGGGGACGTTCCCCTTTACCCTGGAGGCACTGCAGCGCACCTTTGCCGACGTCGAGCCGACAGAGGCGCAGGCAATGTTGGGCGGCACGGCGGCGGCGCTCTACGGCTTCGACATGGCGGCGCTGGCGAAGGTGGCCGCGGCGTGTGGACCGCGGGTCGGCGACGTAACCAAGGGCCTGGATGCGGTGCCTGAGGGGGCCCGGAGCTTGGCCTTTCGCGAGCACCCGCCCCTGAACGTCTAGCGCGGCAGAGCGTGCTCGTCCGAACGAAATCGGACCCGACCTTGAACCTGTGGGTCCGGAAATGTCATCCGGAGCTGTTGATGGGACGTTCCCGCATTTCGTTGCTACAACAACAATGTGGGAAACCGAGAGCAATAGCGCGGAAACCTTTGTCGGTAGCCCACGCAAGGACGCACGCGACCGCTCTGTCGCGTCGAAGTGCACCACGCCTGCCGTCGACGGTTCCAGTCCCGGAAGGGGACTGCATAGGGTGGCCAGCCCTAGACCAGCTAGTTTCCGGATTTGGCCCAGAAACGATATTTTTCTCTCTGCCGTCGTCCCCACGGCTCTGAGCTACTGGGGCGCAGCCCAAGCCGTCTTGTGGATCTTCGCCATGGAAGAGGCGGGTCGGGACTGCGCAGCTCGGCGAAATGGGGCCCGCCGAACCTCACGTCACAAGGACGCCAGTTGTTGCTGCTCCTGCGGCGTCAGATGCACCACGTTCGTCGGATTGCAGTTCCAGATGGACTGGGTCGGCTCGGTGATCGCCTTGTCGTAGACGAACTTGTTGGGCTTTGCCTCGAGGAGTGCGAAGCAGGGCGAGGGTTGGGGGTTCAGATTGGACATGGCCAAGCTCGCTATCGGTGCCTGAATGCCTCCGGCGTCCCAGCTCTTCGTGGCGGCGGCGTGGCTCAGCACACACGAGACCGTCAGATCGGTGCCACAGGCCGAGGCGGACTTCGCCCACAAGAGCCATGACTCCGCGCCTTCCTCGTCATCGAAGTCGACGGCGTCGCCCTTGGCATAGGTGTGCATGACTTTGACGAGCTGCTCGGTCGAGGGGTTTTGCGAGGCCATCTCGAGCGGCCACCATGACGTCTCGACGTAGACTGGCGGGAGGCCGGGGTTGGCGGCCACGCCACTGGTGGTCGTCGAGTTGTAGAACTGGACCCCGAGGAGAACGAAGGCAGGATGGTATCCAGCCGTGGTCATCGCCTGGAAATAGGGGACGATGTTGTCGTCCAACGAGGGCCAGAGGGCTTCGACCCCCTTGCTCTGGGCCTCCTCGACATACGGCGCCCAGTCGGTCACCGCGATCGGCGGCTCCTGAAAGTCGACGACCTTCCACCCCTGAGCCTCCGCGCCGAACTCGTACTTGCGCTCGGGCTCGAGCACGGAGGGAGTGTTTGACCCGCCCATGCCCGCCTTCTTGACCGCCTGCGGATACGCCTTGGCCAGCACCCGGAACCATCCTGAGGGCCACGTGTCGGTGTTGCCGCCGCCCGGATCGACCTGATCGGACGCAACTTCGGAAGCGTCGGAGGCGAGGTAGCCGCTGATCTGACCCAGTCCGCACTGCTCTCGTATCGGGACGGAGGGCTGGTCGAGCGCCATCCCGCCGCCGACCGCCATGAAGTCGCTCTGGCAGGCCAGCTCGGTCACCTGCGCCGCGTTGAACAGCGCCGCGTCGCGGTCGTCGATCATGATGTCCCGCCCGTTGATGCCGCCCGAAGCGTTGCACCATGCCGCGAAGGCCATGGCCTGCTGAACGAGCTCCTCTTCGAGTCCGGGCTCAACGGTGTTGGCGGCGTCGTTGAACACGGCGATGTGAATGGTTTTGGGGCCCACCCCTCGCACCGAGGAGGCACCACCGGGACCAGTTTCGCAGATCTTGCCCACGCCGGGCCACACACCGTTGGTGGGGACGCTCGAGGCCAGCACGCGAGTGGACGATGTGGCCGCCCCCGCCGCTGCGGACGACAATGAAACAAACATCGCGGCGAGAATTACGGTCGCTGTTGCTAGCGGCAGCGCCGTCCGTCGCAGGTCAAAGAGGCCTTTCGGCAACCCCTTCATATCCACCCCCGAGCATCTTGTGATTGCGACATTCAATCAGTAGTTCGGCTCAAGTAGGGGCCGAAGGTCGTCGGCCCGCGGCCGATGCGGCGTCCATCCCGGCAGCAATGAGTTCCGATGCGGCCATGCGCCGGAAGCTGTGCGCCGTGATCCCCTTGGGGTTGACTTGGTCCGCCACGGGCTCTCGTGTCCGAGGAGGCATCCCCGTCTCGATGGCGAAGTGGGACAGGCGAGCTCACGCCACCGCTTTTTCGAAGAGATCCCAATCCGCTGCCCTACGAGCAGGGTGAGATGAGTGTCCGTCGTCTACGGCCACAGGTTGAGCTGGCGGCATTGCAGCAGTGGTTCTCTCGGGGCACCGGGTTGCGGGTTACTTAGCTCAAAAGGTTCCGATAATGTATGGTTGTCGGAAGTAAACGTCTGGGAGACAACCGCTTGGCTGACACGCTCATCCCCAGCCCGCAGGACCCACCCGAGGTCCTGTCAGAGTCCGCCAAGACCTTCGCCGCGGCGGCCTCGTCGGAGAACACGAAGCGGGCCTACAGCGCCGACTGGGCGGCCTTCACGACATGGTGCGGCCACGCCGGGGGGTCGCCCCTCCCGGCGGAGCCCGGGACGATGGCCGACTACCTGGCCGGCATGGCCGACGCCGGGTACAAGGCGTCGTCGATCAACCGGCGGGCGGCCGCCATCGCCAGGGCCCACCGGTTGGCCGGACTCGAGACACCGCTGCGCGGCGTCGCCAAGGAGACGATGGCGGGCATCCGGCGCACGCTCGGGGTCGCCCCCACCACCCAGGCGACCCCGGTGACCCTCGCCATCCTGCGGTCGAGTGCGCCTAGTCGTAAACGCCGTCAAGGCCGGTCAACAGCGGCGTGCCACCTAGATCGTGCCCCGTTCCCCGGGACGTTGGAGCAGTTCGGCACTTATGGGCTATTGGTCTGACTCAATAACGCCTGTAGCTCGTCGATACTCTTCACCTGCGCTGTCTGGGCAACCAGGAAGCGGTCGCCGTGCATGGCGATTGTGTAATCGCCGCTAGAGAATGCCCAGCCATGCAGTGGCGTCCACGTTGCGGGGCTGACTCCTTGCATGGCTGCACCCAATGCGTCGAGCAGCACCTGGATCGCTGAGGCGAAGCGGGTCATGAGCTGAGCTGCAGCTGGGACCTCAAACATCAGACCTTCCAGCTTCTGCTCCGCGATCTGCCAGTCGGGTCCGAACCTCCCCGCCATCAACACCCCGCGACGCTTCACCGACTCATCCAAGTCGCCCATCGTTAGTCGCTCCCGCTTGCCGCCTGCGGGCTGAGGGCGGTGATGAGCTCCCCGGGCTCGGGCCTCGGATCCACGGACACCGAGGGTACGGCGAGCCGCTACACGAAGCGGCCCCTCGTCGGGTAGAAGAGGGGCCGCTGCACCCGTGTCTCGTGACTGACGTAGGTGGGACCTCACCCTATGCGCCGACTTTGGCGACGTGACCGCCGCCCTGTGACAGCGCCGCCGTTCCCTCCAAAGTGAACCTGGCGCGGGTGCCCCGAAGCCGCGATTCAACCCCGCAGGCGGTAGCGAGACTGAATCGCGCCCTTCACCCCCCACCCCTCGACCATTCGGGCGACGCGGACTGTGCCATGGACCCCAGGCTGAGTCCAGCTCTCACAGCGCATTCCAAGCAGGAGCGCAGGGAGATGGGGCGGGGGAGAGCGGTGGCTTAGATGTCCCGCTCGATTATGGGCACGGACGCCCCCCGGTAGCGTTCAAGAGCGCGGGCCGGATTCGCCCACGCGTGGCCGCGCAGCCTTCCCCCCATGTGACGGATGAGAACTTCCATCTCTTGGACGGCTTCCTCGACTCGGTCCTGTGTCCTCACAAACTCGATAAGCAGCTCATCCGGCGACATGGCCTCCAGCTCGCACAGGCCGCACGGCCAGTCCGACTGCGTAGGGGTCTCGGTTGTTGCCATCATTCCTCCTTCTGGCACCGTCAGGAGGGTCGGCAGGGCGCACAAGAATTCCCGTTTCGGAAACGGCCTACCATCGCCCACGTCGGCTACATCCTGTTAGGTGCCGGCACGGCGTCCGACAGCCACCGGGGGCTCTTCGTTGTCAGAGCTGACGCTACGTCCTGGCGGCCCGATTGACAACGCCCGGACCGCGGGCAGCGGCGCCGCCGTCACAGTGCCGCCGTCCTCCGAAGGTGAACGAAGCCGAGGTCCGCTGGCGGATGACGCCAGGCGCCGACGAGGAGTTCCCGACCCTCGAGGACTGGCTGCGTCAACCCCAGTGGCATCAGCAGGTGCTCTGTCGGGGCAGGGGACCGCGGCGTTCATCAAGAGCCCGAAGGCCGACTACAGCGCCGCCAGGGCAGTGTGCGAGGCGTGTCCGGTGCGCCAGGAGTGTCTCGAGGCGGTTCTGGCAATCCCGGACCTTTAGTTGGTCTGTGGGGCGGGACCGATCACCGTGAGAGGCGGGAGCTGCGGCGGTCGCGGGTGGCGTAGCTTCAGGCCGCCACCTCGGTAGCCCAAATCGGCGGTGGGTTTATGGTTAAAGTCCCCCCTCCGACACCAACAGTTGCACACGCGATCTGCGGACTCGACTGAGCAGCGACGATCCTGGTCTCCGGGTCTAGCGCACCGTGATCCCGAGCTCGTCGTAGAGCCTCGCCTTGAGCTTCGGGTCGGCGTCGGCCAGCACGGAGGCGATGTCCTTGAGGCCGTCCACGAGCTCGCGCACATGGGCGGCCGAGAGCCTCGCCGACGGTTGGGCAGCGGCGAGGTCACGCTCGGCCCGGAGGCGCTCGCCTTGGACCTGGCTGATCCAGCCGGCCACGATGACAGGGTCGGCTCCGGCATCGAGCGTCTTCTGGTAGCCGCCGAGACGGCGGTCGCAGTCCGCCAGCTTGCGCCGTACGGCCTCGATCCGGGCGTGGTCGGCATCTGCTGCCCCGCCCGCCTCGGCCAGCGCCTGGCAGGTCTCGTCGAGGTTCTCGGGGGCGAACAGAGTGGCAATCCACTCGTCGAGCTTGGGCACGATGGCCGACTCGCGGACGTAGACGGTGCGGAGGTGATCCAGGCCGGGAGCGGGGGCGAAGTCCCGCGGGAACCGGCAGCGGTAGTGGTTCTCGCCGTGGTTCGGGTTGCCCTGCATCCGATGACCGCAGACACCACAGTGCACCCGACCGCTGAGCACGTAGGTGTGGCCCGTCTTCTTGGTCTTGCCCGAGTTCGGGCGATAGGACCCGGCGGCCATCTGCGCCTGCGCCTGGGCGAAGACCTCGGGGGTGATGATCGGCTGATGCACGATCTCGGCCGACCAGATCCACTCGGACGGGTCGTTCCAGCGCATCTTGGACTCGTAACCCGCGGCGACGTCGTTCACATCAAGCAGCCTCTCGTCGCGCCGCTGCTTGCCCCGTACCTCGCGGCCGACATAGCGCGGGTTGCACAAGATCGACCGCACGGCGATCTTCGACCATGACCGCGTTCGGCCGCATCCGGGTGTTACTCAGCCAAGGGCGCCTCGCCCTGCCGCGTCATCCCCGTCTGCTCGGCCAGCTCTCCGCCTTGGAGTTTGAGGAGCGCGACAGTGGCTCGGTACGGATCGAGGTGCCCGAACGCAGCGGTCACGACGACTTGTGCACGGCCCTCATGTTGGCGATGGGCGTTGGAGACGTGGCATCGCGGCCTACGGGTGGACGCATCTTCATCGCTGAGGGTGAGGTTCCCCGGGTGCGGCTGGTGCGAGATCGCACTAAGCACGAGCCGCCGCCAGCCGTCGTGCGCGATGGCGAGCAACGACCCACCGACCGCTTGCTCCGTTTCTCAGCAGCGCGCCGGCATCCGGGATACCAGCCCCCCAGCACCTGGTGCGGTCGATGACGCTGACTCGCGGACAGGTCATCCCGAAGCAGCGGAGGCCGACACCATTGTCGCGCGAAAAGACGCCAAAACCGGCTGCGCCGACGCCGGCGTCCGGGCCCCCGCGGGTTCGTGCTCGAGCTCATTTACGGAGCCGGGCCTGGGCTTCGTTCGCCAAGGCGACAGCTCGCACGGTTGCGCACCGGTTCGACCGGAGCCTCTGACTCCTCTCATCCTCTGGTCTTGGTCGGTCCGGACCGGGATTTGCCGGGTCGGGGATTGCCGAGTCGGGTGATGGCGCTTTCGCGGAGATGTTCGATGCCTGCCGACGCAGCCAAGGCGAGAACGTGCACGTCGGGTGCTGTCGCGTAGTCGCCGGTGATGCCGAAGAAGAGGCGGCCGTTGTAGGAGAGGATGGCCGTGCTCACTCGTATTCCGTGGCTGATGGGGACGAACGGGCGGTACTCGAGCATCTCGTGCCCGAGGCAGTAGAGCGGGAACTGCGGTCCGGGCACGTTGGTGGTGATGGTGTTGATCGAGCGTTGCGGGAGCCGATGTACAGCACGTATAGCCATCCGGCTCAGCGGGCCCACGAGCATCGGCGGGGCTAGGTTGCCGATAGCGGTGACGGCCTCGCCCGCTTCGGCCATGTGCGACGCCTTCAGCTCGGTCATCTGCTCGTGGACTAACTTCAGTCGTTCGACCGGGTCAGCGACCTGAACCGGCAGGTCGTAGAGAAGGGCCGAAACCCGATTGCCGGTTCTGCGACGGCCGTCGTCGTGCCGCGTCGACACCGGCACCAAGGAGCGGACACGTGCTCGGTCGGCGTCCTCGCCTCGTGAGAGGAGCAGCTCCCGGATAGCCGCCGCTGACAGCGGCGAGCACGACATCGTTGATCGTGCCTCCGAACACCGAGCGGATTGTTCGGACGTCGGCGAGGCTCGCGGACGAATGAGCCCAGGTGCGGTGAGGGCCGATGCTGCCCTCGATCGACAGCTGGTGGTGTCGCCCCGAGGTCGCCGGCAAAGCGGGCAAGGCCCCGGGCGGTCCCGGACGGCGGAGCGGATGGTGTCTGCCGGGTGGGTGATGGCTCGGGGAAGCCCGCGTACGGTGGCGATGACATCGGTGGCGAGGCCACCCCACGCGTCGAGCACCTTTGCCGCGCCGTGAGGCTCCGGCTCGGGCTCCCATGGCTCCGGGGACCCCCACCTTCGTGTCGGCCTCGAGATCGAGCAGCACACCGAGCAGCTCGACACCGGCGATACCGTCGACCATGCAGTGGTGGACCTTGGGGATGAGCGCCCAATGCCCGCCCTCCAGGCCCTCGACGAGCCACGTTTCCCACAGCGGCCGTTCCCGGTCGAGCGGCTGGGACATGATCCGTCCCATCAGCCGGCAGAAAGCGAAGCGTCGTCACCGGGTGCGGGTAACGCCGTGTGTCGCAGATGGTAGGCGAGGTTGAAGTGAGGATCGTCGACCCAGACCGGTCGGCCCAGCTCGAACGGCACCGAACGCACTCGCTGGCGGTAGCGGGGGATAAGGTGCAACTTGGCGGCGATCATCGCCCGCGATCTCGTCGAACGACGGGGGCGGGTCGGCAAACAGGCATACGCCGCCGATGTGCATGTGGGCGATCCCGTCCTCCAGATGGAGGAACTCGGCGTCGAGCGTATTCATTCGCTCCATCGGCTCCCTCCCGCATCGGTGGGGTGATGGGTGCACCATAGGACCTGAGGAATCGTGACGAAGGGGTTGTTCGGGACGCGCTAACGGCTGACGCGTCCCGTCTCCTCCCATGTTGCTCTCGATCAGATGCGCCTCGACGTCGCCTGGTGCACCGTCATGGACGACGCGCCCGTTACCTGCATCGCCCTATGGTCTCACCCGGCGTCGGCGCGTTCGAGGGGACGCACCCTCCCTGGCGAAGTGGGGCAGTCAATCCTGATCTCGGTCGACGATATAGATGAAGCTCAGTCCTCGATCGCTCGGATCAGATGATACAAGGTCACCTCCCCAGACACGTTGGAACCCTGCGGCCTGGAGTGCCTTCCAAGAGGCGATGTTGTCCTGCTGCAGAGCGACGACTATGCGCTCCGCTGAGCGATACCGCTTCCAAGAGGCTTCGACAAACTGGGAGATCAATCGGCGTCCGATGCCCCTTCCCACAAAATCTGGTTCTCCAATGAGGTAGTCGATTCCGATGCCGCCGGAGTGACCCAGCGCACCTTGGATCGATTCACGCCAGTCGGGGTCCTCGTCGATCAGATACCTCTGGACGTAACCGATCGGACGATCGCTGAAATGGACGATGAATCCTTCAGTGGGATCAAGTCCCTCTGCCAGCGGGCCGTAGCTCTGTTCGACAGTGACCAGGTCGGATGGCTCTCTCCACCAACGTTCGACGTGTGACTGGGCAAACCAGGCCGCCAGGCTCGGCAAGTCACTCAATCGGAGAGGTACGAACCTGAGATCGTCCAAGGTCTCATTGTGCACTACTGACGCGGCGGCGGTCCCCGTCCCGGCAGCGAGCTGGGCTACCCCATTCAACCGCGCTGGCGTCCGAAAACAACCGCCCGAGTGCCTGGACATGATTACCCCTGACGACCTGCGAGTCGAGCAAACTATCTACATCGACGCCGTCCCCGAGACCGTGTACGACCGCGTCTCCGACATCACGCACATGGGCTACATCAGCCCGACGTGCACCGGCGGACACTGGAACGTCAGCGCCACCGGCACGGCCGGCGACTGGTTCACTGGCACAAACCGCGTCGACGACCGCGAGTGGCAAACCCGCTCGCAGGTGGTCGTCGCCGACAGCGGCCGCGAGTTCTCCTTCGTCGTCGGCGGCGCCGAGGGTGGATGGGTCCGATGGGGCTACCTTCTCTCTCCTCGCGGCGGTGGCACCGATGTCACCGAGACCTGGCAGGTGCTGCGGATCGTGCCGCACATGGGCGAGAGCGACGAGCAGCTCGCAGCACTAGGCGAACGGACGGCTGGGAATCTGCGGGCATCTCTCGAACCGCTGCGGACTGCACTTACGGACGCGCCTGGTTCGTAGTGTCCTGCGCACCCTCGGTCACGGATAAGTGCCTCCCGACCGGCGTAGTGGGCGACTCTGAGACACGCCGCGGTCGATGAACGTATGGGGACACTCGGGTCTATTAAGGCGGGGCAAGACCAACTCGACCCAAACCCGGCGACGGGCCGACCTTCGGGTTCGGTGCCCGATGTGCGCTGCCTCGGGGGTATGAAATACCCAGGTCCGGTCATGACATAGTCAACATCACTCCCGGTCGGAGCTACTCCGAACGCCTGAGGGCCTCGAAGCGGCAACGGTGCTGTCGTAGTCTTCGGTCGTGATCAAGGACACCATCGTGGTGAATCGGCCCATCGAGACCGTCTTCAACTACGCATCGCATTTCGAACAGCACCCCGAGTGGCAGCCAGATCTCAAAGCCGCCGAAATTTCGGGGCCCAGCGCAGGTAGGGGCTGCCGGGAGCGAGACCCGACAAATGAGGCCAACCGTCCATACGTACGAGTGGCGGGTCAGCGAGTGTGAACCCCCACATCGGCTTGGCTTCGAGGCCACCAGCGGGACGATGCGGCCTGCCGGCACCATTGTGTTTCGGCCCGAAGGCGAGGCCACCCGCGTCGACTTCGAAATGGCGCTCAACCCCCGCGGGTGGATGAAGCTTCTGGCACCCATCATCGAACGCCAAGTACAGAAGAGGAACACCGAGCATCTCGCCTTGTTCAAGCAGCGGCTGGAGGCAGATACCTCCTGATGTTGTCGTCCGCGGATCGCGACATTCGAGCCCGCGCCATTGAGTTGCTCGCATACTCGCACCGAACGTAAGTTTGCAGCACAGTCCGATTCGCCGATGCCCGAAACTCGCACTTCAGCTACGCTCGGATCTGCCACAGCCCCGTGGCGTTCATTCGGTGGTGACAGCTCGCAGCACGTTGAGATGCGCCGCACGCCGGCTCGGTGCCAGCGCTGCCACGATCCCAGCGAGCCCGGCCACCATGGCCACCACCAGCAGCTGGGCAACGGGGATGGCGAGTTGCGTCACACCCTGCGAGCTGAGAGCCGCGACCAGGGCCCATCCGAAAAGGATTCCGACGACCAAGCCTTCGACGGCACCGAACATCGAGATGATGAGCGACTCAGATCGGACCGTCGAGCGCAGCTGGCCGCGGGTCATACCAACGGCGCGTAGCAGACCAAGTTCCCGGGTCCGTTCGAAGGTCGACAGGGCGAGGGTGTTGGCGATGCCGATAAGGGCGATGATGATAGCCAGGACCAACAGCGCGTAGATGAGGTTGACCATCTGATTGATCTGCGATGCTTGCTGCTGCTTGTACTGGGCCTGGTCCAGTAGCTGGGCGTTCGGATAGGCGACGAGTACCGACTCGATGGCGTGGCGGCCGGTGGTGTCTGACACCCCAGGAGCAAGCTTCACGTACACCTGGAAGTCGAGCTGCTGGGGAAAGTTGGCTTCGGCGGCGGCGAGGGGAAGGACGTAGTCGCCAGCCAGCTGGCGATCCGTGTACACGGCCTGCACCGTGAAGGTGTGACGGCCCGTGGTCGGGAAGGTGACCTGGACCGGGCTCCCGACGGTTAGATGGCGGTCGGTGGCCACCTGGGTGGACACGGCGATGCCGGCGGGAGTTATCGACGCCATTTGGCCCCGGACGACACCGATGTTGAAGAGGTTGCCCACGTGCGTGGGGTCGACGGCCAGGATCGTCTGAGTGGCGCCGTGGATCTGCACGACACTGGAGCGGATACCGGTGGCTTCCGCCACCTGCGGCAGCCGACTGAGGGTCTGCACCAGCGTCGGGCTGAAGCCACTTTCGCCGCCGGGGACGGCACCGCTGCTGACCACGTAGTCGGCCTTCACCGCCGTGTCGATGATGTTGTTGACCGACGCCTTGGTCGAAGCGGCGATGACGCTAATAAGCGACACAATGGCGACGCCGACCATCAAGGCGGCGGCGGTGGCCGAGGTGCGGGCGGGGTTGCGCATGGCGTTCTGGCGGGCCAATCCGCCAGTGGCGCGCCGCCAGGTGAGGGGCGCCCCGAGCAGCTGGCTGACCGGGCGGGCGATCAGCGGGCCGAGCATGGCGATGCCGACGAAAACGACCGCCGCGCCGACGCCCACGAAGGCGACGCGGTTGCTGACGTGAGTGAAGAGACCGGTCAGGAGGAGCGCGCTGCCGAGCACGGTGGTCACGAGCCCGGTTGCCACACGGGTAGTCGATTGGGTTCGGGGCTCGGTGACGACGTCCTGCATGGCGGCGGGCCCGCTCGTCGGTGGTGAGTCCGGGGCGCTCGCCGGCGTCGGTCTCGGCGCGGCGCACCCAGATCCGCAGCGTCTCGTGGTTGATCCCCAGCTTGGCCGAGATCGACTCGATGGCTTTCCACTGCGAGTGGTACTCGTCTTGGTGCTCGAAGACCATCCGCACGGCCCGCTCTCGGACCTCGGGCGGATAGGGCCCCCGTCCCGCCTTGCTCTTCTCTGGCATCGCTCCATCCTCTCAAGGGAAGGAGCAGTCACCAATCCCGGGGCGGTTCAGATAGACCTAGCCATTCCTCATCTGTGTTGCCACAAGATGGGCGGTTACGGTTTATGACCCTGTAGTCGGCCTCACGCAGGGCTCGCTCAAGCGTCTGTGCATTTATCGTCACCGTGCCTCCCCAGGCTCGACAGTCGGAGTGTCCACTCCCCAAACAACGGTAGTGCCTCAGATTGCGGAGCAACGTAGGACGGGCACGTGCGACGAGAGAGGGGAAGCGGTTGATCCCTCGTGGCACAGCCCCTCAGCAGTAGGTGATGTAGTCGGGGGACCACATGACGGCGGCCACGGCGTCATCTATGGCAGCGTCGCTGTCGTCGCCTCCGGGGATGGCGCCGGCGCCGCTGGCACAGAGCTCACGGGCGACCGCCACCGCGGTGCGGCGCGAGATCGGACGCAGGTCGCCCAACGCGGGGTATAGGGCACCCTGCTCGAGGCGGTGGTCGGGGACGAGGGCAGCCAGCGTGCGCGCCGCCACCAAGAAGACCTCGTCGGGGATCCGACGGGCCCGGGCAGCAATAGCGCCGAGTCCGACGCCTGGGAAGATGAACATGTTGTTGGCCTGGCCGACCACGTGGAGGCGCCCGTCGCGCTCGACCGGTGCGAACGGGCTACCCGTCGCCACGAGCGCCCGGCCCCCGGTCCAGGTAAAGACGTCGCCTGGGGTGGCTTCGCAGCTGGACGTCGGGTTCGAGAGCGGGAAGACGATGGGTGCCGCGGTGGCCGCTGCCATCGTGCGCAGAGCCGTCTCGGTGAACGCGCCGGCCACGCCGCTCGTGCCGAGCAAGATGGTGGGTGCCACCTTGCCGACGACATCATCAAGGCCGAAGTACGTCCCGGACCGGGGTGGGCCACTACCAGGGGACACAAAGCCGTAGTGGCAGAGGCCCTCGGCGCTCATGGCGAAGCGCTCCTTGTCGGGGTCGACGTGGGTGCGGCCAGAAAAGACCAGGCCGCCCGAATCGAGCATCACGATGGAGTGGCTTAGCGCCTCGGGTCGGGACCCTTCAGCAACCATGGCGGCGTGGACGAGTCGGGCAATCCCCTGGCTGGCTGCCCCCGCCCCCAAGAAGACGAGGCGTTGCGAACTGACGCGCTCGCCCCGGAGCCGCAGCGCGGCGAGGATGCCGGCGACGACGACCGCCGCGGTTCCTTGGATGTCGTCGTTGAAGCTCGGGAGGCGCTCGCGGTAGAGGTCCAAGAGGCGCAGGGCATTGTGCTGCTTGAAATCCTCCCATTGCAAGAGTGCGTCGGGGAAGGCCTCGGTCACCGCGGTGACAAAGGCCTCGATGAAGGCGTCATAGGCCGGGCCCCGCAAGCGAGGGGACCGGTAGCCGAGGTAGAGCGGGTCATTCAAGAGTCCTTGGTTGTCGGTCCCGCAGTCGAGGGAGACCGCCAGGGTCAGCCGGGGGTGGATGCCCGCCCCGGCGGTGTAGAGGGCGAGCTTGCCGATGGGGATCCCCATACCACCCGCCCCCTGGTCGCCCAGCCCGAGGATCCGCTCGTTGTCGGTGGCCACGATGAGCCGGACCCCCGGAGTGGCCGCGTTGGCGAGCAGTTCGGGGATCCGGTCGATGTCGTCGGGGGTGATCCAGCAGCCTCGGGTGCGCCGCACCACGTGGCTGAACTCCCGGCAGGCATGGCCGACTGTCGGGGTATAGATGATGGGTGCGAGCTCCTCGAGGTGGTCGACGAGCAGGCGGTAGAAGAGCGTCTCATTGCGGTCCTGCAAAGCGGTGAGGCCGATGTAGCGCTCGACGTCATCGGTCTTGCGTCGCAGGTGTTCGAGTTCGAGGCCAACCTGCTCCTCCATGGTGAGCACCCGCGAGGGCAAAAGCCCCGAGAGCCCGAGGGCAGAGCGCTCGACCTGGGTAAAGGCGGAGTCCTTGTTGAGACCGGGGTGGGCGAGGAGAGCCTTGCCGCGGGGAATCTCCGGAGGCGCAAAGGCACCGGCGGTCGGGGGACCGGCTTGCCCAGCGGAGTCGGGGGGAGGAAGGGACAGGGAGTTCGCCATAGTCGGCCACCTCTAGTGTGCCCGTTCCTTGGGTGTGCCCGGTCCAGGAGGCCGCACCGCCCCCGAACCGTTCTCCCCCCCTTTTTTTCGGTCGTTTGCAGGAGGCCGGCCCTGGGCTGGTCTCCTGCCAGCTGAGAGCGCCGGCCATCGCCGGGGAGACGAGCCTGATCGAACTTGTCCTGCGCACACACCACGACCGGGACCTGCCCATTGCGCGCCCCGATTCCCTGAAGCAGGGATCTCGGGCCGGCGTCCCTCCCCGACCCGGCATCGTGACCAAAGTCCCTATCGGGGGACCCGGGGGCTCGTCACCATTTGTCGTGGGCGCTGGTGAACTGCGAGCCCAGACATGAGCCAGAGGAACCCAATGGCCGAGATCCCAGGACGCGACGAGCAGCTCCACGGCGTGCTGGCCGCCTGGGCGGAAAATGACGACCAGCGTCAGGCCATAGCGGCCGCCATCGTCTCCCTCACCGGTGCGGGCGTGCGCATCGGTTGCGAACTCGCGGTTGCGCCGTTCGCGGGCCTCGACGACGTGGTGGGCAACAACGCGAGCGGCGACCCCCAGCAGAAGATGGACCTGTTAGCCCACGGGCTCGTCCTCGAGGCACTCCGGGCCGGCCCGGTCGCCGCCATCGCCTCCGAGGAGGAGGAATTGCCCGCCGTGCTGGTGCCCGGCGCACCACTGGTCGTCGCCGTAGACCCGCTCGACGGCTCCGGGAACCTCGCCATCAACGGTCCGGTCGGCCTCATCTTCTCGATCCGACCCAACACAGGCGAGGCACCCGAGCCGCGTCTTCCTGCGACCCGGGGTCGAGCAGCTCGCCGCCGGGTTCATCCTCTACGGTCCGGCGACGATTCTCGTGCTGACAACCGGCTCCGGCACGGACCTCTACGTCCTGTCACCCGACGACGGGGTGTTTGTCCGGTCGACGCGGGGCATCCGGATTCCCACTGGGACTCCCGAATACGCGGTCAACGCGTCGAATGCCCGGCACTGGCTGCCTGGGTTCCGTTCCTACGTTGCGGATCTGCAGGCAGGGGCCGAGGGATTGCGGGGCCTGGACTTCAGCATGCGGTGGTACGGCGCGCTCGTCATCGAGGCCCTGCGGATCCTGATCCGCGGTGGGATTTACCTGTACCCGGCCGATCGGCGCCCAAAACACCGCTCAGGATCGCTACGACTGCTCTATGAGGCACATCCCATCGCCATGATGATCGAGGAGGCCGGCGGGGCGGCGACCGATGGGCGGGACCGGATCTTGACCAAGTCGGCCGACGACCTCCATGAACGCACGCCGCTCGTGTTCGGTTCGGTCGACAAGGTGGCTCGGGTCGGTCGCTACCTCGATGAGTCCTATGACGCCGAGCGTGCTCCCTTGTTCGCCACCCGCGGACTGTTCAGGGAGTAGACGAACATGTCCGCTCTCCACCCCATCATCTCGGTGACCGGCTCGTCCGGTGCCGGGACGACGACTGTCAAGCACACCTTTGACCAGATCTTCCGTCGGGAAGGAATCCGCGGCGCCTCCATAGACGGTGACGCCTTCCACCGCTACGACCGCGACGAGATGGCGGCGACGATGGCCGCCGCCGAAGCGGGGGGAAACCACCATTTCAGTCACTTCGGCCCCGAGGCAAACCTGTTCGACGAGCTCGCTGCCGTGTTCGCTGAGTACAGTGAGTGTGGGACGGGCCGGACCCGACACTACGTGCACGACGAAGCCGAGGCCGAGAGGTACGGCTCGCCTCCGGGCACGTTCAGCGCGTGGGAAGAGTTCGAGCCGGGCTCCGATGTCCTGTTCTACGAGGGCTTGCACGGCGCCGTGGTCACCGACACGGTCGACGTCGCCCAGCATGTGGACCTCAAGATCGGTGTTGTCCCAGTCGTCAACCTCGAGTGGATCCAGAAGATCGAACACGACCGTTCGACCGCGGCCACTCCCTGGAGGCCGTGACCGCCACCATTTTGCGGCGCATGCCCGATTACGTCCGGTACCTCTGCCCGCAGTTCACCTCGACGGACATCAATTTTCAACGAGTGCCGATCGTCGACACCTCCAACCCCTTCGTTCCGCGCTATATCCCCACGGCCGACGAATCGCTCGTGGTGATCCGCTTTCGCGACCCTCATGGCATCGACTTCCCTTATCTCGTGTCAATGATCCACGACAGCTTCATGACAAGGGCGAACTCCATCGCCATCCCGGGAGGCAAGCTCGATCTCGCGATGCAGCTCATCCTCACCCCAATGATCCGTCGCCTCATTGAGCGCAAGCGACGTGTTGCCGCATGACACGCTCGATCATCGCCCTCGACTGACTGGAGCAACGAGCATGGCCACATATGACGCCGGCGTGAAGGACTACCGCCAGACCTACTGGGACCCCGCATACACACCGGCGGACACCGACCTCCTAGCCTGCTTCAAGATCACACCCCAGGAGGGCGTACCCGCGAAGAGGCGGCGGCGGCGGTCGCTGCGGAGAGTTCCACCGGTACCTGGACCACCGTATGGACCGATCTCCTCACCGATCTCGACCATTACAAGGGCCGGGCCTATGGCGTCGAGGACGTACCTGGGGACCCGAGCTGCTTCTACGCCTTCGTCGCCTACCCGATCGATCTCTTCGAGGAGGGCAGTGTCGTCAATGTGCTCACGTCGCTGGTGGGCAACGTGTTCGGGTTCAAGGCGATCCGGGCGCTGCGACTCGAGGATGTGCGCTTCCCGCTGCACTACGTGATGACCTGTGGGGGACCGCCCAACGGCATCATTGTCGAGCGCGACAAGATGGACAAGTACGGACGGCCCCTACTCGGGTGCACGATCAAGCCCAAACTCGGCCTGTCGGGGAAGAACTACGGCCGGGCCGTCTACGAGTGCCTGCGGGGCGGGCTCGACTTCACCAAGGACGACGAGAACGTCAACTCCCAGCCGTTCATGCGCTGGCGCGACCGCTTCGAGAACGTGGCGGAGGCGGTGAAGCTGGCCCAGGACGAAACCGGCGAGCGCAAGGGCCACTACCTCAACGTGACTGCCCCGACAGTGGAGGACATGTACGAGCGGTCCGAGTTCGCCAAGGCGCTCGGCATGCCGATCATCATGCACGACTTCTTGACCGCCGGATTCACTGCACACACATCACTCGCCAACTGGTGCCGGCGCAACGGGATGCTCTTGCATGTCCACCGGGCGATGCACGCGGTGATCGACCGGAATCCGTATCACGGTGTCCACTTCCGGGTGCTGGTCAAGTGCCTCCGGCTTTCTGGGGGCGACCATCTCCACTCCGGGACGGTCGTCGGCAAGCTCGAGGGGGACCGCCAGGCGACGCTCGGTTGGATCGACCTCATGCGGGAGCGTTTCGTCCCCGAGGAGCGGGCCCGGGGGATCTTTTTCGACCAGGACTTCGGTCATATGCCCGGACTGTTCCCGGTCGCCTCGGGCGGTATCCACGTGTGGCACGTGCCTGCGCTGGTGTCCATCTTCGGTGACGACTCGGTCTTCCAGTTCGGTGGGGGCACGATCGGGCATCCGTGGGGCAACGCCGCCGGGGCGACGGCCAACCGGGTCGCACTTGAGGCCTGTGTGGAGGCTCGCAACGATGGTCGGGACGTCGAGCACGAGGGCGCGGAGATCCTTACCCGCGCCGCCAAGTCCAGCCCGGAGCTGGCTGCCGCCCTCGAGACGTGGCGGGAAATCCGATTCGAGTTCGACGTCGTCGACAAGCTCGACGAGACGACCAAGTGACCACACCAGAGCGAGGAGCGATGGAGACGAACATCCGCGATTACCGTCACGGCTCGGCGACGCGGCGTCGAAGCGGCTGGGGACCTTCTCGTACCTTCCTCGCTTCGACACGCCGGCCGTGGAGGCGCAGATCGAATACCTGGTCGGTAAGGACCTGACGCCGATGATCGAGCACGTCGAACCGAATCGGGCCACTTCCCGGTACTGGTACATGTGGAAGCTTCCCCTCTTCGGCGAGCGGGACCCCGAGGTGATACGGAGCGAAGTCGAGACGTGTATCCATGCCAATCCGACCCACCATGTGCGTCTGATCGGCTTCGACCCTCGGCGCCAGACCCAGGTCGTCG
>CAVZFG010000015.1:0-49211 GCA_963774485.1 uncultured Acidimicrobiaceae bacterium
GGCACCGGGCTCGTGGCGCATCGAGGACCTCAGCGAGATGGCGGGCGTGGCGCATGGTGAGTGAGCGGGCCGGGACGATCCCGGACAAGGCAGACCATTGCCTCGTGCTCGGTTCCGAGGTCCCGTGAACGGCGAGGCACCGCGACGATGACGGGCAACACCGGTTCCGCGGAGACGTTGCGGGACGGCCGGATGGTGCTCGTCCGGCCCCTCGTCGGTGGGGGACGCGGCAGGCATCGGCCGCCTGTGGCGCAGGCTCGACGCCGATGGACGCCGTCGGTTCCTCGACTTGGGCCACGTCCCGTCCGCCGACCCCGGGTCACTGGCCGTGCCACGCCCCGGGGAGGCGGCCGGGGTGGTCGCCATCGCCCAAGGGGGTGAGTCCGAGCGGCTGGTGGGCGTCGCCCGCTACGTGCGGACGACGGGAGACGAGGCGGAATTCCTGGTGGTCGTGGACGCGACCTACCGCCCGCGGGCCTCGGCACCCTGCTCCTCGGCCAGATGGCGGAAGACGCGGACCACGTCGGGATACGCCGACTGAGCAGCGACCTCGCCCCTGGTGACGCCGTCGTGGTGAAGCGCCTGGCCGAGCTCGGGCTCGTGTACGAGCAGACGGCGACCGCGGTTGGCGTGCACGCCAGCTTCACCGTCCAGGAGACCGATGCCTACCTCGAGGCCGTTCTCGCGGACCAGCGGGTCGCCGCCCGTGTCGCACTCGATCCGTTCCTGCGTCCCCGGTCGATCGCCGTGGTGGGCGCCAGCGACGACCGCTCGCGCATCGGCGGGCTCTTGCTGGCCCACCTGCGGGAAAGCGGCTTCACCGGGGCGCTGTACCCGGTGAACCCTCGCCACGAGGTCGTTCAGGGTCTCGGGGCCCATCCGGACCTGTCCGCATGTCCGGAGCCGCCGGACCTGGTCGTCGTGGCCGTTCCGGCACCTTCGGTGCCCGAGATCGTCGACCAGGCCGGTGACCTCGGGATCCATGCCGTGTGCGTGATATCGGCCGGATTCGCCGAGGTGGGGAAGGAGGGGCGCAAGCTTCAAGAGGACCTCGGGCGCAGAGCCCGGGAGGCTGGCGTGCGCCTGATCGGCCCGAACTGCATGGGGCTGCTCAACGGTGGGCCCGAGCCCCGGTTCAACGCGACCTTCAGCCCGGCCGTTCCGCCTCCGGGCCGCGTCGCGTTCGTGACCCAGTCGGGCGGGCTCGGGCTGGCCGCGCTCGCCCTCTTGAGCGGGCCGTCGCTCGGCGTGAGCGGGTTCGTCTCCGTCGGCAACACCATCGACCTGGCGCCGAACGACCTGGTCTTGTACTGGGACGACGACCCGCACACCGATGTGGTCCTGGCTTACCTCGAGTCGGTGCCCGATCCCCGCCGGTTCGCCCGGATCACCCGCCGGGTCTCACGGCACAAGCCGGTCGTGGTGGTGAAGGCGGGCCGGTCGGGTTCGGGGCGACGAGCTGCTTCCTCGCACACGGCCGCCCTGGCGGCCGGTGAGCCCGCAGTCGAGGCGCTGTTCCGCCAGGCGGGGGTCATCAGAGCGGACACGCTCGAGGAGCTCTTCGACGTCGCCCGCGTCATGTCGGGTCGTTCGCGGGACTCAGGCCGACGGGTTGCGGTCCTGACCAACGGTGGGGGACCGGGAATCTTGGTGGCGGACGCCTGCGAGGCGGCTGGACTCCTCGTGCCCGAGCTCTCCGAAGTCACCCAATCCGCCCTGCGCGCCAACTTGCCGGCGGAGGCGTCGGTCAAGAACCCGGTCGACATGGTCGCCAGCGCGAGCGCCGAACAGTACGGGGCTTCGTTGCGGCTCCTGGGGGACGCCGACGAGGTGGACGCCGTCATCGTCGTGTTCATCCCACCCTTTCTCACCCGTGCCGAGGATGTGTCCCGCGAGATGGCCGCAGCGGCGCGCGATCTCCCTTCCTCCAAGCCGATCCTCGGTGTCTTCATGATGCGCGAGCCTCCGATCGAGGCACTGGCCGCGGCCCGGGTCCCGGTGTTCACCTACCCCGAGCCGGCGGCGAAGGCACTGGGTCGCGTGGCGGCCTGGTCGGAGTGGCGGGCACGGCCTGCAGGCCACGTTGTGACACCGCCGGGAATCGACGCACTGCCGGGGCAGGGCAGTGGTGGAGGAGGTGCTCGACGGCCAGCCGGACGGCGGTTGGGCCGATGCCGCGGCCTCGCAGGAGCTCCTCGATGCCTACGGGATCACCACAGCCCGCTGCCGTCGGGTCCGCACGCCCGAAGAGGCGGCGGCCGCCCAGGCCGAGCTCGGCGTGCCGGTCGTCGTCAAGATCGCGGCAGCCATTCACAAGAGCGACGTCGGCGGTGTCGCCATGGGGATCGACAGCCCGGACGCGGCGGCGAAGGCTCTGAGGGCGATCCGAGCCGAGATGACGAGGGAAGGTCTCGGGGAGGACGCCGAGGAGTTTCTGGTGCAAGAGGCGATACACGACGGCGTCGAGATGATCGTCGGCGTCAGCCACGACCCGGCCTTTGGGCCGCTCGTGATGGCGGGTCTGGGTGGGACGCTGGTCGAGGTGCTCGGTGACGTGGCAATGCGGATCACGCCTCTGAGCACCACCGACGTCGACGAGATGTTGCGCTCGCTCCGCTCCTACCGGCTGCTCACGGGATATCGCCGGTCGCCTCCTCTCGACGTGGCGGCGTTCGCAGAGTTGCTGCACCGTGTCGGTGCGATGGTCGAGGACATCCCCGAGATCGCCGAGCTCGACTTCAATCCGGTGTTCGTCCGGCAGCACGACGTGGTCGTCGTGGATGTGCGGGTCCGCTTCGCACCGCTCTCGAAGTGAGTGGCGGCGCGGGCACCGAGCGCGCCACCTCGGAGTCTCAGTCGGCGTGGAGGGCGGCGCGCACCTCGTCGGCCACCGCGGCGACCTCGGCCACCTCGGCCTGCAGGATGCCCGGGGCGTCGATCCGCAGCTCGTGCACCGTGCCGGTGAACGGCGCCGGCGGCGTATAGCGCGGAGACACGGGGAACCCGATGTCGCGGCCGAGTCGGAGCCCGGCCCCGCCGTGTTGCATCGCTATGGGAAGCGTGCCCTCGACCGATGTCTCGTCGACCTCGGCCCCGTCGACGAGCAGGACCATGCGACCGGGGCCGCTGGCCTCGCCCACCTCGTAGAAGACACCGATCGCGTGCCGGCCGGGGGACAGGGCCGACGGTGCGGTGAGCTCGAGCGCGTCCGTCGCGCGGGCGAAGGTGAAGTGCGGAAGCTCGCCGACGACGTAGAGGGCGTAGCCGCCGAACCAGTCACCGAGGGCGAAGATCACGCCCTCGGCCGTGCCCGGGCCCGAGTCGATCGAGGCCGTCATGCGGAAGCCGCCCCACAGGAGGGGGATCGACTCGTCGGCCACGGCTCCGCCGCCGGGCCGAAAGGTGCGTGACGAGCCGGCGGGCCAGGTCGGCGGGATGAAGCCGCTGAGGCGGTCGACCAGGCCGTCGGAGATGGGCAGCACGTTGTTTCGCCGGGCCTCGGTGGTCCACAGGTCCACCATGGCGGCGACACGCTCGGGCTCGTCGTCGGCCAGGTCCCGTCGCCTCGGAGAAGTCCTGCGTCAGGTCGAACAGCTCCCAGCGGTCCTCGTCGAAGCTGCGGCTCCCGACGGCGAGCTCCTCCTCGTCGAGGACGCCCGTGGCGATGTGGTTGGTCGTCGCCTTCCACCCCTCGTGATAGATGGAGCGCGAGCCCATCATCTCGAAGTACTGGGTGTGGTGCACCTCCGCCGCCTCGGGATCCTCCAGCGCGGCGAGCAGGCTGGCGCCGTCGACCTCCTGTTGCGCCACGCCGTCCACCTCGTCGGGCACCTCGAGCCCGGCGGCGGCCATGATCGTCGGCATCAGGTCGACGACGTGGGCGAACTGCGACCGCACCGCGCCCGGACGGGCGATGCGGCCCCCCCAGTGCACGATGAGCGGCGTGCGCGTCCCGCCCAGCCAGGTGTAGCGCTTCCAGAGCTTGTGCGGGGTGTTGCCGGCCCAGGCCCAGGCCCACGAGTAGTGGTTGTAGGTGCTGAACCCGCCCCAGTCGTCGTAGCGGGCCAGGTTCTCGGCCAACGACTCCCGCACATGGGCGGTGAAGCGGTGCTCGTTGAAGGTGCCCTCCTTGCCGCCCTCGGCGCTGGCCCCGTTGTCGGAGAAGACCATGACGAGCGTGTCGTCCATCGACCCCGAGGCTCTCGAGCGACGAGAGGAGCGCGGCCGATCTGGGCGTCGGTGTGGGTGAGGAAGCCGGCGAAGACCTCCTGCTGGCGGGCGTGCATGCGCCGCTCGTCGGCCGAGAGGTCGCTCCAGGCCTGGACCCACTCGGGCCGCGGCGTCAGCACGGTGCCCTCGGGCACGATGCCCGAGGCGACCTGGCGGGCGAACAGCTCCTCGCGCCAGGCGTCCCATCCCTTGTCGAACACGCCGCGGTAGGGGTCGACCCACTCGGGCGCGACGTGGTGCGGGGCGTGCATGGCGCCGAACGCGAAGTACAAGAAGAAGGGCTTGCCCGGCGCGCCCTGCTGCTGGTCCTGGACCATGCGGACCGCCTGGTCGGCCAGGTCCTCGCTCAGGTGGTACCCGTCCTCGGGCCGGCGCGGCGGCTCGATGTAGTGGTTGTCGCAGACGCAGGTTCGGGGCCCAGTGGTTGGTGTCGCCCTGGAGGAAGCCGTAGTAGCGCTCGAAGCCGAGGCCGAGGGGCCAGGTGTCGAAGGGCCCGGCGGCCGAGCGCTGCCAGCGGGGCGTCAGGTGCCACTTGCCGACGGCCATGCGTCGAGTACCCGGCGTCGCGGAGAAGCGGGGCAGCGTGGCGGCCGTCTTGGGCAGGCGGGCGTGGTAGCCCGGGAAGGCGAGGGGGATGTCGGCCAGGAAGCCCATGCCCGACCGCATGGTGGTTCCGGCCGGTGAAGAAGGAGGCCCTGGTCGGCGAGCACAGGGAGGTGACGTGGAAGCGGTTGAAGGGCGCGCCAGCCCGCGGCCAGCGACGTCGATGTGCGGCGTCCCGATGTCGGAGCCGAAGGCGCCGAGGTGGCCGAAGCCGGTGTCGTCGAGCACGATGGCGACGACGTTGGGCGCCGCCGGCGGCGGCTTGGGTTCGTGCGGGAAGCGGGGTGTCGACTCGGCCGTGGTGAAGCCGATCTGCTGGGGTTCGTCCATGGTCGAGAGGGTAGACGGTGGCCGCCGTCGGCACCGTGAACACGGCTATCGCAGGGCTAACGTTGCAGCCGATGCAGGGCCATGTTCCCGGACCGCCCCAGCCCCACTTCCCCGAGGGCCTGGGCGCCGTTCATCGGGTACCTGGCGACCCGAGAGCCCCGACCGCTCGACGAGCGGCCTCCCCAAGAAGCCGCGCTGGGCGGAGGCGGACGGCCGAGTACCGTGCTCGACGAGTTCGACGACGTCGGCGAGTGGGAGCCCATGCACCGGCCGCTGATACAGGTGACGGCGGTGATCGTGTCGCATCTCGCTGGTCGTCGGCCGGCGGTGGGCACCGTGCTCGAGTGTTGCTGTCCGCTCACTGACGAGCGGGCGCCGCCGGCGGTGCGCGGCGGCGCACGCACGAGCCAGACGAGCGCGCCGGACGAGACGAGGCCGGCGACGACGGCGGCCACGATCACCCACGGGTTGGTGGACGCCCTGGTGCGCCGGCGGCGACCGTGGTGGTCGTCGAGGCGAGCGGTCGTCGTGGTCGTCGTCGGGGGAGCCGTCGTCGTCGTGGTGGTCGCCGCGGCGGACGGGCGCCGTGAAGGCCACGACGCGGTTCGGCGGCGGGGGCCAGGAGGAGGCCTCGCCCGACCGACGGGGTCGGGAAGTGGTTGGCGGGCACGCCGATCGTGGCCCGGTCCCGGACGGCCCCCGTGGACGGGTCGAGCCCGTAGAGGACGCCGTTCTGGCCGATGGTCCAGACGAGCCCCGCCGCGACGATCGGCGGGCCGCCGCCGACCGACGACGCTCCACAGGAGATGGAGCCCGGCGGGTGAGGCCGACGCCTGCACGGCGATCGGGGCCGCTCAGGCAGGGGAGGTAGACGGTCGTGCCCACGACGGCGACGCCACCGTCGATGTCGTCTGCCGCAGGCCGCCGGAACGACGCCTCCTGGCCCCCGATCCCGCCGAGGGTCGGTCCCGTCGAGCAGGTAGACGATGCGCGACTTGCCGGCCGCCACGACCTGGCCGTCGGAGAGCAGGGCCGGGGCGGTCGACATGTCGAGGTCGTGGGCGTTGTCGGTCGGGCCACGAGGACGGGGCGAAGTACTGGAGGAGCGTGAGCGACGGCGAGAGCTCGAGCACCGAGTCGCTGTCGTCGTAGGCCTGGCTCGACGAGTACACCGAGCCGTTGCCCGCCTCGACCCAGATGTTGCCGCTGGCGTCCACGACCGGCGCGGCGCCGCCCATCCAGATGGCGCCCTGGCTGTCCCCGGCGGCCGAGTCGACGGTGAAGACGGCCGGCGTGCCGCCGCGTCTCGGGCACGGAGACCACCCGGCCGCGGTAGGAGGAGCAGTCGCCGTAGTTGCCGCCGTAGCCGAAGACGACCCGGCCGGCGTCGAGCGTGAGGCCGGTGCGCTGGAGGAGGGCGGTCGGGGTGGAGCCCGCCGGGTCGACGTCCTGGTCCAGCTCCGACTTGCCGGTGGCCGTGCTGAGCCCGACCAGCTCGTGGGCCGGGCTCCCGTTCACCAGCTCGTCGGCCACGACGAAGACCTCGGCCCGCGTCTCGTCGATCACCGGCGTGCCGGTGATGCCGACCGTCGGGGAGATGTCGCCGCAGGGGAGCGATGCCGACGGCACGGGCGTGCCGAGGTGGGTGGACCAGACCACCGAGCCCGTCGTGGCCGACAGGGCGTAGACGGTGTCGTTCTCGGTGGCCACGAAGACCTGGCCGCCCGAGACGAGCGGCTCGCCGTAGAGCTGGCCGTCGAGGGTGGGCGAGGTCCAGGCCGGCGCGGCGACGTTGACCGAGGACACCGTCGGCGCGACGCCCGCTGCCCTCGGGGCCGCCGTGGTAGACGGTCCACGACGGTGTGGGCTGGCACCGTCGTGGACGCCGTCGACGTCGTGGACGTCGTCGATGCCGCGCTGTCGTCGATGCCGCGCGACCAGGGCTGGTCCGCCCGCCGGCGAGCGCCGGCAACGCGAGCGCCACGGCGGCGACCTGAAGGCGCGCACATGCGCCGGGTCTGAACGCCCCCCGTGGAGGCCTCGACCGCCGCTCCGGCGTCAGAGCCCGCCCGAGCGGCCGCGGCGCCGCAGGGTCGCGTCGACGGTGACGGCGACGATCAGCACGACGGCGGTGGCCACGTCGGTGCCGGCGGTGGTGATGTTGAGGAGGTCGAGGCCGTTGGTCAGGGTGGCGATGACCAGGCCCCCGAGCAGCGGGATGGATGGCCTTGCCGTAGCCGCCGAACAGGCTCGCGCCGCCGATGACGGCCGCGGCGACGGCGAAGAGCACGTAGGTGCCGCCGTCGAAGCCGACGGAGATGGAGCCCAGGCGCGAGGCGTACACGACGCGCCGCCAGGCCGGCGGTGAAGCTGCAGAGGCCGAACGCGATGGTGCGGATCACGTGTCACGTTGATGCCCGCCCGGCGGGCCGCCTCGGGGCTGCCTCCGATGGCGTAGATGTAGCGGCCGAACCTGGTCCGGCCGAGCAGGATCGTCTGCAGGAACAGGATGACGACGACGAACGGGGATCACGAAGGGGACGCCCTGCAGCGGCGTCAGGACGCCGCGGTTGAGGTTGCAGATGTAGACCAGCGGCGATGCCGGCGATGGCGACGGCGGCGATCGAGAGCGAGCGTGATGCTCAGCGGCGGCGCGCTCAGGCCCGTGTCGGCGGCGATCCGCCGAGCGCACGAGGTTGAGGGCCGCGTAGGCGACGACGAGGACGATCATGAGCACCCATCCCGCCCACGAGCGTCATGTTGCCGTTGACGAGGTTGTAGATGACGTCGTTGGAGACGCGGATCACGCCGCCGGTCGACGCCCTTGTCGAAGTCGAAGAGGAAGATGAGCACGCCCTCCCAACCCAGCAGCCCGGCCAGGGTGACGACGAACGAGGGGAGCTTCAGCCTGGTGATGAGGGTGCCCTGGAAGGTGCCGATGGCTCCGGACGCCAGCATGCCGACGATCACGCCGGCCCACCAGGGCCAGTTGTACGGCGGCGAGATCAGAGCCGATGGTGATGGTGGCTCCGACGGCCCCGACGAATCCGACCGAGAGGTCGATCTCTCCGAACAGGAGCGCGTACAGCTCGCCCATGCCCAGCAGGATGAAGAACGTCGACTGCACGAGCAGGTTGACGATGTTGCCCGGCGGAGAGGAAGACGTGGGACTGGATCTGGAAGAAGCCGCAGATGACGATGAGCGCGACGATGATCGGGAGCGCTCCGCTCTCACCGCCGCGGATGCGCTTCCACCAGGCCCGCAGGTAGTCGCCGAGCGAGTCGGCCATGACGTCGGGCGCCAGGACGACGAGCGCGTCCGGGGTCGAGGGCACTGCCTGGAGTGCCGTCGGTCGGCCGGTCGGCCCTCGGGGCTCTCGCCCGATGCCACCGGGCTCGTCGATCGTGTCGGTCATCGTCCGCTCAGCTCGCCACGGCGGTCCGGGACGACTGCCCGGTCGTCATGTAGTCGACGACGACCTGGCGGTCGAACTCCGACGCCGGGACCGGCGGCGACCAGCGGCCGAGGTACAGGACCGCGATCATGTCGGCCACGGCGAAGACGTCGTTCAGGTTGTGCGAGATGAGGATCACCGCTGTCCCTGGCTCCGCGAGCCGCTTGATGAGCTCGAGCACCATCTCGGTCTGCGCCACGCCGAGGGCGGCGGTGGGCTCGTCCATGATCACGAGCTTGGCGGCCGACATCACCGCCTTGGCCACGGCGACCGACTGGCGCTGGCCTCCCGAGAGCGATGCAACCGGTTGGCGGATGGAGCGGATGGTCGTCACGTGGAGGTCGGCCAGCGTCTGGCGGGCCGCCAGCTCCATGGAGTCCTCGTCGAGCAGGCCGTGCCGCAGCCGGCTCGTGCCCGAGGAACATGTTCTGGACGATGTCGAGGTTGTCGCACAGCGCCAGGTCCTGGTAGATCGTGGTGATCCCGAGGGCCTCGGCCTCCTTGGGGCTGTGGATGTGAACCGGCCGGCCCTCCCAGAGGATCTGTCCCGCCGTGGGCTCCCACAAGCCCGAGACGGTCTTGATCAGCACCGACTTGCCGGCGCCGTTGTCGCCGGCCAGGGCGGTGACCTTTCCCGCCGGCACGGTGAAGTCGACTCCGTCGAGCGCCTGGACCGCCCCGAACGACCTTGCTCACGCCCCGCAGCTCCAGCAGCGGCGCACCCTCGGTCATGTTGGCACCCCCCTGTGGCGACAGCGTCGTGACTCGACGCTGATCGCTCCCAGTGACCGACCCCCCATCCCGGTTCGGGACGGGGGGTCGGTCCGGAAGTGCATTCGATGGGTCGACATTACCCAGCCGGGCCTGCCGATCCCAATGACCGCTACGGCGTGATGCCCGCCGCCGTGCAGTCGGCGGCGTACGAGCCGGCGCAGAGCTGCGAGGCCGGGCACGAAGTTGTCCTTGATCACCGTGGCGTTCATGTTCTTCGTGGTGACCCACTCCGGCGTCTCGAGGACGGACGGGACGCTCACGCTCGCCGTCGTGTCCTCGGTCTTGCCGTTGACCAGCGACTGCGGCGGCGTCTTGCCTGCCCGCAGGTACAGGGCCAGCGCCACCGCGGCCTGCGCCTCGAGGTAGATCGGCTTGTACACCGTGCCGCACTGGTAGCCGGACAGCACGTTCTGCAGACCCGTCAGCGTGGCGTCCTGCCCGGTGGTCGGGAAGGTCTTGGGCTTGACGTGCAGCGGTCTGCAGGTAGGTGATGATCGGGGCGCCGGTCTCGTCGTTGGGGATCAACGCCGCGTTGACGTTCGGGTGCGCGGTGTAGACGGCCTGGAACTCGGTCTCGGCCGTCGGCGGGTCCCACGTCCCGGCCGTGTGGGCCACCGCGGTCCACTTGCCGCTCTTGAAGAGCGGGTTGATGCACCGAGTCGTAGCCCTGTGCGAACAGCGTGGCGTTGTTGTCGGTCACGGCGCCGTGCATCACGACGACCTGCGGCTTCTTGACGTGCCAGGCGGCGACGCAGCTCACCAGGCCCTCCCCCATGGTCTTGCCGACCGTCACGTTGTTGAAGCTGACGTAGTAGGCGCGGCTGCCGCCGAGGGTGAGGCGGTCGTAGTCGATGACCTTGACGCCGCGCGACTTGGCGTAGCTCTCGATCTGCGCGCCCACGCCCGGAGTCGAGCGGGTCGACCAGCAGCACGGTGGCGCCGTTGGAGATGTCGGTCTGCGCGTCCGTCAACTGGGTGGCGTCGCTGCCCAGCGCGTTCTGCACCACGTACTGCGACGAGCTCAGGCCGGCCGTCGAGAGGGCCTTGGTGATGTCCGGCTGGTCGAACTCGACGTAGCGGGTCGAGCTGACGGTGTCGGGCAGGATCGCCGCCACCTTCCCCTTGCCGGCCGCGGCCAGCGACTTGAACTGCTTCATGATGGTGAAGCTGTTGTTGAACGAGTTGGTCGAGATGTTGGACGGCTCGGTCACGCGCACCGAGGCCGAGGCCTCGCCGCACACCGCGCCGACCAGCATCGCCGACACTGCGAGGGAGAGCCCCCCGAACATGCCTGCCCTGCGGAATCGCACGTTGTCTCCTTTGGTCTGGCCCGCCTGGTCAAGCGGACCCCATGAACTGCCTTGTACTGCCTTGCACCCTGCATTGGTCGTTGCGGACTACCCGCAAGGGGTGGTCTGTTGCAGTTTTGTTGCGACTTCGAGAACCTTATAGAGGACAAGGTCCCTTTGCTGGGCACCAGCCTGTGTGGGATGCCGTGATCTCGCCCGCCGGGGGGCCGCCCTCAGGCCGGCCCGACGGCAGAAGCCCAGGCTGCGGCGCCGGCCAGCCCGGCGTCGTCCCCGAGGGCCGCCGGGACGATCGCCAGGTCGGCCGGGTGGTGTCCGGGCCGGCTCAGCACGAGGCTCGCGCAGGGGGCCGAAGAACCCCTCCCGCCGGCCGAGCCCGCCGCCGATGACGACGGTGCTCGGGTAGAAGGACATCACGAGGTTCGACACGCCGACCGCGCACGCGGCGATGGCGCCCCGCCAGACGGCGCGCGCGTCGGCATCGCCGCCGGCCGCGGCGGCCTCGATCCCCGGGGCGTCGACGGCGGCCAGTCCCACCTGCGGCCGCGATGCGTGCCACGCCGCTGCCCGACCCCAGCTCCTCGAGCGTGCTGGGCAACCCGGCACGCCAGGCGCGCCAGTCGATGACCGTGTGGCCGACCTCGCCCAGCGAACGCCGCCCGCGCAGCAGCCGGCCCCCGAAGACGACCCCGGCCCCGATGCCCGTCGAGATGGTCAGATAGGCGACGTCGGCGGTCCCCGCGCCGGCGCCGAACGCAGCCTCGCCGACGGCGGCCAGGTCGGCGTCGTTTGCGATGTGCACGGGCATGGACAGACGCGCCGTCAGCTCGTCCCTCGAGAGCCGGTCGGGCCACCCCTCGGGGAGGTGCGGCGCCCACAGGAGCCGCCCCGCCTCGTAGTCGACGGCCCCGGGCAGGCCGACCACGGCATGGGACGACCGGCCGTGAGCGCGCTCGGCGGCGACCGACCCGATGAGATCGATCAGCGCCGCCGGCACGTCGGCATGCGCAGGGGTGGCGGCCGACCGGCGCAGCAGGACGTCGCCGCGCGGGCCCACGAGGGCGGCGCGCATCTGGGTGCCGCCGACGTCAGCCGCCAGCACCGGGTGCGCCGTCATGCGAGAGCCCTCACACGGTCAGTCTCCCGCGGCGTCGGGCGTCCGTGCACCGCCGCCCGCGCCGACGGCGTCACCAGGTCGTGACGGCGTAGGACTCGGGCGCACCCTTGAGGTAGGCGAGCAGCTCGCCCTCGCTGAGGAGGCCGGTCTGCGAGCCCACCTCCTGGACCACGCTCATGGCGTTGACCGGGGCCCAGGCCAGCGCCACCTCGAGCGGGAGTCCCTTGACCAGAGCGGCGACTAGCGCCGAGGAGAACGCGTCGCCGGCGCCCGTCCGCTCCTTGGGCGGGGAGGGGTCGGGGTAGGCCGGGACGCGGTAGCGCCGCGACCGGTCCGACGCGTAGGCCCCCTCGGGGCCGTCCGTGACGACGACGATGTCCGGCCCGAGCCGGTGCAGGGACTCGAGGATGCCCGCCAGGTCCCCGTGGTCCGCACCGCCGATCTCGACCGCCTCCTCCCGGTTGCAGACCAGCACGTGGGTCCGCCCGTAGAGCCCCCGCATGGCCTCGGCACCCTGGGCGATCTGGAACGTCCCCGGTTGGAAGACCAGGTGGACCGAGGGCTCGGCACAGAGCCAGGCAACGATCTGTTCGTAGTACGGGGCGCCGTCGGCGCCGACCGAGCTCAGGTAGACCCAACGGGGCATCTCACGCGGGCTCAGGTGCGGCCAGTGGTAGTCGTAGATCTGGTGGTGGACCAGGATCGTGCGGTCCTGGCCGTACCAGAGGACGAAGTTGCGATTGCTCGGCTGCCGGGGGTCGAACCGCACGAGGTGGGTGTCGACGCCCTCGCGCTCGAGTGCCGCCTGCATGGTGCGGCCGATGTCGTCGCTCCCGACGTGGGCCGCGATGGCGGTCGGGACCCCGAGGCGCGACAACCCGACGGCGGCGTTGGCCGCGTTCCCCCCGCCTCGACCGTCCACGCGTAGTCGAACGGGACCTTGCCGCCGAAGGGCAGGTCCATCCAATGCCCGTTCTCGTCCTCCCAGATGCGGATGTGCGCGTCGGACAACCGGATGAACACATCGGTGGCGGTGTCACCCACGCTGAGCACGTCGTAATGCGCCATGGGGATGCGTGGCTCGGGATCGGCCATGCCCTACAGCGGGAACCGCGCCGGGCCCGTACCCCGTCTTCTTGAGCAGCCGGCGCAGGGTGGCGAGCTGTTCCGCGTCGATGTCCTTGTGGCGCGGCTCGAAGGTCTCGGTCTCGCCGCCGATCGTCGCCGAGATGTTGCCCTTGTGGGTCTCGTGGACGTCGCCCACGGCGTTGAGCAGCGAGAGGACCGAATGCCACTCGATGTTGTGGCTCGAGGGATGCCGGAAGACGTGGGCCAGGGTGTCCCGATGATGGCTGTTGAGGTGTTCGGGCGCTGCCATGTTCGCTCCTCTGACGTCGTGCCGACGGCCCGACCAGGGCCCTCCTCGCACCCGAAAGTGTCCGCGACCTGCGGGGACACGGGAAGTGCCGAAGGACCCTTCTGCGGATGGGCCGCTGCGGCCCGTCCGCCCGAACCGGTCCGGCAGGAGGGCCCGGTGGCCACCGGACCGCCGGCCCTCGCTTCCACGGGGCACGCGCATCGCAGAGTCGCAGAATTGGGCAGGATGGGGACGCCGGAGTTGACCCGGCATGGACGACGACACCCGAGGAGGCCCGCATGAGCGGCGACGAGTGGTCACCCGACGAGCCCTTGGGGACGGAGACCTTCCGCCAGGGTGACGTCGCCGAGGACGAGGGCGAGCGCACCAGCCGCTCCTTCCTCGAGGACCTCGAGCAGGATCCCTCGCTCGACCCCGCCCTGGTCGCCGACGAGCTCGAGCTCGAGGAGCTCGGCGCCCAGCTCGACGACCCCGAGCTCCTGGTCACCTTGGAGGGCGGGATCGACGATCCCGACGGGGTCGAGCGGCCCCCCACCCGGCCCCGGGACCAGGACCAGGGGTGGGAGCTGAGCGCCCCGCTCGTGGCCGGCGAACAAGAGGACGAGGACAGGACGGAGGAGGACCTCGCCTAGTCGGGCTCCCCGCGCAACCGGAGCCGGCCGGCCGCCTGGGCCAAGTCGGCGCGCGCACGGGGGTCGGCCACCTGCTCGATGAGGAGGTGGGCCTCCGCGTGCTGCGAGCGCCCGAAGAGCTCCGCGCACCCGTGCTCGCTGATCACGGCCGAGTGCTGGAACGAGGTCACGGGGTTGGACAGGACGGGGACGACCGTCGACGAGTCTGTCTTGTCGTGCCAGGCGTGCAACGCCACGATGGCTTGGCCGCCCGGTGAGTGCAGGGCGCCCGAGACGAAGTCGGGTTGCCCGCCGAACCCAGAATGGATCCGTTCGTCCACGAAGCTCGCGTTGGCCTGGGCGAAGAGGTCGACCTGCATGGCGGCGTTGATCGAGAGCATGCACGGGTGCGCGGCGATGCGCGTCGGGTCGTTGACGGTCTCGGTCCGCAACATGCGCAGCTGCTCGTTCCCGTCCGCCCACTGGTACAACTCGGAGGACCCGATCAGGAACGAGGTGTACACCGGCGCGCCCGGATCGAGCGCGCCGGCACGGTCGAGCTCCATGACACCGTCGCTGATCATCTCCGACCACACACGCAGGCCACGGCGGCGGAACATCATCCGGGCCGCCACGGTGGGGATCAGCCCGATGCCGAGCTGCAGCGTCGTGCCGTCCGCCGCGAAGCTGGCCACGCGCTCGCCGATCGCCGCGGCGCCCTCCTCGGACCCGTGCCCGGCCGAGGAGAACAGCGGCTCGTCGACCTCCAGGAGACCGTCGATCGACTCGAGGGGGATCTCGCCGGCGCCGAACGTGTAGGGCATGCGGGGGTTCGCCTGCGCCAGGACCAGGCCACCGCGGGCGCGGGCCTGCTCGATGGCGGCCGGAAGGATGTTGACCTCGATCCCGAGGGAGACCTTGCCGTCCCGCGGCGACGAGGTGTGGAGCAGCACGGCGTCGGGCGGGCGGATCGTGTCGAAGAGGCGCGGGACCAGCGAGAGCCGCATCGGCAGGTAGTCCAGCATCGGGTCGTGGCGCATGCCCGGCCCGACGAACGGCGTCTCGCAGATGAACGACGGGTGGCCGGCGAAGTCGTACTGGGCGTTGAGCTGGAAAACGCGACAGCGCTCGAGCGCCTGGGTGAGGGCCCGGATCAGGGTGAACGGCGTGGCGCAGTTGCCCGAGATCACGATCCGCGGCTCGCTCCCGCCCAGGGCGCCGATCCGCGCGACGACCTCCTCGAAGGTGAGCGTCCGCATGGCCCCAGTGTCACAGAGGCCACCGGCCGCAAACCAGGGACGTTGGACCCTATCGGCGCCCCCGTTGATCAGGGACGATCGAGGCAGACGGTGCGCCGTGTGCCGTCGCGGAGGTGCGGTTGTGCAGGCAATTCGGTGGTTCCAAGACATCCGGCTGACGGACACGGGCTCGGTCGGCGGCAAGGGCGCCAACCTGGGGGAGCTTACGGCGGGCGGCCTCCCCGTCCCGCCCGGATTCGTCATCACGGGCGAGGCGTATCTCGACGCCACCGGTCGCGCCGGCATCCGGGAGCGGCTCACGGCCATCCTCGCCGACGCCCGCACGGCGTCGCAGGACGACCTCGATCGCCTGGCCGGCGAGGCCCGCGACCTCGTGCACACGGTCCCGATCCCCAAGGACCTGGCCGCCGACATCGTGTCCAACTACCAGCGCCTCGGCGCCGACGTCCGCGTCGCGGTGCGTTCGTCGGGCATCGGCGAGGACGCCGAGGGGACCTCCTTCGCCGGCATGAACGAGACCTTCACCAACGTGGCCGGCGCCGAGCAGGTGCTCGCACGCGTGGTGGACTGCTGGGCCTCGCTGTGGAAGGCCCGTTCGATCTTCTACCGCGGCGACAAGGACCTGACCGAGGAGCCCTCCATCGCCGTGGTGATCCAGGAGATGGTGCCCTCGGAGCGCTCGGGCGTGATGTTCACCATCGACCCCTCGACCGGCGAGAAGGACCACATCGTGATCGAGGCCGCCTTCGGCCAGGGCGAGGTCGTCGTGAGCGGCCAGGTCGAGCCCGACACCTACGTGGTGTCGAAGGACGGCCCGCGGCTGTTGCACGCCCGGCTGGGCACGCAGTCCTTCAAGATCGTCCGCGGCCCCGACGGCGAGGACCGAGCGGGTCGAGCTCGACGCCGCCGAGGGCGGCCGCCGCAAGCTCTCCGACGAGGAAATCATCGACGTGGCGCGCCTCGGCCTGGCCACCGAGGCCCACTACGGCTCGCCCCAGGACATGGAGTGGGCCATGGCCGGCGGCCGCACCTATCTCGTGCAGTCGCGGCCCGTCACGGCCGTGGGCGGCGCCGCCGCGCCCACTGCGGCGGCCGAGCTGGGCACGCTCCTCGTGCAGGGCCTCGCCGCCTCCGCCGGCCGGGCCTCGGGAGTCGTCCGGGTGCTGCAGTCGCCTGACCAGGGCGACCGCCTGCAGGCCGGCGAGGTCCTGGTGGCGCCGATGACGAGCCCCGACTGGGTGCCCACCATGCGGCGTGCCGCGGCGATCGTGACCGACGGCGGCGGCATGACCTGCCACGCCGCCATCGTCTCGCGTGAGCTCGGCGTCCCCGCCGTCGTGGGCGCCCGCAACGCCACCACGGTGCTGCGCGACGGCGAGCTCGTGACGGTCGACGGTGCCCAGGGCACGGTGACCGAGGGCGCCGAGGCCCCGACGACGGCCGTCTCGGCCCCGGCGGCCCCGGCGGCGGCGCAGCCGGGGCTCGGAGGCCCGGGCGCGCTGGCGACGAAGATCTACGCCAACCTGGCCTTCGCCGAGCACGCCGAGGAGGTGGCCGCGCTGCCGGTCGACGGCGTGGGCCTGCTGCGGGCCGAGTTCATGGTGACCGACGCCCTCAAGGGCGTGCACCCGCGCAAGCTGCTCGAGCGCGGCGAGGAGAAGACCTTCATCGACAGCATGGCCGAAGTCGCTGCTGCGCATCACCCGCGCTTTCGAGCCGCGGCCGGTCGTGTACCGGAGCATCGACTTCCGCTCCAACGAGTTCTCCAACCTCGAAGGCGGCGACCAGTTCGAGCCGCACGAGGAGAACCCCATGATCGGCTACCGGGGCTGCTACCGCTACGTCCGCGAGCCCGACCTGTTCCGGCTCGAGCTCGACGTGCTGGCCCGGGTGCTCGAGGAGACGCCGAACATCGTGCTGATGATCCCCTTCGTGCGCACGGCCTGGGAGCTCGAGGCCTGCCTCGACGTGGTCGACGCCAGCCCGGTCGCCGGCTCCCTGCCGGTGTGGGTGATGGCCGAGGTGCCCTCGGTCGCCTACTGGATCCCGACCTACGCCGCCATGGGGATCGAGGGCGTGTCGATCGGCAGCAACGACCTCACCCAGCTGATGCTGGGGGTGGACCGCGACTCGCAGATCTGCGCCGACGTCTTCGACGAGGCCGACCCGGCCGTGCTCGATGCCATCGGGCGCATCATCGGGGGCTGCCAGGAGGCCGGGATCACCTCGTCGCTGTGCGGTCAGGCGCCGTCGAACCGGCCGGCGTTCGCCGAGCACCTGGTGCGGCCAGGGCATCACGTCGATCTCGGTCAACCCCGACGCCGTGGCCGCCGTGCGCAGCACGGTGGCGGCCTCCGAGTGGCGGATGCTCCTCGAGGCGACGGTGCCGGGCCGGCCCGACAGCCACGGCGTGGCACCCCGCCACCCCTTCGGCCACCGCCGGTCGCCGCGGCTCGTTCGGTGCGTTGCGTTGGCCGACAACCGTCGGTGACGCGGCCGCCGCCGTCGGTGACGCTGCCGCCGCCGTCGGTGACGCTGCCGCCGCCGTCGGTGACGCTCTCGAAAACTCTAAACAGAAATCGTTAGAGTTTTCGGAGACGTCGCCGAACGGAGCGGAGTGGACGGAGGCTCCCGCCCGGTCCGGGGCGTTCTGAGACCGCCGTTCTGAGACACCAGCCCGGTTCGGGCGTTCGGAGACACCTCCCGGAAGGAGTGGAAGCTCAGATCTCCTCGGGCACCATCTCGATCGCCCCGCAGGGGCACTCCTGCACGCACAGGCCGCACCCCTTGCAGAAGTCGTAGTCGAAGCGGTAGCCGTGCGCCTCGTCGACCTTCATGACGGCGTTGTCGGGGCAGACGCCGAAGCAGTTGTCGCACTGGAAGCAGTTGCCGCAGGACATGCAGCGGCGCGCCTCGAAGAGCGCGGTGGACTCGTCGAGGCCGCCGACGACCTCGTCGAAGGTGGACGTGCGGCGGGCGGCGTCGAGGCGGGGACGGACCGCATGCGGCGCGTCGGCGAAGTACCACGTGTTGAGGTGCTCCGGTGTGGCCAGCTCGTGACGGGGCGGGCGCTCGAGGCTGTGGCCCGCGAGCCAGGCGTCGATGGCCCGGGCCGCCCGCTTGCCGTGCCCGATGGCCTCGGTCAGCGTGCGTGAGCCCGCCACGATGTCGCCGCCGGCGAACACGCCGGGCCGGCCCGTCATCATGTCGGCTCCGACCGGCACGACACCGTCGGTCACCGCGATCTCGGCGATCCCGCCCAGCAGCGAGAGGTCCGCCTCCTGCCCGAGCGCCAGGACCACCGAGTCCGCCCGCAGCTCCTCGATCTCGCCGGTGGGCTGGGGGAAGCCGTCGTCGTCGAGCTCCATCCGCTCGATCGTGAGGACCTCGCCCTGTGCGCCGACGATGGTGGAGAGCCACTTCAGCCGCACGCCCTCGTCGACGGCGTCCTGGACCTCGTCGACGTTGGCCGGCATGCGCTCCCGGGTGCGCCGGTAGACGACGACGGCGTCCTCGGCGCCGAGGCGGCGCGCCGTGCGGGCGGCGTCCATGGCGGTGTCGCCGCCCCCGTAGATGACGACACGGCGCCCCAGCACTGGCGGCTCGCGATCCTCGGTCTCGTGCAGCAGCGTCACCGCGTCGAGGATGCGGGCCGAGTCCCCGGCGGGGATGTCGGTGTGTTTGCCCCGCTGCGCCCCCACGGCGAGGAACGCGGCGTCGAAGCCCCCGTCCTTCATCGCCCCCTCGAGGTCGTCGACCGTGCGCCCGCACACGATCTCGACGCCCATCGACGCAATCCGCTGCGATCTCGCCGGCCACGATGTCCCGGGGCAGGCGGTAGGAGGGGATGCCGTAGCGCATCATGCCCCCGGGCAGTGGCGACGACTCGAAGACGACGACCGCGTGCCCGAGGAGCCGCAAGTGGTACGCGGCCGCCAGGCCCCCCGGCCCGGACCCGACGACCAGCACCCGCTTGCCCGTCGCCGCTCCGGCCGGGTCGGTCGCCCAGCCCTCGCTCAGCGCGCGGTCGCCCAGGAAGCGTTCCATGGCGTTGATCCCCACGGTCTCGTCGACCGCGGCCCGGTTGCAGGCCGTCTGGCACGGGTGGAAGCAGGCCCGGCCCATGACGGCGGGCAGCGGGTTGTCGCGCATGATCTGGCGCCAGGCCGCCTCGTAGGAGCCGTCCTCGGCCAGGTAGAGCCACTGCTGGATGTTCTCGCCGGCCGGGCAGGCGTTGCTGCACGGGGGCAGCCGGTCGACATAGACGGGCCGCTCCACCCGCCACGAGCCTGTCTTGTTGGCCAGGCTGGAGCCGACCTCGAGCGTGATGGCGAAGGGCTTCTCCATCAGGGCGCCACCGCTTCGGGCTCGAGCAGCCCGTAGCGCGCGATGTTGCGGTCGGCCATCACTTGCAGCGCCCCGATCACGTCCGGCCGCGCCGGGTTCCCCTCCGCGTCGAAGAGGTGCGCGTAGCGGGTCTGCAGGCGCAGGTACTCCTCGACCGGGGCGAGCCGGCGGATGGGCGACGCCCGCACGACCTCGCCGTGCTCGGCCTCGAAGACGGGGAAGAGGCCCGTCTGGGTGGCCAGCCGGGCGACCTTCACCGTGTCGCTCGGTGCAGAGCCCCAGCCGAGCGGGCACGTCACCAAGATGTGGATGTAGCGGGCACCGTGGAGCTCCATGGCCCGGGTGACCTTGTCCTCGAGGTCGTGCAGGTCGGCCACCGTCGCGGTCGCCACATAGGGGATCCGGTGTGCCATCGCCAGCTCGGGCATGTTCTTGCCCTGGCCGAAGGCGTTCCCCGGATGCGGGCCGACCGCCTCGGTCGTTGCCGTGCGCGCCGCCGGCGGGGTCGCCCCCGACCGCTGCACGCCGGTGTTCATGTAGGCCTCGTTGTCGTAGCAGATGAACAGGACGTCGTCGTTGCGCTCGAACATGCCCGAGAGGCACCCGAAGCCGATGTCCACCGTGCCACCGTCGCCGGCCTGTCCGACCACCCGCGTCGAACCGCGGCCCTTGACCCGCAGCGCCGCCGCCACCCCCGTCGCAACCGCCGGCGCGTTGCCGAACAGCGAGTGGAACCAGGCGATCTGCCACGACGTCTCGGGGTACGGCGTGGAGAAGACCTCGAGGCAGCCGGTCGCGTTGACGGCCACGATCTGGCCGCCGGTGGCGCGCATGGCGGCGTCGAGGGCGTAACGGGCGCCCAGCGCCTCGCCGCAACCCTGGCAGGCACGATGGCCCGACGTCAGCGAGTTCGTGCGCTCCGCGTCGGACTGCACGGTGCGGTCGGCGCGGCTCACCAGCCGGTTGCCGACGGCGAAGCTCCCCACCTGGTAGAAGCGGACGGCCATCGCTCAGCCGATCCTCGAAGCGACCACGCCGAGGTCACGCAGCATGTTCTCGGCGGTGGGGCCGGACCGCCGTTGTGTGGCCATGCGTTCGAGCTCGCGCTCGACGAGGTCCGTGTTGAGGTCGAGGAACGTCAGACGTCCTAGCTCGTCCCGCAGCGCGCTCTCGAACACGTCTCGGAGCGAGGTCTTGGTGATCGAGCGGCCACCCAGTCCGGCCACCACGGTGGCGACCGACACCGGCAACCCGGTGAGCGTCATGGCCACGTCGGTCGACAGCACCCCGCCGAAGCCCACGCTGATGGCCTTCTCGACGACGACGACGTGCCGCGCGTTCTGCAGAGCGCCCCGGACGGCGTCGATCGGGAAGGGCCGGAACGAGGTGATGCCGAGCGCCCCGATCCGGTGTCCGGCGGCACGCTGCTCGTCGACGACGTCCTTGATGGTCCCCAGCACCGAGCCCATGGCCACGACCACCACGTCGGCGTCGGCGCTGCGGTAGGGGTGCACCAGGCCGCCCGAGTCGCGCCCGAAGGCCTCGGCGAACTCCTCGCCCAGCTCGCCGATGCGGGCGAGCGCCGTGAGCTGGCGGGCGTGCGCCAGGTAGCGCACCTCCTCGAAGGCCTCTGGCCCGACCATGGCGCCGATGGAGTAGGGCTCCGCGGGGTCGAGGACCTGGCGTGGCTCGTAGGGCGGCAGAAACGTGTCCACCTGGTCCTGGGTGGGAAGGTCCACCCGCTCGGTGGCGTGGGTGAGGATGAAGCCGTCCATGCAGACCATGACCGGGACCGACACCTCCTCGGCCAGGCGGAAGGCCTGGATGTGCAGGTCGGCCGCCTCCTGGACCGTCTCGGCGAACAGCTGGACCCAGCCGGCGTCACGCGCCGCCATGGCGTCGCTGTGGTCGTTCCAGATGTTGATGGGGGCGCCGACGGCGCGGTTGGCCAGCGTCATGACGATGGGAAACCCGAGCCCGCTGGCGTTGTAGACGGCCTCCATCATGAACAGGAGGCCCTGGCTGGCCGTGGCGGTGAAGGCGCGGGCCCCGGCGGCGGAGGCGCCGATGGCCACCGACATGGCGGCGAATTCCGATTCCACGTTGATGAATTCGCAGGGTGACAGCTCGCCCGTCTTCACCAGCTCGCCGAGCGCCTCGATGATGTGGGTCTGCGGCGAGATCGGGTAGGCGCACACCACCTCTGGCCGGCACAGCGCCACCGTCTCCGCGACGGCTCGCGAGCCCTCAATCTGCCGGAGCACTGAGCATCGCCCTTCCGTTGGCCGTCACGATCTGGCGCCCCAGCCGGAACAGCTCGGCGGCCGCCGCGACGTTGCGCTCGGCCACCGACGGGGTGCGGCCGAACCGCTCCCGGATGGCCGAGCCGACCGCGCCGATGGTGACCTCCGCCGTCAGGGCGGCGAAGCTCCCGAGCAGCGCGGCATTGGGGAGCGGCCGGCCGATCTGGCGCTGCGCCACCTCGGTGGCGGGGACCGTGAGCAGGCGCTCGGGCCGGAACCGGGTCGCCAGGGACCCCAGCCCGAGCTCGTCGAGCGTCCGGGCGGAGTTGACGAGCAGGTAGCCTTCCGGGCCGAGCCCGGCGAAGAGGTCGACCTGGTGGACCAGGGTGGGGTCGATGACGATCACGCAATCCGGTGCGACCACCGGCTCGCGGGTCCGTATCGCCTGCTCGCCGAGCCGGCAGTAGGCGACCACCGGGGCGCCCATCCGCTCGGAGCCGAAGCTGGGGAACGACTGCGCGTGCCGCCCCTCTTCGAACGCGGCGAGTGCCAGGAGGTCGGCAGCGGTCACGGCGCCCTGTCCGCCTCGTCCGTGGAAACGCACTTCGAACATGGATCCAGCGTGCCTCCCCCCTTCGGGGGCGACTAGAGCCAAAGGTCCCCGCCGCCCGGCACACGGTGGTGACGAAAGTCCCTGGTGCGCGGTGCCGGGACCGGCGTCAATTGCCGTGGCCATGCCCGGGCCGGGCCCGGTGCAACGGGAGGAGAAACGGACGATGAAGATCGAACTGACCGACGAGCAGGCCTCGGACCTGGGCGACCTCCTGCGGCAGGCGCTCGGCGACATGAGCTCGGAGATCGCGGCGACCGACAACCCGGCCTACCGGGAAGGCCTCCGGGCCCGACGAGGGTCACTGGAGGGTGTGCTGGCAAAGCTCGAGTCGGGGGGCGACGCGTAGGGGTCTCGATCGGGGACCTTTGTCACTACTGCGCACCCGGCCCGATGGGACCATCGAAAGGAGGGGCCGCGTGGTCCCCCCGAAGCGATGGAGATGACACGATGGCTGTGAGAGTCGCAATCAACGGGTTCGGCCGGACCGGGCGCGCCGTCCTCCGTGCCGCCGTGAAGTCGCCCCGTGACGTCGAGGTGGCGGCGGTGAACGATCTCGGCGACCCCGAGGCGCTCGCCCGGTTGCTGGCCAGGGACTCGGTGCACGGGCACTTCCCCGTGCCGGTGTTGGTCGAGCACGACACGATGATGGTCGGGTCCATGGCCGTGACCATGTTGATGGAGCCCCACCCCGAGGAGCTGCCCTGGCGGGAGCTCGGCATCGACGTCGTGGTCGAGAGCACGGGCCGGCTCACCAGCCGCGACAAGGCGGCGGCCCACATCGAGGCGGGGGCACGCCGAGTCATCATCTCCGCCCCGGCCAAGGACGTCGACGCCACCTTCGTCGTCGGCGTCAACGAGGACTCCTTCGATCCGACGCGCGACTTCGTCGTCTCCAACGCGTCGTGCACGACGAACTGCCTCGCCGTCCTGGCCAAGGTGCTCGACGACGCCTTCGGCATGGAGCAGGGGTTCATGACGACGGTCCACGCCTATACGGACGACCAGCACCTGGTCGACGCCCTGCACAAGGACCCACGGCGCTCCCGCGGCGCCGCGATCAACATCGTGCCGACGACGACCGGCGCCGCCCGGGCGACCGGCCTCGTGCTGCCCGACCTCGCGGGTCGGCTCGACGGGCTCTCGCTCCGGGTCCCGGTGCCCGACGGGTCCATCACCGATCTGGTGGCCACGCTGCGCGCCACGCCGACGGTCGGCGAGATCTGCGACGCCTACCGGGCGGCGGCCGAGGTCGGGCCGGCTGGCGGGCCTGCTCGAGTACTCCGAGGACGAGCTGGTCTCGACCGACATCATCGGCTCCTCGGCCTCGTGCATCTTCGACTCGAAGCTGACCATGGCGAACGGCAACCTGGTCAAGGTGCTCGGCTGGTACGACAACGAGACCGGGTACTCGAGCCGCCTCGTCGACCTGGCCACCGTCGTCGGTGGCCCGGTGGAGCGCTGAGCAGGGTCCCGGCTGGCGGCGTCGGTGAGCGGCGCCGCGTCCGCCGCTCCCACCTCGGGGCGGCATAGGTTGGGCCCAGTGCGCGCCGGAGACGATGCGGTCATCGACCTGGAGGGGTTCGACCGGCTGATCGTGCTGCTCGCGGAGCGCGGGTACCGGACGATCGGGCCCGTCGCCCGTGACGGCGCCATCGTCCACGGCGAGGTGGCCGGGGCCGATGACCTGCCGGCAGGATGGCACGACGTCCAGGCCCCCGGCCGGTACCGGCTCGAACAGGGGGGCGATCCCGAGCTCTTCGGCTGGGCCGTCGGCCCCGCGTCGTGGAAGTCCGAGTTCTTCAAGCCCACCGAGACGGTGTTTCGGGCGTCCGTGCAGGACGGCGCCGTCTCCTTGCAGGTGCCACCTCCGCCGGAGCGGCCGGTCGCCATCGTGGGTGCCCGCCCCTGTGAGCTGGTGGCGCTCGACGTGCTCGACCGGGTCCTCGCCGGCGGCGAGGTCCCCGACGACCGGTACACGGCCCGGCGTGCCGGGTCGCTGGTCGTCGCCGTCGAGTGTGGGAAGCCGTCCTCGACCTGTTTCTGCACGTCCATGGGCACCGGTCCCGACGCGGGACCGGGGTACGACCTCGCCCTGACCGAGCTGTTGGCGGGGGCGCACCGCTTCTACGTCAGGGTGGGGACCGAGACGGGGGCGGATCTCCTCGAGGGGGTCGGCTGGACCCCGGCGGACGAGGAGGACCGCCGGGCGCGCCAGGACGTGGTGGACGGGGCGCGCGCCGGCATGGGGCGTTCGCTCCAGACCGACGGGCTGGCCGCGCTGCTGGCCCGCAACCTCGAGCACCCGAGGTGGGACGAGGTGGCCGAGCGCTGCCTCTCCTGCGGGAACTGCACCCTGGTCTGCCCGACCTGCTTCTGCGCCGACGTCAAGGACGTGAGCGAGGTCGACGGCACGATCGAGCGCCAGCGCTCGTGGGCATCGTGCTTCGACATCGATCACTCCTACCTGCACGGCGGGGCCGTCCGGCCCACCACCTCCTCGCGCTACCGGCAGTGGCTCACCCACAAGCTGTCGACGTGGTGGGACCAGTTCGACACATCGGGTTGCGTGGGCTGTGGGCGGTGCATCGCCTGGTGCCCCGTCGGCATCGACATCACCGAGGAGGCGGCCGCCATCCGGGCCACCGACGGTGCCCCGAGCGGGGAGGACGACCGGTGAGCGAGGCGGCGCGCCGCCTCCTCTCGGACCACGCCTTCCTGGCGGGCTTCCCCCGAGGCCGTCGCGCTCGTGGCTGAGCACGCCGAGCCCGCCACGTTCCGCCCCGGCGTCCTGCTGTTCCGCGAGGGGAGCTCGGCCGACGTCGCTGTATCTCGTCACCGGCGGCCACGTGGCCATCGAGGTCCACGCGCCCAACCGGGGGCCGATCGTGATCGAGACGATCGGAGCGGGCCACGTGGTCGGGCTGTCCTGGGCCGCGCCTCCGTTCCACTACCAATTCGACGCCCGCGCCATCGACGAGGTGGAGGCGGTGGGCGTCGAGACCGGGCCGCTGCGAGTGGCGTTGGCCGAGAACCCGGTGTTCGGGTTCCTCTTCCTCGACCGGCTGACCGCCGTGGTCCTCGAGCGGCTCCAGGCGACCCGCCTCAGGCTGCTCGACCTGTACGGCACGAGCGATGCTCACTGAGGCCGTCGCCCATCGCGGTGGCGCCGGACCGCTCGTCCCCACGCCGTACCGGTGGTGGGCCGGCGGGACGAGGCCGCCGACGTCGTCACCCTCTCGCTCGAACCGACCGAGGGGCCGGCACCGGCCTTCCGGCACGGCCAGTTCAACATGGTCACCTCCTTCGGCAGGGGGGAGATCGCGGTGTCGATGTCCAGCGCCCCCGGCGCGCCGGGGCCGGTGGAGCACTCCATCCGGCGGGTGGGTGCGGTCAGCGCCGGGCTCTGCGCCGCCCCGGTCGGGTCGCTGGTCGGGATCCGGGGGCCGTTCGGGACGTCGTGGGGCGTCGACGAGGTCGAGGACGGCGCGGACGTGGTGGTCATGGCGGGCGGCATCGGCCTCGCGCCCTTGCGTGGAGCGGTCCGCTACCTCGTGGCGCGCCAGCTTGCCGGGCGTGGCCGTGTCTTCGTGCTGGTGGGCGCCCGCTCACCGGACCAGATCCTCTTCCACGACGACCTTCGGGCCTGGGAGCAGGCGGGCGTGCACGTCGGCATCTCCGTCGACGTCGGGGCGCCCGGGTGGGAGGGGTGGTCGGCGTGGTGACGGCGCTGCTGCCGGGCGCGCCGTTCGAGGCGTCGGGCTCTTCGCGCTGTTGTGCGGGCCCGAGATCATGATGCGCTTCGGCGGCCGCGCCCTGGTCGACCGCGGGGTCGACGCCGAGCGGGTGCGGGTCTCGCTGGAGCGCAACATGCAGTGCGGCATCGGCCTGTGCGGCCATTGCCAACTCGGGCCGATACTGGTGTGCCGGGACGGGCCGATCGTCCGCTACGGAGGCCTGGCCGACCGGCTGTTCATGGAGCGGAACTGGTGAGCCCCGAGGCACGCCCTTCGCTGGCCGTGTGGAAGTTCGCCTCGTGCGACGGGTGCCAACTGAGCCTGCTCGATTGCGAGGACGAGCTGCTCGGCCTGGCCGGGGCGGTGCGCATCGCCCACTTCACCGAGATGACGCGGGCCATGTCGACGGCCCCTACGACGTCTCGCTGGTCGAAGGGTCCATCACGACGGCCGAGGACGCCGAGCGGATCCTCGCCATCCGCGCCGCCTCGCGCCGGCTGATCACCATCGGCGCGTGCGCGACCTCCGGCGGGGTCCAGGCCCTGCGGAACCTTGCCGCGGCGGGCGAGTTCGTGGGTGTCGTCTACGCCCACCCCGAGTACGTGTCGTCGCTCGACACCTCCACACCCATCTCCGCCCACGTGCCGGTCGACTTCGAGCTGAACGGCTGCCCGATCGACCGGCGCCAGCTGCTCGAGGTGATCACGGCGTCGCTCGTCGGCCGTCGCCCCGTCATCCCCGAGCACACGGTGTGCCAGCAGTGCAAGGGGCGCGGCACGGTCTGCGTCCTCGTGGCGCACGGGACCCCCTGCCTGGGCCCGGTGACCCGGGCCGGCTGCGGCGCGCTGTGCCCGTCGGTCGGCCGCGGTTGCTACGGGTGCTTCGGGCCCGTCGGCGGGGCGAACACCGGCGCCCTGACCGAACAGCTGCTCAGCCAGGGCATGGCACCCGTCGACGCGTCGCGGCTCTTCTCCACCTTCTACTCGGGCAACGAGGTGTTCGGGCGCCAGGCCGTCACCCTGCGGGCCCGTGCCGGTGGTGCCCCGACGCGGGAGGCCACGTGAACCCGCCCGGTGAGGGCCGGCGCACGGTCTCGGTCGAGGGCCTGGCCCGGGTGGAGGGGGAGGGCTCCCTGCGGGTCGAGGTGCGCGACGGCCGGGTCGAGGAGGTCGAGTTGCACATCTTCGAGCCGCCGCGCTTGTTCGAGGCCTTCCTGCGCGGCCGGCGCGCCACCGAGGCGCCCGACCTGACGGCCCGCATCTGCGGCATCTGCCCGGTGGCATACCAAATGAGCGCCTGCACCGCGGTGGAGGATGCGCTCGGCATGGAGGTCGGGCGTCCGATCACCGCGCTGCGGCGCCTCCTCTACTGCGGCGAGTGGATGCAGAGCCATTCCTTGCACGTCCACATGCTGCACGCGCCCGACTTCCTCGGATGTCAGGACGCGGTCGAGATGGCGCAAGCGCACCGGGCGGCCTTCGAGCGGGGCCTGGCGCTCAAGAAGATGGGCAACCGCATCATGGAGACGATCGGGGGGCGGGCGATCCACCCGGTGAACGTCAAGGTCGGCGGGTTCTACCGGGCGCCGAGCCGGGCCGAGGTGGCGGCGCTGTCGGGGCCGTTGCACGAGGCGCTGGCCCACGCACTGGCCACCGTCGAGTGGGTGGCGGGCTTCGACTTCCCCGACCTGCACAGCGACTACCGCTTCGTGGCACTGCGCGGCCCCGGTTGCTACCCGCTCGAATCGGGGCGCGTCGCCTCGTCCGACGGCATGGACCTCGCCCCGGGTGAGATTCGCCGACCTCGTCGTCGAGGAGCAGGTGGCCCGCTCGACGGCGCTGCAGGCTCGCCTCGAGGGTCGCCTCGAATACCTGACGGGGCCGCTCGCCCGCTACGCCCTCAACTCTTCCCAACTGCCCGACCTTGCTCGGCAGGCCGCCGCCCGGGCCGGGCTCGGCGCCACGTGCGACAACCCGTTCCAGAGCATCATCGTGCGTGGCGTCGAGCTGGTGTTCGCCTGCGAGGAAGCTCTGGCCTTGGTGGAACGCTACGAGCCTCCGGACCCCCCGACCGTCCCGGTCGCAGCGGGCGGCGGTCAGCGGGACCGGCGCGACCGAGGCGCCGAGGGGGCTGCTCTTCCATCGCTACCGCATCGACCCTGACGGATCCATCGCGGCGGCGCAGATCGTGCCCCCGACCTCTCAGAACCAGATCGTGATCGAGTCCGATGTCCGACGGGCCGTCCAAACCGCGCTCGACCTCACCGACGACGAGCTCACGTGGAGGAGCGAGCAAGCGGTGCGCAACCACGACCCCTGCATCTCGTGCGCGACGCACTTCCTCGACGTGACCGTCACGCGGCGGTGAGCGATCGCGCCGCACCTGCGGTCGTGGTGGCGGCGATCGGATGTGCGTTCCGACGGGACGACGGCGTCGGGCCCGCCGTCCTCGGGCGGGCGCAGGCCGACCTGGACGGCGTGGCGGAGATCGGCATGCTGGCCGCGCCCCTCGACCTCCTCGGCCGGTGGGACGGCGCCGCGCTGGCCGTCGTCGTCGACGCCCTGCGCGGAGGCGAGCCCGGCACGGTGCACGTGGTCGATCTCGTCACGGCCCCGTCGCGGCCGACGCCCGGGGTTCGGGCACCGGGGGTGAGCAGCCACGGGCTGGGGGTGGTCGAGGCCTTCAGGCTCGCCGACGTCCTGGGCACGGCTCCGCGGCGTGTCGTGCTGGTGGGCGTGGCCGGGGCGGACTTCGGTGCGGGGCCGGGTCTCAGTCCCAGTGTCGCCGCCGCCGTCGACGCCGCCGCCGCCGTGGTGGTCGAGGTCGTGCAGTCGGCGTGGGCGACCGCGCCCGCTCTACCGGCTGGGCCTTGGCCGGCGCGGTCACGACGGGTCGGCCCGCCATCGCCAGCTCCAACTCGGGCTCGACGACCGGCGTGAGGAACGAGGCGTAGGTCTGGGTCACGTGGTTGTCGTCCCGGTAGACGACCAGGTTGTCGACCATGACGGCGCACGTCGACGTCGTGCAGAACCACGGCTCCGTGTCGACGTAGCTGCCCCCGTTCTGGGTCACGACCGACTTCTCGGCGGACATGCCGCCGGCGTTGATGCCGACCCCGAGGGGCACCGTGCAGGCGGTGGCGTCGGTCAGGTGGGCCGAGAGGCACCCCGGGACGTCGAAGGGCGGCTTCGGGACGGGGCCGAAGACCATCACCTGGGCGCCGAGCTGCCGGATTGCGCTGACCTCCTGGCCGAGGCCCGACAACCAGACGGGGCTGTACGGGGTGAAGTTGTAGATGTCGGTGTAGTGGCGGGCGACACCCAGGATGACGAGCGCGGGTGGATGGCGGCGATCTGGTCGAGGACGTCGGCCCGCCATTCGTCGCACTCGGTGAAGGTCCGGCCGAGCACCGGGCTGAAGATGGGCAGGGGGAAGGGGGGACACGTGGCCTTGGTCCAGGTGATCAGCTTCCAGCCGAACTGCTGGGCCGCCTGGTCAACGGCCGGGAACCACATGGCCGCGTGGGAGTCTCCGAAGAGCACCACGGTGGTGCTCGAGCTGGTGTCGCCGAAGGTGCAGGGCTGCAGTGACGTATCGGTGTAGCTGTCGAGGCATCCGTCGACGAAGACGGGTGGCTCGTCCGCATCGGCGTCGGGGAGGCTCGGTTCGAGGTTCGCCGGCACGTCCTGGACCGTGACGGAGCGGGCGACCTGTTCGTGAAGGCGGCGGTGCCCACTCGGAGCTGCGCCTGGGCGGTGTTCGACGGCGAGCGAGGCCGCCTCCTGCGCCTTGGTCGACTCGCGCAGCGCGGCCGCCGCCACCGGCGCGTGCCCCGTTCCGGTGAGGCTCGGCAGCGACAGCACGGAGAGGACGCAGGCACCGACGGCGGCGACGGTGAGGGCGGCGCCCAGGCCGAGGCTCCTCCGGGGCCGGCTGGTGAGCCAGCTCGATGTCCGGACGGGGCGTTCGACCAGGACGAAGGTGGCGGTCGCCACCACGAAGCTCACGGCGGCCACCGAGAGGTTCTGTGCGAGCGACAGGGCGTGGCCCAGCGCGGCGGGCACGAGGATGAGCATGGGCCAATGCCACAGGTACCACGAGTACGACACCCGCCCGATCACCAGCATGGGTGGCCGGCGCAGGATCTGCACGGGGCCGTGCGACGGGGCCGGGCCCGTAACCGCTGCGATGATCGCCGCGGTGCCGAGGACGGGCACCAGGGCGGCGGTGCCCGGGAAGGGGGTGCTGGAGGTGTAGGTGACGATCGACCACACGACGAGCCCGAGGCCGACCCAGCCCAGCAGCGGCCGGCCCCGCATGCGGCCGATGGCCGGGGCACCGAGGGCGACGAGGCCTCCGACCGCAAGCTCCCAGGCCCGGGTCGCCAGGGAGAAGAACGCCCACGGCTCGGACGCGTGCGTCAGCCAGACGGAGAAGGCGCACGAGGTGACGGCGATCACGCCCAGCGCGATCGCCGCCGACGCGCGGGACGGTCGGACGTGCCGTCGCCGGCTCCAGGCCAGCGACGCCAGCAGCAGCACGGCGGGCCAGACGAGGTAGAACTGCTCTTCCACGCCCAGGGACCAGTAGTTCTGGAAGGGCGACGGCGCGGCGGACGCCGTGAGGTAGTTCGTCTGGAGCAGCGCGAAACGGTAGTTGCCGACATAGAGCGCGCAGGCGACGCCGTCCTTGAGCACGGCACGGGCGGTGAGGGGCGGCAAGATGGCGGCCGAGGCCACGGCCGTGACGGCCAGCACGAGGAACGAGGCCGGCAGCAGGCGGCGGATGCGCCGCCCGTAGAACCCCCGGAAGGACAGGCCACGGCTGTCGTGGACCTCTCGCCACAGGTGGTCGGTGATCAGGTAGCCCGAGATCACGAAGAAGACGTCGACGCCGACGTAGCCGCCGGGCACGGCGCCGACATGGGCGTGGTAGAGGACGACGGCCAGGATGGCCACCGCGCGCAGGCCCTCGATGTCCTTGCGGAACGGGCGCCGCGGTCGGCGCGTCGAACCGTCAGCCTGCGACTGCATCAGCTGACTCACACCCCGGTCGGCACTCCTGGCGAAAGGTAGCAGCCGGCCGGCCGGCCGACGGAACCCCCGCCGGGCTGGTGGTACGCATCGGCGGGTGAGGCAAGGGACCATCGGCTCTAGCGGCACGAGCGGGGTAAGAAGACACTGCAGGAGGCGCCGAGGAGGTGGCAATGAGGTTCCGCGATCGGAGGGAGGCCGGTCGTCACCTGGCCGAGGTGCTGCGGCGCGCCGACCTCGGCGGGGGAGATGCCGTCGTGCTCGGGTTGCCCCGCGGCGGCGTGCCCGTGGCCTTCGAGGTCGCCCGAGCCCTCGACGCCCCCCTCGACGTCATCGTGGTCAGGAAGCTCGGCGTCCCCTTCCAGCCGGAGCTCGCGATGGGGGCCATCGGCGAAGGGGGAGTTCTGGTGGTGAACCAGGAAGTCTGGCAATCCTCTGCGTTGGAGGCCGTCGACATCGAGATCGTTGCCTCGCGCGAGCGCGCCGAGTTGGACCGACGCGCGCGCGCAGTACCGGGGCGGCCGCCCCCATCTCGACCTCGAGGGGCGGTGTGCCCTCATCGTCGACGACGGGATCGCCACCGGTTCGACCATGCGAGCCGCCTGCCAAGTGGCGCGGGCGCTCGGTGCCGCGCGCGTCGTCGTCGCGGCGCCCGTCGCCTCGCGACAGGCGGTGGCGGCGCTGCGCGACGTCTGCGACGAGATCTTGTGTGTCGAGGTGCCCGAGCCCTTCTACGCGGTGGGAGAGTGGTACCGCGACTTCTCGCAGACATCGGACGACGAGGTGGTCGAGCTCCTCCAGAGCAGCTCCGGCGAACGGCGCGCCCGGGCCAGCGGACATGCCGGGTGAAGACCCTCCACTGCGGGACGAGGAAGCCCTGGTCCCCTCCGGTCAGATCGAGATGGCCGGGCGTGTCACCGTCCCCGTCGCACCTGTCGGCACGGTTGTCTTCGCACACGGCAGCGGCAGCAGCCGCCATAGCCCGAGGAACCGCTATGTGGCGCGGGTCCTCAACAAGGCCGGCCTGGCCACGTTGCTCATCGACCTCCTGAGCAACGAGGAGGAGTCGGACCGCTCCTACGTCTTCGACATCCGACTGCTGGCGGACCGCCTGGGTGACGCCATGAGGTGGACGAGAACCCTGCCCGAGCTGGCCTCGGTGAAGATCGGCCTCTTCGGCGCGAGCACGGGGGCGGCAGCGGCCTTGCGGGCGGCGGCCCAGCCCGAAAGCGGTGTCTCGGCCGTCGTCTCGCGCGGCGGTCGCCCGGACCTCGCCGCGCCGTTGTTGGGCGCCGTCACGGCGCCGACGTTGCTCATCGTCGGGAGCTGCGACGAGACCGTCGTGGAGTTGAACCGCAGGGCACTGGCCGAATTGCGCTGTGAGAGCCGGCTGACCCTGGTTCCGGGGGCCACCCACCTCTTCGAGGAGCCCGGTGCGCTGGATTTGGTGGCCGATCTGGCCCGTGACTGGTTCGTGGCCAAGTTGGCGTCCGACTGAGGGGTCTCGCCTCCGCTAGACCTGACGCCGATGTCATCGCTCATCCCCGACGAGTCGGCGCCCGATGCGGTGCGCCCGCTGCGGCTGCACCGCTGGACCGACCGGGCCGTGGTGGCCATCGCCATCATCGCGTTGGCGGCGGGGTTCGGGCAATTCGGCGTTGTCGCCGCCCTCGGCGACGTGTCCACCCAACTGGGACACGTCGCGCCGGGAAGCACGATCGCCGACAAGGTCGGCCTGTCGGGTACCAGCCTCGGCGTCGGTCTCGCGATCATCCGACTCGCTTCGCTGGCGAGCCTCCCCTCATCGGCATCGCCGACCGTCTCGGTCGCCGGCGCGTCATCCTGGCCGTGACGATCGCCGGTCTGGCGCTGACCGTCGCGGCCGCCGGGAGTCCGGGCTACTGGTGGTTCGTGGCGATCTTCGCCTTCGGGCGCCCCCTGCTCAGCGCCACCAACGCCCTGGCCGAGGTGATGGCGGCGGAGGAGACCGCATCCTCCGACCGTGCCGCCGCCATCGCGCTCATTGCGGCCGGGTACGCGCTGGGGGCGGGGCTCGCCGCGATCGTGCACAGCCTGGCCTCGGGCGCGCTGGGTTTCCGGGGCATCTTCACGCTGGCCGTCGTCCCGCTGGTCGTCGTCTTCGCGGTGCGTGGGTGGGTGGAGGAACCGAGCCGGTTCTTGGTGGCGGAGGCGGCGGCGGACCACCCGACCCCCGTCCTCGGCGCCGTCGGGCCCCGCTTCCGCAAGAGGCTGCTCGTCCTGGTACTCGTGACGTTCGCGGTCTCCGTCATCACGGGCCCGGCGAACAGCTTCATCTTCCTCTACGCGCAGGACGTCGTGCATCAGCCGGGATGGGTGACCGCCCTCATGGTCGCCGCCGCCGGCGTGGTGGGCCTGCCTTCGCTGCTGGCGGGGCGGTGGCTGGCGGACCACGTCGGTCGGCGGCCCACGTGCTCGGCGGCCATGGTGCATCATCGCGTTGGGCGGCACGCTGGCCTATTCGGGCTCACGGCCGGCGCTGCTCGTCGGGTACGTCCTCGGGGTCTGCGGCGGTTCGCTGCTCGCTCCGGCCGCGGGCGCCCTGCTCGCGGAGCTGTTCCCGACGTCGGTGCGTGCGTCGGCCACCGGATGGTGTGTGACGGCGGGCGTGCTCGGGGCCGTCGGCGGTCTGGTGGCCTTCGGGGCGGTGGCCGACGTCGGCAACCGGTTCGCCACCGCCGCCTATCTGGTGTTCCTCCCCACCGCGGCCGCGGCCGCCCTGTTCTGGTTCGTGCCCGAGACGATGGGTCGGGAGCCCGAGTCCCTGTGGCCGACCGAGTGACCACTCCGGCTAACCGTAGGTGAAGGTCACGGTGTTCGACGTGCCACCGGAGGTGGTGATCGACACCTGCGCCGAGGACGAGCCCGACTGGGGCGGGACCGTGACGGTGCAGGTGTTCGGGGCGGGACAGCTCGTCGGCGCCACCTGGCCATTGAACGTGGCAACGATCTGGCCGTCGGAGCTGAGGAAATTGGCGCCCGCGACCTCGATGTGCTCCCCGGCGCTCCCGCTCGAGGGCGTGAGGGAGCCGATGACCGGCACACCAGCCGGCCCGACGGGCGGCGTCGTGGTGGACGAGGTCGTTGTCCCCGCCGTGCCGGATCGGGGCGCCGAGCGGGCCTGCGGCGCCGCGGCCCTCGAGGGAGCAGGCGCCCCGGGTTGGGAGTTCCGGCTCATCGTGACTGCGAGCGCGGCGGCGGCGACCACCACGAGGACCGAGGCAGCGACGACGGAAGCGAGCAGCCAGCGGTCGGGGCGCCTGGCGGGCGGGCTGCGGTGCCGGCCCCTGGTCCGTCGGGTCCACGGCCGGTGGCTGTCGCGGCGGGTCCGGTGCGGGCGTGGGCCGAGGTGGTGCGGGGGAGGCCGCCCTGGGCCGCCCTGGCGCGGCGCACGGCGCTCTCCATCGCGCCCAGGGCGCGCCGACTCGGCGTGCCCGGAGGCGTCTCGGCGGCCTGCCCGTCCGTCATTGGATCCTCGACCTCCAATACTGCCCGCGCCGGGGCCGTCCCTCACCGCGGCCCCCAGGTTGGGGGTGCAGCGCCACCGGGCACGGGCCGAGCACGAGCGCTCCGGACCGGCGGACCGTAAAATTGCGACGCTCCCGAGGAGGCAGCGATGCGATCCGACCTCATGCCCCCGTCCCGCCGGTCGTCGGTCGAGCCGGGGCCTCACACGGGTGGCGCCGAGGCGGGCCGGGACCACGGCGGTGCCGCCGCCGCGGTCGCGGCACTGCTCAGCCACTACTTCGGCGGCCCTCCGCCCGTGCGCGTCGAGTTCTGGGACGGCACCTGGCTCGGCCCGGCCCACGGGCCCGTGCTGCAGGTCCGGTCTCCGGACGCCGTGCGCCGGCTGCTGTGGTCACCGGGGGAGCTGGGCCTGGCCCGAGCCTTCGTCGTCGGGCGACCTGGGGTTCGAGGGTGACATCTTCGAGATGTTGGGGTTGCTGCACACGGCCGCGCCCCGGACATCGCCGCGCCGGCGCCGTCTTGACGCTCCGCGCCCTGCACGCCGCCCACCGGCTGGGCGCGTGGGGCCGTCCGCTCCCGCCGCCGCCGGAGGAGGCGGCCCCGCGCGGCCGGCTGCATTCGAAGAACCGCGACGCGCAGGCGGTGCGCCATCACTACGACGTGAGCAACGACTTCTATTCGCTCGTGCTCGGTCCGTCCATGACGTACTCCTGCGCCCGCTTCGCTCCGGGTGCGGACACGCTCGAGGCCGCCCAGGCCTCCAAGCACGACCTCGTCTGCCGCAAGCTCGGGCTCCCAGACCGGCCCTCGGTCCAGGATCCTCGACGTCGGGTGCGGGTGGGGGAGCTTCGCACTCCACGCGGCGCGCCACTACGGCGCCCGCGTGGTCGGGGTGACGCTCAGCCCTGCGCAGGCGCAGTGGGCACGTGACCGGGTCGCCGCAGCCGGGCTGGAGGGCAGGACCGAGATCCGGTTACAGGACTACCGGGACGTCCGAGACGGGCCCTTCGACGCCATCGCGTCGGTCGGGATGTTCGAGCACGTCGGCTCTGCGCGCAGTGCCGAGTACTTCGGCACCATGCGACGGCTGCTGGCGCCGCAGGGACGGCTCCTCAACCACGCCATCTCGAGCGTGGGTGGATCGCGCATCGGCCCGCGGTCGTTCATCGGGCGCTACGTCTTCCCGGACGGCGAGCTCATCGACGTCGGACGGGTGGTACTGGCCATGGAGGAGGCGGGTTTCGAGGTGCGCGACGTCGAATCACTGCGCGAGCACTACGCCAAGACGCTCCGGGCCTGGGTGCGCAACCTCGAGCAGCAGTGGGATGCCGCGGTGGCCGAAGTCGGGGTGCGACGGGCCCGCGTCTGGCGGCTCTACATGGCGGCGTCCGCCAACGGGTTCGAGGACGGCGGGATCTCGGTGCACCAGGTGCTCGGCGTCGTCCCCCGAACCGACGGGTCGAGCGGCATGCCTCCCACGCGGCCGTGGTTGAGGCCGGCCGACGGGTCCCCCAGGGCGGGCAGGGCCGTGCTGGCACGCGGGGCGTTTCGTGCGACCTGAGCCCATGTCCTCCGTGCCGCGGATCGTCGTCTGCGACGGCGACGAAACCGGGCAGGAGCTGCTCGACGAGGCGTTGCGGGTCCTCGACCCCGTGGTGCTCGGGTTCGATCTCGAGCTGGTGCGGTTCGACCTGTCGCTCGGCAACCGGCGTGCCACGGCCAACGCCGTCGTCCGCGAGGCCGCGGCGGCCATGCGCGAGACGGGGCTGGGGCTCAAGGCCGCCACGATCACCCCGGAGCAGACCGGCGACGTCGGGCAGCCCCAACCGGATCCTGCGGGAGGGCGTCGGCGGGTCGGTCATCGTGCGCACGGGCCGGCGCATCCCGGGCGTCGCCCCTCCGGCGTCGGTCGTCCATCCGATCGTGGTGGTGCGGATGGCCGTCGGCGATGCCTACGGGGCGGAGGAGGGGCGGACGGGCGAGCCCGGCGGGATGGGCGAGAAGGCATGGCGGACCGAGCGCATCGACCGCTCGGTGTGCCGATCCGTGGCGGAGTTCTCGTTCCGCACCGCCGTGCAGCTGGGTGCGTGCGTCTACGGCGGACCGAAGTGGACGGTGTCGACGGTCTACGAGGGGATGCTCAAGGAGGAGATGGACGCCGCCGCCGCCCGCTACCCGGGCGTCCCCTACCGCCCGACGCTGATCGACGCCGCCTACGCCGGGCCTCCTGACCGAGTCCAGCGCCAGCGCGCTCGTGGTCCCGGCCCTCAACCGTGACGGCGACTGCCTCTCGGACCTGGTGCTGGCCTTGTTCGGCTCCATCGCCGGCGCCGAGTCCGTCCTGCTCGCACTGGGCGAGGACCTGCAGCCCGTCGTCGCCATGGCGGAGGCGCCGCACGGGACCGCGCCCTCGTTGATGGGCAAGAACGTGGCCAACCCCATGGCGATGCTCTTGGCCTGCGCCGCCGTCCTCGACTACGCGGCGCCGCGGCGATGCCGTCGGTCGCCGGACGGGCCGCCGCCATCCGCCGGGCCACCCTCGGCGCGGCGGCCGACGGGGTCCGCACCTTCGACTTGGGTGGTGACGCCTCGACGTCGGGTGTCGTCGACGAGGTGCTGGCGCGCCTCGGTTCCGACCACCCTGCGCTGAACCCGGGAGCCTCGCTTCGGGCGTCGTGAGCTCCGTTCCTCCACAGGCTTTCCTCCGATGGGGACGACGGGCGGCCGGTTCGTGGCTCAGGGCAGACCGAGGGGCGCGAACAGGTCGCCGTGCGCCTCGACCCGGCGCAAGACGTCCTCCGTCTCGAACCGGAGCAGCCCGGGGTCCTTCTCGACGGCGCACCGATGCACCTCGTCGGGTGTCACCGGTGTCGACACCGTCGGCCTGGGCATCGCCCTGACCGAGTACACAGCGACCGTCGTCTTGGCCGGGTGGTTCTGGCTCCAGTCGATCAGGACGCGGCCCCGGCGCAGCGACTTGCGCATGTTGGAGACGACGAGCTCGCGGTGCTCCGACTCCAGCTTGCGGGCGATGTCGTAGGCGTGCTCGCGCAAGCCGTCCCAGGTCGTCTTCGGCGCCACCGCCGTGTAGAGCTGGAGGCCCTTGGACCCGCTGGTCTTGGCGAAGGGCTCCAATCCCGACTTTGTCGAGCTCCTTCATCACGTGCTCCGCCACCACGCAGCATTCGACGATGGTCGTGCTCTCGCCGGGATCCAGGTCGAACACCATGAAGTCGGGGTCGAGCCGGCAGCTTGCGATGCCGGCCGACGTGCCACAGGGGCACGTGCAGCTCGACGGTGCCGAGGTTGGCGGCCCAGGCAAGCGTTGGAAGGTCGTTGACCATGACGTAGGGGATGACGTCCCGACCCTCGTTGGACGGCACGTCCACGGAGCGCACCCAGTCGGGGGCGTGGGAAGGGATGTGCTTCTCGAAGAACGACTTGCCCTCGACCCCGTCCGGGAAGCGCTTCATCGTCAACGGCCGTTCCCGGAGATGCGGCAGCATGACGCCGGCCACCCGCACGTAGTAGTCGATGAGTTGGCCCTTGGTGAACCCACTGTGCGGAAAGAGCACTTTGCCGAGATTGGAGACCGAGAGCTCCCGTCCCTCGATGACCGTCCGCGTCGAGGTCGGCATCAGGCTGTCCGCGCGACGGGACCATGGCTTGGTCCGAACCCCTGCCTCCCGCAGCCCCCGCTCTCATTCGACGACGACGTCGCTCGGGGCCTTGTCCGGGCGCACGCCCCGCCAGGTCGGATGTCGGAGCCGGCCCGCGGTCGTCCACTCACCGAACTCCACCTCCCCGACCAGTGCGGGCCGGACGAAGTGCGCCGTTGCCTCCTCGCTTCTCGGCAGGGGCGACGTGAAGGGGCTGTCCGGGGTCGAGAGCCGCCGCAGGCCCTCGAGCAGGTCGCGGCGCGCCTTGTCGCTGAATCCGGTCCCCACCTTGCCGACGTAGCGCAGTCCGTCACCGTCGGGGACACCGAGCAGCAGCGCGCCGAGACCTCCCACGCGCTCACCTCGACCCTCGGTCCATCCACCGATCACGACCTCTTGCGTGCGGAAGGACTTGACCTTGAGCCAGTCGGGATGCCGCCGACCGGCTCGGTACGGCGAGTCCCGACGCTTGGCGACGACACCCTCGAGCCCGTTCTGCACCGTGGCAGCCAGGATGTCCCGCCCCGAGACGTCGCGGAAGGACTCGGTGGTGGTGAAGGTCTCGCCGGACAGGTGCAGCGCTTCGAGCCTGGCGCGCCGCTCGTCGTAGGGGAGGGCCACCAGCGAGTGCCCGTCGAGGTACAGGAGGTCGAACGCGACGAAGCTCACGGGATCCGACGAGGCACGCCGCCGCGCCTCCCGTTGGTTCGCCACGTGCATGCGGCGTTGCAGCCTGGAGAAGCTCGGACGGCCGTCCTCGCCGAGCGCGACGACCTCGCCGTCGAGCACGCAGGTGGTCATGCCCAGGAACTCTCCGATGTCGGCCAACTCCGGGAAGGACGCGCTGATGTCGAGGTCGTTCCTGCTCAGCGCACGGACCCTGCCCCCTTCCACGAAGAGTATCGCCCGGATTCCGTCCCACTTGACCTCGAACGCCCAGTGCGCATCGTCCTCGGGCAACCGGCCGGGCACCGCCAACATCGGCTTGATGGACGTGGGAAGGGGATCGCTGCGGGTCGACGGACCGTGCCGGTGGATCATCCAGTTGCGGTCCTTCGTCTGGAACAGCACGAAGCTGCCGGACGCTCTCGAGCCGTGGAGCACGAACTTGACCTCGCGGTCGGACCACTTCTCCACCTCGTAGGAGCCCTTGTCCCAGATGGTCATGCGCCCGCCTCCGTACTCGCCGTGGGGGATGTCCCCCTCGAACGTCGCGTACTCGAGGGGATGGTCCTCGGTGTGGACGGCGAGTCGGTTCTCGTCCGGGGAGGCGGGGAGGCCCTTCGGGATGGCCCACGAGACCAGCACGCCGTCCCGCTCCAGCCGGAGGTCCCAGTGCAGGCTGCGCGCGTGATGCTCTTGGATCACGAAGCGGGGCCGTCCCTCGTCGGCCGAGCGACGGCGGCCCATGGGCTCGGGTGTCTTGCGCGGATTCCGTTTGGCCCGGTAGGTGTCGAGCTTGCCCCTGTTCTCCGTGCCCTGCCCCGAGGTCTTCGGCGTCACCGACCCACACCGTACCCACCTGGTTCGGGTTGACCGACGCACGCCGGGGTATAGACGGGGCGTCCGAAGGAGGAGCCCGCCGGTGCCGCCAGCCCCCGCCAAGACGAAGAAGGAGCTCGCAGCCCGGCGGGGGGCGATGAGATGAACCCCTTCGAGCGAGCGCTCCGCACGGTGGACGAGGCCCAGCAGCGGGTGCGCCCCCTCGCGTTCGCGTTCGGCGTGATCAAGAAGTTCGGCGACGATCGGGGCGGATCGCTGTGCGCCCTGCTGGCCTTCTACGGGTTCCTCTCCCTGTTTCCCTTGCTCCTCCTGTTGGTGACGGTGCTCGGTTTCTTCGGCGGGAGTGAGCACTCGCTCGTCCACCGGGTGGAGAGCTCGGCCTTCTCACAGTTCCCCATCGTCGGCACGAAGCTGAGCACGAACATTCACGGTCTGCACGATCGGAGCATGCTGGGACTGGTGGTGGGGATCGTCGGCGTGCTCTGGGGGTCCCAGGGTGCGCTGCAGACGGCGCAATATGCGCAAGCCGAGGTCTGGAACATCCCGGGCGTCAACCGCCCGGGCTTCGGGGCTCGTCTGGGCCGGACGGCCGGCATGACCGTCACGCTAGGCCTGTTCCTGCTCGTGAGCACGGTGTTGGCCGGGCTCGTCACCATCGGGCACCACGGGGGCTGGGCGGTCGTGGGGGCCGCGCTCACCTCCCTCGTGGTCAACATCGCGCTCTACCTCGTCGCATTCAGGCTGCTGACGCCGCAACAGGTCCGCTGGGGTGACATGGTGCCGGGGGCGATCGCCGGGGGTGCCGGATGGACCGCGCTCCAGTATCTCGGCGGTGTTCTGGTGGAGCACTCGTTGCGAAACACGAGCAAGGAGTACGGCACGTTCGCGCTGGTGCTGGGCCTGATGGGATTCCTCTACCTGGCCGCAGAAGCGACGGTCTATGCGGCCGAGCTCAACGTGGTGCGGGCTCGGCATCTCTGGCCCAGGAGCATGGTGCAGCCTCCGCTCACGACCGCCGACAAGAAGGTGCTGTCCTCGATCACGCTCGAGGGGAAACGGCGACCGGAGCAGTATGTCGCAACCGGCTTCCACGACGGCCCCGAGGTGGCACGACGTGAGCACGCTGCGCCACCCTGACGCCGCCGGCCCTGCACCCTCGCCGGTTTTCTTCCCCTGCTGCGTGGGTATTTTTCCGGGTAGGCCGTCGACGGCGGGAGGAGAAGAAGCATGTCGACAAGCACCATTGCAGGGAGCGAGCGACTCGAGCGTCGAGAGGTCGAGCGGGGGCGGTACCGGGCCGGCGTGCACAGCGGGCGTCTCGGGATCGGGACCGCCGGGCTGGTGGCGGCCTTGGTGTCGGCGTGGGGTGGCATCGTCGCCTTCGTCGGCCCACTCTTCGACTACAGCGGTGACGGTTCCGGGGCGTGGCAATGGAACCTGCCCCATGCGGTTCTCGCCCTGCTTCCAGGCGTCGCCGGGGTGCTGCTCGGTCTGTTCGTCGTGGCGCAGTCGCGCGGCGTCACGGTGGGGCGAGGCCGACTGAGCGTGGCGGCGGCCGGAATGCTGTTGATGGTCTGCGGCGCGTGGTTCGCGGTGGGGCCGCTCGCCTGGCCGGTCATCTCGCACGGAACCGCGTACTTCGTGGGCGGTGCGCACCTGCGCGTGCTGGCGTACGAGGTCGGCTACAGCATCGGGACGGGGCTGGTGCTCGTGGCCTGTGGTGCCTTCGTCGACGGCTGGGCCTCTCGCCACCGGCCCGGGGCGACCGCCGTCGGTGCGCCGGTCGCGTCCACCGAGGCGCCCGTCGCGGAGCCCATGGCGGGTCGGGTCGAAGCGGGTATCTGAGCGCAGCGGTCCGAGGGGCCAGGCGGCCCGATCCGGGGGTGACGCAAGGGCCTCGTGCGGCCGGAGGACCTACGATGCGCGTCGCATGCGTCGTTGGCTCTCGCCCCGCGCCCTGATGCTCCACGTCGAGTTCTTCCTCATCGTCGCCGGCTGTGCGGCGGCCACGTGGTGGCAGGCCAGACGGGCGCTCGGCGGCAACGGGCTCAGCTGGTTCTACACCTTCGAATGGCCCGTTCTGGCCGGCATCGCCATCGCCGCGTGGTGGCACCTCATCCACGAGGATCCCGCAGAGCGTGCCGCCCGCAAGCGGGAGCGGGCGGCGGTCGACCCCGTCGAGCGAAAGGCCGAATGGTAGGCACGGCGGTGCCACCCGACGGGTTCGGGCGGAGGGCATCGGCGCTCGATCCGACCCGAAGGCCAGGAGATCGCTGGCTAGCCTGACCAGGGTGGATTCGGGGGGCGAGCCGGCAGTCGTGATCGGGGACGGCGTGCTGACCCGGTCCGGGGGCGCCACAGGCCACAAGCGGTCGTCGGACCGGCTGTTCAAGTGGACCGCCGCGTTGGCTGCGGCCTGTCTGATCGGCTTCGTCGTGTTCGTCGTCGTCCGGGGTCCGACCCATCCGGCACCCGTCGGATCGTCCGCCCTCGAGGTTGCGCCACCGCCGGTCCTGAAGCCCGGGACGGCCGCCCCCATGTTCTCCTTGCCGCAGCTCCAGGGAGGTCAGCCACTGTCCCTGTCGGCGTACCGCGGCATGCCCGTGATCGTCAATTTCTTCGCGTCCTGGTGTCGTGATTGTCGGGCGGAGCTGGGCGCAATGGCCCGGGTCGCCCGTGCCACGAGTGGGCGGGTGGCCGTCATCGGAATCGACGCCAACGAGACGTCCGACGCGGCGGCGACGAGGCTGCTCGCTGCGGCCCACGCCGACTACCCCGTCGTCGTCGACCCCCAGGCGAAGGTGGCGACGCAGTACCTGGTCCAGGCGCTCCCGGTCAGCTACTTCCTCAATGCATCGGGCCGGGTGGTCGGTGCGGCCCTCGGGACCCCAGACGGTGTCGTCGTTGGACCACTGGGTGGCACGGCTCGGTGTCCGGCAATGACCCGGTCGAGCGAACCCGAGAGCGCCAACCTCGCTCCGCCACACGCCGAGGCCACTGACCCGATCGCCGAACCCTCCTCCCCTCAGATCGACCGGGCGGCGGCGCTGGCCGAGGGTGCGCCGGGCATCCCGGCCAAGTTCCTCTACTGGGTGCTCGGCATCGCTCTGGTCTTGAGTCTGGGCGGACTGCTGGCGGAGCACGTGTTCTCCTCGGCCGGGCTCAACCCGGTCCCGACGACCGTGCCGCGAGCCGGCGTGCCCCGCGAGCCCGCCGTGACGCCTCGGGCGCCGGCGCCCGACCGATCGGTCGACGCGTCGCTCGCGTCGTTCATGGGCTTGAGCACCCCCGCGCCGAAACCGGCGCCGGCGTTCAGCCTCACCGATCAGGACGGCCAGGCGACGAGCGTGCCGTCGCAGCCTCCACGCGTGGTGGTCCTCACGTTCTTCGACGCGCCATGCAACGACATCTGCCCGGTGCTGGCCGACGAGATCGAGCAGGCCGACACCGACCTCGGCGCGGCGGCGCAGAACGTCGAGTTCCTCACGGTCAACACGGATCCGTCCGCTCTGGCCCAATCGGCCGAGGGCCCCGCAGTGAGCCAGACGGGCCTCGGCGCGCTTGCCAAACTGGCGCATGCTCACGGGTCCGCTGGCGACGCTCAACCCGGTCTGGAGGGCGTACGGCGTGTCCATCTCGGTCGACAAGAAGACCGGCCTCGAGGCGCACAACGACGTCATGGACTTCATCGACGCGCAGGGCGACCTGCGGTACCGGGCCACGCCGTTCGCCGACGAGAGCACGACGGGGACCTACAGCCTGCCCGCCTCGAGCGTCCAGCGGTGGGGCGAGGGCATCGCCACCTACGCCAAGCGACTGCTCGGTCAATGAGCGAGACCACGGCGCCGGTCAAGGTCCCGCGCTGGCAGCGCCACCGGGGGCTGCTCATCGCGCTGGTCGTCATCGTCATCCTCCTGATCACGGTCCTGTCCGACTTGCCCGTCAACACCTCGAGAGCCGACGACATCAGCGCCGAACGGAGTGTCATGAGCGAGGTGAACACCGATCTCGCGCCCTGCGCCCTGGCCGTCCACCAGGCGATCGGGATCTGGAACCTCCAGGCGGCGCACCAGCTCACGCCGGCCGACCGGGCCCCGACCCCGGGCTTGTTGAGCGACGACCAGACGGCGTGTTCCTTCACGAGCGAGAACATCTACGACTTGACCACCAATATCCAGGTGCCGGGCACGGCGGCCGGGAAGGACCTGGGTCAGGTGGTGGCGACGGCGACGCTGTGGACCACGTCGGACGCCCTGCGGGCCATCGAGGACGTGCAGACACTGATGGGCGATCCCGGCAACGCGGCGGCGCTGCACAGCCTGGCGAAGGAAGAGGGCCAGCTCGCGGCGGACCGGGCCACCGCCCTCGCACAGGAGGAAGCCGCCGACCACACCCTCGACACCCACCTCCAGACGGTCGACCTTCCCGCCGTTGCGGGGACGACGACCGGCTGAGCGTCAGGAGGCCGGGGCGGCGCCACCTCTGCTCCCCGTCACCGGCGGCGTCCCCCGCCGCCGTTCCGCCCTCGTGAGTGCCAACAGCTCGGTGTCGGGGTCCTCTTCCGTCTTCAGCCACTGCAGCGCGTTCCAGAAGATCACCGGGGCGAAGGCGACGGCGGCGACGAACCAGAGCACGGCCGACGCGATCTGTTGGTCGGCTGCCGCGCTCAGGCCGCCGCCGGCGTGGTGAAAGGTGCGGTAGAAGGCGTGAGTGGAGAGGCCGAGCGTGTAGGCCATGATCCAGAAGGCCCACATGACCAAGGCGGCCAACACCGCACGGCGGAGGTAGCCCGACCGCGGGATCAGGGGTGGCGAGGCAACGAGTTCGAGCCAGAGCCCCAACCCCAGGACGAGCAGGGTCACGGCTTCGAGGAGCACCGGCCACCCGTGCTGGGCCACGGCCGCCACCCCCGCCGGCACGTGCCAGGCCACGGCCGCCATCAGGTCGGCGCCGATGAAGGCCAGTGACCAAGGGACCTCGCGGTGGCGGCGCCGGCGGTCGGCCATCCGGTCGATGAACCGCGGCGACGCCTCCGGTGAGCCGTCCCCCGCGAGCCTCAGTCGTCGCCACGGAGCGCCCAGCGCCACCAGAGCGGGGACGACGATGGCCAGCAGGGAGAACTGGAGGGTCTCGGCGTACTCGGAGTGCCGGGCGGTGCCCGAGAAGGGTGGCACGAGGGCGACGACGAACACGACCAGTGCGGCCAGCAGGCACCAGCCGCGCCACGGTGCGGCACGCTCGTGGGGCCGCCCGGTGGCAGCCCCCCCGCTCACTCGATCGGTCGGCGCTGGAAGAAGCCCCAGAGGAGCACGACGAAGAGGACCCCGAGGGGGATGGCGAACGTCAACGCCTGGGTGCCGGCCACGTCCGCTGTGATCACGTGCTCACCTCTCCCGGCTCAGATGACATAGAACAGTACCCAAAAGAAGGTGGCGACGACGGCGATGAACCCCCAGAAGTAGGTGCAGCCGTTCAGGTTGACCCGGAAGAGGCGGGCCACGGGGAGGGTCGAGTGCGTTGCCCCCCGTCTTGGGCCATGGCGCGGCGCAGCCGGATCTCCCTGGCCAGGATGGTCTCGAGCCAATAGGTCCCGCCGAGCACCAAGGCGATGTTCATGGCACCCCAGGCGATGAAGCAGGAGGCGTAGCCGCTCGATCCCGGGAAGAACGGGAGATCCGTCAACTGCCAGACCTGGAGGCCGATGACGAGGAGCCCCCCGAGGACGGCCGTCCAGCCCGCCACCTGCCAGTCCAGCGTCTCGTTGCTGCGAAAGCGCCGCTCGCCGAACTGGACCAGGAGGGCGCAGGCCACGGTGATGGCGAAGATGGCGGCGCCGGCCGCCGTCGGCGCCGTGATGCCCCTGGGCCGCCAGAGGTTCTCGTTGTTGGCCGAGCGCAGGTAGAAATAGGCGAAGGCGAGCGCGGCGAAGGCGAAGGCCCAGATCCCGATCAGCAGCCGGCCGCCGGTCCAGAGGGCTCCCTCCTGGGCCCGGAGCTCGAAGGCGATCTCCTCCGGGGTCTCGTGCAGTTCGACGAAGCTCTCGAACTGCTGGTTGTCGACTGGGTTCTGTGCCATGGCTATCCCCTCACAGGATCGGAGGCCGCGGGTCGCCGTCGCCCTCCACCCCGGTCGAAAGCTCCTCGTGGCCGACCGAACCGGCGGGCGCCCCGACGGCCGACATGACCTTCCCCAGGTCGGCCACCGGTGGCGCCTCGGGCTCGCCGTAGTGGTACGGGTCGTTCAAGACGACGGGAATGTGCTCGAAGTTGAACCACGGGACGGGGGTCGGGGTCTGCCACTCCAGGCCGAGCGAGTTCCACGGGTTGGGCGGTGCCTCGTGCGGGGTCAGGTAGATGGACCAGACGAAGTTGACGATGAAGAAGAAGAACGACGCCCCGAGGAGGTAGGCGCTGATGCTCGAGATGTCGTTCAGGGTCTGCAGGTTGGAGGCGTACTCGAACACGCGGCGCGGCTGACCGAGGAGACCGACCAAGAACAGCGGGAAGAACGTGAGGTTGAAGAAGATGAAGAACGTCCAGAAGTGCCACTTGCTGAGCTTGCGGTTCAAGGTCTTCCCGTGATCTTCGGGAACCAGTAGTAGAAGCCGCCGAACATGGCGAAGATCAGGCCGCCCATGATCGTGTAGTGGAAGTGCGCCAGCACGAAGAAGCTGCCGTGGACCGTGACGTTCACGGGGACGTCGGACAGGAACACCCCGGTGACCCCGCCGATGAGGAAGTTGAACAGCATCCCGAGACAGAAGAGCATCGGCGTCTCGAAGCGGATCTTCGCTTTCCAGAGGGTCCCGAGCGCCACCAGGAAGAGGAAGCCCGTCGGGATGGAGATGAGCTCCGTGGTGAGCATGAAGAGCGGTCGCATGTCCGGGTTGATGCCGCTCTGGAAGAGGTGGTGCTGCCACACGAAGAAGGAGAGCAGCGCGACGCCGAGCATCCCCGCCGCCGCCACCTTGTAGGCGAAGAGCGGTTTGCGGGTGAAGACCGGCATGATCTCCATCACGATCCCGAAGCCCGGCAGCGCCATGATGTACACCTCGGGATGGCCGAAGAACCAGAAGAGGTTCTGCCACAAGAAGGTGCTGCCCCCGTGCTCGTTGACGAAGAAGGCCGTCTCCGCCGTGCGGTCGAGGATCCCGAACAGCCCGGCCGCCACGAGCGTCGGCGTGGCCAGGGTCAACAGCGCCGTGGTCGCGAGGATCGCCCAGACGAAGATCGGCACACGACCCCACGTCATGCCCGGGGCGCGGTAGTTGATGATCGTGACGGCCAGGTTGAACCCGGCCAGGATCATGCCGATGCCGATGACGGCGAAGCCGACCAGATAGGCGTCCATCCCCCCGGCCGCCTGCGTCTGCAGCGGGGCGTAGCCGGTCCAGCCGGTCGGGAAGCCGCCGAAGGGCAGGCGCTCAGGATGACGAAGTAGCCCGCCGTGAAGATCCAGAAGGAAAGGCTTCGACCCGGGGATACGCCATGCGTCGCGCGCCGATCATCAGCGGCACCAGGCAGTTCCCGAGCGGACCAACGACGACGGACGACGCCATCATCATCATGATCGTCCCGTGCTCGCCGACGATCGCGATGTACGTGCCGGGGCCGAACACATGGTTCGTCGGGGTCAGCAGCTCGGTGCGGATCGCCATGGCCAGGAGCCCGCCGGTGAAGAGGAAGAGCGAGCACGCCGACGAGTACTGCAGGCCACGACCTTGTGATCGTCGGTGTTGCGGAAGTACCGGACCCAGCTCTTCTCGGGCGGGGCGGGGGGCTCGTGCCCGACGATCTTCGCCAGCGGGTAGTTGAGGGCTCCGATGCCGGCCAGCCAGCCGCGACGCCCATCGCGAGGCCGAGCACGATGGCGACGTCGTTCTGGCCGGTGCCCTGGATCTGGGCGTAGCTGCTGGCGATGACGTTACCGAGCCAGTGCCCGAAGATGTACCCGACAACGCCCCCGACGATCGCCCGGAGGTGCTGGCTGCAGCCACGCGCGGACCGGCGGCGCCGCGGGGACGCTGCCCTGCGGGGCTGCGCCGGCTCGACGTCTATAGGTCATCCGGGATCTACTCCATTTCGCCGACCGTCGTGCTCGATGCGCTCATGTCACCCGCCTCCCTTTGGCTGCTGCGCCCCGTAAGTCTCCACTCGGTGTAAGGATCGACGTTGTCCGGGTAGTAGCCTCCGTCTGCTCCGTTGGCGTCAGGCACGTAGGTCCACGCAAAGGGCGGCAGCAACTTGGTGTTCGCGGCGCAGCCGCCGCCTCGGTGACTTGGCCCAGCGACATGAACTGCTCTGCGACACCACGACGCCCGAGTTGTACATGGCGCCGTGCCAGATGCCGCAAAGCTCGCTGCAGCGCACGGTGAACGGTCCGAGCTGGTTCGGTGTTCGTGTAGGCCACGTTGTTGTAGTCAGGGTTGGCGTCGGCCTTCACCCCGAGCTGGTACGCCCAGAAACTGTGGATCACGTCGAGCGACGTGACGTTGAACGCGATCGTCGTGTCGTCGGGGATGACCATCAGGTCGGTCTCGAACCCGCCGAACGTCGGGTAGCGGTAGGTGAATTTCCACTGCTGGGCGATGACCTGGATCGGCAGGATCGTGTTGGACGTCGGGGTCCAGAGCGGGTTGGCACCCTCGCCGCCACCCGCCCCGCCCGGTGCACGAGCTCGTAGGTGCCGAACCCGGAAGGAACAGCACCATGACCGTCGTGGTCACGATCCAGGCAAACTGGATCCCGAGGGCCCGCGGCTGCAGGGCCTCCGACCGGCTCGGGGCCGCCCCGCGCGCTCGCCACATCCCGAGGGCGTACCCCAGGTAGACCCAGACGGCGAGAGAACAGGCAGGGCGAGGACGAAGAGGACGTTGAAGTCGAACTGGCGCCTTGGCCGTGTCGGTCATGGTGCCGGGCGGGATGTGCGGACCGGCCAGGAAGTAGAAGAGCGGGTCCCCGATCGCGGACAGGACCACCCAGATGGCGATCATCCGCCACCGTGATGGGTCTCGTCGTTGGTCGGGGTTGGCGAGTCCGGGCCGGCGGATTCTCCCCGGCTCCGCCTTCCGGCGGTCATCAGGCCACCACCTTCAAGAAGCCGTCCATGTAGCCGAGGGTCTGCATGGGCCCACCGTTGCCGTACAGGTAGCCGAGCCCGCAAGGAACGAAGCACTGCCAGCGGTAGTTCCCGGGCCCGGCGTCATGAAGGAGAACTTGACAACGTTGTGCGGCGCTGAGCGGGCACGGAGCGGCGCCGCAGAAGTGGCATTACCGCGACGCCGAAGAGCGGGACGTTGATGCCGAGCGTCGGGATCGAGAAGGTGTGAGCGACGCCTTTGCCCGGCGTTCGAGTTGATGACCCTGACGTCTTGCCGTTCACGTGCCACTCACCGATGGTTCCGGTGACCATGCCGAACTGCTGGTTGCGAAGAGGGCTACCCGTGTCGAACTGGTCGATGGTCACGTTGATGCGCACGTGCTGGGGGACCTGGAAGAGCGTCGTGTGG
>CAVZFG010000016.1:0-43412 GCA_963774485.1 uncultured Acidimicrobiaceae bacterium
CGTCGAATCGGAGCCGCAACGGATGGAGCGGTGGCCCGTCAGCATCGCATTCGTCCGCGACCCCGACGGTTACCTGGTCGAATTCGTGACGCGGCATCCGTGGCCCGACACCGTGCCCGCAGACAATCCGTGGCTTGGGCAGTACTGCATCAACGTGACCGACATCGAAGCATCGATCGATTTCTTCGAGCTGATGGGGCTCACCTGCACGAGCAGAACCGAGATCGACCATGCACACGAGGCCATCCTGGAGAACCCCGAGAAGGGTTCGAAGCTCCAGCTGGCACAGCAACTTGACCAAGACGGCCCAATCCAGATGGGTTCGATGTGGAAGCTCTACGTCAACGTCGACGACTGCAAGGGCCTCTACGACGCCGCCGTTGCTTCCGGTCATGCGTCCATCATGGAACCGACGCGGCTTGAGCGCTGGCCGGTCATCATGGCGTATGTCTCGGCTCCCGACGGTTATCTGGTCGAGCTGCTGCAGCGCACCGCATAACAACGCCGTATCGCTCGAAGGGAGCGCTCCATGATGCGATTTTCCGTCCTGTACCCGGCGACCGAGGGTGCGACGTTCGACCACGAGTACTACCGCAAGAAACACGTGCCGCTCTGCTCGGAAACATGGAAGCCAGCCCGAGTGGAAGTCGACCGAGGGGTCGATGGGCCGTACGTGGCGGCAGTGCACTTCCTGTTCGAATCGGCTGACGCGCTGCAGGCTGCGCTGTCCGGCCAGGGCACCGCGGCGATCAGCGCCGACGTCACCAACTACACCGCCATTGAGCCGGTCCTGCAGATCAGCGAGACGACGTGAGTCGATCCGGCCGAAAGCTCGCGGAATTTCAGGTCCTCAGAGCCTGCCCTCAGCGCGCAGCCGGGCATCCACCCAAGAGGGGGAGCGCCGCTCTTTGAACGCCCGGAAGCCCTCGGCCGCCTCCTCCCCAGCAAGGCTGAGTGTCATGCCGATGCGGTCGTGGAGACCGTAGTACTGGTCGAGGCTGCGCTTCGATGAGGCCCGCGCCCCCGGGGCAGTGCGGCGGCGGCTGGATTACCGAGGTCGCCTCCGACACGAGCCGGCCATGAGGTACAGCACCAGGCTGACCAGCCCCCAGTCGACGGCTTCATCAGCCGAAAGCTCCCTTCCCGTGTAGTTTGACCCCCGTGTGCGGGCCGGTCCGATCTGGCGCGCCAGGGGATTGCCGCGTAGTGCGTGTCCGCGATACCCCGGAACAACTGGGGGACGCGGAAAGTCGCTCGTTCACTGACCAAGGCGATGTCGGAGAGCATGGCGATGATCAGGCCGCCCCCCTGGCAGATCCGGATGACGGCGCTGACCACCGGTTTGCGGGCTTGCCGCAGGGCGTCGAACAGCATACATGGACAGAGGGCCGGCAGGTAGCCCCACCCGTCCTCGTTGGCCCCGCCGAGATCGCCGCCCGGTGCGAACACGTCGCCGGTGCCGGTGATAGAGCAGGCCGGCAAGATCCGGATCCGCGTCGGTGTGGTTGATCGCATAGCGGATGCCGAAGTACATCGCCGGTGTCGAGCGCGTTGCGCCGTTCCGGTCGATCGATGATGCAGCGGGCAAGTCCAGCCGGCGCGTTCGAACCGCAGGAAGGGGGTCCCGAGCCAATCTCCGTGGGGCGCTTGCCCCGTTTCGTCGGACACCGCCGTCAGCCGGCCTGACGGACGGCCTGCGCTGATGGAAGAGGTCGACGACGAGCTCGGCCTGCTGGCTCAGCATCTTGGCGTATTCGCTTGCCGCCCGCTCGCCGTCTCCGTCCCGGATGGCGCGGACGATCGCCGCGAGGCCCTTGCGCTCAGGTTCGACCGCCTCCGGGACAAGCACGAAGAAAGGTCCCGGAACGAGGCGGGACATGGCGCGGAGCACGACCGTGATCCGCGGAGAGCGGGCCGCCTCCACCACGGTGCTGTGGAACGCGAAGGCGAGCTCCTCGATCCGCACCAGATCGTCCGTGGTACTCATCTGCTTGACCAGCTCGGCGAGCTTGGCCAGCACCTCGGGGTCGCGACACTGGGCAGCCCGGCGGGCGGCGAGCCCGTACACCAGCCCGAACAGCTCGTAGTGATCGCGGATGATCTGCTCGTCGAAGGCGTTCACGAACGTGCCCCGGTGCAGCTTGGTGGTCACCCAGCCCTCGCGCTCGAGGGCGATGATCGCTTCCCGAATCGGGATCCGGCTGACCCCGACCGCCTTGGCCACCGCGTCCTGCGGAAGCCGCATGCCTTCTTGCAGTGCCCGTCGAAGATCAGGCGGCGGATGTAGGCGGCCGCCTGTTCACCGCTTCCCCTGCGGACGACCGCGCCCGGTGACGCCGGAATCGCCGTTACGTCGTAGACGGCGCCTTCACCTCGTCGGCCCGTGACATTGATAAATCATGTTCTCTACAGAATCCCGATCCGGGGCTTTGGCGGAGGCAACAAGGGCTGCACCTGGCGAGTCACCCGGTCCCGTGCCGGGACACGGGCCCCGGCGGAGCGGTGATCGGTCGCCTGCCCCGAACCGGGAACTGCGCTGTGGGTTCGAACAACTCAATCGCATAAGATATCCGATATCCTGTGTTCTGGATCGGAGGAGGTCCCGGTGGTCGGTGCGGTCGAAGTCGGCAAGTGAGGTGGGTCGACGAGGTCGTCGCCCGAATCCCGCCGATCGTCGATCTCGACGCGCACGTCGTCGAGCCGCCCGAGGTCTGGTCCAGCAGGCTGCCCGCCCGCTACAAGGCGACGGGCCGACATCGAACTGCTGCCGGCCGGCGTGCCCAAGCTGGTCGGCCCCGGCTACGTCGAAGAGCCCGGGACCGACGGTCCCGAGGTGGCCTGGTGGTGCTACGAGGACCACCGGGCCTCACTCAAGCGCACGATCGCCGCGGCCGGGTTCCCTCGGGACGAGATCGAGCTGCGCGGCGTGCGCTACGACGAGATGCGGCCCGGATGCTGGCGGGTCCCCGAGCGGCTCGAGGACATGGACATCAACGGGGTCCAGGCGCAGCTGTGCTTTCCAACTACCCGCGGTTTGCGGCCAACAGTTCCTCGGGGCAAGGACCGGGAGCTGGCGCTCCTCTGCGTCGAGGCCTACAACGACTGGATGGTGGAGGAATGGTGCGGCGAAAGCGGTGGTCGCCTGATACCGCTCTGCCTGGTGCCGCTGTGGGACGCCGAGCTGGCAGCAGCCGAGGTCGTGCGGAACGCGCAACCGGGGTGTGCGGGCGGTCGCGTTCACCGAGTTGCCCCCGTATCTCGATCTGCCGAGCCTCTACTCCCGGGTACTGGGATCCCTTCTTCGCCGCCTGCCAGGAGACGGGGACGGTCGTCTGCATGCACATCGGTTCCGGCACCAAGACGCCACAGGCCTCGCCCGACGGGCCCATGCGGTCGCCGCCACGATCCTCTTCGGCAACAGCGCGGCAAGCCTGGCCGACGTGCTCTTCTCGGGGACCCTGCATCGCTTTCCGGGCTTGCGCCTGATGTATGCCGAGGCGCAGATCGGTTGGATCCCCTACGTCTTGGAGCGGGCGGACGACGTCTGGTCGACGCACCGGGGCTGGAGCAACTCGCAGCGTGACTGCCCGGAGCCCCCGTCCAGCTACTACGAGCGGGGCAACGTCGTGAGTTGCTTCTTCAAGGATCCCGTCGGCGTGTCGTTGCTCGACCAGATCGGGCTGGACAACGTGGTCTTCGAGACGGACTACCCCCACTCGGACAGCACCTGGCCGGACTCACGCCGGGCCGCGGCCGAGCAATTCGGTCACCTCGATCCGGTCGCGATCCGAAAGATCGCGCGAGAGAACGCGATCGACCTCTTGGGCCTGAGCCTTTCGGAGGTGTAGCGGGACCGAGGTCGTTGCGCCCACTCACTTCAAGAACCGCAGGCCGGGCGTTGCCACCCGGAAGACGTCGGTGGCCAATGCCCTTCCGAGCTGGGCTGCGTCCCAGCGCTGCTCTCCTGAGGCGACCTCGGCCGCCTCGCGCCAGCCGTGCATCCAGATCACCCGGTCGTGAATCGCCCGGAGCACCTGCCCGTTGATCATCTGGGACTCGTCGCTGGCCAACCAGGCCACGAGGGGCGAGCTGTTCGCCGGGTCCATCGGCTGCCATTCGTCGTCGGGCACCTCGTCCGGCTCGACCACCGGGGGGGCCTGGGGCATGGTGCCGGTCAGGCGGGTGGCGCCCGCCGGGCCCACGGCGTTGGCGGTGACGCCGTAGGCCCCCAGCTCCTGGGCCAGGGTCAGGGTCAGCCCGACGATGGCGGCCTTGGCGGACGCATAGGCGGTCTGGCCGAAGTTCCCGGTGAGCCCGGCCCCGGAGGTCGTGTTGATGATCCGACCGACCACGCGTTCGCCCGCCTTGGCCCGGGTGCGCCAGTGGACAGCGGCGTGTTGGGAGCACGACCAGGTCCCCTTGAGATGAACCCGGATCACGGCATCGAAGTCGGCGGGGTCCATGTTCCAGATCGCGCTGTCGCGGACGATGCCGGCGTTGTTGACCAGAATGTCGAGCTGCCCCCATTCCGAGACGGCCCGGTCGATGAGGCGGGCGGCTTGCGCGTGATCCCCCACGTCGCCGTAGTCGGCGATCGCCTCGCCCCCCGTTGGGTGATCAGTCCGACGGTCACGTCGGCATCACGACCAGCGCCCTCACCGTGCACCGACGATCCGAGGTCGTTGACCACCACCCGCGCCCCTTGCTTGGCCAGCTCGAGCGCGTGCCCGCGGCCGATGCCGTGACCGGCCCCGGTGACGACGGCCACCTTCCCGTCCAGTAGTCCCACTGTCAGCCTCCTTGTTTGGATAAAAGATACATGCCGTCAGGGGGTAAACTGCGGGGATGCGCGGCATCATCGGACACGGCACGTACATCCCCTACCGCCGGCTGGACATGTCGACGGTGGCCGACGTGGCCGGCGGAGGTGGGCGCAAGGGCACCCGCGCCGTCGCCTCCTACGACGAGGACGCCACCACCATGGCGGTCGAGGCGTCGAGGGCGGCCCGCCGCCTCGTGCCCGACGCGGCGGTCGAGTCCGTCTGGTTCGCGACGGTCTCCCCGCCGTACCTCGACAAGACCAACGCAACGGCCGTCCACGCCGCCTTGCGTCTTCCCGAGGAGTGCGGCGCCTACGACGTGGTCGGGTCGGTCCGGGGTGCGATGGGCGCGCTGCGAGCGGCCGCGACCCAGACGGGGCCGGCCCTGGCGGTGGCGGCGGACGTGCGCACGGGCCTGGCCGGAGGACCCGATGAGGCGTACTTCGGCGACGGGGCCGCGGCGTTGATCATCGGGGACGAGACGGATGGCTCGGTCGTGGCGGAGCTCGGAGCGTGGGTCTCGCTGACGGACGAGTTCGTTGACCGTTGGCGCCGCCCGAACGAAGAGCGCTCCCGAGTCTGGGAGGAGCGGTTCGGGGAGGTCCGCTACGGTGCCATCGGCAGAGAGGCGCTCAACCGCCTGTTCAAGTCGGCCGGGATCGGGCCCGATGACGTCGACCGTCTCATCGTCACCGGCACCCACAGCCGGGCCTGCCGCGTGGTGGCCCAGCGCTCCGGGGTCCCCTCGGATCGGCTGGTGGACGATCTCGGCGCGACCGTGGGCAACACCGGCGCGGCGCACCCCTTCGTGCTGCTGTCGTCCGCGCTCGACGGCGCCGACCCCGGCCAGACCATCGTCCTCCTCGTCTTGGCCGACGGCGCCGAGGCGTTGGTGGTGCGGACCACGCCGGCCGTCGCGCCGCACACCGGGAGCGTGTCGCTGGCCCGCCAGATCGAAGGTGGAGCACCGATCTCCTACGGGCGGTACCTCGCCTGGCGAGGGATCCTGCCGGTCGAGCCCCCACGGCGGCCGGAGCCGGCCCGGACGTCTTCGTCGGCGGCCGGCCGCGCCGTCCCCTGGAAGTTCGGCTTCGAGGGTTCCCGGTCGACCGACGGGACCGTCCATCTGCCGCCTCTACCCGACGACGTGGTGCACCTACCCATGGCGGAGGCCCGTGGCACCGTGACCACCTTCACGATCGACAAGCTCTCCTACACGCCAAGCCCGCCCATGGTGTTCGCCGTGGTCGACTTCGAGGGTGGCGGTCGGCTCCCGGTCGAGTTGACCGACGTGGACGCGGCGGATGTCCGCGTGGGCGACGTGGTGGAGATGACCTTCCGCCGCCTGTCCACCGCTGACGGGATCCACAATTACTTTTGGAAGGCACGACCGTACCGGAAAGGCGATCACTGATGGGTTCGCACGGCATCAAGGACAAGGTGGCCATCGTGGGCATGGCTTGCACGAAGTTCGGGGAGCACTGGGATCTCGGGGTCGATGAGCTCGTGCTCCAGGCGGCGGAGGGTGCCTTCGATTCCGCCGGCGTGACCCGTGACGACATCGACGCGTACTGGCTGGGCACGGCCCAGTCGGGTATGAGCGGCCTCCTGGTGTCTCGGCCCTTGCGAGTGAAGGACAAGCCGGTCACCCGGGTGGAGAACTTCTGCGCGTCGGGTTCGGAGGCCTTGCGCCAGGCGGCGTACGCGGTCTCGAGCGGGGCCTACGACGTCGCCATGGCGATCGGGGTGGAGAAGCTGAAGGACTCGGGCTATCAGGGCGCCAACGCCTTCCCGGTCCCGAGCGACGGAACGAACCGCACGGTCACCGCCGCCGCCATGTACTCCATGATCGTCCCCGCCTATGCGAAGCGCTACGGCGTCGGTGTCGACGAGGTCAAACGGGCGCTGGCACGGATTGCCTCGAAGAACCACGCGAACGGTGCGCGCAATCCCCGGGCGCAGTTCCGCAAGGAGATGAGCGTCGAGCAGCTCCTCGCCCTGCCGCGCATCGCGGGCGAGCTCTCGGTCTTCGACTGTGCCGGGGTCGCCGACGGCGCCGCGGCCGCGGTGGTCGTCCGGGCCGAGGATGCCCACAAGTACTCGACGTCACCGCTGTTCGTGAAGGGGATCTCCTTCGTCGTCGGCGACGGCAGCGGCGTGAGCGACCCCGACTACGACTTCACCACCTTCCCCGAGGTCGTCGCGTCGGCACGGGAGGCCTACCGTCAGGCGGGGATCACCGATCCCCGTTCAGAGCTCGCCATGGCGGAGGTGCACGACTGCTTCACGCCCACCGAGCTGGTCCTGATGGAGGACCTCGGGTTCTGCGAGCGGGGCAACGCGTGGAAGGAGGAGCTCGCCGGGACGTTCGACCTTGCCGGTGACCTGCCGGTGAACCCCGACGGGGGGCTGAAGAGCTTCGGGCATCCGGTCGGGGCATCGGGTCTGCGGATGATGTTCGAAGTATGGCTGCAGCTGCGGGGCGAAGCACCCGAAGAGCGACGCATCTCGACTTTCGGCTCGAGGAACCTGGCCCTGACCCACAACCTCGGTGGGTACCCCGGAGAGATGGTGTCCTTCGTCTCCATCCTGGGCACCGAGGGCCCCCGCTCCTGATCCGGCGTCGCGTCCGAGTCGAGCCGAACAGAGCCTCCGGTCAATGATCGTCGACGTCGAAACCAGGGGTCACATCGAGGTCATCACGATCAACCGACCCGAGGCCCGCAACGCCGTCAACGACGAGGTGGCGCAGGGGATCGAATCAGCCCTCGATCGCTTGGAAGCCGACGACGACCTCTGGCTCGGGATCCTGACGGGCGTGCCCCCGGTCTTCTCCGCGGGGGCCGACCTGAAGATGGTCGGCGCCGGCAGGGCAATGGCCCTGCAGACGAAGCGGGGCGGTTTCGGGGGCATCGTGCGGCGGGCGCGCACCAAGCCCCTGATCGCGGCCGTCGACGGGCCGGCTCTCGCCGGCGGCACGGAGATGGTCCTGGCGTGTGACCTCGTGGTCGCGTCGACCAGCCGCGAGCTTCGGCATCCCCGAGGTCAAGCGGAGCCTCGTCGCGGCTGCCGGCGGCCTCTTCCGCCTGTCCCGGTGCCTTCCCCTGAATGTCGCCATGGAGTGTGCCCTGACCGGCGACCCGATCGACGCCACGTCGGCGCACCGGTTCGGCCTCGTCAACGAGCTGTGTGAGCCGGGGACGGCGCTGGAACGCGCGGTGGCGCTGGCGGGCCGCATCACCGGCAATGCGCCGGTTGCCGTGCGCGCCACCCGGAGGATCGTCTTGGACTCGCTCACCGTCGACGAGGCGGCCGCGTGGCGGCTGTCGGCCGAGGGCTTCGCCGAGGCGAGCGCCAGCGAGGACTTCAAGGAGGGTATCGACGCCTTCGTCGAGAAGCGTCCCCCGGTGTGGACGGGGCGGTAGGAGCGCGCCCGCCTGCCGGCGCGCGCCGGCCCTCGAGACCCGATGGATTCCTAGGGAGCTCCCGAGCCACTGTCGGCGTGATCCGAGGTCCCGTTGTGCGCCGGCGAGCCCGCTTCCGCGGGTTGCACCGGTCCCAGGTAGGCGGAGTGGAGCACCGATTCCACGTCGCTGGCCGACCCGGTCTGAACGATCCGTCCGTTCGCCATCACCATGGCCGAGCTGGCGACCGAGAGCGCGGTGCGCGCGAACTGCTCCACCACCACCACGGTGATGCCCTCCGTGGCCAGCTGGACGACATGGTTGTAGAGCTCGTCGACGACGATGGGGGCCAGACCCATGGAGAGCTCGTCGAGCAAGAGCAGCCGCGGGCTCGTGGCGACGGCGCGAGCGAGGGCGAGCATCTGCTGCTCGCCGCCCGACAGCGTGCCGGCCGGCTGGTCGCGTCGACCCTCCAGGCGGGGGAACCGTTCGAACGCGCATCGCTCGACGTGGCGTCGTCCCGAGCCGCTGTGGGTCATGACCCAGAGGTTCTCGCGCACGGTCAAGTTCGGAAACACGCCGCGGCCCTCCGGGATCAGGCACAGCCCCCGGCGGGCCAGCGTCGACGTCGATCCCACCTTCACCTTCTCACCGACGAAACGGACCTCGCCCTCGCTCGGCCCCATGATGCCGGCCGCCAGGGCGAGGAGGGTCGACTTGCCGGCACCGTTTGCCCCGAGGACAGCGGTCACGACACCCTCTTCGAACGTGGCGTCGATCCCGTGGATCACCTCGACTTCCTCGTACGCCGCCCGCACGCCCCGGAACTCCAAGAGAGGCTCAGGCATCGGCCACGGCCCCCGACACCGTGCCGAGATAGGCGGCTTGGACCTCGTGATCGGCCCGGACCTCCGCCGGCGTCCCGGTGCAGATGACGCGGCCGTAGTCGAGAACCACGACGGTGTGGCAGACGTTCATGACCAGGTCCATGTCGTGCTCGACGAGCAGGATGGCGAGTCCGTCCTTGGCCAGGTTCCTCAGGACCTCCGAGAAGCGCTCGGTCTCGTCCGTGTCCTGGCCGGCCGCCGGTTCGTCGAGGAGAAGGACCTTGGGCTTGGTGGCAAGGGCGCGCGCCAGCTCGACCAGGCGACCGGTCCCCGTGGGGAGGGTGTCGGCCCGGTCATTGGCCACGGGCGTCAGTCCCAGCCGGTCCAGCAGCTCCTCGCGGATCTCGTGGATCGTCCTCGACCTGGCCTTCATGACCCCACGCTGGTTGATGGACGCGGCGACGCCGATGTTCTCCGCGACGGTCAGGGTCCCGAAGAGCTCCAGGCGTTGGAACGTGCGCCCCAGGCCGAGCCGGGCCCGGCGATAGGACGAGAGCCCGCGCAGGTCCCGACCGTCGAGGCGTACGGTCCCCCCGTTGGGGCGCTGCATCCCCGTCACCACGTTGAACAGGGTGGTCTTGCCCGCTCCGTTCGGTCCGATCAGTCCGGTGATCGCACCCTCGGCAGCGCTGAGCGACACCGCGGAGAGCGCGGCCAGGCCTCCGAAGCGCACGGAGACCTCGTTGATCTCAAGCCCCACTGGTCCCTCCCGCCCCCGACAGTGCCGCGAGGGGGTCGGACGGGGCGACCGGGCCCTCGTCGGCCGCCGCCTCGGCGAACCAGGCGTCCCGCTTCTCCTTGGACCGGCGCTCGGGAAGCCCGAAGGCAGGCGGCGCGATCCTGGCGCGGTAGTCGGCGACGTAGGCGGGGACCGGGAGAAGGGCGAGGTCGACCGAGCAAGATGATCGTCATCGTCCAACCGCCGATCGCCCCGCTCAGGCGGAGCGCCCAGGCGAGCCCCGACCACCGCCACGATCACGGCGACCAGCCAGCGACGCCGCGCCACGGAAAGATAGACCGGGCGGATGCTTCCCGGGATGGTCCCGTTGGGAGTCGTGCCGACCCCGACGCCGCCGAGCCCCACGAGGACCAGAGGCAACTGGGTCAGGGAGGGGAAGACGTTGGTGAAGAAGGGCGATCCCTGGTAGAGGCCGTTCAGTCCCGCCGCTCCGAAGGAGGTGATGCCCAAGACCACCATCACCAAGAGCACGGACAGGCCATTGAAGAACTGGAAGACGTCCGGCGCCGCCGAGCCCAGCGCCATGCCGTAGATGCCACCGCCGACACCGGCCAGGGCGGCCGAGAAGGCGAACACCCCGATGAGCGACGCCCGCCCGTTCATGCCGAGCGTCGCACACGCGGCCGGGCTGTCCTTCATGGCGAGGAGGCGCTGTCCGAACTCCGATCGCCGGAGCGCCACGACGATGATCACCAGGACCACGAAGGCAACGGACTCCGGCGATGAACTGCGAGGTCTTCGAGTTGAGCGCGAGCGAACCGATGCGGAACGGGGCGAAGTTGAGTGATCCCGAGCCAAACGGTGCGTAGGGACGCCCGAAGAGGTTGAAGGACGGGAGCACGAAGACCCAGTTGTCCATGGTGATGGCGAAGGCCGCGGTGGCCAGTGCGAAGTAGATGCCCGAGAGTCGCAAGGCGGGGATGGCGACGATGACGCCGATCAGCGCGCACACTCCGGCCGCCGCCAGCAGTGAGAGCGGGTTCCCCTGGGCGCCCAGATGCCCCACCATCGTGGCCCCGATGCCGGCGAAGGTCATCTGGCACAACGACAGACGCCCGGCGTAGCCGACGATGGGGATGACGGAGAGCCCGACGATGGCGAGCCCCCACATGCGATTGAGGCTGAACAGGTCGGCTGTGGACACGGTGGTGGCCAAGAAGATGGCGGCCACGATCGTGCCGATGCAGAACAGCCCGGTGCCGTTCCAGGTGGGACGGAAGGCGAGCTCCCTGCTGCGGAGCTGGCGGTGCCCGCGCAGGCGGGACTGGGGCAGCACCAGGAGTGCGATGAACAAGATGATGGCGGGCACCGCGTTCTCGAACCCCTGGATGTAGGGGTTCTGGGGCAGGTAGGCCACCGAGTAGGCGATGGAGAGTCCCAGGATGATCGCACCCACGAAGGTCATCGGGATGGAGCGCAGGCGCCCGATGACCGACGCCGCGTAGGCGTTGACGATGAGCAGCGTCAGGGCGGAGGCCGACAGGGTAAGGGTGGGTGCGATGAGGATCCCCGCCAGTGCGGCCAGCATGGAGCCGATGATCCAGGCATTGCGGGCATTGGCGACTGCACTCGACCCGTTGAGCGAGGTGAGCGTCCGGTCGTCCACGCTGGCCCGCATGGTGACGCCCATGCGGGTGCGGTAGAGGAACAGCCGCAGCCCGACGGCGACGACCAGGGCCAGGATCAAGACGGTCACGTCGTTGTAGGAGATCCGGATCGACCCCAGGACCAAGGTGTCGTTGTTGAAGAGCGGGGGCAGCGCCCGGTAGGTCGTGGGGTCCCAGATCCATTGCGCGAGGCCCAAGAGCATGAGCGCGATGGCCAGCGTGACGACCAGCTTGGATGCCTCGGAGACACCTTCGAGCCGGCGCATCACCGCCGCTTCGATCGCGACGCCGATGGCAGGCGCCACCACGAAGAGGCAGACGAGCATGGAGACGAGCGTCGGCCAGCCCCAGCCGATGCTCATCTGCCAGTAGGCGAAGGCGCAGACCATCCCGATGGCGCCGTGGGCCCAGTTGAAGATGCCCGTCGTCGTGTAGGTGAGGGTGAGGCCGCTCGCCGTTATCGCGTAGATGCCCGCCGCAGCCAGGCCGCCGATGGTGAAGATGATGAAGTCATGCACGGCCGTCCCCCGACAGAATGATCAGTCCTCTGTTCGGGCCAGACTATGCAATTCGCGCCCAACCCCGCGGCCCGCCGCACCCCCGATCACAAGGACGCCAAGCGTCTGCTGCTCCTGTGGGGTCAAGTGGACGACATTGCTGGGGTTGCAGTTCCAGATGGACTGCGTGGGGTGGGTGATCGCCTTGTCGTAGATGAACCCCTTCGCAGGAGCCCTTCATGATGACGAAGCACGGCGAGGGCTGGGGGTTCTCGTTGGAGAGCGTCAAGCTGGCGATCGGTGCCTGAATGCCGCCGGCGTCCCAGTTCTTCACGGCTGCCGCCTTGTTCAGGACACACGAGACCGTCAGGTCGGTGCCACAGGCCGAGGCCGACTTGGCCCACAGGAGCCATGCCTCGGCCCCCTCCTCGTCGTCGAAGTCGACGCTGTCACCCTTGGCGTAGGTGTGCATGACGTTGACGAGCTGCTCCGTCGAGGGGTTCTGCGAGGCCAAGGAGAGCGGCCACCACGAGGTCTCGACGTAGACCGGGGGCAGGCTCGGGGTTCTCGGCGATGGCTTTCTGGGTCATGGAGTTGGCGAACTGGGTCCCCAGCGCGATGAAGGCGGGGTGGTAGCCGGCGGTCGTCATCGCCTGGGCGAAGGGGGTGAGGTTGGCGGTGTCGGCGGGCCAAAGCGCCTCGACGCCCTTGGTCTGGTAGTCCTCGACGTAGGGCGCCCAGTTCTCCACCGTGACCGGCGGCTCCAAGAAGGTGCTGACCTTCCACCCCTGCGCCTCGGCGCCGAACTCGTACTTCGTCTCGGGCTCGAGGATCGAGGGGGTGTCCGCCCCACCCATGCCGGCGTTCTTGACCGCCTGGGGATAGGCCTTGGCCAGCGCGCCGAACCATCCCGAGGTGACGCTGTCGGTGTTGATGCCGCTCGGGTCGACCTGGTCCGAGGCGAGGTCGGAGGCGTCGGAGACGACGTAGCCGCTGATCTGGCCCAGCCCGCACTTCTCGCGGATGGGGACCGAGGGCTGGTCGAGCGCCATGCCGCCGCCGACCGCCATGAAGTCGCTCTGGCAGGCCGCGGTCGGCTTGTTGCGCCGCGTTGAACAAGGCGGCGTCGCGGTTGTCGATCACGATGTGGCGCCCGTCGATGCCCCCCGATGCGTTGCACCAGTCCGCGAAGGCCTGGGCCTGCTGGGGGAACTCGGCTTCGAGACCCGGCTCAATGGTGCTGGCGGCGTCGTTGAAGACGGCGATGTTGATGGTCTTGGATCCCACCCCGCGTACCGAGGAGGCACCACCCGGTCCCGGTTCGCAGATCTTGCCCACACCCGGCCACTCACCGTTGGTGGCGACGCTCGACGCGAGCGTCCGACTGGCCGACGTCGCCGCGGCCGCCGCCGTCGTCGAGAGTGCGACGTAGGTCCCGGCGAGCATGACGGTCACCATGGCCAGCGGCAGTGCCGTGCGTCGCAGCCCTACGAGTCCTTTGCGGATCACTTTCATACCCTCCCGGAACGGTCTGTGATCGGGTCATTCAATCAGCACCCCGACCAAAGCGGGGATCGGGCCCGAGAAGGCGAACCGAGAGGTGCCCAAAACGGGCCCTCGACACCCCTGGTACACCCCCCGAAACTTGCGATCAAATATGTTATATACAAGATTTGGGAGGACGCAAGGGTGCGGCATGAGATGCTCAGGCGCTGCCCAAGGAGGCCCCATGACCGAACGACCCCCGTTCCCCTTCCCCGTGCCCTACGGGTGGTTCTCCCTGGGGCGACTGGACGAGTTGCCCGGTGCCGAGGTCAGTCCCCTGTACGCCTTCGGGGAGGATCTCGTGCTGTGGCGCGACGGTGAGGGGCAGCATCGCCTGGCCGACGCGTGGTGCCCGCACCTGGGCGCGCACCTGGGCTACGGCGGCCGGGTGGAAGAGGGTTGTCTCGTCTGCCCGTTCCACGAATGGTCGTATGACGCCGCTGGGCACAACGTCGGCATCCCCTATGCCGACCGGCCGAATCGCAAGGCGAGGTTGCGCACCTACGTGACGGCGGTGCGCAACGGGCACCTGCTGGCCTGGTACCACCCCGATCCGGCCGCGGAGCCGCTGTGGGAGGTCCCCGACGCGTTGCCCGAGGAGGCCGTCGAGTGCCAGCGCTTCAACCGCCAGGTTCGTACCGGCTGGCAGGAGCTGGCGGAGAACTCCGTCGACATGTCGCACTTTCGCTCGGTCCATGGCCTCAACCGTGTGGCTGAGGTCGGAGAGCTGCACATCGAAGGGCCCTACCGCCGGGTGCGGAGCAACCAGTCCTTCCAGACGCCCCGCGGTGAGTTCGAAGGTCAGATCGAGTCGAACAGCTACGGGCCCGGGATGGGCGTCATCCACTTCACCCTGATGGGGACGGTGACGCTGATCTCGGCGACCACGCCGATCGAAGCGGACCGTGTCGACGTGCGCTTCACCATGTACCACAAGGCCGGAGACGAGATGGCGGCCAAGATCGGGATCGCCTTCGGCGCCGAGGTCGAGCGTCAGTTCGACCAGGACATCCCGATCTGGGAGCACAAGCGGTATCAGCCTTCGCCGGCGCTGGCGCCCAGCGAGAAGCCCATCACCGAATTCCGGAAGTGGGCGAAGCAGTTCTATGCCGGCGTGGCGTCATGACAGGAACACATTCGCTCTTCGGTCTGCGATCTCGGTGAAGGAAGCGCAATGAGATTCGACCTCACGGGACGCGTGGCCTTGGTGACCGGGGCGGGCCAAGGGATGGGAGTGGGCGCGGCCAGGGCTCTCGCCGAGCAGGGCGCGGCCGTCGCGGTGAACGATCTCGTTCCCGAGAAGGCACAGCTGGTGGCGAGGGAGCTCGGCGAGGCCGGGTTGAAGGTGCTCCCCGTCGCGTTCGACGTGACGGACGCGGATGCCGTGCGTGCCGGCCTGGCCACGGTCTCCGACAGGATCGGACCCATCGACATCCTGGTCAACAATGCCGGCGTGCCGGTCGGCATGGGTGTCGCCACCTTTCGGCAGATGGAGGCGACTCGTTGGCGTCAGTACGTCGACCTGAACATCTACGGGTCGCTCAACTGCATCTCCGCCGTGATCGATGGCATGTGCGAACGCCACTGGGGGCGTGTCATCCAGATCTCCTCTGGGGCGGGGCGGCAGGGACTTGCCCTCGGAGTGTCGCTCTACGGCGCGAGCAAGAGCGGCATCGAGGGGTTCATTCGCCATCTCGCGATGGAGGTCGCGTCCGAAGGGGTGACGGCGAATGCCCTTGCCCTCGGGTTGATGTCAAACACCGCCGGCGGGGACGTCGACGCCGTCAAGGCGCTCGCCAGGGGCATTCCCGTAGGGCGCCTCGGAACCCCCGAGGACGTCGGCGCGGCCGTGGCATTCCTCGCCTCGGAGGAGGCGTCGTACGTGACGGCCCAGACGATCAATCTGAGCGGCGGGTCGCTCCAGAACTAGGTTCGGCCGGGTTCAGCCGGCCGCCCGTCGCTCAAGCCGTGGCCTGCTTGGCCAGGACCCCGATCTCCACACCCTTGTGCGTCCGCTCGAAGCGCCCGTGGTCGAACGAGTGGATGGCGACGTCGTGACCCTTCGCCTCGTCGCGGAGCGCTCCCACCGTGCACGTTCCCGGGCCCGGTGGGTGAAGGGGTCGAACGAGTACCACCGGCAGGCGTTCTCGTAGGTGATGCGGGACAATTCGTCGTCGGGCACGCCGGCCGCCACCTGCGCCAGCTCCTCCGGGGCCTCGGGCCAGGAGGAGTCCGAGTGCGGGTAGTCACATTCCCAGGCGATGTTGTCGAGGCCGATGAGGTGTCGCAGCTCGATGCCAACGGGATCGGCGATGAAACAGGTCAGGAAGTGCGTCCGGAACACGTCGCTCGGGAGCCGGTCCCCGAAGTCCTGTCCCGTCCACAGCCGGTGCATGTCATAGGTACGGTCCAGGCGATCGAGGAAGTACGGGATCCATCCTGTGCCGCCCTCCGAGAGGGCGAACCTGATGTCGGGGAACTCCTTGGGCACGCGCGACCACAGCAGGTCCGCCGCAGCCTGGCAGATGTTCATCGGCTGCAAGGTGATCATGACGTCGACGGGCGCGTCGGGTGCCGTGATCGACAACTGGCCGGAGGATCCCAGGTGAATGGACACCACGACCCCCTCGTCGCACACGGCTCTCCACAGTGGGTCCCAGTGCTCCGCGTGGAAGCTGGGGTACCCGAGCGCGGCCGGGTTCTCCGTAAAGGTGATGGAGTGGCAGCCCTTGGCGGCGACGCGGCGGACCTCTGCGGCCGCCAGCTCCGGGTCCCACAGGACCGGCAACGCCATCGGGATGAACCGCCCGGGGTACGAGCCGCACCATTCGTCGATGTGCCAGTCGTTGTACGCCTGCAGGACGGCCAGCGCCAGGCCCTTGTCCTCGCACGCCGCAAACAGGCGGCCGCTGAAGCCGGGGAACGAGGGGAAGCACATCGACCCCAGGACGCCGCCCGCGTTCATGTCCTTGATCCGCTCGTGCACGTCGTAGCAGCCCGGCCGCATCTCGTCGAAGGCGGTGGGCTCGATGCCGTACTCGTCCTTGGGTCGCCCGGCGACGGCGTTCAAGCCGATGTTGGGGATGACCGAACCGTTGAACACCCAGACGTCTGACCCGTCCGGTTTGCGCTCGACCTTCGGGGCCGCTCCGGCGTAGCGGGCCGGGAGGCGCCCCTCGAACATGTCGGGCGGCTCGACGAGGTGGTCGTCGACGCTGACGAGGATCAGGTCACGGGCGTTCATTCGGCATCCCTCCCTGCGGCGGACCGGCACGCGGCCAACTGATTGGATAAAGAATACAGGGTCGATCGGACCGCGGCGGCCGCGCTCCGGCCCGGCGGAGGGCTCGACCGCCGGGTCAGCGGCGCTCGTAGGTGATGCCGGCGGCCTCCACGTCCCAGGTGGCCGCCGTGACCCCCTCGGTCCGCAGGTCACGCTTCAAAACGCGGCCGACCGGGCTGCGGGGGAGCACGGCGCGGAACTCGATGTAGCGGGGCAGGGCGAAGTACGGCAGGCGGTCGATGCACCAACGGAAGAGCTCCTCCTCGGTGACGCTCGCCCCCTCCTTGACGGTGGCGGTGATCTTGAGGTCGTCCTCGGTCATGGGGCTCGGGACGGCGTGCACGGCCACGTCCGCCAGCGCGCCGTGGCCCATGAGGATCCGTTCCACCTCGAAGCTGGCGATGTTCTCGCCGCGCCGCCGCAGGTAGTCGGCCTTGCGGTCGACGAAGTAGAGGTAGCGGTCCTCGTCGACTCTCCCGATGTCGCCGGTGTGGTACCAGAAGTTCCGGCTGGCCGCGACGGTCTCCTCCGGCCGTCCCCAGTAGCCCTCGAACATCACGTGGGGGCGCTTGGGCCGGATCACGATCTCGCCGTCCGTGCCGGCGGGGACCTCGTGGTCCTCGTCGTCGAAGATGCGGACGTCGAAGTACTCGTCGTTGACCACCCCGGCGGCGTTGGGGCGATTCTCCATGCCGGGCGGCTGCCAGGAGATCAGGCTCGCTTCGGTCACGCCGTAGGCACCGCTGAAGGTCTTCAGGCCGAACCGGTCGCGGATCACCCGGTCCACCTCGACGGGCATCGGCGCGGCCCCGAGGAGGCGCAGCGTCGTGTTCGCCTCGGGCCGGCCCGACTTGGGCATCTCGGGCCGGTCGACGTCGTGGGCCAGCAGGTAGGCCATGGTGCCCAGGGTCGAGGTGATGGTGGCGCCGACCCGGTTCATCTCGGGCCAGAACTGCGACACCGAGAACCGCCGGTAGATGGCGGCGCGTCCCCCGTAGACCAAGGCCCCCACGACGGCCGTGGCCAGGGCGTTGAAGTGGTACATGGGGAGCGGCGTCCAGACCACGTCCTCCGCGGTGCGATGCCAGCAGATGCCGATCTGGCGGGCCAGTGCCTCGTGGTAGTTGTGGCTCAGCATGCAGCCCTTGGAGAGGCCGGTCGTGCCGCCCGTGTAGATGAAGGTGGCCAGGTCGGCCGGGCGGATGCGGACGCCGGGCAGGCCTCCCGTCGCGTCCAGCAGGTCGTCCCAGCGGTGCACGGCCACCCGGCCGAGTCCCGGCCAGGCGTCGGGGCCCACGGGGCGGCTTCCTTCCTCGTCTTCGTCGCCGTCGTCCACCACGACGACGTGCTCGAGGGCCGGGACCCGGTCGATGACCGCCGCCACCCGCGGAAGAGGCTGGACGCCACCACCAGGACGCGAGAGCCGGAGTCGGTGAGCTGGTGCGACAGGTAGTCGCCCTTGTAGGCGGTGTTGATCGGGACGGAGATCCGGCCGCTGCAGACCGTGCCCGCCCACGAGAGGAGTGCGGTGGGCGAGTTCTCGACGAGCGTCGCCACCCGGTCGTGTTGCTCGGTGCCGAGCTCTTGGAGGGCCGCACCGAACTGGCCGGCGGACCGCATCACATCCCGGGCCGACAGCTTCACGGCGCCGATGTCGAGGTACTCCCCGTCGGGGTCGTCGGCCAATCGGCGTTCGAACAGGTCGAGGACGGTCGACTGGTCCTCGCTCGTCCAGATGTGGTCGGCCACTCGTGGTGTCTCCCGTGAGCTCGGAGCCGGATGATAGCGACCGGATATTATATGTAACCCGACCCGGAGAGGACGAGCGGCGGCCCATGACCGACAACCTGGCCAACCTGTTGATGGATCACCCCTTCGCCGACGACCGTGACCTGCTGTGCACGATCGACGGGACGGTCAGCGCGGGACTGCCCGGGCGATGGCCCGGGCGACGGCGACGCGTCTGCTGGCGTCGGGGCTGGAACCCGGTCACGGCGTGGCGGTCCGCCTACCCACGGGACCCGAGCTGGTCACCACCATGGTGGGCATCTGGCTGGCGGGCGGGGTCTTCGTACCGATCAACGACCGCTCTCCAGAGGCCGAGGTCACGCACGTCCTCGAGACCATCCGGCCGTTCATGATGATCGATGACGGCGGCGAGCGCAGCCTGCCGGACCCGGCACGCCACGACGACGCGGTGGCGTTCGTCACCTGGACGTCGGGGACGACCGGACCTCCGAAGGCCATCCTGCAGTCGCACGGCGGCTACCTCGAGCTGTTGGACCGCGTCCTCCCGCCGCTGCGCGGGAAGGGCCGCCGAGGAGGGCGCCGGACCGGGAGCCGACCCCGAACCTGGTCCCGGTGTCGGTCGCGTCGAACGCGGGGATCTACAACGTGTGCTTCGGTCTACGAGCCGGAGCCGCCGTGGTCCTGATGCCCCGGTTCTCCACGGCCGACTTCTCCGCACTGGTCCACCGCTACCAGGTGCGGTCCACGGTGTTGCCGCCGGCCGCCATGGTCATGCTGACCGAGGACCCGGCGGTGAGCCGACCTCACCCCCCTCCGGTTCGTCCGCAGCATCACCGCACCTCTTTCCCTGCCGCCCGGCGGTTCATGGAGCGGTTCGGGGTGACGGTGTTGAACAGTTACGGCCAGGCCGAGGTGGGCGAGGTCGTGGGGTGGACGGCGGCGGACGCACGTGAGCACCCCGAGAAGCTGGGTGCCGCGGGGCGACCCCATCCCGGGGTGGACATCAAGGTGGTGGACAAGGACGGTCGGGCGGTGCCCCTCGATGCGGTGGGCGAGCTCCTGGTGCGTCCGCCCCGCATGGCGGCCGGGTACGCGGGTGGGGCGTCGCTCGAGGACCGGGTGGATCCGGAGGGCTTCGTCCGCACCGGCGATCACGCGCGCATCGATCCCGAGGGTTTCGTGTGGATCGAGGGCCGGACCTCGGACCTGATCAACCGGGGGGAACAAGGTGTTCCCCGAGCAGGTGAGGAGGTGCTGCGCCTCGATCCGGGGGTGAAGGAGGCCGCCGTCGTCGGCGTGGCCCGACGAGCGACTGGGCGAGGTTCCCGTGGCCGTCTTCGTGGGTGACGCCGACGAGGCCGCGCTCGTCGCACTTGCCGCGAGCACCTGGCGCCGTACAAGGTCCCCGTCGCCTTTCACCGGGCGCAGGCGCTGCCTCGAAACGAGGTGGGAAAGATGTTGCGGCGCGAGCTGGTCGAGGACCTGCCGTTACGCACCCACGGCTCGTAGAGCACGACATCCGAGGAATTCAGCTTGCGGTCGGCGATTCCTTTGAAACCGTCGCCGCCCACGTAGGAGTCCTCGCCGACGAAGAGACCGTCGTCGCCAATCTGCCCAATGACGGCCATGTGGGACTGATAGAGGTAGTACGCCTCCACGTCGTCCACCTCGATGCCCATGGCCTCGAGCGTGCCCCCGGGATACGCAATGCGCATGAGACTTTCTGTCAGGATGCAGTGCTTGTCGACGACGGAGCCGGTCGATGTCGAGGCTGAGTTTGTGAGCACCCGATGCGCCGAAGTCCTCGAAGAATTTCCGTACTGCTGCTTTGCCCTCGAGCACGGTGTCGGTGTCGCCGAACATCGTGTACCTCGCCTGCTCCGAAACGGTAGCCATGAGCGGCTCCATGTCGAGCATCGCCTCTGCCTTCATGTGCTGGAGCAACAGCTCGAGGTTCCTTCGTAACACGGGGTCGTCTTCTGTCGCCAGCCGTTCTTCGACCTTCGTCCATGTCGTCTTTTGATCGATAACCGCCAAGACGACCGCCTCTTTCTCTCGCGTGCCCCTGCTCAGCTCCTCCGCCCAGCTGTCGTCGCGGTCGGCTCCGGGAGGGCCGGCGACCGGTGCGCAGCGGCCCGAGCGGCGCGTCGACCAGGAGGATCCGCTTGAAGTCGGTGACGGCGTCACTTGGCGGCCCGCCCAGGCGGCACCAGGCGCAGACATGCTTCGGCCGCGCCCCACTCGTCCCAGCTGGGGATGGACCAGAGGAGAAAGGCCTCGTCGTCATGGCGCAGGGCGGTCTCCCACGCACCGATGAGGTCCCAGCCGAACTGCTCGTAGAACGACCCGCCTGCTTCACGGGCCAACTTCCAGGAATTGACCGGCGGTCCGGGCGGCACCGTCACCTGGTCGTGGGCGTAGGCCACCCCGCCGGCGCCCCGCGCGCACAGGTCCGTAATGGTCGGGGACCACGCCGCCGGGACCAGGACGCGGTCGAATCCGCCGGAGCGCATTTCCGCCGCCGCCGCCCACCAGCGCGCCAGCTTCGGGTCCTGGAGCTCGGCATGGCCGAACTCGTGACCGAAGGAGGCGGCCAGCCCGCCAGCCGTCTCCTCCCACAGGTTCACCACCGTGGCCACGGCCCAGTTGATCCGACGACACCCCACACGCCGTAGCACAGCTGGTTCCGCTCCTCCTGGGCGATGGGGCTCCAGTTGGCCGTCATGTGATGCATGTAACGCGCACGGCCGTGGCCGATGATGTCGATGAATTCGTGGATGTAGACCTTCTCGTTGGGCATGTTCGAGTCACCCCGTCGACCTTTCCGACCGTGCTCGCTCAGGTGAGCGCCGAGGACTTCATATAATATGCACCCGTGGCCACCGAGGGCGCCATCACCGACGAGGGGATCGCCCGGCTGCGGCCCGCATCGGGGTGCCCGAGCCCCATCCGGTGCCGCCGCACTACCGGGGCCCGGGGCCGACGCCTTCCGGCACGTGGCCGAGGCTACGGGGACGACAACCCGCTGTGGTGGGACGAGACGTACGCGGCGGGTACCACGTGGGAGGGGTGATCGCCCCGCCGCCGCTGGTGGGCGGCGACTCGCTGGTCGGCGAGGACGAGGTCACCGAGGTGGCGCCGAGCACCGAGCTCATGCGGGGCGACCCGCTGCGCGGGGTGCACGCCTTCTACTCGGCCAGCGCTCGCGAGTGGTGGGCGCCGCTGCGCCCGGACCGGGCGGTGCGGCGCCGCAACGCGCTGGTGGGGGTGCTGGACAAGCCCAGCGAGTTCGCCGAGCGGGCCGTCCACGAGTGGACGGCCCAGGTGTTCCGCGACGCCGAGGGCCCGTTCTGTCGGCCCAGTACCGCCTCATGGTCCGCACCGAGCGGAGCAAGGCCCGGGAACGCAAGAAGTACGACGCCGTCGAGCTGCGGCCGTACACCGACGAGGAGATCGCCGCCATCGAGGCGCAGTACGCCGCGGAGCGACGCCGAGGGGCGCAGACCCGATGCTGGGAGGACGTCGCCGTGGGCGACGAGGTCGGTCCGATGGTCAAGGGCCCGCTGACGGTGACCGACATGATCTGCTGGCACGTCGGCATGGGCATGGGCCTCTACGGCGTGAAGCCGCTGCGGCTGGGTGCCAGAACCGCCGAGGATCCCCCGGTTCTTCCACCGCGACGAGCTCAACGTGCCCGACGTCATGCAGCGGGTGCACTGGGACCCGGAGTTCGCCCGTCGGAGTGGCAACCCCACCACCTTCGACTACGGCCGCATGCGCGAGACGTGGCTGATCCACCTGTGCACGGACTGGATGGGCGACGACGCCTGGCTGTGGAAGCTCGACTGCGAGTTCCGCCGGTTCAACTACGTGGGCGACACCCAGTGGCTGCGCGGGCACGGTGACGAACCGCTACCTGGCCGACGGTGGCCGCCCGGCGGTGGATGTCGAGCTGGGCGACCAACCAGCGGGGCGAGCTCACCACCCCCGGCCACGCCACCATCCTGCTGCCCAGCCGGGAACACGGCCCGGTGCGGCTCCCCGATCCGCCCGGCGGGGCCCGGACCTGCAGGCGCGCTGCAGGCGATCAGCGCCGGTACGTCGGCGAATGGCGACCCCGCGATGACCAGCCGCTATCAGTCGGTCGACGGGCTGCGGGTCGACGGTCGGCCCGGTCCTGGAGCTCGGATCGATCGCCCGACAAGCGCAACGCGATCGACGACCCGATGCGTCCGGTCGATGATCGCCGCGCTGTCCGCGGCGGGAGCGACGAATCGGTGCGGGTCGTTCTCCTCAGCGGCGCCGGTGACCACTTCTGCGGCGGCTTCGACATCGTGGGTCGCAACGCGGGCGACGCACGCCCCCGGTCGGCAGCATCCAGCGGCGGCTGCCGGCCCAGGCCCACCGGCTGATCCCGCTGTTGCTGACGACGCAGGCCCCGATGGTGTGCCCGGTGCACGGGTGGGCGGCCGGTATCGGGCTCCAGCTGGCGCTGGCGGCGGACTTCGCCGTCGTGGCCGCGGCCGCCCGGCTGTGGGAGCCCTATTCCGAGCGGGGCTTCACGCCCGACAGCGGGGCCACCTGGTTGCTGCCCCGGCTGGTCGGCGTGGTCCGGGCCCGGGAGCTGCTGCTGCTCGGCCAGCCGGTGTCCGGCGCCGAGGCGGCCGAGTGGGGAATCGTGCACCGCGCCGTCCCCGGCGACGCCTCGACGAGGAGGCGCGCGCCGTCGTCGCCCAGCTGGCCGCGGCGCCGACGGTGGCCCTCGGGCTCACCAAGTGGCTGCTGCACGCCGGCACGACCGCGCCTTGCTCGAGCACCTGCGGAACGAGGCCTTCGCCATGGAGCTGTCGTCGCGCAGCGAGGACTTCCGCGAGGGGCTCGCGGCCTTCCGCGAGAAGCGGCCGCCGGAATTCAAGGGCCGATGACGCGGGCACGAGCGCCCTTCCCACCGCACACGCTGGCCGTCGGAGCCCGATCGCGGAGGCCGAGATCCTGGCGGCAGTGCGGGACTGGGTGCGCGCCTGCCGCCCGAGGCGTGGCGCCGGGCCGCCTCGGCGGCGGCGGCCAGTCCGCCAGGTCCGCACCCGAGCCGACTACGAGGCGTGGTACCCGGTGTTCGGCGCGATCGGGCCTGGTGGCGCCCACCTGGCCCGGAGTACGGCGGGCTCGATCGTCCCCGGCGACGGCCCGGCCCACCGAGGCGGAGCTGGCGCCGTTCAACCTGGGCGGCTCAACCCGCTGGGGCTCAACCTGGCCGCGCCGGCGCTCTTCGCCCACGGCACCGAGGAGCAGCGACGGCGTTTCCTGCCGCCCATCGTGCGCAACGAGGAGGAGTGGTGCCAGCTGTTCAGCGAGCCCGGCGCCGGCTCCGACCTGGCGTCGCTGGCCACCCGGGCCGAGCGCGACGGCGACGAGTGGGTGGTCACGCGGCCAGAAGGTCTGGACCACGTGGGCCCACCTGGCCGACTTCGGCGTCCTGCTGGCCCGCACCGATCCCGACGTGCCCAAGCGCAGGGGCATCACGTACTTCCTCTCGACCTCCACCAGCCCGGGGTCGAGGTGCGGCCGCTGCGCCAATCACCGGGGAGATCGACTTCAACGAGGTGTTCCTCGACGGGGCGCGGGTCCCCGACGCCCAGCGGGTAGGCGACGTCGGCGACGGGTGGACAGGTGGCCAACGCCACCTTGTCGGGCGAACGGCAGATGGTGTCGGGCTCGGGATCGGGCGGGGTGGACCGCATCGGCGGCTCGGGCGCGGAGCTCGCTCGTCCGGCTCGCCGCGGCTCAGCGCGGAGGGCGGACGCCGGGTGGGTGCAACGACCCGGTCGCCGGCACGAGGTGATCGGCGTGTGGGCGAGGAGCGGATCCGCGAGCTGGACCAACCAACGGGTCCGGGCCGCTGCGGGCCGGCCGGACGCCGGGGCCGGAGAGCTCGATCGGCAAGGTCCACCAGGGCGATCTCAACCAGCGCATCCAGCTGCATGGCGACCGACCTGCTCGGGGCGCCGCGACGGCCTGGCGCGCCGGTGCGACGGCCGAGCTCGGGGCCGACGCGCTGCCCTACGAGGTGAACGGGATGCTGCGCAGCCGGGCCAACACCATCGAGGGCGGGACCACCGAGGTCAACAAGAACATCCTCGGCGAGCGGGTGCTCGGTCTGCCCGGGAGCCCGATCCCTGGCGGGCACGCCCTGGCGCGACGTGCCCCGGAGCTGATGACCTGACTACCTCGATGTTCGTCGAGAAGGGACCGGTCGGCTGGCTGGTCTTCAACCGGCCCGGAGGCCGGCAACGCCATGGACGCCACCATGCTCGACGAGCTGAGCGGGCGTGGGGGAGCTCGACGCCGATCCGGCCGTGAGGGTCATCGTCAACACCGGCGAGGGGCAGCTTCCAGACCGGCCTCGACATGGTGCAGCTGGCCGCCAACCCGAGGCGCTGCGCGAGCAGTCCGCGGCGCACCCGGCGGGCCGAGCTGCGGCTGACGGCCTGGCACAACCAGGTGGCCAAGCCGGTGATCGCCGCCGTCAACGGCGTGTGTGCCGGCGGGGGGCTGCACTTCGTGGCCGACGCCGACATCGTCATCGCCGCCACCGGCGCCACGTTCCTCGACCCCCACGTCTCGGTGGGCCAGGTCACCGCGTACGAAGCCATCGCCTTGGTGCGCAAGTCCCCGATGGAGCCGGTGGTGCGCATGGCCCTGGCCGGCCGCTACGAGCGGCTCACCGCCGAGCGCCTGCCAGCTGGGCATCCTCAGCCAGGTGGTCGACCCGCCCGAGCGACTCCGCGCGGCGGCCCAGGAGCTGGCCGAGACCATCGCCCGCAACTCGCCGGCCGCCATGGCCGCCACCAAGCGGGCCCTGTGGGGCGCGCTCGAGCGGGTCTCACCGACGCCTGCCGGGCCGGCGGCGGGGGAGCTGGTGTCGATGTGGGGCCACCCGGACCAGGAGGAGGGCCCCCGGGCCTTCGCCGAGAAGCGCGCGCCGGGGTGGCGACGTCGAGCCGGATCACGGGGACCGAGCCGGCACAACCGACGGAGGTGCAGTGAACTACCCGACCATTGACAGTTGCTGTCGAGCGGCACGGTCCGGTGGGCTGGCTGATCAACAACCGGCCCGAACGGCTCAACGCCATGAACGCCGCCATGCGCGACGAGTTGGCCGCGGCCTGGACAAGCTCGACGACGACCCCGAGGTGCGGGTCATCGTCCACACCGGCGAGGGCAGGGCCTTCCAGACGGGGGTGGACGTGGCCGAGATCGCCACGACGGCGTGGGCATGGAGCGCTACCGCGAGTCGGTCGAGGACTTCGACCTCCACTTCACCGCCTGGCACCAGAAGGTGTGGAAGCCGGTGATCACGGCGGTGAACGGCATCTGCGCCGGCGGGGGGTTCCACTGGGTGGCCGACGCCGACATCGTCATCGCCGCCTCCGACGCCCAGTTCTTCGATCCCCACGTCTCGGTCGGCCAGGTGGTGGCCATCGAGGCCATCGGCCTGATGCGCAAGATGCCGGTCGAGGCGGTGATGCGCATGGCCCTGGTCGGGCGCTACGAGCGGATGTCGGCCCAGCGGGCCTCGAGCTCGGCATGATCAGCCAGGTGGTCGACCCGCCCGAGCGGCTGCGCGAGGAGGCCCAGGCGCTGGCCGAGACCATCGCCCGGAACTCGCCGGCCGCCATGGCGGCCACCAAGCGCGCCCTGTGGGGCGCGCTCGAGACCGGCCTCACCGACGCCTGCAGGGCGGGTGCGAAGGAGCTGGTCTCGATGTGGGGTCACCCCGATCAGGAGGAAGGCCCGCGGGCCTTCGCCGAAAAGCGCGACCCGCAGTGGGCCCCACCGACACCTTCGCCGTGACCGGTTCGACCGACGAGCCGGCGTGAGCGCTCGCCCGGCCGCCCAGCTCCTGGCCCAGGCTCTGGGCACGGCGGGCGTGGCCGCGGCCTATGGCAGGCCCTACGGCGGCCTTCCCGTCACCGAGGTCGCCGACCCACAGGTCGCGCTCTTGCTCTGCCATGCCCACCGCGCGGTCCACGGCTCGCCGGCCGTCGCGCATCTCGGTGGGGGACGCCTCGTCGTCGTGAGCCGCCGACCGGCGCTCGCCTCGGGAGCCCAGCGTGGCGACCGGTCCCCGGAGCTGTCACTGCCCCCGGCGGTTCGCGTGATCGACGAGGCCGAGGAGCTGTTCACCCTGGGCCCGGCGGTCGCCGAGGCCGCGGAGGGAGGGGGATGTGCCTGCAGCTCGAAGTCGATCCCGGTTCGCTGATCCGGGAAGGACCGGTCGCCCTGCCGGCGCACGCCGACGACTATCCGGAGCCCGAGGCGTCCCTCGTGGCGGATCTCTCCGCGGCGCGGCACGTCGTCGTGCTGGCGGGGCCCGACGTCATCGGCCGGCGCGCCGTCGGAGGACTGCGTGCGCTGGCGGCAGCCGGGCGGCTCGGCGTCCTCAACACCTGGGGCGCCAAGGGGGTCTTCCATTGGCGCAGCCGGCATCACTGGGCGACCGTCGGGTTGCAGGAGCTGGACTTCGAGCTCGGTGGCCTGCCCGGTGCCGACGTCGTGCTGGCGGTGGGCCTCGACGAGGAGGAAGCACCCGAAAGGCTGTGGTCGGAGTTTCCGCACCGCCGCGTCAGGCCGGAGCTCCTCGGGCCGCTGGCGGAACGCTGGGGAGTGCCCGGGCCGTTCCCCGACATGCCGCCGCTGCGCGAGCGGTTGGCCGCCGTCACCCAGGCCGGCTGGGCCGCGACGGGCTCGCCGCTGACGCCGTCCCTCGTCACCCGTCACTACGCCGAGGTGTTCGGTCACGGCGGGTTGGTCGCGGCCGATCCGGGGACGGCTGGGTTCCGGGTAGCTCGCACGTTCACCACCACACGGCCCGGCGCCGCATTCGTGCCCGGCCACACCGGTCCGCGGCTGGGCCGCTGCGTCGTCCTCGTCGCGCGCCTGTCGGAGCCCTGGCGACCGGCGCTGGCCGTCGTCGACGGACCCCGGACGACCACACCAGGGCCGTGCGGGAGCAAGGGATGCGACTCGGCATCCCGATCGCGCTCGAGGCGTGGCAGGAGGACGGTGAGCCCCTCGGCGCCGACGCCCATCTCACCCGGCTGGCGGCCCTGGCGGCGGGCGGCCCGATGCGGTCAGCCTGGCCACAGACGGCCACCAGCTGGTCGAGATGATCGCCGTGGCCGGCCCGATACGGGCCTGGACCAACGGCTGACCCGGTTGTCGCACACGGAGTCGCCCCCGTGGGGGCCAACGTCAGCTCGACGCAGGCGGCCTCGCCGCGCCGCTCAGGCTCTTGAAGTAGTCACGGTCGCTCTCGTCGGGCGCCCGACCCACGTGCGTGACGGTGTCGACGTCTGTCGCCTCGCTCCGCAGAGCCCCGACCGTGCAGCGTCCTCGCCGCCGAGTACGGAACGGGTCGAACTGGAAGTGCCGCATGGCGTTCTCGTGGGTGATCTTGTCCACTTGCTCGTCGGTCAGTGCGGCGAACAGTTCCACGTTGACCTCCGGTCCGTTGGGCCACGAGCTGTCGGAGTGGGGGTAGTCGGATTCCCAGCAGACATTGTCGATGTTGAAGTGGTCGATCAGACTGACCCCGACCGGGTCGTTGATGAAGCAGCAGATCACGCGCTCGCGAAAGACGTCGGCCGGCCCCGAGCCGTCGGGAAACGTGTGCCGCGGTCCAACCGGAATGACGGTCTGAATGTGCTCTGCTCGTTGCAGGAAGTAGGGGATCCACCCGATGTCCCCTCGGTGAGGGAGAAGCGGAGCTCAGGGAAGCGCCACCAGAAGTCGGCCCACATCAGATCGCCGAGGGAGTAGATGGAGGCGGTCGACGACAGGCTCATGGGCACCGACGGTGGAGCGTCGGGGGTCGTCGAAGCGGCTTTGGACGACGAGCCCACGTGCAGGCACAACACGGTCCCCTCGTCGGAGCACGCCGCAAACAGCGGATCCCAGTGGCCCGAATGGATCGAAGGCATGCGCAGCGCGGCGGGGTTCTCCGAGAAGGTGACGGCATGGCAGCCCTTGCCGGCCAGCCGGCGCACCTCCAGCGCCGCCTTGCTCGACGTCGAACAGCGGCAGGATCCCGCAGGGATGAACCGGTCGGGATACGCCGCGCACCATTCGTCGACGTGCCAGTCGTTGTACGCCTTGATCATGATCTCGTTGAGCTCCAGGTCCGGGCCCTCGTTCAAGACCTGACCGGAGAATCCCGTCCAGTTCGGGAAGTTCGAGCCCCGCCAGCTGGCCTCCGGCTGACATGTCGCGGACCCGTTCGTGGACGTCGTAGCAGCCGGGTCGCATGTCGTGGTAGCTGCGTCGGATTGACGTTGAACATCTCGCGTGGCTTGCCCGCCACGGCGTTCAGTCCCAGGTTTCTGCCCTTCTTCTCCCCGTACCACCATTGCTGAAACCCTCGCTCGTCCGTGACCACATGGGGAGCCTGGTTCTTGAACCGGTTCGGGACGTGGCTGTCGAACATGTCGGCCGGTTCTGCGATGTGGTCGTCCACGCTGATCAGGATCATGTCGTCAGCTTGTCGCATCGTCTGCTCCCTTCATTGCTGTCGATCGTGTCGTGTCGTCATGCGCTCGACGCCTCGTCAGTAGCCGGCGAGTCGGTCGCCGATGACCCCATTCTTCCGAAGCAGGTCCCTCTGGCCCTCCTCCACCCCAAGTTCGGCGAGCACCTCGTCGTTGTGCTGTCCGAGGGAGGGCGAGGGGCGATACAGCCACCGCGGCACGTGGAGGAAGCGGAACGGGAGCATAGGGATCGGATGTGCCCCGGTGACCGGGTGGTCTTCCGTTTCGAAGAGACCTCGGAACTGGAGCTGAGGATTGCGCGCGATGTCGCGGGCCACGATGACCTGTTCCGCCGGTACCCCCGACGACGAGAGAAGGTCGGCCGCGTCCTCGGCCGACCGTGCCGCGGTCCAGGCCTCCAAGTGGCGATCGATGGCGTCGTGGTGCTTCCGACGCCCTGCCGTCGATGCGAGGTCGTCCGACGTCGCGCACTCCGGCTCGCCCGTGACCCGGGCCAAGACGGACCACTGGCTGTCAGTCTCGACGGCGATGGCGACCCAGCGGTCGTCGCCGCGGCACCGATAGACCCCTTGGGGTGCCGCACCGGGGCCACGATTGCCCTCGCGCCCCATTACCGTGCCGGCGGCGGAGTATTCGATGACCTGCTCGGCGGCGACGTTGAGCGCGGCCTCGACCATGACGGACTCCACGTGCGACCCCCGGCCGGAGCCGATCACGATCCATGAGGGCCAGGAGGGTGGCCAGCACGGTGTGCATGCCGGCGATCGGATCGCACGCCCCGCGCACGAGCGTCGGCGGGCCGTCCTCTCGTCCCGTCCTCCACGCCATGCCGCTGACCGATTCCATGGTCTGAGCGAAACCCGTGCGGTCCCGCCAGGGCCCATCCAGTCCGAAAGCGGGCATACGGACCATGATGAGGCCCGGATTGAGCTCGTGGACGGAATCCCACGTCAGCCCGAACTGGTCCATCACGCGAGGCGTGTAGTTCTCGACGAACACGTCGGCCGAGCGGAGCAGGCGGCGGAACACGTCGATGCCATCCTCGGCACCGAGGTCGATCGTCATCCCTCGCTTCCCGGTGTTCACGGCATGGAAGATCGGGCCCCACTCCCACCAATCCTCGGCCGGCGGCCGGCGGGTGCTGGAGAAGCGCATCTGGTCGGGTCTGTCGACCGATTCGATCTTGACGACGTCGGCTCCGAGCGCGGCCAGGACGTTCGTGGCGGAGGGGCCCGCCCACCAGGCCGTGCAGTCGACGACCCGAGTTCCGGCGAGCGGGAGGCGACGGTCCCCGGCCGAGCGGGGAGGAGAGCCGCGGTCCGGCCAGTCGACGGCTCCGTCGTGTTCGCCGGGAGCGGGCGCCGGTGAGAAGGGACGTGGCGCGTGGCCGGAGACGCGGTAGGGGACCCGGGGCTGGACGAAGCGACCCGAGGGCGACGGGACGAAGACTCCTCGATCTCGGAAATGCTCGAACGAGAGGACTCCAGCGGCGTCGAGCACCGGCGCAGCCGGGATACGGAGCAAAGCCGCCTCTTCCAGCAGCTGCGCGGTCGTGCGCGATTGCGTGTGGTCGTGCACGGCAGCGAGGAACTCGTCCCGCCGCGAAGCGCTTGGCGACCTGCGCCAAGTCTGCGTCCTCCACGAGGTCGGCGCGCTCGATCATGACCAGGAAGTCCTGGAATTGCTGGGCGCTGTTGGTGGTGACGACGAAGTACCCGTCCTGGGTCGGCTCGATCGAGGGCACTTCGACCGTTCGTCCCGTCCCGGACAACGGCGGCCAGTCCGTGAAGGACGCAAAGAGCGAAGGGTAGGTGATCATGGAGACGGCCATGCAGTCGAAGATGGCGACGTCGACGTCTTCGCCCCGCCCGGACCGTCGGGTTTCTCGCAAGGCGGCGAGCGCGGCGAGCGCGGCATACGTGCCGGCGACCCATTCACCGATGCGCCCTCCCGCCGCCAGGGGAGGGCTCTCGGGAAGCCCCCGCTGGCCGATCGAACCGCACGCCGCTTGGAGCGTGAACTCGGTCCACGGTCGCTCCACCCATGGGCCGGCGCGACCAAAGGGCGTGATCGTCACGACGACGGCGGCGGGGTTCGCCCGGCGGAGTCGGTCCACGTCGTCGCCCGCATTGCTGAGGATGACGTCCGCTCCTTCGGCCAGTCCTTCGTCAGTGGTGACGGACCTCTTGGAGGCGTTGAGGAACTCGAAGAGTGCTCCGGAGCCCCAGGCGCGCAACGGATCGGCTCCGCCCGTTTCCACCTTCACCACGTCGGCGCCGGCGTCGGCCAGGAGCTTGGAGCAGTAGGGGCCGGCGATGCCCGTGGTGAGGTCGAGGATGCGGACTCCATCGAGGATGTGGGCCTCGCTGCTCCCGGTGTCGGTGCTCATTGCTGCAGCGCCCGCATCCGGCCCGGAGTGTCGCTGTGCCCGGCTTCCGGGTCTGGGAACAAGAGGGCGACGGCATCGCTCAATGCGCTCCGGACGTCGCGGATGCTCGACCGCCCCGAGGACCAGGCGCGCAGCGAGCTGTCGAGGACGGCATCGAGGACCCGGACGAGTCGGACCGCCTCGCTCGGCGGCAGATCCGCCAGCAGGTCCAGGTAGACGTCGGTCGTCACCGCATCGAGCCGCGCCAGCACGTCGCGCGCGAAAGGTTCCTCCGACATCTCCAGCCTGCCGATGAGCCGAGCCAGTTGGGGCCGTCGCTCGAACGCCCGTACCGAGCGGAGCAGGGCCTCCTCGACACGCATGGCCGGCGTCATCCCCGTCAGGGGGCGGTTCGTCACGCTCGCACCGAGGGAAGAGGCCCATTGGATCAGTGCCTCCGCGAACAGTTGTTCCTTGGAAGGGAAGTAGTGGTACAAGGTGGCCAGGGCCACGGAGGCGGACTCGGCGACCTCGCGGACGGAGATCCGCTCGTAATCGCGCACTTCGAGCAGGCCGAGGGCGGCGTCCAGCACGCGTTGGCGTCGAGCGGCCTGCCGCGTGCTCAGTCCCTCTGGCCTCGCGGCGCCGTTGCCGGTGCCGTCGTCCACGTACCGCTCACCTTCCTCCGGGGCCCTGCGCCGGTGCCGGCTCGGCCCGGTTGCTAGAACAAGATTCTAGTTCTAGTATGCCCAGATTAGCCATCGCCCGCACGGAGACGGCGGCCCATTGCGGCCGCCGGCGACGAGGGAGGAGACCAAACGGTGGGAATGCCACAGAACGTGGGGATCGTGGACACGATGATCAGCTTCCCCAGTCGCGACATGAAGGAGGTCTACCGGTTCATCACCCAGCAGACCAAGGACAAGGAGTCGCAGGAGAAGTTCGCCTTTCCGGCCGAGTACATGTTCAAGGACGTGCCCGAGCGCGCCCTCGAGGGTGCGGAGGACCCCATCGGGGTCACCCTCCGGGAGATGGACCTGTGGGGGATCGAGCGGGGCATGATCGGCGTGGGTGATCCCGAGGGCGTCGGGGCGGATGCGCTCAAGCGGTACCCGGACCGCTTCATCCCGTCGTCGTCGATCGATCCCAATGACGGGATGAAGGGCATCAACCGCCTCGTGTCCCAGTACGAGACGTTCGGGGTCAGGGCCGTCGGCGTGTTCCCCGCCGGGACCTTTCCCCAGGTGCCGATCAACGACAAGAAGATGTACCCGATCTATGCCAAGTGCGTGGAGCTCGGCATACCCGTCTTCTGCTGCGCCGGCGTCCCCGGGCCGAGGCTGAAGGCGCTGTGTCAGCACGTCGAGCTCATCGACGAGGTGATGTTCGACTTCCCTGATCTGGTCTTCGTGACGCGTCACGGCTGCGAGCCCTGGACCGAATTGGCCGTCAAGCTGATGTTGAAGTGGCCCGGTCTGCACTACTCCACCAGCGCATTCGCGCCGAAGTACTACCCGCAGAACATCGTCAACTACGCCAACACCCGCGGCGCCGACAAGATCATCTATGCCGGCTACTTCCCCATGGGCCTGTCGCTCGAGAGGATCATGACCGAGATGCCGAACGTCGGCTTCAAGGACGAGGTCTGGCCCAAGTTCCTCCGCACCAACGCCCTGCGCGTCCTGGGGCTGTCATGACGTCGACGCTCGAGTACGGCGTCTTCGACGCCGACAACCACTACTACGAGGCGACCGACGCTTACACCCGCTACATCGATCCCAAAATGGCCAAGCGGGCCATGCAGTGGGCGGAGATCGACGGTCGCAGGCGCCTGCTGGTGGGCGGGAAGGTCAACCGCTTCATCCCCAACCCGCTCTTCGATCCCGTCGCGAAGCCGGGCAGCCTCGACGAGTACTTCCGAGGTCGCAACCCGGGCGCCAAGGACATGCGGGCCCTCTTCGGTGAGCTCGAGCCCATTCACCCGGAGTACCGCGACCGCGACGCCAGGTTGCGGGTCATGGACGAGCAGGGCCTCGACGGGTGCCTCCTGTTCCCGACCCTCGGGGTCGGCATGGAGGAGTCCCTTGCCGACGACCCGGCGGCCTTGGTGGCCGCCTTCGGGGCCTTCAACCGCTGGCTCGAGGACGATTGGGGCTACGCCTACCAGGAGCGCATCTTCGCGGCGCCGATGCTGACCCTGATCGACGTGGAGGCCGCGGTGGCCGAGCTCGAGCGCGTCCTGCTGGCCGACGCCCGCATCGTGTGCTTGAAGGGCGGTCCGGCGCACACGCGTGCCGGCCTCACCTCACCCGCCGACCCACGCTTCGACCCGTTCTGGGGACTGGTGAACGAATCGGGTGTCACCGTCGGCATCCACTCCGGCGACGCCGGCTACGGGCGCTACCTGGCGGACTGGGAACCTCAGGGCGATTTCGAGGCGTTCCGGCATTCGCCGCTGCGGATGGTGCTGAGCGCGGACCGGCCGCCGTACGAGACGATGGCCGCCCTCGTCTGCCAGGGCTTGTTCGACCGGTTCCCCCGCGTCAGGGTGGCGAGCATCGAGGCGGGCGCCTCATGGGTGCCCATCTTGCTCAAGAAGCTGGCCAAGGCATACGGGCAGATGCCGGGCGCATTCTCCTCCGATCCGGTGGAGACCTTCCGGGACCACGTCTGGGTGGCACCCTTCTACGAGGACGACCTGGGGTCCCTGAAGGGCGAGATCGGTCTCGGCCACATCCTCTTCGGGTCCGACTGGCCCCACGCCGAGGGGTTGGCCGAGCCGACGTCCTTCGCCGAGGACCTCCGCCGCTACGACTTCAGCGAACCGGAGATCCGCACGGTGATGGCCGAAAACGGGTGGGGTCTCACCCGGCGCATCTGACGAGGCCCCGTGGACTTTGACGACACGCCGGAGGAGGCGAGCTTCCGGACCGAGGCGAGGTCGTGGCTCGAGGCCCACGCGTCGCGCCGGGCTGACTCCGGAGAGCCCAGGGTCCCCATCGCCGACGACGAGGCGCAGGCGCGGCACGTCCAGGCCTGCCGGCGCTGGCAACGGACGCTCTTCGAGGCCAACTGGGCCGGGATCACCTGGCCAAAGGAGTTCGGCGGGAGAGGAGGTACTGCGATGCAGCAGGTCATCTTCTCGCAGGAGCAGGCGCAGTTCGACGTGTCGTCCGGCGCGCTGACCGTCGGCCTCGGCATGGTGGGGCCCACGCTCATGACGTGGGGCAGGCCAGAGCAGCAGGACCGGTTTCTCGGGCCCATGCTGCGCGGCGACGAGATGTGGTGCCAGCTGTTCAGCGAGCCGTCGGCGGGCTCCGACCTGCCCTCGCTGATCACCCGCGCCGAACCGGACGGGGACGACTTCGTCGTCAACGGTCAGAAGGTGTGGACGACGATGGCCCAGTACAGCGACTGGGCCATCCTGCTGGCCCGGACCGACCGCAACGTGCCGGGGCGACGGGGGCTGTCGTATCTCCTCGTCGACATGGCGACACCGGGCATCGAGGTGCGACCCCTGCGCCAGATCACCGGCGTCGCCCATTTCAACGAGGTCTTCCTGACGGACGTCCGGGTGCCTGCGGCGAACCTGGTCGGGGCCGAAGGAGATGGTTGGAACGTCGCCCGGACCACGCTCGGCTCCGAGCGGATGGTGATCGGGACGGGGGGCGGCACGTCGTTCGCCGACGTGGCAGCCCTCTGCCGGGCGCTCGGCGGCGTGGACGACCCGGTCCGGCGCCAGCAGGTCGCCGAGGCCTACATCGGGTTCGAGCTCCTGCGCTACCTGGGCCTCCGTGTGCAGACGGCGCTCTCCCAGGGCCGGGCCCCGGGCGCCGAGGCCTCCCTGCTCAAGCTGGCCTTTTCCCGCCAGAGCGCCCGCCTGGGCGAGCTCGGCATGGCCTTGCTCGGGCCATCGGGCCTTGCGTCCGACGGACAGGAAACGGCCGCCGACTTCTGGCGGGACCGTTTCCTGGGCCAATGGTCGAGTCGCATCGGCGGCGGTACCGACGAGATCCAGCGCAACCAGATCGGCGAACGCGTGCTCGGCCTGCCCCGCGAGCCGTCGGTGCAAATACAATATCCAACATGACGTCGACGGCAGCGGCCGGTGCGGAGTTGAGGTGGGACCCCCTCGACGCCTCCTTCAAGACCGATCCCCATCCGATCTGGCGCCGGTTGCGCGACGAGGCTCCTCTCTACCGCAACGAGCAGTACGACTTCTGGGCGTTGAGCCGGTTTGAGGACGTCATGGCGGCGAGCATGGACCCGCGCACGTTCAGTTCCGCACACGGGACAGTCCTCGAGCAGATGAGCGACCAGCCCACTGGCGGGATGATGATCTTCATGGACCAGCCGGAGCACACGGCGCTGCGCCGGCTGGTGTCCCGGGCCTTCACGCCGCGTCGGGTCGCCGGACTCGAGGATTCCGTCCGGTAAGCTGTGCGGCGAGCTGCTCGACGCGCAACGTGACCGCGACGGCTTCGACTACGTGGCCGACTTCGGGGCACTGGTCCCGTCCAACGTCATCTCGATGCTGCTCGGTGTGCCGGAGGCCGACCGTCCCGAGGTGCGGGAGCAGATCGACACGATCTTCCATCTGGAGCCGGGCGTGGGCATGGTGAACGAGGTCTCGGTGTCGGCGATGATCTGGCTGCATTCGTACATCTCGGAGCAGGTGGCAGAGCGCCGGCGCAATCCCCGCGACGACATGTTCACCGATCTCGTGACCGCAGAGGTCGTTGAGCCCGACGGATCCCATCGGCGGCTGACACTCGAGGAGAGCGCCAAGCTTCGGCATCCTGCTCGTCGCCGCCGGCACGGAGACGGTGGCCCGTTTGTTGGGGTGGGCGGGCTCGGTGCTGGGGGAGCATCCGGATCAACGAGCCGAACTGGCCGGCGATCCGTCGCTCATTGCGAACACGGTCGAGGAGCTGCTGCGCTACGAGGCGCCGTCCCCCGTGCAGGGCAGGTGGACGACCGCGCCGGTGGAGCTGCACGGCACGGTGGTTCCGGAGGACTCCAAGGTGCTGCTGCTGACGGGCTCCGCCGGGCGGGACGAGCGCGCCTTCCCGGAGGCGGACCGATTCGACATCCACCGGCATTTCGACCAGCATCTCTCCTTCGGCTACGGCATCCACTTCTGTCTGGGCGCTGCGCTGGCTCGCCTCGAGGGCAGGATTGCCATCGAAGAGACGCTTGAAGCGCTTTCCGACCTGGGAGGTGGACCGCGAGCAGAGCGTCTTCCTCTTCACCAGCACCGTCCGGGGCTTCAGCCAGCTCCCGATATCGGTGCGTTCCGGGGTCTGAAACCGGCCCACACGCACGCGCCCGACGGCGCGCGGACCGGATCAGGCCGTGAGGGTGCCCTCCTGCCGAGAACGGGAGAGACCCGGTTCCTGTGGTGGCGTACCCGAGGTCGCCCGCTCTGCGACGGGGTGCCAGTCCTCCTCACGTCGTGCGGCGATGCCGACGAGCACCGTCGTGAGTTGGTCTTCGAAGCTGGTGGCCACGTGGATCGGGGGCACCGCGAGCAGGGCGCGCACGCCGGCCAATTCCACCGGTGGGTGCGCAGCGACCATCCGGTGCAACTCGACCATGGTCGAGCGTCCCTCCGCCGCCGCCCCGCGGCGACGCAGCTCGTGGGCGGCCGCACCGACTGCGTAGAACGCCACGGTGTCGAAGGCCTCCATCGCGGCGATCGGGTCGAAGCCGGCCCTGCCGAGCACCTGGATCACGGAGTCGATGACCGTCACCATGGACTCCCAGCGGAGCGCCCCGCTGAGGAACTGCGACAGCACCTCGGGCTCCTCGACGAAGGACGAGTACACGTGCCGGGCCCACTCACGTAGCCACTCGTCCCAGTGCTGACCCCGGTCCTCTGGCGCCGGCACCCGTGCGATCGAGTACTCGGCGGCCAGGACGAGCAACTCCCTGCGGTTGCCCACGTGGTGGTACAGCCCCGCCACGCTGACACCGAGATGGTCCGCCACCGCCTTCATGCTGATCCCGTCGAGCCCGAGGTCGAGCACTGCCTCTGCGATGGCGGCTCGGTCGATGCGCGGCGGTCGGCCCACTCGCCGTCGGCGGGTGATCCGTCGGCATCAGCTGGTGGCGACGAGCGCCGAGCCGTGCACGTCCCGATGCGAAGGCCCGATCGCCGCGGCCAGATCGCTGAGCCGCTCCACGTCGAAGCCGTACACCGCGGCGGCGTTGAGCCCCAGCATGCGCTCCGCCTCGCTGGTCGGAACGTCACGGAACGACTCCGTGATCGACTGTCGAGTGTGTGGCCACGTTCCCTCAGGGTGGGGGAAGTCGTTGCCCCACATGAAGGCGTCGACGCCGATCTTGTGCCGCTGCTCGACCTCCTCTCGGCTGGGTGTCGAGGCGCCGACGAAGATGTTCGTCCCGAAGAACTCACTCGGCTTCCGCGAGATGGTCTGCCGGAAGGCGTTGCCCATCTTCTCGGTGTTGTGAAAACCGACGAACTTCTCGTCCATGCGCTGCACGATGCCCGGGATCCACCAGGCCCCGTCCTCGGTGATGGCGAAGCGCAGCTTCGGGTGGCGCTCGAAGACGCCCCCCCACAGCATCACCCACAAGGGCCGTGCCGCCCACCACCAGGCTTCCGTCGCATAGATGGCGATCAGGCCCGGAGCTTCCGACGGCGATGTCGCGTGACGCGCCGCCCGAGTGGACGTGCACCACCATGGCGTGGCTCTCGCAAGCGGACCACACCGGTTCGTAGCGCAGGTCGTTGTACGAGGGTTTGTCGACCCACACCGTGGGGATCATGATGGCCCGGAATCCCGCTGCGGCCAGCCGCTCGATCTCGGTCACCGCCGCAGGGATGTCGTGGAGGATCGGCACCGTGGCGACGCCGCAGCGACGCTCGGGGCTGGACGAACAGAGCTCTTCCAGCCAGCGGTTGTGCGCCACGGCCCCGGCCATCACGAGCTCGCCGTCGAGGTCGCCTGCGGAACCCAAGCCGGCGTGGAAGGGGGCAGACGCCGCGCCCGCGAGGACGTCGGCGTCGGGGAAGATCACCTCGGCCGCCACCCCCTCCTTGTCGAGCTCGGCGTCTCTCGCCAGGGGGTCCCAGGAGGCGCGGCGGCCGCCGTCACCGGTCTCGGCCAGCCATCTCGCCTCGAAGTCGCCTGCCTGGGTGAGCTCGGACCGGGCACGGCTCATCTCTTTGACCAACCGCAGGTCCTCGTCGAACGCGTCCCGGTACTTCGGGTCGAGGTAGTCGCGGTAGCGCTCCGCCGGTGGTCCGGCGTGGGTGTCCGACGAGATGACGAGGTAGCGGCCGGTCGGGTCGGTCTGCTCGCTCAATGCGGGTCCTCCTTTGGTGAGCCGAAGGTCGGCCGCTGCCGCGGGGACCCCGGCGGCGAGCTAGTCGATGGCCTTGGCCGGGTCCGAGTAGAACTGCTTGCACCACTCGCGGTGGTCGAGGATGCTCCGCTCGTCCTTGACGACCACCGGCCGCTCCACGTAGCGCTTGTTCTCCCAGATGGGGATGTCCTGGCTGACGCCGCCCAGGAAGGCCTCGGCGACCCCCTTGGCGGCGTCGGGGCCGCTGGCCACCGGGGTCAGGAAGGTCCAGCGGACGTGGACGCTCTCCTCGTCGATGGGAGTGGTCGAGGTGAAGAACGTCATCACGTCGGTCATGCGGAGGACACCGAGGCCCAGGCCGAAGGTCTCCCGAACGAAGTGGCCCTCCATGCCGACGACTCGCTTGTAGCAACCTTCGATGGAGACGTCCTGCTCGGGGATGTCGTCGGTCCCGTGGACGAAGCGGAAATGGGCGGGGTCGTGGTTGTTCTCAGCCATCTCCTGGCACACGGTGCGAACCACGTACTCCGCCGTGTACGGCTCGCTCCACTGGGGGTCGGAGAGCTCGGGCACCTCGGGGACGTCGTAGAACGGATCGCCCCCCTCGAGGTGGTGCCACGCCCAGATCATGCCGTTGCGCTCGAGGGTGGGATAGGCACGGACCGCCGCCTTGCTCGGGATGTGGCTCGATCCGTACGGAATGTGCGAGCAGCGGCCGCTCTCGCCGTCGTAGCACCACCCGTGGAACGGGCATTCGACGGTTTCCCCCTCGACCCGTCCACCGACACCGATGTGGGCCCCGAGGTGCGCGCAGTAGGCACTCGTGACCCTGGCCGTACCGCTCGCCGTGCGGAAGACGATCAGATCCTTGGCGAAGTAGTGGACAGGAAGGATCTCCCCGACGGCGACGGCGTCCGAGGTGGCGACGATGAACCACCCGTTCGGGATCGGGAACGGGAAGCGCGGCCCGGGCTCGCGCCGCACGGACGGACGCATCGACGGGTCCAACACGAGCTCCACGCTGCGCGGCATGCCGGCGGAGCGATTGGCCCCGATGGGCCCCAGGCCGGCCGCGTCCCTCGTGCGCACATCGGTCATGGGGGACCCCCTTTGGTCGTGGCCCGGCGTTGCCCCGCCAGGTTTCCGTATCTATTATCAAAATCACTGCCGGAGCGGATGTCAAGTGGCTGCCACGCCGGGCGCGACGAGGAGGACGGATCTCATGAAAGACCTGCGTGACAAGGTGGCCGTGGTGACCGGCGGGGCGAGCGGGATCGGTCTCGCCCTGGTGCAGGCATTCCTCGGCGAGGGGATGCGGGTCGTGATCGCAGACGTCGATGAGGCCGCGCTCGATGCGGTCGAGGCACGGTTCGCGGGCTCCGAGGGGGTCATGGTCCGGAAGACCGACGTCACGGACGCGACGTCGGTGACCGAGCTGGCCGACGCCGTCTACGAGCGCTTCGGCGCGTCCCACGTCCTGTGCAACAACGCCGGCGTGGGTGCGCCCAGCGCCAAGGTCTGGCAGACGACTCCGAACGACTGGAGGTGGATCTTCAGCGTGAACGTCACCGGTGTCGTCAACGGCATTCATGCCTTCGTCCCGCGCATGCTGGCCTCGGGCGAAGAGGGTCACGTCATCAACACCTCGTCGTCCGACGGGCCCATCTCACCGCTGCCCTCGGCCTCGGTGTACGCGGCCAGCAAGGCCGCTGTCTCGGTGCTGACCGAGTGTCTGGCGGCGCAACTCGTGGAGGAGGGGTCGCCGGTGCGCGCGTCGGTGTTCTACCCCTCCGGTGGCCTGTTGCGGACCGGCTTGTGGACCTCGGAGAGGACCCGGCCCGCCGAGCTCGCCCGCGAGCGTCCCCGGGAGACTGAGGCCATGACCCCGGAACGGCTGGAGGAGATGGCCCGGAAGGCGGGGCGTGAGCTGCGCTGGCAGCCCCTCGACGAGTTGGCCGATCTGGTGGTCGAGGGCATCAAGGAGAACCGGTTCGTCATGATGAAGGACGCCGCCGGCGCAGCCGAGACCCTGCGCGCTCGTTCCGACGCTTTCGCCGCCCGTGAGCTGCCGACGCCGATGGCCCACCTGGGCTGAGGGAGCGCCCCCGGGTAGTGTCGAGAACCGGATATATGATCCAAAGGTGACAGGGGGCCGGGCCGGGGAGGAGGACGCGGTGCGTCGTTGCTCGACGGGGCACGCGCGAGCCGCCTGCAGGGGCGCGTGACCGGGTTGGCCGGTCGCCGCGTGGTCGTGGTCGGCGCGTCCGCCGGCATCGGACGCGGCGTCGCGACCTGGGCCGTTCGTTCCGGGGCGCGCGTCGCGCTCGTGGCCCGCCGACCCGAGCGCTTGGCCGACGTCGTGGCCGAAGCCGGAGGCGGAGTCGCCGTTCCCGGCGACGTGAGGGATCCCTCGGCGTGCACCGAGGCGATCGAACGCAGCGCGGAACTGCTCCAGGGCATCGACGCGCTGTGTTACTGCGCCGGCATGGCGCCGCTCGCCAGGTTGGCCGACACGGACGGCTCGCACTGGCAGGCGGTGTTCGAGACCAACGTCATCGGGGCCAACAACGCGATCAGGGCGTCGCTCCCCTCTCTCGAGCCGTCGTCGGTGGTGATGGCCCTCTCGTCCGACACCGTCGTCCAACCCCGAACCGGTCTCGGTGCCTACGGCGCCTCGAAGTCCGCCCTCCGCACCGCAATGGCCTCATGGCGTGCCGAGCATCCCGGTCACCGCTTTTGTTGTGTCGTCGTCGGTCCCACCGCTCCGACCGAGTTCGGCGACGATTTCGACGGGCCGCTCCTAGGTGAGCTGCTCGAGGACTGGGCGCGCCGGGGGCTGGCTCAAGAACAGATGCTCCACACCGACGACGTGGCACAGGTGCTGGTGGCCACACTGACCACGCTCCTCGATCACCCCCAGGTGGGCATGGACGAGTTCGTGCTGCGCTCGCCCTCTGCGGTGGTCGGCACCGCCACGTCCATCACGTCGAGTTTCGTCGAGCGTGCCGAGGAGATTCGATGACCGTTCACCGCAACGCCTTGACCTCACCCACCACGCCCTGAAAGGACCGATCATGCCGGACAAGCACGAATACGCCGAACGCCTCTTCCCGGAGCCGGTCGACCTTGGCATCGCCCAGCCCGACCGGGCGGTGTCCTCGGTCGCCCACGGCACCCGCTCTCATCTCGAAGGCGAAGGTGGCGAGGGCACCGTCTGGTACGAGGGCACCGGGACAGCCAGCGATCAAGCGGTGCAGAACATCACGATCTATCCGCCCACCCGCGGCGTCAGCACACAGGGCGATGCCTTCGAGCCGGTGAAGATCGGTGTGCTGATCGACATGGACCTCAATCAGCTCCTGGCCGACTGGATCGACCCGACCATCCTGGCCATCGAGGACGCGCTGAACGAGGGCGTGTGGGCCCGTTCCCCGGTCCAGCTGGTGATCGCCGACGCCCGGGGGCTGCCTCGTGAGAACTACCGGAAGGTCATCGACGGCTACCGGTGGCTGGTCGACCAGGGCTGTGTCGTCGTCCTGGGCCCGATGATCTCCGAGAACTCGCTGGTCCTGCAGGACACCGCGAACGAGCTCGGCGTCTCCTGCTTGGGCTGGACCGGTGCCCGCCGATTTGCCTCCGACTACTGCTTCACCGTGGCCAACGGCGACGTCCCGACTGAAGGAGTGATCTGCGCCAACTGGCTCTACCAGCAGGGCATCAGGAAAGTAGGCCTCTTCTGGGAGGCCGGTTCCTCGGGGCGCGACTACGCCGATTTCTTCCGCGACGAGGCGATCAGGCTGGGAATGACCGTCACCCGCGAGGTCAAGCTCGAGCCAAACCCACGCGATCTCGAGTCCCACTTGGCGGCTATGCGGGAGGCGGGCACCGAGGGGCTCTACTACGGCGGCTACGGCTATGCGTGTTTCCACTTCGGCGCGGCCCTGGAGGCTCTCCGATGGGATCCGCCCCGCATCATGGGGACCGCCTTCATGTTCTATTCGAACAAGAACCAGTGGGCCTCCGGGATCGAAGGCTGGCACGGCATCGACCAGCTCGGTGAGGACGGTGCCAATCCGAATTACAACGCCATGGTGCAACGGTTCACCAAGCGGTTCGGGCGCGAGGCACGCAACGTCGTGGTCGCCCTGGCCTACGACACGGCTCGGGTGGCGATTCACGGCATCGCCAACGCCGACATCCCCGAACCGCGCTGGGTCAAAGACGGGATCGAGCGGATCCGTTGGATGCCCGCCACCAACGGTGGTCCCTCGACCTACATCCAGTTCGGCCCGGGGGACCACAAGGGCTACAAGGGCGACTTCCTCACCATCCGCGAGCTGAGAGGCGGCGACCTGCGCTTCGGGGGGTACTTCAGGCCGGAATGGCCCTCGAACACCACGCCCTGAGCGCCGGAGTCCCGGTCGCACGGGTTCGCGGCACCCGGACGTGGAGTGCCCTCAGGCGAGCGGGCGGAAATAGGGGAGGACGACCGACTCCGACGCAGCGTGGAACTCGACCTCGAGGGTCATCCCCCGCGGAGGTCTCCCGGGGTGCAGCCGACGACCGCGCTCAAGAACCACCAGCCCTCGTCCAGGGTGATCACCCCGGGGGCATAGGGGACGACCAGCGTCGGA
>CAVZFG010000017.1:0-121449 GCA_963774485.1 uncultured Acidimicrobiaceae bacterium
GGACGACAATCCCACGCGCCTGGTCTCGGTGCGCGACACCGGCCACATCGACAACCCCTACGGCGTGGTGATGCCCCACACGGAGCCCGGTGTCTACGCCGCCGAACGGCCCGCCCCCGGGGTCCGGGGCTCCTATTTGGCCTACCGGTCCGACTGCTACCACCGGGGAGCCCCCTTCGGCTCCGACAGCGGCGCCCGCATCGTCGCCGCCATCGCCTTCAAGCACGCCGAGGTCGAATGGATCGGCTACGACACCCAGCAGAACCGCTCGACGGGCATCGAGTGGACCGTCTTCGTGGAGGGCTCGACGCCGCGCGAGCTGGCGCTCTTCGGCTGGCCCCCGCCCGGTCACCCGGTCTGGAGCGAGCAGCTGCTCCACCAGACCCAGCAGCGCTATCCCGCGCTCGATCTCGCCCCGTGGCGGGCCGCACTGGGGATTAGCCCCAGAGCCCAGCCGCTGCTCGGTCGAGCTCAGGCGCCCTGGACGCCCTGGGCGATGCGGTCGCCGATCTCCTTGTCGACGTTGCGCCAGTACTCGAACGCTCGTTCCAAGCACGGGGGCGGACACGCCGTCGCTCAGATGCCCGACCACGTTGGAGACCAGGCGGTCGCGCTGCCGCGTCGTCCAGGACGTCGCGGACCAGCGTGCCGGCCTGGCCCCAGTCGTCGTCGTCCCGGCGCAGCGTGTAGGCGGAGTGGACGAACTCGCCGTCGGCCTCCCACCTCTCCACGTAGGGGTAGCGCTGCGGGTCGGCCGGTGGGCCGCCCTTGGAGTTCGGCGCGTACACCGGGTCGGAGACGTTCTGGACCCGCATGGCGCCGTCCTTGCTGTAGCTGTGCACGGGTGCCTGGGGCGCGTTCACCGGGATCTGCTTGTAATTGACCCCGATGCGGGCCCGGTGGGCGTCGGCGTAGGAGAAGACGCGGGCGAGCAGCATCTTGTCCGGGCTGACGCCGATGCCCGGCACGAGGTTGTTGGGCTCGAACGCAGCCTGCTCGATCTCGGTGTGGAAGTCGGTCGGGTTGCGGTCGAGCGTCAGCCGACCCACCTCGTGCAGCGGGTAGTCCGAGTGCGGCCAGACCTTGGTCAGGTCGAACGGGTTGAAGCGGTAGGTCCTGGCCTCCTCGAACGGCATGAGTCTGGACCCGCAGCGTCCAGCTGGGGTGGTCACCGCGCGCGATGGCCTCGAAGAGGTCGCGGCGGTGATAGTCGCCGTCGACCCCGGCGATCCGGTCGGCCTCCTCCTGGGTCAGGAATTCGATGCCCTGGTCGGTCTTGAAGTGGTACTTGACCCAGAAACGCTCGCCCCCGGCATTGACCCACATGTAGGTGTGGCTGGAGTAGCCGTTCATGTGGCGCCACGACCTGCGGGATGCCGCGGTCGCCCATGAGCCAGGTCACCTGGTGGGCCGACTCCGGCGACAGCGTCCAGAAGTCCCACTGCATGTCGTGGTCACGCAGGTCGGAGTCGGCCCGGCGCTTCTGGGAGCGGATGAAGTGCTGGAACTTCATCGGGTCTCGCAGGAAGAAAACGGGCGTGTTGTTGCCGACCATGTCGTAGTTGCCCTCGGACGTGTAGAACTTCAGGGCGAAGCCCCGTGGGTCGCGCCACGTGTCCGGGCTGCCCCGCTCGCCGGCCACCGTGGAGAAGCGGATCAACGTGTCGGTCCTCGCGCCCGGCTGGAACAGGGCCGCCTTCGTGTACCCGCTCACGTCGGCCGTGACCTCGAAGTGGCCGAAGGCGCCGCCTCCCTTCGCATGGGGCTGTCGTTCGGGGATGCGTTCCCGGTTGAAGTTCGCCATCTGTTCGATGAGGTAGTGATCCTGCAGCAGGATCGGACCGTCGGGACCGACCGTCAGGGAGAACTCGTCGCTCGGGACCGGGATCCCGGCGTCGGTCGTCGTGGGCTTGGGACTGTCGGTGGCCATGGCGCACCCTCCTCCACTCGTGGCGTCTGGGCTCACCTTATGCGGGCGTGTTTGGCGTCCGGACGAAGGCGGAGGCGCGGGGCGGGGCACGGGGTTCCCCGCAAAACGGGTGGTCAGGCCCGGATCTCTGATCGAACCTGAAAGCGGTCCTCGAACTCCTCGGCCAGCCCGGGGTAGGTCCAGCCGTAGTCGGCCGGGTCGTAGACGTGACGGCCGAATGCGTCCTTGGGCCTGAGCCACGGGCCCGAATCCGCTCCGCGCGCACCTCGGGATGGTCCGTGGCCCACTGCTGGAGCTCGATCCGGTTCGCCGAGCGCGGCGGCGAGCATCTTGGAGATGAGGATGCGGCCGAAGGTGGACAGGGGCGAAGGCGCGCAGCTCGGAGTCGCGCCACGTGCAGGCGACGTCGGTCAAACGGACACCTCGACGACCGTCCGGCCCAGGCTGCGGCGCGCCTCGTGGTCGTCCAGCGCGGCGCCCGCTTCCTCCATGGTGACCCGCCGCCCCACGTAGGGCCGGATCAGCTCCTTGTCCACCATGCGGAGGAGATCGTCGTGGATCTCGTCGGCCACGTCACGGCCGAAGGGGTTGAAACCGAAGCGGCGCATGCCCGGATCGACCGATTCCGCCCAGGCCACCATGACGCACACGATGTCGATGTTGCCGATGCAGCCCATGCGCAGCGGGCGCCCGGTCATGCCGTTGGCGTCGTCGTCGGCGAAGCCGACGGCCAGGTAGCGCCCACCGTGCGCCGTGCAGCGCCACGAGCGCTCGACGAAGTCGCCCCCCGTCAGGTCGTAGACCACGTCGGCGCCGCGGTCGTCGGTCGCCGCCAGGACCGCCTCCACGAAGTCCTCGGCGGTGTGGTCGACGACCTGGTCGGCACCGAGCTCGGTGCACAGGGCCCCTTTCTCGGGTCCGCCGGCGACGGCGATGACGTGCGCGCCGGCGGCCTTGCCGAGCTGGATCCCGGCCGTGCCCAACCCACTGGCGGCGGAGTGCACGACCAGCGTCTCACCGGCCCCCAGGCGGCCGCGGCGGAAGAGGGCCAGGTGCGAGGTCTGGAAGGGGAGGATGAAGGCGGTGGCCTCGGCGTCGTCGAGCTGCGCCGGGGCGTCGAACACGGAGACCGCGGGAGCGACGGCGAACTCGGCGATGCCGCCCAAGGCCGTCTTGGTGATGGCGACCACCCGCTTGCCCAGCCACTGCTCGGCTCCGGGGCCGGCGGCGTCCACGACGCCGCAGACGTCCATGCCCAGGGTGAAGGGCGGCGGCGTGGGCACCGACACCAGGTTCCCCCGGCAACGGTCGATGTCGTTGAAGTTCAGCGACGCCGCCCCGACCTCGACGCGGACCTCACCGGCCTCGGGCTCGGGCGCGCTCGATCTCGCGGACGGCGAGCACTTCCCCCGGCCGACCATGGGTTGTGACCTGCAAGGCCTTCATCAGCGGACCCCCGGTGCTCCGTACGACGCTGGGCGGTCAGTGTCTCACGCACCCAACGGGCATGCCACCGACCTCAGCGGGAGCGGGCGATGGCCTCGGCGAGCACCGAGCCCGTGGTGCGGTTGTTCATGTAGGGCTGCGGGTCGTGGGCCCGGTAGCCGTTGTCGACCAGCCGATCGACGACGCGGTCACCGAAGACGCTGGAGAGCCGGGGCTCGGCGCAGGCGTGGTCGCCGACTGCGGCGATGTTGACCCAGTGCTCGACCGAGCCGGGCCAGCGGGGAGCACCATTGGCGTCGTGCTGGACCACCGTCTCGACCAGCATCGAGGACCCCAGGGGCGAGCCCAGCGTGACGAACGTGTCGATCTCCCATTCCGGATGGGCCACCAGCGCGTTGTAGCTGACGATGGTCCCGAGCGAGTGGGCCACGATGATGCGGGTGTCGGGCTGGACCGTCTCGGCGGACGCGGGCCCGGACCCGTTCCTGCAGGTCCGGCTTGGTCATCAGCGTGCCGACCAGGTCGACGGTGCGATCGAAGGTGGCCTTGCCCGCCGCCTGTGAGAGCGAGGCGAGCACGTCGTCGCCGAGGGTCTCGTGGAGCATGTCGGCCACGCCGGCCCGGGTCGCCTCGTCGGGGCGCTCCTCGGTTTCGGGGTCGCGGCGGAAGAGGTCGCCGTAGAAGGACACCGCCACGTTCTCGGGCTCGATGTCGGTGCCGGCGCTCCACAGGCCGTCACGCAGGGCGGGCACCCAGCGGGCATGGAGCTCACGCGGGCCCCACAGCTCGTTGAAGGCACCGTGGACGAGGACGATCAGAGCCATGCGCCGGCGCTCGCTACGCGTGCCGCAGGGCGGCGTAGCGGGCCACCACCAGCTTCCCGATCAGGGTGTAGCCGGGCGTCCTGGCGTGGATGTTCCCGCTGGCGCAAAACCAGGTCAGTGCGCAGACCGAGGCGACCGGCACCGGGATCGTCCCGTAGGCCTCGGTGTGCACGGTCCGGGTCAGCGACCCGTAGGCACCGGTGGCGGCGGTCACGTCCACGAAGGCCGCCTTCGACTGCGCGTACGCCTTGGACAGCGCCGGGTTGATGAGCGATCTTGAACGCGGTCACCGACAGGTTGGCCAACGAGACCGCGGCGGCCGAGGGCGTCCGGGAGGGCCACACGTATACGCCCAGGACGAAGTCGGGGTAGGTCAGGCCGATGATGGGCACGGTCGGCCCGGCTGCGTTGCGCAGGTCCGAGGCCAGCGCGGTGACGTTGGTGGCGATGCCGCTCACCGCCGCGGCGACACAGCTGATGGGGTTGGCCTTGAGTGCGCACCCCGTCACGTCGTTGCCCCCGATGGAGACCGTGATCAGCCCGATGTGGCCGCGATGGGCGGTGAGGAAGGCGTCGGCCGCGGCGATCTGCGTGGTCGTGGGGTAGGTCACCCCGCCGGCCGTGTGGGGCAGCACGTCCGGGCACCCGACGGCGTCGAGGATCGAGGTGGTGGTGGCGCCGCCGCACCCGAAGTTGACCAGGGTCAGGTGCGTCCTGTTCGCCACGTAGACGGTGTAGCCCGGCGTCGACCCGAGGCCAGGCTGGTTGCCGACCGAGTAGGAGTCCCCCAACGATACGTAGTACGTCGTCGCCGGCGTGCGGGCCTGCGCCGCTCCCGGCAGGGCCACGGTCCCCAGCGCCGCGAGGACGGCGACGGCCAGGACCCGGATCTGCACGGGCCCATGTTGACGCATCGTCGCCCCCGTCGCCGGGTCGGGGCTCAGGCGCTCCGACGACGCTCGAGCATCGGCACGAGCGAGTCGTACGAGCCGAGCAACAACCCCGTCGCCGTGGCGTCGAGCGGTCGGCCCAGGTGGTACCCCTGGGCCAGGCCGCAGCCCAGGGCCCGCAGGCTGTCGGCCTGTTCGGCCTGCTCGACCCCCTCGGCGATGGCCTGGTAGCCGAGCGTCCGGGCCAGCTGCACGATCGCGGCCGCCAGGCCCCGCGTGTCGTCGGGGGAGCCCAGGGCCTGGACGAAGGACTTGTCGATCTTGACGATGTCGATCTGGAGGCGGTCGAGGTGGGAGAACGACGAGTAGCCCGTGCCGAAGTCGTCGAGTGCGATGCGCACACCCAGGGCCCGGAGCTGGGCCAGGTTGTGCACGGTGGCGTCGTTGTCGGTGAGCATCGCGCTCTCGGTGATCTCGAGGATCAAGGACCGGGGATCGAATCCGCATTCGTCGATCTGCGCCGCGATCCGGTCGGACAGGAAGGGCTCGGTGAGTTGGCGGGCCGACAGGTTCACGCTCATCGTCAGCTCCGGGCTGCCGAGGTGCTCGTCGCGCCATTCCCGCGCCTGGCGGCACGCCGAGCGCAGCACGAAAGAGTCGATCTCGCCGATGAGGCCCAGCTCCTCGGCCAGCGGCACGAACACGGCCGGTGGCACGAGCCCGCGGGTCGGGTGCGACCACCGCACCAGCGCCTCGAGCCCGACGACGCGGTGCGCGTCGAGGTCGATGATGGGTTGGTAGTGCACGGCGAGATCGCCCGCGTCGATGGCGGCCCGGAGCTCCTCCTCCAGTTCGAGGCGCGCCAGCACCGAGGCGTACATCTCGTCGCGGTAGATCTCGAAGCGGTCCTTGCCGAGGGCCTTGGCCTTGTACATGGCGATGTCGGCATTGCGGAGGAGCTGCTCGCTCGTCGTGCCGGCCTCGTTGAACGCGATGCCGATGCTGACCGCCGAGCTCACCGACTTGGTCCCGAGGCGGACCGGTGGCCGCAACGTGTCGAGGATGCGCTGGGCCAGTGCCGTGATTGCGTTCTGCGACTGCACGTCCTCGATCAGGACCGCGAACTCGTCTCCGCCCAGGCGGGCCGCCGTGTCGGAGGCGCCCAGACACCCGACCAGGGTGGTGGCCACCCGCCGCAGGAGGTGGTCCCCCTCGCCGTGCCCCAGGCTGTCGTTGACCGTCTTGAAGTCGTCCAGATCGAGGAAGAGCACGGCCAGGTGTGACTTGGTGCGCTCGATGCGCGCCAGGGCGTGGTCCAGCCGGTCCTGGAAGAGCGCCTTGTTGGCGAGTCCCGTCAGAGAGTCGTGGAAGGCTCGGTAGGCCAGCTCCTCTTCCAGGCGCTTGTGGTCGGTGACGTCGCGGAAGCTCCACACCCGCCCCACCGTCTTGCCATCCACCCGCTGCGGTCTCGAGTGGCGCTCCACCACGCGGCCGTCCTTGAACTCGAGGGTGTCGAAGCTCTCGGTCTCGGGCTGGGCGTAGAGCTCCTCCACCTTGGCCACGAAGGCGTCGGGATGGGCCATCTGGTCGAGGACGAAGGCCAGCGCCTGCTGATCGTCCTTGGTGGCCAGGAGGTCGTCGGGGAGGTGCCAGATCTCGCCGAAGCGCCGGTTGACGCTGGTGACCTTCCCCGCCGCGTCGACGACCAGGATCCCGTCCGCCGTGGAGTCGAGCGTGGCGGTGAGGAGCGACAGGGCCTTGCCGAGCTCGGTCTCGGCTGACACCTGCGCAGTGGCGTCGTGGGCCGAGATCACGAGACCTTCGACCGTCGGGTCGTCCAACAGGTTCACGATGCTCAGCTCGAACGGGACCGTGGCGGCGCCGTCGTGGCGCACCAATCCGACCCGGGCGGTGACCGGGTGCCCCGCAGCCGTCCCGCCGCGCGCCTCGTCCAGGGCGGCGGCGAACTCGGCGCGGTCGTCCTCGGCGACGATGTTCACCAGCGGACGTTGCTCGAGCAGCTCGGGATCGTGGCCCAGGAGCCGCGTGATGGCGCCCGAGACCGACTCGAGGATCCCCTCGGACGACACCAACATGATGACGGACCCGGCGTTGTGCACGAGTGAGCGGAAGCGCGCCTCGTGACCGCTGGCGAGCTCGAACCGGCGCCGCTCGGTGAGGTCGCGCAGGCACAACAGGACGACGTTCTCGCCGGACCACCGCACCGTGGTCCCGACGATCTCGACCAGGCGCCAACCGGAGGCGGCGTTGATCCGGATCTCGATGGGCGTGCCAACGTCCTTGTCCTGAACGCTGGTCAGCGAGCGCAGCACGAACTCCTGGTCGTCGGGATGCACCAGGTCCAGGCCCGATTGACCCTTCCAATCCGCCAACGAGCGCTCGAACATCCGTTCCGCCGAACGGTTGCCCCACACGATCTTGCCGTCCCCGTCGACGATGACGATCCCGTCCGGCAGGTGCAGGAAGACGTGACGCAAGAAGCCGAGCTCCTCGGAGGGGGACAGGGTCGTCGGCTCCCGCGTTAGCGCGTGCGATTCCCCGTGTGTCACGTGTCGCACGTCTCGCGGCTTCGCGGTGCTGCGCTGAACAGGCTTCAGCAACGTGCGGCCCGTTCTCGATGACACCTCATGGTCCAATTTCGGCCGGTCGGGACCCGGCCCCGGTTGCCATCCGGTTGCCCGTGCCGCCGCCGATCCCGCCGCCTCGCCTCCGCCCGGCGGCGCCGGGCGCCTACTGCCGGGCCATGATCACCCGCAGCCGGTCCTCGGCGTGCACGAGGTGGTCGCCGCTCTCGTGGTCGACGTCGATCTGGACCCAGCGCACCCGGCCGCTGAACTCGTTGCCCCGCGCCGGGTACTCGTCGCTCACCGGCGTGCCGGCGTCGCTCCCGACCTCGGTCGTCTCGTCGCCCGAGAAGAGCAGCGGCACCGTGGCCTCGACCGCACCGCGGCCCACGGGGGACCCGTCGAGGTAGAGCGTCACCGTCCCGCCGACGCCGAGGCCCTGGCCGTCGGCGGCGAACTCCATGCGCACCTGGTGCACGCCGGGGGGCAGCGCCTCGGTGCCCGCCACCACGAAGCGGCGCAGCCCGAGCAGGTTGTGGCAGTAGCGCGGCCTGCCGTCCAGGGCGTAGAGCGACCACCCGCCGAACGCGCCCCCCTGGGCGATGATCACGCCCGACGCCCCGCTCTCGGGCACCTCGACCTCCGCGGTGACGGAATGGGAGCGGTTCTTCACACTGATGACCGAGCCCTCCGAGAGCCGGTGCATCCCGCCGAAGAGGATCTGCGAGGTGCCCGTCACGAGCTCGGGGCGGCCGGCCAGCGAGGCCAGGAAGCGCTCGACCGAGCGGTCGTCGAGCGGGAGCACGTTGTGCCGGGTCGCCTCGATCAGCCACAGCCGCTGGAGGTCGCGCAGCTTGTCGGGCTGCGTGGCCGCCAGGTCGTCGGCCTGGGTCCAGTCGTCGGGCCCGTAGAGCTCCCAGGTGTCCTCGTCGAAGGGCGGCATGCCGCCCGTCTCCCACGGCGTCCGGTGCTTGGTGCACGCCGTCCAGCCCTTGTGGTAGATGCCGCGGTTGCCCATCATCTCGAAGTACTGCGTCTCCCGCCGCTCCGCTGCGCCTGCGTCGTCGAAGGAGTAGGCCATCGACACGCCCTCCATCGGGTGCTGCATCACGCCGTGGACGAACGTCGGCTCCGGGAGGTGCGCCGCCTCGAGGACGGTGGGCGCCACGTCGATCAGGTGGTGGAACTGGTCGCGCGTCTCGCCGGAGGCGCTGATGCCCCTGGGCCAGTGCACGACGAGCCCGTTGCGCGTCCCGCCCCAGTGCGAGGCCACCTGCTTGGTCCACTGGTACGGCGTGTCCATGGCGTGGGCCCAGCCCACGGCGTAGTGGTTGTAGGCGTCGGGGCCGCCGAAGTCCGTCGATCTTCGACGCCAGGAACTCGGGCGTCTCGAACGCCGCCATCCCGTTGAAGGTGAGCAGCTCGTTGAAGGAGCCGTTGAGCTGCCCCTCGGCCGAGGCGCCGTTGTCGCCGATGATGTAGTAGACGAGGGTGTCGTCGAGCAGGCCGAGCTCTTCGACCGCCTGGATCGACCCGACCCATGTGGTGGTCGGCATGCTCGAGGAAGCCGGCGTAGATCTCCATCTGGCGGGCCAGGATCGGCTTCAGCGCCTCGGGCATGTCGTCCCAGGCCGGGATCTCCGCCGGCCGCTCGGTGAGCTCGGCCTCGGGCGGGATCACGCCCAGGTGCTTCTGCAGCTCGAAGGTCTCGCGGCGCAGATGGTCCCAGCCCAGGTTGAAGCGGCCCCGGTAGCGCTCCGCCCATTCGGGCCAGACGTGATGCGGGGCGTGGGTGGCCCCCGGCGCGAGATAGGCGAAGAACGGCTTGTCGGGCATGAGCGACTTCTGCTGGCGGATCCAGTCGATGCAGCGCTGGGCCAGGTCCTCGGTCAGGTGGTAGGCGGGGTCGTCCGGCGGTTCGACGGGCACCGTGTCCTGGTAGAGCGCCGGCGCGTACTGGTGGGTCTCTCCCGCCACGAAGCCGTAGAAGTGCTCGAAGCCCGACCCCGTCGGCCACCGGTCGAACGGGCCGAGGGGGCTGGACTCCCACGTCGGGACCTCGTGGCACTTGCCGAACTGCGCCGTGGCGTACCCGTTCAGCCGGAGGATCTCGGCCAGGGGCGCGCACGTGTTGGGCCGCATGGAGGTGTAGCCCGGCGCGGCGGTGGCGAGGTCGGCCACCGCACCCATGCCGACGGTGTGGTGGTTGCGCCCCGTGAGCAGCGCGGCGCGGCTGGGCGAGCACAGCGCGGTGGTGTGGAAGCGCCGGTAGCGCAGCCCGCCCGCGGCCAGGCGGTCGGCCGTCGGCGTGGCCACCGGACCGCCGAAGGTGCCGGCGGCGCCGAAGCCGACGTCGTCGAGCAGGATGATCAGCACGTTGGGCGCGCCGGCCGGCGGGCGCAGCGGCACGATCGGCGGGAACGACGTGTCGGGGTCCTTGGCGTCGTAGGTGACGAGCCCGCGGTGGGGCCGGTCGGGGATGGGCAGCACGGTGCGCAACACCCGGTCGCGGGCGTCGGCGGTGCGGTCGTCGGTCATGCGGTCACCTCGTGGTCGGATGGAGCCTGGCACGGCACATCGGGGCGGGGAAGTCGGTCCTCACGCGGCGGTGCCGCGGGACAGCGGCAGGCGCGGACGCCGCAACGAGCGGGTCCCGATGGGGCCGGCGCTGACGTGCTCGGGGCGCTCGGGGTGCAGGCGGGCGGCCACCGCGCCGTAGCGGGCGGCGAACGGTGAGGCGGTGACGCCGTGCAGGAGCACGCTCAGCGCGACGGTCACCGTCATCGCGGCGAGGACGACCTTGGCGTCGGCCGGGGCGAGCGTGTCGACGGCGATGAGGCCGAAGACGACGCTGGCCAGGCCGCGGGGTCCGAACCAGCCGACGAAGGCGACGGTGGCCCGGTCGAGGCCGCTGCCGGCGAGCGCGACGGCGACGGGGACCATGCGCACCGCGGTCAGCGCCAGCGACGGCGAAGATCACGTCCCGCCAGGTGGCGTCCTCGAGGCCCGGGACCAGCATGACGGCGCCGAACAGGAACCAGACCAGCAGCGACATGAGCGTGCCCGACTCCTGGGAGAACTCGAGCAGCTCGTCGTCGTGGCGGGGGAACACGGTCCCGAAGGCCATGCCGGCCACGAAGGCGGCCACGAAGCCGTTGGTGCCGGCGAGCACCGACGAGGAGTAGGCGAACAGCGCGAGCGCGAGCACGGCCAGGGGCCGGAAACCGGGTGCGCTCCAGTGGTGCTTGCGCGCCTGCGCCAGCAGCACCGCGCCGACGAGCCCGACCCCGACGCCGATGGCCGCGCCGCCCAGCAGGTCGATGACGGCGGTGGCGGCGGACGAGGCGCCGTGCACCGCCTCGGCCGTGGCCGCGCCGGCGAGGAAGAGGTTGACGAAGGGCGTGGCGATGCCGTCGTTCAGGCCGCTCTCGACGTTGAGCACGCGGCGCACGCCGGCGGGGACGCGCTCGTCCTCCATGATCGACGCCCCGAGCGCGGCGTCGGTCGGGGCCACGATGGCGCCGATGGCCGCGGCCACCCAGAGGCCGGCGCCGGAGAAGAGTCCGGCGGCGAGCGCGGCGCCGGCCCCGATGGTGAGCGGGAGCCCGATGCCGAGGAGGCGGACGGGCAGCGCCAGGTCGGCCCGCAGCTGGCGCGCGTTGACCCGGGAGGCGTCGGCGAAGAGCACCAGGGCCAGCGCGATCTCCGCCACGGACCGGATGGTCGACGAGTGCAGGTTGAAGTGGATCAAGCGTGATGGGGCCGTGGGTCACCACGAGACCGAGGACGACGAAGGCGATGGGAGCCGACACGTTCCAGCGCTCCAGGCGGGCCGAGACCAGGCCCCACACGACGACGCAGGCGGAGACGACGGCGAGGGCGGCGAGGTTGAGATCGTGGGCCATGGAGGTCGGGGGCGGGCGCACGCCGGCAGTGGTGTGCCCGGGTGCCATTGTCGACGGCGGCATCGAGCCAGGTCAGGGCCGAAGGTCACGATCTCGCGGCAGGACGCCGGCCGGCGTCGCGGGGCGGGGCAGCGGCGACGACGGACAGAGGGCCCGGGGGCGGCATCCGAGCGCTGGTCAGGGCATTCGGGCTAAACAGGGGGTTGCACGGGCGGGGTACTCGCCGACCCAAGGACCACATCCCAGGACCACAAGGAGATTCTCGATGCTTGCTTCCAGCTATCCGGTGCTCGACGCCTTCCTGACGATTCTGTACTTCTTCCTCTTCGTCATCTGGATCTGGCTGCTGATCATGCGTGTTCATCGACATCTTCCGCAGCCACGACCTGGGCGGTTGGGCCAAGGCGCTGTGGGTGATCTTCATCATCATCCTGCCGTTCCTCGGCGTCTTCGTGTACCTGATCGCCCGGGGCGGCAAGATGCACGAGCGGGCGGCCCAGGAGGCGGCGCAGCAGCAGAAGGCCTTCGACCAGTACGTGCGGCAGACGGCGGGGACGCCGGGGGGCACCACGGCCGACCAGCTGGCCAAGCTGGCCGACCTCAAGTCCCAGGGCGTCCTGAGCGAGGACGAGTTCCAGGCCCAGAAGGCCAAGATCCTGGCCAGCTAGGCAGGCTGCTCGCTCGTCACCGAGAGCAACGCGGCGGTGGCGACGCAGGACGACCAGGGAGCCGGAGGCCCCTCGGGCCGCAGAACCGGAGGTGAGCGAGGCAGGCAGCGACGCCATGTCGCAGCGCCTGGCCTCACAGATCGAGCGCGACGTCGAGTCACCACTGCCGTGGCGCTCGATCGTGAAGAAGACGGTCATGGTGGTGGTGGCCGGCATCACCATCTACCTGGTGTTCCCCAGCCTCACCGAGGTCTTCGCCTCCTGGCCCAAGCTGACGTCGCTCGACCCGGTCTGGTTCGCCTTCGCCGTCATCTTGAGGTGGCGCACTTCACCTGCACCATCGCGCTGCAGCGGATCGCGCTGCGGACCAAGGCCTGGTTCTCGGTGGCGACGTCGCAGTTGACGGGCAACGCCATCAGCCTGATCGTCCCCGGCGGCGACGCCTTCGGGGCGGCGACCCAGTTCCGGATGCTCGCCGCGGCGGGGAACGATACCGCCACCGGCGGTCGGCGGCCTCACCGCCTTCTCGCTGCTGGGCATCGGCGGGCTGCTGGCCCTGCCGATCTTCGTCCTGCCGGCCATCCTCGCCGGCACGCCCATCGCCAGCGGCCTGCAACATGCGGCGTTGCTCGGCATCGCCGCCTTCGTGCTCTTCGCCGGCTTCTGCGCCATCGTGCTGGCGACGGACCGGCCCATCCGCTGGGCGGGCACGGTGGTCCAGGCGGCGCGCAACCGGTCAAGCGGAAGTCCGAGCCCATGACCGGGCTGGCCGGACCGGCTGGTCTACGAGCGCAACCGCATCCGGGACGTGCTGGGACGAAAGTGGAAGGAGGCCGTGCTGCTCAGCAGCGGGCGGCTGCCTTCGACTTCGGGACCCTGCTGGCGACCATCCGGGCCACGGGGGCCAAGCCCAACCCCTCGCTGGTGCTGCTGGCCTACGCCGTGGCCGGGCTGCTGGCGCTGATCCCGATCACGCCCGGCGGGCTCGGGATCGTCGAGGCCGGCCTGAGCGCGCTGCTGATCCTGGCCGGGCATGCCGGGCGGCGACGCCGTGGTGGCCACGCTCGGCCTACCGGATCATCTCGTACTGGCTGCCGATCGTCGTGGGGCCGTTCGCCTATCTCGCCTTCCGGCTGCGCTACGGGCCGCCGGGCGCGCCGGCGGGGCGGCGCCGGTGCCCCAGCGGGCCGGCGCTGGCGACGGGGTGAGCGGTCGGCGACGGGCCGCCGGGCTATCGCGGTGACCCGTCGCCTTAGGAACCGATGACTCGCTCCCCGAAGGCGGCAAGGGTCTCGGGTGGCGCGAAGTCGCAGAACCACACGTAGACCCGCTCGACGCCGCGTTCGGCCAACGACCCGAAGTACTCGACCAGCTCCGGTGCCGTGCCGACAACCGGGATGTCGCCGAAGCGGCGGCGGGCCGTTGCCGCGATCTCCCCTCGTTGCGCCTCGGAGGGGACGAACGCCACCTGGACTTGCACCGAGCAGCGCGCCCGGCCGGCGCGACTCCGCATCTCGTCGAGCTTGTCGACGATGCCAATGTGGACGTTCCACCAGTCGGCGTGCGCCGCGACGAGCTCCATCGTCCGCTTGCCCGCGCCGCCGATGACGATCGGGATCGTGCCGAGCGGGCCGGGCTGCTGCTGCGCCTGGCGCAGCGTGAAGTACTCGCCCTCGTAATCGAGGGTCTCGCCGGCCCACAGGGCCTTCACGATCTCGAGTGTCTCCTTCGAGCCGCTCCACCCGGACCCGTCGGCTCCGTCGAGCCCACGCCGAAGGTCTCGAGCTCGCGGGCCACCGATCCCCAGCCGATGCCGAGCTCGAAGCGGCCCACGCGAGGCGTGGTCGAGGGAGACCGCCTCGCGGGCGAGCACGGCCGGGTGCCGGAACGAGTCGCACAGCACGAGGGACCCGACCTTCAGTCGCTCGGTCCGTGCGGCGAGCCAGGTGTTGGTGACCATGGCGTCGAACATGGGCGACGACTCGGCCAGGGGCGGCGCGAGATGGTCCATGCCGGCAACGCCGCCGAATCCCGCCTCCTCGGCGGCCCGCGCCCGGTCCACCAGCTGATCCATGCTCTGGCGCATCTGGGGGAGGAACAACCAGAACTCGAGGCGGGCGGCCATGGGTCCCAGAGACTACTGGGCAATCGGCCGGCCGTTGCCGGCGTCCGGCGCTGGTCAAGGTGCACGCTTGGAGGCCGATACGCCGTCATGCGACGCCCGGGCGTGCCGGCGCCCAATCGTGCTGCGCGTTGCGCCGCCTGGGTACATTGCACGCCACACCGTGCTCAGGCGAGAAGACATGCGAGAATGCAACCGCCATGTATGAGGGGACGTGGGAATCCGTCCGCAACCATCGAGTGCCGGTCTGGTACGACGACGCCAAGTTGGGGGTCTTCCTCCACTGGGGCCTCTATTCGGTGCCGGGCTGGGCGCCGCGGGTGCCCGACATCCAGGAGCTGCTCGTCAAGGACGGCCCGAAGCGGATGCTGCGTGAGAACCCCTACGCCGAGTGGTACCTCAACAGCATGCAGATCATGGGCAGCCCGACCCAGCGGCACCACGCCGAGGTCTACGGCGACGACTACCCCTACGACCGGTTCGTCAAGACGTTCGACGACGCCTCGGCCGGGGCCAACCTCGACGCCGTCGCCGACCTGTGTCAGGCCGCCGGCGCCCGCTACGTCGTGCTCACGACCAAACACCACGACGGGTTCGCCCTGTGGCCCTCGGCCGTCCGGCACCCGACGAAGGGGGAGTACCACGCCGAGCGTGACCTCGTCGGCGACCTGACCGAGGCCGTGCGCGCCAAGCGGATGCGCATGGGCCTCTACTACTCGGGCGGCTACGACTGGCCCTACAACAACGCGGTCCTGTCCAAGCCGGCCGACGCCGTGCTGGCCGTCCCCCACGGTCGCGAGTACGTCGACTACGTCACGGCGCACTGCCGGGAGCTCATCGACCGCTACCAGCCGTCCGTCCTGTGGAACGACATCTCGTGGCCGAGCGGCGGCAACCTGGCCGAGCTGTTCGCGTACTACTACAACACGGTGGAAGAGGGCGTCGTCAACGATCGCTGGCGCGAGCCGAACATCCCCCGCAACGCGGTCGCCGACGGGCTGGTGCGCGGTGCGGGCGCGCTCCTGCAGTGGACGTGGCGTTTCATCCCCGAGCGCCGCAAGCGGCTGACCTTCTCCAGCCCCATGCACTGCGACTTCCGGACGCCCGAGTACGACGTCCTGCACACGGTGTCGGAACGCAAATGGGAGCTGGCCCGCGGCGTCGGACACTCCTTCGGCGCCAACCGCCACGAGCGGCCCGAGGACATCATCACCGACACCGAGCTCATCCAGATGTTCTGCGACGTCGTTTCGAAGAACGGCAACCTGCTCATCGGCGTGGGCCCGCGGCCCGACGGGACCATCCCCGAGGAGCAGCAGGCGCCGCTGCGCGGGCTCGGAGCGTGGTTGGCCGCCAACGGCGAGGCCATCTACGGCAGCCGGCCCTGGGTCATCACCGAGTCGGTCACCACCGAGGGGACGCCGGTGCGCTTCACCAAGAGCGGCGAGGGTGTGTACGCGCTGGTGCTGGGGATGCCCGCCTCGAGGCGCATCACCGTGCGGGACCTCGAGGGGTCGCGGGTGCGACGGGTGCGCCTGGTGGGGTCCTACGAGCAGCTCGAGTGGTCGGCCGACGACGGAGAGCTCACGGTCAGGCTGCCCGAGCGCCTTCCCCTGTCCGCTGCGACCGTGTTGGACCTCGGGACCGACGTGCGGGCGCGGCTGGGCGCGACGACGTAGGACGCGCCCCTCCGGGGCACGAGTGCGGTCATCGCCGCCGGTTGGCGAACGGGGAGGGACGGCGTGATTCTCGATCGCCGGCCAAGGTCAAGAGCAGCGCCGGGTATCCACCGGCGCAACGCCGGTGATGGGTAGCGTCGACCGAGGAGGTGCACACGATGCTCGCTTACACGTGGCCGCTGTTGAGCCTGTTCTGGACGTTCTTGATCTTCGCCGGCGTGTTCCTGATGGTGTTCTTCATCATCTGGTGCTTCATCGACAACTTTCGCCGGCGCGACCACCACGGTTTGGCCAAGGCGGTCTGGACCATCGTCATCTTGCTGATCCCGGTTCTCGGTGCGCTCATCTACATCATCGCCCGGCCGCCGGACGCCGCCCTCGCGACCTGAGGTGAGAGGCGGGCGGCGGCGCGGTCAGCCGCCCGCGGTCTCGAGCAGCAGGCGCCCGTCGTCGCCGAGCGCGACGGCGTGGATGTCGAAGCGTTCCGCGAGGAGGGCCGGCACCGTGTCGAGCGGCACCTCGGTCACGGTGGATCCCCCGCCGACCGGCCGTTCCACGAGCACCGCCTGCTCGTAGACGAACAGCGAGAGGCAGCGCTCGGGTCGGCGCACGCCCACCATGATCCCGGTGACGAAGGGGCTGTCCGGGTGGGTCGCGGTGAACCAGTTGTTCACCACGATGTCGACCGGCTCGGCGGGCTCGGGGGCGAAGCCGTACATGTCGTTCCACCCCCCGTCCTGGAAGACCTGGAGCACCAACTCGGCGCCGTCCTCGACGAGCCGGTAGCGCCAGCCGGACTGCTCCGACTCGACGCCGGTCTCGAAGGGCACGGGATCGAGCAGGCCGCCGCCACCGAAGCCCACGTCGGCCAGCCAGGTGCCGTCGCGGTCCCTCACCCGCAGCAGGAGGTGGTTGAGCGGGCGGGGCGAGCCCTCCGGGCCCAGGCGGACCCGGGCCAGCATCGGACTGACCTGTGTCCCGCCGAGCGACTCGAGCGCAGCCTTGAGGAGCAGGTTGTGCTCGAAGCAGTAGCCGCCGCGGCCCCGGGTCACGAACTTGTCCTCGAGGTCCTCGACCTCCAGCGAGACGGGCGTGCCCGAGAACGGGTCGAAGTTCTCGAAAGAGATGCTCGTGGCGTGAGCCCGGTGGACGTCGGCCAGGCGCGGCCTCGCGTCGTCGGGCAGACCGATGCGGTCCAAGTAGGCCTCCAGCGACGCGAGCGGGGACACCGCACGGAGAGGCTAATCCGACGCCGGCGGTCCTGGCGGACGCCGAACGATCGTTGGTTGCGGCCGTCCGACGCGCAGTGGAAACCGCCATTTTGACTCCGTCGTCGAGATCGCTAGGGTTGCGCTCCTCTCACTGGCAACGCAGGAGCGCCGGACATGCAGAACCACTTTCCCAAGATCGCGCAGCGTCCAGACCGGACGTGGGTGGTCGAGTGCCCGCAGTGTCGCAACGATCCCGCCTCCACCGTGCCCATCGGGATCGGCATGCCGCTGCAGGACCGGGAGACCGCCGAGCGACTGCGCGAGAACCACTCGGCGCGGCCGGTGCGGGCCGCCGCCGCCTCCTAGGGTCGTCTCGGCGTGCGGGGGGCCCGGTGATGCCGCCCGGATCCGATCGGACGGAGCCCGACTCGGCCGGCGCAGCGGGCGTCATCATCAAGCGAAGCCCGCGCTCGGTGACCGAGACGGTGGCGCGGTTCCGCGGGATTCTCGGGTCCAAGGGCATCAAGGTCTTCACGGTGATCGACCAGCGGGCGGAGGCGCAGGCGGTTGGCCTCGACCTGCGGGAGACGACCTTGGTGGTGTTCGGGAATCCAGCTGCCGGCACCCCCGTGATGGAAGCCGCACCCCTCGCCGCGCTCGACCTCCCACTCAAGGTCCTCGTGTGGGACGGTGCGGACCGGGGCACGCAGGTGAGCTACGTCGACCCGTCCGTCCTGGCGGCCCGCTACGGCCTCGCTCCCGAGCTGGCGGCGGCCTTCGCGGGGATCCACGCGCTGACCGACGCGCTCGTCGCCGGCTGACGCCGGTCGCCGGTCGGTCCGATCGGTCGAGGGTGCTCAGGCCGTCGTCTCGAGCCGCACGCTGTGGCGCTGTGGCTCCAGGGCCCGCTCCACCGCCTCACGGATGGGCCGCCCGTGGCCCTGGGGGTCGTGGCCTCCGTGGATCGTCACGTTGACGATGTCGCCCCAGCCGCGACGCATCTCGACCCTGGAGATCTCGAACTCACTGTCGTCGGGGTGCGCGTCCGCAATGGCCCGAAGGATGCGCTTGGAGACCGCGGCGCCGACCATCGCTCCATAATGCAGGTACTCGGCACAGGCCAACAGGGCACAAGGTCCCCCTTGGGCGTGCTCGCGGTGCGACAGAGGCACGATCAGTGCGTTCCACGTGGAGCCCCAGGCCGCGGAGGCGGAGTTCCGCCAGTGCCTGTGGCCGAAGCGTTAACACCGTGCCTCTGCTGGGACGACGAGGCTGTCGTCCGGGGTGTTAACACCCTCCGGGTGGCCGTCCGGCAGCGAAGATGGGCCGGCGTGGTCCATATACCCATAGGGGTATAGACTGGGGTCCGCCAGCACCGCCCGAGCGAGGGACAGCCATGCAGTTACCGGAAGAAGTGATCGAGGACCTGCGCAAGCGCCTGCACCGCGTTTCCGGCCAGATCGAGGGGATCGAGCGCATGCTCGACTCGGGGCGAGAGTGTCGTGACGTCGTGACACAGATCTCCGCGGCGACCAAGGCGTTGGAGCAGGCGGGGTTCCGGCTGGTGGCGGCCGGCCTGACCTACTGCCTGGCCGATCCGGAACAGGCCGAGGTCGACGGCTACCCCCTCGAGGAAGTCCAGCGGATGTTCATGAAGCTGGCCTGATGGGCGCCCGCCGGGTCGTCATCGTGGGCGGCGTCGCCGGGGGCATGTCGGCGGCCGCCCGGCTGCGACGCCTGGACGAGGAGGCGTCGATCATCGTCGTCGAGCGCTCGGGCCACGTGTCCTATGCCAACTGCGGTCTGCCCTACTTCGTGGGCGGGGTGATCGAGGACGAGGACGACCTCTTATTGCAGACGCCCGAGCGGCTCTTCGACCGCTTCCGCCTGGACGTGCGCGTCGGCAGGGAGGTGATCGCCATCGACCCGGCCGGGCGTCGGGTGACGGTGCGGCCCACCGGTGGAGGACCGACCGAGGAGCTTCCCTACGACGCGCTCGTGCTCAGCCCGGGCGCAGCGCCGGTGCGGCCACCACTGCCCGGCTTCGACCGAGTGCGCGTCCTGCGCACGGTCGAGGACGCCGAGCAGCTGGCGAACGAAGCGCGCGGCGCCGCCCGGTCGGCCGTCGTGATCGGGGGCGGCTTCGTCGGGCTCGAGACGGCCGAGAACCTGGCCCATCGCGGGATCCCGACGACCGTCATCGAGGCGGTCGACCAGGTGTTGACGCCGCTCGACCCCGAGATGGCGGTCCTGGTGGCGGCGGAGCTCGTGGCCAACGGCGTGGTGGTCGAGACGGGGGTGGCGGTGGCCGAGGTGACCGAGTCCGGCGTGGTGTTGGCCGACGGTCGCGCCATCGCTGGCGAGCTGGTCGTCGCGGCCATCGGCGTGCGGCCCGACGCGCGCCTGGCCGAGATGGCGGGCCTGGCGCTCGGGCCCCACGGAGGGATCGCGGTCGACCACGACGGCTGCACCAGCGACCCGGCGATCTACGCGGTGGGCGACGCGGTCGAGAAGGAGGACTCGATCGGCGGCGGGTTCTCCCTGATCGCCCTGGCCAACATCGCCAACCGGCAGGGACGCCGGGTGGCGGACCACATCTGTGGGCGCCCGGTCCGGCCGGCGCCCTCGCAGGGCACGGCCATTCTCAAGGTCTTCGGGCTGACCGCGGCCATGACCGGTTGGAACGAACGACGGCTGCAGGCGCTGGGACGGCCGTACCGGGTCATCCATTCGCACCCCATGAGCCATGCCGGCTACTACCCGGGCGCGGAGCAGATGTCGCTCAAGCTGCTCTTCGACCAAGTGGACGGCGCCATCCTCGGCGCACAGGCGGTCGGGGGCGCAGGCGTCGACAAACGGATCGACGTGTTGGCGACGGCGATGGCCGCCGGATTGGACGCCACCGCACTGGCCGATCTCGAGCTGGCCTACGCGCCACCGTTCTCGTCGGCCAAGGACCCGGTGAACATGCTCGGCTACATGGCCGAGAACGTCATGTCGGGCGAGTGCGACGTGGTCGAAGCGGGCGAGGTCGAGGGCCTGGTGGCCGTCGGCTGGACCGTGGTCGACGTGCGCACCGAGGCGGAGCACGCACAAGGGGCCATCCCGGGCAGCGTCAATGCGCCACTCGACGAGCTGCGGGGCCGGCTCGGGGCATTGGGTGCCGGGCCGTTCCTCGTCTACTGCGAAGTCGGTCAGCGGGGCCACACCGCGACCATGTTGTTGCACGACGTCGGCCTCGCGGCGCGGAACCTGGACGGCGGTTACCGGACCTGGCGGGCCGCAGCGGCGGCTGCGGCTGGAGACCCGCGTCTGGCGGCTCGGTCTTCGCCATCACGCGAAGGGGCTCGGCGAGCTAGCCGGGCGGGTCGGAGACCGCCGCCGCCGGCGTGCCGACGAGCTTCGCCGACATCTTCACGGCCTTGACCGCACTGGTGGCGCCGGTTTGCAGGGCGGCGCCGATGACGATCAAGACGATGCCGAACCAGAACAGCACACCTCCCCAGCCCAGCATCAAGATGCCGAACCTCCCCAACACGTAGGGCGGGGAGCAGACGACGGCGCCGACGGCGCCACCGACCGCGGTGGCGGCGAGCTTGTCCCTCCGGGACCCGGTCCGTTTGATCCCGACGAGGCGGGCCGGCACGGAGAGGTAGCAGATCATCATGATGCCGACGACGACGCTCTGGGCGACGACGAAGCGCCAGTGGTTCCAACGGGTGACGATGAGGGCCGAGTAGGAGAGCAGGAGGCCGACACCGCAGCCCCAGGCCAGGATGACCCGCCAATGGTGGCGGGCCTGTCCGAAGGCGGGGCGGATCTCGGGCTTGCCGGGCACCGAGATGGCGAAGGCGAAGACCGCGTTGAGGAAGAAGCTGGCCGCGGTGAAGGCGGTGACCGCAAGCACGCAGGGGATCAGGATCGGGCCCGTCAGGACGTGGAAGGACTTGCCGTGCAGGACATGGACCTTCAGGTCGAGCAGGGCCAGCCAGATCCACATGGCGGGGATGACCTGGACCAGGGTGAGGCGCCAGTTGGTGAAGAGTAGCTTCACCCCCTGGAACAACATGAGGAAGGCGCCGACGATCAGCCCGAGGGGAGCCAACCAGCGGCGGCGCCGGCTCAGATCGAGGACGGCCTGCTCGACGGCCTTGTCGTCGCCGGTGCGGATGACACGGATCAGGTGGGCGACCGTGGTCCCGACCCGCTCACGGCGGGTGACGCCGTTCGCCGGCGCGGCGGTGGCGTCGTCGGGTGCGTCCGGACCCTGGTAGTCCACCGTCACTGGTCGCCCTCTCGCCGTCGGCCGTCCTGGAGAATCGGTCGCATGTGCGCCTGCGTCATTGTGGACCCTTTCAGGGGCGTTCTGCAGAGCACAAGGTCATGCTGGGGCGTGCGGTGCCGGAGGACGGGCGCCGGAATCGGGTGGTTGGCGACAGGATGGTGATCGAGATGAGCCGTCCCCGGGCTGGGAGCGGTCACGAAACCGTCACCGGGGATTAGGACTTTTGGCTCTGTTGTGCAACGGGGAGTGGTGGAATTGTTACGGTGCCGTACGACGCCTGGCCGCGGGCCGGGGGGAAGAGACGTCAATGACGACGACACAAGGAGCCTTCTGAATGCTTGCCTCGACCTACCAATACCCGATCCTCGACTTCTTCCTGACGATGTTGTACTTCTTCCTCTTCATCATCTGGATCTGGCTGCTGATCACGGTGTTCGTCGACATCTTCCGCAGCCACGACATGGGCGGGGTGGCCAAGGCGCTGTGGGTGATCTTCGTCATCATCCTGCCCTTCCTGGGTGTCTTCGTGTACCTGATCGCTCGCGGTTCCAAGATGCACGAGCGGGCGGCGCAGCAGGCGGCGGATCAGCAGAAGGCGTTCGACGCCTACGTCAAGCAGGCGGCGGGGACGAGCAGCGACGATGTGGCCGACCAGCTCTCCAAGCTGGCCGACCTCAAGGCCAAGGGCGTGATCACCGACGCCGAGTTCGAGGCCCAGAAGTCGAAGCTGCTGGCCAGCGCCTGACCCGATTTCCGGCTTACGATTGCGTGCGGACCAGCGGAGCGGAGGAAGCACAATGACCATGGGACCAGTGAGCTACACGGTGATCGCCTTCCCGGGAAACCAGTTCAACGGGAACATCGTCCCTGAGATCGGGAAGCTGGTGGAGAACGAAGTCGTACGGATCCTCGACCTGGTGTTCGTCATGAAGGACGAGCAGGGCGACACGGTCAGCCTCGAGTTCGACCAGATGGACGAGCTGGCCGGCTTTGGCGACATCGAGGGCGAGGTCGGCGGCCTGGTCAACACCGAGGACCTCGACCACGTGGCCGCCAACCTGCCGGCGGGCAACTCCGCCCTGGTCATCCTGTGGGAGGACCTCTGGGCGAAGCCGCTGGCCGACGCCTTGCGCGGGTCGGGCGGGGTGTTGGTCGACAGCGCCCGCGATCCCGGCCGACCTGGTGGAGGCTGCGTTCGCGGAGCTGGCCGAGGCCCTCAAGAGCTGAGAACCGAGAGACCGAAGAGAGAAGGAGAACGACCATGCCGATGATGCGACGCCGTCCCGTGATGCGGACCGTGGGAAGGACGGCGGTCATCGCCGGGACGGCCACCGTGGTCGCCGGCGGGGTGAACCGCCACCAGCAGCAGAAGTACGCGGAGCAAGATGCGGCCGCGGCGCAGGCGCAACAGCCCGTGGCCGAAGCGCCACCGGTGGAGGCGGCGCCGGATTCCGACGAGCTGATCAGCAAGTTGAAGGAGCTCGCCAACCTGAAGGACCAGGGGATCCTGACAGAGGCCGAGTTCAACGACCAAAAGGCCAAGATCCTGGCCGAGATGTCCTGACGCCCGGAGGCACCCCGTGTCGGCCTCGGGCCGGCGGAACTGCGGAGAGCGGCACCCAACCGGGTGCCGCTTTTCGCGTCGCCGGGCCGCCTCGGACGTCGCGATCGGTGGCGTCGTAGGCACGTGACGACGAGATTCATCTGTGGATCCTTGACACGACGGTTGAATCCTGCTCCGATACGCCCGAGGCAGTTCGGGCGTCGTGCAGGCGCCGTGTCGAACGGGGAGGGTCAATGAGCACGTCAACCTTCATTGATGACGACGTAGCCCAGCTGCACAGGCTCGGGTACGCGCAGGAACTGCGGAGGAGGATGAGCGGCTTCTCCAACTTCGCCGTCTCCTTCACCATCATCTCGGTGCTGTCGGGCTGCCTCACCCTCTACTACTTCGGCATGACGTACGGCGGGCCGGTAGTGATCGTGTGGGGCTGGATCATCGTCGGTGCCATGACGCTGCTCGTCGGGCTGGGGATGGCCGAGATCGCATCGGCCTACCCCACGGCGGGAGGCCTGTACTACTGGGCGGCCAAGCTGGCTCGGAGAACAACTCCGCTGCCTGGAGCTGGTTCACCGGATGGTTCAACCTGCTCGGCCAGGTGGCCATCACGGCCGGCATCGACTTCGGGTTCGCCACCTTCTTCACCGTCTTCTTGAACCTGACGACGAACTTCCCCGACACGACCGGCTGGGTGCTGACCGTGTACGGCTGCGTCCTGATCGTCCACGGCCTGATCAACAGCTTCAGCGTGCGGGTGGTGGCGTTCCTCTCCGACGTCAGCGCGTGGTGGCACATCCTCGGCGTGCTCACCATCGCCGTCGTCCTCTTCTTCGTCCCGAGCCACCACGCCTCGGCCTCGTTCGTCTTCACCAAGTTCGAGAACCAGTCGACGCTGGGCGTGCCCTGGTTCGTCTTCATGATCGGCCTCCTGATGGCGCAGTACACCTTCACCGGGTACGACGCCTCCGCCCACATGTCCGAAGAGACGCACACGGCCGACATCGCGGCGCCGCGGGGCATCGTCAGCTCCATCGGCATCTCGCTGATCGCCGGCTGGATCCTGATCCTGGCCATCACCTTCGTGATCCCGACGAATGCCAAGGTCTACGCGGCCACGGCGGCCGACACGGCCGCCCCGGTGGCGATCTGGACCGCCGCGCTGTCGCGGGTCGGTGCTGAGCTGCTGCTGTTGATCGCCGTGGTCGCCCAGTTCTTCTGCGGCATGGCCTCGGTGGCGGCCAACTCACGGATGCTCTTCGCCTTCAGCCGCGACGGTGCCGTACCCGGCCACCGCTGGTGGCACCGGATCAACCCGCGCACCCGGACGCCCACCAACTCAATCTGGTTCTGCGTGGTGTTCGCCTTCTTGCTCGCCGTGCCGGTCTTGTGGAGCTCCGTGGCCTATGCGGCCGTGACGTCGATCGCCACCATCGGGCTCTACATCGCCTACGTACTGCCCACGCTGTTGCGACGCATCAAGGGGAAGAGCTGGGAGGGCGGCCGCTGGTCGCTCGGCAAGTGGAGCCCGCTCGTGGGCTGGGTCAGCATCCTCTGGGTCGCCTTCATCGCGGTGCTCTTCATGCTGCCAGAGGTCGCCTTCAGCACCATCAACCGTGACAACTTCAATTACGCCCCGGTGGCGGTCGGCGTCGTTCTGCTGTTCTCCGGCGGCTACTGGTTGATCAGTGCCCGCAAGTGGTTCACGGGCCCGCGGTCCCAGGGCGACGAGGGGCAGCTGCGCAAGATCGAGGCGGAGTTCGACACCATCGAGCGCGAGCTCGAGGAGGTGGACTGAGCCCCTGGCGGGGTGAGCCCACTCGCCCGGGGTCCCGGTGCACTCCCTGGTCAGAGCGGGTCTTCTCGGCCCTCCGGGGCCCATCGGTCCGGAGAGGGCGAGCCCCCGAACGGAGGTCCGGCCGGTAACGTAAGCCGGATGTGGCCGAACGACAGCGGTGGCGGGGTCGCCTTGGACCGCGTCGGCTCGACCTCCGTTGCACGTGCCTGAACTGCCTGGACCCGCCGTGGTGCGCGTGCAGGAGCCCCCGCCGACCGAGTCGGCGTCGCGAGACCCGGGCCATCGCCCCGGGGCAGTTGGTGGTGGGTGCCGGGCGCCATCACGGTGATCACCATCGCCAGCGTCATCGTCGTGACGCTCTCGCAGCTCCATCCGAGCCTGCTGCTCACCAACACGACGACCACCGGCGGCGACACGGGCGCGCACATCGCGATGCCCAAGTACCTCGAGACGCTGTTGCTCCACGGGCACCTCACCGGCTGGGACCCCGGCTGGTACGACGGGTTCCCCCTCTACACCTTCTACTTCACCCTGCCCGACCTCTTCATCGCGATCGGCGGCTGGGTCATCCCCTACGACATCGCGTTCAAGATGGGCACGATCCTCGGATCGGTCCTGCTTCCTGTCTGCGCCTGGGCCTGCGGCCGCTTCTTCCGCCTCCGCCCACCGCTCCCCACCCTGCTGGCGGCCGCCACCTTGCCGTTCCTCTTCGACTACACGTTCACCATCTACGGCGGCAACCTGTTCTCGACACTGGCGGGGGAGTACGCGTTCTCCTTCAGCCTCTCCCTGGCCATCTTGTTCCTGGGTCTCTTCGCCTGCGCGGTCAGAGAGGGCAGATACCGCGGCTGGGCCGCGGTCGTGCTGGCCGGCTGCGTGCTGTCGCACATCGTCCCGGGTCTGTACGCTGCTGGGGGGCGCCGTCATCCTGACGGTGATCGAGCTCCTGCCCGCCCGCTGGGGGATTGCCGACTCGAGGCTCCGGCTGTGGCGCAACGACGAGACGGCCGAGCCCGTCCCCCGGACCCGCATCCTGTGGTGGGCCGGCTCGACCGTCGGCATCGGTCTGTTGTTGACCGGATGGTGGCTGGTTCCCTTCGGGCTCGAACACGCCTACACGACCTCCATGGGCTACCAGAACGTGGAAGGTTGGGCCCAGTACTTCCGCGAGGCCGACGCCTGGGCCCTCGTCCTCGCCGGGCTCGGTGCCGTGACCGCATTCCTCGTGCGCAGCCGCTTCGGCATCACCGTGACGGTCTTGGGCATCGTGTCGGCGCTCGCCACCGCGCTCGACCCACAGGGCAGCCTCTACAACGTCCGGCTCCTGCCCCTCTGGTTCATCTCCGTCTACCTGATGGCGGCCTGGGCCTTCGGCGTGGGCTGCATTGCCGTCGCGGGGCTGGTGGCGCCGGGCGCGGGCCCGGCGTTGGGAGGCGGCCGTCGAGAGTGCTGCGCCGTGGGCCGAGGGCCCACCGCGCGTACCGCCCGGGAGGCGAGCCGCAGTCCCCCGGGACCCGGCCGCCGGGGCCGGCTACGTCCTCACGCCCCGACGCCGCCGTCACCCAGGTGGGGCCCGGCGGCCGTGAGCGGGGCCGTTCTCGGCCTGCTCGCGGTGATGGTGGCCGTCGTGCCCCCCTTCATCTTCCCGGCGTCGTCGCTCCCGGTCACCGTCGGCCCCAACGAGGTGACGAACTGGTCCTCCTACAACTACGAGGGCTACGAGGGTCAGGCGTCGTATCCCGAGTACCGCTCCATCATCCAGACGATGGAGGCGGTCAGCAGGCGCTACGGCTGCGGGCGCGAGATGTGGGAGTACAGCGACAGCGAGAACCGCTTCGGGACGCCCGAGGCCCTCATGCTGCTGCCGTATTGGACGAACGGGTGCATCGACTCCATGGAAGGACTCCTGTTCGAGTCCTCGACAACCACGCCCTTCCACTTCATCAACCAGGCCGAGCTGTCGGCAGGACCGTCCGAGCCGGAGGTCGGCCTGCCGTACGGCCCGTCGACGTGACACTCGGGGTGCAGCACCTCCAGCTGCTCGGGGTGAAGTACTTCATGGCAGAGACCCCGACGGTCGAACAACAGGCGGACGCCGACCCCGCCCTGAAGCTGGTTGCCCGCACCGGTCCGTGGACCTACGACTACAGCGGCGCTCTCACGCACACGACCTGGGACATCTACGTCGTGAAGGACTCCGCGCTCGTCACGCCCCTGCAGAACGAGCCCGTCGTGCTCTCCGGGGTCAAGCCGGCGCCCTCCAGCTGGCTCGAGCCCGCTCTCTGGCCTGGTACGACGATCCGGCCCGGTGGGACGTCGAGCTGGCCCAGGACGGGCCGGCCTCCTGGCCCCGCACCCCGGTCAGCGACATCCACCCGACCGTCAAACGCGTCGGGACGACCCGGGTGACCGCCGTGTCCCAGACCGACTCCTCCGATCAGTTTCCACGTCTCACGGGTCGGGACACCGGTGCTGGTCAAGGTCTCCTACTTCCCGAACTGGCACGCCAGCGGCGCCGAGGGGCCATGGCGGGTGACGCCCAATCTCATGGTGGTCGTGCCGACCAGCCACGACGTCACGCTCACCTACGGGGGATCGGCGGCGGACGACGTGGGCCTCTTGGCCACCCTGATCGGGATCGGGGCGCTGGTGGCACTGTTCGTGGTGCCCTCCGTTCGCCGATGGAGGCCCGGCTCCCGAGCTTGAGAGCCGGGCTCGCCTGGCCGTCCCGCGCTGACGATCCCGCCTCACGTGCCCACGGTCGTCACCGCCCATCGCCCGCTGCCGGTCGCTGCCCCGCCGGCCGGCTGCGATGGTCGATGAGACAAAAGAGACAGAAAGTGTCTAATATGTACCTGATGACCGCGACGTTGCAGGACGCGCCCGCGGCGGTCCTCGGGACCGAGCCCTCCCGCACCTTCAGCCCGACCGAGGAGCGCATCCTGACCGCGGCGCTGGGCCTCATCGGGCGCCGCGGGGTGCGCCGGCTCGGCATGCAGGAGATCGCCGAGAGCGCCGGGGTGTCGCGGGGCACCCTGTACCGCTACTTCCCGAGCAAGGACCACGTGCTGACGGGCGCCGCCGCGTACGACGAGCGGCGGTTCAGCGTCGGGCTCGACGAGGTGCTGGCGGCCGTGCACGGCGCCCGAGGACCGCATCGGGGCCTTCATGGCCTACGCCTTCGACTTCATCCGGTCCCACCCCTGCCGCCCCCTCTTCGAGTCCGAATCCGGGTTCGTCATGGGCTACCTCCTGGACCACCTGCCCTCCCTGCGGGCCGAGCTCGTCCTGCCGGCTCGGGGACGCCCTCGACACCGTGCCCGCCGTCGCTTCCGGCGCCATCGGACGTGAGCAGCTGGTGGACGTCATCGTCCGGCTCTTCGCGTCGAGCTGGATCATCCCCGAGTCGGACGAGGCATCGCTCGTGCAGTCAATGAACCGCATCCTGCAAATCGCACCCGAACAATCCGATGGAGATTGACATGGAGACCACGGAGACCGCGAGACGAGCACGGAGACCGGTTACGGCGAGAACCCGCTCGGTGGGATGGATCCCGAAATGGCGGCGCAACCCGCAGCCGACCTTCAAGCTGCTGCGCGACGACATGCCGGTCATGTCCATCGACATGCCGTCCGGCGCCCGGGGAGTCCTGCTGTCGCGGAAGGAAGAGATCATGGAGACCCTGCGTCACCCGGAGATCTTCTCCTCCAACATGGACGCGGTCGACCTCAAGAACAAGCGGCCGATGATCCCCCTGCAGATCGACCCGCCCGAGCACAAGAAGTTCCGCAAGTTGCTCGATCCGCTCTTCGCACCGCGCAAGATGGCGCTCATGGACGACGAGGTCTCTGCTCTCGTGAACCAGCTCATCGACGGCTTCATCGACCGGGGAGAGGTGGACTTCGCCAAGGAGTTCTCCATCCCCTTCCCCTCCCAGGTCTTCCTCACCCTGCTGGGCCTGCCCCTCGAAGAGCTCGACCGCTTCCTCACCATGAAGGACGGCATCATCCGCCCGGACCACGTGACCGGGAAGCTCTACGGGTCGCCAGGAGGCGGCCGACTACCAGCAGATGATCGCGGACTCCGTCTACGACTACTTCAACGAGATCCTCGACCAGCGTGAGGTCGAGCGGCGCGACGACCTCCTCTCGCACTTCCTCGACGCCGAAGTGGAGGGCGACCGCCTCACCCGCGAGGACATCCTCGACATCTGCTTCCTCTTTCTGATCGCGGGACTCGACACGGTCACCGCCACGCTCGACTGCATGTTCGCCTTCCTGGCGCAGCACCCCGAGCAGCAGCGCCAGCTCGTCGAGGACCCCGACGCTCATCCCGAACGCCATCGAAGAGCTGTTGCGCTGGGAGACCCCGGTCATGGGCATCGCCCGGGTGGCCGTCGCCGACACCGAGCTCGCGGGCTGTCCGATCCACGCCGGCGACCAGGTGATGGTGATGATCGGCTCGGCCAACACGCGACGAAGCCGAGTTCCCCGACGGGGACGTGGTGCGCTTCGACCGCGAGGTGAACCCGCACATCGCCTTCGGCGGCGGCATCCACCGCTGTCTCGGTTCGCACCTGGCGCGCCTCGAGCTGCGGGTCGCGCTGCGGGAGTGGCACAAGCGGATACCCGAGTACGAGGTCGAGTCCGGCCACACGCTCACCTACACGCCGGGCATACGCTCCATCGACTACTTCCCGATGCGCTTCACCGTGCCGGCGTAGCCGCTTCGGCGCTGCGCCGGCCGCGGTCGGCGACGTGCTCGGTCCAGCGGCCGTCATGCCAGTAGCGCCGCTCGTGGCGGCCCGACGGGTCCGGGTACCAGCCCGAGGGGGCAACGCTCCCGTCGCCCGTCGACGCTGCCGGCGGAGGCCGCCGGTGCATCCGGGCCAGCCGGCTGAGCGCGGACAGCTCTTCGACGAGGTGGTCCGCCTCGGCCACCTCGCGGTCCCGGAACTCGGCCCGAGCCCGCTTCCCTGCCACGTCCACGTGGACGGTGGCCAGCCCGAGGGGTCGCTGCAGCGGGCCCTGGACCCGGCGGATGCTCTGTGACTTCTCGAGCGGGACCCAGGTCGTCGTCCGGTTGATGCGCCCCGTCACGCAGACGGCATGCGCGCCGTCGTGGCCCGCGGAGAGGAAATGGAAACTCAGCGGAGCCTTGAGCCGGGCCCGGCGTGGCGGCGGCGTGCGCTCCGGATCCGGTGCCCCCAGCAGGCGGGCCAGCAGGTGCCAGGAGTCCTGCTGCGAGCCCACCGGAAGCAGCGCCTTGCGCACGACGCTCGTGCCCTCACCCCGCTGGTTGCGTGCCGTCGACCCCGCCACGTCCACTTCCAGGCGGCACCAGCCGAAGGGGCGCCACAAGAGGGGCTCCACCTGGCGCACCGCCTGGATCCGCCCGTAGGGCACCGTCTCGGAGATCGTCTGCAGCAACCCGCGCCGGATGCGCACCCCCTCGGGTCCCTCGACCGCGATGAAGCCGTACTGGCCCGAGAGCCGGCGCCAGACCACGCCGGCGAAGCTGAGCAGGTACACCGCCAGGAAGCCCGCCACGGTGCCGGCCGTCCTCGGCTCGAACTCGTCGAGCACCGCAAGGGACGCGACGCTGCCGATCAAGATGATGCTGACGAGGGAGAGGAGGACCGAGCCGAGCAGGCGCCCCGCGGTCACGCTCGCCATGGGCAGCCCGGTGTTGCTCGACACCGCCAGGTCGCTCTCGTGGTGCCCCGCCAGCAGGACGAGGCGGAGCTCGGCCGCCTCGGCCTCGGCGAGATAGGCCAGCCTGCCGTCGGTCGATCCCGACCCGGCGAGGCGGACGCGGAGCTCTGACACGCCGAGCATGCGGGCGAGCAAAGGGCGGACGATGTCGACCGCCTGGACGCGGGCCAGCGGCAGCCGGCGCGAGTCCTTGCGGATCAGCCCGGTCTCGATGCGCAGTGTGTCCCCCTCGAAGCGCCAGCGGGTGACCATCCAGTGGACGTAGCCGTAGAGCGCGGAGACCAACGTGATGACGACGAGGTAATCGGTCTCGGCGGTGCTGTTCTCCGCCTTCGAGTGGACGGTCGAGACGAGGAACAAAAAGACGAGCGCCGGGACGAGGCGCCCGACCCGCGCCACCGGGGAAAGCGGGTGGAGACGGCGCCAGCCCTCGCTCGAGGACACTGCGTCGGGTTGGTCCTCCGTCACATCCCCGCCGCCATCGACTCGCCCAGCTCGGTCAGCCGGTCCCGGAGCCGGGCTGCCTCCGCCCGCTCCAGCCCCGGAATGCGGGCGTCGCTGGCCGCGGCCGCCGTGTGCAGCTTGACGGTGGACAGTTGGAAGAGCCGCTCGATGGGTCCCGCCGTCAGCTCGACGAACTGCATCCTCCCGTAGGGCACCACCGAGAGCCGCTGCACCATGACACCCCGGGCGACGATGAGGTCCTCGTGGCGTTCCAGGTAGCGCCAGGCCCGGTAACGGCGACGCACGAACCACGACAGGGCGGCGCCCAATGTCAGGACGACGGCGAGGGCGGCCAACGCGGCCGGCGCGCCCAGAGCGGCAAGGAAGACGAGGCCGAAGAAGGCGCCCGCCACCACCGTGAACGTGGCCACCTCGGCCCGGCGCATCCGCCACAGCCCCGGGGAGGGGCGGAGCCAGGCCGGTTCCTCCGCGGTCGTCACGGACAAAACGTTAAAGGGCAACGCTCCCCCTCTAGGGTGGCAATTGTGATCGAGTTGCGCGGAACGGCCAGCAGACGCTTGGCCATGGCTCTCGAGCCGATCGCCGGCCAGGTGTACTTCTCGCCGGAGTGCCACGCGGCCTACGCCGAGCTCGGCTTTGGGCCGAGCCCGGGCTCGCTGGCCGGCGATGTGCAGTTGCCGGACGGGCCGGCCTACTTCACGAGCCGCGGCTCGGTGATGGGACAGGTGCCGGGTGAGGTGGTGGCGGCCGCCTTCGCGGTGTTCAACCCCGAGGCGGTGGTCCCCGCGGTCGAGTTCGGTTGGACCAAGGTGGACGCGCCGACCATCTGCGCGGCGCGCACCCGGGGCGCGGTCGCCCAACTGGTCCGGGTCCTCGGGTCGGAGCCGGCGGGATGGACCCGCGCCACCGACCTGCTGGCGCGTGCGGTGGCACCGCTGCGGCCTGAGGGCAAGCCGCTGTTCGCCGGGCTCCAGAGCCTCGGTTTGCCCGGCGATCCCATGGGTGACCTGTGGCGCCTGGCCGATACGCTGCGCGAGTACCGGGGCGATGCCCACACCGCGGCGTGGACGTCGGCCGGACTGGACGCCACCGAGGTCGGCCTCCTCACGGAGCTCTACTGGGGCCTCCCCATGCGCACCTACGTCCGCACCCGTGCCTGGTCCGCGGCGCAGCTCGACGCCGCCGAGGGCCGGCTGTCGGAACGTGGCCTCGTGGCCGACGGCACGCTGACCGAGGCGGGGCGAGCGCTGCGCGAGTCGGTCGAGGTGGCCACCGACGCCCAGTGCGAGCCCGTCCTCGACGCGCTGGGTGAGGCGCTCGACGAGCTGATCGGGTTGCTCGCCCCCTGGGGCCAGGCCATCCGCGACGCCGGCGGGTACCCGCCGCAGGGGCCGCACGACCTGGCGCCCACCCGCTGACGGCCCGGCAGGCACCGCGCACAGCGGCCGCCCCGCCTCAGTACAGCGGCGACCAGGCGGCGCTGCGCAGGATCCGGCTCTCCCAGCGGTCGCGCACGGCCAGCGCGTCGTGCATCCAGGTCCCCGGCGCGGAGGCCGACGGCGGCATGTCGTTGGCGAGCAGGTAGAGGAGAGCCTTGTGGTTCACGATGCGCTGCCACAGGACCACCTCGTTGGTGCGGTGTGAGCCGTAGACGGGCTGGAAGGCCGCCTCGAGCTCGATGATGCTCCGCCCTTCCTGCCTCGACTTGCTCAGCTCGGTGTCGTAGAGGGTCCCTGCCTGGCCGAGGTAGGCCCGGAGCCCGCCGGGGTAGGGCCACGCCGTGTCCTCCATGAAGAGGCTGAGCTCGTGCGGGGCGCCGGTCGTCGGGACCGCCGCCAGGTCGATGTTCTGTACCGGCGACCACGAGACCGGGGTGAGGATCTTGGCCTCGCAGGCGTGCCGCATGGCGTCGACCTCGGAGGACCACTCGGCCAGGTCGCCCTCGCGGATGCGTTCGGCCAGTTCCGCCCAGGCCGCGGCGTCCCGGCAGCCGATGATCGACACCACGGTGTACGCCGGCCCGCTCCCGTGGGCCACCCGGAGGAACCACAACAACCGGCAGCCCTCGCTCTCCGCCAGGGCGGGGAGGAGCTGGTCCCGGTAGGCCGACTCGAACATCTCCTCTTGTGACCCCGCCACCCGGTGCACTTCGTGGAGCAGCAGCACGGTGTACCCCCTTGTTCTCTGTCCTCAGCGCGTGGTGGCGATGCCGCCGTCGACCGGGATGATGGCGCCGGTCAGGTAGGCGCCGGCCCGTGACGACAGGAAGATCGCCGTGCCGGCCATGTCGTCGGGACGGCCGATGCGCTTCAGCGGGGCGTTCGCCGCGATCTGCTCACCGAACGCCTCGAGCGTGGCGGCCATCATCTTCGACTCGAAGGGCCCCGGCGCGATGGCGTTCACGGTGATGGTCGGGGCGAGTCGCTTGGCCAGGTGGCGCGTCATCTGGTGCACCGCCGCCTTCGACGCCGAGTACGAGTAGGTCTCGAGCTGGGGCACCCCGATGCCGTCGATGGAGCCGATGTTGATGACGCGGGCCGGCTCGTCCGGGGTCCCCGCCTTCTCCAGGAGCGGCACCAGGAACTTGGTCAGGTGGAAGAGCCCCTTCACGTTGAGGGCGAGGACCCGCTCGAACGCGGCCTCGTCGTGGTCCGCCAACGGCGTGCCCCAGGTGGCGCCGGCGTTGTTGACCAGGATGTCGAGCCTGTCGACCCGCTCCGCCATTTCGTCGGCCAGCCGGCGGCACTCCTCCTCCTTGGAGAGGTCGGCCGGGATGCCGACGCAGGTGCCCTTCTTGGAGAGCTCGGCGGCCACCTCGGCACAGGCGTCGGCCTTGCGGGACGAGATGTACACGGTGGCACCGGCGTCGACGAACCCCTCGGCGATCATCCTGCCGATGCCCCGGGTGCCCCCGGTGACGAGCGCCGTCTTGCCGGCGATCGAGAAGAGGTCAGAGGCACCCATGGCCACATTGTGGCCCACCGGCGGTGGCCGGGCCTCTCAGCCTGCCAGCGGCGCGGCCAGCGCCAGGGCGCTCCGCACCATGACCTCCGCGCCGACCCGCAGCGAGGCGTCCTCGACCGAGAAGGTGGGGCTGTGGTGCATGCCGCTCGAGCCGTCGGCCGCCGCGCCACCCACGAAGAAGTAGCACCCCGGGAGGTGGTCGAGGAACTCGCTCACGTCGTCGCTCGGGGACGCGGGCGGCATGCGGATCACGGATTCGTCCCCGAGCGCGGCCCGGGCCTGCGCCTCCACCAGCTCGGTGACCGCCGGGTCGTTCACCACGGCCGGGGTGTGCTCGGGCGTCTCCAACTCGATGTGGACGCCCTGCGCATCGGCGACCGAGGTCGCACAGCGCCCGGAGGCGGGTGAGGGCCTCCTCGCGCTGCCCGGGCGTGAACGTGCGCAGCGTGCCCGTGACCCGGGCCGAGGTGGGGACCACGTTGACCGCGGTCCCGGCGCGGAGCGTGCCGGCGCTGCACACGCAGTTGGCCTCCTCGTAGGTCAACCCCTGGACCACCTCACCCAAGCGCTCGACCAGCTCCGCCGTGGCCCGGATGACGTCGCCCTGGCCCGTCGGTATGGCGCCGTGACCTCCCGGCCCCGTCAACGTGATGCGCAGCGAGTGCGCCTCGGACATGGCCACGCCACCGCGCAGGGCGACCATGCCCGGTGGGGGCCTGGGAGGTCACGTGGAACCCGACGAGCCGCGCCCCGTCCATCACGGCCAGTGCGCCGTGCTCGACCATCGTCTTGGCGCCGCACAGTGCCTCCTCGCCGGGCTGGAACACGAACACGTAGCGACCGGGCAGGTCCTCCCGCCGGGACACCAGCACCGAGGCGGCACCGAGCAGCGCGGCCACGTGGACGTCGTGCCCGCAGGCGTGCATCACGCCCTCGACCTCCGAGTGGACCGCCCTCGCCTCGTCCTCCTGCACCGGCAGGGCGTCGATGTCGGCGCGCAAGACCACGCTGCGGCCCGGCCGTCCGCCCTCCATGACGAAGATCCCGCCCGTCTCGGTGACCCGCACTGCCTCGCCGATACCCAGCTCCGCCATGTGGTCGCGTATCAGCCCCGTCGTGTGGTGCTCGGCGAAGGCGAGCTCCGGCCGGCGGTGCACCTCCCGGCGCAGGTCCACCATCTCGTCGTAGACGGCATCGCCGGGCGCCGTACCGAAGAGGTCGGTCACCTCAGCGCCCGAGGAGGTCGCGGGCGATGTGGGTCACCTGGATCTCGTCGGTCCCGGCGTAGATCTGGAACACCTTGGCGTCGCGGGCCAGCTGCTCGACCCGGAACTCGGACATGTATCCGTTGCCGCCGAAGAGCTGCACGGCCTCCATCGCCACCTCCGAGGCGGCCTGGGCCGAGTAGAGCTTCATGGCCGAGGCCTCGGCCAGGGTCAGGCTCTTGCCCGCCGCGCTCATCTCGATGTGCCGGAACACGAGGTTCTCGACGTTGAGGCGGGCGACCTCCATGCGGGCCAGCTTGAGCTGGATGAGCTGGAACTCCGCGATGGGTCGCTCCCACAGCAGCCGGTCCTTGGCGTATTGGACCGAGAGCCTCAGGCACTCCTCGATGAGGCCGAGCGACATGGCGGCGACGCCGGCCCGCTCGGTGACGAAGTTGCCCTTGGCGCTCTCGCGGCCCTCGTTCCCGCCCGGCTGACCCTCGGTCTCTCCGAGGAGGCGGTCCTTGCCGGCCCGGACGTCGGTGAGGAACAGCTCGCCCGTCGGCGACGAGTGCAGCCCCATCTTGCGGAACGGTCGGGACTGCTCGAGGCCGGGCATGCCGCGATCGAGGATGAAGGTGAGCACGGGGCGCTGGCGCAGCGGCGCGTCGCTCCCGTCATCGAGCTTGGCGTAGAAGACGATCGTGTCGGCGTAGGGGCCGTTGGTGATGAAGGTCTTGTTGCCGTTGAGGACGTATTCGTCGCCGTCCCTCACCGCGGTCGACTTCATGCCGCCGAGGGCGTCGGAGCCCGAGTCGGGCTCGGTGATGGCCCAGGCGCCGATCTTCTCCAGCGTCAGCAGGTCCAGGCCCCAGCGCTCCATCTGGGCCGGCGTCCCGCTCTTCATGATGGTGCCGCCGGCCAGGCCGGTGCTGACCCCGAGCGCCGTGACGATGCCCGGGCAGTAGTGGCACAGCTCGATGATCGGGATCAGGGTCAGGGCGGCGTTCCCGCCACCCTCGGACCGCGCCGGGCGCTGCGGCGCCCGACGTCTTGCGCTCGATGGCCCGCTTGAAGGAGTCCCGCGCCATGGCGTCGAGCCCGAAGGTCCGGTAGAGCTTGCGGATCACCTCGTAGGGCGGGGTGTCGCCGTGCTCGAGCTCCTCGACGTTCGGCTCGACCTCTTCCTCGACGAACCGCCGCACGGCGTCGCGGATTGCCAGCTGCTCCTCGGACCACTCGAACATGACGTGCCTCCTGCGGCCTCGGCGGGCCCCCGCCGTCTCGACCCTACCGGGCGACGTCAGGCGTCGGCGATCCGCTTCAGCGTGTTGCGGTCGGTGTGGATGACCTGCTCGGGCATCTTGGCGTGCTGGATCACCGTCGTCTCGGCGTAGGTGAACTCGCCCTCGACGCTGGTGTCGATGGTCACCTCGTACCGGATGGACTGGGCGTTCTTGTCCAGCCAATTGTTCGAGAGGATCCCGTAGGTCTGGCTGCCCACGTTGGCGTGCAGGGTGAAGGTGGTGGCGTCGGGCGCGACGATGGCGCCGGCGACGATGGCCGAGCCACGGGGGATGAGGAAGCAGCGGACCACCTCGCCGTCGCGGGCGTCCCACATCCAGTAGCCGACCTCGGTGTGGAACGGGTTCTCCTCGTCGCCCCGCCAGGCCGCCATGCGGTAGTCGAGGCCGTAGAGGACCTGGGTGCCGTTCTCGACCGGGCCGAAGGGCTTGAAGTCGATGTGCTCGCGGTAGGGGGTCAGGCCGATCTTCCCGGCCTCGTTGGCGTAGGCGACGTCCTCGCCCTGTTCGCCCTCCCAGATGCCGGCCAGACGGGCCAGGGGCCCCCATTCAGGTCCTGCGCTCACCGTTTCCTCCCGCTCCACTCGACTGATCGGGGCCACCATAGAGGCCCCGCGAGGAGTGCCCCTCTATCGCCGCGGCATCTGGTCCACGAGCATGCCCGGCGCGGTTCCCTCGGTCCGCGGCCCGGGCTTGGGTCGCCGCCCGATCCGGGTGCCCCGGGCGCCCTCGGCGTGCCGCTGGGTGCGGGCCACGACGATGCGGCTCGACACCAAGAGGAGCAGCACGATCACCACGAGGATCAGGGCGGCGTCGTAGGACAGGTAGTGGTACTGCGTCTCCGGAGCGTTGTAGTACGTGAAGACGACGTAGGTCAGGTAGGGGAATTCGGCGTGGGTCAGCGAGTGCGGCAGCGTGTTCGAGAACCCCGCCGTGTAGATGAGCGGTGCGGTCTCGCCGCAGGCGATGGCCAGCGCGAGCAACAGGCCGGTGACGATCCCGGGCAGCGCGCTCTTGAGCACCACCTTGCGCAGCCCGTACCCCATCGACATCCCCAGGGCCTCGGCCCCCTCCCGGTAGCCCGTCGGGACCTGGCGCAGGGAGTTCTCGGTCGTCTTGGCGATGTAGGGGATGACCATGATGGAGAGGATGATCAGCGCGGACAGCAGCGAGAAGCCCCAGTGCAGCCCCACCACGAGCGCCACGTACCCGACGTAGCCGAGCACGATCGAGGGGAATCCCGAGAGGATGTCCGAGGCGGTGCGCAGTGGGGCGCTGACGCGCCCGCTGAACCGGCCGGCCCGGGCCAGCTCGGCCAGGTGGATGCCGGCGAGCACGCCGATCGTCCCCGCGATCAGGAAGACGCCCACCATGAGGATGAGGGTGCCGAGGATCTGGTCGCGCAGCCCGCCGCCGGTGGAAGTCAGCGGGGTCCACAGGACGCTCCAGCGCCAGTGCGACCAGGCGCGGGCCAGCACGCCGATCAGGACCCAGGCCGCCGGCGCCATGATGAGGATCAGCGCGAGGTAGGTGAGCACGCGCCACAGGCTCGACGAGACGCGCCGGCGCCGGGTGGCGGGCCCGCCCGACAGCGTGGTGCTCATCAGGCCCCCCCGACGGGGGCGCCGACCCGGCTCGTCCTGGTGATGATCATCCGAGCGATGAGGTTGACCGCGACGGAGATGACGGCGAGCACGAGGGCCAGCTCGGCGAGGGTGGCCACGGCGAAGCCGGTCCCGTCCGTCAGGGCGCCGTCGAGCTGGGTCAGGATCGTGGCGGCGACGGTGGTGAACGGCCCGTAGATGTTCACGGGGATGCGCAGCGCCGCGCCCCCGATCATGGCGACGGCGATCGTCTCGCCGAGCGCGCGCCCAAGACCCAGGACTGTGGCGCCGATGATCCCCGAGCGCACCCAGGGCAGGGTCACCTTGGACGCCACCTCCCAGTCGGTCATGCCGAGCGCGGAGGCTCCTTCCTTGGGGAGCGGGGGCACTTGCTGGAACAGGTCGCGGGTGGTCGAGGTGATGATCGGGACGATCATGAGGGCGAGCACGATGCCGGCGGTGAGAAGGCCCTCGCCCGAACCGACGGGACCGCGGAAGTACTTCAGCACCGGCACGTCGGGGGCGTTGTTGGCGAGGATGGGGTACACGTTCTTGGCCAGCCATGGGCCGAAGGTCAAGATGCCCCACAGACCGAGGACGACGCTCGGGATGCCGGCGAGGATCTCGATGGTGAACCCCAACGGCCGCGAGATCCACCCGGGCATGCGCTCGGTCAGCGCGAAGGCGGCGCCGAGGGAGAGCGGGAGGGCGATGACCAGGGCGATCAGCGAGGAGACCAGGGTGCCCCAGAGGATGGCCCAGGCGCCGAACTGGGCGCCCATGGGGTGCGCGACGCCGTCGGTGTGCACGACGGCGCCGTAGCCGCTGCCATAGGTCCAGTTCCTGCCGTAGAGGAAGTACCAGCCGTTGACCCGGATGGCGGGGTAGGCCTTCACCGCCAGGACCGTCACCGCGAAGATCAGCGCGGCCAGCGGCAGGATCACCGCCACCCAGGCGGTCCCGCGCCAGGCGTGCTCCTCGTTCCGCCGGAAGAAGTCAGCCACGCGACGCGGCAGCGGCGGCTTGCCGATCGACTCCGCCTGTGGCGTGGCGGGGATGCTCCCCGCCACGCCGCCGACGGTGGCCACTACTGGATGCCGAGGATCTGCTTCACCGACTGCGCTTCGACCTTGGAGGGCAGCGGCTGGAAGTTGACCTGCGCCAGGTACGACGTGTTGTTGCCGTACTTGGGGTTGATGGCGAACTCGAGCACCGACCGGATGTTCTTGGCGTCCGAGCTGCTCGACTGGTGGTTGGAGACGATGGCGTACTCGTAGTTGACGATCGGGTAGCCGCCGCTGGCCGAGCCGTAGATCAGGGAGATCGTGCCGTTGGCCGGCGTCTTCTTGGCGAACGCCGCCGCCTCGGCCTCGATGGACGCCGCGTTGGGCACCACGTACTGGCCCTTGACGTTCTGCAACTGGGCGTAGCCGAGCCCCGCCTGCAGGGTCTGAGTCAGGTAGCTGATGCCGATGTAGGCGATGCAACCCGGTGTCGCCTTGCAGCCCGACACCATGCCGGAGTTGCCCATCTCACCCAGCGCGCCGGGGGCGTTGGGCCACGGGACCGTGGTGTTGTAACCGATCTTGGCTCCCCACCCGGAGGCGTCGGTCTTGGACAGGAACTGCGTGAACAGGAACGTGTCACCGCTGCTGTCGGAACGGTGCAGCGTCACGATCGGAGTGGCCGGAAGGGTGACCCCCGAGTTGAGGCTCGCGATCTGCGAGTTGTTCCACGTGGTGATCTGGCCCTGGTAGATCTCCGAGATCACCTTCCCGGTGAGCTTCAGGTGCGAGAGGACGCCCGGGATGTTGTAGGCGATCATCTGGGCGGAGATGGCCAGTGGGATGTTCTTGAGGTCCGGGTTGGCCGACACGACGCTCGGGGACAGGTAGGCGTCGGAGGCGCCGATGTCGATGGTGCCGTTCTCGGCTTCGGAGATCCCGGTCCCCGAGCCCGTCCCCGCGGTCTGGATGGTGCTGCTCGGGAACTTGGTGTTGTAGCCGCCGGCCCAGAGGTTGAAGAGCGGGTAGAGCAGGGTGCTTCCCGTCTCGGTCACGGTGCCGCCCGAGGGCGTCTCCACGCCGCTGCTGGGTAGCTTGGTGCTGGCCGACGCAGCCGCGCCGAACACGACCGAGCTCAGCGCGAGCCCGGCCAGAGCGGTGACGACCATGCCCCGCCTCAGTCGTGCCGCGCCTATCAATGTGTTCACAGGTTCTCTCCTTGTGAGGTGGTTGGTGTTGTGTGCTTCGGTGGTGTTGATCGGTGAACTCGTGCGGTCGCCATCCGCTCCGGAAGTCACGTGGTCGGGGCCAGGCCCTATCCCATCCGCCCCGTGACGTACCGCTCGGTGTCGGGGTGCTTGGGCCGGTTGAAGAGATCGTCGGTCGGGCCGTGCTCCATCAGTTGCCCTTGGTAGAAGAACATGGTGTGGTGCGACACCCGCATGGCCTGGCCGAGGTTGTGCGTGACCACGATCAGCGTCAGCGCAGGCGTCAGCGTCTTGAGCAGCGCCTCGATCGACTCCGTCGTCACCGGGTCCAGCGCGGACGTCGGCTCGTCGAGCAGCAGGACCTCGGGGCCGACCGCGAGCGCCCGGGCCAGGCACAGGAGCTGTTGCTGCCCGCCTGAGAGCCGGAAGGGCGAGTCGCTGAGCCGGTCCTTGACCGCGTCCCAGAGGCCGACCTCAGTCAGGCGGCGCTCGCACACGACGTCGAGCTGCTTTCCCTTGGCGATGCGGTGCGCCTTGACGCCGGCCACCACGTTGTCCTTGATCGACATCGGGAACGGATTCGGTCGTTGGAACAGCATGCCGACGCGCCGGCGCAGCGTCAGGAGATCGACGCGCTGGTCCCATAGGCTCTCTGTGTCGAGCGTCACGTCTCCGGCGCGCTCGAAACCGGGGACGCGATCGTTCATCCGGTTCAGCGTGCGCAAGAAGGTCGACTTGCCCGAGCCCGTCGGCCCGATGAGCGCCGTGATGGACCCCCGCTTCAGCTCCACGTTGATGTCGGAGAGGACGGTGCGCCCGGAGAACCCGAGCGTCAGCTTCGTCGCCTCCATGACGTGCTCCGGCCTGGCGGCGTCGGGATCGAGGGCCTTGAGCGCCTCGTCGACATAGGTCTGTGGCTCCGTCGTAACGAGTTCGTTACGTATCTCGCCAGGCTCTCCGTCGTCCACTACGAGGACCGTAGCCACACCAGATGAACGTCCGGCAACAAGAGAGCAATCTCAGAGTGAACTGTTTGCTAAGCAACGGTTTCGGGGGCCGTTGCCCCGTTCGGCACCGGCTCTCAGGCACCTCAGCACCTCGGCACCTCAGGCACGATGATGGACACCCGTCTCCTGGGCCGTGCGCGCCAACGCATCCCGATGGGCCGCGGCGATGGCCATCACGATGCCCGGCGCCCAGGCAATGACCGCCAGGCAGGCGAGCGCGGCGGGGATCGACAACACCAGCGCCGCCCCCGTCGAGAACAGCGCGCACAGGCCTGAAGTACTGCTCAAGAAGGCGGCGACGAGCCAGGCGATCCACCAGTGTAGGACTCGTGCGCGGTGGGAGTCGCCCGGCGGTAGACAGTCGCGGATGGCGGAGTACGGCACCCACAGGTTGACCACCGGCACGAACCATGCACCGACGCCCCAGGCGGGGAGCGGCGCGAGGGCATCCCCAGTGCCCGGCCGGCCGACGCGGCGCGGTGCTGCCACACGCAGGCCACGATCACGCCAGCGAGCGCGAGAACACCGACGACGAGGCTGACGGTGCTGAATCCGCTCGGGCCGTGATAGGGCGGCGGCGTGATGCCGTTCTGCGCGTCGTGCCAGTCCACCCGGAACTGGTGGCCGACGGCTCGCAGCTGGTCGGCGTTGACCCGCTCGACGATCAGGTTCACGAGGTAGTAGACGGCGGGCATCACGACGGCGATGCGGGCGATCGGCACCGTCCCCAGCTCGTCTGCCACCAACTTGCCCGTGTTGAACGCGTCAACCGCTGCGACGCCGTCACCCACGGCGCCACTTGGGAGGCCGGCCCCCGCGGTGGTCCCGCGACGGCCCAGGGTGGCGGCGGCGGGTGCTGGGGCAGGACGGTCGCCTCGGTCCAAGCGTAGCCGTCCCACCAGCGCTGCCCCGGACCACCGGCGGGGTCCGGGTACCACCCCGGGGGCGCCCCGGGGTAGCCGCTGTGCTCGCTCACCCCTACATCCTGCCAAAGGGTCGCCCCGGCACTGAGCAGGCGTAGCCTCGGGCGCATGCGCGTCTTCGTCGCGGGAGGCACCGGGGCGATCGGACGCCCGCTGGTGCGTTCCCTCGTCGCCGCCGGGCACGAGGTCACCGTCTTCACCCGCAGCGACGCCAGGGTCGCTGCCTTGGGTCTTCCCGGGGTCGTTCCGGCGGTCGGTGACGCCTTCGACACCGACACCGTGCAGCGCGCCGTGAAGGCGGCGCAGCCCGAGGTCGTCGTGAACCAGTTGACCAATCTGGCCCGGTCGGCCAACCCACTCGCGATCAAGCGCGGCTTCGACGCAACGAGCCGCCTGCGCCGCGAGGGCTCGCGCACCCTGGTCGCTGCCGCCCGTGCCGCCGGCGCGCGCCGCGTCGTCGCCCAGAGCATCTCGTTCGCCTACCGCCCGGGCCCCGGGACGCGCACCGAGTCCGACCCCCTCTGGAGCGATGCCCCAGGGCAGATCGGCATGCTCGCGGGGTCGCTCGCCACCCTCGAGTCCGCCACGCTCGGCGACGACGCCGTCGAGGGTGTCGTGCTGCGCTACGGCTCCTTCTACGGACCCGGCACGTATTTCGCGCCGGGCGGCCTCTACACCTCCATGATCACCAAGCGCCTGCTGCCCGTCCCCGGCGACGGCGGTGGGCTGTTCGGCTTCCTCCACGTCGACGATGCGGCCTCCGCCACCGTGGCGGCGCTGCAGGGCCCGCCGGGCGTCTACAACGTCGTCGACGACGTCCCGGCTCCGAGCTCGGAGTGGATGGCTTTCGTGGCCCGGTTGTTGGGTGCCAAGCCGCCGCACCGGGTGCCCGAAGCGGTGGCGCGCCTCGGGGCCGGGAAGTTCCTGACCTATCTGATGTGCGACCAACCGGCCGTCTCCAACCGGCGGGCCCGGATCGAGCTCGGCTGGATCCCGCGGTACCCCGACTGGCACGACGGCCTGGGCGCCGCACTCGCTCCCGATCGAGATGCGGCCGGGTGACCCGGCATCCCTCGATTCACCCCCCGACGGGTAGTCCCAGCGCCGCACCCACGGCGCCGATGACGCCGGCGCCGACGAGCGTCAGCACCACGCTGCGCCGCAGCCCGACGATGAGCGCCAGCGCGCCGGCCAGGATCACCACCTGCCACGGGTGCGCGACGGCCAACGCCAGAGGGATGGATGCCCCCGCGATGGCGCCGATGGCCGCCGGCCCCGCACCGCCCAGGAAGGATTGCGCGACCCGGTTGGTGCGCAACGCGGCGAAGTGCCGGGCCCCGGCGAAGATGAAGACGAACGACGGCGAGAACGCGACCAGCGCCGCCAGCAACGCGCCGCCCACGCCTGCCGCCGCGTAACCCACGACTGCGACGGTCTGCACCACCGGTCCAGGTGTGATCTGCCCGAGGGCCACCGCGTTGAGGAATTGGGCGTTCGTCATCCAGTGGTAGCGGTGGACCGCGTCGGCCTGCATGAGCGGGATGATCACGAAGCCACCGCCGAACGACAGCGCTCCCACCTTGAGCGCCACCCAGGTCAAGGCGCCCAGTCCGCCCATCGCCACCACGGCCAGCGGCGCCACGACGAACCCGTCCAAGCGCCCGGACGGGCGCACACCGGCCGAGACGGCGACCTCCACCAACCCGCACCCCAGCAGCACGAGCACGAGGAAGGTGCCGACCGTGGCCGCCGCCACACCACCGAGCAGGCCGTAGACCACCCAGCGCACCCGCCGGGCCGTGCCGGGCCCGGCACGGCGCCAGCTGGCCGGGATCAAGCCCAGGGCTGCATTGACGGCGACCGGTGCGACCGCCGCGCCGGCGCCCAGCGCGGCACCCTTGATCCAGGTGGGCGGGTTGGAGGCCAAGAACACCGCGGCCAGTGCGATGATGACGGCCAGTCCGGGGCAGATGAAGCACGCACCCCCGACGAGCGCTCCCGGCCAGCCGCGCAGTCGCCACGCGCAGAAGATGGCGAGCTGCGTCGACGCCGGACCGGGGAGCAGGTTCGTCGCGGCGACGGCGTCCTCGAACTCGGTCTCGTCCAACCAGTGCTCGCGCTCGACGGTCAGCCGGCGCAGCATGGCGATGTGGGTGGGCGGTCCGCCGAAGCCCGTGCAGCCGATGCGGCCCCACTCCTTGGCGATGGTGCCGAGGGCGACGTCGGGTCGTGCGTCCGGGTCGGCTCGCCCGCAGACGTCTCGTCCGGCATGCCTCATGTTCGCATGCGGCCGCCCGGGCCGAACGGTGCTACAGCAGGACCGGTGCCATCTCCTCGAGCGCCGCGATGTGCGCATCGACGGTCGTCAGCCCGGCGTGCATCGTGTTGAGCGACAGATGGCTCGCCCCGGCCTCGCGCCAGCGCCGGGCGTGCGCGGCGATCTTGTCGTGGTCCCGGGTTGCGTACTCGATCCTCCCCTCGAACTGGAAACCGGACAGGTCGCGCCCGGCCTCGGCCGCCCCCTCGCGGATGATCTCGAGCGCCGCGCTCGAGGCCACCGCCGGGCGCGCGCCATGGGGAACCATCCGTCGGCGATCCGCCCCACCCTGCGCAGCGCCGCCGGGGCGTGGCCGCCGATCCAGATCGGGATCGGCCGCTGCACCGGCAGGGGAGCCAGCCCCGACGCCCGGATGTGGTGGAAGCGGCCGTCGACAGTGACGCTGCGCTGCGTCCACAGCGCCCGCAGTACGGCGACCTGCTCCTCCAAGATGGCCGCCCTCTGTGCGAAGGGCATGCCGAGCGCGTCGTACTCGAGCTTGTTCCAGCCGATGCCGAGCCCGAGCCGGAAGCGGCCACCGCACAGCAGGTCGACCTCCGCCGCCTGCTTGGCCAGCAGCGCCGTCTGGCGCTGCGGCCCGATCAGGATCGAGGTGGCGAAGCGCCAGGTCGGTGCAGCCGGCCAGGTAGGCGAACATCGTCAACGGTTCGCGGAAGGTGTCGTCGATGGTGTAGGGCCCACCGAGATCGCCGAGCACTGCCGTGTCGCCGCCGAGCACGTGGTCGTAGGCGGCCAGATGGGCGTAGCCGAGGTCTGCGACCGCCTGTCCGATGGCGCGGACGCCCCCACGGTCGCCGCCCACCTCGGTCTGGGGGAAGATCACGCCGATGTCCATCGTCGCAGTCTGCCCCTTCCGGGCTCCGCCGCGAGGGACCCGCAGCCGCCGGGGGCAGCGACGGTTAACTTGGGGCCGATGAAGTTGCGCCTCTTCGTCGAGCCACAGCTCGGGCGCCTCCTACGACCAGCAGCTGAGGATGGCGCAGGCCGCGGAGGCCGCCGGCTTCGACGCCTTCTTCCGCTCCGATCACTTCCTGACCATGGGGGGCGACGGCCTGCCTGGCCCGACCGACTCGTGGGTCACTCTCGGCGCCATCGCCAGGGAGACCGCCCGCATCCGCCTGGGCACCCTCGTCACGTCGGCCACGTTCCGGCTGCCCGGGCTGCTCGCCGTCCAGGTGGCGCAGGTGGACGCCATGAGCGGCGGCCGCGTCGAGCTGGGCCTGGGCGCCGGGTGGTACGACGCCGAGCACACGGCCTACGGCGTCCCGTTCCCGCCCACGGGCGAGCGCATGGAGCGCCTCGAGGAGCAGTTCGCCATCGTCAGCGGACTGTGGGACACACCGGTCGGCGAGACGTTCAGCTTCGACGGGCGCCACTACCACCTCAAGGACAGCCCGGCGCTGCCCAAGCCGGTCCAGCGACCACACCCGCCGCTGATCGTCGGGGGCGGAGGTGCCGACGCGTACGCCGCGCCTCGCCGCCACCTACGCCGACGAATTCAACCTGCCCTTCTCCTCGCTGACGGACACCGAGGCCCAGTACGGCCGGGTGCGGGCCGCTTGCGAGGACCGGGGTCGGGACCCCTCGACCCTCCGGCTCTCGGCCGCCCAGACCGTGTGCTGCGGCGTCGACGAGGCGGACGTGCAGCGCCGAGCCGCCAACATCGGCCGCAAGGCCGACGAGCTGCGCGCCAACGGGGTCGCGGGCACACCGGCCGAGGTGGTGGCGCGGCTGCAGGCGTTCGCGGGCATCGGGGCGCAGACGGTCTACCTGCAGGTGCTCGACCTCGACGACCTGGAGCACGTCGGGCTCCTGGCCGAGGAGGTGCTGCCCCGGGTCTCCTGATCAGCCGCCGGACGTGCTGGGCGGCGTCGCCGTGCACCCATCACACGGTCCCATGCCCGTGAAGTAGGCCGGGATGCGACGGTGAGTCCGTCGGCGGGTTGGTCGGCAGCAGGACCGGCGTGCGTGGCGCCTGGTTGAAGTCGAAGTCGTTGACCATGTTGCCGAGGATCTGCTCGTCCTCGCGGACGTCGGGCCTGGGGTCGGGCCGGCCGTCGGTCTTGGGATTGAGCCTTGAGCCGCCCAGGAAGTCGTCCTCGATGAACTTGAGGTAGGCGTCGCTCGAGAGCGTCTGGTGGTCGATGTAACCCGGTCTTGGCGTAGGGCGAGATCACCATGGCCGGGACCCGCAGGCCGTAGCCGTTCTGGTCGACGGGCGGCGGCACGACGTTGTCGTAGAAGCCGCCCCAGTCGTCCCACTGCAAGAAGATGGCGGTCGAGTCCCAGTCCGGGCTCTTCATGGCGGCGTTGATGACGGCGGTGACGTAGGCCTGGCCCTGGTGGACGCTGGCCGGCGGGTGCTCGCTGTCGGCCTGCGACGGCGTGACCCACATGACCGAGGGCAGCGTCCCGGCTCTTGGCCGCGGCGAAGTAGTTGTTCAGCGGCTGGATGTTGCGGAGCTGGTGGTCCTTCTGCACGTCCTCGAAGACGGGCAGCGGGTTCCAGATGCCCGGGGTGAGGTAGCTCTGCGCCACCGGCGGGCAGGCCACGGCCGAGTCGTTGTCGCAGTCGGGCTGGTCCCCGGTCTGGACGTAGTAGGCCCACGAGACGTGCTTGTTGTAGAGGAGCCAGGTGATGTCGGTCCAGGCGTTGGTGATGTCGGCCGTGCCGGTGTCGATGGCCTGGTCCACGTACCTCTGCATCTGGAGCGGGGTGTAGGGGCCGGTGATGTCGTTGACGCAGCTCGACGGCGCTCGGGCTCGAGCACTTGGCCGACCAGCCCGACACCAGGTAGAGGTGGTCGGGCAGCGACCACGACGCCACCGGCTCGAACATGTGGTCGTCGAGCACGAAGTCCTTGGCGTAGGTCCAGTAGTTCGGGATCTCCGCCGCCGTGTGGTAGCCCATGACGTCGGGCGTGGCCGAGTTGGAGCACTCCGGGTTGTCGGCGCTGACGTTGACGCCGCAGCCCTTCTTGGCGTTCGTCGCCTCTGTGATGAAGCCGTCCATCTTCCCGCCGTCGACGTCCGCCTTGGCGTTCGCCTCGCCGTGGGGCCCGCCGCCGTTGACGTCCGCGGTGTCGTGGTAGGGCGCCTGGCAGCCGCCGGCCGGCATGGGCACGCACACCGTCGGCACGCCGTTCTTGCATCGGGATGCCGTCGGCACCCGGGAAGGTGCCGAAGTAGCTGTCGAAGGAGCGGTTCTCCTGCTCGATGACGATGACGTGCTTGATCTTGTGGATCCCGGCCGCGACGACGTAGTGCCCGGTCGGCCCGCCGCTGACCCGCTCCACGGGCGCGGCCGACGGCGAGGGCGAGCTGCTGCACGCGCTGAGGGCCAGTGCCAGGACGGCGACGCTGCCCGAGACGATCACTCCGGTCGTGCTGCGCCGATGAGAGCGAGTTCTTCGTGTCATGAATGTCTCCCTTTCGACGAAGCGGGGAGGGCTTCGCTCTGGGTCGCGAAGTCGCGCAGCGAACAGACCAGATCGTTGCTCGAGCGGGAGGGGGCCCACCCCCCAGCCGTGTGGTGCCGGTTGTCGGAATTGGCCATCATGACCGCCCGGTGCTGACTTGCAGACCCGCCACGTTCTGGGCGGTCGACGACACCTGCGTGAGGTGGATGCCCACGCTGACCGGGGTGGTGGCAACGGTGGTGGAGGTCCCGATCCCGAGCTGCCCGCTCCTGTTGTCTCCCCAAGCCCACAGCCGCCCCGAGCGGTCGATGGAGTAGTTGGCATACCCGCCCGAACTGACCTTTACGAAAGTGACACCAGCGGGGACCTCGACGCGCAGCGGGACGTCCGAGCTGACCCTCGTGCCATTCCCCAGCTGACCTCGATCGTTCTCACCCCAGGCCCACACCGAGCCGTTGGCCAGGATGGCGATGCTCTGTCCGTTCTTGGGTCCGCTGCCGCCTTGGAACACCTGCCGGACGGCTGCAGGTAGCTCGACGTGCACCGGTACGGCGCTGTCGGTCGTCGAGCCGTTGCCGAGTTGACCGGCGGCGTTGTAGCCCCAGTTGTAGTAAGCGCCGTTGCCGAAGAGCGCGCCCGAGCCCTCCCACGACGAGGTGAGCGCCGTCACCCGCGCTGTGCTCGGTAGGCCGACGACCGGGACCGGGCGTCGAGCTGCTCGTCGGTGGAACCGGTGCCGAGGACGCCGTACTCGCCTGAGCCGCAGGCATAGACCTTGCCCTCCGAGGAGAAGAGCGAGTGCGTGCGCGCACCGGTGGCCAGCGTTACGTCGCCAGCGGGAGTTCACTCGGACGGAGCTCCATGAGCCCGGACAGGCAGAGGTCGCCGAGTGCGTTGAAGTCCCCATCCCCAGACGTGACCGTGCGAGTCGATGGCCAACGCACCGTCGAACGGCATCGGGTTGGCCAACGTGACGATCCGGACACCGGCCGGGAAACTCGACCTTGACCGCTCGGGTCGAGTAAGGGGGGATGTGTGCCCGTTACCGAGCTCGCCATAGCTGGCCACACCCCAGGCCCACACCACGCCCGTCGAGGTCAGCGCGTAGCCGTCCGAGTTGGACGTCGCGATCTGCACGACCTGGCCGCTGATCCCGGGGACAGCAGTCGGCCTGTCGAGCTGCAGCTCGCTGATCGCGCCCCGGTTCCCGACCACGCCAAACCTGTAGACACGGTGGTGGTGGGGGAGCTGGGAACCGGTGCCTCCAGAGCGCACGCAGTGAGCACCAGTGCCGGCGACGAAGGCGAGAGCCCAGGCACGCGGGCGCCACCCAGGTGTCGATGCGTGGCGAGCTGCATGTTCGAAGTATCGGGCGAGGCTCTGCAATTGTCAACCGGTTTACAGTCCGCTAACATCTCTCCGATGACTGCCGACAGCCACTTTCGGATACGGCGACGTCGGAGCCGACAATGTGGCCCGGCCGTCCACGTCGGCCTCGGACCGGCGCTTCGACGTGCCTGGCTCGGCTATCAAATTCGACTCGACACAGCCATGGCCGATGCAGGATTCGGCGAGCGGCAGATTTCCCGATGGCCGGGTGCTCCGGCTGTGTTCGGGCCAATCCGGATCGACGATCTCGGCCATCGGACGCGAGCTCGGCATCACCCGCCAAGGGGCCAGCAAGGTCGTCGGGCACCTCCGCGATCGTGGCTACGTCGCGGTCGCCGACTCGGCGACCAGCAGGAGGGAAAAGTCAGTGACCCTGACCGCCCGCGGGGACGACTACCTCCGGGCGCAGCGGGCGGCTGCTCGGGCGATCGAGAAGGAGCTGGCGGCCACGCTTGGTGAAGACGGGGTTTTCCGCGACTGTTCGCCTTGCTCGACGCGCTCGACGACGCTGAGACGGCGCGGATGCGCGCCTACCTCCGACGCTCCGTCGCCAATTGAAACCAGGTGGGGCTGTACGAAATTCTCATCCGGCGTTCTCGTCCTCCCCTCCGTGGTTCCCCTCTGAATCCCACCTAGAGCCCCCATTTCGACCGGGCACCGGGCCGTCAGGGGCCGTCGGCGACTGGGTCTTCGGGCGTGGACTTCAGGCGTTTGCGCTGATCACCGGCCGCTCAGCAGTCCGTCGTTGCCGATCGCCTCAGGAGCTCTTGATACCCAGGGGGGTATCAAGCTATGCTCCCATATACCCCCATGGGTATATGGACCGACCCCCTCCGGGATCGGGAGCCGATGCGGATAGGACGTTTTCTCATGACGACGACGCGAGGAGCCGGTCTCGACTCATGGCATGTGTCTGCGGGAACCGAGGTGGCCGACCTCGCCAGCCGCAGCTCGGGACACCATTGGGGGAGACGACGAGGCGGTCCTTGGGAGCCATCCAGGCTCCTTCGCCCGGCTCGGCGCTGGGCCGCCACCCACTTCCGTCGGGTGCTCATCGCATGGCTGTTGGTCCTCGTCGTCTTCGGCTTCTTCGCCGTCCATGTCGAGAGCGCGCTCGCCGGTGCTGGGTGGCAGGCATCCAACAGCCAGTCCGTCGCGGCTCGGGCGATCATCCAGAAGGACTTCTCCGGACTCGGGGCCACCGCGCTGCAGGTCGTGATCGTCGACCACCGCGGCCCGATCGCGTCGGACCCCCAGGCTCAGGCCGTCGTGGCCAAGGCGACCGACGTGCTCCGGAGCGATCCCCGGGTGTCGACGGTGGTGCCGCCTCAGGCCGGGGTCTCGATCTCGCGGGACGGTCGGACCGCCATCATCACCGCCGGAGCGGCCGCTGACTCCAACAACATGGTGCAAGCGGCCGACGCCGTGGAGCCGAAGCTGGCGGCTCTGTCCTCGTCCGGCGTCACCGTCACCCTGACCGGCGACAGCGCCCTGTGGGCCGACTTCAACACCGCCAACCGGTCGGCCATGTTGCGGTCGGAGATGCTGTCGTGGCCGGTGACGATCATCATCCTGGTCATCGCCTTCGGCAGCCTGGTGGCCGCCGGTCTTCCGCTGCTGCTCACCATGGCCGGCCTCCTGGTGGCCGCCGGTGCCCTGGTGATCACCACCAAGTTCACCCCGGTGTCGATCTGGGCGCTCAACTTCGCGCTGATGTTCGCCCTGGCCCTGGGCATCGACTACGCCCTCTTCCTGGTCATGCGCTTCCGTTCGGCCCTCAAACGCCGTGGAGCCGAGCCGGGGGACCGAGAGGCCATCGTCGCCTCGGTGGCCGAGACGATCGACACCGCCGGCAAGGCCGTGGCCTTCAGCGCCCTCACCGTGCTCGCCTCGCTGGCCGCCATCCTGATCGTGCCGAGCCCGGCCTTCCGCTCCATGGCCTTCGGGATCATGCTGTCGGTCGTCGCGGTGCTGGCGGCCACCCTCACCCTCCTGCCGGCGGTCCTCGGCAAGCTCGGGCACCAACATCAACAAGGGCAAGATCCGTCTGCGCCGAGGGCCTCGGCCCGAGGGCGAGGGCTCGCTCGACCGGATGCTGCACTCCTGGGGCAGGTTCTTGTGGCGGCACCCGTTCCCGGCCGGTGCGGCCGCTCTGGTCCTCCTGCTCCTGGCCGCCGCGCCGATCATCGGGATGCGGACCAACATGCCCTCGATCACCATCATCCCGGCCAGCGCCAACGCCCGGGTCGGCTACAACCAGGTGACCAGCGCCTTCGGTCCCGGTGCTCCCGGGCACCCTGCAGGTGGTGGTGCCCCGAAGGCGAGCAGGCTCGCGCCATTGCCACGCTCGCCCACGCCTCCGGAGTGGCCGGTGTCGTGCCCGGACCGACCAACGCCGGGTGGACCCTCGACCAGGTGGTCCCGACCACCGGGCCCTCGACGACCGCGACCGGTGCGACCATCGACCACCTCCGCCAGGTGCTGCCCGCCGGGACGCTGATCGGCGGGGCGGCCGCCGAGAACCACGACCTCCAGCAGGCGCTGGCTTCATACACGCCGATCGTCCTCGGCATCCTTGGCGTCCTCGGGTTCCTGCTACTGCTGATCGCCCTCGGTGCCCCGCTGATCGCCGCGCTCGGGGTGGTCATCACTGCCCTGTCGGTGGCCGGCGCCTTCGGCATCGGCCGCCTCATCTTCCAGAACGGCTTCCTGTCGGGCTTGCTCGGGTTCCAACCCCAGGGCTTCATCGACGCTTGGGCGCCGCTGTTCTTCGGGGCCATGGTCTTCGGCGTGGCCATGGACTACACGCTGTTCATGCTGTCGGCGGCCAAGGAGCGCTACGAGACCCACCCGGACCCCGAGCACGCCATGATCGGCTCGATGCGCACCTCGGGACGGGTCGTGCTCTCCGCGGCCGCGGTCATGATCGCCGTGTTCTTGACCTTCGCCCTGTCGGGGCCATTGGCCCCGAAGGAGATGGGCGTCATCCTGGCCATCGCCGTGGCCCTCGACGCCCTGGTGGTGCGCTTGGTCGTGCTGCCGGTCGTGCTGCGACTGGGTGGGCACGGGGCCTGGCACCAGCCGAAGTGGCTCGGACGGATCCTGCCCAACGTGAGGTTCTCCCACTAACCCCGGCGCTCTGAACTGACGAGGTCACCGGCGACGAAGGTGGGGTCGTGACCATGGAACTACCCAACGAGCGGGACCGGGCAGCCTCCCTGCCCGTCGTCGCTCACTGCTACGAGAGGTGGCAATATGAAGGCAACGTCGGGTCCGATCATCGAGGTCTTCGCCGACGTCTGGTGTCCCTTCACCCATGTCGGACTGCGGACGATCGCAGAGCAGCGGGCGCGGAGCGGTCGCACCGACGTGGCGATCTGGGTCCGAGCATGGCCGCTCGAATTGGTGAACCGCGCCGCTCGATCCGGTGGTCACCAGCGAACACGCCGACGAGCTGCGAGAACAGCTGGCCCCGAACTTGTTCCGGCACCTCGACGTCGAGCAATTCCCCAGCTCCACCCTCGATGCCCTCGCGCTCGCCAACCGGGCGTATCGGACCGATCTCCAAGTTGGCGAGCGGGTCAGCTTCGCTCTCCGGGACGCTCTCTTCGAAGAAGGTCGAGACATCTCGGACCGCGGCACGCTCGAGAACCTCGCGCGCCATCTGGGCGTCGTCATGCCCGACGAGTCCGATCGCGCCGGCGTGCTGGCGGACTGGCACGAAGGAGCGCGGCGAGGTGTCCTCGGCTCGCCGCATTTCTTCTGCGGTGACGCCGATGTGTTCTGCCCTTCACTCGACATCAAGAAGGACCCTATTCAGGGGGTGTCGATCACCAAAGACGCCTCGCGCCTGTCCGAGTTCCTGGATCGCTGCATGGCCCAGCCCCGACTCGCATGAGTCGCGCTCGACAGTCCCGACAGTGCAGACCATGATCACCTGGATGGGGGAGCCAGGTATTGCGCGATCCTCCGTGTGTGCTCGTCAGCCAGTGCGGCCCGGAGTACCGCGTCGGCGCCGGCCAAGTCGACCGGGTCGACCCGCCGGCAGAGATCGCGGTTGAGGTGTTCGATGACCTTCGTCACCGCTTTGGCGTACTCCGCGCCCTCGGTGGTGAGCATGACGTTGACCTGACGTGAGTCTTCCGTGTCCCGCGAGGTCGTGGCGAAGCCCCGACGCTCGAGGCCGTCCGCCACTTTCCGCGCCGCCTGGCGGGTCACCCCCAGGGCGGCGCCGAGGCGGCCGAGGGACATCGGTTCTCCTTGCAATTGCCGAATCGCCGCGGCGTCGCTGCGACGGTACTCGTCGTAACCGAGAGCACCCAGCTCGCTCGCCATCTGGGCGATCCAACTCTGCCGGGCGAGGGCGAGAAGGTCGCCGAAACGGTAGGTGCTGGTTGACTTCCCGGTCATCGGGCGTAACTATACCAATGTATGCAACCTGGTTGCCCATATTCTCCTTGGCGGCTCCGCCAGACGCGCCGGACGCGCGCGGCAACCGTGCTCGTCGCGCTGGCGGCCGTCCTGGTGACGGGCTGCGCATCTGGTGCGTCGCCGGCGGCGTCGAGCATCGCGACCTCGGACGCGGCGGGCGGCACCACCGTGTGGCTCTGCCGTCCCGGGCAGGGTGACGACCCTTGCGCGGCTCCCCTCGCGGCGACGGTGGTCCCGGCCAGCGGTGCCCGCACCATCCAGCACGCCCAGGCGGATCCAGGCTCGAAATTCGACTGCTTCTACGTCTACCCGACGGTCAGTAAGCAGAAAGCGGACAACGCCAATGTCGTCGTCCAACCCGCCGAGGAAGCGGCGGCCGTCGCCCAGGCGTCGCGGTTCTCTCAGGTGTGCCGGATTTGGGCACCTATGTACCGCCAACGGACCGAGGCCTCGCTGCTCAAGGGCCTCGGCAACGATCCGCAGGCCGATGCCGTCGCGTACGACAGCCTGCTCTCGGCGTGGAAGGACTACCTCGCTCACGACAACGACGGCCGGCCGATCGTCTTCATCGGCCACTCACAGGGAGCAGCGCTGCTGATCCGGCTCCTCGCCAGCCAAGTTGATCCAGACCCGGCGTTGCGCGCCCGCACGGTCGTGGCCATCCTCGCCGGTGGCAACGTCACCGTCCCGATCGGGAAGAACGTGGGTGCCACGTTCGCGCACCTCCCGCTCTGCACCGCCGCGAATCAGACGGGATGCGTCATCGCCTATTCGAGCTTCCCGTCGCAACCCCCGACCGACGCCGACTTCGGGCGGCCCGGGCAAGGCGTGAGCCTCCAATCCGGTCAAACCGCCACCGACGGTGTGCACGTCGCCTGCGTCAACCCCGCGGCACTCGGGGGTGGCACGGCGGACCTCGTTCCCTACTTCCTGACGGTCACGTCGACCCCTCCCCCGCCGCCCGTTGCCACACCGTGGGTGACCTACCCGGACCTCTACTCGGCTTCGTGTGACGAAGCAGGCGGAGCGACGTGGCTCCAGGTGAACACACCGACCGCGGCCGGCCGACCCGTCGTCACCGAGTCGCTGGGGCCGGTCTGGGGCTACCACCTCGACGACGTCAATCTGGCCCTGGGCGACCTGGTCGACGACGTGCGAGCCGAAGAGGCCGCCTTTTCGGCCCATCGCTGACCGGGGCCTTCTTCAAACCCCAACCCGTTCCCTCGCCCACCTGGGGAGGAGGCCCCGGGGGATGTCGAGGACTTCCTCGGTACGCTGGGAGCCGGTGGCCCGCACACCATACGACGTCGATGAGGGACCAACCCGTGCGGCGCACCGGGGAGGACGACATGACCATCACGAGTCGGGGAGCGGTGGCCCCGACCGCCGATCAGGCCGGAACCGCTGCGGGAGGCCAGTCGGCGGCGGTCGCACCGGTCGACACCACCGCGCTCGATGCGATCGTCGACGAGGTCGCCGATCACGCCTCCTCGTGGGCCAAGACCGACGCCGCGGCGCGTGCCGACCTGCTCACACAGGTGATCGCCGACACCATGGCGGCCCAAGAGGACTGGTTGGCGGCAGCCTGTGCGGCCAAGGGGCTGGCGCCGGGCACCACGGAGGCGGGTGAGGAGCTCTTCGCGGGCGTCGGCACCTTCGTGCGCATGGCACGCCTGTACCGCGATGCCCTCCGCGACATCGCAAAGGATGGCAGGCCCTCCTTGCCCGGTCCGGTCCGCGAGGCGCCCGGCGCCCGGGTGCGGGTGCAGGTCTTCCCCGACGGCGCCTTCGACCGCATCACGTTCCCCCAGACGACCGCCGAGGTCTGGATGCAACCCGGTGTCACCAGGGAATCCCTCGTGAGAGGACAGGCCGCGGCCTACGCCGACCCCGCCGCACACGCCGGTACGGCGCTCGTGCTCGCCGCGGGCAACGTGGCCTCGCTCGGACCCCGTGACGCGCTCTCCAAGCTCTTCGTCGACGGCAAGGTCGTCGTGATCAAGGCCAACCCTGTCAACGACTACCTCGTCCTGCACTGGCGTCGCGCCTTGGCGCCACTCATCGACGCGCACGTGCTGCGCATCGTCGACGGCGGCGCTGCGGTGGGCCAATACCTGAGCAGCCATCCGCGCATCGACGAGGTGCATATCACCGGATCGGACAAGACCTACGACGCCGTCGTGTTCGGCAGCGGCCCCGAGGGCGTCCGGCGCAAGGCGGCGGACGAGCCGGTCCTCGACAAGCCGGTGACGGCCGAACTGGGCAACGTGTCACCGGTGATCGTGGTGCCGGGCAAGTGGTCCATCGCCGAGCTGCGCTACCAGGCCGAGCACGTCGCCACCATGCTCGTGAACAACGCTGGGTTCAACTGCATCTCGGCCCGGGTCGTCGTCACCCATGCCGCCTGGCCCCAGCGCGACGCGTTCCTCGGTGCGCTGACGCAGACGCTGGCGGGCATCACGACCCGTCGCGCCTATTACCCCGGGGCGCGCAACCGGCGCGATGCCTTTGTGCAGGCCCATCCCGAAGCCGAGGAGTTCGGTGCGGGACCCGACGACGCGCTGCCGTGGACCTTCATCCCGGGCGTCCCGCCCGGGCGTACCCACGACATCTGCTTCAACGTGGAGTCGTTCTGCGGCGAGGTGGCCGAGACAGCACTGACCGCCGCCTCGCCGGCGGCCTTCGTCGACGCCGCCACCGCCTTCTGCAACGACGTGGTATGGGGGACGCTGGGGGTGACCATCGTCGTGAGCCCCTCGTCCCTGAAGGACCAGGACGTGGCGGACGCGGTCGAGCGGGCGGTCGCGGACCTGCGCTACGGCTCCATAGGGGTGAACCTCTGGCACGGCCTGTCCTTCGCCATGGGTTGCACCACCTGGGGCGCCTACCCGGGGCACCCCCGAACCGACATCCAGTCGGGCACCGGGGTCGTCGGGAATGCACCCATGTTCGACCGCCCGCAGAAGTCGGTCGTGCGCGGGCCCTTCCGCTCCCGGCCCAAGCCGCCCTGGTTCGCGACGGCGCCCGACGCGTACGACGTCATGCGCCGATTCGTCGCCTTCGAGGCCGAGCCGTCCGCGGCCAAGATCCCGGGCTTGTTGCTCGCCGCCATGCGGGCCTGAGCGGGGGAGCGGTCTGCCCGCAGGGACTTGGAGACGGAGGTACCTCGCAAATTCAAATTCAGCCCATCGTCTTGGCCCGCAGCTGGGGTATCGCGTAGGGCGCCGCGGCGACGGCGGCCGCGATCAGTGCGAGAAAGGCGCCGAACTCCCAGCCGACGCCCGAGCCACCGGGCTTGTCGACGAAGGCGATGAAGACCAACACCAGGTTTACGATCGTGGCCACCATCATCACGGTGAGGTGCGGGATGTTCGTGCTGATCGGCAGTCGATCCCATCCGGCTCGCAGGACGAGGTAGGCCACCTCGAGGATGCAGATGATCATCACGATGTAGAGGAATCCGTGGGCGGACACGCCGCTCGCCGTCACGGTGATCCCGATCACGCTGACGCCGAACCAGGACAGGAACAGTGAGATGAACAACACGATCGATGCGACTCCGGCGATCCGGTCGGCCAGCGACCAGCGGGCGGCCTCGAATCTGTAGGCCGGGACGGCGGATCCGCTCGACGCGCCGCGGCCGGTGCCGTTTTCGCAGACGCCGCGGCCGGCGCCGGGCCGGCGACGGCCGGACCGCCCTGGGTCGTCGTCGGGCTCGAGCCCAACGCGGCACCACAGCTCGGGCAGAACGTGGCGTCGTCGGCGGCTTGGCTCTGACACGTGGGGCAGGTCTGCGGCATGACGGTCCTCCATCCCTTCGGGCGGCGGGAATCCGACGGCCCCCCGCCACTTCGGTGACTGCTTCGGTCCGGCACCTCCGATTCTACGGGGGTGACCGCCCCTTGCCTAGGGATCCTCTCCCGCCCCGATACGCCAACGGCGCAGCTCAGGCCGCCTTTCGCCCCGGGGACCCGCCGTGTCGCGGTCACCCGTGCGAGCGGGACTCGACCGGCGGCGGCTTGGGCTTCAGGAGGATCAGGCGGGCCACGGTGTCCTCGCCCACCGCGACGCAACCCGCGGTGGTCGGACAGGACAGCGCGGTGAGGGTGATGGGGGTATAGGCCGTCGGGGAAATCCGGAAGGTGAGCCCACCGTTGAGACTCTGGGCGACCGCCCCGGTGGCGATGGCCGGCAGGCCGAACCACCGTGTCCCCACCATGGCGCACTGCTGGGTGGACGGGCAGGCCACCCCGAATACGTCGTCGACGGGCACCGGGCGGGTCGACGTCTGCCAGGTGTGGCCCCCGTCCGCGCTGACGAGGAGTTGGCCTTTGGCGGGGACGACGTCGCTGACGGTCGTGTTGGTCGTCCCGGCGGCGAGGCACTCGGAGGCGGAAAGGCAGGCGACACTCTGTAGCAGTCCGATCCCGGCGGGCACCGTCGCGAGCGACCAGGTCTGCCCGCCGTCGGCGCTGAGCGCAACCGCCCCCGCCCCGTGCCCGTTGCTGGTCGGGACGTAGCCCGCGACGAGGCACGACCCGCCGACGACGCAGGTCAGATCGTTGCCGGCCAGGAACGGCGACGGGAGCCCACCCGTCTGTTGCCAGCTCTGCCCGAAGTCGGCGCTGTGGTCGGACCACGTTTCGGTGCCATCGCTGACGATGACGGTGCAATCGGTCGGGCCGGCACACGCCACACCGCTGATGGCGAGGGCATTGGGCGGCGACATTGCGGGCGACCACGTCGCGCCCGCGTCCGTTGTCGTCACGACCACGCCGCTCCCGGGCAGCGACGCCCCGTTCGATCCGACCGCCATGCATTCGGTCGGGGTCGGACACGAGACCCCGCTCAACTGCGGCGTGCTCCCGCCGGCCACCTGTTGCGCCTTCCACGACTTGCCGCCGTCGGTGGTGGCGACGATCACGACCGTGGCGGTCCCCGTCGGGGCCGGATTCGGTCCGGCGACACCGACGGCCCAGCAGCGCCGGGCATTGGCGCAGGACACCGCGCCGAGCTCGCCGGTACCGGCCGGCGCCGGCTGCCCCACGGCGAGGGGAGTTCCCTCGGGCTCACCGAGGACGTGCGGAGACGGCGGGGAGGTCGGGTGCCCGCTCAGCGCGCAGCCCGACCCCGTGAGCGCTATGGCAGCAAGAAGCAGGGACAAGCCGCCGTGTCGCCGGGAACGCCGGTGTCGAGGCACGGAGCGTGAAAGCACGGCGGGACGACATTAGCGGCGGGGGACGCCTTCTTCGGTGCACCGTTGGCTACCCTCGCATGCGGTGGACTGGGTGGATCTCTTGATTATCGGGCTGATGCTCCTGGCTGCCGTCCATGGACTACGACTTGGTGCGCTGGTCCAGCTCCTGACCTTTGGAGGTTTCCTCCTCGGGTTCCTCCTCGGAACCTTGGTGTGGGTGCCCTTGCTGCGCACCGGCCACGAGAGTCCCACCCGTTCCGTCGTCGTCGTGTCGCTCGTCATGCTGACGGCCTGTACCTTCGGCTACACCGGCCGCGTCCTGGGCACCTGGAGCAACGTCACCGTGCGTCGTCACCACCTGGGCCACGTCGATGCCGTCCTGGGCGTGGGCGTCGCGGTCGTGGCCGTCCTGCTCTCCGTCTGGCTGGTGGCGGCCGTGGTGTCCTCTCCCAACAGCCGCTTCACCTCGCTCGACGCCGCGGTAGCCCGTTCCGACATCCTTCACTCCATCGACCGGGTGTTGCCCCAGGCGCCGTCGATCTTCAACGACCTGCAGACGTTCCTCAACAACCAGGGGTTTCCCCAGGTCTTCTCCACCCTGACCCCGCCGTCGACGCCCTCGGTGTCCACGCCGACCAACGCCGAGACGCGCGCGCTGGGGGATCCGGCAGTGTTCTCGACGGTCAAGATCCTCGGTCTGGCGTGCCAAAACGAGCAAGAGGGATCGGGCTTCGTGGTCGGGCCGGGGCTCGTGGCCACCAACGCCCACGTCGTGGCTGGCGAGAGCAACGGCAACACACAGGTGCTGCTCGGGTCCACTGCCTATGCAGCGACGCCTGTGCTGTTCGACCCCTCATTCGACCTGGCTGTCCTGCGCACGAATGCGCCGCTCGGCCCAGCTCTCGCCGTCGATCCCAATCTGGTACCGGCGGGAACGGCGGCTGTGCTGCTCGGCTACCCGGAGAACGGGAGCCTCTCCACCGAGCCAGCGGCGGTGACCGAAGAGGTCACGGCCATCGGCAAGGACATCTACAACAACGGGACGGTCACCCGGGGCGTCTACGCACTGCAAGCCGACGTGATGCCGGGCAACTCCGGCGGCCCGCTTATGGGGCCGGGCGGCCAGGTGATCGGTGTCGTGTTCTCGCGCTCCACCGTCTACCAGGACGTCGGCTACGCCCTCACGTCACCGGGGGTCCTGACACGGGTTCAAGAGGCCATGCACCATCGCGCCGCGGTAAGCACCGGGGCGTGCATCACGGGCTGAGCCCTCAGGAATCCGGCAAGAATGAGGTTATGAGCCAGCCGATCGAGCACTACGCCGTCATCGGCGACCTCCATACCGCTGCCCTCGTCGGGTTGGACGGCTCGGTCGACTGGCTGTGCCTGCCACACTTCGACTCGCCTTCGAGCTTCGCCAAGCTGCTCGGCCACGAGAACCACGGCTTCTGGCGGATCGCACCCGCCGGCGGCGACAGCGTCGTCTTGGCGACCCGCCGCTGGTACCGCCCCAACACGCTCGTCCTCGAGACCGAGTTCGACACCGCCACGGGCACGGTGCGGGTGACCGACTGCATGCCCATCCGGGACGACCACCCCCACCTGGTGCGCTCGATCGAGGGCGTCAGCGGCCAAGTGGACATGTGCATGGAGTTGGTCGTGCGCTTCGACTACGGCGAAGTGGTGCCCTGGGTCACCTCACACGACGGCCTGACCCGGTTCACCGCCGGGCCGGACTCGGTCGCGCTGTGGCACCGGGTGGAGACCGAGGGCAAGGACATGCGCACGGTGGCGAACTTCACGGTTACCGAGAGGCAGCGATATCCCTTCACCCTCGTCTGGTACCCGTCCCACGAGGAGCCCCCGCCCCCGCTCGACAGCTACTACGCCGTGCACCTCACCGAGGCCTACTGGAGCGAATGGGCGACGCAGTGCTGCTACGTCGGGCCCTATCACGACGCCGTGGTGCGCTCGCTCATCACGCTCAAGGCGCTGACCTACCTGCCGACGGGCGGCATCGTGGCCGCGGCCACCACCTCGCTGCCAGAGGCGCTCGGCGGCAACCGGAACTGGGACTACCGCTACTGCTGGCTGCGTGACGCCACGTTCACCCTCGAGTCCCTCATGCGCGGTGGATATTTCACCGAGGCTTTGGCGTGGCGCGACTGGCTGTTGCGCGCCGTGGCGGGCGACGTCTCGAAGCTCCAGATCATGTACGGACCCTCGGGAGAACGGCGGCTCGAGGAATGGGAGGCGTCCTGGCTGCCCGGCTACGAGGACTCGGTCCCGGTCCGGGTCGGGAACGCCGCCTCGGAGCAGTACCAGCTCGATGTCTACGGCGAGGTCATGTCGGCCCTGTATTCCTCGGCCAAGACCGAGGGTGTGCACAGCCGGGCGGCCTGGGACCTCCAGGTCCAGCTGATCAGTTTCATCGAGAAGGGCTGGCTCCAGCCCGACGACGGTATCTGGGAGGTACGCGGGCCACGCCGGCATTTCACGCACTCGAAGGTGATGGCGTGGGTCGCGGTCGACCGCGCCGTGCGGACGCTCGAGGAGTGGCCCGCCCTCGGCGGTCCGCTCGAGCACTGGCAGTCACTGCGCCACGACATCCTCACCGAGGTCTGCGAGAAGGGTTACAACCAAGACGTCGGAGCCTTCACGCAGTACTACGGCTCCGACAAGCTCGACGCCAGCGTCCTCATGATCCCCCTCGTCGGGTTCCTCCCACCGAGTGATCCCCGCGTGGTCAGCACGGTGGAGGCCGTCCAACGCGACCTCATGGACCACGGGTTCGTGCTGCGCTACCGGACGGACGACGACGGCTCCGTCGACGGGCTGACCGGACGCGAGGGCGCGTTCCTTGCCTGCTCGTTCTGGCTGGTCGACTGTCTGCACATGATCGGACGAGAGGAGCAGGCCACGGAGCTGTTCGAACGACTCCTGGCCCTGCCGAACGACCTGGGACTTCTCGCCGAGGAGTACGACCCACTGTCGGGTCGGCAGGTGGGCAACTTCCCCCAGGCCTTCTCGCATGTGTCCCTGATCAACTCGGCCTTCCGCCTGAGCGGAAAGGATCCGCTGGGGCCTGTCGACGACGGCTCCCGCCTGATCATGGACGAGACCATCACCCAGAGGGCCAGGTTGCAGCGGATGAAACGCCTCGGCCGCACCGCCTTTCGTCGCCGGTCGGGCTCGACGGTGCGGTGAACGCGGGAGCAGCCACACCCCGAAGCAAGCGGGTCGGAACCCGATAAGGAGGGTCGCGTGATGAAGGCACTCACGGTCGTGCCGCTCACCGCGGACAGCGCCGCTCTCTGCGACATCGCCGAACCGCCCGAGTCCGACGGCCCCGTGCTCGTCGAGACGCTCGCCGTCGGCGTCTGTGGAACCGACATCGAGATCGTCTCCGGCCTCTACGGGTGGGCACCCCCCGGCGAGGAACATCTGGTTCTCGGCCATGAATCGCTGGGGCGGGTCGTCGAGGCCCCGCCGGGGAGCGACCTGGCGGTGGGCGACCTGGTCGTGGGCATCGTGCGGCGGCCCGACCCGGTGCCGTGCGTGAGCTGCGCAGTGCTCGAATGGGACTTCTGCCGCAACGGTCGATACACCGAGCGCGGCATCAAGGAACACCACGGCTATTGCTCGGAGCGCTACCGGATCACACCCGAGTTCGCCGTCAAGGTGGACCCGGGGCTCGGCCTGCTGGGCGTGCTGCTCGAGCCCTCCAGCGTGGTCGCCAAGGCGTGGGAGCAGGTGGACCGTGTCGGGGGGCGGGCGCACTGGGTGCCCGAGACCGTGCTTGTCACCGGTGCCGGTCCCATCGGCTTGTTGGCGGCACTGATGGGCGTCCAACGAGGGCTCGAGGTCCACGTGCTGGACCGGGTGAGGGAGGGCCTCAAGCCGGCCCTGGTCCGCGACCTCGGCGCGACGTACCACACCGGCGCGCTGGCGGAGGCATGTCCGGACCCCGATGTCGTGATCGAGTGCACCGGCGTGCCGACGGTCGTGTTCGACTCCATGACCAACGTCGGCGCCGGCGGCGTGGTGTGCCTCACCGGCGTCTCGTCGGGCGGCCACACCATCAACGTCGACGAGGGCGAACTGAACCGCCAGATGGTGCTCGAGAACGTGGCCGTGGTGGGATCCGTCAACGCCAACCGCCGGCACTACGAGGCGGCGGCCGACGCGCTGGCGCGGGCGGACCATGCCTGGCTCGAGAGGCTGCTGACCCGGCGCGTCGCGCTCGAGAGCTGGCCCGAGGCGCTCGACCGCCAGGTTGACGACGTCAAGGTCGTCATCGAGGTCACCTCGCCGTGAGCGAGACGCACCGGCACGGCGACCAGCGGCACCACCACGCCGACGCCGGACAGCACGTGCACGATCCCGAGAGCGGCGACGCCGTCCCCGCCGTGCCGCCGCCGCGCCCGATCGCGGCGGGCGTGCTCGAGATCGACACGATGCTCGGGGGCTGGGAACGGGTGACCGCCGGCTACCTCATCGAGGGGCCGGCGCCCGTTCTCGTCGAGACCGGGAGCCAGACCTCGGTGCCCGTGTTGCTGGCCGCCCTCGGCCAGATCGGCGTTGGCCCAGCCGAGCTGGCCGGCGTGGCAGTAACCCATATCCATCTCGACCACGCCGGAGGCGTCGGCGACGTCGCTCGGGCCTTCCCCTCGGCCACCGTCTACGTGCACGAGAAGGGGGCGCGGCACCTCGCCGACCCGACGCGCCTCATCGACTCGGCGGCGCGGGTCTACGGCCCGCTGCTCGACTCTCTCTATGGCCGCATCGACCCCACGCCGTCCGAGCGCCTCCATGTCCTCGCCGACGGCGAGGAGATCGAGGTCGGCCCGGGCCGCACCCTCGTCGCCGTGGACTCGCCCGGGCATGCCAAGCATCATGTCGGGTTGCACGACTCACTGAGCGGGGTGCTCTTCGCCGGCGACGCGGTCGGGGTCAAGCTTCCCGATGGCGGGGTGCTGCGGCCCTCGACGCCGCCTCCGGATTTTGATCTCGACCAGGCGCTCACGTCACTGGCCAAGTTCGAAGCCCGCCGACCCTCGGCGATCGCCCTGGCACACTACGGGCTGCTCGAGAACCCCCAAGACCTGCTCGCCGAGGCAGAAGAGACTCTGCGCCTGTGGGCCGAGACGGCTGAGAAGGCCTATCGGGAGGGTGTCGACATCGCCGACGCGCTTGCTGCCCGCTTCGACCCGCTGCTCGGAGACGTCGACGCCGCCCACAAGCGGAAGCTTGACATCATGAACGGCGTCCACTCGAACGCCGCCGGTTTCCGCCGCTGGCTCGAGGGGCGCGAGACGGCGACCACCTGAGGAGCGGTCACCGGCCCCTCAGACGACGAGCTTGGCGCGCAGCTCCTCTTGGCGCACCTCGAAGTCGTCCAGAGAGATACGGCCCTCCGCAAGGTCCTCATGGAGGGCCGCGAACTGCTCGAGCAGCTGCGTCTGGTCGACCTCGCCGGCCGAGGGCGTGCTGGCGGCCTGCTCACTCGCCGCCGCCTTGTCTTCCTTTCGCGAGAGGCGGTCGTCCATCTTCGCCTTGGCCCGATCCTTCTTGGCCTGGTCGCGCTGCAATTTTCCGAATGTCGAACGTGCGCGTGCCACGGTGTACTCCTTTCCGGCCGCCGGGGAGCGACCAGGTGCTGCCGGCATGGCGCCTGCCCTGCCGCTGTTCTTGCCGCACTCGCCCATGCGGCGGGCCCCCTTGGGCCCCGAGCGGAGGAGGTGGGATTTGAACCCACGGTACCCATGAGGCACAACGGTTTTCGAGACCGTCCGATTCGGCCGCTCTCGCACTCCTCCGGGCGAGATGTTACTCGCTCTGACCTGGCCCGGAGGCTCAGAGGGATGCCCATCGGGACCCCTCGGGCGATGACAACGAGGCCATCAGCATACCGGGTTGTGTCGCGTTGGTGATCGGCGCGGCGGGGCCCCCTCCCTTCCAACTGTGCGTCCAGGGGCGTTGCCCGCCCTCCCGCTTACGTGCTGTGTGGTGACGACACGCCGGGTCAGACGTCTGGCCCGGGGCTGGGTGCTCCGTCGGGCTGCTGCGTCCGGTCGTTCCGCTTCTCCGCAAAGAACGACGTCAGAAGCGCTCCGCACTCGTCCGCGCGGACGCCGTCGGTCACCTCGAGCTCGTGATTGAGCCGCGGGTCCCCACAGAGGTTGTACAGCGTGCCGCAGGCGCCGGCCCGGGGGTCGCTCGCCCCGTAGACCAGCCGGCCGACCCGGGCCGCGACCAGCGCACCCGCGCACATGGGGCACGGCTCGAGCGTCACGACAACGGTGACCCCGGAGAGGCGCCAGCCCCCGACAGCGGCGGCTGTGTCCCTGAGGGCCAGCATCTCGGCGTGCGCGGTGGGATCGCCGGTGCGCTCACGTTCGTTGTGACGAGCCGACACGGCGCGCCCGTCGATCAGCGCAATGGCGCCGACGGGCACCTCACCGTCGGCTGCGGCCGCCCGTGCCTCGGCCAGGGCGAGCTCCATGGCGTCGTCGTCGCTCAGAGGGGCGCGGTCGCCAAGGGTGGCCATACCCCAGTATGGAGGTGACGGGGAGCCCGAGGTAGTCCGTGGCTGTTTTGACGGCGGTGTTAGGGCGTGGTGAGTGAGTGCAGGTCCACTTCGAGGGTGCCGAGCGTCGACTGCAACTGCGTGCTGTCGGTGTCGAACTGCTGGAGGAACGCCCCAAGGTGGATCGCGGGCAGGCCGTCGATCGTCTCGAAGGACGCAATGTCACTGCGAACCTCAGCCAAAGCGATCTGAGCTGTCGCGCGGGCGGGGAGCGGCACGGTGATCCCCGAGAGGAATGTCTCGTACAACTGGAGTGAGTTGATGTAGGGATTGATGACGGTCGACACATTGGTGGGCGTGGGGAACGCGGCGGGCGCCGCCAATTGGCCCGCGTCGCGGTGGTCGCCGAGTCGACAGCGTCCGTCGCTGACTGGATCTGCGAGGCGTTGGTGGTGGCTGCCGGAGGGGCTGAAGTGCCAGTGGGTTGGCCGCCGGAGGGCGAATGGTGGATGGCCGAAATGACTGCTGCGGCAACGACCAGCACAACGAGGATGCACACCATGATTCCTGCTGCCTTGACGACCGGACTCATCGGCCTGCGGCCGTCCGTGGTTTGGGTGCGACCATCGGGAGGGACGCGGAACGCCTCGTGAATTGCGGGCGGTTGCGACTCCTCCTCTGAGATTTGCGCCGGCTCTGCCTCGCGCCCTGCCACCACTCGCTCTGCCGCCGCGGCACGCTGTGCGACGGCCCCTACTGCCACCGCCCTCGCCGCCTCCTCCGCCCGCCAACGTCGAGCCTCTTCAGCCGCGGCGAGCTCCGCTTCCCAGCGTGCAGTCTCTTCGGCCGCGGCGACCTCCGCTTCCCAGCGTGCGGCCTCTTCGGCCCTAACCCGTTCGGCCTCGAGCCGGGCGGCCTCTTCGGCCCTAACCCGTTCGGCCTCGAGCCGGGCGGCCTCTTCGGCCGCAGCCCGCGCCGCCTCGAGCCGGGCGGCCTCTTCGGCCGCAGCCCGCGCCGCCTCGAGCCGGGCGGCCTCTTCGGCGGCAGCCCGCGCCGCCTCGATCCGGGCGGCCTCTTCGGCCGCAGCCCGTTCCGCCTCGAGCCGGGCGGCCTCTTCGGCCGCAACCCGTTCTGCCTCGACCCGGGCGGCCTCTTCGGCCGCAACCCGTTCTGCCTCGAGCCGGGCGGCCTCTTCGGCCGCAACCCGTTCTGCCTCGAGCCGGGCGGCCTCTTCGGCCGCAACCCGTTCGCGCCTCGAGCCGGGCGGCCTCTTCGGCCGCAGCCCGCGCCGCCTCGAGCCGGGCGGCCTCTTCGGCCGCAGCCCGCGCCGCCTCGAGCCGGGCGGCCTCTTCGGCCCTAACCCGTTCGGTCTCGATCCGGGCGGCCTCTTCGGCCGCAACCCGTTCTGCCTCGATCCGGGCGGCCTCTTCGGCCGCAGCCCGTTCCGCCTCGGCTGCCGCTTCCTCTTCCAACGACGACTGCCACACGATCTGTTCGATTCTCTCCAGGGCGGCGTCGGCATTGGAGGACGCGTCAGCCTCGGCATCCTCCGCGTACATCGCTGCTTCCCAGTCGAGCTCCGCGTCGTCCGCTTCGAGCTCCTCAAGCTCGTCCTCCACCTCTTCTTCGGAAGCCTCGAGCTCGGCGTCGTCCTCGTCCGGCAAGAACTCGTCCCAGGGGAAGTCGACCTCGTCCGCCTCAAGCTCCGACTCGTCGAACAGGTCAGTGGTCATGATGCAGTGAAGACAAGATCGACGGTGACACGGCCGTCGCAGTGCGCGACGCCGTCCCCGTGCTCTCGCACCGGCAGCCCGGCACAGGGCTCACCGGCCTTCGGGCCGAGCGTGGGGTCCACGTTGACCTATCGGTCGGGAGTCCGAAGGAATTGAGTCCTTCTCGCGAAGCGGAGGAGGTGGGATTTGAACCCACGGTTGGTTGCCCAACACACGATTTCCAGTCGTGCCGATTCGGCCGCTCTCGCACTCCTCCCGGACTGCAGCCTGGTCAGGCTAACGGGACGGACAGCCCTTGACGGGCCGATGGGTGGACGAACCTGCCGATCGGCCGTGCCATCGTTCACCTTAGGTTCACGACCAGCGACCCTCGGTGAATTGAGCAGGCGTAGATCGAGGGGAGTCAGCACAACGCCGATGTAGGAGAGACCTGAGGCAATGGAGCGGACCAGGCGGGGGGCTGAGATGTTCAAGAGGATTCGCCGGGACTTGGGCCGCTCGAACGCAGCCTGCACTGCGCCGTCGAGCCGGCCGGGGTCCCGGGCGGCACGCAGCCCGTCGTGACGGCCATCGGGAGCAAGGGCAGGTGGCGGCTGACGGGTTCGAGCGAGTCAGGCGATTCGGAGGCCGGGAAGAATCCGGCCGAAGCACTTCTCGCCGAGTTCCGCCTGATGGCGGCTCGGGAATCCGTCCCGCTCGAGAGGTGCCCCGTGGTGTCGGACCTGGTCGAGGGGATCGGCCCGGGAGCGGCCGGGGCAGAGGCCGACCTTGTCGTAGGAACCTGTCCGGGGTGAGCCGCTAGCCTGGACGCACGCGCCGTCCCGATGTTGGGTGCGGTGGCCGGGTCCTGCGCAACGGCCGCTCGTGAATCGAGTCAGGGTCGGAAGGCAGCAGCTCTCAGCGGGTATGGCCGGGTGCCGTAGCCAACCTGGCCGCCGCACCGAGCACCGGCCGGCAGTGTCTGACCGCATGGGTAGGCTCGGCCGGCATGGCCGACGCCCCCTTCGTCTCCCTCTACCGGCGCTTCCGGCCGGGGCGATTCGACGAGATCAAGGGCCAGGACCACGTGGTCCGGGCGCTGCGCAGCGCGGTGCGCGACGACCGGGTGTCGCACGCCTATCTCTTCAGCGGGCCCCGGGGGACGGGCAAGACCTCCTCGGCGCGCATCCTGGCCAAGGCGCTCAACTGCGAGGCGCCCGTCGACGGTGAGCCCTGCGGCATGTGCACGTCGTGCATCGAGATCACCCAGGGCAGCTCGCTCAACGTGCACGAGCTCGATGCCGCATCGAACAACGGCGTGGACGCCATGCGCGACCTGGTCGCCCACGCCGGGCTGGGCACCCCCGGGCGATGGAAGGTGTACATCGTCGACGAGGTCCACATGCTCTCGACGGCGGCGGCCAACGCGTTGCTGAAGACGCTGGAGGAGCCGCCGAGCCACGTCGTCTTCGTGCTGGCGACGACCGATCCGCAGAAGGTGCCGCCGACCATCCGCAGCCGCACGCAGCACCTCGAGTTCCGCCTGCTGGGGGCCGAGACCCTGCACGACCTGCTCGAGTCGGTCAACGAGGAGGCCGGACTGCAGGTCGACGAGGAGGCGCTCGAGGCGGCGGTGCGGCGCGGCCGGGGCTCGGCCCGTGACGCGCTCTCGGCGCTGGACCAGGTCGTGGCGTCGGGCTCGGCCGACGCGGCCCGGCCCGAGCTCGCCGCAGGTGCTCGATGCGCTGGCCGACGGCGACGTGGGCCAGGTGCTGGTCGCGCTGAGCGCGCTGCTGGCCGGAGGCTGGGGCCCGCAGCAGCTGGCGACCGAGCTGATCGACGACCTCCGCCAGGTCTTCCTCGCCGCGCTGGCGCCCGAGCTGTGCGCGGTGTCCGGGACCGTCGCTCGAGCGGTTCGCGGCGCTGGCCGAGGCGATGGGACTGGCCCGGGTGGTGCGCAGCATGGAGATCCTGGGTCACGCGCTGGTCGACATGCGGGAGGCGCCCGACGCCCAGGTGGTGCTCGAGATCGCCGCCGTGCGTGCCGTGCGGCCGGACCTCGACTCGGGAATGGAGGCGCTGTCGGAGCGGGTCAGCGTGCTCGAGCGCGTCGCGTCTCGGGGCGCCGCCGCCTTCCCCCGTCCGGGCGCGTCCGCCGGAGCGGCGCCGCGTCACCGGCCGGCGAGTCGGGCGCCGGCCCTCCGGCCGCCGTCCCGCACCGGCGCCGAGCGTCCGGCCGGCCGAGGTGGGGCGCCGCCCTTCCATCGGTGCCGTGCGGCGCAGCCAAGGGGCTGCGGCGCTCCTCGGCCTCGGGGCCGGCCCCCGCCGACGCGGCACCCGACCCATCCCGCGGCGCCCGAGCACCGCGCGCCCGCCGCCCGGACCGACGGCCGCGACGCCGAGCCGGCACGGTCGATCGCGACAGCCTGACCGAGGCCTGGGGCGACGGCATCCTGCGTACCCTGCCGGCACGGGCCAAGGCCCTCTACAGCGCCGGCGTTCGTCGCGGTCGACGAGCGGGGCGCACTTCGCGCTGCCCAACGCGGCCCACCGGGACCAGTGCGCCGGAGCTGGCCCCCGGTGGAGGCGGCGCTCGCCGCGCACTTCGGTACCCCGGTACCCTGGTGCTCGACATCGACGACGACCGTGGCACCGCCGGCGGCACCCGGCGGCGGCCCGTCCGCCGGCGTGCCGGCACGGCGGTCCCGGGAGCCGCGGCCGACGCTCGAGCGAGGTCGACCGGCGCGACTTCGACGCCGGCGACGTCGAGGACGGCGTCCACCGATCAGGCATCGGCCGCCGAGGCGCGCCTCCTGCAGGCCTTCCCCGGCGCCAGCGAGGTCGCCGGCTAGGAGATGTACACCGGAGCCGCTCCGCTCCCTCATCGACGAGCTCGGCCGCCTGCCCGGCATCGGGCCGAAGTCGGCCCAGCGCATCGCCTTCCACATCTTGAAGGTGCCGGGCGAGGACGCCCGCCGGCTCGCCGACGCCATCATCGCCGTCAAGGAGCGCACGACGCTGTGCGACGTCTGCTTCAACGTGGCCGAGTCGGGTGCGCTCTGCGCCGTCTGCAGCGACGACCGGCGCGACCCCGAGGTCATCTGCGTCGTCGAGGACCCGCGCGACATCGTCGCCGTGGAGCGCACCGGGTTCAAGGGCCGCTACCACGTGCTCGGGGGCGCGCTGAGCCCGCTCGACGGCATCGGGCGGGAGCAGCTGCGCCTGCGCGAGCTCCTCGACCGCATCGACGCCGGGGCGTCATCCGTGAGGCCATCGTCTGCACGAACCCCACGCTCGAGGGCGAGGCCACGGCGATGCTGGTCGCCCGCGAGCTCGCGCCCCGGGGCGTCGTCGTCTCCCGGCTGGCCAGCGGGCTTGCCGGTGGGTGGCGACCTCGAGTACGCCGACGAGCTGACGCTCGGGCGCGCGCTCGAAGGGCGCCGCCCGCTCGAGGTCTGAGCACGGGGACCATCGCCCCCGGCGCGCCGTCGTCCCGTACAATTGCCCGATGCGGATCGCCATCGTCGGAGCGACTGGGCAGGTGGGCGTGGTGCTGCGCTCCATCCTGGCCGAGCGCAACTTCCCGGTCGACTCCATGCGCTATCTCGCCTCCGCCCGTTCCGCCGGCTCCACCCTGCCCTGGGGCGACGGCGACGTCGTCGTCGAGGACGCCGAGACGCGCCGACCTCTCGGGCATCGACCTCGCGCTGTGCTCGGCCCCGGCCTCGGTGTCGCGCCGCCGCTGGCGCCCCGGCTCGCCGCCGCCGGCGCCACCGTCATCGACAACTCCTCGGCCTGGCGCATGGATCCCGACGTGCCCCTCGTCGTCCCCGAGGCCAACGCCGAGGCCCTGCGCTCGATCCCCAAGGGCATCGTGGCCAATCCCAACTGCACCACCATGGTCGCCATCCCCGTCCTCAAGCCCCTGGACGACGAGGCCGGGCTCCGGCGGCTCGTCGTCTCGACGTACCAGGCGGTGTCGGGCGGCGGCGTCGACGCCGTGCGCGAGCTGGCCGAGCAGCTGGACAAGACGGTCGACCGGGCCCAGGACCTGACCTTCGACGGCGCGGCCGTCGACTACCCGCCCCGCAGCGTCTACCCCGTCCCGATCGCCCACAACGTCATCCCGCTGCAGTTCACGATCGTCGACGACGGCTCGCTCGAGACCGACGAGGAGCAGAAGTACTGCAACGAGGCCCGCAAGATCCTCGGGCATCCCGGACCTGGCGGTGACCACCACCTGCGTGCGGGTGCCGGTCTTCACCGGGCACTCGGCGGCCATCGTGTGCGAGTTCGAGCGGCCCCTCACCCCCGAGCGGGCCACCGAGGTGCTGCGCACCGCGCCGGGCGTCGAGCTGGCGGAGATCCCGACGCCGCTCCTGGCGGCCGGCCGCGACGTCTCCTATGTCGGCCGCATCCGGCGGGCCCAGGGTGCGCCCAACGCCCTGGCGCTCTTCGTCTCGGGCGACAACCTCCGCAAGGGCGCCGCGCTCAACGTCGTGCAGATCGCCGAGGAGCTGCTGGCTCTGCGCAGCTGAGGCCCGCCGCAGCCGAGCCCGGCGGATCAGTCGGGGCCGGACGACACCGGCTCGGGGCCGCCGACCACCAGGGTCGACATGCGGCGGGCCAGGTTGACGGCGTGGTCGCCGAAGCGCTCGTAGAAGCGGGCCACCATGGCCAGCTCGATCGCCACCGGCAGCGGCATCGTGCCCGCCACCAGCTCGGCCGTCAGGGTGACGTGCAGGTCGTCGAGCTCGTCGTCGAGGTCGTCGATGGAGGAGGCGGCCGCGGCGGAGCGCTCGGCGAAGGCATCCGCCGTCTCGCGCCAGATGGTGGTGGCCACCTCGCCCATGCGCTCGACGAGGCCCCGGCTGCGGGCCGACATCTCGGCGCCGAGGCCGCGGGCGGCCCGGCGGGCGATGTGCTCGGCCAGGTCGCCGTTGCGCTCCATGTCGGGGAGCATGCGCAGGATGGCCACGTACTCGCGGCGCTCGTCGGCGGTGGTCTCGCCGTGGACCAGCTGCTGCTGGACCGTCGTCGAGATCTGCCCGATCAATTTGTCGATGACCTCGTCGCGCTTGACCAGCTCCTTGGCCGCGTCGCGGTCCCCGGCCAACAAGGCGTGGGTCGCTCCGGCGATGCCCTCGCCGACCAGGGCGAAGACCTGGGCGAACAGGCGGTCGACCTCGTGGGGCTCGGGCATCGTGCGCGGCCACAGCGGCTGCTCCATGACCAGCGGCCCGATCTGCATGCGGGGCGGTCCTCGGCCTCGACGTCCACTGTCCGGGCGCACCCCTCGTGCTGCCACCGAGCTTGAACGGCATCCCCGTCACGCTATCGGCTCCGCCGCGGCGTGACGACCCCCAGATTGCGCGCCGCGCTCCGTGCCTGAGGCGAGGAGCCTGCTCGGAGGCGGTCCCCGTAGTTGACACACCCCGTCGTTACATTGGCCTCATGGTCCTCGGAGTGGTCATCGGGCTGGCCGTCGGGCTGGCCGTCGGTGGCCTGGCATCTGGTGCGCAGCGCCCGTGTCGCCGCCACCGTCCGGCTCGCCGAGGGGCGGCTGGCCGACGCGCAGGCGGCCCTGGCCGAACAGGCGGTGCAGCTCGAGGGCTGTGTCGGACGCGGCCGCGGCGGCCGAGACGGCGCGGGCGGTCGCGCGTCTCGGAGCTGGACCTCCTGCAGAGGTCGGCGGACGAGGCGCAGGCGCGGGCCGAGGACGAGCGCGCCCGGCTGGCGGGGACGTTCGCCGAGCTGTCGGCCCACGCCCTGGCCAAGAACAACGAGCAGTTCCTGACCCTGGCCGACACCCGGCTCAACGAGGCGCGCACGGCGGCGCAGGGCGACCTGGACCAGCGCCAGCAGGCCATCGCCCAGCCTGCTCGACCCGCTGAGCGAGACGCTGGCCCGCTACGAGCGCGGGCTGCAGGAGATGGAGCTCGAGCGCAAGGGCGCCTACGAGGGGTTGAGCGAGAAGGTGGCCCAGCTGCATCTCGGGCACGAGCAGCTGCGCAAGGAGACCCGGAACCTGGTGACGGCGCTGCGGTCGCCGCAGACGCGCGGGCGATGGGGCGAGATCCAGCTGCGCCGGGTGGCCGAGATGGCCGGCATGCTCCCGCACTGCGACTTCGACGAGCAGGTCTCGGCGACGTCCGACGGAGGCCGGCTGCGCCCCGACATGATCGTGCACATGCCCGGCGGTGGCGAGATCGTCGTCGACGCCAAGGTGCCGCTCGACGCCTTCTTGCAACTCCTCGACGCCGACGACGACGAGACCCGTGTCGTGTGCCAGGCCAAGCACGCCCGCCAGTTGCGCACGCACATCGACCAGCTCGCCAAGAAGGAGTACTGGAAGCAGTTCGAGCGCTCGCCGCAGATGGTCGTCGCCTTCATACCGGGCGATCAGCTGCTGGCGGCCGCCTTCGAGTCGGACCCGGCGTTGCAGGAGTACGCGATGTCCAACAGCGTGCTGCTCACCACGCCGGTCACCCTGATCGCGCTGCTGCGCACCGTGGCCCTGGGCTGGCAGCAGGAGACCCTCGCCGAGAGCGCACGCGAGGTGCAGCAGCTGGGGGCCGAGCTCTACGACCGCCTGCGCGTGATGACCGGCCACATGCAGACGCTGCAGCGCAGCCTCACCTCGAGCGTGGACGCCTACAACAAGGCGGTCGGCTCGTTCGAGTCCCGCGTCCTGGTCTCGGCCCGCAAGTTCCCCGGCCTCGGCGTCGTGGGCGGCGACGGACCACCGATCACGGAGCTGTCGCCCATCGACGCCGCACCGCGGCACCTGCAGGCGGTCGAGATGGACGACGACGAGGGAGCCGGCGAGCCGGGGGAGCAGAACATCCTCGCCCTGCCCGAAGGCGGGGCCGCCACCACGGCGCTCTGAGGCACCCGAACACCGGCGACGTAGTCTGCCGAGATGCTCCACGTCCACCGATCTGAGCGGGCCGACGCGCTTGGTGTCGATGCTGGCCCAGCTCGTCGCGGAGCCACTCGAGGACCCCATGACACCCGAGGTGGTGTCGGTCCCCACAAGCGGCATCGAGCGGTGGCTGACGCAGCGCCTGTCCGCACACCTGGGGGCGGGCGCCCGGCAGGCAGGACGGCGTGTGCGCCAACATCGACGTTCCCGTTCCCCGGGTCGCTGGTTTCCACCGCGCTGGCCCGGGCGACCGGGAACGACCCCAAGGCCGACCCGTGGTTGCCCGAGCGCGCCGTGTGGCCCCTCATGGAGGTCGTCGAGGAGCACTTCGACGAACCGTGGCTGGCGCCACTGGCCGATCACATCCGCAATGCCGGGCGTCACGAGCGACGAAGCCGAGCCGGGGACGCCGGAGGAGGCCGAATCGTCGTTTCTCCATCGTCCGGCACGTGGCAGACCTGTTCGACCGCTACGCGGTGCACCGGCCCGACATGCTGCAGCGTTGGGCTGCGGGATCGGCGCAGCTCGATGAGGCGGTCTGGCAGTTCGAGCTCTGGCGGCTGCTCCGCGCAACGCATCGGCCGACCGAGTCCGGCGGAGCACCTGCAGACCGCCTGCCGCAAGCTGCGGGAAGAGCGCGACCTCCTCGACCTCCCGCGACGACTCTCGTTGTTCGGCCTGACCCGGCTGCCCGCGAGCTACCTCGACGCTCTCGACGCCGTCGCCAGTAAGCGAGACGTCCATCTGTTCCTCCTCCACCCGTCGCCCGAACTGTGGAGGCGCCTCGAAGAGCAGGTCGGTCCGGGGACCAGGCACCTCCCGCGCCGGGAGGACGTCACGGCGTCGGCGCCGCACAACCCGCTGCTCGCGTCGTGGGGCCGCGACGCCCGCGAGATGCAACTCGTCCTCGGCGGGGCGCAGACCCACGCCGAGGAGGCCATGGCGGAGCGCGCGAGGGTGCGCCCACCCTGCTGCAGCGGATCCAGGACGACGTCAGGGCCGACCGTTCGCCGGCGGCCGTGAGCGACGGCGACGCTCGCCCCCTGTTGGCGACCGACGACGACAGCATCCGCGTGCATTCCTGCCACGGCCGGGGCCGCCAGGTCGAGGTCCTGCGCGACGCCATCCTTCACCGGCTGGCGGAGGACCCGGAGCTCGAGCCGCGCGACATCATCGTGATGTGCCCCGACATCGAGCACTTCGCCCCACTCATCCAGGCAACGTTCGGCGCGCATGACGACGAGGGAGGTCGCGTCGACGGCACGCGCCAGCTCAAGATCCGCCTGGCTGACCGCTCGCTGCGCCAGACCAACCCTGTGATGGGTGTCCTCGCCGACGTGCTCGAGCTCGCCACCGCACGCATGACGGTGAGCCAGGTGCTGGACCTGGCCGGGCGCGAGCCCGTGCGGCGGCGGTTCCGCTTCGCCGACGACGACCTGGCGCGCCTCGAACAGTGGGTGCGCGAGTCGAATGTGCGCTGGGGTTTCGACGCCGCTCACCGGCAAGCCTTCGAGCTCGGACGCATCGGGGCCAACACCTGGCGTTCCGGATTGGACCGGGTCCTGCTCGGCGTGGCGATGGCCGAGGACGGTCAAGCGGCTGTTCGCCGAGACGCTCCCCCTGGACGACGTCGAGAGCGGCGACATCGAGCTGGCGGGTCGTCTGGCCGAGTTCATCGAGCGGTTGCACACCGCCGTCGACGGGCTCTCGGCCGACCGCACCATGCGCGAATGGGCGTTCGAGCTCGCGTCCATGGCCGACTCGCTGACGATGACGTCGCCGGGCGAGGCCTGGCAGCGGGCGGAGCTGACCGCGCTCCTCGACCGGCTCGTCGAGGAGGCGACCACGGAGGGCGAGGACAGCGCCGTCACTCTCGGCAGTTACGACGTCCGCTCGCTCCTGGCCGAGCGACTGAAGGGCAAGGCGACGAGGGCCAACTTCTGCACCGGCCACATGACCGTGTGCACCCTGGTCCCCATGCGCTCCATCCCGCACAAGGTCGTGTGCCTGCTCGGCCTCGACGACGGCAGCTTCCCGCGCCATATCGAGCGCGACGGCGACGACATCACCGCGCAGGACCCACGAGTGGGCGACCGTGACGCACGCAGCGAGGACCGTCAGCTCCTGCTCGATGCGCTGCTCGCCGCCCGTCAGCATCTGGTGATCACCTACAGCGGCCACGACGAGCGCTCGAACCAGCCCCGCCCCCCGGCGGTGCCCGTCGGGGAGCTGTTGGACGTGGTGGACCACACCGTCCATGCCCCGACGGGCCGAGCGCGCCAGGCCGTCGTCGTCGAGCACCCGCTGCAGCCTTTCGACCCGCGGAATTACGTGCCGGGCAAGCTCATCCCGGCCGGCCCTGGAGCTTCGACAGGCTCCACCTCGAGGGTGCACGCGCCGGCGTTGGCGCCGGAGCGGCGACTTCGGCCGTTCCTGGCCCACCCGTTGGACTTCGAGGCCCAGACCGTCGACGTCGACCTGCTGGACCGGTTCCTCCGCGACCCCGTGAAGGTGTTCTTGCGCCAGCGGCTCGGGGTCTCGCTGTGGGACCGGACCCACGAGTACGAGGACGCCATCCCGATCGACCCGGACGCCCTCACCAAGTGGGGGATTGCAGAGCGGATCCTCGCGCGCCCGCCTCGACGGGGCGAGCTGGGACGACTGTGAGAGGGCCGAGACGGCCGGGGGGAGCTGCCGCCGGCGGCGCTGGCCGACCCGGTGCTCGACGAAATGAAGCACGACGTCGAAGAGCTGGTCGAGGCCGGCACCCACCTCCGGGACGTCCCGGCGACGTCACTCGATGTCCACGTCGACCTGCCGGGCCTCCCCGCCGTGGTCGGGACGGTGGCCGGCGTGCGCGGCGACGTCGTCCCGATGGTGACCTATCGGAGGATGCAGCCGGCGTTGCGGTTGAGCGCGTGGCTGCGCCTCCTGGCCTTGAGCGCGACCTATCCCGAGGTGCCGTTCGAGACGCAGACGATCGGTCGGACTCCCAAGGGCTGCACGGCGTGCCGTGGCCGTGGCCACCATCGGGCCACTCGACGCGGAGCCGCAGAAACGCCGAGACCTGGCGCGGGCGCATCTGGCCGTTCTCGTCGGGCTCTTCGGCCGTGGCATGCGCGAGCCCCTGCCCCTCTTCTGCAAGACCTCCGCCGCCTATGCCGCCGACCGGGCACTCGGTCGGGAACCCGGCGAGGCCGCCCAGACGGCGCGGAAGGAATGGGAGTCGAGAGACGAGTGGGAGAACGAGAACAGGGACAAGGAGCACCGGTTCGTTCTCGGGGAGGAGCTGTCGTTCGCCGAGATGGTCGCCGGCACGGGCGATCCGGCCGCAGGAGAGGGCACCGATCTCGACCCCCCCGAGCCCCATCGGTTCGGCGTCTACGCCCGCCTGCTCTGGGACGGGTTCTTGGAGTTCGAGAGGTTGAGGCTCCGGTGACGTCGCTCCACGTGGTGGGATTCGGGGACGAGGAGGTCCCGTCGTTCGAGGTCTGCGGTCCGCTGCCGCGAGGAACGACGCTGCTCGAGGCGAGTGCCGGGCACCGGCAAGACCTTCACGATCGCCGCGCTCACGGCCCGGTACGTGGCCGAAGACGACCTGCCGATCGACCGTCTTCTCGTCATCACCTTCACCCGCATGGCCACGGGAGAGCTCCGCGAGCGAGTGCGGGACCGGTTGGTGCGCGCCTTCGACGGCTTGGTCGATGTCCTGGCCGGAAGGGAGACCCCGGCCGACGACGAGATCTTGCGGCTCCTCGCCGCTGCGCCACGCCCGAGCAGGAGCGGCGGTGCAGACCGGCTGGCCAAGGCGATCGCCGACTTCGACGCCGCCACGATCGAGACGACACACGGGTTCTGCCTGCAGGTCCTCTACGGGCTCGGCACGGCCGGCGACGTCGACCGCGACGTGACGCTGGTCGAGGACGTGCGCGACCTGGTGGACGAGGTCGTCGACGACCTCTACCTCCGGAAGTTCGCCCATCGGGAGAACACGATCGCCTTCTCGCGGGAGGAGGCGGGCAAGGTCGCCCGCAAGGTTCTCGACATCCCCGACGCCGACGTCGTGCCGCCGCTGTCGGACGGGGAAGAGCTGGAACCGACGCGCCGCCGTTTCGCCGAGCGCGTGCGCAAGGAGATGGAGAAGCGCAAGCGCGCCCTCAAGATCCTCACCTACGACGACGTCCTCTTGCGCCTTCGTGCCACCCTGCGCGATCCGTCACGGGGTTCCCTGGCGCGTGCCCGCCTGCGTGAGCGCTACGACGTCGTGCTGGTCGACGAGTTCCAGGACACCGATCCCGTGCAGTGGGACATCATGAGCGGCGCCTTCGACGCAGACGGCAAGACGCTCGTCCTCATCGGCGATCCGAAGCAGGCGATCTACGCCTTCCGCGGTGCCGATGTCCACACGTACCTCAAGGCGAAGGCCACCGTGCAGTCCAAGTGGACGCTCGACGTCAACTGGCGCAGCGACAAGGCCTACTGGACGCCTACGACGCCTTGTTCGACGGTGCCCAGCTCGGTCAGTCGGGCATCACCTACCGCAACGTCAGGGCCGCTCCCCCGAATCTGCAGCCCCGGCTGGTCGGAGCGCCCGTGGCCGCCCCGCTGCGCGTGCGGGTCGTGCACACGGCGGACGGCCTCGTGCCCACATACCAGCAGAAGGTGAAGGGCGTCCGAAGCGCGTGACCTCATCGCCCGCGACCTGGCCGCGCAGACGGTCGAGCTCCTCGAGGCCGAGCCGGAGATCACGACGCGTCACCGCGACGGCACGGAGTGCCGCACGCTGCACCCGGGAGACATCGCCGTGTTGGTCAGGTCCAACCGGCAGGCGACGACGGTGTGCGACGCTCTGCTCGCGCGCGAACGTGCCTGCGGTCATCGGCGGGGCCGGGTCGGTGTTCGCGTCAGGTCCGGCACGTGAATGGCTGCGCTTCCTCGAGGCGCTCGAGCAGCCCGCGTCGAGCGACCGGGCGTCGTTGGCGGCCATGACGCAGTTCATCGGCTGGTCGGCGGAGCAGGTGGCGGACAAGGAGGACGTGCAGCGCTGGGAGGATCTCCACGGCTGGCTGCACACGTGGGGTCGCCTCCTGCGCGACAGGGGCGTCGCCACGCTCTACGAGTCGGTCACGAGCGCCGGCGACGTTCCGGCTCCGGGTGCTGCGTCGCCCTTCGGGGGAGCGGTTCATGACCGACCTGCGTCACGTCGCGCAGCTGCTGCACGATGCGGCGGTCACCGAAGGTGTGGGTCCGACGGCCCTCGCCAACTGGCTGGGACGGCGCATTCTGGAGGCGGACCGCGACAGCGAGAACGAGGAGCGGACCCGCCGGCTGGAGTCGGATGCGCAGGCGGTGCAGGTCATCACGGTCCACCGGAGCAAGGGATTGGAGTTTCCGGTCGTGCTCATCCCGTACGCCTGGGACGGCTGGGCCTTTCCGATCGATGTCCCGGTCTTCCACGACCCCGACAGCACGAACGAGCGCACCATCGACGTCGGGTGCCCGGGCCCCGATTTGACGGCCCACAAGAAGCTGCAGGAGGCGGAGGAGCAGGGAGAGAGCCTGCGTCTGCTCTATGTCGCCCTGACGCGCGCCCGCCACCAGGCGGTGCTGTGGTGGGCCGGAGCCAAGGACACGAAGAACTCGTCGCTGCTCGCGCCTCCTCTTCGATCGGGGACCCGACGGCCAGATCCCGGCGAGCGGGAAGCGGGCGCAACCCGACTGCCGCCGTCGTGTCGGCGTTCACCGCGCTGGGCCCGGCGGTCTCGGTCGAGCACGTCCGACAGCCACCGGACATCCGGTGGCACCACGACCTCGGAGAGCTCGTCCGAGCTCGAGGTCGCCGTTTTCGACCGCGGCCTCGACACGAACTGGCGGCGTCGTCTCGTACTCGTCGATCACCGATGCAGCGCACGAGCACCCGGCCATCGCCAGCGAGTCGGAGGCGGAGCTGACGCTGGACGAGGAGACTGCCGGCGCCTCCCTCCGGGGTCCCGGCCGGCGCGGTCTCCCACGACGACGAGGACGAGACCCGACTCCGCTCGGTGACCCTGGCGTTGGCCGCGATGCCCGGCTGGGACGCTGGTCGGCACCCTGATCCACGGCGTCATGGAACGGGTCGCGTTCGAGGCGCCCGACCTTGTCGCCGAGGTGGACGCGGCCCTGCGCCACGAGCTGGCGTACTACAACGTCGATCTGGGCAACCACGACGACGTCAGTACGGGGACTCTGCGCCGCCATCGAGTCGCCGCTGGGCCCGGCGGTGGGTCTGCGGCTGCGCGACGTGGCGCGGGGCGACCGGCTCGACGAGCTCGGGTTCGAGCTCCCACTGGTCGGCGGTGACGGTGCGAAGGCGCGCCAGGAGGGCGAACTACGTGTGCCCGACCTGGCAACCTTGCTCGTCGAGCACTTGGACCCGGGCGATCCGGTCTACGGCTACGCAGACCGGCTGCGCGACCCGGCGCTCGAGGACGGCCCATTGCGGGGCTACCTGACCGGGAGCCTGGACCTGGTGGTGCGGCTACCGGACGGCCGCTATCGTGCTGGCGGACTACAAGACGAACCGGCTCGGTGCCCCCGACGAGACGCTCACCGCGTGGCACTACCGACCGGCGGTGATCCAGGCCGAGATGGCCGAGGCCCACTATCCGCTTCAGGCCTTGCTCTACTCGGTCGCCCTGCACCGATACCTGCGCTGGCGCCAGCCAGTCCTACGACCCCGCCCGGCATCTCGGCGGCGTCCTCTACCTCTTTCTGCGTGGCATGAGCGCCGCCGAGCCCACGTTCGTCGGGGACACGCCCTGCGGGGTCTGGTCGTGGTGCCCTCCGACCGAGCTCGTCACGGCGCTGAGCGACCTCTTCGACCAGCGGGGTGCACCGGTGACGACCGTCGAGACCGCCGGCGTCGGCCTCGATCGCTACGACGCGTCCGTGGCCATCGGCGCATCCGGGAGCCTGCGTGCCTTCAACCGGGCGGGGATCCTCACCGGCTCCGACGTCCACGTCGCCCGTCGGCTTGGCGCAGCTCGCCGGGCGCCGGTGGCGAGGAGGTCGGTCTCGGGATCGCCTTCGCCGCCCGGGCGCCGCGGCTCGGCCACGTGTGCGTCGACCTGCGGACCATCCGGCTGACCGCCAGCAGAGACCTCGATCTGCGCCAGCCGACCTCGACGCACTGCCGTGGCCGGATCCTGAGGCATGGCTCGACGCAATGGCCCAGAGCCCGCTCGTCGGGGACGGCAACCCCCTCTACCTGGCCGGGTCGAACCTGTACCTGAACCGCCTCTGGCTCGACGAGTGCCAGGTGGCGACGGAGCTCCTGGCGCGGTGCCGAGACCGAGGTGGCTGGACGTCGACATCGCGCTCCTGCGCGTCGGGCCTGACGCAGCTGTTCAGGGAGGACGACCCCGGTGCGGGGGACCCTGACCACCTGCAACCACTGGCCGCCGCCGCCGCCGTCCTGCGCCGGGTCTCGGTCATCGCCGGCGGCCCGGGGACGGGGAAGACCACGACCGTGGCGCGGCTGTTGGCGCTGCTCGAACAGCAGGCGGCCGCCCAGGGCACCACGCCGCCCCTCATCGCCCTGGCGGCGCCGACCGGCAAGGCGGCGCTGCGGCTCGAGGAAGCCGTCCGCAGCGAGGCGACCGAGCTGGGCTCTGGACCCGGGCATCGTGGAACGGCTCCTCGACGCTCCGCGGGACGACACTGCATCGTCTCCTCGGCCGCAGCGGCGGCAACCGGACCCGTTTCCGGCACAACAGGTCCAATCCGCTCCGCCACGACGTCGTCGTCGTCGACGAGACCTCCATGGTCGCGCTGTCCATGATGGCCAGGTTGACGGAGGCATTGCCGCCCGACGCGCGGCTGATCATCGTCGGCGACCCTGAGCAGCTCGCATCGGTCGAAGCTGGCGCCGTGCTCGGCGACATCGTCGGTCCCGCGTCGCGTGGCGCTCTGCATGGGTCGAGGCCGTCCGGAAGCAACTCGAGGAGGCGACCGGGTATCACGTTCCGGGCACGGAGACGAAGGTCCGGTCTCCCATCGGCGACGGAGTGGTCGTGCTGCGACACGTACGGCGTCACGGGGGCGCCATCGCTGCGTTCGCCCGGGCGGTCCAGGTGGGCGATGCGGACGCCGCGCTGGCCGAGCTCGCGGCCGGACAACTCGAACGTGGCGTGGCTGACTCTCGATCCGTCCGATCCCGCGACGCCGAGGCAGCTCGATGTGATCCACGACGGTGCCGTCGGGAGCGGCCGGGCGGTGATCGAGGCGGCACGGGACGGAGACGCCGAGGCCGCGCTCGACGCCCTCGAAGGGTTCCGGCTCCTCTGCGCCCACCGGCGGGGACCCGATGGCGTGACGGCCTGGACACGCCAAATCGAGCGTTGGCTGGAGGCAGAGGTCGAGGGGTTCGCGCCAGGAGAGGGTTGGTACCTCGGACGGCCGCTGATCGTCACCGAGAACGATTATTCGCTCGATCTCTTCAACGGCGACATCGGCGTCGTCGTGCAGGGGCGAGGTCCGGCCGATGGAGGCCGCGTTCCGACGCGGCGACACCGTCCTGCCGGTCAGCACCGCCCGGCTGGCCGCAGTGGACACGGTCTACGCCATGACCGTCCACAAGAGCCAGGGCTCCCAGTTCGACGTCGTGGCGTTCTTGTTGCCGAGCGCCGACTCGCGGGTCCTGACCCGCGAACTGCTCTACACCGGAGCCACCCGCGCCCGGGAGCGGTTGATCCTGGTCGGAACGGAGGAGCTCGATTCGAGCCGCGATCGAGCGTCCGATCACCCGGGCATCGGGGCTGCGCCGGGCATTGTGGGGCGAGCCGGGCGGCTGAACCGCCGCGGCGGCACGCCCCGGCCGGTCGGCATCTTCGGGCGCAGATTTGTGCACGATTTGGTCTTCGGAGCGCTCGGCCGGACGCCGAATTCCAGCGTCTTTTGCGGGACCGTCCAGGGAAAATTCCTGGTCTCACGGCAATTACAGCCTGTTCACAGGCTGGATTCAGGGTCCTGACCCATGATGAGACTGACACGACTCCGTAACAAAAGCGGAGCCTGAGCACACGCGAAGGGTGAGGATGAAGATTCTGGTTCTCGGAGGAGACGGCTACCTCGGCTGGCCCACCGCGCTGCACCTCTCGGCGCTCGGTCACGAGATCACCGTCGTGGACAACCTGGTGCGCCGCGAGTACGACCGCGAGATGGGGGTCGACAGCCTCGTCCCCATCGCGTCACTGCCGGACCGGGTCACGCGCTGGGAGCAGATCTCCGGTCGCGCCGTCAACGTGCGGATCGGCAACCTCACCGACGCCGCCTTCACCTACGCCGTGATCGCCGAGGCGGCACCGGACGCCATCGTGCACTTCGGCGAGCAGCGTTCCGCCCCCTACTCCATGATCGACCGCGAGCACGCGGTCTACACGCAGGTCAACAACGTGGTGGGCACGCTGAACGTGATGTACGCCATCGCCGAGACCGATCCTTCGATCCATCTCGTCAAGCTCGGGACGATGGGGGAGTACGGGTACCCCAACATCGACATCGAGGAGGGGTTCATCGAGATCACCCACAAGGGGCGCACCGACGTGCTCCCCTACCCCAAGCAGCCCGGCTCCTTCTACCACCTGTCCAAGGTGCACGACAGCCACAACATCATGTTCGCCTGCCGGGTCTGGGGGTTGCGCTCGACCGACCTGAACCAGGGCATCGTCTACGGCCAGTCGACCGAGGAGACCGACCTCGATCCCGTGCTGGCGACCCGCTTCGACTACGACGGCGTCTTCGGGACGGTCCTGAACCGGTTCTGCGTCCAGGCGGTCACGGGCCACCCGCTGACCGTCTACGGGGCCGGCGGCCAGACGCGCGGCATGCTCAACATCCGCGACACGCTGGCCTGCGTGACGCTGGCGCTCGAGAACCCGGCCGAGCGGGGCGAGTTCCGCGTCTTCAACCAGTTCACCGAGTCCTTCTCGGTGCGCGACATGGCGCAGGCGGTCAAGCGGGTCTGTCCGACGCGGGTCGACATCGCCGAGCGCCTGTCCAATCCCCGGGTCGAACACGAAGAGCACTACTTCAACGCCGCCAACACCAAGCTGCTCGATCTCGGCCTCGAGCCGCACCTCCTGACCGACGAGGTCATCTCCGGCATCCTCCAGCTGGTCGAGCGCTACCGCGACCGGGTGGACGTCCGGGCCATCGCCCCGACGGTGCAGTGGCGTTCGAGCGCGAGCACGCTCACCACGGCAGGCGAGACGCCGGACTCGTCGTTCCTCGCGGTGTAACGCACCCTTCGTCGCAGTAGGTTCCTGTGGCGATGTCGCCACGCAGGCCACGCCGCCGCGCGCGCCGTCGATCACCGGCCCGGCCGGTCATCCTGCTCGTGGCAGCGGCGATCGTGCTCGCACTCGTCATTGGCGGGCTCACCCAGGTGTCGCGGCAGTCGCAGGGCTACGACGCCAACTCCAACCGTTCGCTGGCGGCGCAGGGGACGGTCCTCGCCGAGCAGTCGAACGCCACCTCGTCCCAGGTGCGCACGCTGCTGAACGGCCTGCCGGGGCAGACCCGCCAGGGCCTCCAGGCCGGCCTCGACGGCGCGGTCCAGCAGACGTCCCTGCAGGCGGCGCGGGCGAACCTCACGGCGACCTCGAGCCCGCTGGGCTCGGTGGCCGCCCAGTTCGCCGACGTCTTCGCCGAGCGGGCCCAGTCCATGACCGACCTGCGGGCCGCCGTCTACGGGTTCCTCGGCATGCAGCCCAAGGCCGTCGCCGGCTCGCCGGCCGACGGGTCCGCTCCCAGCGCCCCGACCGCCCTCATGTCGGCGACCGAGGCCACGAACCGCATTGCCGCTGCGGGTGCCCTGCTGTCCCACTCGGACGCGCTGTGGCGTTCGGTCCGGAGGTCACTCGCCTCGATGCCCGGTCACGGCAGCCTTCCCGCCTCGGTGTGGGTGACGAACCCGCAGCTCTGGCAGGTGGGTGCGGTGGCGGCCCAGCTCGATCTCGTCGCCACGTCGCCCACCTTGGTGCCGACGCACAACGTGGTCCTGCGCACGGTGCGCCTGAACCCCCCGGCACTGCCGACGCCGCCAGGCGCGCCGTCGAACGTGTCGGTCCTCAGCCCGACCGCGCAGATCGGGGTGACGGTGGTCGTGGCCAACGAGGGAACGCTCGACGAGCCGCACGCTGCGGTCCGCCTCTCTCTGGCGGATCAGACATCGGGCGCGACCGCGACCCGCGTCGAGACGGCGGACCTGGTCTTCGGCGCCACGGCGGCTCTGCCGCAGGTGACCTTCGGCGTCAAGCCAGGCACGGCCTACGTGCTCACCGTCCAGGTCCTGCTCCCGCCCGGCGCAGGCCCAGACGGCCAACACGGTCTTCCAGCAGCCACTGCAGGTCGCCCCGGCCACCTGAGCGCAGCGTCGTGGTGCCGCGCCACCCGGGTGGCCGCGTGTCGACCCCGCTCGATCCTGGTCATAGGATCGGGTCGCACCGAAATCAGGGACTGGAGGGCTCTTCACGTGGCCGAGAGCATCACGATCACGGACAATCGCAATGGCGAGTCCATGGAGATTCCCATCGTCAACGGCGGGGTCGCGGCCGAGGAATGGGCCAAGCTCCTCCCCGGGGTGTGGTTCTTCGATCCCGGCTTCATGTCGACGGCGGCCTGCGAGAGTGCCATCACCTATCTCGACGGCGACGCCGGGATCCTGCGCTACCGCGGCTACCCCATCGAGCAGCTGGCGGAGCAGTCGACCTACCTCGAGGTGGCCTACCTCCTCCTCCACGGCGAGCTGCCCTCCGAGGGGCAGTTCGCCGCCTGGAAGCACGAGGTCACCTACCACACCTTCATCCACGAGAACGTCCGCAAGCGGTTCCTCGAGGGCTTCCACTACGACGCCCACCCCATGGGGATGCTGGTCTCGGCCGTCGCCGCCCTCTCGACCTTCTACCTCGATGCCAAGGACATCTTCGACCCCGAGTCCCGCGACAAGCAGATCATCCGCCTGATCGCCAAGATGCCCACGCTGGCCGCCGCCGCGCACCGCTTCAGCGTCGGCATGCCCTTCGTCTACCCCGACAACTCCCTCGACTTCGCCCCCAACTTCCTCTCGATGCTCTGGAAGGTCGCCGAGCCCCGGTTCGAGGCCGATCCCGTCCTGGCCCACGCGCTCGACGTCCTGTTCATCCTCCACGCCGACCACGAGCAGAACTGCTCGACGACGGCCATGCGCGTGGTGGGCTCGTCGCACTCGGACCCCTACTCCGCCACCGCCGCGGCCGCGGCCGCGCTCTACGGGCCCCGCCACGGCGGCGCCAACGAGGCCGTCATCCGGATGCTGACCGACATCGGCAGCATCGAGAACGTGCCGGACTTCATCGCGACGGTCAAGGCCGGGACCGGGGGCCAGCGTCTCCAGGGCTTCGGGCACCGCGTGTACAAGAGCTACGACCCGCGGGCGAAGATCATCAAGCGCACGGCCGACGAGGTCTTCGAGGTGACCGGCAAGAACCCGCTGCTCGACATCGCGCTCAAGCTCGAGGAGATCGCGCTCAGCGACGAGTACTTCACCTCGCGTCGCCTGTACCCGAACGTCGACTTCTACTCGGGACTCATCTACCAGGCCATGGGCTTCCCGCTCGAGATGTTCCCCGTGCTCTTCGCCATTCCCCGCACGTCGGGGTGGCTGGCGCACTGGCAGGAGATGCTCGACCAGGACTCCAAGATCGCCCGGCCGCGCCAGCTCTACATCGGCTCCGAACCCCGCGACTACACGCCCATCGGCACGCGCTGACGGCGCTTCAGCGCTGCGCTGCGCCCTTCGTGCTTCAGGAGCCGGGTCAGGCCCTCCTGGGCGAGCGAGACGCACAACCTTCCCTGGCGGTCGAAGAGGAATCCGCGGGCCAGCCCACGGCCGTGCGTCGCCACCGGGCGAGTCCATGTCGTAGAGCAGCCACGCGTCGGCCCGGAAGGGCTGGTGGAACCACATGCAGTGGTCCAGGCTGGCGCTCATGAAGTCCTCGTCGTCCCAGCGGACGCCGTGGGGGGCGAGGATGGTGTCGATGAGGGACATGTCGGACGCGTAGGTGGCCACGCAGGCGTGCAGCAACGGGTCGTCGGGCAGCTCCCCGTCGGCCCGGATCCAGAGCCGTTGGCACGGCTCGCCGGCGCCCTGCGAGTGCCAGGGGAGGTCGCCGATGTGACGCTGGTCGATCGGGTGGGGCCGCTCGAACCACTCGGCCAGCTCCTCCTTCCAGGGCTCCAGGCGGTCGAAGAGCGGGGGAAGCGACTCGGGATCGGGCACCTCGGGCATGGGGAACTGATGCTCCAGGCCCTCCTCGAGGTCGTGGAAGGAGGCCTCGAGGTTGAAGATGGCCCGACCGTGCTGAATGGCAACGACGCGCCGGGTCGTAAAGGACCTGCCGTCGCGGATCCGGTCCACCTCGTAGAGGATGGGCACCGCCGGATCGCCCGGCCGCAGGAAGTACGAGTGCAGTGAGTGCACCCGTCCGTGCTCGACCGTGCGCCCCGCCGCCATGAGGGCCTGCCCGGCCACCTGCCCGCCGAAGACGCGCTGGCGCTCTTCGTTGGGCTGGATGCCCCGGAAGATATTGACCTCGATCGGTTCGAGGTCAAGCAGATCGACGAGGAAGTCCAACGAGGCGCTCATGCGCCCATGTTCGCAGGCCGCCAGTATGTCGGCACCGAGCACGCCGCTGCGCCCGCAACTACCCTGCGGCAGCGTGACACCGGCGCCCCCGCTGCCAGCGCGGAACGAGCTCGTCTTCCCGCCGGGCTTCGTCTGGGGTGTCGCCACGGCGGCGCACCAGATCGAAGGCGGCAACGTGAACAACGACTGGTGGGCCTGGGAGCACAATCCCGCGTCCGGCACCCTCGAGCCCAGCGGCGACGCCTGCGACTCGTTCCACCGCTGGCGTGAGGACATCGAGCTGGTGGCCGACATGGGGCTCACCGCCTATCGCTTCTCGCTCGAGTGGAGCCGCATCGAGCCCGCCGAGGGTGAGTTCTCCCTGGCGGCACTGGAGCACTACCGGCGCATGTGCGCGGCCTGTCACGGCCACGGGATCATCCCCGTCGTCACCTTTCACCACTTCACGACGCCGCTGTGGCTGGCCCGGCGCGGGGGCTGGGAGGCGCCCGAGGCACCCGAGCGCTTCGCCCGCTTCGTGACTCGGGCGACCGCGTACCTGGGCGACCTCATCGGATGGGCCTGCACGATCAACGAGCCCAACGTCGTGGCGGTCATGGGGTACTTCCAGGGCGAGTACCCGCCCGGGGTCAAGGAGGACTTTGCCCGCTACGGCGCCGTCAACGAGGCGATGGTGCGCGCGCACCGACTGGCGGTCGACGCGCTGCGCGCCGGTCCCGGGGACTTCCCGGTGGGCCTCACGCTGTCCATGGCCGAGATCACCGCCGAGGAGGGTGGGGAGGCGCTTGCGTGACGCCGCCGAGGAGATGCTCGAGAATGTCTTCCTGCGGGCGACCGACGGCGACGACTTCGTGGGGGTGCAGTGCTACACGCGCATGCACTTCGGCCCCGACGGCCTGGCCCCCAACGACCCCGACGTCCCGCTGACCCAGATGGGCGACGAGCGCTGGCCCCAGGCGGTCGAGCACACGGTGCGCCGGGCGGCCGCCGTGAGCGGGCGGCCCGTGGTCGATCACCGAGAACGGGATCGCCACGGCCGACGACGCCGAGCGCATCTCCTTCTTGTCCGATGCGCTGCGCAGCGCCCACGTGTGCCTCGAGGAGGGGATCGACCTGCGCGGCTACTTCGTGTGGAGCCTGCTGGACAACTTCGAGTGGCACCTGGGCTACGGGCCCAAATTCGGTCTGGTGGCGGTGGCTCCGGGCACCTTCGAGCGCCGGCCCAAACCGAGCGCCCACTGGTTCGGTCGGGTCGCCCGCGCCAACCGCCTGTTCACAGCCGATGCACAGGCGGCAGACAGGGCGATGAATTGGCGCCCACGCTAGGGTGTTGACCGTGGTCTCCCGCCTCCAGGCGCTCTACGACTGGCTGCACACGCACGAGGGTCGGAAGATCTTCCGCTACACGATGGTCTCGGTCATCTCGACCGCCGTCTCGCTCTTCGTCCTCTTCTTGGTCTACGGCGTGCTGCGCCTGTGGGGCGGAGGTGGCGAGCACCGTCTTCGCCAACTTCGTGGCCACGTTCCCCTCCTACTGGCTCAACCGCAAGTGGGCCTGGGGCAAGCACGGCCGGTCCCACTTCTTGAAGGAGGTGGTGCCCTTCTGGGCCATGTCGGCCCTCGGCATCGCCTTCTCCATCGTCGGTGCCTCCCTGGCCAAGCACATCGGCACGTCGCTCGACCTGGACCACGCCGAGCAGACACTGCTCGTGCTGTTCGCCAACGTGCTGTCGTTCGGGGTCTTCTGGGTGGTGAAGCTCCTCTTGTTCAACCGGTTGTTCAAGGTGGAGCTCGAGGAGTTCGACGAGCACCTCACGCACGAAGAAGAAGAGACGACATCCCAGCCGGCGCCGCACTGAGGGCGCCGGCCGATCCGCCGGTCGCGGCCGATCAGTCCCTGAAGTTGTTGAACTGCAGCGGGATGCCGAAGTCCTCCGCCTTGCACTTGGCGATGACCTCTTGGAGGTCGTCCCGCTTCTTGCCGGTGACCCGGAGCTGGTCCCCCTGGGTCTGCGACGACACGCCCTTGAGCCCGAGGTCCTTGATGAACTTGTTCAGGCGCTTGGCGTGGTCCGACGAGATGCCGGCCCGGATCGCCACCTTCTGGCGGGCGGTGCCCTTCTGGGCCTCCTCGATCTTCCCGTCCTCGAACGCCTTGAGGGAGACCTGGCGCTTGACCAGCTTCTCGTCCAGCACCTGGTGCAGGGCGCGCAGGCGGTCCTCGGTGGAGGAGCGGAGCACGAGCTCGTTGTCGCCGAGCTCGATGGCCGAGTCGGTGTTCTTGAAGTCGAAGCGGGTGGCGGCCTCCCGGTTGGCCTGGTCGACCGCGTTGCGCACCTCTTGCATGTCGACTTCCGAGACGATGTCAAAGGTGGGCATGGGCTCAGCGTACCGGCGCCGCCTGCCGGTCCGGGGTGGTCGGGCGCGGTAACCTCGCCGGCTGCGGGTCGGTGTCCGAGTGGCCAAAGGAAGCAGGCTGTAAACCTGCCGGTTAACACCTACGGAGGTTCGAATCCTTCCCGGCCCACGCACAGACTGTGAAAATGGTCGGGTGCCTCGACTCTTGCCACCCTCGGGCCCGCCGTTACAATGTTGTTTCAGATCGATTGCGGGCCCCTCCCCCAGGGCTCTCCCTCGCTCCGGGCCGTTGCCGGACACGACAAGTGAGACGGACCTCCGTGGACGAAAGCGCGATGTCTCCTGCACCACCGGTACTGGACCGGGTGCGGCACGCGCCTGCGCCGCCTCTCCATGTGGACCGACGTCGCTCGGCTCCGTCTCTCCCGCGGCCTGTCCCTGACCGAGCGGATCGAGGCGGACTCGGGCGAGCCCGGCGACTGGACCTTCCTGCGCCGCCCCGCGCTCTTGGGCTTCGTCGCCGTGCTGTCCATCTGCCTCGGCGCGTCCCTCCCGAGCTCGCCCTTCAAGCTCGAGATGGGGGGCACCTGGTTCTTCGGCGAGGCCACCTGGCCGACGACCGCGTTGATGCTCCCGGGGGTCGTGGCCGTCTACGGGGGCATGGTCCTCTTCGTCCGCGTGTGGTTCGGCCTCTACCAGACGCTGCGGGCCCGACCCGGCGTGCCGATCCGCCAGCTGGCCTACATGCTCGCCCTCTGGCTGGTGCCGCTCATGGCGGTGGCTCCGCTCTTCAGCCGCGACGTGTTCTCCTACGCCGCCCAGGGCGAGATGATGAGCCACCACATCAACCCGTACCACTACGGCCCGGGGACCCTGGGCTCGGGGCCCTACGTGTCCGGTGTCGACCCGCTTGTGGATCAACACCGCCGCACCGTACGGCCCGCTCTTCCTCATGCTGGCCGGCTGGTCGGCCTCGTTGAGCCTGCACCACGCGCTGGTCACGGTCCTGCTGCTCCGGCTCCAGTCGGTCGCCGGCGTCGCGCTGATCGCCTACTGCATCCCCAAGCTGGCCCGGTCGTTCGGCCGCGATCCCGGCCCGGCCTTCGTGCTGGCCGTGCTCAACCCGTTGACCCTGCTGGCCCTGGTGGGCGGCGCCCACAACGACGCCATCATGGTGGGGTTGCTGCTGGCCGGCGTCACGGCGGCGCGCACCCGCCACCCGGTGTGGGGCGTCGTGCTGTGCGCGCTGGCGGCCTCCATCAAGGTGCCCGCCGCCATGGGCATCGTCTACGTGGCGTGGGAATGGGCCGGGCCGTCGGCGGACTGGCGCCGGCGAGTCCGCATCGTCGTCCGGTCGGGCCTGATCACGGTGGCGGTCATGGCGATCCTCTCGTTGGTGTCGGGCCTCGGCTGGGGCTGGATCGCCAATCTGGGCACGCCCGGCACGGTGCGCTCGTGGATGGCCCCGGCCACGGCCGTGGGGCTCCTCATCAGCGGGTCGGCCCATGTGGTCGGCATCGGGGTCGGTCTCGGTGGGGTGCTGACGCTGACCCGGGCCATCGGCCTGGTGGCCGCCGCCGCCGTGGCCCTCTACTGCCTGCGCCACCGCGAGCGCCTGGGCCTGCTCGGCGCCCTCGGCATCACGATGATGGCCTTCGTGCTGCTCGGCCCCGTCGTACAGCCCTGGTACCTCACCTGGGGGATCATCATCGTGGCGCCCGTGGTGACCGGCCGCATGCTCTACGCCGTGCTGGGCCTCTCGGCCGTGGTCCCCTTCATCGGCCTGACCGGCGGCGCCGACCTGCTGAACGAGCTGGTGCACACCGACCCGGCCAGCATGGTCCTGGCGGTCATGGTGCTGTGGGCGGTGGCCATCTTCCCGCTCGGCAGCTGGACGACGTCGTGGCGGATCGACCGCTCACGCCTGCCCGCGCTCCCGGCCCACCACGGCCAGAGCGCCGTGCTCGAATCCTGATCCCGCTCGCCCGAGGGCTCCGCCCGGGACACTAGAGCAGGCGCTGGAGCTCGACGACGTCGAGCCACTGGCGGTGCTTGCGCCCGACCTCGCGCTCCACGCCCACCAGCTCGAAGCCGGCCGCCTGGTGCAGCGCGATGGAGGTCTCGTTGTGCCCGGCGATGCGGGCGATGACCGAGTGGAACCCGTGGGCCGAGGCCAGGACGAGGAGCTCGGCCAGCAACGCCTTGCCCACCCCCTTGCCCCGCTGGGCCTGGTCGACGTAGACCGAGTTCTCGGCGGTGGCCGAGTAACCCGAGCGCTCCCGGAAGGGCGAGAGCGAGCCGAAGCCGAGGACGATCTCGCCGTTGGCCCCGACGGGCCCCTCCACCCCGAGTCGGGGGGCTCGGTCGCCACCACCGCCGGGTGGACGCCGCGGTGCTCGAGGATCCAGGCCTCCTGCTCGGCCCTGGTGCGGGGCACCATGTCGAAGGTGTTGGTGCTCTCGAGGACCTCGACGTTGTAGATGGTCCGCATGGCCTCGGCGTCGGCCACCTCGGCGAGTCGGATCCGCATCGGCCGATGGTACTGTTGACGTGCCGAAACCGCGGGGAGCGGAGGCGGCCCGTGCCGTGCCCTGGCTATCATTGACTGCTCGCGGAAGGTAGCCGCGGCGCCCCCTTAGCTCAGTCGGCAGAGCACAGCCATGGTAAGGCTGGTGTCGTCGGTTCGATTCCGACAGGGGGCTCGCCCCTGGCGGCGTAGCTCAGTTGGTCAGAGCACACGGCTCATAATCGTGTTGTCGCGGGTTCGAGTCCCGCCGCCGCTACCAAGCTCGGGCCGGGTGTCCCGGGCCGCGACCAGGAAGGATTGGACATGGCGAAGAACGAGAAGAGGGTCCAGGTCACGCTGGCCTGCGAGGTGTGCAAGCGGCGGAACTACATCACGACCAAGAACAAGCTCAACGACCGCGAGCGGATCGAGATGAAGAAGTTCTGCCGCTGGGACCGCCAGCACACGCTGCACAAGGAGACCCGCTGAGCCGGTCCCAACCTGCCGGTGCTACTCTGGCAGGCCGATCCCCAGGTCAGGGGGAAGAACCACCTGCTTGAGGGCAACCGAAGGCACCCCACCGAGGGCAGTAGCTCAACTGGTAGAGCACCGGTCTCCAAAACCGGCGGTTGGGGGTTCGAGTCCCTCCTGCCCTGCCCCGGACGTAACCACCCGAGAACGATGTACGAGACGTATGTGAGGCGAAACCCGTGAACCGCGAGACCAAGCGCATGATGCAGCGCCAGGGGCAGATGGAGGCCGATGGGTCTCCGGCGACCCGCCGCGCGCCTGCGGGCACGAAGACGGCGCCGCGGACGCAGAAGGGCCCCTCGGGCCGCAAGCGCACCACGCCGGTCCAGTTCGTCCGTGAGGTACGCGACGAGATGCGTCAGGTGGCGTGGCCCTCGCGGTCCGAGCTCATCAACTACACCTCGGTCGTGCTGACGACGCTGATCATCATGATCAGCCTGATCTTCGTGCTGAACCTCGCCTTCGGCAAGCTCATCACGCTTCTCTTCACGAAGTAGGCACCCATGAGCGACATGACGCATTCAGAGGCAGAGGAAGCATTGGCGATCGGCGACGAGCAGGACGTCGAGGAGGCGCTCGAGGCCGAGCGCGAGGAGGCAGAGGCGCCGCCCGAGGAGGCCGCCATGGGCACGTCGACCACCGAGGCGCTCATCGAGGAGGTCGCGGCCGAGGACGAGGCCGAGCTCGAGGCCATCGCGGACGTCGCGGTGATCGAGGAAGTGGAGGAAGAGGTGGCGGAGGTCGTGGCCGAGGAGGCCGCAGAGGAGATCGTCGAGGAGATCGTGGAAGAGATCGTCGAGGAGGCGGTGCTCGAGGCGATCGAGGAGGCCGTCGCCGAGGAGATCGCCGAGGAGATCACGGACGAGATCGCCGCGGGGACCTCCGCCGGGCCGGGCCAGCCGGATCTGGTGCTCGACGCCACCGAGGGCCAGGAAGCCTCGGCCGAGGGCGAGCTCGGGGGCTGGGGCGAGGACGAGGAAGAGGAGATCGTCCCCGTCGAGAGCCCCTACGACCGTCCGGGTCGCTGGTACGTCGTGCACACCTATTCGGGCTACGAGAACAAGGTGCGCTCCAACATGGGCAACGTGGTGGCGTCACGCGGCATCGAGGACCGCGTCTTCGAGGTCGTGATCCCGATGGAGGACGTCGTCGAGTTCAAGGGCGGCAAGAAGGTCACCGTCCAGAAGAAGGTGTTCCCGGGCTACCTGCTCGTGCGCTGCGACCTCGACGACGACACGTGGGGCGCCATCCGCAACACCCCGGGCGTGACCGGCTTCGTGGGACCGGGCACCAAGCCGACGCCGCTCTCGCGCCGTGAGGTGGAGAACATCCTCCAGGTGAAGGTCGAGGGCACCGAGACGAGCACCAAGCGGAGCCGTCCCCGCCTCGAGTACGAGGTCGACGAGACGGTGCGGGTCAAGGAAGGCCCCTTCGCCGACTTCTCGGGCCAGATCGCCGAGATCAACGAGGACCAGCTCAAGCTCAAGGTGCTGGTCAACATCTTCGGCCGGGAGACGCCGGTCGAGCTCGAGTTCAGCCAGGTCGCCAAGCTCTAGGCGCCGCGACACAGAGACCGAAGAAGGAGAACAGAGACGATGGCGCCGAAGAAGAAGGTGCTCGCCGTGGTCAAGATCCAGCTCGAGGCCGGTTCGGCCACCCCCGCGCCGCCCGTCGGCACGGCGCTGGGACCCCACGGGGTCCAGACGATGGAGTTCTGCAAGCAGTACAACCAGGCCACCGAGAGCATGCGGGGCACGGTCGTGCCCGTCGACATCACCATCTACGAGGACCGCTCGTTCAGCTTCGTGCTGAAGACCTCGCCCACCCCCGTCCTGCTCCGCCAGGCGGCCGGGCTGGAGAAGGGTGCCGCGGCCACCGGACGTGAGCAGGTGGGGACCATCACCGACGCCCAGCTGGCCGAGATCGCCACGGTCAAGCTCAAGGACCTCAACACCAACGACCTCGAGGCGGCCAAGAAGCAGGTCGCCGGCACGGCGCGGTCCATGGGCATCAAGGTCGCCGGCTAGGCCGGCGGCGCGAGGAGACACCAATGACCCAGCACGGCAAGAAGTACAAGGAGAGCCTGGACAAGGTCGACCGGGAGGCGCTCTACGGCCTGGCCGAGGCGCGTCGACCTGGTCAAGTCGCTGGCGAGCGCCAAGTTCGACGAGACGGTCGAGCTGGCGGTCCGCCTCGGCGTCGACCCCCGCAAGGCGGACCAGATCGTCCGCGGCACGCTGTCGCTGCCCTCGGGCACCGGGCGCACCGAGCGGGTGGCCGTCTTCGCGGCCGGTGAGGCGGCGGCCGAGGCCCGTGCGGCCGGCGCCGACGTGGTCGGCGCGGACGACCTGGTGGCCAAGATCAACGGCGGCTTCCTCGACTTCGACGTGGCCATCGCCACGCCGGACCTCATGGGACAGGTCGGCACGCTCGGCCGGGTGCTCGGGCCGCGCGGCCTCATGCCCAACCCCAAGACGGGCACCGTGACGACGGACGTGGGCCGGGCGGTGACCGAGTTCAAGGGGGGCCGGGTCGAGTACCGCACCGACAAGGTGGGCAACGTCCACATCCGGGTCGGCAAGGCCTCGTTCACCCGCGAGCAGCTCGTGGCCAACATCCGGGCCGTCCTCGACGAGCTCCAGCGGGCCAAGCCCCCGGCGGCCAAGGGTCGCTACTTCCTGTCGGTCACCGTGTCGACCACCATGGGCCCCGGCGTCCGCATCGACCCGGTGAAGGCCCGCTTCAGCGAGGAGGAGCTGGCCGTCTCGGCCTGACCGACGGTCAGGGCCGACCGCCGTACTACAGTTCTCCCGAACAGCCCGCCGCCAGCACCGGCGGACGGGCACCGAATCCGAACGCCAGAGACCTCCGGTGCACCCCTGGGTGCCGAAGCGGCCCGAAGGGCCGGCCTGACGAGGCGACACCTGCACGCCGGCTCGCGCCGGTCCGTGCGCCGTCGCACACCGGAGATCCTGGCCCGCTTCCGGGCGGTGAGCCCGGTGGAGGACACGATGGCAACGCAGAACGCGCAGATGGCACACAAGGTCGCCGTGGTCGACGAGGTCAGGACGCGCATCGGCGCGGCGTCCGCGTCCATCGTCAGCGAGTACCGGGGCCTGACCGTGGCCGAGCTGGCCAAGCTCCGGACCGCCCTCGAGGCCGTGGGCGGCGACTACAAGATCTTCAAGAACACGCTGGTGCGCCGGGCCATCGACGGCGGCGAGTACCAGCCGCTCTCGGAGTACCTGAGCGGCCCGAGCGCGCTGACCTTCGTCCAGGGCGACATCAGCGCGGTGGCCAAGGCGCTGCGCGACTTCGCCCGGGCCAACCCGCTCCTGGTGATCAAGGGCGGGCTGGCCGACGGGTCGCTGCTCTCGCCCTCCGACCTGGCCGCGCTGGCCGACCTGCCGCCCCGCGAGGTGCTGCTGGCCCGCCTGGCCGGCGCCCTGGCCGCGCCGATGCAGCAGATGGCCGGCCTGCTCGAGGCCCTGCCGCGGAACCTGGCCTACGGCCTGTCCGCCCTGATCGAGCAACGCCAGGCGGGCGGGGAGGCGCTGCCGGCCGAGGCCGCCGAGCCGCCGAGGCCGCCGAGCCGCCGAGACCGGCACCCGAAGCGGCCGCCGCCGAACCGGCACCCGAGGCGGCCGCCGCGCCCACGGCCGAGGCCACTTCCACCGAGGCGGCCGCGGAGCCCGTGGCCGAGGCGGCGGCCACCCCCGAAGAGGCCGCCGAGTAGCACCGGACCGGGCAAACCGCCAGAACCGCCAGAACCAGACCGAACCACAACAGACGAAGGAAGAGAAAGGAAGGCCACCCAGATGGCAACCCTGACCAAGGAAGAGATCCTCGACGGGATCGCCGAGCTCTCGGTGATCCAGCTGAGCGAGCTGCTGAAGGACTTCGAGGAGCGCTTCGGCGTGACGGCGGCGGCCCCCGTGGCCGTGGCTGCCGCGGCCGCCCCGGCGGCGGGTGGCGGCGAGGAGGCGGCGGAGGAGGAGAAGTCGGAGTTCGACGTCATCCTGACCGACGCCGGCGACAAGAAGATCCAGGTCATCAAGGAGGTGCGGGCCCTCACCAGCCTGGGCCTCAAGGAGGCCAAGGACCTGGTCGAGGCCGCTCCCAAGCCGGTGCTCGAGAAGGCCAACAAGGAGGACGCCGACAAGGCCAAGGCCGCCCTCGAGGGGGCCGGCGCCACCGTCGAGGTCAAGTAGTCCCTGGTCCGGGCCGGGCGGGCACAGCCGCCCGGCCCGGCACCGAGCGGGATCCTTGACTGCGGGGGAGGGCTTTCGTAGCCTGTCAGGACCCCGGGCCTCGCCCGTCAGGCCCTCGCGGCCGAGGGGTTGTATTCAGGCACGCCCCACGATAAGATGCACGGTTGCCGTGCGTCTCCGTGTGCTGAGTTCCGTAATTCTCCGGGTCTCGGCGCGCGCCCTGGCACCCCTGACCCGTCGTCCCGTCCTCGTCCGTCCCTGACCCGCAGTACCGCCCCCACCCGCCGCTTTTCACTTGGGAGGAGTTGACCGTTGTCCTCACGGTCCCGCAGCCCCGAACGCGTCTCGTTCGCCAACATCAACGAGGCACTGCCACTTCCGGACCTCATCGCCATCCAGCGCGACTCGTTCCAGTGGTTCCTCGACAAGGGCCTGGCCGAGGCCTACCACGACATCAGTCCGATCGAGGACTTCACCGGCCAGCTCAGCCTGGAGCTCGAGTTCGACCCGACCGACGCCGACCTGCGCCCGCCGCCCAAGTTCTCGGTGGAGGAGTGCAAGGAGAAGGACATGACGTACGCGGCGCCCGTCTTCGTGCGGGCCCGCTTCCTCAACGCCACCACGGGTGAGATCAAGGAGCAGACGGTCTTCATGGGGGACTTCCCGATGATGACCGACCGCGGCACCTTCATCGTCAACGGCACCGAGCGCGTCGTGGTCTCGCAGCTGGTGCGCTCGCCGGGCGTCATCTTCCAGCCCGGGCGCGACGCCAAGACCGTCTTCACCGGGACCATCCACCCGTATCGGGGCGAGTGGATCGAGCTCGACATCGAGGCCAAGCCGGGCAAGGACGTCACGGCCGGCTGCCGCGTCGCCCGCAAGCGCCGGCTGTCGTTGTTCGTCCTGCTGCGCGCCCTGGGGTACGGCGACGAGGCCTTCCTGGACCGCTTCGTGCGCCACTTCGACTTCCTCGAGGGGCAGTGGGAGAAGGAGCGCAACCTGGCGCCGTCGCGTGAGGAGGCGCTGCTCGAGATCTACAAGCGCGCCCGCCCGGGCGAGCCGCTGTCGGCCGAGGCCGCCCGCGTCTACTTCGAGAACGCCTTCTTCAACCCGAAGCGCTACGACCTCACCCGGGTCGGCCGCTACAAGCTGAACCGCAAGCTCGGCCCCGAGATCGACCGTCTCAGCGACCTGTTCGGGATCGAGATCGAGAAGCCGGCGCCGAACCAGTCGGTGCTGAGCCCCTCGGAGATCCTGGCCTCGGCCACCTACATGCTGCACCTGGCCCTGCACATGGCCGACGGCGAGTCGACCTACCGCATCGACGACCAGGACCACTTCGCCAACCGCCGCATCCGCTCGGTGGGCGAGCTCATCCAGAACCAGGTGCGGGTCGGGTTGTCGCGCATGGAGCGGGTCGTGCGCGAGCGCATGACGACCCAGGACGTCGAGGCCATCACGCCACAGACGCTGATCAACATCCGCCCGGTCGTGGCCGCGGTGAAGGAGTTCTTCGGCACCTCGCAGCTGTCGCAGTTCATGGACCAGAACAACCCGCTGTCGGGCCTGGCCCACAAGCGGCGCCTCTCGGCCTTGGGGCCGGGCGGCCTGTCGCGTGAGCGCGCCGGCTTCGAGGTCCGTGACGTCCACACCTCGCACTACGGGCGCATGTGCCCGATCGAGACCCCCGAGGGCCCGAACATCGGCCTGATCGGCGCCCTGGCCACCTACGCCCGGGTCAACGAGTACGGCTTCATCGAGACCCCCTACCGCACCGTCGTCGACGGCAAGGTCACCGACGAGGTGAGCTACCTGGCCGCCGACGAGGAGGAGGAACACGTCATCGCCCAGGCCAACGCCTCGGTCGACGCCGAGGGCCGCCTGACCGAGGAGCGCGTCCTGGTGCGCCGCGGCCCGCAAGGGACCGGCGTGCGCATGGGCGCCGTGGCCGGTTCGTACGGGACGACGTCGGAGATCGACTTCGTGCCGCCGTCCGAGGTCGACCTGATGGACGTCTCGCCGAAGCAGATCGTCTCGGTCTCCACCGCCCTGATCCCCTTCGTCGAGCACGACGACGCCAACCGGGCCCTCATGGGCGCCAACATGCAGAAGCAGGCGGTGCCCTTGGTGGTGTCCGAGGCGCCCTACATCGGCACCGGGGTCGAGGGCCGCGCCGCCCGCGACGCCGGCGACGTGATCCTCGCCGAGGGCAACGGCACCGTGACCGAGATCAGCGGTGACTCCATCACCGTGGAGTACGCCTCGGGCCAGAAGGACCGCTACGGCACCGCGCTCGGGCGCAAGGTGTACCGCCTGTCCAAGTTCCGCCGCTCCAACCAGAACACGTGCATCAACCACCGCACCCTGGTGAGCGAGGGGCAGAGCGTCGCGCCGGGCGACCTGCTGGCCGACGGTCCGTCGACCCACAACGGGGAGCTGGCGCTGGGCAAGAACCTGCTCGTGGCCTTCATGCCCTGGGAGGGCTACAACTACGAGGACGCCATCATCCTCTCGGAGCGGTTGGTCCGCGACGACGTGCTGACCTCGATCCACATCGAGGAGCACGAGGTCGACGCCCGCGACACCAAGCTGGGCGCCGAGGAGATCACCCGGGACATCCCCAATCTCTCCGAGGAGATCCTGGCCGACCTGGACGACCGCGGCATCATCCGTGTCGGCGCCGAGGTGGAGCCGGGCGACGTCCTGGTCGGGAAGGTCACCCCGAAGGGTGAGACCGAGCAGACGCCCGAGGAGCGCCTCCTGCGCGCCATCTTCGGGGAGAAGGCCCGCGAGGTGCGTGACACCTCCCTCAAGGTGCCCCACGGCGAGTACGGCAAGGTGATCGACGTCCGCGTCTTCTCGCGGGAGGAGTCCCACGAGCTGCCGCCGGGCGTCAACCAGTTGGTCCGCGTCTACGTGGCCCAGAAGCGCAAGATCTCCGAGGGCGACAAGCTGGCCGGCCGCCACGGCAACAAGGGCGTCATCTCCAAGATCCTCCCGGTCGAGGACATGCCGTACCTGGCCGACGGCACCCCCGTCGACATCATCCTGAACCCGCTCGGCGTGCCGAGCCGGATGAACGTGGGCCAGGTGCTCGAGTCGCACCTGGGCTACGCCGCCCGCCACGGCTGGGAGGGCGTGGTGGTCAACGAGGACGTGGGCACCAGTGCCAAGGGCGACGGCGCGGCGCGCAAGACGCGCCCGCGCACCGAGCCGGCAGCGTGGGTCTCCACACCCGTCTTCGACGGCGCCCACTGGGACGAGGTCGAGGATGCCGGGTCGCACCCGACCATCAAGCAGGTCTTCGGGCAGCTCAACCCGGATTCGGCCAACGGCGATGTGCAGATCCACACCGACGGCAAGGCCACGCTCTACAACGGCCGGACCGGCGAGGCCTACGACAACCCGATCTCGGTCGGCTACGTCTACATCTTGAAGCTGGCCCACCTGGTCGACGACAAGATCCACGCCCGCTCGACGGGGCCGTACTCCATGATCACCCAGCAGCCGCTGGGCGGGAAGGCCCAGTTCGGTGGCCAGCGGTTCGGCGAGATGGAGGTGTGGGCCCTCGAGGCCTTCGGCGCCGCCTACGCCCTGCAGGAGCTCCTGACCATCAAGTCGGACGACGTGCTGGGCCGGGTCAAGGTCTACGAGGCCATCGTCAAGGGCGAGAACATCCCCGAGCCGGGCATCCCCGAGAGCTTCAAGGTGCTCATCAAGGAGATGCAGTCGCTCTGCCTCGATGTCGAGGTGCTCGCCGTCGACGGTCGTGAGATCGAGATGCACGAGCTGGACGAGGACGTGTTCCGCACCGCCGAGGAGCTGGGCATCGACATCAGCCGCAACGAGCGCGGCTCGGACGAAGAAGACGAGCGGCGCGCCGCAGAGAGGAGCTTCTCGTAATGGCTCTGGACGTGAACACCTTCGATCAGCTGCGCATCGGTCTGGCCACCGGCGATTCCATCCGGGGCTGGTCCAACGGCGAGGTCAAGAAGCCCGAGACGATCAACTACCGCACGTTGCGCCCGGAGAAGGACGGGCTCTTCTGCGAGAAGATCTTCGGTCCCACCAAGGACTGGGAGTGCTACTGCGGCAAGTACAAGCGGGTGCGCTTCAAGGGCATCATCTGCGAGCGCTGCGGCGTCGAGGTCACCCGTTCCAAGGTGCGGCGCGACCGCATGGGGCACATCGAGCTGGCCGCGCCCGTGGTGCACATCTGGTACCTGCGCGGCACGCGTTCGTGGCTGGCCTACCTGCTCATGGGCACCGAGCCGCGGGAGGAGCTCAAGGCCAAGCAGCTCGAGAAGGTCATCTATTTCGCGGCCAACCTGGTCACCTGGGTCGACGAGGAGAAGCGGCACCAGGACCTGCCGTCGCTCGAGAACGAGATGGCCGAGGAGATCGCGGACATCGAGAAGAAGCGCGACCTGGACATCGACCGCCGCTTCAAGGCCCTCGAGGACGAGCTGAAGGAGCTCGAGGGCGAGGGTGCCCGCGACGCCGAGATCAGGGCGCGCCAGCGCGCCGTCGAGAAGGAGATCCAGTCGGTCCGCGAGCGGGCCCAGGAGGACATCGAGATCGCCCAGCGCTCGTTGGACGAGTTCCGGAACCTCCACGGCCGCAAGATCATCGAGGACGAGATGCTCTGGCGCGAGCTGCGCCTGCGCTACGACGAGTACTTCGAGGGCGGCATGGGTGCGGAGTACATCCTCAAGCTCATCGACCGCATCGACCTCGACGCCGAAGAGATCAAGCTGCGCGACATGATCGACGCCAAGGACGGCCGCCGGCCCCTCTCGGCCCAGCGGCGCCAGAAGACGATCAAGCGCCTGAAGATCGTCACCGCCTTCAACCGGCGTGACGACCACGGCCGGCGCATCAACGACCCCCGGGCCATGATCCTCGAGGCCGTGCCGGTCATCCCGCCCGACCTGCGCCCGATGGTGCAGCTCGACGGTGGCCGCTTCGCGACCTCGGACCTGAACGACCTGTACCGCCGCGTCATCAACCGCAACAACCGGCTGAAGAGGCTGCTGGACCTCGGCGCGCCCGAGATCATCATCAACAACGAGAAGCGCATGCTCCAGGAGGCCGTCGACGCGCTGTTCGACAACGGCCGCCGCGGCCGCCCGGTGACCGGTCCCGGAAACCGGCCCCTGAAGTCCCTCTCGGACATGCTCAAGGGCAAGCAGGGGCGGTTCCGCCAGAACCTGCTCGGGAAGCGGGTCGACTACTCGGGCCGCTCGGTCATCGTGATCGGGCCCAATTTGAAGCTGCACCAGTGCGGCCTGCCCAAGCTCATGGCGCTCGAGCTGTTCAAGCCCTTCGTCATGAAGCGGCTGGTCGACGCCGAGCTGGCCCAGAACATCAAGTCGGCCAAGCGCATGGTCGAGCGACGGCGGCCCCAGGTGTGGGACGTCTTGGAAGGGGTCATCCGGGAGCACCCGGTGCTGCTGAACCGTGCCCCGACGCTGCACCGCCTGGGCATCCAGGCCTTCGAGCCCGTGCTCGTCGAGGGCAAGGCGATTCAGGTCCACCCGCTCGTGTGCACGGCCTTCAACGCCGACTTCGACGGCGACCAGATGGCCGTCCACCTGCCGCTGTCGGCCGAGGCCCAGGCCGAGGCCCGGGTGCTGATGCTCTCGGCCAACAACATCCTCTCGCCGGCCACCGGCCGCCCCATCACCGTGCCCACCCAGGACATGGTCTTCGGCGCCTACTACCTCACCCTGCGGGTCGAGGAGGGCGAGGGGGCAGGCCGGGTCTTCCGCCACCTCCACGAGCTGGAGGCGGCCTTCGACGCCGGTGACGTGGAGCTCCAGGTCCCCATCACGCTGCGGCCCTCGCCGGGCTCGTCGCTGGCGGCGCGGCTCGCCGCGGCCGGGATCGTGGCGAGCGGCTCCGTCTCACGCCGAGGGTGAGGTTGGCGACGGCGACGGTTCTGGCGCCAACGACGGCTTGGGCGACGGCGCCGGCGAAGCCGTGGTCAACGGCGCCGGCGAAGCCGTGGTAAACGGCAACGGCAACGGTGCGGGCGTGCTCAGCTTCGAGACGACCCCCGGCCGAGTGTTCTTCAACGAGGCGTTGCCCGAGGGCTTCGCGTTCGTCAACGACGTGGTGGGCAAGCGCAACACGCCCATCGGGCAGATCGTCGAGGAGCTCTCGGCCAACTACCCCAAGAACGTCGTGGCGTCGAGCCTGGACCGGATCAAGGCGCTGGGCTTCCGCTTCGCCGCCCAGTCCGGCCTGACCATCTCCATCAACGACGTCCAGACGCCGCCCGACAAGCAGGCCATCCTCGACCGCTACGAGAAGGAGGCCGAGAAGGCGGAGACGCAGTTCAAGCGCGGCATCATCACCGACGACGAGCGGCGCCAGAAGGAAATCGAGATCTGGACCTCGGCCAACTCCGAGGTGGGGCGGGCCATGGAGTCCCAGTTGGCCACGATCGCCTTCAACCCGCTCGACATGATGGTGGACTCGGGCGCCCGAGGGAACTCCCAGCAGATCCGCCAGATCGCCGGCATGAAGGGCCTGGTGTCCAACCCGCGCGGCGAGATGATCCCCCGGCCGATCAAGTCCTCCTTCCGGGAGGGCCTGTCGGTCCTGGAGTACTTCATCTCCACCCACGGCGCCCGCAAGGGCCTGGCCGACACCGCCCTGCGCACGGCCGACTCTGGCTACCTGACCCGGCGTCTCGTCGACGTGGCCCAGGAGCTCATCATCCGGATCGAGGACTGCGGGTCGACCAGGGGCATCTGGATCGACGGCGTGGCCCCCGACGGGCCGGGCCACCGCAACTACCTGGAGACGCGCGCCTTCGGCCGCCTGCTGTCCGAGGACGTCACGCTGGCGGACGGCACCGTCTACCCGGGGGGCACCCTGCTCGACGACGAGAACATCGCCGCCATGCGCGACGACGAGACCGTCGACCGGATCCGGGTGCGCTCCGTCCTCACCTGCGAGTCACCCCAGGGCGTGTGCGCGTCCTGCTACGGGCTGTCGCTGGCCACGGGCTCGATGATCGAGCTCGGCGAGGCCGTCGGCGTCATCGCGGCCCAGTCGATCGGTGAGCCGGGGACCCAGTTGACCATGCGGACGTTCCACACCGGTGGCGTCGTCGGTGAGGACATCACCCACGGCTTGCCCCGCGTGGTCGAGCTGTTCGAGGCCCGTACCCCGAAGGGCGCCGCCGTGCTGGCCCACCACTCCGGCGTCGTCCGGGTGGAGGACGACGAGACCGGCCGGCGCATCACCGTGGTGGCCGACGACGGCACCGAGGACTCCACCCTGGTGGCGTCGCGGGCCCACCTCGAGGTCACCGACGGCCAGGAGGTCGGTGCGGGCGACGCGCTGGTCGAGGGCCCCAAGGACCCCAAGGAGCTGCTCGAGGTCAAGGGCATCCGCGAGACCCAGCAGTACCTCGTCGACGAGGTGCAAAAGGTGTACCGCGACCAGGGTGTGTCGATCCACGACAAGCACATCGAGCTGATCGTGCGCCAGATGCTGCGCCGGGTCCTCGTGGCCGAGCCGGGCGACGCGCCGTTCCTGCCGGGCGAGCGCGTCGACAGCCAGGTCTACGCCGAGGTCAACCGCGAGCTGGTCGAGGAGGGCAAGACGCCCGCCGAGGGGCGCCCCGAGCTCATGGGCATCACCAAGGCGTCGCTGGCCACCGAGAGCTGGCTCTCGGCCGCCTCCTTCCAGGAGACGACCCGGGTGCTGACCGAGGCGGCCATCGAGGGCCGCAGCGACCAGCTCTTCGGGCTCAAGGAGAACATCATCATCGGCAAGTTGATCCCGGCCGGATCCGGCATGGAGCACTACCGGAACATCCGCCTGGAGATGCCCGACGCCGAGGCGATGCCCTTCTGGGCCATGGGCGCGGGCGAGTCGGACACCGAGGACCTGGCCAATTGGCTGCGTGACATGGGCGAGGGGATCAGCGAGGACCCCTTCGACTCCTCCATCGACGCCAGCTGGCTGGGGGCGGCCCCGACGGCCGAGGACGCCTACGGGAACCCCATCGAGGACAGCGGCAACCCTGCCCCCGAGGACACCGGTACCGGGGCGGCGGAGGCGGGGGCCTAAACTTCTCCCTGTTCACACAGGGGGAACAGGAGAGCATCAGTTGGCGACACCTCACAAGGTGGCTGGTTCGGGCGGTTCGGGCGGTTCGGGGAGGCCAGGCGGCTCGGGTCGCGCCGGCGGTCGGGCGTCCGCGCCCCAGCCCGGCGCGGGCCACTACCGCCTGTCGCACCTGGCCGCCCTCGAGGCCCACGCCATCCACATCTTCCGGGAGGTGGCGGCCGAGTTCGAGCGCCCCACGCTGCTGTTCTCGGGGGGCAAGGACTCCATCGTCATGCTGCACCTGGCCAAGAAGGCGTTCTGGCCGGCCCCGGTGCCCTTCCCGGTGCTGCACATCGACACCGGGCGGAACTTCGACGAGGTCCTCGAGTTCCGGGATCGCCACGCCGCCGCCCTGGGGTCCGGGTCGAGGTGGCCAAGGTGCAGGACGACATCGACGCCGGCCGCACCGTCGAGGACACCGCGCCGGGGGCGACGCGGAACCGTCTGCAGACGCCGACGCTGCTGCGCGCCATCGCCGAGGGCCGCCACGACGCCGTCTTCGGCGGGGCGCGGCGGGACGAGGAGAAGGCCAGGGCCAAGGAGAGGATCTTCAGCTTCCGCGACCAGTTCGGCCAGTGGGACCCCAAGAAGCAGCGCCCGGAGCTGTGGAACATCTACAACGCCCGGCACAACAAGGGCGAGCACATCAGGGTCTTCCCGCTCTCGAACTGGACCGAGCTCGACGTGTGGAACTACATCCACGCCGAGGGGATCGACGTGCCGCCGATCTACTTCGCCCACCGGCGCCAGGTGTTCCAGCGCGACGGCATGCTCATGGCCGTCACCGAGCACCTGGGTCCGGCCGAGGGTGAGCAGGTCTTCGAGGCCATGGTCCGCTTCCGGACGGTGGGGGACGCCGACTGCACGGGTTGTGTCGAGTCCATGGCCGAGACCATCGAGCTCGTCGTCGCCGAGGTGGCCGGGACCCGCCTGACGGAGCGGGGGGCCACGAGGGCCGACGACCGGATCTCGGAGGCCGGCATGGAGGACCGCAAGCGCGAGGGCTACTTCTAGTGACCGAGCTCCTGCGCCTGGCCACCGCCGGCTCGGTCGACGACGGCAAGTCGACCCTGATCGGCCGCCTGCTCTACGACGCCAAGGGCATCTTCGAGGACCAGCTCGAGGCGATCCGTCGCACCAGCGAGCAGCGCGGGAACCCCGAGACGGACCTGGCCCTGCTGACCGACGGGTTGCGCGCCGAGCGCGAGCAGGGCATCACCATCGACGTGGCCTACCGCTACTTCGCCACGCCCCGGCGCAAGTTCATCATCGCCGACACCCCCGGGCACACCGAGTACACGCGCAACATGGTCACCGGCGCCTCGAACGCGCACGTGTCGCTCATCCTGGTCGACGCCCGCAAGGGCGTGATCGAGCAGACGCGGCGGCACGCCTTCTTGTCCTCCATGCTGGGCGTCCCCCACATGGTGGTGTGCGTCAACAAGATGGACCTGATCGACTGGGACCAGGAGCAATACGAGCGCATCAAGTCCGACTTCATGGAGTTCGCCGCCCGGCTGAACGTGCACGACATCACGTTCATCCCCATTTCGGCGCTGCGGGGCGACAACGTCGTCCAGCGCTCGGAGAACATGTGGTGGTACGACGGGACCCCGTTGCTGAACCACCTCGAGTCGGTCTACATCGGCAGCGACGAGAACTTCATCGACCCCCGCTTCCCGGTGCAGTACGTCATCCGGAGCCAGACGCCCGACGACCCCGACTTCCGCGGCTACGCCGGGACGGTGGCCAGCGGCGTGCTGCGACCCGGGGACGACGTGCTGGTGCTGCCGTCGGGCACGACCTCGCGCATCGCCTCCATCATGACGGCCGACGGCGAGGTGGCCGAGGCGTACCCGCCCATGGCGGTGGTGGTCACGCTGGCCGACGACATCGCGGTGTCGCGGGGCGACATGCTGTGCCGGCCCAACAACCGGCCGACGGTGACCACGGACATCGAGGCCACCGTGTGCTGGATGGACGAGCGCGCCGCCCTGGCCGAGGGCCGCACCTACCTGCTCAAGCAGGGCACCCGCACGGTGCGGGCGACGGTGCAGTCCCTGCAGTACCGGCTCGACGTCAACGGCCTGCACCGCGACGAGGAGGCGACCACGCTGGCGCTCAACGAGATCGGCCGGGTCTCGTTCCGCTGCACCGAGCCGCTCCTGGTGGACGACTACACGACCAACCGGGCCACCGGCAGCTTCATCGTCATCGACCCCTCGACCAACGGGACGGTCGGGGCAGGGGTCATCCGGGTGATCGCCACGACCCACGCCAGCCCCAACGTGGTCCGCCACGGCGGCCGGCTGTCGCGGGACGAGCGTTTCGCCGCGCTGGGCACGAGCGGCGCGACACTCCTGTTCACGGGCCTGTCCGGGGCGGGCAAGTCGACGCTGGCCGCCGCCGTCGAGGAGGCCTTCGTCAACAGCGGCCGGCCCGCCTTCCTGCTCGACGGCGACAACCTGCGCCACGGGCTCAACGGCGACCTCGGCTTCTCCGACCGCGACCGCACCGAGAACGTGCGCCGGGCCGGCGAGGTGGCCCGCATGTTCGCCGAGTCGGGCGCGCTGGCGCTGATCGCGCTGATCTGCCCCTTCGAGGAGGACCGCCGGCTGATCCGCGCCCTGCACGAGGAGGCGGGGTTGGCCTACGTCGAGATCTTCGTCGACACGTCGCTCGAGGAGTGCGAGCGGCGGGACCCCAAGGGGCTCTACGCGCGGGCGCGGGCGGGGCAGCTGCCCGGCTTCACCGGCATCGACTCCGACTACGAGGTGCCCGCCCGTCCCGACCTGGTGCTCGGGCCGGGCTCGGGCACGCTCCCCGAACAGGTCTCCAAGGTGCTCGAGGTCGTCGAAGGCCTGCTTCGCTAGCTGGTGACCCAGAGCGTCCGCCGGCAAGGACGAGCGGCACGGAGCGAGGCGGCCCGGTCCCGGCGCGCCGTCCGACCGAGTCCGCGCCGCGAACGGGAGCGCCGGCGCCGGCGCATCGCGTGGGTGGCCGCCATCTCCTTGACCGTGGTCCTGGCGGCCGCAGCCGCCGCCACGGTCTTTCACTGAGGTGGCACTCGTCGCCTACTCCTGCACCAGCTCGATCAAGCGTCCCGAACGACGTCTTCGGGTGCACGAAGGCCACCGTCGTGCCCCGCGAGCCCGGCCGCGGCGCCTCGTCGATGACCCGGCCGCCGGCGTCCTTGACGGCCTGCAGCGCGACCCCGCAGTCGTCGACCCGGTAACCGACGTGGTGCAGCCCCTCGCCCTTGCTGGCGAGGTACTTGGCGACGGGGGAGTCGTCCCTGATGGGAGTGAGCAGCTGCACGTAGGAGTCGGCCACCTTGAGCAAGGCCTCCTCGACGCCGTCGGACTCGACCCGCTCGCGGTGGTCGACGGTGGCGCCGAAGACGTCGGCGTACCAGGCGATGGCGGCCTCGAGGTCGTTGACGGCGATGGCGACGTGGTCGATCTCGGTGAGGAGCAGGTCGCTCATGCGCCGTGCCTCCGGAACAAGGTGATGCGGTCCTCGCCGACCTTGGCCCGCAGCTCGGGGTTGTCGATGCCGAGGCCCTCGGCGGGCGCCAGGCACAGGACGCCGATCTTGCCCTCGTGCAGGTTGTGGTGCACCTGGTAGGCGGCCTCGCCCACCTGCTCGAGCGGGTAGACGGCCGAGAGCGGCGGCAGCACCTTGCCGTCGCAGATCAACTGGTTGGCGTCCCAGGCCTCGCGGTAGTTGGCGAAGTGCGAGCCCTTGATCGTCTTGAGCTTCATCCAGAGGTGGCGGTTGTCGTACTCGATCATGTAGCCCGAGGTGGCGGCGCAGGTGACGATGGTCCCGGCCCGCTTGCAGACGAAGACCGACGCGCCCATGGTCTGGCGGCCGGGGTGCTCGAAGACGATCTCGGGCTCGGCGCCCACCAGACGCGCGGATGTCCTTGCCGAAGCCGGCGCCACTCGGACTCGTCCTGGGTGTGCTCGTCGGACCAGAACCGGTAGTTGGCCGCCTTGCGGTCGATCACGGCCTCGACGCCGAGGTCGTTGAGCAGCTTCACCTTCTCGGGCGAGGAGACGACGCCGATGGGCGTGCCGCCGCCGTTGAGCACGTGCTGGACGGCGTAGCTGCCGAGCCCGCCGCTGGCGCCCCACACGAGCACCTTGTCGCCCTGGGTCATGCGGGCCCCGTTGGGCGAGACCAGCATGCGGTACGCGGTCGAGTTGCACAGCGCGTTGATGGCCGCCTCCTCCCAGCTCAGGTGCGTCGGCTTGGGCATGAGCTGGTTGGCCTTGACCACGGTGATGTCGGCCAGGCCGCCGAAGTTCGACTCGAAGCCCCAGATGCGCTGGTTGGCCGCCAGCATGGAGTCGTCGTGGGCCGAGGGGTCCTGGTCGTCGACGTAGTTGCACTGGACGGTGACCTTGTCGCCCACCTTCCAGTTGCGCACCGCCGAGCCCGTGCGCAGCACGACGCCGGCGGCGTCCGAGCCGACCACGTGGTAGTCGAGCGCGTGGCGGGCGGCCCAAGGACCCTCCTTGCCCAGGCGGTCGAGGAAGCCGAAGGTGGGCAGCGGCTCGAAGATCGACGTCCACACCGTGTTGAAGTTGATCGACGAGGCCATGACCGCCACGTAGGCCTCGTCGGGGGCCAGCTCGGGCAGCGGCACCTCCTCGACGTGGAGGGACCGGCGGGGGTCCTTGTCGGAGGACTCCATGCCCGTCGAACATGTCGGCCTCGTCCCGCTTGACCACGGCGGCCCGGTAGGAGTCGGGCATCGGGCAGTCCGGCCAGCTCATCGGCGGGGGCGCCGGCCAGGGCAGCACTGAGGATGTCGCTCATGTGACCCGACGATAGTTGGCCCGTACGATGTGGTTTCCGACCGGTAACCAGACCGGCGCGGAACCGGAGGTGCAGGGAATGGCTGAGGCCGTCATCGTCGCAGGGGCTCGGACCCCCATCGGGAAGCTGTCGGGCGCATTGGCCGGCTTCACGCGCCATGGACCTGGGGGGCTTCGCCATCGCGGAGGCGCTGCAGCGGGCCGGCGTCGCCCCCGACCAGGTGGACTACGTCTTGATGGGCCAGGTCATCCTGGCCGGGCAGGGCCAGATCACGGCCCGCCAGGCGGCGGTCAAGGGCGGCATCCCGATGACGGTCCCGGCCAACACCATCAACAAGGTGTGCCTCTCGGGTCTCAACACGATCTACCTGGCCGACCAGATGATCCGGGCCGGCGACGCCGAGATCGTCGTGGCGGGCGGCATGGAGTCGATGACCCAGGCGCCGTACCTCCTGCCGGGCGCCCGGGCCGGCTACCGCCTCGGCGACGCGACGCTGGTCGACTCCATGATGTACGACGGCCTCACCGACTCCTTCGACCACATCGCCATGGGGCTGTCGACCGAGCAGCACAACGAGAAGGTCGGGATCTCCCGCGAGCGCCAGGACGCCTTCGCCGCGGCCAGCCACGAGAAGGCGGCCGCCGCCGCCAAGGAGGGCCGTCTGGCCGAGGAGATCGTCCCGGTGCAGGTGCCCCAGCGCAAGGGCGACCCGCTCCTGGTCGACACCGACGAGGGTGTGCGTCCGGGCACGACGGCCGAGTCGCTCGGCGCGCTGAAGCCCGCGTTCGACAAGGACGGCACCATCACCGCCGGCAACGCCTCGCAGATCTCCGACGGCGGGGCCGCCGTCGTGGTGATGTCGGCCGACAAGGCGAAGGAGCTCGGCATCACGCCGCTGGGCCAGCTCGTCGGCTACGGCATGGTGGCCGGCCCCGACAACTCACTGCTCACGCAGCCCTCGCGGGCCATCATCAAGGCGGCCGGCAAGGCGGGCGTCGACCTCGGCTCCGTCGACCTCTTCGAGATCAACGAGGCCTTCGCCGCCGTCGGGCTGGCCTCGGTGGACGACCTCGGCATCGACGAGGACAAGGTCAACGTCAACGGCGGGGCCATCGCGCTCGGTCACCCGGTCGGCATGTCGGGCACCCGGGTCGCCCTCACCGCGCTGCTCGAGCTGCGCCGACGCGGCGCCTCGACCGCTGCCGTCGCGCTCTGCGGCGGCGGCGGCCAGGGCGACGCCGCCATCCTGCGCTTGCTGGGGTAGCGCTCGGGAGGCCCGAGGTCCGGGCAGCGTGAGGGGGTCGGAGCTCCGAGCTGGGTCAGTGGGGGCGCCATCAGCGCAACCAACTTGGCCGCGCCCTCCGCCACGTCGGTCCAGCCCTCGACGTTGAAGCGGTAGACGCCGAGCGCGCAGGTGGGGAAGCCGAAGCGCACCGCCAGCGAGAGCCCCTTCTTGTCGCGCGGCGCGAGCAGCCCCTGCGAGAGGGTCTGCATCGTCGGGTTGTGGCCGACCACCATGGCGGCCCTGGCGTCGTCGGGCAGGGTGCGCAGCTGGGCGAGCACCTCCTGCGGGATCGGCCCCGTAGAGCTCCTCCTCGAAGCGGAGCTCCGGCGGCTCGGCCATGCTGCGCCAGCACCAGCTCGGCCGTCTGCGCCGTGCGGGCGGCCGGCGACACCAGGGCGACCGCCGGCCGCGGGACACCCTTGAGGGCGGGGCCGAGCCCCGCTCCGTGCCCGGCGAAGAGGCGCCCGAGCGCGGTGGCGTCGCGGCGTCCCGCGGGGCCAGGACGCGGTCGAAGTCCGATCCGCCCGGGGGCGGGTCGGTCACCGCCTTGGCGTGCCGGAGCAGCCACAGCGTGCGCCGGCCCGCGCCTTGGTCGCCATCAGCCCAGTGCGAAGGCCGCGTGCAGGCTGCGCACCGCGCGCTCGACATCGTCCTCGGCCACGATGCACGAGGTCCGGATGGTCGAGGTGGAGATCATGTCGATGTTGATCTCCTCGTTGGCCAGCGTCTCGAACATGGTGGCGGCGATGCCCGGGTGCGACTTCATGCCCACGCCGACGAGCGAGACCCGGGCGACGTCGGCGTCGGCGGTCACCCCGGAGGCGCCCAGCTCGTCGGCGTGGGCCTGGGCCGTCTCGACCGCGACGGCGAGGTCGGTCTTCGGCACGGTGAAGGAGATGTCGGTCGTCCCGTGGGCCGAGGTGTTCTGCACGATCATGTCGACGTTGATCGACTTGTCGGCCAGGGCCCGGAAGAGCCGGGCGGCCACGCCGGGACGGTCCGGGACGCCGCTGACGGTGACCTTGGCCTCGGAGGTGTCGTGGGTCACGGCGGTGACGACGGCTTCTTCCATGTCTGCATCCTCCTCCACGACCCAGGTGCCCGGCTCCCAGGTGAAACTGCTCCGCACGTGCAGCGGGACGTTGTGGTTGCGGGCGAATTCGACGGCGCGCAACATCAGGACACGGCCGCCCGTGGCCGCCATCTCGAGCATCTCCTCGAAGGAGATCCGGTTGATGCGGTGGGCCTCGGGCACGATCCGGGGGTCGGCCGTGAAGACGCCGGTGACGTCGGTGTAGATCTCGCAGGCGTCGGCGTGGAGGACGGCCGCCAGCGCCACCGCGGTGGCGTCGGACCCGCCGCGGCCCAGCGTGGTGATCTCGCGGTCGAGCGAGACGCCCTGGAACCCCGCCACGACCGGCACCTTCCCCGCCGCCAGCGCCTCGCGCAGGCGGTCGCCTCTGACCTCCAGGATCTTGGCCCGGGTGTGGTCGTTGTCGGTGATGATGCCGACCTGGCTGCCGGTGAACGAGGCGGCGTCGACGCCGAGGTCGGCCAGGGCCATGACCAGCAGCGACATGGAGATCCGCTCCCCGGTGCTCACGAGCATGTCGTACTCCCGGGGCGGCTGGGTGGCTGCTCACCGTGTTGGCCAGGTGGATGAGGTCGTCGGTGGTCTTGCCCATGGCGCTGACGACGGCCACCACCTCGGTGCCCTGCCGGCGGGTGCGGGCGATGTGGTCGGCCACGGCCCGGATCCGGTCGGCGTCGCCGACCGAGGTACCCCCGAACTTCTGGACGACCAACGGCATCCGGACGAGGCTACAGACTGCGCACGGGCGCCATCCCCGCCAGTGCGGCCCACGGTCCCCGCCCGCACACTCCCGGCCCGCGCCGCCCCGCCCGCGGCCGACCCGGTGGGCGATCCGAGGCGGCCCCGGTGATTGGGTAGGGTCTCGGGCCGTGCCCAGCGACAAGAGAGCCCGCCAGCGCGCGGCGAGGGAGGCGCGTCTGGCCGCCGAGGCCAAGCAGAAGAAGCGCCGCCGGCAGATCCGCAACGGCGTCCTCGTGGTGGTGATCGCCGGGGTCATCGTCGGCATCGTGTTCGCGGTCTCGGGCGGGAGCAACGGCTCGAAGTCCACGGCCACCACCACGACCGCGGCGGGCCAAGACGCCGGCCGACGCCAAGCTGCAGGCCCAGGCCAACGAGGTCGCGGTCAAGGCCGGCTGCCCGGCCTCGCCGACCACCCCCACCGCGGCAGCCGCGCAGAAGTACACGGCGGCGCCGCCCATGACGATCGACACGTCCAAGGCGTACACGGCCACGATCACCACCACGACCGGGACCTTCACGATTGCGCTCGACGCCAAGGCCGCGCCCGTCACGGTCAACAACTTCGTGTTCCTGGCCGACAAGGGCTACTTCAACTGCGGGAGCTTCTTCCGGGTGATCACGGGCCAGTGGTCCAGACCGGGAACCCGGCCCAGACGAACACGGGGAAGGAGCCGGGCTACACCATCCCCGACGAGCTGCCGGCCAAGGCGGCCAACCCGGCCCAGCAGTACCCGGCCGGGACGGTGGCCATGGCCAAACGGGCTCGCCCAACACCGGCGGCAGCCAGTTCTTCATCGTGACCGGGCCGGAGTACGAGTCCCTGCCCAACACCTACTCGATCTTCGGGTCCATCGCCTCGGGCATGAACGTCGTCGACACCATCAGTCAACAGGGTTCGGCCGGCGGCATCCCGCCCGACGTCACCCAGCGCATGTTGTCCGTCACGATCAACGAATCGTGAGGTAACTGACCATGGCCACACCCACCCCACCCGCCGCCGACGGTTCGAGCCCCCAGCAGCGCAAGTTCGACGAGGAACCGCCGATGGTCATCGACACGAACAAGCGCTACGTCGCCACCATGGTCACCTCGCACGGCACCATGGTCATCGCGCTCGATCCCCTCGCCGCGCCGAAGACGGTCAACAGCTTCGTGTTCCTGGCCCGCTACCACTACTTCGACGGCGTCGTGTTCCACCGCATCATCCCGGGCTTCGTGCTCCAAGGAGGCGACCCCACCGGGACGGGCTCGGGCGGCCCGGGCTACCGCTTCGCCGACGAGCTGCCGGCGGCCGGGCGCTACAAGGTCGGCTCGCTGGCCATGGCCAACGCCGGGCCGAACACCAACGGCAGCCAGTTCTTCGTGATCAGCGGCCCCGACGGGGTGCGCCTGCCGCCGCTGTACTCGCTCTTCGGCGAGGTCGTCAGCGGGCTCGATGTCGTGGCGGCGATCGACGGCATCGGCAGCCGCTCGGGCACGCCGACCGAGCAGGTCGTGATCGAGAGCGTCACCGTCGAGGAGAAGGACTGAGCGGGCGGAGCCGCCCGCTTCCGCCGGGCCGGCGGCCGGCGGGTCCTCGCCGGTCCGACCAGCGGACGAGAAACCCTGGTCGGGGACTACCCGGACCCTTGAGTGCCGTTGTATACGAAACTTTCCAAAACGGGACCGTTTGACGAAGTTTAAAGACCTCACCGTTCTGTAACACGCCCAATTGCGGAAGGTTTCATATACACCCGGGAAGACCATGCCCCCTCGTCGCCGGCCGGCGACGGGCGACGGGCCCGAGATGGGCGGTGGACCGACCACGGGCGGTAGGCCGACCACGGGCGGTGGGCCGACCAGGGGGACCGGGGGGCCCGAGGCGCCCTCAGCCCTTGAGGGCCCCGAGGCCGTCGCGTCGGCGTGCCGTCGACGAAGACGACGGGCGTCCCCGCTCCCTCGGACCGCCAGGAGCCGTCGCCGTCCCTGATCAGGGCCGTGCGGGCCGGGAGGGCCACGACCGGGAGCGCGGCCGGGCGCCATGGCCACCGTGCGCTCGAGCTTCTGGCCGTGGGCGTCGTCGTGCTCGTCGCCGAAGTGGGGGACCACGGTGAGGTTGTCGACCAGGCCCAGCCCGAGGGTCAGCGCCCCGCCCCGCGGGTCGACCATGGGGTCGGTGAGCACCATGGCCCCCGCCCCGGCCCCCGCGACCACCGCACCGGCCGCCGAGGGCCTCACGGAGCGCCTCGAAGACGGCGGACTTCTTGAGCACGGCCCGCAGCGTGCAGCGGCGAGCCGCCGGACAGGTAGATGAAGCGGGCGCCGGCCACGACGGCGGCCATGCCGGCGTCCTCGGCCGAGGCCCGGTCCACGACCATCAGCCCCTCCACCTGGCCGCCGAGCGGGCCGAACCACTCGGCCGCCCGCAGCACGACCCGCTCGGGGTGCTGGTAGGCGGCGGCCGTCGGGAGCACCACCACGTCGGCCCCGCCCGAGGCCGTCAGCAGGGCGGCGTCGAAGGTGCACCCCTCGGTCCATTCGCCGCCCCCGACCAGGGCCAGCGTGCCGGTCGTGCTCCATGGCGCCACTCTTGCACGCCCGGCGCCGCGGAGCCCGCTTCGACGGCCGTGGTTACCGACCGGTAAACTCGTCGTCCCATGTCGATCACGCGGGTGGGAATCGTCGGTTCGGGCATCATGGGCTCGGGCATCGCCGAGGTGGCGGCGGCCGACGGGCACGAGGTGGTGCTGCGCAGCCGGAGCCAGGCGGCGGCCGACGCCATGGTGGCCGGCCTCGGCACAGTCGCTGGCCAAGCAGGTGGAGAAGGGCAAGCGGACCGAGGAGGAGGCGGCCGACGATCGCGGGCCGGGTGCGTGCCACGACGCACCTCGGCGAGCTGGTCGACGTCGACCTGGTGATCGAGTCGGTCGTCGAGGACCTGGCGGTGAAGAAGGACCTCTTCGCCGAGCTCGACAGCATCTGCAAGCCCGAGACGATCCTGGCCACCAACACCTCGACCCTGCCGGTGGTGGAGATGGCGATGGCGACCGGTCGGCCCGACCTCGTGTGCGGCATCCACTTCTTCAACCCGGCGCCGGCCATGGCGCTGGTCGAGGTGGTGCGGCCCATCACCGCCAGCGACGCCACGGTCGCGGCCGCCGTCGAGTTCGCCAGCGGCCTGCGGCAAGGACCCCGTCGAGGTGAAGGACCAGGCCGGCTTCATCGTCAACGCGCTGCTGTTCCCCTACCTCAACAACGCGGTGCGCCTGCTCGAGCAGGGCGTGGCCACCAGGGAGGGCATCGACGCCGCCATGAAGGGCGGCTGCGGCTTCCCCATGGGCCCGTTCGCCCTGCTCGACCTGGTCGGCCTCGACACCTCGCTCGCCATCCTCGACGCCCTCTACGAGGAGTACCGCGATCCCAACTACGCCGCGGTGCCGCTGCTGCGCCGCCTGGTCACCTCCGGGCCAGCTCGGCCGCAAGACCAAGAAGGGCTTCTACGACTACAGCCGCTAGCCGCGCCGCCGCGCCGGGCGGGCGGAAAACGGGCGGGCACAATGGTGGAGCGCCCCACTCGTCTGGAGGTGAGTGTGAATGGCTACCGACCCGCAGCGTGACGCGCCGTGGGTGATGCGCACCTACTCGGGCCACTCGACCGCGCGGGCCTCCAACGAGCTGTACCGCACCAACCTGGCCAAGGGCCAGACGGGCCTCTCCATCGCCTTCGACCTGCCGACCCAGACCGGCTACGACCCCGACGCCCCCGAGGCGGCCGGCGAGGTCGGCAAGGTCGGGCGTCCCCGTGGCCCACCTCGGGCCACATGGAGGAGCTGCTCGACGGCATCCCCGTGGCCGACATGAACACCTCCATGACGATCAACGCCACCGCGGCCTGGCTGCTCGGGCTCTACGTGGCCCACGCCGAGGACAGGGGCGTCGACCCCGCCCGGCTGGCGGGCACGACGCAGAACGACATCGTCAAGGAGTACCTGAGCCGGGGGACCTACATCTTCCCGCCCGGGCCCAGCCTGCGCCTCACCGTCGACACCATCGCCTACACGGTGCGCCACGCGCCCAAGTGGAACCCGATCAACGTCTGCAGCTACCACCTGCAGGAGGCGGGGGCCACGCCGGTCCAGGAGATCGCCTACGCGCTGGCCACCGCCATCGGCGTGCTCGACGGGGTGCGGGCACTCGGGCAAGATCGACCCGAGCCGAGCTGCCCGCCGTGGTCGGCCGCATCAGCTTCTTCGTGAACTCCAGCGTCCGCTTCGTGGAGGAGACCTGCAAGATGCGGGCCTTCACCGAGCTGTGGGACCGCATCTGCCGCGAGCGCTACGGCGTCGAGGACCCCAAGCTGCGCCGCTTCCGCTACGGCGTGCAGGTCAACTCGCTCGGGCCTGACCGAGCAGCAGCCCGAGAACAACGTGCAGCGCATCGTGCTCGAGACGCTCGGCGTCACCCTGTCCAAGAGCGCCCGGGCCCGGGCCATGCAGCTGCCGGCCTGGAACGAGGCGCTCGGCCTGCCCCGGCCGTGGGACCAGCAGTGGTCGCTGCGCATGCAGCAGGTCCTGGCCTTCGAGTCCGACCTGCTCGAGTACGGCGACATCTTCGAGGGCTCCAAGGTCATCGAGGCCAAGACGGCCGAGCTGGCCGAGGCGGCCTCGGCGGAGCTGGCCGACGTGGAGGCGCTCGGCGGGGCCTTCGAGGCGATCGACGAGCTCAAGCGGCGCCTGGTGCGCAGCCAGGCCGAGCGGGTGCGGCGCATCGAGACGGGCGAGCAGATGGTGGTCGGCGTCAACTGCTTCACCGAGACGGCGCCCTCACCGCTGCTCGGCGACGGCGAGATCGAGAACATCCTCAAGGTCGACCACCGCGGTCGAGGCCGAGCAGATCGCCGACGTGGAGCGCTGGCGGGCCGGGCGCGACGACGCGGCGCGTGCGCGCGCGCCCTCGACGAGCTGCGCCGGGTGGCCGACGACGACGGGCCCGGACGGCAACATCATGGAGGCCACCATCGCCCTGGCCCACGCCGGGGGCACCACCGGGGAGTGGGCCGGCGCGCTGCGCGAGGTGTTCGGCGAGTTCCGGGCGCCGACCGGCGTGAGCGGCGGGGTGGGCCGGCGGGGCGACGACCTGGCGCCGGTCCGGCTCCGCACCCGGGCGCTGGCCGAGCGCACCGGCGGCCCGCCGCGCCTCCTCGTGGCCAAGCCGGGACTCGACGGGCACTCCAACGGCGCCGAGCAGATCGCGGTGGCGGCGCGCGACGCCGGCTTCGAGGTGATCTACCAGGGCATCAGGCTGACCCCGGCCCAGATCGTGGCGGCGGCCCGCGACGAGGACGTCGACATCGTCGGGCTGTCCATCCTGTCGGGCTCCCACCTGGAGCTGGTGCCCGACGTGCTCGACCGCCTGCGGGCCGCCGGCAGCACGGCGGCCGTCGTGGTGGGCGGCATCATCCCGCCCGACGACGCCGAGCTGCTGCTGGGCAAGGGCGTGGCGTCGGTCTACACGCCCAAGGACTACTCCTTCGACCGCATCATGGAGGACCTGGTGGCGCTGGCCGAGCGCCAGCGCGCCGCCACGCACGTGTGAGGCGGGCCATCTCGCGCCACGTCACGGGGACCGCGCCCAGTTCGATGGCCCGGAGCCGGAGGCTCTCGGGCACGTCGTAGTGGTTGAGGGCGGGCGAGCGGCGGTGGCGCTGGTAGCCCCGGGGCGGGATCCCCAGCGCAGCCGCCATGGCGTGCAGCTCCGCCGGGTCGTCGGCCAGCAGGTGCGACCAGCGGTCGGCGCGGTCGCGCACGGTGGCCCGCTGGCGCCAGTCGTCGACGTAGACGGTCAGCGGCCTGCTCAGGGTCGGCTGCGCCGCAGGGGCATGGGCTTGTGCCACCAGCGCCCGCTGAAGCGCCAGGGCTGGTGCACCGGGTCGTGCTCGTCGGCCGGCGCCGGCCGGGGCCAGGCCAGCTGCACGGCGGCGGCGATGGCGGCCAGGACGGCAGGGTCGGGCGGGGGCGGCTCGCGCAGGGAGAGCGAGGCGGGGTCGACGGGCCGCGCCGCCGGCGCCTCGGGTGCGGCGGGCGTCACAGCGGCACGTTGCCGTGCTTGCGCCTCGGCAGCTCCTCGCGCTTGGAGGCCAGGATGTCGAGGCTGCGGCAGATGACGGCGCGGGTGTCGGCCGGCGAGATCACGTCGTCGATGTAGCCGCGCTCGGCCGCGATGTAGGGGTTGGCGTAGCGCTCGGTGTACTCGTCGATCAGCTCGGCCCGGCGCCGCACCGGGTCGGCCGCCTCGGCCAGCTCCCGGCGGTAGACGATCTCGACGGCGCCGTTGGGTCCCATGACCGCCAGCTCGGCCGACGGCCAGGCGAAGGCGAGGTCGGCGCCGATGGACTTGGAGTTCATGACGACGTAGGCGCCGCCGTAGGCCTTGCGCGTGATGATCTGGATGCGGGGCACCGTCGACTCGCAGTAGGCGTAGAGCAGCTTGGCCCCGTGGCGGATGATCCCGCCGTACTCCTGGTCGGTGCCGGGCATGAAGCCCGGCACGTCGACGAAGGTGAGGAGCGGGATGTTGAACGCGTCGCAGGTCCGCACGAAGCGCGACGCCTTCTCCGACGAGTCGATGTCGAGCACGCCGGCCAGCACGGCCGGCTGGTTGCCGACGATGCCGACGACGCGGCCGTTCATCCGGGCGAAGCCGCACGTGATCGACATGGCCCAGTGGCGGTGCACCTCGAGGTACTCGCCGTCGTCGACGACCGCCGTGATGACCTTCTTCATGTCGTAGGGCTGGTTGGGCGACGTCGGCAGGAAGTCGATCAGCTCGGTCACGGGCCGGTCCGGATCGTCGCCCGTGGGCTCGATCGGCGGCTCCTCGAGGTTGTTGGACGGGAGGAAGGACAGGAGGTGGCGCACCTCGTCGAGGCACGCCTTCTCGTCGGGTGCGACGAAGGTGGCCACCCCGGACTTGGTGGCGTGGCTCATGGCGCCGCCGAGCTCCTCGAGGGTGACGTCCTCGCCGGTGACCGTCTTCACCACGTCGGGGCCGGTGATGAACATGTGCGATGTGCCCTGCACCATGAAGATGAAGTCGGTCATGGCGGGCGAGTAGACCGCGCCCCGGCGCAGGGTCCCAGGATCACGCTGATCTGGGGGATCACCCCCGAGGCCGCCACGTTGCGGTGGAAGATGCCCCCGTAGGAGTGCAGCGAGACCACGCCCTCTTGGATGCGGGCGCCCGCGCCGTCGTTGAGCCCGATCATCGGGACCCCGGTGGACGCGGCCAGGTCCATCACCTTGTGGATCTTCTCGGCGAACACCTCGCCCAGCGCGCCGCCGAAGACGGTGAAGTCCTGGCTGAAGATGCAGACCCGGCGGCCGTCGATGGTGCCGAAGCCGGTGACCACGCCGTCGGTGTAGGGCCGATTGTCCTCGAGCCCCATGCCGTGGGCGCGGTGCCGGGCCAGCATGTCGAGCTCCTGGAACGACCCCTCGTCGAGCAGGTACTCGATCCGCTCCCGGGCGGTCAGCTTGCCCTTGGCGTGCTGGCGCTCGACCGCCCTCTGGCTTCCCGCGTGCAGGGCCTCGTTCTTGCGTTCGGCCAGGTCGGCCAGGCGTTCGGCCATGGAGTGTTCCATGAGGGTGAGGCTAACGCTCCCGGAGAGGTGCCCTCGCCGGGACCAGGGCGGCCCGAACCGGGCCGGCGGCGAGGCCCTCGCGTCTCGTCTTCCAGAAACTCTAAACGAGGTCGTTGAGAGTTTTGGAAAACAGTCCGCCGGAGACCAAAGCGGTGGTCCAGGGCCCAGATCAGGGCCGGCGCGATTGTCGGACCCCCAGGTAGCCGCTATCATTTACTACCTGCCTGTGCGGCTTCGGCCGGCGCGTGA
>CAVZFG010000018.1:0-20137 GCA_963774485.1 uncultured Acidimicrobiaceae bacterium
GGCAGGTGATGGCGTGGGGCAGCTCGTCGCGGGTCTTGGCCAGCAGCTGCTCGCGGACCAGTTCCGCCACCCAGAGCGCCTCGGGTGTGTCGGTGACGACGTCGGGCGGGAAGAAGGGGGGGCCTTCGGGCAGCCGGCCGACCAGGTGGGCCACCAGCTCGTCGACACCCTGCCCCGTGCGGGCGGACACCGGGAAGTACTCGACCTCGGGCAGGTCGGCCAGCACGTCCAGGCTCTCCTTCGCCCCGGCCAAGCGTTCGAGCACCTGTGCGCCGGAGGCGCGGTCGATCTTGTTCACGACGACGACGAGCCCCGGCCGGGGGCCGGTGCCCGGGTGCTGCTCCTGGCGCACCGCGCGCTCCAGCACGGTCCGGTCCCCCGGGCCGATGGCCGACGTGGCGTCGACGACCGCCATGATCACGTCGACGTCATGCAGCGCGGCGGTCGCGGTCTCGTTGAGGCGGGTGCCGAGCGTGCTGCGAGGGCGGTGGATGCCGGGGGTGTCGACGAAGACGACCTGCGCGTCGGCCTCCTCGTCATGGAGGACGCCCAGAATCCGGTGCCGGGTCGTATTGGGACGTGACGACGTGATGGCCACCTTGGTCCCCACCATCACGTTCACCAAGGTGGACTTGCCGACGTTGGGGCGGCCGACCACGGCCACGAAGCCCGAGCGCACCGGGTGTCAGTTCCCGTTGTGGGAAGCGCCGCCCGCCCGGTGGCCGTCGGCCTCGGTCTCGGCCTCGGCGTCGGTGGTGGCGGCGCCCGTCGGCTCGATCCGCACGCGCCCGATGCGCCGCCCCCGCACGTCGACCGCGGTCAGACGGAACCCGTCGACCTCCACCGAGTCACCCGGGTCGGGCACCCGGCCCACCAGGTCCAGCATCAGGCCACCCACGGTGTCCCAGGTGCCGCTGCGGGAGCTCGGCGCCCAGCAGCTCGTCCGCGTCGTCGACCGAGTAGAGCGCGCTGACGAGCACCGAGCCGTCGCCGCAGCGCTCGACGGTCGGCTCCTCCACGTCGAACTCGTCGACGATGTCACCCACGAGCTCCTCGAGGAGGTCCTCCAACGTGACGAGCCCAGCGGTGCCGCCGTACTCGTCGACGACGATGGCCATGTGGAACTTCTCCTCCTGCATCTCGCGCAGGAGGTCGGACACCTCCTTGGACTCGGGGACGAACTTGGCCGGCCGCATGCTGTGCGCGGACCATCTGGTCGGCCTTGCCCTGCCGCTCGGCGCGGCACCAGGTCCTTGGCGTAGGCGATGCCCATGACGTCGTCGATTGCCGTCCTCCTCGACCGGGATCCGGCTGTACCCGGCGCCCAGCGCCGCCTCAGCGCGTCGCGGACGGTGGCGTCGCCCTCGACCGTCACCATGTCCGGCCGGGGCGTCATGACCTCGCGGGCCACCGTGTCGCCGAAGTCGATGATCGAGTGGATGAAGGCGCGCTCGTCGTGCTCGATCACGTTCTCCTCGTGCGCCACGTCGGCCATGGCCTTGAGCTCGGAGTCGGTGATGTAGGAGCGGTCGGATCCCGTCCTGGTCCTCGCCGCTGGTCCCGATGATCAGGTTGGCCAGCCCGATCAGGAGCGGACGAGAGCCAACGGACGGGCGGGAACCGGATGAGGGCGCTGACGATGGGCGCGCTGAGCAGCGCCGCCCGGTCGGCGTGCTGCACCGCCCAGTTCTTCGGCACCGCCTCGAAGAACACGAAGATCACCACGACCTCGAACACGATGCCGAGCAGCACGCCCATGCCCCCGAAGAGGTGCTCGGCGACGATGCCGACCAGGGTGGCCGAGACGAGCTGGCAGATGAGCACGAGCAGCAGGATCGGGTTGAGGAAGTTGGCCGGGTTCTCGACCAGGCGGGCCAGCTGCCGCGCCCCGCGCTTCTTCTCGTCCACCAGCGACTTGGCCTTGATCCGGTTCATGCGCACGAGGCTGGTCTCGGCCATCGCCAGCACCCCCGACCCCGCCAGCAGGACGACGATCACCACGATCGAGGACGCGTCCTCGGCGTGGAATCCCGATGCGGCGAGCAGGGTCAAGAGCTCACGGCCTCGCCGGCTCACCCGGTAGAAGCGTTTCAAGAGCTGCTGCTCCAGTGCCTCCATCCGCTCGGCTTCGGCGTCGTCCTCGTGGTCCATGCCCGAGCAGGTGCAACAGGCCGTGGACGACCAGCAGCGCCACCTCGTCCTCGAAGGACACCTCGTGCGCCGCCGCGTTGCGGGCGGCCACCTCGGGGCAGATCACGACGTCGCCGAGCAGGGTGAGCGGCTCCTTCCTCGGCCGAGGTCCCCGGCCCGGTACCGCCGAAATCGGGCGAGCGGCCGGTGGGCCCGGGCTCGTCCTCGATGGGGAACGACAGCACGTCGGTCGGTCCGCTCTTGCCGAGGAACTGCTCGTTGAGTGCGGCCATGGCGTCCTCGTCGACGAAGAGCAGCGAGACCTCCGTCTCCCCCTTCACCCCTCGCGCCGCCAGGACCTGGCGCGCCAGGTCGGCCCAGCGAGCAACGTCCATCGGATGAGCCCCTTGCTCATCGGCCGCGAAGACGTCGATGGTCACTGCGTGGGACCCGCCCGCCCTTCTGCCACTTCGTAGGCGTCCACGATGTCGGCCACGATCTTGTGGCGGACAACGTCCCGGCGGCTCAGATGGACGAACGCGATGTCGTCGATCCCGCCGAGCACCGGCTCGAGACCGACGAGCCCCGAGCGACCTCCCGGCACGTCGATCTGGGTCACGTCCCCGGTCACCACACACTTGGAGCCGAACCCGATGCGGGTCAGGAACATCTTCATCTGCTCGGGCGTCGTGTTCTGTGCCTCGTCGAGGATGATGAACGAGCTGTTGAGCGTCCGGCCACGCATGAAGGCCAGCGGTGCCACCTCGATGGTGCCGCGATCGAGCAGGCGCTGCGCCCCTTCGGGCTCGAGCAGGTCGTAGAGGGCGTCGTAGAGCGGGCGCAGGTACGGGTCGACCTTGGCCATCAGGTCGCCGGGCAGGAAGCCGAGCCGCTCGCCCGCCTCGACGGCCGGGCGGGTCAGGATGATGCGCGAGACCTGCCGGGACTGCAGGGCGTGCACCGCCTGGGCCACGGCCAGGTACGACTTGCCCGTGCCGGCCGGGCCGATGCCGAACGTGATGATGTTCTGCGAGATGGCGTCCACATAGCGCTTCTGGCCGGCCGTGTTGGGCCGCACCGTCTTGCCGCCGGCGGCCCGGACCACCTCGGAGCGCAGCACCTCGCTGGGACGGATGTCCTCGCGCACCATGTCGACGGTGCGCGCCAAGGTGGACGAGTCCAGGGTCCGGCCGGACTGCACCATCACGATGAGCTCGTCGAAGAGCCGGACCACCACCTCGGCCTCGGGACCCTCGACGGCGATGCGGTTGCCCTGCACCACGACCTGCTCGTCGGGGAAGGCCTGCTCGATCTGGCGGAGGTGCTCGTCCCGGGTCCCGAGCAGGCCGGCCATCAGGTGGTTGCCGGGTACGAAGACCTCGGCGCGGAGGGTCGTGGTCATGAAGCGGTCATGTGATGGCGAAGTGTCCTTTCAGCGGTTGGCCTCCGAGGACGTGGAGGTGCAGGTGCGGGACGGAGTTCATGGCGTCGGGCCCCACGTTGAAGATCAGGCGGTAACCCCGCTCGGGCACGGCCAGCCCGGCCGCGTCGGCCACGGCGCGGGCGGCCACGAGCATGTCGGCCAGGACGGGGCCGTCCTCGGGCGTCACGGTCGGAGGCGTCGACGATGTGGCGACGCGGCACGACGAGCACGTGCAGCGGCGCCGCCGGGTTGATGTCCTTGAAGGCAACGGTCGTGGGCGTCTCGTGCACGGTCTCGGAGGGCACCTCGCCGGCCACGATCTTGCAGAAGAGGCAGTCCGTCATGCCAGGGGGTCGGCACCCTTCTGCTGCGGCCGTCGTCACCGGCACGAACTTACCGGCCCCCGGGTCGTTCCCGTGACGATGGGCGGCCGTCACGCCGGTTCCGGCGACCCGTTCACGGCGGCCACGGTCCCCGTGCGCAGGGAGGCCAACAGGGCTCCGGCGGTGACGGCAGCGGTCTCGGCCCGCAGCACGCTCAGCCCGAACCCCACCGTGGGCAGCCCCGACGCCAGCTCGCCCGTGCTCCACCCACCCTCGGGCCCCACCGCCACCACCCGCTGGGACACGCTGGGTCGGTCCCCGCTCAGCTGGGCCAGCACCACCTCGCCCGGGGCGCCCAACGCGGGCGAGGTCGCCGAAGCGCACGGTGTCGGACACCTCGGGCAGCCAGACGCGCCGGCACTGGGCCGCCGCCTCGCGGGCCACCCGGCGCAGCCGCTCGACGGTCGCCTGTCCGCGGGCGCCGCTCCAGCGGACGACGCTGCGCTCGCTGCAGCAGCGGAACGATGCGGTCGATGCCCAGCTCGGTGAGCTTCTGGACGACCCATTCGGGGCGCTCGCCCTTGACCGGCGCAAAGGCCACCGTGAGGGGCGGCTCGGCGGGGGCCTCGAACTGGACCGCCCCGTGCGACGCGCCACCCTCGGCGCCGACCGGCTCGAGCAGGGCCTCGCCGCGCCACGTGCTGCCGCGTCCAGTGGCCCCGTCCGTCGGCCGCGATCACCTCTTCGCCCTCCCGGAGGCGCAGCACCCGCCCGAGGTGGTGCACGTCCTCGTCGGAGAGGACGGGACGGCCGGGGTCGTCCACGAAGACCTGGGCCGCGGCGGCCGCCCGCACGGTGACGGCGGCATAGTCGGGGGTGGCGCTAGCCAAAGGCGGAGCGCAGGCGGGAGAACATGCCCTCGCCGCCCCCGGCGCCCGGAGGCGAGACCTCCTCGCCCCGCAAGGCGGCGAACTGCCGCAAGAGCTGGTCCTGTTCGGGGCTGAGGTCGGTGGGGGTCGCGACCAGCACGTGCACGAACAGGTCGCCGCGCCCGCGGCCGCGCAGGTGCGGCACACCGAGTCCGCGGATCCGCTCGACGTGGCCGTGCTGGGTGCCCGGGGCGATGGTCAGCGAGCGCGGCCCGTCGAGCGTCTCGACCTGCGTCTCGGTGCCCAGGGCGGCCTGCGCCACGCTCACGGTCAGCGTGGTGTTGAGGTGGTCGCCCTGGCGCTGGAAGCGGGGGTCGCCGGCGACGGCGAGGTGCACGAAGAGCGACCCACTCGGGCCACCACGCTGGCCCGCCGCGCCGCGGTCGGCCAGCCGCAGTGTCGACCCGTCCTCGACGCCGGAGGGCACCTCCACGGTGAACGTGCTCTCCTCCATGCGGCGGCCCTCGCCGCGGCAGTCGCGCGCAGGGGTTCGGGATCATCTCGCCCGTGCCGTTGCAGCGCGAGCAGGCGACGCTCGTCACCACCTGCCCGAGCAAGGACTGGCGCACCCGGCGCAGCTCGCCGCTTCCCTGGCAGTCGGTGCAGGTGACCGGCTCGGTCCCCGGCGCCGTGCCCGCGGCCGGCGCAGGTGGCGCAGGTGGCGGGCAGGCGGACGGTGATCTCCTTGCGGCTGCCGAAGACCGCCTCGGCGAAGTCCAGCGTCAGTCGGCACCTCCGCGTCCGCGCCGGCCTGGGGGCCCCGGCGACGGACGCCGCCGCCGCCGCCCATCTGCCCGAAGAAGGCCTCGAAGATGTCGCCCAGGCCGCCCTCGAAGCCGAAGCCGCCCATGCCGCCCCCCTGGGAGCCGAAGACGCCCTCGGGGCCGAAGCGGTCGTAGCGCGCCCGGCGCTCGGGGTCGCGCAGGACCTCGTAGGCGACGGTGACCTCCTTGAAGCGCGCCTCGGACGTCGGGTCGCCCTGGTTGGTGTCGGGATGCAGCTCGCGGGCACGGGCCCGGTAGGCCCGCTTGATCTCCTCGTCGCTGGCGTCGGGACTGACCCCGAGCAGCGCGTAGAGGTCGCCCAGTCCGTCAGTGACGGCCATCGTGCCCTCCGCTGATGCGCTCCCCGAGCCGCTCTCCCACCACGTGGGCCGCCGCCATCGCGCGCGGGTAGTCCATCCGCGTCGGGCCGAGCAGTCCCACCGCGCCGAGATCCTGGCCGTCGACCGAGACCGGCGCAACCACGACCGCGCACGACGACAACGGCTCGTAGCCGTGCTCGGTGCCGATGGCCACCGAGAGCCCACGATCGAGGACGTCGCGCAGGAGGGTCACCACGACCAGCTGCTGCTCCAAGATGGCCAGGACCGAGCGCACCGTCTCGACGGCGTCGAAGGACTCGGCCAGGCGGGCCGGGCCACCGACGAACACCTGGTCCGCGTCCACGGCGCCCCCCAGGGCGTCGAAGGCGGCGTGCGCGGCGGCGATCAGGCGGTCGAGCTTCTTGGACCCGCTCGCCGGCACGCTCCACGGTCCCGACAGCGACTGCCCGACCAGGTGCGAGGCGATCAAGGACCCGGCGCGGACCAGCATCTCCTCGGAGGCCTCGGCGTCGAGGTCGATGGTCCGCTTCTCCACGGCCCCGTCGGAGAGCACCACGACGAGCAGTGCGTGCACGGGCGAGAGGCCGACCAGCTGGACCGAGCGGATGGTGGCCGCCTCGTGGGAGGGACCCACGACGACGGCCGCGTAGGAGGTGAGCTCCGAGAGCAGGCCCGAGGCGCGCTCGAGCACGGTCTCCATCTCGCCGTGCACCTGCTCGAAGAACTGCGTCACCTGGCGCCGCTGGGCAGGGCCGAGCACGCCGGGCGCGGTCAGGCGGTCCACGAAGAAGCGGTAGCCCTTGTCGGTCGGGATGCGGCCGGCGCTCGTGTGGGGCTGCACGAGAAAGCCCTCTCGTTCGAGCGCCACCATCTCCGAGCGCACGGTGGCCGAGGACACCCGCACCCCCGGTGCGTTGGCCACGTGGGCGGATCCGACCGGCTCGGCGGTCCCGATGTACTCGTTGACGACCGCCTCGAGGATGGCGGCGCGGCGGTCGTTCAGACCGGCCGCCTCGGCGGCGGCGTCGGTGGTCGGTGTGGGTTCAGCGTGGGTCGTCATGGCGCACCTGGCACTCAAGTCTACCGAGTGCCAGGGTTTGTGCCGGGGGCGGCGCCGCGGGTGCCGGCAGTCGGTGCCCGGGCCAGGGCAGTCTCAGTCCTCGCCGAGGCGCAAGGCGGAGATGAAGGCCTCCTGGGGCACCTCGACCCGACCGATGGTCTTCATCCGCTTCTTGCCCTCCTTCTGCCGCTCGAGCAGCTTGCGCTTGCGGGTGATGTCACCGCCATAGCACTTGGCCAGGACGTCCTTGCGCTTGGCCTTGACGGTCTCGCGGGCGACGATGCGGCCGCCGATGGCGGCCTGGATGGGGACGTCGAAGAGCTGGCGCGGGATCAGCTCGCGCAGCTTCTCGGCCATCTTGCGCCCGTAGACGTCGGCGACGCCCCGGTGCACGATGGACGAGAAGGCGTCGACCGGCGCATGGTTGATGAGGATGTCGACCCGCACCAGGTTGGCCGTGGCGTAGCCCTCGGGCTCGTAGTCCAGGCTGGCGTAGCCCTTGGTGCGGCTCTTCAGCTGGTCGAAGAAGTCGACCACCACCTCCGCCAGCGGCACCGAGTACACGAGCTCGACGCGCTCGGGCGAGAGGTACTCCATGCGGGTCATCTCGGCGCGCCGGCTCTGGCACAGCTCCATGACGGTGCCGGTGTACTCGCTCGGCGTGATGACGGTGGCCGAGAGCATGGGCTCGTCGATGTGGTCGATGCGAGCCGGCGTCGGGGAGCTCGGTGGGGTTGTCGACGTCCAGCTCCGTCCCGTCGGTGAGGAAGGCCCGGTACGCCACGCTCGGCGCGGTGGCGATCAGGGACAGGTCGAACTCCCGCTCCAGGCGCTCGCGCACGATCTCCATGTGCAGCAGGCCGAGGAAGCCGCACCGGAAGCCGATGCCCAGGGCGTGGGAGGACTCGGGCTCGAAGGTGAAGCTGGCGTCGTTGAGCTTGAGCTTCTCGAGCGCGTCGCGCAGGTCGGGCAGCTCGTCTCCGTCGATCGGGTAGAGGCCGCAGAAGACCATGGGCTTGGGGTCCCGGTAGCCCGCCAGCGCTTCCGTGGCGCCGTGGTGCGCCGTGGTGACGGTCTCACCCGAGCGGGCCTCGCCGACGTCCTTGATGCCGGCGATCAGGTACCCCACCTCGCCGGGCCCGAGCTGCTGCACGGGCAGGGTGTCGGGCGTGCGCACGCCGACCTCTTCGATGTCGTGCACCGCGTTGGCCTGCATGAAGCGCAGCCGCGCCCCGGTCTGCAGCGTGCCGTCGACGATCCGGATGGAGCTCACCACGCCGCGGTACTGGTCGTAGGAGGAGTCGAAGATCAGGGCCCGCAGCGGGGCGCCGGCGTCCCCGCGGGGCGGCGGGATGCGGGCGATGATGGCGTCGAGCAGCTCGCGCACCCCCTCCCCCGTCTTGGCGCTGATGTGCAAGATGTCCTCGGCGGGCAGCCCGAGCACGTGTTCGATCTCGAGCGCGCAGCGGACCGGATCGGCGGCCGGGAGATCGATCTTGTTGAGGACCGGCACGATCTCGAGGTCGTGCTCGATGGCCTGGTAGGAGTTGGCCAGCGTCTGGGCCTGGATCCCTTGTGTCGCGTCCACCAACAGCACCGCCCCCTCGCACGCGGCCAGCGAGCGGGAGACCTCGTAGCCGAAGTCGACGTGACCGGGCGTGTCGATGAGGTGGAGGATGTGGTCGGCGTGCTCGACGCGGACGTTCTGCGCCTTGATGGTGATGCCACGCTCGCGCTCGATGTCCATGGAGTCGAGGTACTGCTCCCGCATGAGGCGCGGGTCCACCGCGCCGGTGATCTCGAGGATGCGGTCCGAGAGGGTCGACTTGCCGTGGTCCACGTGGCTGATGATGGAGAAGTTGCGGATGCGCTCGACCGCAACGGGTCCACGGTCGGTTGCGGAGGGCGGCACGGTCCGTCGATCGTACCGGCCCCGCCCGGCGGCCCGGTCGCCTGGCCAGGGAACTTGGTGCCGCGCCCGGCCGTGAGGCGGCGGCCGAAACAGGCCCGCCACCTGCTACAGTTGTCCTCCGCATCGGTGGGCTCCCGTCTCGCCGCCGCCCCCTTTCGAGAGCACCGAGGAATCGTCACGTGGCCAACATCAAGAGCCAGATCAAGCGGAACCGCCAGAACGAGAAGCGGCGGCTGCGCAACAAGTCCGTCCGGGCCGAGATGCGGACGCGCTCCAAGACCGCCGTGGTGGCCGCCGAGAACGGCCTCGAGGACAGCGCCGAGATGCTGCGCCTGGCGGTCAAGCGCATCGACAAGGCCGCCGCCCAGGGCGTGATCCACAAGAACACGGCGGCGAACCACAAGTCGCGGCTGGTCCGGCGCATCGCGGCCATCGAGGCCTCCGCCGAGTAGGCCGGTTCCGCCCGGCGCCTGCTCGGCCCTCACGGCGGGGCTGGCCAGTCCCCCACGGTGGATCAGTCCCCCAGGTGGAACGTGAACATCTTCGCCGGCACGATCCGGGCCCCCAGGGCGTCCGCGTTGTCGAGCCACGTCTCGAACGAGGGCCCCTGCTTGGGCAGGTACTCGTCGAGCATGGCCCGACGCAGCTCGCCGGAGGCCGCGTCGTCGATGGCGAAGCGCTCGGCCCGCCCGTGCACCGTCACCGCCAGGTCCTCGCCGGGCAGATGGGTCGCGCTGACGGCCGGGCGGGTGGCCAGGTGGCGCATGCGCACCGAGTCACGACCGGAGCTGAACCAGAACGTGCCGTGCAGGAAGTAACCGTCGACGGGGCCCACCAGGGGCCGCCCGTCCGCGGTGACGGTGGCCAGCACGAGGAGCCGCATGCCCTGCAGCCGGTGGACCAGCTCGGGCGCGTTCAGGCGGCGCTCGTCGCTGATGATGCTCCGCAGGTGCGGCCCCGCCGAGGCGATGGAGGCGTCGAGCAGGGACTGGAGCCGGTGCAGTTCCTCGGGTGTCTCGAGCATGGCCCCCAGTCCAGCACCGGGGTGCGCGCCCGATGCGGGCGTGGTGCGATGCTGGGGCCATGGCGGACGGACTCGTCCTGACCCGCCGGCTGTCCGAGCGGGGCGTCCACGAGACGGCGCAACGCGCCGGGGGCGCGTCCGTGCGCGGCGGTCGTCCGCCACTACGTGGGCTACGAGGAGTGGCCCGAGTCCGCCTTCCTGCGCCGCGAGGTGGCCCGCCGCGGGGTCGCCCTGATCCTCGGTTTCGGCGACGACATGGAGGTCTTCGAGGGCGAAGTCGGGAGCCCGGTGCGCACCCTCGGCGCGTTCGTCGTGGGCAGTCAGGCGCGCTCGAGCCTGACCGGGGTGGCGGGCCACCAACAGGGCGTGCAGGTGGAGCTGACCCCCGCCGGGGCACTGGCGCTGTTCGGCCCCGTGGCGGAGCTCAACGACGCCGTGGTCCCGCTCGACGAGGCCCTGGGCCGACGCGGGGAACGCCTGGTCGAACGGTTGGCGGAGACGCCGACGTGGGAGGAGCGGCTGCGGCTCCTCGACGGGGCCCTGGGCGGCGGCGCCGTCCCCGCGCTCTCGCCCGAGGTGGGGTGGCTGCGCGGGCAGCTGGCCGCGTCGCACGGGAAGGCCCGCGTGGAGCCGCTCATGGACGAGACGGGCTGGAGCCGGCGTCACGTCACCGAACGCTTCCGGAGCCAACTGGGCCTCTCCCCCAAGGCCTACGCCCGTCTGCTGCGCTTCGAGCACGCCACCTCGCTGCTGAACCGGCCGGCGACGCGCTGCACCCTGGCCGAGGTGGCGGTGGAGGCCGGCTACTACGACCAGTCGCACCTCAGCCGCGACTTCGTCGCCCTGGCCGGCATGACCCCGGCTGCCTATGCCGCCGATGCGAGCAAGGTGCCCGAGGTCAGGTTTGTCCAAGACTCGGCGACCTCGGGTGGCGCAGAGTGAGGCCATGACGACAACCCACGACACCACCACCAAGACGGCGGTCATCCCCGTGCTCGTCTACGAGGACATCGAGGCGGCCCACGACTACCTGGTCGGCACGTTCGGATTCACGTCGGGGGGCCTGCACCGGCTCGACGACGGGAGGGTCGTGCACGCCGAGGTGCGCAACGGCGACACCGCCATCTGGCTGCACCGGGTGACGGCAGAGCACGAGATGGCCTCGCCCCGCCACGCGGCAACGTCTCACGGGGGCCTGACCGTGATCGTCCCCGACGTCGACGCCCACTACGCCCGCACCAAGGCGGCCGGCGCGCGCATCGACAGCGAACCGACCGATCAGGACTACGGGCTGCGCGAGTACGGCGCCCGGGACCCCGAGAACCACCGTTGGTGGTTCTCGTCGCCCTTGCCCTGACGTCAGGCGGGCGCAGCGCGACCTAACGGCGGGCGCCCGCGCTCTAACGGCGGGCGCCGGCGCGCTGGCGGGCCGAGCGCGCCGGCCGGGTCTGGCGCGCCAGCCGGGCCACCAGGATCTCCACGACGACCTCCGGCGTTGAGGCCGCTCGCCCCGCGCACGTCGAGGTCGGCCGCCGCGATGAGCTTGATGGCCTCGGCGATCCTCGTGCTCCCGAGACGCCGTGACTGCTCGAGCGCCTTCTTGGCCACGTAGGGCGCAGTGCCGAGGACGGCCGCCGCCTCCCGCTCGTTGCTCACGTCGTCGCCGTCGAGCGCCAGCATGTTGGCGAAGTGGCCGTGCAGCGTGGCGAGCACCTGCACGGGGGCCAGGCCGCCGGCGTCGAGCATGCGGTGGAGCACGACCAGCGCCGTGTCCGGGTTCGCCCTGGTCGATGGCGTCGGTGAGCTCGTAGCGCGGGACGTTGCCGGCCTCGCCGAGATAGGGCGCGAGGTCCTCGGCGGACACCCGGGCGCCCTCGCCGTAGGCGGCGCTCAGCGCGCCGAGGAGGCCCTCGACCCGGCCGAGATCCTCGCCGACGTGGTCCGCCAGGAGGTCGGCGGCCTGGGGCTCCAGCTTGACCGGTGCTCCGCGCAGATGGTCGTGCAGCCACGCCTTGCGCTCCCCCGCCTTGGTCGTCGCCACGTCGACGATCTCCCCGGCCGCCTTCACGGCCTTGACCAGCGGCGCCGGCACCGTCCCGCCTCCCCCGACGAGCACCAGCACCGTCGTGGGCAAGGGGTCCTGCACGACCTCGACCAACCGGGGGACGTCGGCGGTGAGCAGCCTCCCCGCTTCGCGCACGACCACCACCCGGCGGTCCACCAGGAAGGGGGGGGTCAGGCAGGCGTCGACGATGGCGCCGACGCTGAGCTCCTCCCCCAGGCCCCGGCCGATCTCCTCGACGACGAGAGCGTGGTCGCGCTCGCCCACCAGGTCGGCCAGCAGGGCGCGCACCTCCTGGGCCACCAGCGACGGCATCGTCACCCTTGACGAGGTACGTCGAGGCGACCTTTCTGCCGCTCATTCGGCCTCGCCGACCGCGGCGAGCACGTCGCGCGCCCGGCACGTGCCCTTGACGTCGTGCACGCGCACGATGCGGCAGCCCCAGGCGATGCCGAGGGCCGCCGCGCCGATGGAAGCCTCGCGCCGCTCGGTGAGCTCCAAATCGAGGACCTTGCCCAGGAACGTCTTGTTGGACGCGGAGAGCAAGAGCGGGTAGCCGAGCCCGGCCAGGGTCGGCGAGGCACGCAGGAGGGTCAGCGACTGCTCCGCCGTCTTGCCGAGGTCGAGGCCGGCGTCGAGCACGATGCGCTCGGCGGGGATGCCCGCGGCACGGGCGCGAGCGGCGCGATCGCTGAGGAAGCGGGCCACGTCGTGCACCACGTCGTCGTAGTGGGGATCGGGGTCGGCCACCCGCGGCGCGAGGCGGATGTGCGTCACCACGACCGCGGCACCGTGCTCGGCCGCCGCCGCCGCGTAGTCGGGATCGGCCAGGCCGCTGATGTCGTTCCCCATCACCGCGCCCTCCGCGTACGAGGCCCGGGCCACCGAGGCGCGCCAGGTGTCGACCGAGACGGGTGTGCCGAAGCGCGCCACCAAGCCGGCCACCACGGGCACGACGCGGTCGAGCTCCTCGGCCTCGGTGACCTCGGGGCCCGGTCCGGCCTTGACCCCGCCGATGTCGAGGATGTCCGCCCCGTCGGCCACCAGCTGCTCCGCCCGGGCGTAGAGCTTGTCGAGCTCGAAGGTGGCCCCCTTGTCGTAGAACGAGTCCGGGGTGCGGTTGAGGATCCCCATCACGAGGCGCGCGGTGCGTGAGGTCGTAGCGGCGGCCGCCGAGGTCGAGCGTGGTCGCGATCGGTGCTCCGGCGCGCACGGCGCCCTCGGCCACGGCGGCGGAGTCGCTGTCGTCGTCGGCACCCGGCGCCCGGTGGCCGGCGCGGCCATCAGAACAGGCGCGCGGCCAGCGCCCGCCGGTACTCGTTGGTGCGCGGGTCGTCGGCGCCCATCGCCTCGAGGAGGTCCACGAACTCCTGGCGGGCGGCGTCGTCGTCCCGCACCCGGTCGAGCAACTCGTCGAGCTTGGCCTCCATCTCCTCGAGGCCGGTGCCAGAGACGTCGACCCCCGCTTCGAGCAGGCGGGCCTCGGCCGCCAGCGCCCGGCTGGCGTCCGACTCGGGCAGGCGTTGCAGGAGCGCCAGGGCGTCGGCCGCGTCTCCCCGGTCGATCAGCAGGCGGGCCAGCGCCAGAATGGCGCCGGCGTGGTCCGGCTCGAGCTCGAGCGCCTGTCGCAGGGAGGCCTCGTCGCCCTTGGCGGCGAGCGTGTCGGCCTCGCTGGGCACCGGGAGCCAACCGCTGCACGAACGCGGTGACCTGGGCCTCGGGCAGCGCGCCGATGAACTGGTCCACCACCTGCCCGTTGCGGATGGCGAAGACCGCGGGGATCGACTGGACCTGAAAGGTCTGGGCGATCCGCGGGTTCTCGTCGACGTTGACCTTGGCCAACTCGACCGCACCCCCGGTGTCCGCCACGGCCTTCTCGAGCATCGGGCCCAGGGTCGTGCAGGGCCCGCACCACGGGGCCCACAGGTCCACGATCACGGGCACCGTCGTGCTGCGGGCCAGCACGTCGGCCTGGAATGTCTGGTCGGTGACGTCCATCGACCCGACGCTAATGGCTGTCCCGGCGCGTGTTCCACGCCTCGGGGCTTCCGCCAGGACGGTGCCCGGAGGGGAGGCCCGGCGGGCCGATCGAGGCGGCGGGTGTCCGAACGGGTCACACGGCACCGATTAGCGTCGTTGTCCGTGTCAGAGGCGCCGGAGGGCATTCGCCAGGCGGAGGTCACCGAGTGGATGGTCGGCCACCTGCCCGAGATCAGCACCCCGCTGACCTTCACCCTGATCGCCGGCGGCCGCTCCAATCTCACCTTCCGGGTCGAAGACGCCGAGGGGCGGGCCTGGGCGCTGCGCCGCCCTCCCCTGCACCACGTGCTGCCCACGGCGCACGACATGTCCCGCGAGTACCGGCTCATCCACTCGCTTGGGCCCCGTCGGGATCCCGGTTCCCGGCACCGTCGGCCTGTGCACCGACGAGTCGGTCAACGAGCGCCCCTTCTACGTCATGGAGTTCGTCGAGGGCCACATCCTGCGCAGCGCGCCCGAGGCCGAGGCCGCGTTCGACGTGGCGACGCGGCGCGCCGTCGGCGACCACATGGCCGACACGCTGGCCGCGCTGCACGACGTCGACCCCGACGCGGTCGGGCTCGGCGACCTCGGGCGCCACGAGGGCTACATCGAGCGACAGCTCAAGCGCTGGCGCGGCCAGTACGACCAGATGCAGGTGGAGGGCGTCGACCACGGCGGTTTGGTCGAGCGGGTGAGCGACGAGCTGGCCCGGCGCATCCCCAAGCAGCAGCGCACCTCGGTCGTGCACGGGGACTACCGCATGGACAACGTGGTGCTCGCCGACGACGGCACCGTCCGGGCCATCCTCGACTGGGAGATCTGCACGCTCGGGCGACCCCCTGGCCGACCTCGGGCTGCTGATGGTCTACTGGGCCGACCCCGACGACACCATGGCCGTGCTCGGGCTCTCGCCGACCACGGCGCCGGGCTTCTCCACCCGGGCCGAGGTCCTGGAGCGCTACGGCTCGGTGTCCGATCTCGACCTCTCGGGGATCGGCTACTACACGGCGTTCGGCTACTGGAAGCTGGCCTGCATCCTCCAGGGCGTCTACGCCCGCTACGTCGCCGGCGCCGGGGCGGGCGACCAGGGCAGCGTCGAGGGCTTCCCGGCCCAGATCGGGCGCCTGTTCGAGATGGCGGCCGAGCGCGCTGGAGACGGCCCCGTGAGCCCCGACGGCGACGGGCTGACCGAGATCTTCGAGGTCCACCGGGAGCCCGTCCTGCGACGAGCCCGTCCTGGTCGTCTCGCTCGAAGGGCTGGGTCGACGCCGGCCTCGGCGCCACCACGGCCATCGCCGCGCTGCTCGGCCAGGGGCACACCGAGCCCCTGGTCACCTTCAACGGCGAGCACTTCCTCGACCAGCGGGCCCGGCGGCCGGTGGCCCGCATCGTCAACGGGGTCACGACCGAGCTCACCTGGCCCCGCACGCGTGGTGCGCCACGGGCACGGACGAGTCGGGGCGCGACATGCTCTTCCTGGTCGGGCCCGAGCCCGACTTCCACTGGCAGGCCTTCACCGACGCCGTGGTGGGACTGGCCCGCTCCTGGCGGGTGCGCATGGTGGTCGGGCTGGGCGCCTTCCCGGCGCCGGCGCCGCACACGCGACCGGTGAAGCTGGCCGCCACGGCGCCCGCGGCGTCGGCCGCACCTGATCGAGCAGGTCGGGGTCGTGCAGGGCGAGCTCGAGGTGCCGGCCGGCGTCCATGGCCGCGCTCGAGATGGCCTTCGGCGACAACGGCACGCCCGTGGTCAGCCTGTGGGCCCGGGTGCCGCACTACGTGGCCGGCATGCCGTTCCCCGAGGCGAGCGCCGCGCTGATCGAGGGGCTGGCCGCCGTGGCCGGGCTGTCGCTTCGACTCCTCCGCGCTGCGCCGGGCCGGCGACAGCTCCCGGCGGCAGGTGGACCAGCTCATCGCCGACAACGCCGAGCACCAGGCCATGGTGCGCAAGCTCGAGGAGAACATCGACGCCTCGGAGGGCAACGCCATGGGGGTCGACGAGGTGCCCTCGGGCGACGAGATCGCGGCGGAGCTCGAGCGGTTCCTGCGGGGCGAGGAGCAGTAGGGACCGCGGGCTGAGGCGGCAGGGACAGATGGGAGGGCGCACATGAAGATCGACGGCGGCATCGGGTTCGATCCCGACGGCATCGCCGACGCAGGCGGCCAAGGCGGAGGCGAGCGGGTACGACGGCGTGTGGTCGGCCGAGACCAGCCACGACCCCTTCCTCCCCATCGCCATCGGCGCCGCCGCCACCGAGAAGCTCGAGTTCGGCACCGGGCATCGCCGTCGCCTTCGCCCGCAACCCCATGACGCTGGCCGTCCTGGCCAACGACCTGCAGCTCCTGACCAAGGGCCGGTTCATGCTCGGCATGGGCAGCCAGATCAAGCCGCACATCACCAAGCGCTTCTCCATGCCGTGGTCGCACCCGGCGCCGCGCATGCGCGAGCTGATCCTGGCCATCCGGGCCATCTGGACAGACGTGGGAGACGGGCGAGCAAGCTCGACTTCCGCGGCGAGTTCTACACGCACACCCTGATGACGCCCTTCTTCAACCCGGGCCCGAACCCCTACGGCAACCCCAAGATCCTGCTGGCCGGCGTCGGCGAGCTCATGACCGAGGTGGCCGGCGAGGTGGGCGACGGCTTCCTGGTGCACGGCTTCTCCACCGAGCGCTACCTGCGCGAGGTGAGCCTGCCCGCGCTCGAGCGCGGTGCGGCCAAGGCGGGCAAGACCCGGGCGGACCTGACGGTGTCGTATCCCGGGCTTCGTCGTCACCGGGACCGACGACGAGAGCATGGCAGGCGGCCGCCAAGGCGGTGCGCGAGCAGATCGCCTTCTACGGCTCGACGCCGGCCTACCGCCCGGTGCTCGAGCTGCACGGCTGGGGCGACCTGCAGCCCGAGCTCAACACCCTGTCCAAGCGGGGCGAGTGGGTGAAGATGGGCGAGCTGATCGACGACGACGTCCTCGACGCCTTCGCCGTCGTGTGCCCCCTCGACCAGGTGGCCGCCGAGGTGCGCAGACCGCTTCGAGGGCATGGTCGACCGCTTCAGCTTCTACGCCCCCTACAAGGTGGAGCCCGAGGTGTGGGAGGGCGTGCTGGCGGGGTTCCACGCCTGAGGTCGCGCGTGCCCCGGCTGGCCGACGGCTCGCGGCGCGGGTCAGACGACGACGTTGACAGGCGGGGCGGCCGCGACCACGACCCGCTTGCGGTGCGGCGCCCGGCCAGGGCCTCGATCACCTTGGCCGAGGCCAGCGCGGCCGCCTCGGCGTCGCCCTCGGTGATGCCGGCGTCCACCTCGATGCGGTCGCGCACCTTGCCGTTGACCTGGACCACCATCGTCACCGTCTCCTGGCGGACGAGCTCGGGGTCGAAGGAGGGCCAGCGCTGCAGGTGGACCGACGGCTCGCCGGGATGGCGGAGCTCCCAGAGCTCGGCCGTGACGTGCGGGGTCATCGGGGCGAGGAGCGGAGCAGGGCGTCGAGCGCCTCGTTCCAGACCTCGTGTGCGTGCGCGGCGACACCGTCGCCGCGCTGCCGGTGCCGCTGGCGTTGCCGTCGTCGCCTCCGCCCGTAGCGCTGCAACGAGGTTGAGCAGCTCCATGCAGTGGGCCACCGCGGTGTTGTAGGACCAGCGCTCCAGGTCGCTGGTGACGTCGGCGATGGTGCGGTGCGCGGCCTGGCGCACCGCGCGGTCGGCGCCTCGGTCTGCTCGCCCGTGCGCAGCGGCGTGCTCGGCGGTGCAGGTGCGCCAGAGGCGGTCGAGGAAGCGCCCGCAGCCCTCGATGACCTGCTCGGTCTGGTCGGACCAGTCCATGTCGTCGAACGGCGGCCCCACGAAGAGGTGGAAGAGCCGCAGCGCGTCGGCGCCGACGGTGTCGAAGTAGTGCTCGGGCGCGATGAGGTTGCCCTTGGACTTGGACATCTTGGTGCCGTCCATGCGGATCATGCCCTGGGCGAGGTAGTGCTTGAACGGCTCGCGGTCGATGCCGGGCGCCAGGCCGACGTCGATGAGGGCGCGGGTGAAGAAGCGGGCGTAGAGCAGGTGCAGGATGGCGTGCTCGATGCCCCCGATGTACTGGTCGACGGGCATGAAGTGGCGGGCCGCGGCCGGGTCGAAGGGCCGGTCGGTGCTCCAGGGGTCGCAGAAGCGCAGGAAGTACCACGACGAGTCGACGAAGGTGTCCATGGTGTCGGTCTCGCGCCGGGCCGGCCCGCCGCAGATCGGGCAGGTGGTGTGGAGGAACCCCTCGTGGAAGGCGAGCGGCGACTGCCCGGTCGGCAGGAACTCCACGTCGTCGGGCGCCACGATCGGGAGCTGGTCCTCGGGCACCGGCACCACGCCGTGGTCGGGGCAGTAGACGGCCGGGATCGGGCAGCCCCAGAAGCGCTGGCGTGAGACCAGCCAGTCGCGGAGCCGGTAGTTGACCTTGCGCTCGCCGATGCCCTTCTCCTCGAGCCATTCGATGGCGCGGGCCTTCGCCGTGTCGACGTCGAGGCCGTCGAGGAAGCCGCTGTTGATCTTGCGCCCTCGCCCGTGTACGCCCCTCCGCCGTTCGCGTCCCAGTCGTCGGGGGGCTGCACGGTGCGCACGATCGGGAGCCCGTGCAGGGTGGCGAAGGCCCAGTCGCGCTCGTCCTCGGCCGGGCACGGCCATGATCGCCCCGGTCCCGTAGCCCATGAGGACGTAGTCGGCCACGTAGACCGGGACCGGGCTGCCGGTGAACGGGTTGATCACGTGGCTGCCGGTGAAGGCGCCGCGCTTGTCGAGCGCGGCGGCGTCGCCCTCGGCCATGCGCTCGATGTCGCTGGCCGCCGCGGCCCGCGCCGCGAGCGCGTCGACGGCCTCGCGCTGGTCGTCGGTGGTCAGCTCGTCGACGCAGCGGGTGCTCGGGGGCCATGACCGCGTAGGTCATGCCGAAGCTGGTGTCGGGCCGGGTGGTGAAGACCCGCAGGCGCAGATCGTCGTCGGCCCTCGACGGGGAGGTCGAACTCGGCGCCCTCGGAGCGCCCGATCCAGTTGCGCTGCATGGTCTTGGCCCGCTCGGGCCACTCGAGGTCGTCGAGGGCCTCGAGGAGCTCGTCGGCGTAGCGGGTGATGCGGAAGAACCACTGCTCGAGGTCGCGCTTGACGACGAGGTCGCCCGAGCGCTCGCAGGTGCCGTCGGCCAGGACCTGCTCGTTGGCCAGCACCGTCTGGCAGCCGGGGCACCAGTTGACCGGGGCCAGGGCCCGGTAGGCCAGGCCGGCCTCCCAGAACCGCAGGAAGATCAGCTGGTTCCACTTGATGTAGGCGGGGTCGTGGCTGCGGATCTCGCGCCGCCAGTCGTAGACGGCACCGAGGCGGCGGAGCGACGCCTTGAGCTCGGCGATCCGGGCGTCGGTGAAGATCCGGGGGTGGGTCCCGGTCTTGATGGCGGCGTTCTCGGCCGGCAGGCCGAACGAGTCGAACCCGATCGGGCTGAGGACGCCCTTGCCCTGCATGGTCTGGTAGCGGACGGTCAGGTCGCCGAAGGTGTAGTTCCGCACGTGGCCCTGGTGGGCCGCCCCCGAGGGGTAGGGGTACATGCACAGCGCGTAGAACTTCTCCCGCGGGTCGTCGTTGTCGATCTGGTAGGTGCCCTCGTCGTCCCAGTGGCGCTGCCACTTGCGCTCCACCGCAGTCGACGTCGTACGCCCGTGCCATGCCACCAGGGTAGGCGACACCTCCGGCCTCTTGAGCACGTGCGGGGCGCGTGGTGGGCTGACCCGGGCGCTCGAGCGCCCCGCAGGGCATTTCGCTGTTGCGCCGTGTTCGACACAGCACCACCGTCGAGCCCATCCGGGCCGCGGGAGCGGCACCTTGAGAACAACGGAGGGCTCTCGGTGCCGAGCTGGGGGTCGAAACCTCCCCACTCCGCTCGATCTCGATCTCGATCGCGACCGTACGCCGCACCCAGGCTGACCAGTGGGCGCCGGGTTCAGTTGCGTCCGGGCAGCCTGACCCCCGTGGAAATGACCCGGGTCGCACATGGTGTCTGAGATTCTTGCTCCGCGCCCGGAGCTCACTCTCTGACCTGCAGATTCATCCCACTCGGGGGCGTAGCTCAGCTGGTAGAGCGCTTGACTGGCAGTCAAGAGGTTCGTGGGTTCAAGTCCCATCGCCT
>CAVZFG010000019.1:0-29577 GCA_963774485.1 uncultured Acidimicrobiaceae bacterium
GACGTCATGGGTGACCTGTCCTCCCGCCGGGGGCGGGTGGGGCTGATGGAGCAGCTGGGCTCGAGCCAAGTCATCAACGCGCAGGTTCCGCTGGCCGACATGTTCGGCTACGCTACTGACCTGCGTTCGCGCACCCAGGGTCGCGCCACGTACACCATGCAGTTCGCTGCATACAACGAGGTGCCCGAGTCGATCGCCAAGGAGATCATCGCCCGGGCGCACGGGGAGTAGGTCCGGACCGGGTCCGGCAACCGAGACCGGACAGATCCGCACACGGATCGCAGGAAGAGCAAGATCGCAGGAAGAGACAGAGAGCGTCGGGACCGCCGTGGCCCCGACCTGGAGCAGGGAGTAGCGAGGCGATGGCCAAGCAGAAGTTCGAGCGCACCAAGCCACACGTGAACGTCGGGACCATGGGTCACATCGACCATGGCAAGACGACGCTCACGGCCGCCATCACCAGGGTGCTGTCCGAACGCAACCCCAACACCTCGTTCACCACGTTCGACGAGATCGACAAGGCGCCCGAGGAGAAGCAGCGCGGCATCACGATCACCATCGCCCACGTCGAGTACGAGACGGACAAGCGCCACTACGCGCACGTCGACATGCCGGGCCACGCCGACTACATCAAGAACATGATCACCGGCGCGGCGCAGATCGACGGCGCCATCCTGGTGGTCTCGGCGGCCGACGGCCCCATGCCCCAGACCCGTGAGCACGTGCTCCTGGCCCGCCAGGTGGGCGTGCCCTACATCGTGGTGGCGCTGAACAAGGCCGACATGGTCGACGACGAGGAGCTGCTCGAGCTCGTCGAGCTGGAGGTGCGCGAGCTGCTCAGCAGCTACGAGTTCCCCGGTGACGACACCCCGATCGTCCGGGTCAGCGCCCTGAAGGCCCTGGAGGGCGACCCCGAGTGGAGCGAGAAGATCGTCGAGCTGATGGACGCCGTCGACTCGTACATCCCCGAGCCCGAGCGTGACGTCGACAAGCCCTTCCTGATGCCGGTCGAGGACGTCATGTCCATCACCGGCCGGGGCACGGTCGTGACCGGCAAGGTGGAGCAGGGGATCATCAAGGTGGGCGAGGAGGTCGAGATCGTCGGCCTGGCCCCGACCCAGAAGACGACGGTGACCGGCGTCGAGATGTTCCGCAAGCTCCTCGACGAGGGCCGGGCCGGCGACAACATCGGCGCCCTGCTGCGCGGCACCAAGAAGGAGGACGTCGAGCGCGGCCAGGTGCTGTGCAAGCCCGGCTCCATCACCCCGCACACCCAGTTCACCGCCGAGGTCTACGTGCTGAACAAGGAGGAGGGCGGCCGCCACAAGCCGTTCTTCACCAACTACCGCCCGCAGTTCTACTTCCGCACCACCGACGTGACGGGCACGATCACGCTGCCCGAGGGCACCGAGATGGTCATGCCGGGCGACAACACGAAGATGACGGTCGAGCTGGGCAAGCCCATCGCCATGGACAAGGGCCTGCGCTTCGCCATCCGCGAGGGTGGCCGCACCGTGGCCTCCGGCGTGGTCGACGAGATCCTCAAGTAAGCACGACCCGACCAGGAAGAGAGCAGGCAGCGCACCCATGGCCGACGGCCCGAAGCAGAAGATCCGCATCAGGCTGAAGGCCTACGACCACGAGATCCTCGACCAGTCCACCGAGAAGATCGTCCAGACGGTGCTGCGGACCCAGGCCAAGGTGCTCGGGCCGGTGCCGCTGCCGACCGACAAGCACCGCTACACGGTGATCCGGTCGCCCCACAAGTACAAGGACTCGCCGCGAGCACTTCGAGATGCGGGTCCACAAGCGCCTGGTCGACATCATCGAGCACACGCCCAAGACGGTCGACTCGCTCCAGCGGCTCGACCTGCCGGCCGGCGTGGACATCGAGATCAAGATCCAGACGGCCTGACGGCCGGGCGGCCCCGCCTCCCCGCCGGACGCCTGGCAGGGGGCGGGCCCATGGTGTAACCTCGCGGGCCGCCCAATCGGGCAGCTCAGAGGCGATGGAACGTCAGCGGCACTCCGGTGCTGCGATCGACAACAGACGTGCGTGATCGCCGGCCTCCGGGCCGGGACCTCACGCCGAACCATTCGAGCGCTCCGCTCGGGTCTCCCGGGCGGAGCGTTGGCATGCGCACGGGAAACCGCAGGAGCGCAGGGAGAGGACACGTGGCAAGCAAGGCGATCGTCGGCGAGAAAGTCGGCATGACCCAGGTCTGGGACGACCAGAACCGCGCCGTACCGGTGACGGTGCTGAAGGTCGCGCCCGTCCGCGTGGTCCAGGTCAAGACGCCCGAGACCGACGGCTACTCCGCCCTGCAGGTGACGTGGGGCTTCCGGCGCAACTCCACCCTGACCAAGCCGCAGATCGGGCACTACGCCAAGGCGGGGGTCAACCCGGGGCGGGCCCTGGTCGAGCTGCGTCTCGACGACGTGGCCGACTACAGCGTCGGCCAGGAGCTGGCCGCCGACCTGTGGGAGGCCGGCGAGCGGGTCGACGCCATCGCGGTGAGCAAGGGCAAGGGCTTCGCCGGCGGCATGAAGCGGCACAACTTCAAGGGCCAGGGCGCCTCGCACGGCAATCACCGCAGCCACCGGGTGCCGGGGTCCATCGGCGCCTGCGCCACGCCGTCGCGGGTCTTCAAGGGCACCCGCATGGCGGGCCAGATGGGCGGCTACGCAGGTGACGGCGCTGAACCTCGAGGTCGTCTCCGCCGACGCCGAGCGGGAGCTGGTGCTGGTCAAGGGCGCCGTCCCGGGCGCCCGGGGCAGCGTCGTGGTCCTGCGCAACTCGGTCAAGGCCCCGTCCAAGGCCGGGAGGTCGCGATGACGGCCACCGCCACGCCGACGGAGCGCAGCGGGACGGTGCTGCGCCACACGGTCAAGAGGGACCGCCCCGCGCTCGTGACCCGCACGGCGATCAAGCGCAACGCGGCGGGGCACGACCTCGGGACGGTGGACCTGGAGCCGACCGTCTTCGGCCTCGAGCCCAACCGGGCCGTGCTGCACCAGGTGGTCACGGCCCAGCTGGCGGCGGCCCGCGCCGGCACCCAGTCGACCAGGACGAGGGCCGAGGTGCGCGGGGGCGGCGCCAAGCCGTTCCGCCAGAAGGGGACGGGGCGGGCCCGCCAGGGTTCGAGCCGCTCGCCGTCCATGAGCGGCGGCGGCGTGGCCCTCGGGCCCAAGCCGCGCAGCTACGCGCAGCGCACCCCGAAGAAGATGGTGCGCCTGGCCCTGCTCTCGGCGCTGAGCGACCGGGCCGAGGTCGGGCGCATCGTCGTCGTCGACGACTGGAAGATCACCGGGCCGAAGACCAAGGACGCCGCCAGCATCTTGCGCAAGCTCAGGCTGGGCGGCTCGGTCCTGGTCGTGCTCGCCCACGACGAGGTGGACGTCGAGCGCTCCTTCGCCAACCTGCCCGAGGCGCAGACGACGACCTTCGGCGAGCTCTCGGCCCACGACGTGCTGCGGGCCGACTGGCTGCTCTTCTCCGAGCGCACGCTGCCCGCGGCCCCCTCGGACTTCTCCGGGACCCACGTGGTCGGCGGAGGGCGAGGCGCCGGCGCCGACGGCGACGGTCACGGCGCCCGAGGAGGTCACGGCGCCCGAGGACGCCGGGCCGGCGGCCGACGAGGCCGTGGAGGAGCCGGCGCCGGCCAGCCGAGGACCGGGCGACCAAGCGGGCCAAGCGAGGAGGCCGACACCGATGCGTGACGCCATGTCCGTGCTGATCCGCCCCGTCGTCTCCGAGAAGAGCTACGCGCTCATGGACCGGAGCGTCTACGTCTTCATCGTGGACCCCCGCGCCACCAAGATCGAGGTGCGCCACGCCGTCGAGCAGGCCTTCGGCGTGCGGGTGACCAACGTCAACACGCTCAACCGCAAGGGGAAGGCGACGCGCAACCGGCGCACCAACGTGAAGGGCAAGCGCCCCGACACCAAGCGCGCCATCGTCACGCTGCACCCCGACGACTCCATCGACCTCTTCGATCGCTGATCAGGAATCGCCATGCCCCTTCGCTCACGCAAGCCCACCAGCCCCGGACGGCGCTTCCAGACCGTCTCGGACTTCTCCGAGATCACCCGCGACCGCCCCGAGAAGTCGCTGCTCGCCCCCAAACCCAGAGCGGCGGGCGCAACAACCACGGCCGCAAGACGTCGCGCCACCGCGGCGGCGGCCACAAGCAGCAGTACCGGATCGTCGACTTCCGCCGCAACAAGGACGGCATCCCGGCCAAGGTGGCGGCCATCGAGTACGACCCCAACCGCAACGCCCGCATCGCCCTCCTGCACTACGCGGACGGCGAGAAGCGCTACATCCTGGCCCCGGCCGGCGTGAAGGTCGGCGACAAGCTCCAGAGCGGCCAGGGCGCGGACATCCGGCCCGGCAACGCCCTGCCGCTGCGCTACATCCCGGTCGGCTCGACCATCCACAACGTCGAGCTGCGCCCCGGTGGCGGCGGCAAGATGGCCCGCGGCGCCGGCATGAGCGTCCAGCTGGTGGCCAAGGAGGGGGCCTTCGCCACCCTGCGCCTCCCCTCCACCGAGATGCGGCGCGTCTCCATCGACTGCCGGGGCACCCTCGGCGTGGTGGGCAACGCCGAGGCCGAGCTGGTCAAGGTGGGCAAGGCCGGCCGCAACCGCTGGAAGGGCAAGCGGCCCCAGACCCGCGGCGTGGCCATGAACCCGGTCGACCACCCGCTCGGCGGCGGCGAGGGCAAGTCCTCCGGTGGCCGGCACCCGGTCTCGCCGTGGGGCAAGCCCGAGGGCCGCACCCGGGCCCGCAACAAGAAGTCCAATTCGATGATCGTGCGCCGACGCCGCACCCGCGGCGCGCGGCGATAGCGAGGGATCGAGGAGCCATGCCCCGTAGCCTGAAAAAGGGACCCTTCGTCGACGACCACCTGCTGAAGAAGGTGGACGCCCTGAACTCGAGCGGAGAGAAGAAGGTCATCAAGACCTGGTCCCGCCGTTCCACCATCATCCCCGACATGGTCGGGCACACCATCGCCGTCCACGACGGCCGCCGCCACGTCCCGGTCTACGTGACCGAGTCGATGGTGGGCCACAAGCTGGGCGAGTTCGCCCTGACGCGCACCTTCCGCTACCACGCCGGCCAGGAGCGGGGAGCGCGGCGATGACCGCCACCAAGACCAACGAGCGCCCCGGGACGCGGGCGGTGCACCGCTACTGCGGCATGTCGGCCTCCAAGGCGCGCCAGGTCCTCGACCTGATCCGCGGCGAGGACGTGCAGCGCGCCGCCGAGATCCTCACCGGCACCGAGCGCGAGGCCGCCGAGATCATCGGCAAGGTCCTGGCCTCGGCCGTGGCCAACGCGGCCCACAACGACCAGCAGAACCCCGAGGAGCTCTACGTCTCGGCCTGCTACGCCGACGAGGGCACCACCATGAAGCGCTGGCGGCCCCGGGCCCGGGGCCGGGCCACCAGGATCCGCAAGCGGACCTGCCACATCACCATCATCGTGAGCCGGCTGCCGGCCGACCAGCTCGAGCTGCGCCGCCGCCGCATGGAGGCGGTCAGCGCCAACCGGTCCCGCCGGGTCGACGCCTCGCGGCGCCGGGCCGACCTCTCCGGGCGCCTGTCGCGCCGCCGGGCCGCCCAGGCCGGAGAAGGCGGCGGCCGAGGCCGAGGAGGCCGAGGAGGCCGAGGAGGCCGAGGAGGACTTCACCGACCAGGCGCTGGCCGAGGCCGCGGTGGCGGACGCGGAGCCCGAGGTCACCGAGGCGGACACGGTGGACGGCGGCAGTCGACGACGAGTCGACGAAGAGGACGCCGTCGAGGATTCGGCGGCCGACGAGGAGCCGGCCGACGCCGGCGCAGACGAGAAGGTCGAGGACCAGTAGATGGGCCAGAAGGTAAACCCCTACGGCTTCCGCCTCGGGATCACGACGGACTGGAAGTCCCGCTGGTTCGAGGAGCGCCACTACCGCGAGTTCGTGGTCGAGGACTGGAAGATCCGCGACTACCTGATGACGCAGCTCGAGGCCGCGGCGGTCAGCCGCATCGAGGTGGAGCGGACCCGAGACCGCCTGCGCGTCGACATCCACACCGCCCGGCCCGGCATCGTCATCGGCCGCCGCGGCGCCGAGGCCGACCGGCTCAAGAAGCACCTCGAGGAGATCACGGGGCTGCAGAACCGGATCCAGCTCAACATCCAGGAGATCAAGCAGCCCGAGCTCGACGCCGCGCTGATCGCCCAGGGCATCTGCGACCAGCTCGTGCGGCGGGTCGCCTTCCGGCGGGCCATGAAGCGCGCCATCCAGACGGTGCAGAAGGCCGGCGCCCAGGGCATCAAGGTGCAGTGCTCGGGCCGCCTCGGCGGCTCGGAGATGTCCCGCAAGGAGCAGTACCGCGAGGGCCGCGTGCCGCTGCACACCCTGCGGGCCGACATCGACTACGGCTTCCGCGAGGCCCGGACCACCTCGGGCCGGGTCGGCGTGAAGGTGTGGATCTACAAGGGCGACATCCTTCCCTACAAGGTCTCCATCGAGGACAAGATCACCCGCGAGGCCGCCATGGCCGTCGGCGAGACGTCGGGCCAGGGCGGCCCGCGCCGGCTCATCACCGCCGGCGGTGGCCGCCGCCGGGCCGAGGGCTTCGCCGACCGCCGAGACCGACGAGGCAACGACGACCGACGAGACGGACGGAGCCGCTCGAGGAGGAGCTCGGCGAGACCGCGCTGGTCGAGGTCGAGGGCACCGAGCCGGCGGGCGAAGCGGAGGCCGAAGAGGAGGCCGAGACGCCGGTGGCCGACCTGCTGCCCTCGCCGACCGAGCCCGACGAGCTCGAGCGCCAGCTGACCCAGGACGAGGAGATGGAGCGCCAGAACCGCCACCAGCACCACGAGGCGCCGCACTTCCGGAGGGACGCGGACTGACATGTTGATGCCCAAGAAGGTCAAGCACCGCAAGACCCAGCGCGGCCGCCTCAACGGGGTGGCCAAGGGCGGCACGTCCGTGACGTTCGGTGACTACGGGATCCAGGCGTTGGAGCCCGGCTGGCTCACGGCGCGCCAGATCGAAGCCGCCCGTATCGCCATGACCCGCCACGTCAAGCGGGGCGGGAAGGTCTGGATCCGGGTCTTCCCGGACAAGCCGGTCACCCAGAAGCCGGCCGAGACGCGCATGGGCTCGGGCAAGGGCAACCCCGAGCTGTGGGTGGCCGTGGTGCACCCCGGGCGCATCCTCTTCGAGCTGGCCGGCGTCGAGGAGGACCTGGCCCGCGCCGCCATGGAGCGCGCCATCCAGAAGCTGCCCTTCAAGGCGCGCTTCGTGGTGCGGCCCGGGACCCACGGCCACGCCGAGGTGGCGATCTGATGCCCACCGCACACGACCTCTCCATGCTCGACGGCGACGAGCTGGCGTCGCGCCTGGGCGAGTCGCGCCGCGAGCTGTTCAACCTGCGCTTCCAGCTCGCCACCGGCCAGCTGGACAACCCGGCCCGCATCGGCCAGGTGCGCCGCGAGGTGGCCCGCATGCTGACCGTGCTGCGCGGCCCGCGAGATCCTCGAGGCCGAGGGCGCCTACGTGGCCCCGACCGCAGCCGAGCACGAGGCGGCCCGGGCCAAGCTGGCCGCCGAGGACGCCGAGCGGGAGGAGAAGGCGGCGGCCAGGGCCGCGGCCGCCGAGGCACGAGACCGAGGACCACGACCACCTGGGCGCCGAGGACATCGACGACACGACGAGTCGACGATCGACGACATCGACGACGTCGACGACGACGACGACCTGGACGACGACGAAGAGGATGAGGCCTGATGGCCGACGAGACCCCACAGAGACGACGCAGCGAACGAGACGGCGCCCGACGACGCCGCGTTGGACGCGGCCAAGGCAGCGGCCCTGGACGCGGCGCGGGCCCTCGACGCCGTCGAGGCCGAGGCGGCCAAGGAGCTGCCCGCCACCGACGAGGAAGCCGCGGTCCCGATCCCGGCGGCCCGACGACGCCGGGTTGGACGCGGCCAAGGCGGCGGCCCTGGACGCGGCGCGGGCCCTCGACGCCGTCGAGGCTGAGGCGGCCAAGGAGCTGCCGGCGGCCGAGGAGGACACGGGGCGCCCGAACCGCCGCAAGGTGCGCGAGGGGATCGTGGTGTCCGACGCCATGTCCTCGACCGTGGTCGTGGCCGTGGTCGAGCGGGTGCGCCACCCCAAGTACGGCAAGACGGTCCAGCGCACCAAGAAGCTCTACGTGCACGACGCCGAGGACAGCGCCAAGGTGGGCGACCGGGTCCGGGTCCAAGAGACCCGTCCCCTGTCCAAGCTGAAGCGCTGGCGCCTGACCGAAGTGGTGGAGCGGGCCCGATGATCCAGCAGGAATCCCGGCTGCGGGTGGCCGACAACTCCGGTGCACGCGAGGTGCTCTGCATCCGCGTGCTCGGTGGGTCGCGCCGGCGCTACGCCAGCATCGGCGACGTGTTCGTGGCCACGGTCAAGGACGCCATCCCCGGTGCCGCCGTCAAGAAGGGCGACGTCGTCAAGTGCGTGGTCGTCCGCACCAAGAAGGAGAAGCGGCGCCCCGACGGCAGCTACATCCGCTTCGACGAGAACGCAGCCGTGCTCATCAACGACCAGCAGCAGCCGCGCGGGACCCGCATCTTCGGGCCCGTCGGCCGCGAGCTGCGCGACAAGCGCTTCATGCGCATCGTGTCGCTCGCACCGGAGGTGCTCTAGATGCGAATCCACAAGGGAGACCAGGTGATCGTCCTGTCCGGCAAGGACAAGGGCAAGAAGGCGGAGGTGGTGCGCGCCATCCCCTCGCGCGAGCGCGTCATCCTCGAGGGCGTCAACGTGGCCAAGCGTCACGCCAAGCCGACGCGTGCCACCCAGCAGGGCGGGGTCATCGACAAGTTCATGCCGGTCCACGTCTCGACGGTGGCCCTCGTGTGCAAGAGCTGCGACAAGCCCACCCGGGCCGGCTACCGCTTCGAGGACGACGGCGAGAAGGTGCGCATCTGCAAGAAGTGCGGGGGCGTGCTGTGAGCGCCACGAGCACGACGAGCGCGCCGGCCCGCCCCCGGCTGAAGGAGCGCTACCTGACCGAGGTGCGGGACCGCTTGAAGGACGAGCTGGGCCTCAGCAACGTCATGGAAGTGCCCCGGCTGGAGAAGATCGTCATCAACATGGGCGTCGGCCGGGCCACCCAGCAGGCCTCGCTCATCGAGGGAGCCCAGCGCGACCTGGAGGTCATCTCCGGCCAGAAGCCGGTCGTGACCCGGGCCAAGAAGTCGATCGCCGGCTTCAAGCTTCGTGAGGGCCAGAGCATCGGGGTGAAGGCGACGCTGCGCGGCGACCGGGCCTGGGAGTTCTTCGATCGCCTGCTCAGCCTGGCCATCCCCCGCATCCGTGACTTCCGGGGCCTCTCACCCCGCTCGTTCGACGGTCACGGGAACTACACGTTCGGGGTCACCGAGCAGCTGATCTTCCCCGAGATCGACTACGACAAGATCGACACGACCCGCGGCATGGACATCACCATTGTCACGACCGCACGCACCAACGAGGAAGGACGGGCGTTCCTGGCAGCGTTCGGCTTTCCGTTCCGACAGGAGACCCGGTAGCAACATGGCGAAGAAGGCTTTGATCGAGAAGCAGCAGCGCACCCCCAAGTTCAAGGTGCGGGGTTACACCCGGTGCCAGCGGTGCGGACGGCCCAAGGCGGTCTACCGCAAGTTCGGGCTGTGCCGCATCTGCCTGCGCGTCATGGTGCATGCGGGCGAGGTGCCCGGCGTCACGAAGGCGAGCTGGTAGGCCGCCATGACGATGACCGACCCCATCGCGGACATGCTCACCCGGATCCGCAACGCGAACTCGGCCATGTTCGACACCGTGCGCATGCCCGGCTCCAAGCTGAAGGAGTCCCTGGCCTCCATCCTGGAGCGGGAGGGCTTCATCGCCGGCTACAAGGTCGAGCCGAACGTCGGCAAGCCCGGCACCACGCTCGAGATCACGATGAAGTACTCCGGCGACCGCACGAGGACCATCGCCGGGATCAAGCGCGTCTCCAAGCCCGGCCTGCGCATCTACGCCCGCGCCGACGGCATGCCACGCGTGCTCGGCGGCATGGGCGTGGCCGTGGTCTCCACCAGCCAGGGGTTGCTGACCGACGCCGAGGCGCGCCGCAAGCACCTGGGCGGCGAGGTGTTGTGCCATGTCTGGTAGTCGGCTGACCGGCGCCGCCGAGCACGGCGGGGAGGCCTGATGTCGCGCGTCGGACGCTCTCCCATCGCCGTCCCCTCCGGCGTCACCGTCACCGTCAGCGGGGCCACGGTGAACGTCAAGGGACCCCAGGGCACCCTGGAGCGCCAGCTCCCCGAGGGCATCACCGTCGCCCAGGAGGGCGACACGCTCGTGGTCACCCGGCCCGACGACGAGCGGCGCCACCGTGCGCTGCACGGCCTGTCGCGCTCGCTCGTGGCCAACATGGTCTCGGGGGTGACCGAGGGCTTCTCCAAGGAGCTCGAGATCGTGGGCGTGGGCTACCGCGCCGCCGCCAGGGGCCCGGGCTCGCTCGAGCTGGCGCTCGGCTTCTCGCACCCCGTGCAGGTGGACGCGCCCGAGGGCATCACCTTCGAGGTGCCCGTCCCGACCCGCATCATCGTCAAGGGGATCGACAAGGAGAAGGTGGGCCAGGTGGCCGCCGACATCCGCAAGCTGCGCAAGCCCGAGCCCTACAAGGGCAAGGGCGTCCGCTACGCCAACGAGCGGGTGCTGCGCAAGGCAGGAAAGGCAGCGAAGTAATGGCACGCACGAGCGACCGCACCCGCCTGCGCCTCCGGCGCCACGAACGTGTGCGCACCAAGGTGCAACGGCACGGCCGAGTGCCCCCGGCTGGCCGTGCACCGGTCCAACCGTCACATCTCGGCCCAGCTCATCGACGACACCGCCGGCCGCACCCTGGTCGCGGCGTCGTCCGTCGAGCCCGACCTGCGCGCGTCACTGGCCAAGAGCGGCGGCGGTAACGTGACGGGCGCAGAATCGGTCGGCCGCCTGCTGGGGACCAGGGCCAAGGCGGCCGGGATCACCAAGGTGGTCTTCGACCGTGGGGGATTCGTGTACCACGGTCGTGTCGCCGTCCTGGCCGACGCGGCACGGGCCGAGGGACTGGAGTTCTGAGCATGGTCGACACACAGTACGAAGAGCGCACCATCAAGGTGAACCGGGTGGCCAAGGTCGTCAAGGGCGGCCGGCGGTTCTCCTTCGCCGCGCTCATGGTGGTCGGCGACGGGAACGGCAAGGTCGGCCTCGGCTACGGCAAGGCCAAGGAGGCCGGGCTGGCGGTCCAGAAGGGCATCGAAGAGGCGCGCAAGAACCTCTTCGAGGTGCCGCTGGCCGGCAGCACCATCGTCCACCCGGTCATCGGCGAGAGCGGTGCCGGTCGGGTCCTCCTCAAGCCGGCCGCGCCCGGTACCGGCGTCATCGCCGGCGGCGCGGCGCGCCACATCCTCGAGATGGCCGGCATCCGCGACATCCTGGCCAAGTCGCTGGGCTCGTCGAACGGCATCAACGTGGCCCACGCCACCATCGCCGGGCTCAAGCAGCTGCGGCGCCCCGACGACGTGGCCGAGCTGCGCGGCAAGGCAGCCGACGAGGTGACGCCCGGTGGCGTGCTGCGGGCCTACCGCGAGCGCAAGCGCGAGACGGACCTCTTCGCGGCGGAGACGCGCTGACCATGGCACCGAGCACGACCAAGAAGGCGGCGGGGGAGTCGCGGCTGCTCGTGACGCAGACCCGTTCGGCCATCGGCACCAAGCCCAAGCACCGCGGCACGCTGCGGGCGCTGGGCCTGCGCGGCATCGGTCAGTCCAACGAGCTGCCCGACCGCCCCGAGATCCGGGGCATGCTGGCCCGCGTGCCGCACCTGATCCGTGTCGAGGAGGTGTCGAAGTGAAGCTGCACGACCTGGCGCCGCCCAAGGGGGCGACCACGGCCAAGCGCCGCGTCGGCCGCGGCACCGGGGGCAAGGGCCACAAGACGGCCGGCCGGGGGACCAAGGGGCAGAAGGCCCGCAACACCATGCCGGCCGGCTTCGAGGGCGGCCAGCTCCCCCTCATGCAGCGCATCCCCAAGCTGAAGGGGTTCACCAACCCCTTCCGGGTCGAGTACACCCCGGTCAACCTGGGTGCGCTGGACGCGCTCGGGCGTCGACGAGGTCACCGTGGAGACCCTGGTGGACGCCGGTCTGGTGCGGCCCAAGGCCCTGGTCAAGATCCTGGGACAGGGCTCGCTGAGCCGGCCCGTGCGGGTCTCGGCCCACGCGTTCTCCAAGGCGGCCGAGGCGGCCATCACCGCCGCCGGCGGTAGCGTCGAGCGGGTGCCGCTGCCGTTCGCCCACGGGCGCCCGCCCGCCTCGGGCAATGCCCTGATGAACCGCTAGTGGGCGCATCGGGCAGGCACTGAGGGGATCGCCATGCTCTCTCGGCTCGCCAACATCTTCAGGGTTCCCGACCTTCGCAACAAGGTCGTCTTCACGCTGGCCATCATCGCCCTGTACCAGATCGGGGCGAACGTCCCCGTGCCCGGGGTCAACTGGGCGCGCCTGCAGGGGCTGGAGAGCTCGGCCTCGGCCTCGGGCGTGCTCGGGTTCCTCAACCTCTTCAGCGGGGGGGCCCTGGTGCGCCTGGCCGTCTTCGGCCTGGGCGTCATGCCCTACATCACGAGCTCCATCATCATCCAGCTGCTGTCCACGGTGATCCCCAAGCTCGAGGAATGGCGCGACCAGGGTGCGGTGGGCCAGAAGAAGATCACCCAGACCACCCGGTACCTCACCGTGGCGCTGGCCGTCATGCAGTCCTCGGGCCTCGTCTACGCCTTCCACGGCCACGACTCGGCCCTGCTGGGCACCAGCGTCGACCTGATCCCCACCTTCAACTGGCCGCTGGCGCTCTTCATGGTGCTGATCCTCACCGCCGGCACGGCCTTCGTCATGTGGCTGGCCGAGCTCATCACCCAGCGGGGCATCGGCCAGGGGATGTCGATCCTGATCTTCGCCAACGTGGTGGCCGCCATCCCCACCGGGTTCAAGGCCATCTACGAGGAGGGTGGCATCAGCAAGTTCACGATCATCATCATCGTCTCGATCGTCCTGCTCGTGTTCATCGTCTTCATGGACCAGGGGCAGCGCCGCATCCCGGTCACCTTCGCCCGGCGGGTGGTGGGGCGCCGGATGTACGGCGGCAGCTCCACCTACATCCCGCTGAAGGTGAACCAGTCCGGCGTGATCCCGATCATCTTCGCCAGCTCGGTGCTCTACATCCCGGTCCTGCTGTCCAACGTCATCCCCGCGGCGTGGTTCCAGAACTTCGTGCGCAACAGCCTGACGCCGACCAGCTTCTTCTACATCGCGGCCTACTTCCTGCTCATCGTCATGTTCACGTTCTTCTACGTCTACGTCGCCTTCGACCCGCACCAGCAGGCCGACCTCATCCGCAAGCAGGGCGGGTTCGTCCCGGGCATCCGGCCCGGCCCGCCCACCGAGCGGTACTTCGCGCACATCCTCAGCCGCATCACCGTGGTCGGCGCCCTGTTCCTCGGCTCGGTCGCCGTGGTGCCCTCGCTCCTGATGGCGCTCTGGCACCTCAACCGGTTCCCCTTCTACGGGACGACGCTGCTGATCTCGGTGGGTGTCGCCCTCGAGACGATGCGCCAGATCGACAGCCAGCTGATGATGCGCAACTACGAGGGCTTCCTCAAGTAGGCGCCGGTGATCCCCGGGGTCAGGCTCGTGGTCCTCGGCAAGCAGGGGGCCGGCAAGGGGACGCAGTGCGTCCGCCTGTCGCACCACTACGTGGTGCCGCACGTCTCCACGGGGGACATGCTGCGCAGCGAGGTGAAGTCCGCGCTCGGAGATCGGCCGGCGCGCCCAGGCGCTCATGGACCAGGGCGAGCTCATCCCCGACGAGCTGGTCATGGAGATGGTGCGGGGCGCGGCTGTCCGAGCGTGACACCCAGGGGCGCGGCTTCGTGCTCGACGGGTGCCCCCGCACGACGGGGCAGGCCGAGGCGCTCGAGAAGATCGTGCACCCCGTCGGCCTCGACCTGGTGATCGACCTCCAGGTCCCGACCGCCCTGGTCATGAAGCGCCTGGCCTCGCGGCGGGTCTGCGTGGACTGCGGGGCGAACTACTCCACGGCCGCCCCGCCGCTGGTCAACTGGACCTGCGACGTCTGCGGCGGCGAGGTGGTCCAGCGCGAGGACGACACCGAGGAGGCGATCGAGCGCCGGCTCAACCTCTACGAGGAGGAGACGGCGCCGCTGCTCGACTGGTACAAGGAGCGCCACTTGCTGGTCGAGGTCAACGGGACCGGCTCCCCCGACGCCGTGACCCGGCGGGTGGTCGGGGCCATCGACGCCCTGCGCCAGCAGCAGAGGAGGACGCGGAGGGTCCTACTCGTGAGGCGCAACGCGGAGGAGCTGGCCAAGATGCGCCGCGCCGGCAAGGTCGTCGCCGAGATGCACGAGGCCACCCGCGCCGCCGCCAAGCCGGGCGTGACCACCGCCGAGCTCGACACAGGTGGCCCGCGAGGTCCTGGAGCGCCGGGGCGCCACCTCCAATTTCCTGGGCTACCACGGCTTCCCGGCCGTCATCTGCACCTCCCCCAACTCCATGATCGTGCACGGGATCCCCGGGGCCTACGTGCTCGAGGAGGGGGACATCCTCTCCATCGACTGCGGGGCCATCATCGAGGGCTACCACGGCGACGCCGCCTTCACCATGGGCATCGGGACGATCTCCAAGGAGGCCCAGAAGCTGCTCGAGGTGACCGAGCGCAGCCTGTGGGCGGGGATCGAGCAGATGACCAAGGGCAACGCCCTGCACGAGATCGGCCGGGCGGTCCAGAAGGTGGCCGAGGCGGCCGGCTTCAGCGTGGTCCGGGAGTACGTCGGCCACGCCATCGGGACGGCCATGCACGAGCAGCCCCAGGTCCCCAACTACTGGCCCGGGAGCCGGGGCCCCACCCTCAAGACGGGCAACGTGTTCGCCGTCGAGCCCATGGTCAACGTGGGCTCCCCCGAGACCGTGCTGCTCGACGACCACTGGAGCGTGGTCACGGCCGACGGGAGCCTGTCGGCCCACTTCGAGCACACCATCGCCGTCACCGCGGACGGCCCCGAGGTCTTCACGCTGGCCCTGAGGTCAGGGGCGGACCGCCGACCGACCGCTCGGGCCTGGGCAATATCGCAACCGCCCGGCTAGTGGAATTCCCCTCAGGATGCGGTAAACTCTTCTGCTGGCCCTGGACCCAGGTCCGTCCCCGCGGGGACGGGCTGATCTGGAGGCCACGCCCGATCTCGCCCCGTTCCGGCCTCGCGCCACCGGTGCGGTCGGGGCAGCACACGAGAACGACATCAGAGAGAGTCACCTGCCCAAGCCCAAGGAAGATGCCATCGTGCTGGAAGGCACGGTGGTCGAGCCACTGCCCAATGCCATGTTCCGCGTCGAGTTGGAGAACGGACACAAGGTGCTGGCGCACAGCTCGGGGAAGATGCGGATGCACCGCATCCGCATCCTTCCGGGGGACAAGGTGCAGGTGGAGATCACTCCGTACGACCTCAACCGGGGTCGGATCACCTATCGGTACAAGTAGCCAGAGGACGGGGAGTCAAGTGAAGGTTCGGCCGAGCGTGAAGCCGATCTGTGAGAAGTGCAAGGTCATCCGGCGCCGCGGCGTCGTCCGGGTGATCTGCGACAACCCGCGCCACAAGCAGCGGCAGGGCTAGGGAGAGGAACGACGTATGGCCCGAATTTCCGGAGTGGACATCCCGCGCGAGAAGCGGCTCGAGATCTCCCTCACCTACATCTACGGCATCGGACCGACGCTCTCGCACGCAGATCTGCGAGGCCTCCGACATCAACCCCTCCACCCGGGTCCGCGACCTGACCGACGAGGAGGTCGCCAAGCTCCGCACCTACATCGACACGAATTTCCGGGTCGAGGGTGACCTGCGCCGCGACGTCTCCCAGGACATCAAGCGCAAGATGGAGATCAACTGCTACGAGGGCATCCGGCACCGCAAGGGCCTGCCGGTCCACGGCCAGCGCACCCACACCAACGCCCGCACCCGCAAGGGCCCGAAGAAGACGGTGGCCGGGAAGAAGAAGGTGAAGAAGTAGTGGCCAAGCCCGCCAAGCCCGGCGCCCGGCGCCCCCGCCGCAAGGAGCGCAAGAACATCTCCTACGGCGTGGCCCACATCAAGAGCTCCTTCAACAACACGATCGTCTCCATCGCCGACCCCGAGGGCAACGTGCTCGCCTGGGCCTCCGCCGGCAACGTCGGCTTCAAGGGCTCGCGCAAGTCCACGCCCTTCGCCGCCCAGCTCGCCGCCGAGGCCTGCGCCAAGCGGGCCATGGAGCACGGCGTGCGCAAGGTCGACGTCCTCGTCCGCGGGCCCGGCTCGGGCCGCGAGACCGCCATCCGGTCGCTGGCCGCGGTCGGCATCGAGGTGGTCGGCATCAAGGACGTCACCCCGATCCCCCACAACGGCTGCCGCCCCAAGAAGCGGCGCCGGGTCTAGGCCGAAGAGGAAGAGGACCACCCCATGGCTCGATACACCGGTCCCGTCTGCCGCCTGTGCCGGCGCGAGCGGACCAAGCTGTTCTTGAAGGGCGAGCGCTGCTACTCGCTCAAGTGCCCGGTCTCCGAGGCGGTGACCGACCGCCACAGCCGCGCCTACCCACCCGGCGAGCACGGCCGCGACCGCATGCGCCAGGGCTCCGAGTACCTGGCCCAGCTGCGCGAGAAGCAGAAGGCCCGCCGCATCTACGGGATCTTGGAGAAGCAGTTCCGCAACATGTACGAGGAGGCCACCCGCCAGGGCGGCATCACCGGTGAGAACCTGCTGCGCAACCTCGAGCTCCGCCTCGACAACGTGGTCTTCCGGGCCGGCTGGGGCGCCAGCCGCCGCCAGGCCCGCCAGTTCGTGCGCCACGGGCACGTGAGCGTGAACGGCAAGCGGGTCACCATCCCGAGCTACCGGGTGCGCAAGGGCGACAAGGTCGTGCTGCGCGAGGCGACCCGCGGCAACTTCCTGGTCCGCCGCAACATGGACACACTGGAGCGCCAGACCCCGGCCTGGCTCGAGACCGGCGACGCCGGCTTCTCGGTGTCCGTCCTCAACCCGCCGCTGCGTGAGCACATCGACGAGCCCATCCAGGAGCAGCTCATCGTCGAGCTCTACTCGAAGTAGCCAGCACCGACCGCCCGAACCCCCACCGCAACAGGAGTACCCACCATGCTGATCATCCAACGGCCGACCGTCGAAGTCGTCGACGAGGAGCAGAACAACCGGCAGCGCTTCGCCATCGGCCCGCTCGACCCGGGCTTCGGCACCACGCTCGGCAACTCGCTGCGCCGCACGCTGCTCTCGTCCATCCCCGGCGGCGCCGTGACCCAGCTGCGCTTCGACGAGGCGCTGCACGAGTTCACGACGCTCCCCGGGGTCAAGGAGGACGTCACCGACATCATCTTGAACCTCAAGGACCTGCTGGTCCGGGTGCACTCCGACGAGCCGGTGACGCTCCGTCTCGACGTGCGCGGCCCGGCGGACGCCACGGCGGCCGACCTGCAGCTGCCGGCCGACGTCGAGGTGCTCAACCCCGACCTGCACATCGCCTCCATCAACGCCAAGGGCCGCCTGGCCGTCGACGTCACGGTCGAGCGGGGCCGCGGCTACGCCTCGGCGGACAAGAACAAGCGGTCCTCGACGATCGGCGTCATCCCGATCGACTCCATCTTCTCGCCGGTGCACCGGGTCACCTTCGACATCGAGCCGGTGCGGGTGGAGCAGTCGACCAACTACGACCGCCTGGTGCTCGACATCGAGACCGACGGGACCATCTCGCCCCGCGAGGCGCTGGCCTCGGCCGGCGACACGCTGCGCAACCTGGTCTCGCTCGTGGCCGACCTCGAGGAGGCTCCGCAGGGTCTCGAGCTGGGCGACACCGGGCACCACGAGCAGCGGCTCGCCCGACCTCGACCTGCGCATCGAGGAGCTCGACCTCTCCGAGCGTCCCCGCAATTGCCTCAAGCGGGCGCAGATCAACACCATCGGCGAGCTGGTGGAGCGCACCATGGAGGACCTCCTCGCCATCACCAACTTCGGCCAGAAGTCGGCCGACGAGGTCGTCCAGCGCCTGGACGAGCGCGGGCTGTCGCTCCGCACGAGGGACTGAGCTGACGGCCATGCAGGCAACTCCGAGGCGCGGCCGCCGGCTGGGCGGCAGCGCCGCGCACCAGAAGGCCATGATGGGCAACCTGGTCGCCTCGCTCATCGCAGCCGAGTCGATCGTGACCACCGAGGCCAAGGCGAAGGCCCTGCGACCCGTCGCCGAGAAGTGCGTCACCGCGGCGCGCCGGGGCGGCGTGGCCAACCACCGCCACGTGGTCGCCCTCATCCGGGACAAGGACATGGCCCACAAGCTCTTCGAGGAGATCGGGCCCCGCTACGCGGACCGCCCCGGCGGCTACACCCGCATCCTGAAGCTGGGCCCGCGCCCCGGTGACAACGCGCCGATGGCGCGGATCGAGTTCGTCTGACGGTGGAGCAGGGCGCCGGCGCTGCGACGCAGCGCTGGCGGCTGCTGATCGCCTACGACGGTGCGGCCTTCCGGGGCTTCGCCGTCCAGCCCGAGGTCCCGACCGTGGCCGGCGCGCTGCGCCAGGCCCTCGAGCGTGCCGCCCGCCTGCGCGAGCCCCCCGTCCTCACCTGCGCCGGGCGCACCGACGCCGGCGTGCACGCCCGGGGCCAGGTCGTCCACGTCGACCTGCCGGCCATCCCCTACGACGGGCCGGGTCTGGCCCGTGCCCTCAACCGCCAGCTGGCGCCCGAGGTGGTGGTGCGCCGGGCCGAGGAGGTCGGGCCCGACTTCGACGCCCGCCGCTCGGCCACCGGCCGCCGCTACCGCTACCTGGTCTGGAACGCGCCCGTCCCCGATCCGCTGCTGGCGCCCGTGGCCTGGCACGTGAGCGACCCCCTCGACCTGGGCTCCATGCGCACCGCCTCCGACGTGCTGCTCGGCAGCCACGACTTCCGCTCGTTCTGCCGCCGGCCGGCGGGGAGCGACGCCTCCGAGCCCATCGTGCGCCGGGTGACCCTGGCCCGCTGGAGCGTGGACGAGGGCCCCGAGGCGCGGGACGCCGCCGCCGGCACGGGGGAGGGCGCCGGGGAGGCCCGGCTGTTGCGCTTCGAGATCGCGGCCAGCTCGTTCTGCCACCAGATGGTCCGCTCCTTGGTGGCCAGCCTGGTCGAGGTGGGCCGGGGCCGCCAGAACGCGGCCGGCCTGCTCGAGCGCCTGCGGGCCGCCCGGCGGGAGGGCGGCCCCGAGCCGGCCCCGCCGGAGGGCCTGTGCCTGGTCTCGGTGGACTACGGGCCCCGGCTTGCCCCCCCTGCTCAGGCGCCCTATCCTGGTGGGTCGGCCCGCGGGACGTCCCATGGGTCCTGAGCCCGGCCCCGGGACCCACGTCCGGGGAGACGGCTCGCTCACCACGCGGAAGCGAAAGATCGGTCTTGTGCGCACATTTTCACCGAAGGTCACCGAGATCCAGCGAACCTGGTACGTCGTCGACGCCGACGGCCTCGTCCTCGGGCGCCTGGCCTCCTCGGTGGCGGCCATCTTGCGCGGGAAGCACCGCCCCTACTTCGCGCCCCACGTCGACACGGGCGACCACGTGATCGTCGTCAACGCCGACAAGGTCGTCCTCACCTCGGGCAAGGCCGAGGCCAAGCTGGCCTACCGCCACAGCGGCTACCCCGGCGGCCTGCGCTCCACCAGCTACGCCGAGCTGCTCGACGAGCACCCGGCCGAGCTGGTCCGTCGCTCCGTGCGCGGCATGCTGCCCAAGAACACCCTCGGGCGCCAGATGCTCTCCAAGCTCCAGGTCTACGCCGGCCCCGACCACCCCCACGCGGCCCAGAAGCCCGAGCCACTCGACCTGCCCGCGGCCCGCCGCGCCGGCTGACCACGCGTACAGGAAGGACTGCAGCGACGCAATGCCCACACCACTGAGCCAGACCACCGGACGCCGCAAGCAAGCGGTGGCGCGCGTGCGCTTCCGTCCCGGCGAGGGCGCCATCACGATCAACAAGGTCCCCTTCGAGCAGTACTTCACCTCGGCCACGCACCGCATGCTGGTGACCGAGCCCTTGCGGGTGACCAACACCGTGGAGGCCTACGACATCGAGGCGACCATCGACGGCGGCGGGGTCTCCGGCCAGGCCGGGGCCATGCGCCTCGGCATCGCGCGCAGCCTGTGCGAGGTCGACCCCGAGCTGCGCGGCGCGCTCAAGCGCTCCGGCCTCCTCACCCGCGACGCCCGGGAGAAGGAGTCGAAGAAGTACGGCCTCAAGAAGGCCCGCAAGGCGCCGCAGTACTCCAAGCGGTAGCGCGCGACGAATGGCGCAGGCCCGCTTCGGCACCGATGGCGTGCGCGGGGTTGCGAACGAGGAGCTCACCGCCGAGCTGGCGCTGGCCCTCGGTCGTGCCGCCGCCCGCGTCCTGCCCGCTCCCACCTTCGTCGTCGGTCGCGACACCCGGCGCTCGGGGCCCCTGCTCCAGGCCGCCTTCTCGGCCGGCCTGGCCACGGAGGGGGCCGACGTCGTCGACCTCGGCGTGCTGCCGACCCCCGGTGTGGCCGCGGTGGCCGAGCGGCGCAAGGTGCCCGGTGCCGTCATCTCGGCCTCGCACAACCCCTTCGGTGACAACGGCATCAAGCTGTTCAGCCGCCTGGGGACGAAGCTGCCCACCGACGTCGAGGGGGAGATCGAGCGCGAGCTCGACTCCATCCTGGCCGACCCGGACCGCTCGCCGCAGCGTCCCACCGGGTACGCGGTGGGACGGATCTCGGCAGACCCCGAGGCGGTGGAGCTCTACACCGAGCACCTGGCCGCGACGACGGAGGGCCGCCGCCTGGCCGGCCTGAGCATCGTGGTCGACTGCGCCCACGGCGCCGCCAGCGACATCGCGCCGCAGGTGTTCGAGGACCTCGGTGCGAGCGTCATCGCGCTGCACCACACGCCCGACGGGGTCAACATCAACGAGAAATGCGGCTCGACCGACCCGAGCGAGCTGTCGCGGGCCGTCGTCGAGCGCGAGGCGGACCTGGGCCTCGCGTTCGACGGCGATGCCGACCGGGTCATCGCGGTGGACCACACCGGCACCATCGTCGACGGTGACGTGCTGCTCGCGCTGTTCGCCCTCGACCTGGCCGAGCGCGGGCGCCTGGCCGCCAACACGGTGGCGGTGACCGTCATGACCAACCTCGGCTTCCGCCTCGCCATGCAGGAGCGCGGCATCACCGTGCTCGAGACCGACGTGGGCGACCGCCACGTCCTTGCCGCGCTCGACGCCGACGGCCTGAGCCTCGGTGGCGAGCAGTCGGGTCACATCATCTTCCGCTCCCTGTCGACGACCGGCGACGGCATCCTGACCGGCATCGCGCTGGCCGACCTGGTGCTGCGGGCCGGCCGCCCGCTGGCCGAGCTGTCGGACGGCCTGGTCGAAAGGGTGCCCCAGCGCCTGGTGAACGTGCCCATCCCCCAACCCGAGCGCCTGGCCGACTGCGTCGAGGTCTGGGAGGCGGTGGTGAAGGCCGAGGCGGAGCTCGGGCACGAGGGACGGGTGCTGCTGCGGCCGAGCGGCACCGAGCCGGTGGTGCGCGTCATGGTGGAAGCACGCGACGAGGCCCAGGCCAATGCGGTCGCGGCACAGCTGGCCGGTGTCGTGGAGGCCGCCCTCGGGCAGAGCGAGCCCCAGGCACCCAGGTAGCCCCGTCTAACCTGGGTCACCATGTGCGGCATCATCGGCGTCACCGGAGAGGCCGACGCCGTCCCGCTGCTCCTCGGCGCCCTGCACCAGCTCGAGTACCGCGGCTACGACTCGGCGGGGATCGCCATGGTGGTCGACGGCGAGGGAGGCGGAACGGCGGCGCCGGCCCGGGAGGGCCATCTGGCGGGTGCGGGCGGCCGGCGGGACGAACTCGGTGGCCAAGCTGGCCGAGCTGGCCGCCGACGCGCCACGGGGCCACCACGCCGCCATCGGCCACACCCGCTGGGCCACCCACGGGAGCCCGACCGCGGAGAACGCCCACCCGCACACCGACTGCACGGGGCGCCTGGCCATCATCCACAACGGCATCATCGAGAACCACGCCGAGCTGCGGGCCGAGCTCGAGGCGGCCGGGCACACGCTCACCTCGGCCACCGACACCGAGGTGATGGCGCACCTGATCGAGCAGGAGATGGCCGCCGGCGACGTCGCTGGCCGAGGCGACCCGCTCCATGTTGCGCCGGGTGCGCGGCGCGTTCTCCATCGCGGTCGTCTCGGCCGACGAGCCCGACACGATCGTGGCGGCGCGGCGCTCCACGCCGCTCGTGCTCGGGTTGCACGACGGCATGGCCCTGCTGGCGTCGGACATCCCGGCCCTGATCGGGCACACGCGCCGCGTCTTCGCCCTGGCCGACGACGAGCTGGCCGTGCTCCGGCCCGGTTCGCTGGAGGTCACCACGCTCGACGGGGTCGCCGTCGAGCCCGAGCAGCTCACCATCACCTGGGACATCGAGGCGGCGCAGAAGGGCGGCTACGAGGACTTCATGTCCAAGGAGATGCACGAGCAGCCGCGTGCGGTGGCCGACACGCTGCTCGACCGCCGCGGGCGCGGACGGCGAGCTGATCCTCGACGAGATGCGGCTGAGCGCCGACGACCTGCGCGCCATCGACAAGGTCTTCATCGTCGCCTGCGGCTCGAGCTACCACGCCGCCCTGGTGGCCAAGTACGCCATTGAGCACTGGGTCAAGGTGCCGATCGAGGTCGACATCGCCAGCGAGTTCCGCTACCGCGACCCGGTGCTCAACGAGCGCACGCTGTGCGTCGGGGTCTCCCAGTCGGGCGAGACGCTCGACACCTCCGAGGCCATGCGCGAGGCGGCCCGCCTCGGCGCCAAGGTGCTGGTCGTCTCCAACGTCGTCGACTCGTCCATGGCCCGGGCGGCCGACGGGGTGCTCTACACCCGGGCCGGGCCCGAGATCGGCGTGGCCTCGACCAAGTGCCACCTGGCCCAGATCGTGGCGCTCGAGGTGCTCGGCCTGTACCTGGCCCAGATCCTCGGCACCCAGCCGGCGTCGGAGATCAACGACGTCCTCAACGCCATGGAGGCCCTGCCGGGCCTGATCACCGAGGCGCTGGCGCGGGCGGGCGACGTCGACGACGTGGCGGCCAAGCTGACCGACGCCCGCGACTTCTTCTTCCTCGGGCGCCACGTCGGGTACCCCGTCGCGCTCGAGGGCGCGCTGAAGCTGAAGGAGCTGGCCTACCTGCGCGCCGAGGGCTACCCGGCCGGCGAGCTCAAGCACGGCCCGATCGCGCTGATCGAGCCGGGCACCGTCGTCGTCGGGATCGCCACCCGCAACCCGCTGTGGGAGAAGATGCTGTCCAACATCGCCGAGGTGCGCAGCCGCGGCGCCACCGTCGTGCTGGTGGCCGACGACGGCGACGAGGAGTCGGCCGCCGTGGCGGACCACGTGCTCTGGGTCCCGCCCACCTACCCGCTCCTCGCCCCGTGGTCGGCGTCGTGCCGCTGCAGCAGCTGGCCTACCGCCTGGCCCGGCTGCACGGGCACGATCCGGACCGCCCGCGCAACCTGGCCAAGACGGTGACCGTCGAGTGAGCGGAGCCGGGATCGTCGCCGGTGCGGGCATCGTCGGCGTCGGGGTCGATGCCGTCGACGTGGCCCGGTTCCGCCGCGTGCTCGACCGCCGCCCCCGCTTCGCGGCGCGCTGCTTCACCGAGTCCGAGCAGTCCGACGCCACCCGGTCGGCCGACGTCGCCCAGAGCCTGGCGGCGCGCTTCGCCGCCAAGGAGGCGGTCATGAAGGCGCTCGGCACCGGCATCGGCTCCTTCGCCCTGACCGACGTCGAGGTGCGCCGGACGCCGGGGCGCGGCGCCACCCGCAACGCCCCCTATCTCGTGCTGCACGGCACCGCGGCCGAGCTGGCGGGTGCGCAGGGCGCGGCCCGCCTCCATCTCTCGCTGACCCACACCGACGGCGTGGCCATCGCCTTCGTGGTCGCGGAGCAGTCCGCGCCGTGCGCGCCGTCCTGACCCGCGAGGAGATGCGGGCCGCCGACGCCGCGGCCCTGGCCTCGGTCTCGCACGAGACCCTGGTGCGGCGCGCCGGCACGGCGGTCGCGCACGCCGCGTTGCGCCTGCTCGGCGGCGCCTACGGCCGGCGCGTCGTCGTCGTGGCCGGCAAGGGCAGCAACGGCGCCGACGGCCGGGTGGCCGCCGCCTTCCTCGCCCGCCGGGGCGCCCGGGTCTCGGTGCTCGAGGCCGAGGACGTCGGACCCGGGGCCGCGTTGCCGCCCTGCGACCTGGTCGTCGACGGCGCCTACGGCACCGGGTTCCGCGGCACCTACGACGCGCCGGCGGTGCCGGCCGGAGCCGCGGTGCTGGCGATCGACATCCCCTCGGGCGTCGACGCCGACACGGGTGAGGCACCGGGCGACGCCGTGCGGGCCGACCGCACGGTGACCTTCGCCGCGCTGAAGCCCGGCCTGCTGCAGGCCGACGGGGCCGGCTGCAGCGGCAAGGTCGAGGTGGCCGACATCGGGATCGGCTTCCCCACGCCCCGGGCGCTGCTCGGTCGAGGACGCCGACGTGGCGACCGTCCCGCCCCGGCCCCGGCAGGTCAACAAGTGGACGACCGCGGTCGGCGTGGCGGCCGGCTCGGCCGGCATGGAGGGCGCGGCCATCCTGTGCACCCGCGGCGCCATGGCGGCCGGGGCCGGCATGATCCGGCTCGGCAACCCCGGGAACCCCGGCGCCGCCTGGCCGACCGAGGCCGTGCGCATGCACCTGCCGGCCGAGGGCTGGGCCGGGGCCTTCCTGGAGGCGACCGCCAAGTGCAAGGCCGTCGTCATCGGCCCCGGGCTCGGCACCGGCGCCGCGGTGGCCGAGGAGATCCGGGCCGTCATCGCCGCCGCACCGGTCCCGCTCGTGATCGACGCCGACGCGCTCAGCGCGCTGGGCGACACCGCCGCGGCGCGCACCCTGCTGGAGAAGCGCAGCGCGCCGAGCATCCTCACGCCCCACGACGGGGAGTACGCCCGGATCGCCGGCGCACCGCCCGGGGAGGACCGCCTGGCGGCGGCGCGCCGGCTGGCCGACGCCACCGGCGCCGTCGTCCTGCTGAAGGGGTCGCTGACCGCGGTGGGCCGACCGGGCAGGGCCGACGCCCGACGTGCTGCTGGCCGCGGCCGGGGGCCCGGTCCTCGCCACGGCCGGCAGCGGCGACGTGCTCTCGGGGATCATCGGCGCCTTCTTGGCCCGCGGGCTGCCGGCGCACTGGAGGCGGCGGCGCTGGCCGCCCACGTGCACGGGCGGGCGGCGTCGCTCGGCTCGCCGCGAGGGCCTGGTCGCGGGCGACCTGCCGCCCCTGGTGGCCGAGGTCCTCTCGACCTGGGGGCGCCGCCGGCGGGGGAGCCGAGCCTGCAGCCGGGGAGCGGCGGTGGCTGAGGGCGCGCCGATGCGGCTGGTGGTCCCGGTCCCGGCGGACGAGGACGCCGAGGTGACCATGGCGCAGGGGCGCTCGCGGCCGGCCTGGGCGGAGATCGACCTGGCGGCCGTCGCCCACAACGCGGCGGTGCTGGCCCGCCTGGCCGCGCCGGCCGAGCTGTGCGCGGTGGTCAAGGCCCACGGGTACGGCCACGGGGGGCCGGCGGTGGCCCGGGCCGCGGTGGCCGGGGGGCGCGGCGCCTCGCCGTCGCGCTGGTCGACGAGGGGGTCGAGCTGCGCGAGCACGGCGTCACGGCGCCCGTCCTGCTGCTGAGCGAGTGCGGCTCCGACGCCGTCGACGACCGCGCTGGCCTACGGGCTCACGCCGACGCTGTACTCGCCCGAGGGCGATCGAGGCCTTCGCGGCAGCGGCCCGGCGGCCGGGCCGGCCCGTGGCCGTCCACGTGAAGGTCGACACCGGCATGCACCGGGTCGGCGCCGACCCGCGGACCTGCAGGCGATCGCGGCCGCGGTGGTGCGCGAGCCGCTGCTGCAGCTCGAGGGCATCTGGACGCACCTGCCCGTGGCCGACGGCGAGCAGCCCGAGGACCGCGCCTACACCGAGGGGCAGCTCGACCTCTTCGACCGCCTCGTCGGCCGACCTGGCCGCGGCGGGCATCACCGCCCCCGTGCTGCACGCCGCCAACACGGCGGGCGCCATCGCCTTCAGCCGCTGCGCGCTACGACATGGTGCGCTGCGGCCTCGGCCTCTACGGCTACCTGCCGGGCCCGGCCGTGCGGACGGCCTTCGCGGCGCAGGCCGGGGGCGACCGCTTGCGCCCGGCCATGGCGCTCAAGGCGCGCGTCGTCGCGGTGCGCACGCTCGAGGCGGGGGAGCGCCCCTCCTACGGCCGGCTGCGGCCGCTGCCGGCGCGCTCGTTGGTGGCCACCGTGCCGATCGGCTACGCCGACGGGGTGCCGCGCGCCCTGTTCGGCGCCGGCTACGAGGTCCTCATCGGCGGCGTGCGCCGACCGCTGGCCGGCACGGTGACGATGGACCAGATCGTCGTCGACTGCGGCGACGACGACTCCGTGCGCCCCGGCGACGAGGTCGTGCTGCTCGGCCGCCAGGGGGACGAGGTCATCACGGCGGACGACTGGGCGGCCATGCTGGGCACGATCAGCTACGAGGTGGTGTGCGGCGTCGGCCCGCGCATGCCGCGCGTGCTGGTCAACCGCCCCGACGCGCCCGGTGCCTGACGTCGACGTCCTGGAGCGGCTGCGCCTCACCGCGTCGACCTGCACCCGCTGCCCGCTGGCCGAGGGGCGGACCCAGGTCGTCTTCGGCGTCGGCAACCCCGCGGCGGACCTCCTCTTCGTGGGCGAGGGCCCGGGCCGCGAGGAGGACCTGGCGGGCGAGCCCTTCGTCGGGCGCTCGGGCAAGCTCCTCGACCGCCTCATGTGGGAGGAGATCGGGCTGACCCGGGCCGAGTGCTACATCGCCAACGTCGTCAAGTGCCGCCCGCCCCAGAACCGCGACCCGGCGCCGAACGAGATCGAGGCCTGCCGGCCCTACCTCGCCGAGCAGATCACCCTCATCGACCCGGTCGTCATCGTCACGCTGGGCAACTTCGCCACCAAGCTCCTGCTCGAGAGCACCAAGGGCATCCGCGAGCTGCGCGGGCAGGTGTTCGAACGCGGCCGGGCCAGCCTCGTCCCGACCTACCACCCGGCCTACGTGCTGCGGGCGGGCGGCGAGGCCATGGCCGAGATGCGGGCCGACCTCGTCCGGGCCAAGCGCCTCATGGCGGCGGGGCGGGCGTGAGCCCCGAGCTGGCCCGTCGCGGCGACGACCGAGTCGCCCGAGGCCACCAGGGAGCTGGCCGGCCGCCTGGCCCGGCTGTGCCGCGCCGGCGACGTCGTGCTCCTGGTCGGCGACCTCGGGGCCGGCAAGACGGTCTTCGCCCAGGGCTTCGCCGCCGCGCTCGGCGTGGCGGGCCCGGTGACCAGCCCGACCTTCGCGCTGGTGCGCCAGTACCGCTGCGGGGCGGGCAGCCCGGTCTCGAGCCTCATCCACGCCGACGTCTACCGCACCGGCTCGGTGGCCGAGGTGGCCGACCTGGCCCTGGCCGAGCTGGTCGAGGAGGACGCGGTGGCCCTCGTCGAGTGGGGCGACCTGGCCGCGCCGGCCCTGGGGGAGAGCGCGCTCGAGGTCACGCTCGTCGTTCCCGACGCCGCCGCTGCGCCCCGGCGGCGCGCCGTGACCGTCGTGGGGCGGGGGCGCTGGAGGGACCGGGCCGAGGAGGTCGCGGCGGCGCTGGAGCCGGTGCCCGAGGGGAGGGCGTCGTGAACGCCGCGCCCGGGGTGGCGCCGCCCGCCATCGTGGCGATCGAGACGGCGACCGAGACGGTCGGCGTGGCCGTGCGGACCCGCGGCGGCGTGCAGGCCGAGTTCGCCCTGACCGGGCGGCGCCGCCACGTCGAGACGCTGACGCCGGCGCTGGAGCACCTGCTGGCCCAGGTGGGACCTGGCGCCGGCCGACCTCGGCGTCGTGGCCGTCGACCTCGGCCCGGGGCTCTTCACCGGCCTGCGGGTCGGCGTCGCCGCGGCCAAGGGACTGGCGCAGTCGCTGGGTATCGGGGTGGTCGGGGCGACCAGCCTGGACATCCTCACGGCGGGGGCGGCCGGGGCGGGACGGCGCGGCCTGGTCCTGGCCTGCGTCGACGCCCGGCGGGGCGAGGTGTTCGCCGCCGTGCGCGAGGTGGATGCCGCCGGGGCGGTCGTGGCGGAGCCGTCGCGCCGGGCCTGTTCGCGCCCGCGGACCTGGTGGGGGCGCTCGGCGCGCTGGGCGGAGTGCCGGTCCTGGCCGTGGGCGACGGCGCGCTGCGCTACGCCGGCGTGCTGGGGGCCGTCCCCGGTGTCGAGGTGGTGACGCGCGTCTGGCCTTCCCGCCCCCGGCCGCGCTGCTCGACCTGGCGCTGGCGCGCCTCGACGCGGGCGAACCGCCGGTCGAGCCGGCTGGTCGTTCCCCTCTACATGCGCGAGGCGGACGCACGGAGCAACTTCGCCCGGGCGGAGCGGGCATGAGGCCGGGCGTCATGACGCTGCGCATCGAGAAGCTCAAGCGGCGGGACCTGCGCCACGTGCTGCGCATCGAGAGCGCGGTGTTCCCCGAGCCGTGGTCGCGGCGGTGTTCAACTCCGAGCTGGCGCTGCGCAAGGGCCGGCTGTACCGCGCGCCTGGGACGGCGACGAGATGGCGGGCTACATCGGCTTCATGATGGTCGACGACGAGGCGCACATGACCACCATCGCCACGGCGCCGGCCTTCCAGCGTTCCGGCGTGGCCACCACCATGATCGTCGACGGCATCCGCACGCTGCGTGCCGAGGGATCAAGCACATCTCGCTCGAGGTGGCGGCCAACAACGAGCCGGCGCAGGCCCTGTACCGGCGTTTCGGGTTCGCGCCCGTGGCCGTGCGCAAGAACTACTACCCGGTGACCGGCGAGGACGCTTTCGTCATGTGGGTCTACGACATCGACTGCGCGGAGTACGCGGGCGGCTCGAAGAGCTGGCCGCCACCGGACTGGCGGTGGAGGAGGGCCGCCGGCCCTAGGGCCGCACCGAACCGGCCGCGTTGGGGCAGGATGGGTCCATGACAGACCTCGCCGATGTCGCCCGGTTGGCCGCGGCCGACCACCACCTCGCCGTCTTCAGCGTCGCCCGCCCCGACGGGACGGTGCACTCGTCGGTCGTGAGCGCCGGCGTCATCGCCGACCCGGTGGACGGATCGGCCGGCGTGGGCGCCGTGCTGAACGGGGGCACCCGCAAGCTGGACCTGCTGCGGCGGAACCCCCGGGCGACGCTCACGTTCAAAGACGGCTGGGACTGGGTGGCCGTCTCGGGGCCGGTGCGCCTCCTCGGGCCCGACGACGGCCCCGACTACGGCCTCGACGTGCGGGCGACGATCCGGTCGGTGTTCACCGCGGCCGGCGGGACCCACGAGGACTGGGCGGAGTTCGACCGCGTCATGGCGAGTGATCGCCGCTGTGCCGCCTTCGTGCGCG
>CAVZFG010000020.1:0-26346 GCA_963774485.1 uncultured Acidimicrobiaceae bacterium
GTGGACTGGCCTCCTCGGCCGCCCGCCACATGGCCTCGACCGGAGGCTCCAGCCGGTCCACAACGCGAGCTGCGCCGCCGCCTGGTGCACGAGCATGCCGAGGCCGTCGAGCACGGTGGCGCCCCGGCCGCCGCCTCGGCGAGCCACTGCGTCGGCCGCGGGGGCGTAGACCAGGTCGGCCACCACCTGTCCGGCTCCGAGCAGACCCGGAGGACACGAGCCACTCGCCCCGCCGGCGCTCCGCCCGCCATGCCGACGGGCGTGGCGTTGACCACCAGGTCCGCCGCCCCCACCGCCTCGGCGATCGGCCGTCGGGCAGCGTCACGACCGCCCGGCCCGCCCGGCCAGGCGAGCCAGCCTGGAACGCCCGCTCCGGGGTCCGGTTCACGACGGCCACCGCGGCGCGCCCCGGCATCGGCCAGGGCCAAGACCACGGCCCGGGCCGCCCCTCCCGGCCCCGACGACCAGGCAGCGGCTGCCCGCCGGGTCGAAGCCGGCGCCGCGGGCCAGGGAGGCGACGAACCCCGGCCCCGTCGGTGTTGGTCGCCCGAGAGCGTGCCCTCCCGGTTGGTGACGCAGTTCACGGCGCCCAGCGCGGCGCGCCGCCTCGCTGCACTCGTCGACCAGGGCGGCCACGTCCGCCTTGTGGGGCATGGTCACCGACAGACCCGCCGGATGCCGAGCGGCGCGCATCGCCGTCGAGCGCCGCCGCCGCCTCCCCGGGCGCGACCTCGAAGGCGAAGGAGCGCCAGCCCCAGTCGAGCCCCAGCGCGGCGAAGGCGCGTGTTGTGCAGCAGCGGGGAGAGCGAGTGGGCGCACCGGGTCGCCGATCACGCCGACGATCGTCACGGTCCGGGCCCGGCGTCGCGGCGGGCGTCCGGCCATCGGTGAGCGGCGTCACCGCCGGCCATCAGGGGAGGCCACGGGACTTGGCCAGCTGCTCGTTGGCCAGCTGCTCGGCGTAGGTGTCGGAGAAGGCCTCGGTGCCGTTCTTCTGCACCAGCACGAAGTACAGCCACGCGCCCGGCGGCGGGTGCAGCGCCGCCGCCAGCGCCTGCGGTCGACGGCATGCAGATGGGCGTCGGGCGTCAGCCCGACGTTGAGGTAGGTGTTGTAGGGCGACTGGATCTGCGAGGTCCTTGGCCGTCACCGGGCCGCCGTCCTGGCCGAGCGAGTAGAGGACGGTCGAGTCCATCTGCAGCGGCGTGTCCTTGGCCAGGCGGTTGTAGATGACCCGGGCCACGTCGGGCATGTTGACCGGGATGTACCCCTCCTTCTCCACGATGGAGGCCGCGGTGATCACCTGGTAGGGAGTCAGGCCGAGCGCCGCCGCCGAGGCGGTGCTCAGGCCGGCGGCCTGTGGCGTCGCCGGTCGAAGCGGTGCACCATGTCGGTGAGGATCGTGGTGTCGGTCTCCCCGGGCAGGATCAGGTAGTCCCGGTGCCGAGCATCCCCTCGAGGTTGTTGGAGCCCGGCGGCGAGAAGATCGAGTGCACGACGCCGCTGGCGGCCACCTTCTCGAAGCCACCGGGGCGTGCCCGGGCAGGCCGTCCACCTGCGCGGCCACCTCGGTCAGCGTGAGCCCGGGCCGGACGTCGACCGGGTAGATGTTGGGACCCGCGGCCAGGAGGGCGCGCACCTCGGAGAAGGTCTGGTTCTGGTGCAGCGCGTAGCTCCCCGGGAGGACGGTCGGCGTGCCGTGGAAGAAGTCCGAGATCCGGAAGGCCAGCGAGCTCCCGATCACGTGCTGCTGGTTCAGCGAGTAGATCACGGCGTCCGTCGACTCGCCCTCGTGCACGGTGACGATGACCTGGGGTCCCTCGGGGCCGAGCGCGTGCGACTCCAGCTCGTACCACAGCACGAAGGCCAGGACGAGCACGAGCAGGCCGCCCCCGACGGACGCCAGGACGCGCCGGCGCCGCACCGCGAACGGGCAACTGCGCCGCCCGCCGCTCCGCCCGCGTCGACGCGCCCTCGGCCGGCTCCCGTCGTCCTCGACCACTGCCCGCCCCGGCCTCGGCCTGCGGCCACGGCAGCTCCTCCTCGTCCCCGTTCCCGTGCCCGTCGCCGTCCCGGGGACCGGGGTCGGTCGGCCCGCTCACGCCCGGTCCAGCCACGCCTGCAGGAGCACCATGGCCGCGGCGCTGTCGACCACCCGGCGGGCCGCCTTGCCCGTGCGCCCGGCCGCCCGCAGCGAGCGCTGGGCCTCCACGGTCGTGAAGCGCTCGTCGGCCGTCTCGACCGTGACGCCGAGGGGCTCGAGCAGCGCTGCGCAGCGCCTCGGCCTCGTCGAGGGCGGCCCGGGCCGCCGGGCCGGCCTGGCCCGAGAGGCTCAGGGGGAGCCCGACGACGACGGTGGACGCCTCCACCTCGCGGACGGCCTCGAGCACGGCGCCGCGGTCGCGGGCCGGGTCGCCGCTGCGCTCGATCGTGCCCCACGGGCTGGCCAGGCGTGCGCCGGCTGTCGCTGAAGGCCACCCCGATGCGCCTGGCCCCGAGGTCGAGCGCGGCCACCCGGCCCGGGCCACGATCCCCGCTCACGCGGAGAGGAGCCGCTGCGCCTCGGCCAGCGCCGCCTCGATCCGGGAGGGGTCCTTGCCCCCCGCCAGCGCCACCTCGGCCGAGCCCCCGCCGCCGCCGCCCACCATGGCGCCCAGCGCCCGCACCGACGCTGGGTGGCGTCCGGCGCGCCGCCGGTGGCCGCCGCGATGGCCACCTTGGCGCCGTCGGGCGAGCCGCCGAGCACGACCGCCCGCACGCCGTCGTGGCGCAGGACCGCCTGGGCCAACGTCCGCAGGGCGTCGGGCTCGACCTCGTCCCGGCGGGCCACCACGACGCCGCCGTCGGCGGCGGCCGACTCGGCCAGCGTCCGTGGCCTCCGCCTCGCTCGACTGCTGGCGCAGCCGCGCCAGCTCCTTCTCGGCCTCGCGCTGGCGCTCGGGCAGCCGCCCGATGGCGGCCAGCAGCTCGTCGGGCTCGGTGCGCAGCAGCTCGGCCGCCGACTGCACCAGCCGCTCGCGGTCGAGCGGTCCGGTCGAGGGACGCGTGACCGGTGACGCGCGAAGATCCGCCGCGTGTTCGAGCCGATGGATCCCTCGGAGAGCAGCGTGATGGGGCCGATCTGCCCCAGCGAGTCGACGTGGGTGCCGCCGCAGAACTCCAGCGACGTCGGCGCCGGCCTGCACGACGCGCACCGATCGCGCCGTACTTGTCGCCGAAGAAGGCGATGGCCCCCATGCTGCTCGGCCTCCTCGCGCGGGTCTCGGTCGTCTCGACCCGCACGTCGGTGAGCACGGCGTCGTTGGCCAGGGCGAACACCTCGTCGAGCTCCTCGCGCGTCGGCTGCGCCGTGGTGCGAGAAGTCGAAGCGCAGGTGGTCGGGCGCCACCAGCGAGCCCTGCTGGCGCACGTGGTCGCCCAGCACGGTGCGCAGCGCGGCGTGCAGCAGGTGGGTCGCGGTGTGGTTGCGCCGGATGGCCTCGCGGCGCTCCCCGTCGATGGTGGCCAGCGCGTCCTGCCCCGCCCGCACCTCGCCGGTCACCCGCGCCCGGTGCGCGATCAGCCCGGGCAGCGGCGTAGACGGTGTCGTAGACCTCGGCGATGCCCGACTCGGTGACGATGGTGCCGGTGTCGCCCACCTGCCCGCCGCTCTCGGCGTAGAAGGGCGTGCGGTCCAAGAAGATCTCGACCTCCGGCCGCCGGCCGCTCCCCGACGCCGGTCGCCGGCGCCCTCGAGCACGGCCGACCACCCGGGCCGGCACCTCGTAGTTCTCGCGCCGCCGCCCGACGAACGTGCGTCGGCCCCTCGGCCTCGAGCAGCGCCCGGTAGGCCGCCTCGTCGCCCGGCCTTGCGACGCCTTGCGCCGCGGCGCGGGCCCGCTCCCGCTGCTCGGCCATGGCGGCGTCGAAGCCCTGCCCGGTCGACCTCCACCCCGGCGTCACGGGCCAGCTCCTCGGTCAGCTCGACCGGGAAGCCGTGGGTGTCGTGCAGGGTGAAGGCCACGTCGCCCCCGAGCACCTTCGTCCCGGTGGCGAACGCCTCCTCCAGCCGGCTCAACCCGGCCCGCAGCGTGCGGTCGAACCCGGCCTCCTCGCGCGCGACCACGGCGAGCGATGAGGTCGCTGCTGGGCCACCAGCGCCGGCTAGGCCTCGCCCGAGCACCTCGGTGGCCGCCTCGACCAGCACCGGGCGTCGACGGGCTGTCTCGACCCCGAGCCGGCGGGCCGCCAGCACGGCCCGGCGGACGACGCGGCGCAGCACGTAGCCGCGGCCCTCGTTGGCCGGGCAGCACGCCGTCGGCCACCAGCATGGACATGGCCCGGCCGTGGTCGGCCAGGAGCCGCAGCGCCACGTCGGTGCGGTCGTCGGCCCCGTAGGCGCGTGCCGAGCGACGGAGGCCGCCGCCTCGATGATCGGAGCGAACAGGTCGGTGTCGAAGATGGAGTCGAGCCCCTGCAGGATGGGCAGGATCCGCTCGAGGCCGGCGCCGGTGTCGATGTTCTTCGGGGCAGCTCGGTCAGGGTGCCGTCGGCGTCCCGGTTGTACTGCATGAAGACCAGGTTCCAGATCTCGACGAAGCGCTCGTCGCCGCCGTGCTTCGGGCCCGCCGTCGTGCGCCGTAGGCCTCGCCCCTTGTCGAAGAAGATCTCCGAGTCGGGCCCGCAGGGCCCGGTGTCGCCCATGGCCCAGAAGTTGTCCTCGTCGCCCATGCGCTGGATCCGCTCGGGCGGGAACCCGACCTTGTCGATCCAGATCTGCTCGGCCTCGTCGTCGCTGTCGTGCACGGTGATCCACAGGCGGTCGCCGTCGAGGCCGAAGACCTCGGTCAGCAGCTCCCAGGCCATCGGGATGGCCTCCTCCTTGAAGTAGTCGCCGAAGCTGAAGTTGCCCAGCATCTCGAAGAACGTGCAGTGGTAGGTGTCGGTGCCGACGATCTCGATGTCGAGGGTCCGGAAGCACTTCTGGATGCGAGGTGGCCCGCGGCCAGGGCGCCGGCTCGTCACCCAGGAAGTAGGGCTTGAAGGGCACCATGCCGGCGATGGTGAACAGGACCGACGGGTCGTGCGGGATCAGGCTGGCCGAGGGGACGGCGGTGTGGCCCCGCTCGGTGAAGTAGCGCGTGAAGGCCGCCCGCAGTCCGTTGGCGTCCATCGCGCCAGCTTACCGGCGGCAAAAACGGCTCCGGGGCCGGGCTCAGGCCGACGACATCCCCACGATGGGCTTGTTCAGGCGGATGCCCCCGGTGGAGCCGTAGAACGGCGCGTCGCCGTAGGTGAAGATCCCGCCGTCGGAGGCCACCAGCCAGTAGCCGCCGCCGTCGGGGGTGGCCGCCATGCCCACGACGGGCTTGTTGAGGTGGAGGCCCCGGCGGAGCCGAAGAAGCCGGCGTCGCCGTAGTCGAAGATCCCGCCGTCGGAGGCCACCAGCCAGTAGCCCCCGCCGTCGGGCGTGGCCGCCATGCCCACGACCGGGCGAGTTCAGATGCATGCGCGCCCGTCGAGCCGTAGAAGCTGCGCGTCGCCGTAGGAGAAGATGCCGCCGTCGGAGGCCACCAGCCAGTAGCCGCCGCCGTCGGGGGTGGCGGCCATGCCCACGATCGGCTTGTTGAGGTGGATGCTGCCCGTCGAGCCGAAGAACGTGGCGTCGCCGAAGCTGAAGATGCCGCCGTCGGAGGCCACCAGCCAGTAGCCGCCGCCGTCGGGGGTCGGCGGCCATGCCCACGATCGGCTCGGTTGAGATGCTGGCCGCCCATGGAGCCGAAGAAGCGCGCGTCGCCGTAGGTGAAGATGCCGCCGTCGGAGGCGACCAGCCAGTAGCCGTTGGTGCTCGGGCGTGACGGCCATGCCCACGACGGGCGCGTTGAGCGTGGATGCCGCCGGTGCTGCCCTAGAAGCCGGCGTCGCCGAAGTCGAAGATGCCCCCGTCGGAGGCGACGAAGCGGTAGCCCTGGCCGCAGTTGAGGTCGCCGCCGAAGCCGTAGTGGTCGGCGGGGGACGTGGCCGAGATCCCCTGCGAGTTGGTCACGGTGACGTCGACGCAGAGGGGCCCGCGGCGTCGGGCGGGACGACGGTGATGGAGGTCTCCGTCTGCGAGACGATCCGGCCGGCGCCGACCGAGCCGAACGTGACCGAGGTGGCGTTGGCGAAGCCGCCCCCGCTGACGGTGATGGCGCCGCCGCCGGTGACCGGCCCCGTGTTGGGGCTCACCGCGCCACCGAGGGGCACCCGTCGGCCCCCTGCAGGGCGATGGCCAGGTTCTGGTCGACCGGGGTGCCGAGGCCGCTCGCCAGGTCGTAGCCGGGCCCGGCGGGAAGTCGCCCGCCGTTGGTGTCGGTGAAGTCGTTGTTGCGCGTCGTGATGTCGGTGAAGTCGGACGCCGTCGGCGGCGGCCGCGTAGAGCGCGGGCCCCACCCGGCCGAGCTGGCTGAAGCAGCCCTGGTCGGTGTCGGCGAAGAGCCCGCGCGTTGGTGGGCGCGGCGACGCTGGTGCCGCCGAAGGCCGTCCACCCGCCCTGCGCGTCGAAGTAGGCCACGACCCAGCCGTCGGACGGATCGGCCGGGTAGGCGATGTCGGGCACGGCGCGGCAGGACCCGCCCCCGCGTGGTGCAGGCGGGGCCCGAGGCGAGGCTGCCCTGGGTTGGCGGGCCACTCCATCGAGTAGCCCCCGCCGCCGGCGCCCGTGCTCGAGGAGGCGCACCCGGGCACGTTGGCGTGGGTCAGATAGTCGTAGCAGTCGTTCCACACGATCTGGGAGGAGGCCGAGGCGCCGGTCATGGTGGTCCCGCCGGCGCTCACCACGTCGGGCTGGGAGCCCGGGTCGTCGACCGCCAGCTGCGGTCGAGCCGTTGACCGGGTAGCAGTCCTCGGATCCCGCGTCACCCGCGGCGGCGATGACCGTCTGCCCCTGCATGGCCATGCGCTGGAAGATCTCGTTCTCCCTCTGGAGGTCGCTGGCGGCGAGGGCCTCGCAGTCGCCCCAGCTGGTCGTGACCACCTGCGAGCTGTCGTCGCTGGCGATCCGGTTGTAGAGGTCGAAGGCGGCGACGTCGTTGTCGTTGGGCGCCTCGTAGACGACGAGGGAGGCGGAGGGCGCGTTCACCGCCGCCAGCTCGGTGTCGAGCGCCGCCTCGCCCGGCCCGCGCGCCGGCCCTGGCCTCCCACCGGGCCGTCCACCACCACGTTGCGGATCGGGTTGGTCAGCCCGTAGCACGCCTCGAAGGTGGCGAAGTCGCTCTGGAGGTACTGCTCGAACTCCACGATGGCGATGGACTGGCCGACGCCGGTGCGCCCCTGCGCGAAGAGCTGGTCCAGCCCGAAGATGGAGGCCATCTGGGTGGAGGTGTACGCCCCCCCGAACGCCTGACCCGCGGCGGCGGGGCAGGCCTGGGGCGTCCCCGCGTGCGCGACGTCGGCCGGCCGCCGGCGCCGGCGGCGGACCGGGGCTCGGGCTCGCCCCGTTGCCCTGGGCGCCGCCCGGTCCGCCGTGTGCGCCGTGCACCAGCATGGCGTGCTCGTGGAACAGGCCGTCGAGGCCGACGACGCCGGTGACGACGCCCGCGAGCGAGGCCGGGACCTGGGGCGTCGCCGTGTTCACGATCGCCCGCGCCGTTGCCTGCGGCGGCTGCACGGACTCGAGCGGGGTGCCGAAGGCGGCGGACACCACCGCGGCCGTCCCGCTCACCGGCAGCAGGGTGCTCCCCGGGTCGGGGGTGCCGACCGTCAGGCCCTCGGCGCGCAGGTCCTCGGACGACCTGCGCCACCTCGGCCGCGCTGGGCCCGTAGGCGGCGGCGTACTGGGCCGCGTCAGGTAGTGGCGGTAGTCGGGCGACCCGGGGGTCGAGACGGCGGCGACCGCCTGCGCCAGGCCGGTCGGGTCCTGGCCGGCCAGGACCACGTCGAGGTGGAGGACCTGGCCCGCGGGGGCCGCCCCCAGGTCCTGGGCACCCGGCGGGGAGGGCGGGCACCGCCTGGGGCAGGGCGACCCGGCTCTGCCCGGCGTCGCCGCGACCGGCGGGGACGGCGGCCGGGCGAGCACGCCGACACCGAGCAGCGCGGCACCGAGCGCCGCGGCGAGCGCCCCGGCGAGCAGCGCGCCCTTCCGCTGACCCCGCTTCACGAATCGGCCTCCCTGCTCTGGCTCGTCCCGCCCGCGCCGTCCGCGTCGTGGGGCGTGGGCTCGTAGTACACCCGTGCCCTCGAGCGCGTCAGGACGATACTGCTGGGGGACCACCCCGGAGGGGTCGTCGTGGGGATAGACGTAGCCCTCGCCGTGCCCGAGGGTGGCCGCCCCCTTGTAGTGGGCGTCCCGCAGGTGCGCCGGGACCTCCTGGCTCACGCTCGAGCGCACGTCGGCCTGGGCCCGGCCGAGCGCCACGATCACGGCGTTGGACTTGGGCGCCCGGGCCAGGTAGATCACCGCCTCGGCCAGGTTCAGCGCCGCCTCGGGCAGGCCGACGTACTCGACGGCCCGGGCCGCCGCCTCGGCCACCAGCAGGGCCTGGGGGTCGGCCAGCCCGATGTCCTCGCTGGCCAGGATCACCATGCGCCGGGCCAAGAAGCGCGGGTCCTCGCCGCGCCTCGATCATGCGGGCCATCCAGTAGAGGCCGGCGTCGGGGTCCGACCCGCGCACGCTCTTGATCAGGGCGCTGATCTGGTCGTAGTGCTCGTCGGCGCCCTGGTGGAACAGCCGCCCGTCGCGGGCCCGGGCCATGTCGTCCATGGTGAGCACCACCCGGGCCTCCGGACCGCCCCCGGCGTCGGCGGCCCGGGCCAGCGCCACCGCCACCTCGACCGTGGTCAGCGCGGCACGGGCGTCGCCCTCGCAGGCCGCCACCACGGCGTCGACGGCGTCGTCCTCGGCGTCGGCCCCCTCGAGCGTCGAGGCCCCGCCGGATCAGCGTGCGCAGGTTCGTCGGGGCCAAGGGGTGCAGCCGCCACAGGGAGGCCCGGCTCAACAGGGGCGGGTTGACCTCGAAGAAGGGGTTCTCCGTGGTGGCGCCGATGAGCACGACCAGCCCGTCCTCGACGGCGGGCAGCAGCACGTCCTGCTGGGACTTGGAGAAGCGGTGGACCTCGTCGATGAAGAGCATGGTGCCCTGGCCCTGCTCGCCCAGGCGCCGCTCGGCCTCGGCCAGCGCCTCGCGCACGTCCTTCACGCCGGCGGCCGTGGCCGAGAGCGTGGCCAGGTGCTTGGCGGTGGTGTCGGCCAGCAGGCGGGCCAGCGTGGTCTTGCCGGTGCCGGCCGGGCCCCACAGGATCGACGAGCCCGACCCGGTCGGACTCGGCCAGGACCCGCAGCGGGGCGCCGGGGCCGACGAGGTGCTCCTGGCCCACGATCTCGTCGAGGGTGCGGGGGCGGAGCCGGGCGGCCAGCGGGGCCTGGCGCCGGAGGCGGCGGTCGGCGGCGTCGGCGAAGAGGCTCAACGGGGGCGGCGGGCGGTGGCGCCACGACCCGGATGCCCAGCTCGGCCAGGGTGGCGGCGGGCAGCGGCGTGCGGGGCGCCGGTGAGCAGGTCGGCGCCGGACTGGGTCTTGGGGTAGGCGATGACCTCGCGGATGTTCTCCTCGCCGGCCAGGATCGGCCGCCAGCCGGTCGATCCCGAAGGCGAACCCGGCGTGCGGCGGCGCCCCGTAGCGGAAGGCGCCCAGCAGGAACCCGAAGCGGGCCTCGGCCTCCTCGGGGCCGATGCCCAGCGCGGCGAACACCTGCGACTGGATGTCCCGGCGGTGGATACGCACGCTCCCCGACCCCAGCTCCCATCCGTTGAGCACCAGGTCGTAGGCCTGCGAGCGCACGGCCAGCGGGTCGGTCGCCAGCAGGGGCAGGTCCTCGGGGTAGGGCATGGTGAACGGGTGGTGCGCCGCCTGGGGGTGCCCGTCGGCGCCGACGCCCTCGAACATGGGGAAGTCGACGACCCAGACGTAGCGGTGCGGGCCCTGGCCCACCGGGGGCGCGCCGATGCGCCGCGCGCAGCGTGCCCAGCACCGTGCAGGCCGTCGCGTAGGTGTCCGAGACGGCCAGGATGAGGTCCCCCGGTTCCGCCCCCGTCGTCTCCAGGAGCGCGCACCGCTTCGGTCTCCGACAGGTGGCGGGCCAGGGGCGCCGTCGAGCGACGGGGCCGTTCTCGACCGACCCGGAACCAGGCCAGGCCCGCCGCCCCGGCCCGCTTGGCCTGCTCGGTGAGCTCGTCGAGCCGCGAGCGGGCGAAGGTGGCGCCGTCGGGCACCACGATCGCCTTGACGGCCGGCGCGGAGAAGGCCTTGACCTCGGTGCCCGCGAAGACGCGCGGTCAGGTCGACCAGCTCCATGCCGAAGCGCAGGTCGGGCTTGTCGGTGCCGAAGCGGTCGAGGGCGTCGGCCCACGTCATCCGCTCGATCGGCGGCGGCCGCTCCCCCGTCGCCGCCTCGGCCGCATCGAGGACGGCCTCGGAGACGAAGGCCATGACGTCGTCCTGGGTGGCGAAGGAGCACTCCATGTCGAGCTGGGTGAACTCGAACTGGCGGTCGGCCCGCAGGTCCTCGTCGCGCAGGCAGCGGGCGATCTGGTAGTAGCGGTCGAAGCCGCCCACCATGAGGAGCTGCTTGGCCAGCTGCGGGCTCTGGGGCAGCGCGTAGAAGGAGCCGTGGTGCAGGCGGGCGGGCACGGAGAACTCGCGGGAGCCCTCGGGGGTGGGCGCCCACAGCAGCGGGCGTCTCGATCTCGGCGAAGCCCTGGCGGTCCATGGCGGCCCGGATGGCGGCGTTGACCCGGGCCCGCAGGCGCAGGTTGCGTTGCATGCGCGGCCGGCGCAGGTCGACGTAGCGGTAGCGCAGGCGCACCGGCTCGTCGGACTCGTCGCGGTCGTCGACGGAGAACGGCGGCGGCTCGGCCTCGTTGAGGACCTCGACGGTGCAGTCCCCGATCTCGACCTCGCCGGTGTCGATGCCGGGGTTGACCGTGCCCTCGGGCGGCGGCGCACCGTGCCGGTGACGGCGATGACCCACTCGCTGCGCACGTCGGTGGCGTGGTCGATGACGCACTGGATCGATGCCCGAGTGGTCGCGCAGGTCGACGAAGGCGAGGTGCTCGCCGTGCTCGCGGCGGCGGGCCACCCAGCCGCACAGGCGCACGGTCGTGCCGACGTCGGCCGGGCGCAACACCCCGCAGAGGTGGGTGCGCATGGCGGTGGGCCGGTTCGCGGGGGTCGGTCATGGGACGTCGGTGTCCGTGTCGGTGTCGTCGCGCTCGCTCTCGGGGCGCAGGTGCGGGTGCAGGTGCCGGTCGACATCGCCGTCGGGCCCCTCGGCGAACGCCGCGTTGGCCAGGAAGCTCTTGAGCTCGTCCACGATGCCCGCCCGGGGCACGGTCCGCTGGTCCTCGCCGCTGCGCAGGGGGCGCAGGCCGACCGTTCCCTCGGCCACCTCCTGGTCGCCGACCACCAGGGCCACCAGGGCGCCCGAGCGGTCGGCCGACTTGATCTGGGACTTCATGGAGCGCCCGTCGAAGGCGCGGTCGGCCCGCAGGCCGGCCCGGCGCAGCTCGGCCGTGAGCAGCACGGCGGCCTCGCCGCCCGCGGTGTCGATCACGTAGGCGTGCAGGGGACGGGCGGCGACCACCGACTCGGTGCGGAACACGCCCTCGGCGTCGCAGGCGAGCAGCACCCGCTCGATGCCGATGCCGAACCCGATGCCCGGCGTGGGCGCGCCGCCCAGCAGCTCGACCAGGCCGTCGTAGCGGCCGCCGCCGCCGACGCCGTTCTGCGCCGCATCGAGCGCGTCGGCGGCGAACTCGAACGTCGTGCGGGTGTAGTAGTCGAAGCCCCGCACCAGCCGGTGGTCGATGGTGTAGGCGACGCCGAGCGACGTCGAGGCCGGCGCGCACCCGGGCGAAGTGGGCCGCGCAGGGGTCGCACAGGTGGTCGAGGAAGCGGGGGGCGTCCTCGGTGGCGGCCCGGCACTCGGGCGTCTTGCAGTCGAGCACCCGCAGCGGGTTCTCCAGGTGCCGCGCCCGGTGCGGCGGGGCACAGCTCGATCGGCCCGCTCGGCCAGGAAGGCGCCGAGGAGCGCGACGTAGCCGGGCCGGCACACGCCGTCGCCCATGGAGTTGAGCCTGAGCGTGACGTCGCGCAGGCCGAGCCCGGCGAAGAAGTCGTGGGCCAGCGAGATCACCTCGACGTCGAGGTCGGGGTCGGCCGGCCCGAGCGCCTCCACCCCCAGCTGGTGGTGCTGGCGGTAGCGGCCGTGCTGGGGGTTCTCGTGCCGGAACGAGGGCGCCACGTACCAGGCCTTCCACGGCGGCACCGGGTGGTGCTGCACGTAGGCCCGGGCGATGGGGGCGGTCCCCTCGGGCCGCAGCGCCATCAGCTGGCCGTCGCGGTCCTCGAAGAGGTACATCTCCTTGCCGACGACCTCGCTGCCCTCGCCGATGCCGCGGAGGAAGACGCCGGCGTGCTCGATGACCGGGGTGATGGTGAGGCCGTAGCCGGCGCCCTCGACCAGCGGGGCGAAGCGGGCGCTCGCGTCCTCCCAGCGGGCCGACTCGGGCCAGAGCACGTCGTGCATGCCCTTGGGCGTGCGGGGCGGCGCGGCTCGGTCGGGCGCGGACGAACCAGCGGTCACCGGACGGCTCCTCACGGCGGGGTCAGACTTTCTTGCCAGGGAGCTGACGATACGCGTCGAAGACCCCGTCGAGGTGCTTCAGCGCGCTGATCAGTGAGTGCAGGTGGGTCGGGTCGGCCAGCTCGACGTCGAAGGCCATGCGGCTCACCCGGTCCGGCGTGGTGGCGGTGCGGGCGGCCACGATGTTGAGGTGGTGCTCGGAGACGACCCGTGACACGTCGGCCAGCAGGCGCGAGCGGTCGAAGGCCTGCACCTCGATGGTCGCCACGAAGACACCGTCGTTGCCGCGGTCCCACTCGACCTCGATGAGGCGCTCCCGGGAACGGTCGGCCAGCGCGGTCGCGTTGGCGCAGTCGGCCCGGTGCACCGACACGCCCCGGCCCTGGGTCACGAAGCCGACGATCTGGTCGCCGGGCACCGGCGTGCAGCAGCGGGCCAGGTGGATCATGACGTCGTCGAGGCCCTCGACGTAGACGCCCGTCCCGGTGCGGCGGCTCTGCCGGGGCCGCCCCGGGCCCGGGATGGCGATCGTGGGCAGCTGCTCGTCGGCCGCCCCTCCCCCGCGCAGCGCCTTGGCCAGGCGCTGGACGATCGACTGGGCGGAGACCTGCGACTCGCCGATGGAGGCGTAGAGCGCATCGAGGTCGGCCAGGTTCATCTGCTCGGCGACCTGCACCAGCGCGGAGGAGCCGAGCAGCTTGTGCAGCGGCAGGCCCTCCCGGCGCAGGGCCCGCGACAGCTCCTCCCGGCCGTTCTCGATGGCGTCCTCCCGCCGCTCCCGGGAGAACCACTGGCGGATCTTGTTGCGGGCGCGGGTGGAGGCGACGATCTGGAGCCAGTCCCGCGACGGGCGCGGCGGTCGGCGACTTCGAGGTGAAGATCTCGACGGTGTCGGCGCGAGCTCAGCTGGGTCTCGAGCGGGACGAGCCGGCCGTTGACCCGGGCCCCGATGCAGCGGTGCCCCACCTCGGTGTGGATGGCGTAGGCGAAGTCGACCGGGGTGGAGCGGGCCGGGAGCGCGATCACCTTGCCCTTGGGCGTGAAGACGTAGACCTCGTCCTGCTCGAGGTCGAGCTTGAGGGCCTCGAGGAACTCGATGGGGTCGTCGGTCTGGCGCTCGACGTCGGCGATGCGCTGGAGCCACGCCATCTCCGAGGAGTGGTCCTCCTTGGCCTTGTAGCCCCAGTGCGCCGCGATGCCGTACTCGGCCCGGTGGTGCATCTCCGTGGTGCGGATCTGCACCTCGACCGGCTTGCCGTCCAGCCCGATCACCGTCGTGTGCAGCGACTGGTACATGTTGAACTTGGGCGTGTTGATGTAGTCCTTGAAGCGCCCGTGCACGGGGGCCCAGATGGCGTGGATCGCGCCCAGGGCGGCCCAGCAGTCCTTCTCGGAGTCCACCACGACCCGGATGGCCACCAGGTCGTTGATGTCGTCGAACTCCTTGCCGCGGACGACCATCTTCTCGTAGATGGACCACAGGTGCTTGGGCCGGCCGGTGACGTCGGCGACGACGCCCATGCTCGTCGAGGCGCTGGCGCACGTGGACGAGGACGCGCTCGAGGTACTCCTCGCGTCTGGGGCGCCCGGGCCGCGACCATCTGCTCGATCTCGGCGTAGCGCTTGGGGTGCAGCGTGGCGAAGGCGAGGTCCTCGAGCTGCCAGCGCACCTGCTGCACGCCGAGGCGGTGGGCCAGGGGCGCGTAGACGTCGAAGGTCTCCTGTGCCGTCCGGCGCTGCTTCCACTCGGGCATGACGGCGAGGGTGCGCATGTTGTGCAGCCGGTCGGCCAGCTTGATCAGCAGGACCCGCCAGTCGTCGGCCATGGCGACGAGCATCTTGCGGATGGTGGCGGCCTGCTGGGCCTCCTTGGAGTCGAACTGCAGCCGGTCGAGCTTGGTGACGCCGTCGACCACCTTGGCCACGCCCTCGCCGAAGGTCTTCTCGATGGTCTCGAGCGTGAGCCCGGTGTCCTCCACCGCGTCGTGCAGCAGCGCCGCCGCCACGGTCTGGGCGTCGAGGCCCAGCTCGGCCACGATGGTCGCCACGGCCACCGGGTGCGTGATGTAGGGCTCGCCCGAGCGCCGGAACTGCCCCTCGTGGGCGGTGAGGGCGGTCCGGGCCGCCTCGACGATCACCGCGGTGTCGTCCTCGGGCCGGTGCCGTGCGAACTCGGCGAGCAGCGGGGCCAGCAGCTCGCGCAGCGCCCGCTCCTTTTCCTGCTCGGCTCTCGAAGCGTCTCGTCTCTGCCGCAGTCACCCGGGCCAGGGTCACCATCCATACAGGCTAGGCGCCCGGGGATGCGCCCGGACGCCATCCGGGGCGCCCGCGGCGGCGTCAGCGCCGGCGCTTGCCGCGCTTGGTCTTGCGGGGCTTCGGCGCCTGGCCCGTGCGTCGGCCCGCCGGCCGGCGGCGCCGGCTGGGCCCGCGACCCCGACGACCCGCCTCGGGCCGGTCCATCACCGCCGTCCCGGTGCCCCCGCCGCCACCGCCCTTCCCCGCACCGCCACCCGGCCGGCTGCCCGAGCCCGGCCGGATCGGGCCGCTGCGCTTGGACCGCTGCGTCTGGCGGCCGCCGCCGCCGCGCGGCCGCCGCGGCCGCGCCGCCCCGGCTCACCTGGCCCGAGGCGGCCACGCTCATCTGCGTGCTCATGGTGGCGGCGTCGACGGCCGAGTACCACTGCTGGGTCTCGCCGCGCTTGGCCAGCCGGTTGGCGATGGAGACCCAGCGCTCCTCCCGCTCCTTCATCATGGAGAGCACCGGCGCCGCGATGAAGATCGACGAGTAGGCCCCGGACAGCAGCCCGACGAAGAGGGCGAGGCCGTAGGACTGCAAGGTGGTGGCGCCGAGGAGCTGCGCGCCGATGAGCAGGACCGCCAACACGGGGAGGATGGCGACCATGGAGGTGTTGATGGAGCGGGCCAGGGTCTGGTTCATCGACAGGTTGATGAGCTGCGGGTAGGTCATGCGCCCGCTGCTGCCGATGCCCTTGGTGTTGTCGCGCACGCGGTCGAACACGACCACGGTGTCGTAGAGCGAGTAGCCCAGGATCGTCAGGATGGCCACGACGGTGTCCGGGGTGACCTGGAAGTTGAAGATCGAGTAGATCCCGATCGCCACCAGGACGTCGTGGATCATGGCGATGAAGGCCGCCAGGGCCATCTTGGGCTCGAAGCGGATGCTGATGTAGATCGCCACCACGATGAAGAAGATGATCAGCGCCTCGATCGCCTTGTTCGGTGATGGAGGAGCCCCAGGTCGGGCCGACCGTGGTGATGCTGATCTTGTCGGCCACGCGTCTTGGGCACGGCGTTGGCCGGCGCGGTGGTGGTGGTCGTGGTCGCCCCGGCCGCGGCCCCCGCCTTGGCCGTCGTGGTGGTGGTCGCTTGGTGGTCTGTGGCGGTCGTTGGTGGTCGTGGTGGTCGACGCCGACGGGGGTGCGTGGGACGCCGTCACCGCGAGCAGCGCCTTCTGGACGTTCTTGCTCACGGCGTCCTGTTGGGCCTGCGACAGCCGGTTGATGTCCGACTGGACGTTGAGCGTCTGCTTGCTGCCCGTGCCGAGCAGCTCCACCGTGGGGTCGATGACCCCGGTTCCCTTGCAGGGCGTTGACCGCCTCGGTCTGGCTCACCCCGGGCGCCGCGATGGTCCACTCCGTCCCGCCCTTGAACTCGATGCCCAGGTTGAGCCCGCCGCGCAGGACGATCGAGATGATCCCGAGCAAGATGATCGCGGCCGAGATGCTGAACCAGATCCGGCGCTTGCCCACGAAGTCGAACCGCGTCTCGCCCCGGTAGAGGCGGGCGATGGGGCCGTGACCGCGCCGTGGCTTGGCCAGCAGGGCGCGGGCGGCGTCGTCGAGGCTGACGAGCTCGTCCTCGTCGAGGTCGTCGGTGTCGACGCTCTCCTCGAGCTGCTCGACGTCCTCCTCGCTCACGTCGTCGAGCGAGCTGCCGTCGCCGTCGCGGCCCGGACCCTCGCCGTCGCTCACGACCCGCCTCCCGCGGCGGCCCCCACCGGCACGCCCTGCGCCTGCGGACCGGCGCCCAGTCCCGTGGCGATGCTGAAGACACCGGTGCCCTGCAGTCGCGTGCTCTGGCCGAGCAGGATGACGAGCGGCCGGGTGTAGAACCACGTCACCGCCATGTCCATGATCGTGGACAGCCCGAGGAAGAAGGCGAAGCCCTTCACGTTGCCCACGGCGACCAGGTACAGGACGATGGCGGCCAGCAGCGACACGAAGTCGGCCGCCCACACCGTCCTCCAGGCGCTCTTGAAGCCGCGGTCCACCGACGTGCGGACCGAGCGGCCCGATCTGGTCTCGTCCTTGAGCCGTTCGAAGTAGACGATGTACGAGTCCACGGTGATGCCGATGGAGACGATCAGGCCCGTGATGCCCGCCAGGTCGAAGCTCGGCGCGACCGAGGTGTGCCCGAGCGCCGAGATGATGGCCCACAGCATCATGGCCGTGAGCACCAGCCCGGAGATGACCACCAACCCCAGCGCGCGGTAGTAGAGCAGCACGTAGAGCAGCACGAGGATCAGCCCGCCGATCCCGGCGGCCAGGCCGGCCACGAGGGCCGAGTGGCCGAGGGTGGCCGAGACCGTCTCGGAGGTGGCGGCCTTGAGGGTCACCGGCAGGGCGCCGAAGTTCATCGCCTGAGCCAGGTTCTGGGCGTCCGCCTGGGTCAGGCTCCCCGAGATCTCACCCTTGCCGTCGAAGGACGAGAAGGCCGACTGGGTGGGCTGGATGATGGGCGCCGAGTAGACGATGCCGTCGAGCTCGATCCCCAGGAGCTGGTGGAAGTTCTCCTCGGCCACCTTGTCCCACAGCGACGAGCCGGGTCCGGTCAGGTTGTAGTCGACCACCCACGCACCCGTCTGGTCCTGGGTGGCGGTGGCGCTGGCGATGGAGTGGCCGGTCATCTCGCTCGGGCCGAGCACGTAGCGCTCGCCGCCGTTGGCGCTGCCGCTCGCCGCCAGCCCGGGCAGCAGCACGGTGCTGGTTTCGTAGCCGGGCTTGTCGACGCTGGTCGAGGGGTACTCGACGTACTGCGAGTCGGGCGGCACGTTGTTCGAGGTGTACCCGGCCGACACGTTGCTGTTCGGCGTGACGTCGAGGTTGGCCGCCGTCAGCTCCGTCGACGACGTACAGGCGGGAATCGTCTCGAAGCCCCGGGGCAGGACCTGGGTCTTGGAGCCCTTCGGGACGGCCTGGGGATAGGCGAAGCACAGCACGGGGCGGAAGTACATGCGCGCGGTCTGCCCGATCTCGTTGAGCACCTGTTGGGCGTTGGTCACGCCCGGGATCGAGACCGAGATCTGGTTCGCCCCGGTGGTCTGGACCTGCGCGCCGGACACGCCGAGCCCGTTCACGCGGAGGTTCAAGATGTCGACCGTCTCGTTCAGGTCGGCCTGCGACGTGTGGGGCGGGGCGGTGTAGACGACCTCGACGCCCCCGGCCAGGTCCAGGCCCAGGCGCGGCGACCACTTGGCCACGAAGACGGCCGCGAACGAGCCGACCGCGATCGCCACGACCACGATCACGCTGATGAGGAGGTTGCGCCGCTGACGCCGTTGGGCCCTGCCCCCCGACTTCGGGCTCACGCCTCTTCAGCCTCCCCGCCCTGCTCGCCGCTGCTCGCGGCGCTGTCCCCACCGACGTCGTCGATGTCGTCGTCCTCGACGTCGGCCGATGCGCGCGCGACGTCCTGCACCGGGGCGTCGGCGATGCGCACGTCGTCGATCCGCTCGATCTTGCGGGCGATGGCCTGGCGGACGAAGACGATGCGCGTCGGCTGGGGGCCGTCGAGGTTGCCGTCGTCACCCAACGCTCCGGTCAAGAGGGTGTAGCGGTCGCCGTGGATCTCGAGGACGGTGCCGACGACGCCGCCGACGGTCTGCACCTCGTCCCCCACCGCGATGTCCGAACCCTGCGACTGGCGTGCGGCCTGCGCCTTGCGCTGTTGGGGTCGGATGAAGAAGAAGTAGCCGAGGACCCCGATCGCCACGAGCGGGAGCAGGGTCAGGAGGGGGCTCGACGTCGATTTCGAAGTGGCGGCCAGCAGGCCGGCGAGCGCCGTGGTTGGTGTCATGGGGAGATCCTTGGACCGAAATGGTTGCGAAGGGCCACCCTAGTGCCTGGGTTCCCGTTCTCTTGGGCACTCCGGGCCCCCCACCGAGGTGCCCTCGGGCCCCGCGGAGGCGCAACCGGAAAGCAACCCAAAACGGCCCCTGCTGCGACAGCCGTTCTGCAAAGTACCCCTCATCAGTAGAGCACCCTCACGGTGATGGTCGTTCGGAGGGGGGCGACCAGGTGAGCGTCCGCATGAAGGGGATCGGATTCTCACGAGGGGGAACACCGAGAGGGAAGGAGCAGCGGAGTGGTGCGCCGGCCTTACCAGGCCGTCGGTCGGAGCGATCCGGGGGGACCGACGGCCGGGCCGGCGCACCATTCGCTCCCGCTCCCGCCGCTGCGCTCGCGACCCTTTTGTGGATCTGACGTCCGTTTGGGGCTGTGAGCAGGACGTTTCTTCGCCGGGACCGGTGACCCCTAACCACGCTGCTCACCCGTTTGCCCAGTACAGTTGCACCCTGATGCGAGATGGTCACATTGCGGTACTGGTCATCGAGGACGAGGGGGACATCCGCCAGCTCCTCCGGACGCTGCTCGAGCGCGAGGGCTTCGCGGTCACCGAGGCGACCGAGGGCCGGGACGGGGTGCGCCAATTCCACCAGAGCCACCCCGACATCGTGATCCTCGACGTCGGGCTCCCCGACCTGGACGGTTGGCAGGTGCTCGAGCGGATCCGCGACATGAGCGACGTGCCCGTCTTGATGCTGACCGCGCTCGGAACCGAGCGGGACAAGGTCCGGGGACTCAACGCCGGTGCCGACGACTACCTGACCAAGCCGTTCAGCCGGGTCGAGCTCCTCGCCCGCCTGCAGGCCATCAGCCGGCGCCAGGTGGCCCGCAACGAGCCGGTCGTCGCCTTCGACGACGGCACCCTCCACGTCGACTTCGCCCACCAGGAGGTCACGATCGACGGCAGCCCGGTCGTCCTGACCCCGACCGAGTACCGGCTCCTGGCCACCTTGGCCCGGCACCAGGGCCAGGTGCTCTCACCCGACCAGCTCATCGAGCTGGCCTGGGACGACCCCAGCGGGTTGGCCCCGTCGCGGGTCAAGTACGCCGTGCTGCGGCTGCGCCGCAAGCTGGGCTGGGACGAGGGGGACGACAGCCCCATCGAGACGGTCCGGGGCTTCGGCTACCGGTACCGCGCTCGGAGCCGGTGAGCGAGTCGCTCCAGACGCCCGACCCTCCGGGTCGTCGCGGGCCGACCGCGGCGGGGACTGCCCTGCCCATCGGCTTCTCCGGCTCCATGCGTGTGCGCCTGCCGGTGTTCGCCGCTGGTCGCCGTGGGCACCGTCCTCATCGCGGTGATCCCCTTCCCCCACGACGCCCGACGCGAGGTCTCGGTGGCCGGCGTCTTGTTCTTCGCCCTCGTCGCCGCGGCGTTCCTCCTGCCGTGGGAGCGGCTCCCCGAGTGGGCCTGGCTGGTCATCCCGATCGGCTACATCGCCGTCATCGCCATCATCCGGGACGCCCAGGGTGGCTCCGACGCCGGGCTGGTGGTGGTCTACCTCTTGCCCATCGTGTGGCTCTCGCTCTACGGGCGGCGCCTGCACCTCCTGGTCGGGCTCTTCTGCATGGACCTGGCGCTCCTGGTGCCCCTCCTGATCGTGGGGCCGCCCAAGTACCCGACGCTCGAGTGGCGCCAGGTGGCGGTCATGGCGACCGTCACCACGCTCGTGGCCTCGACCGTCTACACGATGGTCTCGCGGGACCGGGTGTTCCTGGGCGACCTGGCCGAGCAGTCGCACATGGCCCGTCGCAACGCCCGGGAGGCCGACTACGCCCGCGACCGGCTCGAGACGCTGCTGCGGGCCGCCACCGGCAGCGCCATCATGGGCGTCGACCCGGCCGGCACGGTCACCTTCTTCTCGGCCGGGGCCGAGCAGATGCTGGGCTACAGGGCGGCCGAGGTGGTCGGCATCCGCTCGATCGCCGACTTCATCGACCCGGCCCAGATCGACGAGCGGCGCCAGACGATCGACGCCATGCGCAACGCGCTCGAGCCCGTCGACGCCGAGACGGCGGCCGAGGTCCCCTGGACCGCCACGCGCAAGGACGGCGAGCAGCGCCGCTGCGTCGTGCGGGTACGGGCGCTGACCCTGCCCACGCCCGACACCGTGCTCGAGGGGGATCCGGCCGACGAGCACCAGGGCCCCGACGACGTCGGGCCGGCCACCGCCGAGGGTCCGGCCGAGCGCGAGGCGGCGCTCGCACCGAGCAACGGCGGCTACGTGGTGGTCGCCATCGACGTCACCGAGCGCGAGGAGCTGGCCGCCGACCGCGAGCGCCTCTACGCCATCCAGAAGGAGGTGACGCAGTCGCTCATCGAGCAGAACAACCGCCTCCGTGAGCTGACCCAGATGAAGGACGACGTGGTGGCCACGGTGTCCCACGAGCTGCGGACGCCGATCACCTCCATCCGCGGCTTCATCGAGCTGCTGCTCGACGGGCCGTCCGACCTCACCGAGAGCCAGATGAGGATGCTGCACACCATCGAGCGCAACTCGGCGCAGCTCCAGCGGGTGGCCGAGGACCTCCTGGCCGACCCGGGCGGCGGCCATGGCCTGCGGGTCGCCTTCACCGAGCTCGACCTGCACCGCCTGGCCGAGGAGGCGGTGCACGCGCATCCAGACGTCGGCCACCGTCGCCGGGATCGTGCTGAACCTCGAGCCCGGCGACGAGGTCCCGATCTTCGGCGACCCCACCCGGCTGCACCAGCTGCTGGGCAACCTGTTGTCCAACGCCATCAAGTTCTCGCCCCGCGGCGGCCGCGTCCACGTGATCGTCGACACCGTGGACTCCTTCGCCCGGATGCGGGTCCTCGACGAGGGGCCCGGCATCCCCGAGGGCGAGCGCGCCCAGCTCTTCGAGCGCTTCTACCGGCTGGCCTCCTCGATGGAGATGGGCGTGCCCGGGACCGGCCTGGGCCTGGCCATCGCCAAGTCGGTCGCCGAGGCCCACGAGGGCTTCGTCGACATCGTCGACACGCCCGGCTGGTCGACCACCTTCCGGGTCTTCCTCCCGCTGCGGAGCGCGGCGCTGGCCCCCACCGCCATCCGCTCGGCCTGACGGCGGCGTGCGGGCGGGCCGCCCGCTCCGCACGCCCTCACGCCGCCAGGAAGCCTCCGGACTGATGGGCCCACAGCCGGCCGTAGACACCGGCCCGCCCGGCCGCCAGCAGCTCGGCGTGGGTGCCCTGCTCGACCACCCGGCCGCGGTCGAGGACCACGATCCGGTCGAGCCGGGCGATGGTGGCGAGCCGGTGCGCCACGACCAGCGCGGTGGTGCCCTCCATCAGTTGCCACAGCGCCTCTTGGACGAGCGACTCGGACTCGGAGTCCAGCGCCGAGGTGGCCTCGTCGAGCACGAGCACCTTGGCCCGCTTGGCCATGGCCTGCGCGATGGCGACGCGCTGGCGCTGCCCACCAGAGAGCTTCAGGCCGCGCTCGCCCACGACGGTCTCGTACCCGTCGGGGAGGCGCTCCACGAACTCGTCCACGTAGGCGGCCCGGCCCACGGCGCGCACGAGGTCCATGTCGACGCCGTGCTCGAGCTCCGTGCCGTAACAGATGTTCTCCGCGATGGTGCGGTGCAGCATCTGCGGGTCCTGCGGGACGTACGCGATGTGGCGACGCAAAGACTGCTGCGTGACGCACGCGACGTCCTGCCCGTCGATCGGCGATGACCCCGCCGTCGCGATCGACGAAGCGCAGCAACAGCTTGGTCAGGGTGGTCTTGCCCGAACCCGAGGGGCCGACCAGCCCGACGTGCTCGCCGGGCTCGATGCCGAGGTCCAACCCCTCGAAGAGCGGAGCGCCGGAGCGGTAGGCGAAGTGCAACCCGCGGAAGTCGACCCGGCCGCGCGGCTCCCGCAGGTCCGGCGCGCCCGGGACGTCGACGATGTCGGGCTGCGTGGCGGCGATGCCGGCGAACTTGGCGCACTTCCCGATGGCGCGTGACATCAAGCGCATGAACTCGAACGACTCCTCCAGGCTGGTGCCGACGAAGGTGACGTAGAACAGGATCAGGTACACCACGCCCGCCGCGGCGACGTGGTGCAACGCCAACACGACACCGACCGCCATCGCCGCCCAGTTGAAGAAGGCCATGGCCGACTCCATGTGCAGCCGTGTGGTGGTGAAGACACGGCGCGCCCGCAGGTCGGCGCCCATCGAAGTCGGCGACCAGCGCGCCGACGTGGCCCTTCTCCCGGTCCTCGGCCGCCTGGGAGCGCACCGTGGTCAGGTTGGCGATGGTGTCGGCGATGACGCCGGTGGCGCGGGAATGCGCGTCGGAGAAGTCCTTCTCGGCCGCCACGACCCGGCCCATGCGGCGGTACAGCACCAGGGCGAACACGCCCACGAGCCCGCCCAGACGAGCGCCACCGGCCAGGCCACGATGGCGAGGACCACGATGGCCCCCAGCGTCATGACGCTGATGCGCAGGACGCCCCAGACCGTGGCCTCGATCAGCTCGACGAAGGCCCACGTCGAGGTCTCGAGCGTCGCGATGACCTCGCCCGAGGGACGGTCGGTGTGCCAGCCGTGGCTGAGCCCGATGAGGTGGTCGTAGCCGTTGGTGATGGCGCGGCCGAAGGAGCGCAGGGTGGCGCCCCAGTTGAGCCAGCCACCGATGCGCCCGAACGCCGTCGCGGCCACCAGGACCAACGCGTAGGCCACGATGAGCGGGCCGAAGGAGCGCCACAGGCCCTCGCCTCCGTGGAGGTGGGTGATGCGACTCGAGCAGCGCGGCGAAGATCAGCGGTGCCGCCACCGCGTTGGCGAGGGTGCCGAGCACGATGGCCGTGCAGCTGACGGCGAACGCGGCGCGGTCGGGCCGCATCTGCTGCCAGCAGTAGGCCACGGTGGCCTTCGTCGATGCATTGGGGAAGAGGGTGCGTTCACCCATGGCTGTCTCCAAGTGGGAAAGGGCGGTCGACCGTGCGCAGGGCGAACGGTGCAAGGTGAGGTGAGGTGGTGCGCCGCCTGCGGGGCGGTGAGGCCCGGGCGCTCAGCCCCGGCGGGCGCGTGACGCGGTCGGCGTCAGTCGCGCGTCGAGCGGAGGTCCGACCCGGCCGTGCGGGACTTCCCTCCTGCCACACCACGGACCGCGGGCAGGACCGCGATGTAGCTGCGTCGCGCGTCGTCATTCCAGCCATCTGGTCACCTCGCTTCCGTCTCGTGGTGCGACCGGACAACGGTAGCAAATCGATGCACGGACGCGCGCAAAAAGAAGGATCCGAGCGCGGACGAAGGCGATGGAGGGCTCCTCAGAAGAGCGGCGGCGTCTTCGTTGCGCCGGCGCCGGGCGGTCGTCTGGCCCAGGTGCGCCCACGCCCGCGGCGTCGCCACCCGGCCCCGCGACGTCCGCTGGATCAGCCCGGTCTGCACCAGGAAGGGCTCGTACGCGTCCTCGATCGTGTCGGGCTCCTCGCCCACGCACTGCGCCAGCGTGGTCAGGCCCATCGGCTGGCCCCCGAAGCGGGTGCACAGCGTGGCCAGGATCGCGCGGTCGACCTTGTCCAGTCCGAGCTCGTCCACCCCGAAGAGGTCGAGACCCTCGGTGGCCGTGGCGCCGTTGATGGAGCCGTCGCCCCGCACCTCGGCGAAGTCGCGCACCCGGCGCAGCAGCCGGTTGGCCACCCGCGGCGTGCCCCGGGACGCTCGGCGATCCGGGTCGCCCCCTCTTCGTCGATCTCGACCTTGAGGATCCGGGCCGAGCGCTCCACGATGGCCCGCAGGTCGGCCGGCGCGTAGAGGTCGAGCCGGCCGACGAAGCCGAACCGATCGCGGAGCGGGCCCGAGACCAGCCCGGTGCGCGTCGTGGCGCCGACGAGGGTGAAACGGGGCAGGTCCAGGCGGATGGAGCGGGCCGTCGGGCCCTTGCCGATGAGGATGTCGAGCTTGGCGTCCTCCATGGCCGAGTAGAGCATCTCCTCGACCGAGCGGTGCAGGCGATGGATCTCGTCAATGAAGAGGACGTCGCCGTCCTGGAGGTCGGTCAGCAGCGCGGCCAGGTCGCCGGCCCGGTCAGGACCGGACCCGAGGTGATGCGCAGGCCGGCGCCCATCTCCGTGGCCACGATCCCGGCCAGGGAGGTCTTGCCCAGGCCCGGGCGGGCCGGCGAAGAGGAGGTGGTCGACGGCTGGCGGCGCTGCCGTGCCGCCTGAAGCACGATCGCAGGTGCTCGACCAGCTGGGCCTGGCCAACGAACTCGGTGAGCGTCCGGGGCCGCAGCCCGGCCTCGTCGACCTCCTCCCGCCTCCGGCGCGGCCGGACGAACCGGGGCCACCACCCGAAGTCGCCCTCGCCGCCGGGCTCGGGCTCGTCCCCCAGTCGACGTCGCGGCCAGCACCTCCCGGCGCGCCTTGGGGCTCACCGGTCACCGGCTGGCCAGCTCACGCAGCGCCAGCCGCAGCATCTCTTCCACCCCGACATCGTCGCGCAGGCCGTCGAGCGCGCCACGGATCTCCTCGGGTGCGTAGCCCAGTTCGCTCAGCGCGGCCCGGCCTCGGCCCGGGAGGTGCGGCCGACCCTGGCGCCGCCGCCCGGTCGCGCCGCGGGCGTCGTCCAGCGAGAGGTCGGGGAGGTCGAGCCGGCTCTTCAGCTCGATCAGGAGGCGCGCCGCCGTCTTGCGGCCCACCCCGGGGACGGAGCACAGCGTATCGAGGTCGTCCTCGAGCACGGCGGTGGACAGCGAGGCCGGCGAGAGCACGGCCATGATGGCCAGGGCCAGGGCGGGGCCCACGCCGTGCGACCCGAGGAGCACCTCGAAGCAGCGGCGCTCGTCGTCGTGGATGAATCCGTAGAGGACGATGGCGTCCTCGCGGACATGGGTGTGCATGTGCAGGGTGGCCTCGGCACCCGTCCCGCCCGCCATGAGCGCGGCGGCCGTGGCCGGGGTCACGGTCACTCGGTACCCGACCCCGGCCACGTCGATGATCACCTCGCCGTCGGCCGTCCGCACCACGACCTGTCCCCGCAGGAGTCCGATCATCGCTCCCTCCTCCTCGCTCCTCAGCTCGGCTCACGTTGTCCGGCCTCTCACGCCGGCCTCTGCTCGAGCAGGGCGGCGCCCACGGCCCGCCGCAACGGGACCGTGGTCAGGTGGCACACGGCCAGGGCCAGCGCGTCGGCCGCTCGGGCGGCCGCATGGGGGGCTCGGCCACCCAGCACCTGGCCACCATGCGCTGCACCTGGTCCTTGGTGGCCGCCCCGTAGCCGACCAGGGCCTGCTTGACCTCGTTGGAGGTGTACTGGGCCACCTCGCACCCGGCCTCGGCCGCCGCCACACAGGGCCAGCCCGCTGGCCTGGCCGACCGACATGGCGGTCTTCGCGTTGACCTGGAAGAAGACCCGCTCGACCGCCACCACGTCGGGAACCAGCTCGGCGACCAGGGCGCGCAGCTCGGTGTGCAGGATCAGCAGCCGTCGGGCAGGGCGCCCGGGGGTCGGTCTCGATCACTCCCGCGGCGCGTGGCCCACAGCGCTGTCGTGCCTCGCACCCCCCGACCAGGCCGTAGCCACAGCGGGAGAGGCCGGGGTCGATCCCCAAAAGGAGGCGAACATGCGTTCGCAGAATAGTCGGAGGGTGTTGGGCGGGGGGCGGAT
>CAVZFG010000021.1:0-523190 GCA_963774485.1 uncultured Acidimicrobiaceae bacterium
ATGCTCGTGTCCATGAGCGAGCAGGAGTTCGACGACGTGATCGCCGTGCACCTGAAGGGCACCTTCAACGTCACCCGGCACGCCGCCGAGGTGTGGCGGGAGGCCGCCAAGGCCGGCACGGTCACCGATCGGGCCATCGTGAACACCAGTTCGGGCGCGGGGTTGCACGGCAACGTGGGGCAGACCAATACGCGGCCGCCAAGGCGGGCATCGCCGCCATGACGGTGGTCAACGCCATGGAGCTCAGCCGCTACGGGGTACGGGCCAACTGCATCGCCCCCGTGGCCCGGACCCGGCTGACGATGCAGACCCCGGGCATGGGCGAGTCGATGCAACAGCACGTGTTCGATCCCGAGAACGTCTCTCCGCTCGTGGCCGTGCTGGCCGCGGAGACCTGCCCCTTCAACGGCCAGGTCTTCAGCGTCTACGGGGGGTCGGTCGGCATCTACGCCGGGTGGTCGATCGCCGACTCGGTCGAGACCGACGACCGCTGGACCGCCGAATCCCTGGCCGTGGCCATGGACAAGCTGCCGCGCCGTGTCGAGGTCAACAGCCAGATCGCCCAGCTCACGAAGCACATGGGGAGATAGGGCACCGGGGCGTGACCGACGCGGGCGCGGGTCGAGGCGGCGTTCGCCGCGGCCGACGTGCATGCCCTGCTGTGCGCGGTGGCGCACCGGACGGGCGACCTGTCCCTGCTGCGCCCGGAGCTCGCGCCCGATCAGGGCCAGCTCCTCGTGCCCGGACGCGGCCTCGCCCCCGAGCAGCAGGAGTCGGCCCGGCGGTTGGCCGCTGACGCTCTGCTGGCCGACGAGCGTCGGGGCGCCGAGCACGTGCTGAGCGAGGACGGGCTGCGGCGGGTCCTCGACTTTCTCGTGGGTCCCGACGCCACGGAGCAGTGGGAGCCCTTCTTGAAGGAGGAGCTGGCCCTCGAAGGGACCGATCCCCGGCGCCCCTCGTGGCACCTCGACGACGTGGGCGGCCGCTTCCGCTGCGCCGTGATCGGCGCGGGCGCCTCGGGCCTGGCGGCGGCGCACCGGCTGCGCCAGGCGGGCGTCGAGGTCGTGGTCTACGAGAAGAACGCAGACGTCGGCGGCACCTGGCTCGAGAACGTCTACCCGGGCTGCCGTGTCGACGTGCCGAACCAGCTCTACAGCTTCTCCTTCGCCCAGACCAACGACTGGGTGTCGCGCTTCTCGGCGCAGCCGGATCTGCTGTCCTACCTGCAGCGGATGTGCAAGGAGCTGGGGCTGAGCGAGTGCATCCGCTTCTCGTCGGAGGTGACCGAGGCCCGGTTCGACGACGCCACGGGGGAATGGGCGCTGACGGTGCGCGCCGGTGACGGCGCCGAGCGGACCGACGTCGTCGAGGGGATCGTCTGTGCCGTCGGCCAGTTGAACCGTCCCTCCTTCCCCGCCCTGAATGGTCGCGAGACCTTCGCCGGGCCCTCCTTCCACTCGGCGGCGTGGGACGACTCGGTGGAGCTGGCCGGACGCCGCGTCGCCGTGATCGGGAGCGGGGCCAGCGCCGCCCAGTTCGTCCCCTGCCTGGCGGGGAAGGTGGGCCACCTCGACGTGTTCCAACGCACGCCGCCCTGGTTGCTGCCGACGGAGAACTACGAGGATCCGTTCCCGCCCGAGTACCACGACCTGCTGGTGCTCCTGCCCAACTACGGGCGTTGGGAGCGGCTGTCGCAATTCTGGCTCCTGCACGAGGGCCTGCTGGGGGCCGCCCGCGTCGACCCGGACTGGGACGAGCACACCGAGTCCGTGAGCGCCGGCAACGACTTCGTGCGCTCGATGCTGATCGACGTCCTGCGCGCCCAGGTCGACGACGACGAGCTCTTCGAGAAGATGGTGCCCCACTTCCCGCCCTTCGCCAAGCGCGCCCTGCGCGACGACGGGCGGTGGGCGGCAGCGCTCGGACATCCCGACGTCGACCTCGTGACGACACCGATCGCCGCCATCACCCCGCACGGGGTGCGGACCGTCGACGGCGAGGAACACCCGGCGGACGTGCTGATCTACGGGACCGGCTTCAGCGCGTCGGACTTCGTGGCGCCCATGCGGGTCATCGGATCAGAAGGCGTGGAGCTCAACGAGGAGTGGGGCGGCGACGCCCGGGCCTACCTCGGCATCACGGTGCCGGGCTTTCCCAATTTCTTCATGCTCTACGGGCCGAACACCAACCTGGTGATCAACGGCAGCATCTTGGTGATGGTGGAGTGCCAGGTGCGCTACGCCGTCGAGGCAATCGGGCGCCTGCTGCGCGCCGGCCACCGGACGATGTCGTGCCGGCGCGACGTGCACGAGCGGTACGGGCGCGAGATGGAGAAGGGAAACGCTCGGATGGTGTGGGGAGTGGCGGACGTGCCGACCTGGTACCGGAACGCGCACGGGCGCGTGACCCAGAACTGGCCCTTCGACCTCCACTCCTACTGGGCACGCACGCTCGAACCCGACCTGGCCGACTACGAGCTGGGCTGAGGTCCGTGCCCGGCGCGGGGGGCCGACCGCGACCGTGGCCCTGGCGCTCCCCGGCGGCGACCGCTCGACCGCTCGGTTGCTCGGTTGCTCGGTTGCTCGGTGGCTCAGTTGACGATGTCGAGTGGCGTCCCCGGCGGGATGACCGAGAGTCGGGCCAGGTCGGCGTCGTGCAGCCGGATGCAGCCGTGCGAGATGGCGGCGCCGGTGGTGCCGATCAGCGAGTCGTCGTAGGGGGTGATCGGCCCGTGGATGCCGATCACGGCGTCCCCGGAGTTCTCCCAGTCGGTGATGGAGTCGGAGTGGTCGGAGGTCGCCAGCACGAATGCGCCGTAGGCCGGGCTGGGCGGCGGCACCGTCATGGCGACGAAGTACGCGCCGGGCGGCGTCGGGTCGTCGGGCGCGCCGATGCCGGCCGGGAACTCCATGATCGGCGTGCCCTGCTCGTACACCGTCAGGTGCATGGTGGCGAGGTCGACCACGATGGAATAGGGCGTGTTCCCGAGCGTCACGTCGCTCTGCTGGACCCAGGTCGTCGAGCCGTTGGGCCGCTGGGCCAGGCGAACCTCGAGCCAGCCGGGCCGGGCGGCGATGACGGGCAGGATGGAGCGGTAACCGAACCAGGTCCCCGGCACCGTCATGTCCGACGGCGCGCCGGGGGCCGGGTAGCCAGGGATGGCACCGTCGGTGGTGGCGACGAGCGTGGTGCCGGGGGGTGCGGTGGCCGGCGCCGGGGCGTCCGGTGCCGTCGCGGTCGAGGGGTCGTGCTGGACCGGGTGTGGCGCGGCCGAGGGGAGGCCGGTGGAGACGGCACTGACCACGGCGACCACCACCGCTCCGGCGCCCACCGCCATGGCGGATGCCGCCACCGCAACGGCGATCCGGCGCAGTCGATGTCTCCTGCGACCCGTGATGGGGGTCAATGGTACCGGCCTCGCCGCTGCGCCGAGCCCCCTCCCGTCGAGGGCGACGGGGCCAGCGACGTTGGAGGAGCCGATCCACCTCCGCTGTCTCCGACCGCGCCTCGACGAACGACCGGCCAGATTGCCGAGGACTCGGTCCCGCCGCACGGCGGGACCGGCGTCGAACCGGCGGCTGACTCCGGCCGTCGGGTCACGTGGTCGAAGACGTGGCCGCCCGGCGCTCGAGCACCTGCTTCATGAGGCGGAGCTCCTTGGTGATCTGCTCGAGGCTCCCCGCCGCCGCCGCGGCAACCGCGTCGTCGGGGAGCCCGTCGGGCAGCGTGACCCACAGCGTGAGGGTTGCTTCGCAGCCGCCGGTGGGGCCCGGGCGCACGATGAACTCCTCGTAGGCCTCGCTGCCGCCGGCCATCCCCGCCGCGACGAGCGTGGGTTCCACCGCGTCGACGATCCACAGCTCGACGGGCTGGCTCAGACCGGGCTGGCGGGCATCGGCGAGGCGGAAGGCGTAGCGGGCGCCGGGACCGCAGGCGCCGCCGACCCCGCCGTGTGCACCGTCGCGCACCCGTTGGACACCGGACACGTCGGGGTTGTACTCGGGGAGGTTGGTGAAGTCGAGACGGTAGCTCCACACCGTCTCGGTCGGCACCGCGAAGACCGTCGACGCCACGGCCGTCGGCGGTGCAGTGGGAGGGCCGGTGGGCACGGCGCAAGTGTGGGCCGGTGTCGGTCCGACAAGCAAGTGCCGTCGCGGGGTGCCGTACACTCGCTGCGTGAAGGCGGTGGGGCTGTACCTCGTGCGCAACGAGGTGGACCTGATCGAGACGAACCTGCGCCATCACTTCTCCCATGTGATCGACGAGGCGATCGTGATCGACAACGGCTCCTCGGATGGGACCTTCGAGCTGCTGGCGGACCTCGCCGAGGACCTGCCCATCCAGCTGGCGAGTGAAGTCGGACACATGTACCAGGCGGAGCGGGTCACGCGGATGGCCCGCTTCGCCACCGTGCAGGGCGCCGACTGGGTCCTGCCGATCGACGCCGACGAGTTCTGGGTCTGCACGGGGGTTTCCTTCCGGGACGTCCTCGAGGAGGCTCCGGGCGACGTCCGGGCGCTCTTCGTCGAGGTGGTGAACTTCGTCCAGCGTCGTGACGTCCTCGTGGCGCGACCCGGGGGCCTCGCCTCCATGACGATGCGGCCCGAACGCGCGATCGGGCCGGCCGAGGAGACCTCGAGGATGGTGAGGGAGGGAGAAATCGGCTGGCTCGAGGCCGTGTCCACCCCCAAGTGCGTCCTCCGGGCGTCCCCCGACGTCGTCGTGGCGCAGGGCAACCACGTCACCGGCATCCGGGGTGGGATGCCGACGGAGCGGCTGACCTGTCTGCACGCGCCGATCCGGGCGCGCTCGGTGCTCGCCGCGAAGCTCGACCACGGCAGGCGGCTCGTCGAAGACGGGAGCCCCGCGGAGGCTGGATGGCACGTCAAGCGCTGGTGGCAGATGGCTCGAGAGGGCACCTTCGACCGTGAGTGGGACGCGCTCAGCTACGAGGACGGTGCCATCGCGGTCGCCGGCCGTCGCCATCAGCTCGTCGAGGACGACCGATTGCGTGACGCGGTGGTGGCCGTCGCGCCCGACGTACGCACGACGGCTGCCCAGGCCGCGCACCCGATCGAGGAGATGGCACCCGCCGTCGGCGCCTATCTCCTCGCCCTGGACACGGTGCCGGGATGGTTCTCCCCGCTCGACTTCCGCGTCTTCGTCGAGCTGGACCGCATCCAGCGGGACCGTGGTCTGGCTGGCGACCTCTTCGAGATCGGCGCCTACCTCGGCAAGAGCGCCATCCTGCTGGGCTACCTGGCGCGGCCGCCGGCGGAGCGTCTCGCCGTGTGCGACGTGTTCGAGCACGTCGAGTCCGTCGACGCCGAGAGCCTCCTCCAGCACAACCACTGGTACTCCGGTCTGAGCGAGAAGGCCTTCCTCGAGCAGTACCAGCGCTTCCACGAGCACATGCCCGACGTCATCGTCGGCTCCTCGCTGACCGTCGATGCGACGGCACTGGCGGGCACGTGCCGCATCGTCCATCTCGACGGGGGCCAGAAGTACGAGATCGTGCACCACGACGTGTCGACGGCACGGGAGCTCCTCGGTCCCGGCGGCATCGTCGCGTTCGGGCGGCCTCTTCAGCCCGCACCAACCCGGCGTGGCGCTGGCCGTCTGGGAGCTGGTCCTGAGCGGGACGTTCGTTCCGCTGTGCATGACCGGGTCCAAGCTCTACGGCACGTGGGACGAGGCGTCCGCCGGCGACTGGTCGGCCCGGATCGACGAGTGGGTGGCCCGGGAACCCGACCTCGGCCTGGAGCGGCACACGTTGGCCGGGTGGGCGGTCCGGCGCCTGTTCTCGTTCGAGGGGCCACCGGCGGCCACCGAGGACCACGTGGTGCGCATCCCGGACCTCGCGGACATGGGGGACCGCGTCCGCCGGGATCCGAACCGAGTCCGAGCACCGAACGACCGGGACCGGGATCGGCGGATCGGACCCCCTAATCTGGGGGTCCGACGATCTGCGCCGCCTCCCGGGCCCGCTGCAGGCACAGGGCGGTGAGGTCAGCCCCGTCGTCGGCGAGGACCCCGGCGGCGTGCTCGACGAAGATGCCCACGACCATGGCGCTCAGGAGTCGCGCCACCGCGGCGGCGCCCGAACGCTCGTCGAGGTCGGGGCGGTGCTTGCGGACCCAATCCTCGATGATGGTCTGGAACGAGGTGAAGAGGTCGAGCCCGACGGCCCGGGCGGTCGACTCGTCCCGCATCGATTCGCCGACCATGAGCCGGACGAAGTCCTGGACCTCGAACATGGAGACGAGGATGTCGGCCAGCGAGCTGCTCGAGGGTCGAGGAGGCCGGCTGCCGCCCGTCGCCCCGCCCGTCGCCCCGGCCGTCGCCGTCCGGGTCGCCATCGGGACGGGGCGCCTGGATCGGGAGAAAACCCTGCTCGACCAGGACCGCCTCGAGGAGGTCGCGCTTGGAGGGGAAGTAGTGGTACAGCGACGCCACGTTGAGGCCGGCCGCCGAGGCCAGGTCGCGCATGCTCGTGCCGTCGACGCCCCGCTGCGCCATCAGCGCCAGCGCGATCTGCAGGATCCGCCGCCGCGTCGACGACCCCTCTCCCTGGGCGGCCGCCCGGCCCGCATCGAGGTGACGTGCACCCTGCTTGGCGTGGTCGATCGTCATCCTCGGTCCCATTTCTCCGCCCCTCGATCCGGGAATTCCAAGTTTCTGGCTGACTGCCCCTCCGGCCGTTCCCTCCCGCTCGCTGCTCCGCGGAGCCCTCGACGCCCCAACGCTCGTTTGCGTAATATGACACCGGTGTCAGACTCCGACCCGATGTGACACCCTAAATCTAGGGGGTGAGCAGGCGACATGCCAGGGATTAATGCGGCAGGGATATTCGGCGGCGGATTCCGCCGAGGTGCCCTTCGACCCCTTCGAGCTGAAGGACGTGGTCGGGCGGGAGCATCCGCGACCCCTATCCCATGCTGCACGAGCTGCGGCGCCAGTCCCCGGTGCACATCGGTCCCATCGACGTCGGCGAGGGTGCGGCCGTCGCCGATCCCACCAAGCCGCCCCCGGTCACGGTGTTCGGCTTCGACGAAGTCGTGCACGTGCTGCGTGACAACGACACGTACTCCTCGGCCGTCTACGCCGACGTGACGGAGGTGGTGATGGGCCGGACCATCTTGCAGATGGACGAGCCCGAGCACCGGATCATCCGGGCCCTCGTTGCATCGAGCTTCCGCTCCAAGATGCTGGAGCGCTGGGAGGAGCAACTCGTCGCCGTCGTCGTGAACGAGCTGATCGACTCGTTCGTCGAGAGCGGCCGGACCGATCTCGTGCGCTCCGTCACCTTCAACTTCCCCGTGCAGGTCATCGCCCGCATCCTCGGGTTGCCCCGTGCGGACTACCCGAGGTTCCAACGCTGGGCGCTCGAGCTCACCAGCGTGGCCGCCAACTGGGAGCGAGGCCTGGCGGCGTCGGCGGCGCTGCGCGAGTACTTCGCCGACGTCATGGCGGAGCGGCGGGCCCGTCCGGGCGACGACCTCATCAGTGACCTCGTCCGGGCAGAGGTCGAGGGGGAGCGGCTGAGCGACGAGGAGATCTTCTCCTTCTTGCGCCTGCTCCTGCCGGCCGGGGTGGAGACCACCTACCGGGCCTCGGGCAGCCTGCTGTTCGCCCTGCTCCACGACCGGTCCCAGTTCGACGCGCTCTACGGGGACCGCTCGCTGTACCCCCAGGCCTTCGAGGAGGTGCTGCGCTGGGAGCCGCCGGTGACGGTGATCCTGCGCCGGGCCGTTCGGGACACGGAACTGGCCGGCGTGAAGATCGACGAGGGTGCCGACATCGCCCTCATGATCGGGGCGGCCAACCGGGACGAGCGCAAGTACAGCGACCCCGACCGCTATGACCTGTTCCGAGGGCAGCGCCAACACGTCGGTTTCGGCTTCGGCGTCCACGTCTGCCTGGGCATGCACCTCGCCCGCATGGAGTCGCGCGTGGCCGTCAACACGCTCTTCGACCGCCTCGGTCCCTTCACGCTGGACCCCGAGGCGGAGCAGCCGCACATCGAGGGGATGGCCTTCCGCTCGCCGCTCTCCCTGCCCGTGGTGTTCGCCGCCGGGGGGTAGGTTCTCGCGCATGGGCGGAAGAGCCAACCCGCTGCGTGACGCAGCGGCCATCGTGGGCATCGGGCAGACCGAGTTCGCCAAGGTGATCGACCGCCCCGAGGGCCAGCTGGCGGCCGAGGCCGTCGTGGCGGCGCTCCACGACGCCGGGATCGCCCCCGCCGAGGTCGACGGCCTGTCCTCGTTCACCATGGAGACGACCGACGAGGTGACCCTGGCCAAGACGATCGGGGCGGGGGACATCACCTACTTCTCCCAGGTGGGCTTCGGCGGCGGGGCGGGCTGCGCCACCATCGGGCACGCCGCCATGGCCATCGCCACGGGCCAGGCCGACGTCGTGGTCGCCTGGCGCTCCCGCAAGCGCGGGGCCCGGCACCCGCGGCCCTGGGCGGCCGCGCCGTCCCGGCTCCCGATTCAGGCGCAGTGGACGCGACCCTTCGGCCTCTTGCGCCCGGTGGACGAGGTGGCGATGCTGGCCCGCCGCTACATGCACGAGTACGGCGGAGGACGCGCGGACCTGGCCGAGGTGGCCCTGGCGGTGCGGGCCCACGCCAACCGCAACCCGGCCGCGCTGATGCACGACAAGCCCATGACCCTCGACGACTACATGGCCGCCCGCTTCATCAGCGAGCCCCTCTGCCTCTTCGACAACTGCCTGGAGACCGACGGCGCGCTGGCCGCCGTGCTCGTCTCGGCCGAACGGGCCAAGGACTGCCCGCACCCGCCGGCCCTCGTGCACGCCTTCGGGCAGGGGCTCCACCGCCAGCACGAGTCGATGGTCAATTACTACTGCGACGACCCGCTGACGGGGCCGGCCTGGACCTGCGCCGAGAAGCTGTGGTCCCAGTCGGACATCGGCCCCGACGACATCGACGTCGCGCAGATCTACGACGCCTTCACGCCGCTGATCCTGTTGTCGCTGGAGGGCTACGGGTTCTGCCGGCGCGGCGAGGCGCCCGACTTCGTGGCCGACGGGAACCTCCGCTGGGACACGGGGTCCCTCCCGACGAACACGTCGGGCGGCGGCCTCTCCGAGGCCTACGTCCACGGGTTCAACCTCGTCACCGAGGGGGTGCGCCAGCTGCGCGGGACCTCGACCAGCCAGGTGGCGGGGGCACGGACCTGCCTCGTGACCTCGGGCGAGGGCGTGCCCACGAGCGCGCTCGTGCTGCGGGCGGCGTGACGATGGAGCGGGCCGCTCGAGGTGCGGATCGACTGGGACCGCTGCATGGGCTCGGGCAATTGCGTCTTCTGGGCCCCGGACACCTTCGAGCTGGGCGACGACGGCCATGCGGTCGTCGTCGACCCGGCGGCCACCGACGAGGAGCGGCTGCACATCGCGGCGCAGGGCTGCCCCGTGGGCGCCATCTCGTTGTGGCGCGACGGCGCCGAGGTGCCGATCGAGGAGGGTAGCCTAGTGCCGATCGCCGTCACCGAGGACCACGAGTCCCTGCGTCTCACCGTGCGGCGGTGGGCCCAGACGCACTGCCCCCCGGGCGTGCCCCGGGCCGTGGCCGAGGCGGCGGCGCCGGACCTGCCGGCCGTGTGGGAGAAGCTGGGCGCCCAGGGGTGGCTCGGGCTCCACCTGCCCGAACGCCACGGCGGCCAGGGTTTCACCGTCGCCGAGCTGGCCGTGGTGCTCGAGGAGCTGGGGCACGCGCTCGTGCCGGGTCCGCTCCTCCCCACGGTGCTCGTGTCCGAGCGTCATCGCCGCCCACGCGGACGAGGCGCTCCACGGCCGAGCTGTTGCCGGGGCTGGCGGACGGCACGATCACCGCCGCCGTCGCGCCTGGGCGGCGCCGGCGCGCACGGGGAGAGGGCCGACGACATGGCCGTGCGGCTCACCGGCACGGCGCGCCCGCTGCTCGGGCTGTCGACGGCGCGGCTCGTGCTGGTGCCCGCGGCGGTCGAGGAGGGCCCGTCGCGGTGGTGCCTCATCGACCGCGAGCTCGCCGGCGCCGCCGGCCCGGTCGAGCCGCTGCCGGCCCTGGACGGCACGCGCGCCCTCGGGTGCTTGGACCTGGGCCCCGGGATCACCGTCGACGCGGCGCCACCAGTTCGCGCTGCCCGACGACGACGTGCGCGGGCTGGCTCCTCGCCCTGGCGGCGGCCGAGAGCGCGGGGATCGCGCGCTGGTGTCTGGAGACGGCATCGGAGCACGCCAAGGTCCGGGTCCAGTTCGGCCGGCCCATCGGCCAGTTCCAGGCGGTCAAGCACGCGCTGGCCGACATGCTGGTGGCGGTGGAGCAGTGCGCCGCGGTGGCCTGGGACGCCGCCGCGGCGTGGAGCGAGCGAGCGGCCGGACGAGCGTGGGCGGGACCTCAGCGCGCGCATCGCCGGTGCGATCGGGCTGGAGGCGGCCGCGCACTGCGCCAAGCAGTGCATCCAGATCCTCGGCGGCATCGGGTTCACCTGGGAGCACGACGCGCACCTCTACCTGAAGCGCGCCATGGCCAACCTGCAGCTGGTCGCCGCGCGGCGACGTCGACGCGCTCGAGCACGAGGTCGCCGTGCTCGCCGTGGCCGGCGCCCGTCGCAACCTCGCGGCCGACCTCCCGCCGGAGGCCGAGTCGCGGCGCGACGAGATCCGCGCCATCGTGGCCCGGGTCGTCGCCGCCCCCGAGGTCGACCGGCGCGCCGCCCTGGCCGAGGCGGGGCTGATCATGCCGCACTGGCCGTCGCCGTGGGGACGGGGCGCCTCGCCCCTCGAGCAGCTCGTCATCGACGAAGAGCTGTCCGCCGCCGCCGTCGCCCGCCCGCACCTCGCCGTGGGGGCGTGGGCGCTGCCGACCCTCATCGCGCTACGGGTCCGAGGCGCAGCAGGAGCGCTGGGTCCGGCCCACACTGCTCGGGCGGCTCAATTGGTGCCAGCTCTTCAGCGAGCCCGGCGCGGGGTCCGACCTGGCCGCGCTGAGCACGAGGGCGGAGCGCGTGGAGGGCGGCTGGATCCTCAACGGGCAGAAGGTGTGGACCTCGCTGGCCCAGACGGCTGACTTCGGCATCTGCCTGGCCCGCTCGGACCCCGATGCGCCCAAGCACGCCGGGCATCACCTACTTCGTCGTGGACATGCACGCCGAGGGCATCGACATCCGGCCGCTGCGCGAGCTCACCGGAGCCGCCATGTTCAACGAGGTCTTCTTCAACGACGTCTTCGTCCCCGACGACGCCGTCGTGGGCGTCCCGGGGGAGGGCTGGCGCATCGCGCGGACCACCCTGGCCAACGAGCGCGTCTCCATGTCGTCCGGCGCCTCGTTCGGCAACGGCGTGGAGTCGCTGATCAGGACCGTCGCCCGGCGCAGCCGAGCGTGGCCGGCCCTGCCCGCCAAGCCTGGTGGTGCGGCTGGGCCACCTCATCGCCGAGGCACGGTCGGTCGCGCTGCTCGGTCACCGCGCCACCCTGCGCACGCTGTCGGGGGTCGATCCGGGCAGCGGGTCCAGCGTCCGCAAGCTGCTCGGTGTCGAGCACGAACAGCGGGTGCAGGAGATGGGGATGGCGCTCTACGGCGCCGACGGCGCGGTGCTCGACGGCAAGGCGCAGCGCTGGGAGGAGGGCTTCCTCTCCACCCGTTGCCTCACCATCGCCGGCGGCACCAGCGAGGTGCAGCGCAACGTCATCGCGGAGCGCATCCTCGGCCAGCCCCGTGACCCCGAGCCCGGCGCCTGAGCCGACCGCACCGGTACGATTGCCCCCGCCATGTGCCCCGGCCCCGATCCCCGAGCCGACGACGTCGCCGAAGACCCCGACGAGTCGCTCGACATCAACGTCGAGGAGGACGTGTGGCCGTTCCCTTCCGAGCGCTTCCTGCACGAGTGGGCACCGGGTGTCCTGCAGGCCCAGAACGCGTGGATGGCCTCCATCGACTCGCTGCGCGCGCCGGACCGCAAGACACACGAGCTGATCCGCATGGTGTGCACCGTCATCGCCCGCCAGCCCGGTGGCGTGCAGCGCCACGCCCGGCTGGCCGCCGAGGTCGGCGCCACCTGGGACGAGATCGCCGGATCGATCCTGCTCACCGAGCCCGCCTTCGGGATCGTGCTCGCCATCCAGGCCCTGCCCGCCGCCCGGCGCGGCTTCAAGCAGGGCACGGCGGCCTTCCAAGAGGACGACGACGGTGACTCGCCGGCAAACTGACGCCCATGTCATAGTTGGCCATGCGCCTCGCCCCTGACGACACGGTCACCCAGTTCCGGCGCGAGTTCGAGGCGTGGCTGGACGAGCACCTGCCCGTCGCCCGAGGTGGTGGAGGCGGACCCGCGCCGGAGCTCGTCCCACCTGCCCGAGTGGGCCCGGACGTTCCAGCGAGAGCTGTTCGAGGCGGGCTACCTGGTGCCGGGCTGGCCGCCCGAGCTCGGCGGGCGCAACGCCACCCCCGAGGAGCAGATGGCCTACTTCGAGGTCATCACCGAGCGCATGGCGCCGCGCTCGCTCAACCCGCAGGGCCTCTCCATCTGCGCCGCCTCCATCGTCGAGTTCGGGACCGAGGAGCAGAAGGAGCGCTTCGTCATCCCGACCCTGAAGGGCGAGATCACGTGGTGCGTGGGCATGAGCGAGCCGAACGCCGGCAGCGACCTGGCGTCGCTCGGCACCAAGGCGGAGAAGCGTGACGGCCATTTCGTCGTCAACGGGCAGAAGGTGTGGACGTCGGGCGCCCACGAGTCCGACTACTGCATGTGCTACGTGCGCACCGATCCCGAGGCACCCAAGCACCGCGGCATCAGCGTGCTGATCATCGACATGCGCACGCCGGGCATCACCTGCCGCCCCCTCCCCGAGCTGACCGACCCGCACCACGCCGACTTCAACGAGGTGTTCTTCACCGACGTGGAGGTGCCCGAGGAGAACCTGCTCGGCGAGCTCAACCACGGCTGGACGGTGAGCCAGGGGTCGCTCCGCCACGAGCGGGGGATGCTCTGGATCATGAACGTCGTCCAAGATGGAGCGCACGCTCAAGGGCCTGCTCCGGGTGGCCCGGCGGCCCGACGCCCACGGCGGAAAGCTCGGCGACGACCCGCGGCTCGCCGAGGCCATCGGCCGCCTGGCCACCGACACGGCCGCCATGCGCTGTCTCGGCTACCGCGGCTTCGCCAAGGCGACGCGGGGCGAGATGCCGCCCGAGCACATGGTGCTCAAGCTCTTCACGCAGCGAGACCGAGCAGCGGGCCGACCTGCTGGCGGCCGAGGCCCTGGGGCTCGAGGGCCTCGACCTCGACGGGCCGGGGCCGAACCGGTTGACCGAGTGGGACCTGAGCCACCTCGGGCGCGACACCGGTGGAGTTGAGCGCCATCGGCGCGTTCTACGACGGCGCCTGGGCCGTGCAGTACCTGCGTTCGTTCTCCGGCACCATCGCCGGCGGCACGTCGGAGATCCAGCGCAACATCGTGGCCGAGCGCGTGCTCGGCCTGCCCCGGGGGTGAGGGACCGGCTCGCATGCTCGCAGAGACCGCGGCCGAGGCGGCCCAGCGTTTCGGGCCGTCTCCGGCCTTCGTCACCGACGAGGGGCTGACCCTCAGCTACGAGCAGTTCGACACCCTGGCCGACGAGACCGCGGTGGGCCTGGCCGAGCTGGGGGTGGGGGAGGGGGACGTGGTGGGCCTGCTGCTCCCCTCGGTGCCGGAGCACTTCGTGGCCTACGTGGCCGCGGCCAAGCTCGGCGCGCTGACGGCGGCGGTGAATCCCAAGCTGGTGCAGGCCGAGCGCGCCGCGGTGCTCCGGGCGGCCAACCCCTCCGTCGTCGTCACGACCGAGGATCTGGCACCGGCCGACCCGGACGGGCGGTTCAGCACCGTCCTGGTGCAGCCCGCGGCGCGACCCGACGCCGTGCTCGAGGGGCTGCGCCGTCCCGGCGCGCGGGCCCGGGCCGCTGGTCAGCGACGCGGACCGGCCGATCGCCATCGTCTTCACCTCGGGCACGACGGGCCGGCCGAAGGGGGCGGTCTTCTGCGGCCGCCAGATCGCCTTCATCACCCAGTGCGACGTCGGCGAGACCTGGGGCGGCGGCGGCCATGCCATGGCCGGTTCCGCCCTGGCGCACCTGGGTCCGACCACGAAGCTGGCCGGCAACCTGAGGAAGGGCGGCACCCAACACCTCTCGCAGAAGCCGTGGAAGGCGGCCGACGCGCTGCGCACGGTGGCGGAGCTCAAGATCGCCGCCCTCGGTGGCGTGCCGACCCAGATCGCCCTGATGCTGCGTGATCCCGCCTTCGACACCACCGATCTCTCCTCGGTGCGTGCCGTCGTCATGGGCGGCGGTCCGGCGACCCCGGCGCTGGTTCGCGAAGCGCGGGCGCGCATCGGCGCGCCGCTGGCCGTCCGCTACTCGTGCACCGAGGCGGGCATCGGGTGCGGCACCTCGTTCAGCGATCCGGACGAGGACGCGGAGGTGAGCGTCGGGCGGCCCCAGCCCGGCGTACGTCTGACCATCGTCGCCGAGGACGGCGGGCCGGTGGAACCCGGAGGCATCGGCGAAGTGTGCCTGGGGTCGCCGGCGGTCATGCAGGGGTACTGGCGCGACAGCGGCGCCAACGCCGAGGTGTTCACCGAGGACGGCAGCGTCCGGACCGGTGACCTCGGCTGGGTCGACGAGCGGGGCCGCCTCCGCCTGGCCGGACGGAGCCGCGAGCGCTACGTGCGCGGCGGCTACAACGTCTATCCGATGGAGGTCGAGGGTGTGCTGGCCGACCACCCCGACGTGGCCGCCGTCGCGGTGGTGAGCCGGGAGGATCCGGTGATGGGCGAGGTCGGGGTCGCGGTCGTCGTCCCCCACAGCGACGGGCCGACGCCCGACCTGGCCCGGCTGCGCGAGTTCGCCTCACGGCGGCTCGCCCGCTACAAGCTTCCCGAGGACGTGGTGGTGCTGAACGCGCTGCCCCTCACCGCCGGCGAGAAGGTGGACCGACGGGCGCTCGAGCGGCTCGTCGCCTCCCGCTGATCGCCACCCGAGCACCGAGCCCCCTGAGCGCCCGCACCTGGCCCGGACCTGTGCCCGCACCCGCGCCCGGACCTGCGCCCGCGCATCCGAGGTTGCCCTGCTCGGAGGTCACCGCAGCCCCAATTCGCCGTCGGTCGCCTCGCACAACGGACGCACAAACACGGTGGGGGACAACGCCGCGACAACCGGTGTGGACGCTGGTGTTTTCCGCCTCTGCCCGCGCAAGTGCGACCCCCGTAGTCAAAAGGATCCCATTCAATTCGTGACGTGGCGTCCCGATACTGATCCTCGGAAGAGGAGTCAAGAGGGGGAAAGACAACGTGCATCACCATGCCCGTCGTCGTGTCGCGACGCTTCTGTTGCCGGTCGTCGTCATGATCATGAGTTCCATCGCGGTCGGACTGACGAGCACGTCGGCCTCGGCCACCGGGATCCTGCCGCCGGCCAACCCGGCGGCGAACATCGCACCGGACAACGCCGACTGGCTGACCTCCATCAACGACGCGCGCGCCCAGGAGGGCGTCGGCGCCATGAACGTCTCCGAGTCTGCGCTGGCCACATTGCCCCTTCCCGAGCAGGTGTTCACGGTGGTGAACGACGAGCGCATCGACCGCGGCCTGCCGCCGATCGACTACATGTCGGCGCAGCTCGATGCCTACGCCCAGGGCGGAGCGAACTCGGGGTCGGACCCGACGTTCCCGACCTCGGTGACCGGCGGCGCGCCGATCACCTTCGGTGGTTCCATCTGGGCCGGGGGTCTGACGTCGGTGCTCGAGGCCGACTACTACTGGATGTACGACGACGGCTGGGGTGGCTCGTCGACGACCAACTCGGCGTGCAGCCTCCTGACCCCGACGGAGTGCTGGGGCCACCGCGACATCATCTTGCACCAGTTCGCCGACTGCCCCACCGGCCCGCCGATTCTCTCCATGGGTGCGGCGTTCTCGCCCACCGGGTACGCCGGCGGCTCCATCGCCGCCATCTTGGTCAGTTCGTGCGCGCCGCCCAGCGACGTGACGCTGTCCTGGGGCCAGGTGGCTGGCCAGGTCCAGTCGGCGTCGAGAACGGTCGACATCGCCCCGGTGAGCAACGGGACGGGGTATTGGGAGGTCGAGGCCGACGGCACGGTCGCCGCCTTCGGCTCGGCCCAGAACGACGGGTCGCTCACGGGCTCGCTCAACGCGCCCATCGTGGGCATGGCCTCCACGCCCGACGGCGGCGGTTACTGGCTGGTGGCTGCCGACGGCGGCATCTTCAACTTCGGCGACGCCGGGTTCTACGGGTCGACGGGCTCGCTGCGGCTCGACCGCCCGATCGTCGGCATGGCCTCCACGCCCGACGGCAAGGGCTACTGGATGGTGGCCTCCGACGGTGGCATCTTCAGCTTCGGCGACGCCGCCTTCTACGGCTCCATGGGCGGCCGGGTGCTCAACCAGCCCATCGTGGGCATGGCGGCCGACCCGGCGACGGGTGGCTACTGGGAGGTGGCGTCGGACGGAGGCATCTTCAGCTTCGACGCGCCCTTCCTCGGGAGCACGGGCGGCATCCGTCTCAACAAGCCGATCGTCGGGATGGAGGCGTCGCCCAACGGACAGGGCTATCGCTTCGTGGCCTCCGACGGCGGCATCTTCACCTTCGGACAGGCGCCCTTCGAGGGCTCCACCGGCGGCCTGACCCTGGCCGCGCCGGTGGTCGGCATGGCGCCGGACAACGCCACCAACGGCTATTGGATGGCGGCCGCGGACGGCGGGATCTTCACCTTCGGCGGCGCCACGCTACATGGGCCGCATGGTCAGCCCGCTCTACTAGGCCTTCCGGCCCGACCGGTCAGACCACGCCCCGTGCGGTGAGGTCGGCCAGCTCGTCGGCGCTCAGTCCCACCAGGTCGCACCACACCTCGTGGTTGTGCTCGCCCAACCGCGGGGCGCCGGTGGGAACCGGGGTCGGGTTCTTGGTCAAACGGGGGAACGGTGCCTGCTGGCGCACGGGCCCGATGACCGGATCGTCGACCGAGACGAGATCCCCCCGGGCGCGCATGTGCGGGTCGGCGAAGATGTCGGCCGCGCTGTAGGCGGTTCCGATCGGCACGTCGTGCTCGACGCAGCGCGCCGTGATCTCCTCGGCGGTCATGCCCGAGGTCCACTCGGCCACGATCCCGTTGATCTCGTCCCCTCGTGCCGCCGCGCTCGGCCAGGGTGGCGAAGCGCGGGTCGTGCGCCAGGTCGGGTCGACCCATGGCGGCGCACAGCCGCGAGAAGTTGGCGTCGGAGCCGGCGACGATGCACACGAAGAAGCCGTCGGACGTCGGGTAGTTGTCGAGAGGGGCCGAGTGCGAGAGGCGGTTGCCCTCGCGTTGGCGCACGATTCCCAACCGGTCGTAGCCGGCCAGCGTCCACTCGAGGATGCGCAGGATGGAGCCGTACAGCGGTGCGTCGATGACCTCGCCGCTCCGGCTCCCGCCGCCGGCCTGGCCCCGGGCCGCATCGCGGCCGTAGAGCGACGCCACGGCGGCGAAGGCGGCGAAGGCACCGGTGAGGTAGTCCGACACGGTCACGCCCGGCCGCACCGGCGGCCGGTCCGGGTCGCCCGTGAGGTGCAACAGGCCCCCGAACGCGATGCCCAGACGGTCCAGGCCGGGCCGGGGGGCGTAGGGCCCGCTCTGTCCGAAGACGCTGATGCGCACGTAGACGAGCTCGTCGGGCAGGTCGGCGGGACCGAGGCCCCAGCGCTCCATGGTGCCGGGCCGGAAGTTCTCGCAGAGGACGTCGGCCGTCGCCACCAGCCGCTGGAAGAGGTCCTTTCCCTCGGGCTGGCGCAGGTCGCAGGTGACGCCCCGCCGTCCCCGCCCCTCGATCGCCCACGACAGCGAGTATCCGGGCCCGTCGTCGACGGGCACGAACGGCCCCATGCTGCGCATGAAGTCGCCCTCGCCGGGCAGCTCGACCTTGATCACGTCGGCTCCGAGCTCGCCCAGCAGGCCCGCGCAGAACGGCGCGGAGATGCGCGTGCCGACGTCGATCACCCGGATGCCCGCGAGCGGCCCGTGCGCCGGGTCGCTCATGCGTCCGAGTCCGGGTGGCCCTCGTCCCGTTCGGCCATGACCTCGCGCATCGAGCCCTTGGCCTTGCGTGCCGCCAGCGCGTCGAGCGCAGTGGCGGAGTTGTGGACCCAGTGGTGCGCCATGAAGTGGTACTTGAGGGCGTCGCGCTTTCCCATCAGCGTCCCGGTTTGGTTGAGGGTGTCCTTGACGGTCTGGGCCGTCACCGGCGGGACGAGGGCGATGCGGTCGGCGAGCTCGTGCGTCCTTGGCCGCCAGTTCGGCCCGGGGGACGACGCGGTTGACGAGGCCGAGGCGCCACGCCTCCTGGGCGTCGATGGTGTCGCCGGTGAGCAGGAACTCCTTCGCCTTGCGGATCCCGAGCTCCCACGGTTCCACGAGGAGCTCGACGCCGGCGCCGGTGAGGCGGAGCACCGGGTTGGAGAAGACGGCGTCGTCGGCGGCGACGATGAGGTCGCACATCGCGGCCAGCATGAGGCCGGCGGCGACGCAACTGCCCTGGACGGCGGCGATCGTCGGCTTGCGGAAGTCGTGGATGCGCAGGCAGCGGTCGAAGTACATCGTCTTCTCGTGCTCGAACTTGCCCTCGGGGGTCTCGCGCCGCGCCACCCAGGGATCGGAGCCGTCGCCGCTGACCAGCGCCTTGAGGTCGTGGCCCGAGGAGAAATGCTTGCCGGCGCCGGCCAGGATGACGACCCGCACCGTGTCGTCGGCGTCGGCGAGGTCGAACGCGGCGTCGATCTCGTCGATGAGCGTCGAATTCTGCGCGTTGGCCACTTCCGGTCGGTTCATGGTGAGGGTGGCCACCGCACCGTCGGTCTCGTAGCGGATCGTCTCGAAGCCCTCTGCCATGTCAGCCCATCCTCCCTGCGTCGCCCATCCTGTCTTCCCGCGCCGCCGCCCCGGCGGACGCTCAGCCCCTCGGGAGCCCGAGCACGCGCTCGCCCACGAGCGTCCGCTGGATCTCGTTGGTGCCCGCGAAGATGGAGGACGCCTGGTAGTACAGCCACGAACGCTGCCAAGCGCCGTCGGCGGGGTTGCCCGGCGCTCCCTCCCACAGGGGCGAGGCGGGTCCGAGCACCGCCGAGCGCGGTCTGGTGGAGCCGCTTGGACATCTCGCTCCAGTAGAGCTTGAGGGCGGAGCCCTCCGGGCCGGGCGCCTCGCCCTTGGACAGGCGGGTCAGCGAGCGCCAGTTGTGGAGCTGGAACAGCCGGACCTCGGTGGCCGCCTGCGCCAGCTGCTGGCGCAGGCGCCAGTCGTCGAAGCTGCCGTTCTCCCGGGCCAGGCGAAGCAGCTCCTCGATGAGCTGGGTGTGGATCACGAGCTGGCGGGGGTTGATCCCGCGCTCGTGGGCCAGGGTCGAGCCGGCGACGGTCCAGCCCTCACCCTCCTCGCCCACCCGTCGGTCGGCCGGCACGAAGACGTCGTCGAGCTCGACCTCGTTGAACTCGGCCTCTCCGGTCGACTGCACCAGCGGGTGGACGTGGACGCCCTCGGCGTGCATGTCGACGATGAGCGCGGTGATGCCCTGCTGGCGCTTCGGCGCGGCCGGGTCGCTGCGGGTCAGGCACAGCCCCCAGTCGGCGAACTGGGCGTAGGACGTCCAGACCTTGCGGCCGCTCACCCGGTACCCGCCCTCGGCCGCGACGGCACGTGTGGTCAGCGACGCCAGGTCGCTCCCCGCGTCGGGCTCGCTGAAGAGCTGGCACCAGAGCTCGGCCGCCGAGAGGATGCGAGGAAGGAAGCGTGCCTTCTGCTCGTCGGTGCCGTAGGCCAACAGGGTGGGCCCGACCAGGTTGATGCCGATGCGACCGACGAGCTCGGGCGCCCGCGCCCGGGCCAGCTCCTCGATCACGACGTAGTTCTCGAGGGCGCCGAGGCCGCGCCCCCCGTACTCCTCGGGCCAGGTGATGCCCACCCAGCAGTCCGCGGCCAGGTCGGCCTGCCACTGCCGCCCGAAGGCGACCGCCTGCGCGAGGTCGTCGAAACGCGGCGGCAGCCCGACGCCGTAGGGCCACGGGAGATGCTCCATCAGCCAGGAGCGGAACGCCGCACGCAGCGATTCCTGTTCGGCCGTGGCGTGCAGATCCATCGGCCGCAGCATGGCACAGTCGCCGCGATCGGTGACACCCGTGTGAGGCCGGACCATAGACTGCGCCGCCGTGGACTTCGACCTCTCGACGGATCAGCAGGCGTTGCGCGGCGCGGCGGCCACGCTGCTCGACGGGATGGCCGGACACGACGCGCTCCGGGCGCGGGTCGGGACCGGGGCGGTGGTGGGCACCCTCCCGGGAGCGGGAGAGCTGCCGCGCGACGGTGGCGGGCCGGCGCCGGACGTGCCCCGCGGCTTCGACGGCTCGGTGTGGTCCGCCATGGCGGACCAGGGATGGCTCGCCATCGAGGTGCCCGAGGACGAGGGCGGCCTGGGACTCGGCATGGTGGAGGTGGCCGTGCTGTGCGAGGAGATCGGGCGCCGGCTGGTGGCTGCGCCCTTCCTGCCCTCCGTGCTCGCCCTCGGGGCCCTGAGCGGCGCCGAGGCCCGGGCCGACGCCGGCACGAGGGGCTGGCGGGAGGCGCTCGGCCAGGGTGCCGCCGTGGGCTGCGTCGCCTTGGCACCGGCGGCCGGCGGCGTCACCGCCGCGTCGGGATCGGACGGGCGGGCGCGCCTGAGCGGTGAGACGGCGCCCACCGCCTTCGCCCCCTCGGCGGACGTGGCGGTGGTCGTGGTGGGCGACGGCGTCTACGGGGTCGACCTGGGCCGCGAGGGACGGCCGGCCGCCGGTGGCGGCCATGGACCGCACGCCGCGAGCTGGGCATCCTCGCGTTCGACGGGACGCCGGCGCTGCGCCTGGGCGGCGCCGACGCCGCCGAGCTCCTGCTGGACCGGGCCGCCACCCTGGCCGGGAGCCGAGATGCTCGGAGCGGCCGATCGCGTGCTCGTCGATGACGGTGGACTATGCGAAAGAGCGCGTGCAATTCGGCAAGCCGATCGGCTCCTTCCAGGCCGTCAAGCACATGCTGGCCGACGCGTTGGTCGACGTCGAGGGGATGCGGTCGACCGTGTACTACGCCGCATGGTGCGCCGCCGCCGGAGAACCGGACCGCTCGCTGGCGGCCAGCATGGCCAAGGCATGGTGCTCCGATGCGTCGCGCCGCGTCATGGCGGCCGGGCTGCAGGTGCACGGGGGCATCGGCTTCACCTGGGAGCACGACATGCACCTCTACGTGAAGCGGGCCCAGCTCGACCAGGTCAGCTACGGGGACGCCGCGTTCCACCGCGACCGCATCGCGGCGATCCTGCGTGGGCGGCTCGACGCGGGCCAGGCCCTCTCCTGACGACGGTCCCGCCCGCCGGAAGGCGCTACGAACCGAGCTTGCGGACGCGGGTGCCGTTGATCTGCACCAGCACCAGCGACTCGTCCACGCTGCCGTGGGCCGCCGGGCTCCCGTTGCTCAGCGTCTGCGGCGGCACGACCACGGTCACGCCGACTCCGACCAGGTAGCCGGACCGGACGGCCGCCTTCTCGTAGACCTGGCCCTGCACGCGTCGCCGGGCGCGGTGCGCATGAGCTGGCCGTCACGGTCGGCACCCGGGCGGAGTAGCTGGCGAGGCTCTCGGTCCTGGTGTAGGCGTCGCCGCTCGCCGTCCAGGGCGTCGAACCGCCGACGACGGCCGCGTAGGTGCTCAGGGCGCACGTGATGGCGGCCTGGTTGAGCAGCCCGAGGAGTTGCAGCTTGGTGCCGACCTGATAGACGGCCATGCGGTCGGGTGGCACGTAGTCGATCAGCCGCACCTGGCTGGTCGTCCCCGCCCCCTCGCCGAGGACGATCTCCATGGCGAAGGACGTCGATCCGGTGGGCGAGCCGAACGTCCTGCCCGATCCGTTCTGCACGCTGAGCGTCGCGCCGCTCGGCGCGGACGAGGCGCCGAGCACGGCGAAGAGCAGGGTCAACAGCGCCAGGACGGCCAGCAGCGCGAACGGAATGAGGTTGCGGCGAGGCACGCGCCAACGCTAGTGCGCCTGGTGCCGGCCGTCCGCCTGGGGGCGGCCGGACGGATCGCACCTCCCTCGGTCAGCTGGCGGCGGCCCGGCGGCGCAACGCGGCGCGGTCGGCCTTGCCCGACCCCAGCAGCGGCAGCTGGTCGAGCCGTTCGACCTTCTCGGGCGTCTTGAACAGCGCCAGACCACGGCTGGCAAACCAGCGCCGGCACTCCTCGAGGTCGAACGGTGCGGCGGACTCGACGAAGACGGCGACCCGCTCGCCCATGAGCGGGTCCGGGTAGCCGACGGCCACGGCGTGGCGGATCGCCGGGTGCGCCTCGAGCGCCGCCTCGACCTCGGAGGCCGAGATGTTCTCGCCGCCACGGATGATCACGTCCTTCAGCCGGCCGACGATGCGCACCCAGCCGTCGGCGTCGACGGTCGCCAGGTCGCCGGTGCGGAACCATCCGCCCCGGGCGATGACCGCCGCGGTCTGGCTCTCGTCGGCGTAACCGGCGAACATCTCGGGCCCGCGCACCCACAGCTCGCCGGCCGCGCCGCTGCGCAGCGGCGCGCCGGTCAGCGGGTCGGACACCCGGAGCTCGACCTCGCCCACGGCGCGCCCGTCGGTGTCGCGGGCCTTCTCGAACGGGGTCGTCGTCGGTGCTGGTGGTCACGGTCGGCGCCTCGGTCGAGCCGTAGGTGCGCTTCACCCGGCAGTCGAACGTGCGCGCGGTGTCTTCGACGAACGCCGGCGTGACGGAGGCGCCGCCGCTCGAGACGAGCCGGACCGACGACACGTCGACGGCCGGCCCCTCCGCCAGCGCACGTCCCATGGCGATGAAGAAGGTGGGCGGACCGGCGAGGAACGAGATCCGCTCGCGCGCCACCAGGGCGAGGGCCTGCTCGGGATGGAAGCGGCGGACGAGGACCGAGCGCATCCCGGCCGCGCCCGGCACCAGGACGCCGTTGAGCAGGCCCGAGATGTGGGCCATCGGCGCCGGCATGAGCACCGCGTCCGAGGAGCCGAGGCCGTGCACGCGCGCCATCAGCGTGGCCTTCCAGCTCAGGCCGCGCTGTGTGTGCAGCACCGCCTTGGGTGTCCCCGTCGAGCCGGAGGTGAACAGGACCAGGGCGACGTCGGAGGGACGGCCGGGGCAGGTCCCGGCGGCGACGGGCGCACCGCCGACGGCGTCGACCAGCGCCGCGGGGTCCGAGATCGTGTCGGGTGCGAGCTCGAGGACGAGCGCGGGGTCGATCTGCCCCAGGGCCCCCTCGACGTCCGCCGCGCCGAAGGAGTGCAGGACCGGCGCCGCCACCGCCCCGATGCGCCAGCACGCCCGAGGCAGGACGGCGGCGGCCAGGCTGTTGGGGACCTGCCAGGCCACCGCGTCCCCTCTCGTGACGCCGCGTGCTTCGAGCCCGCCCGCGACGGCCGCCACCAGCGCGTCCGCCTGCGGCGGCGGAGAGCCTGGTGTCACCGTCGACGATCTCGCCGCCGCGGGCGGAGATGAGCGCGTCGAGCGTCGGCACGTCCCAGGGGCCGCCCGGCCGGCGGTAGGTGCGGGCCAGGCGCGGCACCCAGGTCGGTCGGAGGCGGTCCGTCACGGCAGGGCACCATACCCGGACCCCACTAACGTGACGCCGATGTCAGGCTCGTCGACGGGAGCGCAGTGGACCTCTCGCTGAGAAGAGAGGACCAGGAGTTCGCCGCCTCGTTCCGGGCTTGGCTTGGCACCCATGACCATCGTCCACCGGCCTTCGTCGACCTGGCCGAGGAGGTTGCCTGGGGCCGGGCCTGGCAGGCCACCCTGGCGGCCGACCGCTGGGTCGGTGTCCACTGGCCCCAGGCCTACGGAGGGCGGAGTGCGACACCCGTCCAGGTCGCGCTGTACCAGAGCGAGTACGCCCGCTCGCAGGCTCCCCAGCCGGTGAACCGGGTCGGGATCAACTTGGTCGGACCCACCCTGCTGGCGCACGGCAGCGAGGAGCAGCGCCTGCGCTACCTGCCGCCGATCCTCTCGGCCGCGGAGATCTGGTGCCAGCTCTTCAGCGAGCCCGACGCCGGGAGCGACCTGGCGTCGCTCTCGACGCGGGCCGTGCCGACCGAAGGGGGCTACCTCGTGACCGGCCGCAAGGTCTGGACGTCCTACGCCCAATTCGCCTCGTGGGGCCTGTGCCTGGCGCGCACCGATCCGGACGAACCGCGGCGCCAGCAGGGGATCACCGCGCTCGTCGTCGACATGTCCGATCCAGGCGTCGACGTGCGCCCGCTCGTGCAGATGACCGGCGATGCCGAGTTCAACGAGGTCTTCCTCACCGACGTCTTCGTGCCGGTGGACCAGGTGGTCGGCACCGAGGGCCAGGGCTGGACCGTGGCCGGCTCGACGCTGGCCCACGAGCGTGGGACGAACTTTCCCTTCAAGGAGCAGGTCGTCCACGAGACCTATCTGGCTCGGCTCTACGAGGAGGCCCGGCGCAACGGCGCCCTCGACGACCCCCTGGTCGCCGACGCGCTCGCACAGGCGTACATCGACCTCGGCGTGCTGCGACTGCACAACCTGCGCACGTTGACACGCCTCGGGCGGGGCGAGGAGCCCGGTCCCGAGTCCAGCTGGATCAAGCTCACGTGGACGGCCATGACGCAAGGCCTCTCCGACGCCGCGCTCGATGGTGACGGGTCGCGACCCGTCGTCCGCACAGGCCGGGCCGTGGGCGCGCCAGTGGCTGTGGAGCAAGGCGGCCGGCATCGCGGGCGGGACGTCCCAGGTGCAACGCGACATCATCGCGGGAAGGATCCTGCGCCTGCCCCGCTGAGCGCCGCGAGCCGGGTCGTGCGGACGGTTCAGGGCCGCGCCGGTCCCGTAGGCCGAGCGGCGGTGGTGAGGGCGCCCTTTTGCCGGAGGACCGTGCCGAAGCGCGAACAGCACCGCCGCGAGGATGGCCAGCGACGTGCCCACGGCGGGAGAGAGTACCGAGGTCACACAACCGTCTGGGGTGTGCGACATAACGTGGTGCATGGGCGGAAGGGAGTTCCTCACCCAACGGGCCGCCAGCAATCTCGTCGCGGTGCAGATGGACCTCGCCGGCGCCACCGTCGAGGGCGAGACCGACCGGGTCACCGTGCTGCAGACACTCATCGAGAGTGGCGGGCAGATCCTCTTGTACCGTCCTCAGCTTCAGCACTACGCGGTGCTCTTCGGTGACATCGAGACCGCCGAGCACGTGGCCGTGGTGGTTCCCGGCGTGGGAGACGGCACCAACCTCCGTGACGACTGGATCCCCGGCGCCCGCAACCTCTACCAGGCCGATCCCTCCACCGCCGTCGTGCTCTGGAAGGGCTACGACAACCCGCCCGATGTTCTCGAGGCGGCGGCGGGGTCCATCGAGTGCAACGACGACCTGGGCACGGCCGCCGCCGACCTCACCGCGTTCGTCGACTGGCTCTCGCTCGACGCCGTGCAGACGCTCACCGTGGTCGCGCACAGTTTCGGGTCGATCGTGACGGGCGCTGCGCTCGCCGACTGCGACCTCCATGTCACCGACGTCGTCGTCGCCGGGAGCCCGGGCATGACCGTAGATGATCTCCGCCAGCTGCACCTCGACCAGGCCCACTTCTTCTCCGAGCAGGCGCCGGGAGACGCCATCGCCGAGCTCGGCGTCTTCGGGGCCCCTCCCAGCGCGCCGACGTTCGGGGGAACCCGGATGGAGACCAACGCGCCGGACCACGCCCCGGTGGAGGCGCACTCCGCCTACTTCGAGCCAGGCTCCGAGGCGCTCGAGAACATGGTCGACGTGGTGACCGGCCACTACGAGAGGATCGTCCGGCACCGCTCCGGCTTCCCCGAGATCGCCGGGGGCCTGGTGGCCTGGGCTCTGCGGCTGCCGGCCCTCCCGCTGCGGATGGCGGGGCGGCGCTTCCGGGGACCCGGCTTCCGGCTGCTCACCAATTGGTGCCGTCTCGTCGACCTCGGGGCGAGCGAGACCGGGAACCTGGTCTGTGAGGCCCTCGACGAGAGCGAGCGGGCCCTCTTGTGGATCGCCCAGCGCGTCGGCGCACTCCCGCATCCCGACGGGGGTGAGACCGAGGCGGAGTCCGGACCCCAGCACCAACCCGGCGCCGACCGAAGGTCATGAAGGGGAGCCCGTCGCGACCACGCTGAGCGGCGACCCTACGATGGCGTCGATGGACGTCGTCGTCTCCGAGAAGGCGAGGGACTTCGCCACCGCGCACGGTGGCGTCGTCTACGTCCGCTCCCACGCGCACCGCTGCTGTTCGGGGCCGATCACGCTCCTCGACACCACGATCGACGAACCGGCGGACTCGGGCGACTACGTCCGCGTCCCTGCGGGCGATCTCACGGTGCGCTACCGCGGGGACCCCGCAGCGGGTCCGCACGTCCTCACCATCGAATTGCGGGGGACCCTGAGGCGCCGGCTCGTCTCCTACTGGGACGGCTGCGCCTTCAAGACGTAGTCTCGGCGCCGACTTCGGCAGCGGCTTCGCCCGTCACGACCGCCCGCCCGTCAGGCCCGCCCGTCAGACTGGCCCGTCAGACCGGCCCGTCAGACCGCCCGCCCGATCGTGATGTCGTAGTTGCCGTGCTCGTCGAGCACCGCCACGTCCGAGGGTGCGAGCACGACCACCGTGAAGGGCTCTTCGATGAGGGCCGGCCCCGCGATCAGCGCGCCGGCGCCGAGGGAGGCACCGTCGTAGGTCGGCACGTCCGTGAACCCCTCACCCAGGTGGACCGCACGCGATCCCGTACGGGCGTCGGCGGCGTGGATCACCTCGCCCATGCGGGCCAGCACCGGCGGCTTGGGTGTGGCGCCCCGGTGCACCAGCCGGATGCCGCGCACGAGGGGCGGCTGGGTCGGAAAGGCGAAGCCGCGCGCCGCCTCGTGCTGGTGGTGGAAGCGGTCGGCCAGGTCGAGCAGGTGCTCCTCGGACAGCGACCCGCCCTCGGGCAACGGCACCGAGATGTCGAAGTTCTGCCCCTGGTAGCACATCTGCGCGAAGAGGTCGGCCTGCACGGCACCTTCGCCGAGCCGCACCGGGGCCAGCTCGGCCTCCGCCTCGCGGTGCATCTCCGCCGCCAGCGTCCGTACCCGTTCCAGGTCGATGTCGGAGAGCTTGACGACGTAGGCCCGCATGAGGTCCACGACGTAGTCCGACACGAGCAGGCCCAGCGCCGAGAAGGCGGGGGAGGCCTTCGGCACCAGCACGCGGCCGATGCCGAGCTCGCGGGCCTGTGCCCACGCGTGCACGGGGCCGCCGCCGCCGTAGGCCACCAGCGACAGCGTGCGGGGGTCGGCCCCGTGCTGGGACAGGACCTTGCGCACCGCGTTGGCCATGTTGGCGTTGACGATGCGTTGAATGGCCCAGGCGGCGTCGTCGACGCCCAGCCCGAGCGGCTCCGCCACGTCACGGTCGATGGCGGCGCGTCCGGCCTCCACGTCGAGCTCCATGCGCCCCCCGGCAAAGCCCTTGGCGGGCAGGTAGCCCAGTGCGGCGTCGCTGTCGGTGACCGTCGCCTGCCCGCCGCCGCGGCCGTAGCAGACGGGTCCGGGCACCGAGCCGGCGGAGTCGGGGCCGACCAGGAGGGCACCCTGGCGCACGCGGGCGATGGAGCCGCCGCCGGCGCCGACGCTGTGGATGTCGACCATCGGCAGGTTCACGTAGTAGCGGTGGCGCCAGTTCCAGTCGGTGGTGACCGCCGGCCGCCCCTGCTGCACGAGGCACACGTCGTAGGACGTGCCGCCCATGTCGGCTGCGACGAGGTCGTGCACGCCGCTGCGCCCGGCGGCCAAGGCCGCCCCCATCACGCCACCGGTCGGTCCCGAGCCCAACAGGGCGACGGCGCGCCGCTGGACGGACTGGGGGGGCATGACGCCGCCGCTGGACTGCATGAGCACGACCCGGCCGTCGAACCCCGCCGACCGCAGCTTCTCGACCAGCCGGTCGACGTAGGCGCTGATCTTCGGTGCGACGTACGCGTTGACGAGCGTCGTGGAGGTGCGCTCGAACTCGGGCGCGCGCGGGAGCACCTCGTGCGAGAGCGAGATGTGCCCGACGTCGGGGAACTCCTCGAGGATCAGCTCGCGGGCCCGCCGCTCGTGGTCGGGGTTGACGAAGCTGAACAGGAAGCACACGGCGATGGACTCGACGCCCAGCTTGTGCAGGCGCCGCACGCCCCGGCGCACCGCCTCCTCGTCGAGCGCGAGGACGACGTTGCCCTCGAAGTCGCAGCGCTCGGGGACGGGGATACGGGCGCGCCGCCGGGCGATCGGCTCGGGCGGTCGGCGCGGTCGGGTCCCAGATCTCCTCCTTGTGGTCCCGCCGGAGCTCGATCTCGTCGCGGTGCCCTTCGGTGGTGAGCAGGCCGGTGGGGGCGCCGCTCATCTCGATCATCGTGTTGTCGGCCGTGGTCGTCCCGTGCACGAAGGCCTCGATGGCGGCGCAGAACGCCCTGGTGTCCACGCCGAGGTCCCCGGCCAGCTGCTCGACGCCCGTCAGGACCCCCCGCGACTGGTCGTCGGGGGTCGTCGGCGTCTTGTCCAGGATCACCTGGCCGTCGGGCGTGAGGCAGACGAGGTCCGTGAACGTGCCGCCCACGTCGACACCCACCCGGTAGCCGCCCTGCGTCATGCCGAGATTCCTCCCCGCCCGCCCCCGGCGGGACGGGTGAGGCACGATCCTAACCTGACAGCAGCGTCAGCAATTGGGGACGACGGAGGCTACGTTGGCCCGGTGCCCGTCTGGCTGAGCGAGCAGGAGTACGCCACCCTGCGGGCCGCCTGCGCGCAGATGCTCCCCTCCGACCAGGGCGCACCGGGCGCCGAGGAGGCGGGCGTCGCCGACTACATCGACACCTTCCTGGGCGCGTTCACCTTCGAACCGCCCCGGATCTGGGCCGGCGGCCCGACGTCGGGGCGCAAGGGCGGCGTCGACGGCTTCGCCCGGTTCATCGGGTTGTCCCCGCTGGACGAACTGGCCTGGCGCATGCGGATCGAGGGTTCGCAGGGGCTGCCCGAGCGGGAGTTCAACGGGCCGGTCACCGGGCTGCAACAGCGCTACCGCGAGGGGCTGGCCGCGTTGGGCGACGACTTCAGCGAGGTCGACGGCACCGAGCAGCGGCGCCGCCTACGGGCCGACGAGGACTTCTGCACCCTCCTGTGGGGTCACTGCTGCGAGGGCATGTACGGCGCACCAGAGTACGGGGGCAACCGCGACTGCGTCGGGTGGGCCTACATCGGCCACGAGGGCGACGTGCAGCCGCGCGGCTACAGCGACGCCGAGGTGTCGCAGCCGTGACGGCAGGGGCCGACGCTCTCATCATCGGGTCGGGGCCGGGCGGCGCGACCGCCGCCGAGGTGCTGACCCGCGCCGGCTGGTCGGTGGTGATCATGGAGAAGGGGCGCAACCACCTGCTCGACCCCGACGAGCTGACCACGCCCGCCGGCGACTACTCCAACGACGAGATCAAGTTCATCTCACGCTACTTCCTCGGGCCCGATCCCCTCATCGAGCCACGCGCCTTCCGCCGCTCGGCCGAGGAGGGCGAGCACACCCATGTCGGCGAGGTCAACTCCATCCCCACGACGGTCGGGGGCGGTGGGACGCATGCCGACGGCAAGGTGCCGCGCTTCCGGGAGGAGGATTTCCGGCTCTTCTCCACCCACGGGCCCCAAGCGGGGGCGGCGGTCGACGACTGGCCCGTCGACTACGACGAGCTCGAGCCCTACTACGCCGAGGTGGAGCGGGCCATCGGCGTGGCCGGCCGGGAGGGGGCCAATCCGTTCGCCGCCTGGCGATCGGGCCCCTACCCGATGCCGCCGGGTGCGCCGATGTACGGCGCGGTGCTGTCGTCGGCCGCAGCGGAGAAGGTCGGACTGCATCCCTACGAGGCGCCGACCGCCGCCAACAGCATCGCCTACGACGGGCGTCCCGCCTGCAACAACTGCGGCTACTGTGCCTTCTTCGGCTGCCCCATCCACGCCAAGGGCGACCCGGTTGCGCTGTTGACCAAGGCCATGGCAACCGGCCGCGCCGAGCTCATGGCCGAGACGTGCGTGAGCCGCATCGTGACGCAGGGGCACCGGGCGACGGGGGTCGAGTACATCGGGCCCGACGGCGCGCCGCACACGATGGGGGCCGATCTCGTGATCGTGGCCGGCGGCGCCATCGAGACGCCGCGCCTCCTCCTCCTCTCGGGGTTGGAGCACCCCGCGCTGGGCCGTCACCTGATGACGCACTTCCAGACGATCGTCGTCGGGCACTTTCCGACCCTGCGGCTGCACCCGCACAAAGGGCGGGCGGTCACCCACGTCCACGACGACGCCATGATCCAGGACACGCGCTCGCGTCGAGGCGGCCGCCGGGGCCGGGCTGCCCTGGTTCCGCGGCGGGATGGTCGAGCACAGCGGCGGCGGCCTGCCGATCATGGAGGCACGTCACTCGCCCTGGGGGCGGGCCCACGCCCAGGCCATGCGCGACTCGAACCTGCGCGAGCGCATGTGGGCCTTCATCATGCAGGGGGAGGACCTTGCCTATGCCACCAACGCCGTGGACCTCAGCCCGTCCGTCCGCGACGCACGCGGCCTCCCCGTGGCGCGCGTGACGTACCAGCCCGGACACCACGAGCTGGCGGCCTCCAAGTACCACGGCAAGATCCTGCAGTCGGTGCTCGAGGAGATGGGCGCGGAGTGGGTCTTGCACACCTCGTCGCCCGGGGTCTCGTACCACGGCATCGGGGCCACGCCCGTGCCCGAGAGTCGGCACGTCATCGGCACGGCTCGCATGGGCGACGACCCCGGCACCTCGGTGGTCGACCGGTGGGGGAGGGTGCACTCGCTCGACAACGTGGTCGTCGCCGACTCCTCGGTGTTCGTCACCTCGAGCGGTTACGGTCCGACACTGACCCTCGTCGCCCTGGCGGCCCGCGCCGCGCACCACCTGGCGGGGACCAAGCCCGGCTGAGGAGGCGCCCTCAGCCCACGCCAGCGCGTGAGCAGCATGGTGCCGGCGATCGGGCCACCCCCGTTCGCCACCGCCGCCACCTCGGGAACCCGGCCGCCCGGCCGGACCACCTGGCGCTCGCCGCCCTCGCCCCGAAGCTGGACGCAGGCCTCGTGGATCAGCCCGAACCCGTGCAGGCGACCGCCCGAGAGCTGGCCGCCCGCCGTGTTGAGCGGCAGGAGCCCGTCGCGGGCGATGTTGGCACCACCCTCGATGAAGGGCCCGCTCTCGCCCCGGCCGCAGAACCCCAGTGCCTCGAGCCACACGATGGTGAGCACCGAGAAGCCGTCGTAGAGCTGGGCCGTGTCGACGTCGGCCGGCGTCAGCTCGGTGCGCTCCCACATGCTGGCGGCGGCGTCACGCGCCGCCATCGTCGTCATGTCGTCGAACTGGTCCCAGCTGGGGCGCCCCCGCAGTGCCGTGCCGAGGGCGTTGATCTGCACGGCGGCGTGGTCGAGGTCGCCGGCGAAGTCACGGTGCGAGACGATGACCACCGTCGAGCCGTCGCACGGCGCGTCGCAGTCGAAGAGGCACAGCGGCGTGGTGATCATCCGCGCCGCCAGGTAGTCCTCCATCGACATGGGGTCGGTGTAGATCGCCTTGGGGTTCAAGGCGGCGTTGCGCCGGCCGTTCAGAGCGATCTGCCCCAACTGCTCGCGGGTCAGGCCGAACTCGTACATGCGCCGCTGGGCGACCTCGGCGAGCCAGTTGGCCGCCGACACCGCCCCGAAGGGCAGGGACCACTGCATGAAGCCACCGAAGCGGGGCACGGCCCCACCCCCACCCGAGCCGCCGATGCCCTGGCGCCCCCCGGTGCCCTGGGCCGTGCCCTCGGTGACGGTCCGGTAGACCAGGACGTGGCGGGCCAGGCCGGCCGCCACCGCCAGGGCGGCCGCCATCACGGCGCGCATCTGGGCGGGGCCTTCGCCGCCGCCGTCGTGCCAGTTGAGGGACAGGCCCAGCGCGTCCTGGACCTCGGGCGTCGTGGGGCCGCCGAACCCGGCCGTTCCCGCCCCCATGCCGGGATACGTCGCGAGCCCGTCGATGTCGTCCCGGGTGAGCCCGGCGTCGGCGATGGCGTCGAGCGCCGCCTCCACGGTCAGATCGAGGTCCGAACGGCCGAGCCGGCGTCCCACCGCGGACTGCCCGATCCCCGAGATGATGGCCCGTCGCTCCAGTGGCTCCTCGCCCCGGGTGCTCACGACTCGTCCCCCGCGCCCTGCGGGCGTGAAGAGCGGGAGCCAGACGTCTTCGACGTGCTCGAAGACGACGCGCACCGGCATGCCGATGCGCACGTCCTCGGGCTCCACGTCCACCAGGTTCGTGGTCAACCGGACGTCGGGCTGCTCGTCGATGGACACCCAGGCGATGATGTAGGGGTCGCTCCCCGGGATCCACTGCTGGTAGTTGACGGTGAACGTCTCGACGTGGCCGCGGCCGCTGACCTCCTGGGGCGCCAGGTCGCGCGACAGGCAGCGACGACAGACCGGTCCAGGGGGATGGTTGAAGAACCCGCAGGAGTTGCAGCGCAGCAAGCGCAGGGCGCCGTCGGCGCCGGAGGTCCAGTAGAAGGCCACGTCGTCGCTCAGGCGCGGCAGGAGGCGCAGCTTCGGGCCGTTGGCAACCATGGGCGAGCATGTTGGCACACGCGACTCGGGCGGCGCCGGTTGCTCGGGGCCGACGGAAACGCCTCAGCCGGCGATGATGCCCGCCGCGACCAAGGCGTGCCGCGTCGCCTCGACACCGCGCACGTGGTGGCCGACGAAACCGGTCTCGGCCGCCGCGTCGACGTTGGCGGCGTTGTCGTCGAGGAAGAGCACACGGTCGGGCGGGGCGGGCAGCCGTTCGGCCACGGCGTGGAAGATCTCGTGGTCCGGTTTGACCAGTGCCCAGTTCGAAGGAGAGGAAGCGGAGCTCGAAGGCCTCCGTGATCGGCGTCGCTGCGTAGTTCGCCTCCCACTGCACCCGGTTCGTGTTGGAGAGGTATCCGACGGGCACCGCCTCTCGCACCGCGGCGACGAGCTCGAGCGCCCCCGGATAGGGGCTCCCGGGCCACCCGGCGAACTCCTCGAGGAACGCGGCCGGCTCCAGGTCCAGCTCCCAGTCGTCCACCACGCCGGCGGCGAACTGCTCGGGCGAGCACCGGCCGGCCTCGAAGGCGCGCACCCAGCGGCAGCCCAGCCAGCGCGTCCACAGCTCCTCGTCGCTGCCGATGCCGCTCAGCTCCCGCATCGGCCCGACGCCGCCGGGATCGATGAGCACCCCGCCCAGGTCGAAGAGGACGAAGTCGACGCGCCGGGCCGCCATGGCTGCGATGCTACGGGGGCACGAGGCACGAGACGAACCGAGGAGGAGACCGCGTGAAGCTGTCCATGACGTTGAGCTACGCCGGCGGGTTCACCGAGTCCGCCCAACGGGCGGTCGAGCTCGAGAAGGTCGGGCTCGACGTCGTCTGGGTGGCCGAGGCCTACAGCTACGACGCCCCGAGCTTCATGGGCTACCTGGCCGCCAAGACCGAGCGGGTGGACATCGGCTCGGCCATCCTGCCCATCTACAGCCGCACACCCACGCTGATCGCCATGACCGCCGCCGGCATCGATGCGATCTCGGGCGGCCGCTGCCAGCTCGGTCTCGGGGCGTCGGGTCCGCAGGTGATCGAGGGATTCCACGGCGTGCCCTACGACCGCCCGCTGACCCGCACCCGCGAGATCATCGAGATCTGCCGCGACGTGTGGGCCCGCGAGGCGCCGCTCGACCCACGACGGCGCGGCGTACCACATCCCGCTCCCGCCCGGCGAGGGCACGGGGCTCGGCAAGCCGCTGAAGCTCATCAACCACCCCGTGCGTCCCCGCATCCCGATCTGGGTCGCCGCGCTCGGCGAGAAGAACGTCGCCATGACCGCCGAGGTGGCCGACGGCTGGCTCCCGATCTTCTTCGTGCCCGACAAGGCCAAGGAGGTCTTCGGCCCCTCGCTCAGCGCCGGCGCGGCCAAGCGGGACCCCTCGCTCGGCACGCTGCAGATCGCCGCGGGCGGCCTGCTCGCCATCGGCGAGGAGGCCGAGGTGGCCCCCATCCGCGACCTCGGTCGTGGCGCGGCGGCGCTGTACATCGGCGGCATGGGCGCCAAGGGCAAGAACTTCTACAACGCGCTGGCCTGCCGCTACGGCTACGAGAAGGAGGCCGCCGAGATCCAGGACCTCTACCTGTCGGGCAAGAAGGAGGAGGCGGCCGCCCTCGTGCCGGCCGAGCTGCTCGAGGCCACGTCGCTGTGCGGGCCCGAGTCCTACATCAAGGAGCGCGTGGCGGCGTTGGCCGAGGTCGGCGTGACCCACCTCAACGTGTCGCCCGTCGGCCCCGATCCTGTCGCCATGATCGAAAAGCTGCGAAGCTGGGTGTAGCGCCGCCCGGTCCCGCCCGGACCGGCCACGGCGGGCGGACCCGGCGGCGCCGGAGAGGAGCACGCATGCACGACCTGATCATCCGCGGCGGCACGATCGCCGACGGATCGGGCCGGCCCGCCCGCACCGGCGACGTCGCCATCGACGGCCGCCTCATCACCGCCGTCGGCGAGGTCGAGGGCGCCGCGCACCGCGTCCTCGACGCCGACGGCCTGCTGGTCACGCCGGGCTGGGTCGACATCCACACCCACTACGACGGCCAGGCCACCTGGGACCCGGAGGTCTCGCCGTCGGGCTGGCACGGGGTGACCACGGTCGTCATGGGCAACTGCGGGGTCGGGTTCGCGCCGGTGCGCGACACCGACCGCGACTGGCTCATTCAGCTCATGGAGGGCGTGGAGGACATCCCGGGCACCGCGCTCGCCGAGGGCATGAGCTGGAATTGGGAGACGTTCGGCGAGTACCTCGACGAGGTGGAGCGGACGGCCCGCGTCCTCGACGTGGCCTCGCTGGTCCCGCACGGTGCGTTGCGGGCCTACGTGCTCGGCGAGGGCCGGGCCAACGACGCCGCCACGGCGGAGGAGATCGCCGAGATGGCCGCCATCGTGCGCGAGGCGGTGCAGGCCGGGGCCATCGGCGCGTCGACGACGCGCACGATGCTGCACCGCGCCAAGGACGGCGAGCTGGCGGCCGGGACGACGGCCGCGGCCGACGAGCTGATCGCCATCGGCGAGGCGCTGGGCAAGGCGGGGCACCGGGTCTTCTCCTTGGCCAGCGACATGCGCGACCTCGACCACGAGTTCGCCTGGATGTCGGAGATCTCGGTGCGCGCCGGCGTGCCCGTGACCTACCAGGTGCTCCAGGCCGACTTCGCCCCGGACCTCTGGCGCGAGTGGATCGACCGCGGCGTCGCCGCCAACCGGCGCGGCGCCTGGCTCGTGCCCCAGGTGGCGGGCAAGCCCACGTCGCTGATGGTCGGCTTCCAGTCCGTCACCCACCCCTTCGCGCACCACCGGGCCTACCAGGAGATCGCCGCACCTGCCGCTGCCCGAGCGGGTGGCGCGGTTGCGCACGCCCGAGGTGCGCGCCGCCATCCTCGGCGAGGAGCCGCGTGGCGCCGGCTTCGTCGGGCTGCTCCGGGCCAACCTGCACCGGCTCTTCCCGCTCGGCGACCCGCCCGACTACGAGCCGCCGCCCGAGCGCAGCGTGGCCGCCCTCGCCGCCGCCCAGGGGCGGACGACCGACGAGGTCCTCTACGACCTGATGCTCCAGCGCGACGGCAAGGAGCTGCTCTACCTGCCGCTGCTCGACTACTCGGCGCAGAACCTCGACGCCGTGCGCGAGATGCTCACGCACCCGGCCACGGTGCTCGGGCTGGGCGACGGCGGGGCGCATTGCGGCCTGCTGTGCGACGCCAGCCTGCCGACCTTCATGCTGACCCACTGGGCCCGCGACCGCAGCCGGGGTGCGACCCTGCCCGTCGAGACGGTGGTGCACCTGCAGACCCGGCGGACCGCCGAGCTCTACGGCTTCCGCGACCGGGGTCTCGTGGCCCCGGGCCACCTGGCGGACCTGAACGTGGTCGACCACGGGGCCCTGACCCTGTAGCCGCCCGAGATGGTCTATGACCTCCCGGCGTCGGGCAAGCGGCTCGTCCAGCGCGCCCGGGGGTACGTGGCGACCGTCAAGTCGGGTGTCGTGGTCCGCCAGCACGACGAGGCGACGGGGGAGCTGCCCGGCCGCCTGCTGCGCGGTCCCCAGCCCCGACCCGCCGGCTGAGACGCCCAGACGGGCTCAGGTCGTGCCGGCGGCCCGCAGCACGTCGGAGAACCCGCGCACGCGCAGCGACGTGATGCGCTCGCCGTCCGTCTCGAACACGTCGCGCACCGTGCGTGTGGCCCCGCCCAGGTGGACGTCGATGTCCACCGTCACCGTGGAGCCGTCCACCTCGAGCGGACCGGGAGCGGGACGGAAGTCGTCGAAGCCGAAGGTGTGGTCCCGGTAGTAGCCGAGAATGGCGTCGTGCCCGGTACGGAGCTCCTCGTCGACGTCGAACACCGCATCTGGCGCGAACAGGCGGCGTAACCGCTCGGCATCGTGCGCGGTGACCGCGGCGAAGTAGTCGTCGATCACCCCGGCCACGCCGGCGCGCCGCGGCGGGAGCCGGTAGAGCTCCCTCGCGTTGAGCCCGAGCACGCGGACCTGCGTCGCGGTGGGGCAGGGGGCGACGGTGGCACGGATGGCGTCCACGGCGCCCGGGAAGGTGGCGTCGTGGTGCGGGTAGTCGCTGCCCCACACGATGCGCGACGCTGCCGACGAAGGGGGCCAGTGCGGGCAGGGTGCGCTCGTCGACCTCGAAGCTGATGGCGCACTGACGGGCGAAGTACTCCGAGGGCCGCAGCACCATGTCGGGGCAGAAGCCGCCGAACGAGGCGGCCTGCTCGTCGAGGCGCTCGAGCCAGAACGGGGCCCAGCCCCCGGAGGACTCGAGGAAGAGGCAGCGCAGGTCGGGATGCCGCTCGAGCACCCCGAACGCGATGAGCTGCGCGCAGGCCAGCATCTCCTCGAACGGGTGCGACACGGCGTGGAGCACCAGCGGGTTGAAGGGGCGGTCCGACCCGAGCGTGGGAACGATCACCGAGCTGCCCTCGTGGATCCCGATCGGGACCCCGAGCTCCTCGGCCGCGTCCCACACGGCGTCGTAGGCGCGGTCCGACAGCGCCCGGCCGCGGCAGGGGTTGGGCCGGACGAACCCGGCGACGAAGCCCAGCTCGGTCACCGCCCGTCGCAGCTCGCGGGCCGCCGCGTCGGGGTCCTGCAGGGGCAGCATCGCCGCCCCGAAGAGCCGCCTGGCGTCGGCGGCGCAGTAGCCGGACAGCCAGTCGTTGTAGGCGGCCGCCAGCGCCACCGCGGCGCCGGGGTCCTCGACGGCCGAGAAGTACAGGCCGAGGGTCGGGTACAGCACGGCCTGGTCGATGCCCTCGGCGTCCATGTCGCGCAGGCGCGCCCGCGGGTCCCACCCGCCGGGCAGGGCGTCGGCCAACGGGCGGAAGGAGGCGGGGTCGTCGAAGGTGGAGCCGGGCCGAGCGAGGTTCCCGAGCGGGACGGCCAGGATCTCGGTGTCGCCCACCACGACGTGCTCGTAGCCCGACGGGTCGGTGCTGATCCGGGGCCGGTCGGAATCCGACAGGCCCGCCCAGGCCACCTCGGGCTCGACCACGTGCCCGTCGGCGTCGACCACGGGCCCGGCGCGCGGCGGGAGCGGGTCCGGCCTGCGCTCTGCCGGGGCCGTCACGGCCGGGGCGTGCGCCAGTCGTCGGCCGGCGGCAGCGGGTGGCGGAACAGGCGGCTGGCGTTGCCCCCGGCCACCGCCCGCAGCTCGTCGTCGGGGAGCGCCCCCCAGGCCTCGGTCAGCACGCGCTGGGTGTCGGGCCACGAGGAGTCGGCGTGGGGGTAGTCGCTCTCCACCATGATGTGGTCGACACCGATCACATGGCGCTGTGCGACGGCCGACGGGTCGTCGATGGAGCAGAACCAGAAGTTGCGGCGCAGGACCTCGCTCGGCAGGAGGTCGGACGGCCAGGCCCGACTCTCGGTCCCCGACGCCGAATGCCCGAGCACGTAGTCGGCCCGGTCCATCAGCATGGGCACCCATCCGATGCCGCCTTCGGACATGGCCACCTGCAGGCCCGGGAAGCGCAGCGGGACGCCGGACCACAGCCACTCGCCCGCCGCCAGCAAGGCGTTGACCGGGAACACCGTCGGCAGCAGCTCGAACGGCGGATCGGGTGAGGGGAGGGGGGCCCACGACGACGCGCCGGTGTGCAGGCACACCACCGTGCCGGTCTCCGCGCAGGCGGCGAAGAAGGGGTCCCAGTGCCCGCTGAAGATGGAGGGCAGCTTCAGCTGCGCCGGGAACTCGGGGAAGCTGACCGCCTTGAAGCCGCGTCCGGCGTTGGCCCGCACCTCGGTGGCGGCGACCGCCACGTCGGCCAGCCAGGGCAGCTGGAGCGGGATGATGCGCTCGGGGTGGCTCCCCGCCCACACCTCGACGTGCCAGTCGTTGAAGGCGCGCAGGCAGGCCAGGCCGAGATCGGGGTCGTGCGTCCGCGAGTAGACGGCGCCGCAGAACCCCGACACGAGCGAGGGGAAGCACAAAGAGGCCCAGATGCCGGCCCGGTCCATGTCTTGGACCCGTGCCTCGATGTCGAAGCAGCCGGGGCGCATCTCGTCGAAGCGGGCCGGTTCCATGCTCCATTCGTCCCGGGGCCGGCCCACCACGGCGTTCAACCCCACGTTGGGGTAGTGGTTCCCGTCGAAGAGCCAGCTCTGCGTCCCGTCGTCCTGTTCCACCACCCGCGGCGCCGCGTCGGCGAGCGCGGCGGGCAGGCGGCCCTCGAAGAGGTCGGGCGGCTCGATGAGGTGGTCGTCGACCGAGATCACCGGGACACGGATCGGCCTTGGTTCGGGGTCGGGCAGCAGGGTGGCCCGGTGCTGCGCCCGCTCCGTGTCGACGGCTCCCACGAGATGGTGACACTATCGTCAGCAAAGTCGGCCGGCCCCGGGGGTGCGCATGACGACACAGGTGAAGGACGTCACGACCCGCGTCGGGCTCCTCATCGGCGGCGACGTCGTGGGGGGCGGCCGGGGCACCTATCCGGTCACCAACCCGGCCCGGCCGGCCGAGGTGGTCTTCGACGCGCCGGCGACCTCCCCGGCCCAGCTGGACCTGGCCGTGGACGCGGCCCGGCGGTCCCAGGCCGCCTGGGCGGCGCTGCCCCGTGACGAGCGGGCGGCGCAGGTCGTTCGGGCGGCCCAGGCGGGCGGGGCTGCGGTCGAGGCGCTGGACCTGGCCCGCCTGCTCACGCGCGAGCACGGCAAGACCCACGTCGAGGCGATGTTCGACACGGCCACGATGGGCGGCATGGCGGCCGCCTTCGCACCGGTCGTGGCCGAGGCGCTCGCTCCGCCGCGACCTCAGCGGCGGGGCCACCCGGGTCGAGTGGGTGCCCCACGGGGTGGTGGCGGCCGTCTTGCCCTTCAACTGGCCGGTCTCGGTCATGGGCAACAAGGTGCTCCCGGCGCTGCTGGCCGGCGACACGGTGGTGGTCAAGGCCCCGCCCACCTGCCCGGGCGCCGTCCTCCTCGTCGCGGCCGCCATGGCCGACGTCCTGCCGCCCGGGGTGCTCAACGTCGTGAACGGCCCCGATGCCGCCTTGGGCGCGGCGCTGGTGGCCCATCCGGGCGTCGACATGGTGTCCTTCACCGGCGGCGTCGGCACCGGGCAGGCGGTCATGGCCGCCGCGGCCGCCACCACCCGTCCGGTGGTGCTCGAGCTCGGCGGCAACGACCCCGCCATCCTCGCCCCCGACGTGGCGGCCGACCGGGCCCTGGCCGACCGCATCGTCGAGGCGGCCTTCGTCACCAGCGGGCAGGTGTGCATGGCGATCAAGCGTCTCTACGTGCACCGCGACCGGCTGGACGAGACCGTCGACGCGCTGTCCGACCGGCTGGCGCGCGAGGTGGTCGGCGACGGCCTGGCCGCCGAGGTCACGATGGGCCCGGTCCACACGGCGAGCGCGCGCGACCGGGTGGAGGCGATGGTCGCCGAGGCGGAAGCCGCCGGGTCCGCCGTGCTCCGGCCGGGCCGGATCCGGGCGGACGACGAGGCGTCGGGGGGTTACTTCGTCTCCCCGGCGCTCGTGGTCACCCCGGACCCCGGCTCCCGCATCGTGCGCGAGGAGCAGTTCGCCCCCGCCCTCCCGGTGATCCCCTACGACGACCTCTCCGCGGCCGTGGACGCGGCCAACGACACGACCTTCGGGCTGTGCGCCTCGGTGTGGAGCAACGACGAGGGGCTGGCCGCCGACGTGGCGGCCCGGCTGTCGGCGGGGACTGTGTTCGTCAACGCCCACGGGATCTCGGTCATCGACATGTACGCCCCGATGGGCGGGTGGAAGCAGTCCGGCTTCGGCGTCGAGCTCGGGACCGAGGGCATGCAGGCCTTCGCACGCCAGCGCGTGCGGGTGCGCCGCCCGGCCCCGGCCGAGCAGGCACGTCTGGCGGAGGAGGCGGAGCAGGCGTGACGGTCGCCATCCGGGGCGGGACCGTGGTCGACGGCACCGGCTCGCCACCGGTGCGGGCCGACGTCCTCGTCGAGGGCGCGCTGGTGGGCGCGGTGGGTCCCGACGCCGGGGCGGACGCCGACACCGTGATCGACGCGTCCGGCCTGCTCGTCGCCCCCGGCTTCGTCGACCTGCACACGCACTACGACGCGCAGCTCTTCTGGGACCCCAACGCCAGCCCGTCCCCCCTGCACGGCGTGACCACGGTGCTCGGCGGGAACTGTGGGTTCTCCCTGGCCCCGCTGACACCCGAGCACGCCGACTACGTCGCCCGGATGATGGCGAGGGTGGAGGGCATGCCCCTCGCCGCCCTGCGGGCGGGACTGCCGTGGGACTGGACCTCCTTCGGGGAGTGGCTCGGCCATCTCGACGGACGCATCGCCGTCAACGCGGGCTTCCTCGTCGGGCACTCGACGCTGCGCCGACTGGTGATGGGCGAGCGGGCCGTCGGTGGTGTGGCCACGGCCGAGGATCTCGAGGCCATGGAGGCGGCTCTCCACGCGGCCCTGGCCGAAGGCGCGCTGGGCTTCTCGACCTCGCAGGTGCACACGCACAACGACGGTGACGGCCAGCCGGTCCCGTCCCGCGCCGCCGGCCGTCCGGAGATGGAGCGGCTGGCGGCGGCCGTGCGCGCCCACGAGGGCACGACCGTCGAGCTCATCGTGCCCGGCTGCCTCAACGGTTTCACCGACGAGGAGATCGACTTCCTCTCGACGATGTCGTTGCTGGCGGACCGCCCGGTCAACTGGAACGTGCTCGGCGTGTCGGCCATGAATCCCGACGGTGCCTGGAGCCAGCTCGCGGCCGGCACCGCCGCCGCGGCACGTGGAGCCACCGTGGTCGCGCTGACGCTCCCGCACACCATGCAACTGCGCCTCAGCTTCGAACACGGCGCCATCCTCGACGGGCTGCCGGGATGGCGCGAGGTGTTCGCGCTCCCGGTTCCCGAGCGCATGCAAGCGCTCTCGGATCGAGCGACCAGGCAGCGACTCGACGCCGGGGCGCAGTCCGACGAGGCCGGGATCCTGCGCCACCTGGCGGTCTGGGACCGCCTCGTCTTCGAGGAGACCTTCGCCCCGGAGAACGCCGACGTCGAGGGCCGCACCGTCGGCGAGGTCGCCCAGCGCGGCGTCGCGCCGTTCGACGCGCTCCTCGACGTGGTGGTGGCCGACCGCCTGCGCACCGGGCTGCGCCCACCCATCCCCGAGTCGGAGGAGGACTGGGCGCTCCGCGTGCAGACCTGGCAGGACCCGCGTGCGATCGTCGGCGGCTCCGACGCCGGCGCGCACCTCGACACCATGTGCGGTGCCATCTACTCGACCTCGGTCCTGGGCGACGGCGTGCGCGCCCGCGGCCTGCTCAGTTGGGAGCAGGCGGTGCGACAGCTCACGGACATCCCGGCCCGGCTCTACGGCCTGCGGGACCGTGGTCGCCTGGTGCCGGGCGCCTTCGCCGACGTGGTGGCGTTCGACCCCTCCACCGTCGGCCACGGCGCCGTCCGCACCCGCGACGACCTGCCCGGTGGGGCCAGCCGACTCTACGCGGAGGCGGTGGGCATCGAGCACGTGCTGGTCAACGGGAGCGAGATCGTCCGCGGCGGTGCCTTCACCGGTGCGGTGCCCGGACGGGTCCTGCGCTCCGGTCGCGACACCGACACGGTGCACGCCGGAGCGGACTGGGCCGGAGCGGCCGCCTGAGGGAGGGCGTCGCCGCGGCCTCAGAGCAGCCGCGTCTCCAGTGCCACCTCCCGGGTGACGCCGCCCTCCTCGGACAGCGAGTAGGCCACTTTGCCCTCCACTTCGGTGAAGGCGTCGACGAGCTCGGTGCCGAAGAAGACCAAGCCGGTGCCGTTCTCGGTGGCATAGCCGTCGGGCAGCGTGCCCGTCGGCGATCAGGCGGTGGATGAGGGGCCGGCGCTGCTCCTCCGCGTCGTGGTGCGGGCTGTTGGAGTAGGGCAGGAACCCCAGGGCGTCGGTCACCGGTCGCAGGGTCGGCCCGAACGAGTCGGTGGTGCCGCCGATGTGCCAGCACAGCGAGCCGGCCGAGACGCCCTTCAGCACCACGCCCGCCTCCCAGCACTCGCGGAGCGTGACGTCGAGCCCGTGCAGACGCCAGAGGGCGAGCAGGTTGGCCGTGCTGCCCCCCGAGACCCAGATCACGTCCTGCGCCAGGAGGTGGGCCCGCATGTCGGGCACGTTGGGCTGGGGGAACAACGCCAGGTGCGAGCTGACGAAGCCGAGCTTGGAGAAGGCGTTGTGCACCGCCCCGAGCCGGGACATGTCGTCGCCGACGGCGGTGGCGATGACGCAGACGCGGGGGTGCTCGCCCGCACGGGCCAGCCGAGCCGCCAATTCATAGGACGGCCCGGGGCGCAGGTTCCACGGGTCGGCGCCCTCGGGCTGGAACCCGATGGAGGTGGCGATGATGGTCGGTTGCCGCGCCGCCACGTCAGTCGGGGAGGACCTCGGGGTTCACGATGTGCAGCGGCCGCGCGCCGGCCATGAGGCGGCACAGGTCCTCGGCGATGGTCCGCGTGTGGTTGGACTCGGTGTCATAGGTCGCCCCGCCGATGTGCGGCGTGAGCACGACCTGGGGGAACGTCGTCAGCGGGTGGTCGGTGGCCAGGAACTCCCCCTCGAAGTGGTCGAGCCCGGCGGCGGCCACCTTGCCCGACGCCAGCGCGGCCACCAGCGCGTCGGTGTCGTGGATCTTGGCCCGCGCCGTGTTGAGGTAGACGACGCCGTCGCGCATCTTGGCGAAGGCGTCGGCGTCGATCATGCCGGTCGTCTCCTCCGTCACCGGGGCGTGGATCGAGATCACGTCGGCGCGGGCCAGCAGGTCGTCCAGCGAGCTGGTGGCGTCGGGCGCGTACGGGTCGTAGGCGAGCACCTCCATGCCCAGGCCGCGCAGGCGCCAGCGCAGGGCACGGCCCACCGCGCCGAGCCCCACCAGCCCGACCGTCCGGCCCGCCAGCTCCCAGGCGCGATAGCGCTGGTAGGGGATCTTGCCGTCGCGGTAGATCTGGCCCTCCCGTACGTCGTGGTCGGCGGGAACGACTCCCGCGGGTGGCCGCGAAGAGGAGGGCAACGGCAAGCTCGGCCACCGCGTCCGCGTTGCGACCCGGGGCGCGCAGCACGGGGACGCCCGCGGCGGTGGCGGCCGCCACGTCGACGTTGGTCGGGTCGCCCCGGCAGCTGCACACCGCCGTGACGGGTTGCTCGTAGAGCTCGGCGCCGCAGACGTCACTCTCGACGATCACGATGGAGGCACCCTCCGACGCCACCCGCTCCGCCAGTTGGGCGGCGTTGTAGATGCGGAGCGTGGGCTGGTCCAGCCAGGAGTCGAGCACGAGATCCGCCAGCTGGTGCAGCAGGTCGAGACCCGGACCGCTCACGGCGGCGGTCACCAGAGCCTTCGGGCGGGAGGCTGTCATAGGGCGGGAACTCTCCTCTCGTGTCCGTCGTCGTCCATAATGACGGCATCATGACACCTGTGTCAGATTCGTGACGTCGTCCGCACGACCGGTGACCGTCGGGGTCGACGTCGGCACCACGTCGGTCAAGGCGGTGGCGGTGGACGAAGAGGGCACGGTCGTCGCCCGCAGCAGGGTGCCCCACCGCGTGATGGCGCCGGAGCCCGACATCCTGCGCCACGACGCCAAGCGGGCCTGGCGTGCCGGCCCCCGCAAGGCGTTCTCGGCGGTGGCCGCGCAACTGGCCGAGGGAGGTCACCCCCTGGCCGGGCTGACCGTGGCCTCCATGGTGCCCTCGCTCACCGCCGTGAGCCGCCAGGGGGTCCCACTGCTCCCGGGTCTGCTCTACGGCGACCGCGAGGGTCGCGCCACGGCCGCCGAGGACGCGGTCTTGCTGCCGGGCACCATGCCCGACGGCGAGGGGTTCCTGCGCTGGGCGTCCACCTCCGCCCCCGGGGCCGCGGGGCTACTGGCCGTGCCAGGCCGTGGCCACCTACGCCCTCTCCGGACTACCCGCCATCGACACCGGGGTCACCGCCGCCCTCGGTTCGCTCCACCCGCACGGGCACTGGAACGCCGAGCTGCTGGGCTCGCTCGGCGTGTCCTCCGAGCAGATGCCCACCGTGGTGCCGATGGGCCAGGCGGCCGGCACGTTGCCGGGCAGCGACGCCGTGGTCACCGGCGGCACCATCGACGCACTGTGCGATCAGATCGTGGCGGGGGCCACCGAGCCGGGTGACGTGCTGGTCATCTTCGGCGCGACGCTCATCGTCTGGGCGGTGTGCGACGAGTGGGTCGTGGCGCCCGGGCTCATCAGCTACCCGCACACGACGCCCGAGCGCTTCTGCATCGGTGGCCCGAGCAATGCCGGGGCCCTCTTCGTCGACTGGGCCCGCCGCCTCCTGCGCGGCGTGCCCGGGCCCGGTCCCGAACGCGAGCAACTCGAACCGCGGCTCGGGATCCCGGACCGGGTCCCGGTGTGGCTGCCCTACGTGCGGGGCGAGCGCACGCCCTTCGAGGACCATACGTTGCGCTCGAACCTCTACGGGCTCGACATCGGCTCGGATGCCGCGTCCCTCGAGCGCGCTGCGTACGAGGCCAGCGGCTTCGTGGTGCGCCGCATGCTCGACCGCGCCGGCGTGAAGGCCACCCGCATCGTCGCCAGCGGCGGCGGCTCCCGGGTGACGGCCTGGATGGCGGCGGTGGCCGACGCCACGAACCTCCCCGTCGATGCGGTGGCCATCCCGGAGGGCGCCGCGCTGGGCGCCGCCTACTTCGCCCGGATGGCCGCCGGGCTGGAGACGTCGCTCGACGACTCGGCCCGTTGGGCCGCCGTCGGACGCAGGATCGAGCCGGACCCGGCCTGGGTGCGCGCCGCCGAGGCACGGTACGCGCGGTTCAGCGAGCTGGGCACCGGGGCCTAGGCGGCCCGCCTAGCCGTTGGGGGTGAACGCCACCTTGAGCGCGCCGCTGCGGTCCTGGCGGCGCCAGCGCCTTGAGCGCCGGCCACCACTCCTCGAGCTCGAAGCGGTGGGTCAGCATGGGGGTGATGTCGAGTCGGCCGTCCGCGACCAGCTGGAGGTAGTGCGCGATGGCGTGCTGGCGCCTGCCCTCGAAGTCCTCCAGGCCGAACGCGTTGGAACCCGCGATCGTGAGCTCCTTGAAGTAGACGGGGGTCGACTCCCACCGTTCGGGGGTGGCGACGCCGGTGTAGACGAGGCGCCCACGCTCGGCCAGGACCCGCACGCCGACCTCGAGCGTCTCCGCCTTGGCGATGGAGTCGTAGACGACGTCGATGTGCCCGGGATGGGTCACGGGCAGCCCGTCGAGCGGGCTGTGCAGGACGGCGCCGGACCATTCCGCCAGGGCCTCGACGAGTGCCAGCCGGGGCTCGTGGGCGAAGACGACGGACGGCCCCGAACCGCAGCGCCATCTCGCGCTGTGCCTCGAAGCGCGCCACCACGCCCACCTCCACGCCGGGGTAGAGGGTGCTCAAGATGGCCACGCTGGTCAGGCCGAGGGCGCCGGCTCCGTAGACGAGCACCCGGCCCGTGGGCGGCGGCGGATGGCGGACGATGGCGTGGAAGGAGACGGAGAAGGGATCGGCCAGCACGGCGGCCTCGTCGGTGATGTCGTCGGGGACCGGGATCAGCATGGAGTCGTGCGCGGCCAGTTGCTCCGCCCAGGCGCCGGGAGCGGCGGTGATGACGCCCACGTGCACGCCGGGGCCCAGGTCGCCCTTGGTGAAGCTCCAGCACAGGCTGAGGTCTCCCGCTTGGCACGGCGGGCAGGGTGGGTCGATGCCCCGCGGCTTGCAGGTCAGCCACGGGTTGAGCACGACGCGCTGGCCGACGTCGAGCCCGCGGGCCTCGGGTCCGAGGGCGACCACCTCTGCGATCACCTCGTGTCCCGGGACGTGGGGGAGCGAGGAGAAGGCGGCCATTGGGTTGTCGATGTCCCCGGTGTTGAAGTCGCCCAGCACGAGCTTGGCGTCGGAGCCGCAAATGCCCGAAAGGATCGGCCGGGTCACGACCCAGTCGGGGCGGACGAGGCGCGCGTCGTCGATCTCGTGCAGGCCGAAGGGGATGCCGGCCAGCATCGCCTCCAGCTCGTCCTCTGGCCTGGGCCGGACCTCACCCTCGTCGGGCGGCGCACCAAAGAGCAGCGCCTTCACGAGCTCGACCCTTCGGTCAGGGCACGCATCCCGACCATGAAGCCGTCGATGTCGGACGTCTTGAACTCGATCACGGCCTTCATGTCGGGGAGGTAGTGCTCGAAACGATCGCTGTCGATGGCGTCAACGATGCCCCCGGCGATCGACTCGGGGGGATCCTTGGGGCCGTCGTAGAGCGGCGGGTCGTTGTCGGGTTGGTCCCAGATCTCGGTGTCGATGGAGCCAGGGAGGATCAACTTGACCGAGACGCCCGAACCGTCGAGATCGATCGCCATCGACTCGCTCCATCCGGCCAGGGCGAACTTCGAGCCCGAGTAGGCGGCCTCCCGCGTGATGCCCAGACGCCCGCCCAGACTCGACACGTTGACGATGGTGCCCGATCCACGCTCCAACATCCGGGGCAGGACGGCCAACGAGATGGCCACCGGGGAGAAATAGTTGATGCGCATCGTCCGTTCGACCTCTGCGACGGTGAGACGCGTCACGTGGCGGCGCATGGGCACCGCGGCGTTGTTGATCACGACGTCGAGCCCCCCGTAGTGGTCCCAGATCTCGAGTGCCAAGTCCGCCGCAGCGGAGGGGTCCGAGAGGTCGGCGGCCCAGCGCGCCGAAGCAGGTGCCGTGGCGCGGCAGTCGGCGAGCACCTCGTCGAGCCGGTCGGCCCGCCGGGCGACCAGGGCGACGGTGTCACCCCGGGCGGCGAGCTCGCGGGCGACGGCGGCGCCGATGCCCGAGGACGCGCCGGTCACCAGCACGGTTCGACCCTTCGCTGCAGGACTCACCCTCGAACCTCCCCCGGTCGCGCCGTCGTCTGTCTGCCGTCGGCCCCGTTTGGCGGAGCTCGGGCATGTTTCGGGGTGAGCGAGGGGTCTCGAACCCCCGACCTCCAGGACCACAACCTGGCGCTCTAACCAACTGAGCTACGCCCACCGAGGGGCACAAGTGTGGCACACGCTCCCGAGGGGGTCCGGAACGGAGTGCAGCGCCCGGAGTCGTCCCACGTCGCGAGTGCACGGCCGCGAGGCCGCTATGTCAGGCTGTGCCGTACCGGCATCGTGCCGGAGTGCCCCGGTGGCCGAGCGGACTTAGGCAACGGACTTCTAATCCGTGTAACGCAGGTTCGAATCCTGCCCGGGGCGCCGATTGGCCTATTCCCGGGGCATGTCGCGCAAAGGAGCAGCGAGCCCTGGGGGCGAGCGGAAGGCGGGCGGTAAGGAGGGTGTCAACGGTCCCGAGGTGCGACCCTGCCGCACATGCGGATACCCCCGACGATCCTCCCAAGCGGACCCCACCATGCCGTCAGGACCGGACTTCTGCACCAGGGGCTCGAAGGCCACAGGTGCACGGTCGATCACGGCACCGAGGCGCCGTTCGTGAGTGCTAGCTCCGCTTCTTGACGGTCCGCTTCGCCACCTTGCGGGCCGGGGCCTTGCGGGCCGTTGCCTTGCGCAGGGACGTAATCTCCTTGCGCACCGCAGCCTTGCGGGCCGTGGCCTTCTTTCGTGCCGCAGCCTTGCGGGCCGCGACCTTCTTGCGTAGGGCAGCCTCGCTGGCCGCGACCTCCTTGCGCAGGTCCGCGATCTCCTTGCGCAGGGCAGCCTCGCTGGCCGCGACCTTCTTGCGCAGGGCAGCCTTGCGGGTCGTGGCCTTCTTGGCCGTGCGCTTGGCCGTGGACCTTCGTGCCGCAGTCTTGCGGGCCGGAGCCTCCTTCGTCGCCTTTCTGGCTGTCGTCTTACGGGCAGTTGTTTTCTTGGCCGGAGCCTTACGGACCGCACTCTCGGTGGCTACCTTCTTGACTGCCATTGATGCTCCCTCCTTAGGGTTCACGCCGACTTGAACGCCATTTCTCGCCCTGCTGATTGCGTGCGCCTCTTCGACAAGATATACGACGACGAAAAAATATGGGAGCCAAATGCGTGAGCATCTCACGGGAGGCTGAGATCCTCTCCCTGCCCTAGGTCGGGACGGCGTGAAACTCGGTCACGACTGGGGCGTCTTGAACCTACTCAGAACTTCAAGACGAGTCCGAGCTTCTCAACCTCTTCATCAAGGAAGAAGGACTCGAGCTGGATGCCATCAGCATCGACAAAGTCGAAGATCCAATGACACCGCCGCCGTCCCTGATCTCTGAACGTGCAACGGATTCCTGTTCCGTTCCCCCCTACGCGCCTACGCCGCGCCTACAACCGCTTACAAATAGGGCCCACAAGGGTTCACGGGTGAGACAGTCGGTGCACGTAGAGCGCACGGACGCCCGCAAGGTTTCACGGGTGACACCGGGGTCAGCTCTCTTCTCATCCGTGTTACGCAGGTTCGAATCCTGCCCGGGGCGCGTTGCCCGGGGTGCGTTGTGATGTCACGAGGCGCTAGGGAGGGAGGAGGGCGGAGCCGAGCGGAGGGCGGACGGTGGGGAGGGGGCGCCGCGTAGGGCACATCGGGGCCAGCTCTTCGACGTGGCTCCCGTGAACACGGGATTCGACTGAGGCCCCTCTACTCGGCCTTCGCGTCAGCGACCTTGAAGGGTGTAACTTGACCCCCGGGGCGGCAATCAGCTCAGAGCGGGGAAGGACCGGGCTGCGTGGGTGCCCGTGCCGGTCATCGTGAGTTCCGCGCTGCCCTCCGGGTCGGGTGCGATGGCCGTCTTCGTGACATCGAGGAGACGGGTTCAGTCGGATTGGCCGCCAGGGTTGATCGGTGGCCAATCGGCGGGCCACCAGTCTCCTTGTGGGTCGGTGGTTTGCCCGACCTCAATGATGTAGCCGTCGGGATCTCGGATGTAGCAACGGATCTCGTACTGGTGCTGCTTCGGCGGCGTCAGGAACTGCGCGCCCCGGGCGCTCCATTCGGCGTACACGGCGCGGATGTCTGCGACCCGGATATTGAGGAAGCTGCTGACCCGGTCGGGGTCGCTTGGCGTCTCAAGGGTGACCGTGGGCTTGTCGTCGGTGGGGCCTCCGCCGACGTTGATGATGATGAAGCTGTTGGCGAGTGCGATATTGGTCGGCTCTGGGCCGAAGACCACCGTGCCGCCGAGTACCTCGGTATAGAAGCGCCGGGAGCGCTCGACGTCATCGGAGACGATGAAGTGGGTCACTACCATTCGCTGTGCGGGCTGCGTGGGTTCGGCCACCGGCACCTCCACTCGTTTGGGGCTCATGCTCCGCTTACGACGGGGGTCTGAAGCCTTCAGTCAACCACATCGGTTCGTCGAGGGGGTCGGACTGGTCGGGGCGGGTTAGTTGGGCGCTTCGTGTCGGGTCGGGTCGGTGGCGCTATTCGACTTACCGCGAGAAGACACCTATTTCCCTCGCCGTTGAGTCCGAACGGGTGGCACCCATGTGACCGGGCCGGAATGTTCGACGGCGAGGGGCTCGCGACCGGTCGGCGTGGATGACGCTCGTCGGTACGCTGCGTTCGTCGCCGAGCACCCAGACAACTGCCGATCGGAATCAAGAGGAGATCAACAGATGTCGGCAACGCTGAAGTTGACGCATGAGGCAATCGGAGCGGAGGTACGTCGTGGCACGTACGATGTCGTGGTCGGCGGCGAGCGGGTCGGGTCGGTCGAAATGAACCATACGATCGAGATACCAGTCGAGCCTGGACGTCATACCCCTGCAGGTCCGCAATGGCCGAGAGTCGAGCAGTACTGAAACCTTCGACGCCGCCGAGGGCGAGATCGTCGCCTTCCGATGCACCGGAAAGAGGTTCTTGCCGATCTTTCTGGCATCCTTCATCGTTCCCAGGCTGGCACTGAGACTCGTTCGCGATTGAGTCGGCGTCGCCGTCGTGTCGCTCACCAGTACGTCGTCATCGCCGCCCGGCTCGCCTGGAGTGGGCGTGTCACCTGACTCCGTGGTTTGATGAGCTGCGCGCAAGTCGGCCAAGGTGTCGGGCGTCGGTGCCGTGGCTTCGCGTTTTGCCGCTCTGATCAACACCGATTGAGCTTGTAGGACGGATTGCGGGATGTCTTCGGCCGGAGAGGCGCTGCCAATTTCTCCGATCACAGAACCCTCATCTGAGTAGCCAAACGCTGCCGAGCCGATGATGCTGCTTTCATAGGCATCGCTGCGCTCGATTTGTTGATCCAGGCGCTCGAGCACAGCCAGCAGTTCATTTCGCGAATCGGCCGAGGGATCCTTCAGATACGCATCGATTGACTGCTCCACGGTCCAATGTCCAGTGCAAGGTTGGCGTCCATGGAAACCTCTTCGTCCTCATCGGGTCTGATGCTCTTGACGACCGAACATGGCACCACCCTTCCGGTTGGAAACGGGTGAATTTGCAAGCGTGTGCCAGTCTCACCGGACCGGCCACCGGCCCAGGTGCGGGTCGTCGCTCACGGGCCGGCCCGACGGCCGGTAGGGTCCAAGACCGAGCCGAACGCCGAGCGACGGACCACGGGAGGGCACCGATGACGGGGCAGGGTGACGGGCAGCAGGGTGAGCAGATCCACGAGTGGGGAGAGGCCGTGCCGGCCTCGTCCGGCCCGCCCAAGCCGGGCGACATCATCACCGAGTCCGGCCTGGTCATGACCCCGGGACCCCTGGTCGGCCACGACGTGTCGACCCCGCTCGAGGAGGACGAGCCCGAGCACACCATCCCGCCTGGCCCGCTGTGGGCCATGAAGGAGCGACGGCACACCCAGTGGCACCTGCTGCCGGCCCACGAGCGGCACGAGCGGATCCGGGAGTGCCTGGAGGCCGACGACTACACCCTCTACTGCATCGACGACGGGCGGCACCACGCCATGATCGGCCGCCGCGTCGGCGTCTCGCCCAGCGGTTGCGAGTACACGCTGCTCGGCCGCATCTCCCGCCAGCGTTACGAGGAGCTGCGCGACGAGGTCGTGCTGCTGGTCAACTGCTTCGACACGGCCACCGAGATGCGACTGTGTGGGGTCGCCGTCGAAGAGGACAGCCGTTCGTCCAACGTCTTTGACGTCGCCACGTACGACAGCATCGACGATGTCCCTGAGGACTACCGGCCAGGTTCGCCGTTCCACCACTTCCGCCAGGAACTGGAGATCACCGCCTACGAGTGACTGTTGGTTCGTTCGCCGTCGTCTCGGCGGTGCGACGATGTTGGTGTTGTGGGCCGCTGAGATCTTCCACTGGTCGTTTCGCGTCCGTTCGCACTTCGAGCGTCGGCGCGCCGACGTTGCGATCCGAGAGCCCCACCCCTCGCTCGTCGAAGATCATCGACCCAGATTCCGGTGAGCGCCCGGGGCGTTGAGGCCGGCCGAGCAGATCTGCGTCGGTGTCCACGTGCCTCCGCTGAGCGTCTCGGCAGGCGCCGACGCACTATCCGACTGGGTGGCGCCGACGCCGACGCAGGAACCTGCGGACGGGCACGACACCGCATTGAGCCCGGAGAAGGCGTTCGGCGTCACCGATGGAAGCGTCTGCTCGCTGAACACGGGGCTCGGGGTGCTCGCAGACGTGCCGGCGGGCACGCCCACCGCCATGAGAAGAAGGCGCGAGCAGCACGTCCTCAGTCGACGGTGACTCGCCAATACCTCTCTTCGGCGTGGAGTGCCGTCCGGATCCGTTTGCTTCCGAGCGCCCGGACCTGCGATGGGTAACAGCCAACGACGCGGCTCTTGTCGACGCCCCGGGGCATCTCCAGGGGCAGCGGCTCGAGGGAGAACCCGGCCTCCTCGATCGCATGAATCGCCTTGTTCCTCATGCGGGGCCGTTCAGCTGCGTAAGGCAGATCCTCGTAGAGGACAAGATCGACACCCTCCGATCGCTGTACGCAGATGAGGGCTGCCCGGGTGGCATCTCTGTGGTCCCCGTGACCGATGCCGAGCGGGGCCGCCAAGTGGCAAACGCGGTCGGCCAACGTGCCACCCTTCCCGAGGACTTCATCGATCGACGTGACGATCGAATCCATCAACGACGCCCGATCGGGCGGACCGTCATATCCGTACCGCGCCGAACGGTATTGCGAATCCCAGTGCTCGAGGCGGACCTGGTGTGCCCCCATGACGTCGCACGCGTCCAAGTCCTCGGCAGCCCGCGGGAAATCACGTCATCACCAGGAGCGAAGCCTGAGGCTCGATCCCAACGGGTGAGGGGATCGACCTCGGGTGGTCCGGCTCCGAACACGGTGAGTAGAACGGCACCGGGGTGCTGCGCGAACAGAGAAACACATGACAGGGCTGCGTCGTCGAAGTGGGGGGACACGATGACCATTGGCGCCGTCACGGGCCCCATGGTCGCGCGACTTCCAGGCGCCTTCCCGCTTCGGACGGAGACAACGCCTGTCATCCGGATCAGCCCCGGGTGTCGTCCGGGTGATCGACGCGTGTTCAGACAGCCACCCAACCGGCGCTGATGCGATCCCGGCCTCGCCCCTCGACGGGTGAGGGGTCCTCCGTGCATGGGCCGTCTCGTCGGGCGCCCGGCGCGATCGCGGGTACCGTTGGCCGAGCATGGACCAGGGCAACGACGGCTGGCGGCACACGGTCAAGAACCGGCTCAAGCCACTGCGCGATCGGCTCGTGCACCGCTTGGGTGGCACGTTGCCCGAGCGTGGCCTCACCTATGAGCAGCTCGTGCACCTGTTGTACCCGACCCTTCCCGACGAGCTGCGTCACGACGTCGACGAGGCCGCGGCCGGAGATCTCGCGGAGGTGTCGACCATCCGCAAGATGCTCGGCACGATCGAGCACCAGGTCGCACCGACATCGTTCTCCGTGCAGCTCGGCGCGGAGGACGCGCTGCGCTGCGGGGTGGGTGGCGTCGAGCTCCTGTGCGACATCGCCGATGCCGCCGTGACCCCGGGGCTCCGCTCCGGCGAGTACGAGCTGCATCTCACCGCCGTCTTCGAGCGCTACTGCACGCCCGGCATGACGGTGGTCGACGTCGGCGCCAACCTGGGTTATTACTCACTCCTGGCGTCGAAGCTCGTCGGGCCGTCGGGCCGCGTCGTCGCCCTGGAGCCGAGCTCGGAGAACTGCCGCCTCTTGCTGACGTCATTGCGTCTGGGTGGTGTCACCAACGTCGACGTGATCCCCGTGGCCTGCGACCGCGCCACGGGGTGGGGGTACTACTCGACCCATGTGGGGTCCAACGGCGGCCTGATCGACGACCGCGACCTCCTGGCCCACCCGGGGGTGGTGGTCCCGACCTTCCGTCTTGACGACCTCGTCGAAGGTCCGGTGGGCTTCTTGAAGATGGACGTCGAGGGGGCCGAAGGGCGCGTCGTCGCCGGCGCCACGCAGCTGATCGAGCGCGACCGGCCGATCATCACCACCGAGCTGAAGGACGAGATGCTGCGCCGCGTGTCGGGTACGTCGGTCGCCGACTACCTCGGTTACTTCGAGGGCCTCGGGTACACGCCCTCCCTCCTGGAGAAGGCCACCGCCGCCGAGAAGCCGTACCCTTCCGTCAGAGCGCTGTTGGCCGACTGGGGAGACGGCGACGAGCTGCGCGACGTCCTGCTCGTCCCTTCCGCCTCCTGAGCGCTCCCGTCGCCCGGCAGGGAGCGTGGGCCAGGCTCTTGTCGACGCGATCCCCGTGCACCCCGGGTCGACCCTTCTCAACGGCGTCTACCGCGCCGCCGCCTGATTGTGGGCCGACACGATGGTGTCGAGCAAGGCGTCGGCGTCGTCGGAGATGACCAGCCCGTGCACCTGTCGCGCCCGGATGAACCCCTGGTCCACGGCAGTGCCCAGGAAGGCGAGCAGGTCGTCGAAGAAGCCGTCCACATTGAGGATGCCGCAGCGCTTGTCGTGGATGCCCAGTTGCGCCCAGGTGACCGCCTCCATGAACTCCTCGCAGGTGCCGAATCCTCCCGGCAGCATGACGAACGCGTCCGACAGCTCGGACATGAGCGACTTGCGCTCGTGCATGGTCGCCACGACGTGGAGGTCGTTCAGCGCCGAGTGCGCGATCTCGTGCCCCGCCAGCGATTCGGTGATCACCCCCGTGGCCCGCCCGCCCGCTGCCAGCGCGGCATCGGCGACCACGCCCATCAGCCCGACGGAGGCGCCCCCGTACACCAGTCCGATGCCGCGTCGGGCCAGCCCGGTCCCGAGGCGGCCGGCGGCTGCTGCGAAGGCCGGGTTGGTGCCGAGGCTGGACCCGCAGAACACGCAGACGGTGGCCGGAGGGGTCACACCGGGCTCCCCTCGGGTACCGGGACGCGCGCCGGCGCTGCGGGGCGCCGGCGCCGCACGATCGTCTCTGCGGCGTCGCTGTCGTGGATGGAGAGGGAGAAGCCGGCGGCCACGAGCGCAAAGGCGGCCGCCGTGAAGAACGCGGCGTGGTAGGCGGTCATGTCGGGCGCGGCCGTGCCGCCGGTCGCCTGCGTCGATCCCACTCCGATCAGCACCGTCGAGAGGATGGCGACGCCCACCGCACTGCCGAGTTGGCGCATCGTGTTGAAGAAGGTCGAGGCGCGGCCCATCGACTCCGGCGTGATCATGGCGAAAGAGGCGGCCTGGTTCGGCACCATCACCTGCGCCATCATCCAGCCCAGCACGAACATGACCCCGCGGATGAGCCACAAGTTCGTGGTGACGCTGATCTGGGTCAGCGCGAGCATGGCCAGCGCGAGGCCGATCAGTCCGCCGGTGATGTGACGCCGGGGGCCGATGCGGGGGTAGATGAGCCGGCTGGCGAATTGCGCGCCGATCATGACCCCGAACGCTTCGGGGAACGTGGACAGACCCGACTGCAGCGCGGACAGGCCCCGCGCGTCCTGGAAGTACAGGGGGATCAGATAGAGCATTCCGAGGAACGCCGCACCGGCCAGAAACATGACGCAGTTGGTGGAGCGGAACAAGCGGCCCGACAGCAGGCGCAGGTCCACCATCGGCCGGGCGGTCCGCAGCTCCACCACGACGAACACGGTGAGCAGCACGGCGCCCGCCATGCACGACCCGATGACATCGGTCGACGACCAGGACTTGAGCGGTCCCTCCGACACGCCGTACATGACGAGACCCAGCCCGGCGCCCCCCAGGAGGAATCCGGGCACATCGAAGCGGCCGGCGTCGATGGTCCCGGTGCGCTCCAGGCAGAGCACTCCGAAGATCACCGCGGCAATGCCGATCGGGAGGTTGACGAAGAAGACCCACCGCCACGACAGACTCGTGACCAGGAAGCCACCGAGCACCGGGCCGAGGGCCGGCGCCATGGTGGTCGGCACGGTCAAGATGCTGGCCGCCCTGACCCGCTCCGACGGTGGGAAGACCCGGTACAGCATGGCCATGCCGACCGGCGCCATCATCCCCCCGCCCGCACCCTGGATGACCCGGAAGACGACGAGTTGGGTCATGTCCTGCGCCAGCCCGCACAGGACGGAGCCCAAGGTGAAGACGACGATGGCGCAGAGCAGCACTCGCTTGCCGCCGAAGCGGTCTCCCAACCACCCGGACGCAGGGATGAAGACAGCCAGGCTGACCAGATAGGCGATGACGACGCCGTCCACGGCGGTCGGGGGCGATGTGGAAGTCGCGGCCGATGGTCGGGAGCGCCACGTTGACGATGGTGATGTCCATGATGTTCATGAACATCGCAGACACGAACACGGCACCCACGGCAATCTTCTGATTCAGACTCAGTACGGCCACGTTCCAATTCCTGTCAGGTGAAACCGGGCGGAGCGGATGCCGCGGGAGGTGGCCGGTGGGCGTCCCCGTCCGCTCCGCCCTCGACACTATGCGCTCGGGCCCGGCGCCGGCCCAGCCCCGTGCCCTCACGACGACCGGGCGCGTGCACGCCGTGCCCCGGTCAGAGCGTCTACCCTGGCGTCGCCTCTGGGGAGGTCCCGAGGAATCCCATGGGGAGGGTGGGGATGTCGACGATGGGGTGGAGGACGTGCGGAAGGCGGGTGCCGGGACCGGCGATCGTGGCTCTCGCCGTGGGGCTGCTTACGACGACGGGTCCGGGAGGGGCCGCCGAGGCGGCCGGAGCGGCGACACACGCCATCGGCGCGGCGTCGCGCACGGTCTGGCTGTGCCGGCCCGGCCAAGCCGGCGACCCGTGTGCGTTCAGCACCGCCGCCACCAGCGTCGCTGCCGACGGCACCAAGAGCACGCCGGCGTCGGTCACGGCTCCCGATGCGCACGACTTCGACTGCTTCTACGTGTACCCGACCGTCTCGACGGAGTCGGGGAACAACGCAAACCTCGCCATCCAGCCGGCCGAGGTGGGTGCCGCAGTGGCACAGGCGTCGCAGTTCTCGCGAGTGTGCAACGTCTGGGCGCCGATGTACCGCCAGGCCACGACAGCAGCCCTGACCAACGGAGCCGCCTTCAAACCGTCCGTCATCGCCACGGCGTACAACAGCCTCCTGTCGGCGTGGAGGGACTACCTCGCCCACGACAACGACGGGCGGCCCGTCGTCTTCATCGGGCACTCCCAGGGTGCCGCCATGCTGATCAAGCTCCTGCGCTCGCAGGTCGATCCGTCCCCGACGTTGCGGAAGCGCATGGTGTCGGCCATCATCCTGGGCGGCAACGTGCAGGTGCCCCAGGGCGCCGACGTGGGCGGCAGCTTCCGCAACATCCCCGCGTGCCAGTCGGCCTCGTCGACCAGGTGCGTGATCGCCTATTCGACCTTCGGCTCAACGCCCCCGGCGGACGCACTGTTCGGGCGTCCTGGTCAGGGCGTCAGCCTTCAGTCGGGCCAGACCACCAAGAGCGGCCAGCAGGTGGTCTGCGTCAACCCGGCGACGTTCTCGACCCAGGCCGGTGCGCTCGAGCCCTATTTCATCAGCCAGGTCTCGAAGGGTGGACGCTTGGGAGTCACCACGCCGTGGGTGACCTTCCCAGGTCTGTACACGGCCCAGTGCGAGCAGCAGGGCGCTGCCACCTGGTTGCAGGTCACGACGGCGGCTGTGCCCGGTGACCCCCGCCCCACCGTGGCCAACGCACTCGGACCCGCCTGGGGCTACCACCTCCAGGACGTCAACCTCGCCCTGGGCAACCTGGTCGCCGACGTGGCGAGCCAGGAAGCCGCTTACCGCTGAGGGGGCGCATTTCGCCGTCGGGAGAATCCTCACGGCTGCGGTCCTATAGTCACGCGATGGTCAAAGTCCTTGCGGTCGCCAATCAGAAGGGCGGCGTCGCCAAGACGACCACCGTGCAGTCACTCGGAGTGGCCCTTGCGCAACAGGGACGTCGTGTCCTCGTGGTGGACCTCGACCCCCAGGCGTGCCTCACCTTCTCCCTCGGCTTCGATCCCGACGATCTTGGCCCCTCGCTGCACGACGTGCTCGTCCGCCGGTCCCGCATGGCCGAGGTGGTGCGTGCCGTCCCGGGCGTCGATGGCCTCTACCTCGTGCCGGCGACGATCGACCTGGCCGGGGCGGAAGTGCATCTCCTCAGCCGGACGGGGCGTGAGCACGTGCTGGCCCGCGCCCTGCTTCCGGTGCTCGACGAGTACGACGCGGTGTTGATCGACTGCCCGCCGTCGCTCGGTGTGCTGACCATCAACGGCCTCACGGCCGCCGAGGCCGTCCTCGTGCCCTTGCAGTGCGAGGCGCTCAGTCACCGCGGCGTCGGCCAGCTGCTCGAGACCATCGAGGACGTGCGCCAGTTCGCCAACGAGAAGCTGCGAGTCCTCGGCGTCGTCCCCACCATGTTCGACAGCCGGACGACGCATTCGCGCCAGGTCCTCTCCGAAGTGGAGCATCGCTACGGTCTGCCGCTCTTCGAGCCCCCGGTGCCGAAGTCGGTGCGCTTCGCGGAGGCCCCCGGCCTCGGGCAGTCCGTGCTCCAGCACGCCCCCGCTTCCGCCGGTGCGGTGGCGTACCGGACGCTCTCGACGTCGGTCTACGACGCCATGCAGAGCACCTGACATGGCGGCTTCACGCGGGGACAAGGCACCCGATCCCCTGGGCAAGCGCGCGCTGTTCTGGGTGCCCTCGGGCGAATCCACCGAAGGCCCGGGCGGATCGCCCGCCTCGGCGGTGACACTGCCCGTCGGCAAACGCGCCCTCTATTCGGGTGCCCGCCCCGAGTCCGACAGCAGGGTGGCCACTTCGGGGAACCCGCTCGACGCCCGGGGGACGTTCACCGTCGTGTGCGAGCGGTGCCGCCAGACCTCCCACGTTGGTGCGCTCGACCTGCTCATCTTCCAGTTCCCGATCGGCATCTGGCTACCCCGGGGGCGCTTCGATCGCCGCATGACGTGTCCCGGTTGCCGCAAACGTGCGTGGTGCAGCGTCACGCTCCGGCGGGCCTGAGCCGCCCGCTCTTCGTCGACACGCCGTTCCCCTCGTCGTCGCTTCCGCCCTCGCCGCCCCCCTCGCCCTCGATCTCCTCACCGGGCACGGCCGCGTCCTTCGGCTGGACGATGGGCAGGCGGCGGGTGAAGGCGAGGGCCACGAGCGCGAGGAGGGCCAGCACGGCCAGCGCGGCCCGGAGCCCGCTGATCCGGCTCGTGGCGTTCTCGTCCACGATCGCCGCCGCCGTCGTCGGGGGCACACCGGCCTTCTCCAGGGTCGCATTGAGTTCGGCGTCACTGACGAATGGGATGCCGGCGGACAGCTCCACCTGAGCCTGGGCCGACATCTCCTTGGGGATGGCGGGGTTGGCGGCGGCGCCCCCGAGGAAGGTGGTGGTCAACACCGCGATGAGGATGGTTCCCGCCAGCGCGGTGCCAATGGACGCGCCCAGGTTCGTGACGGTGTTCTGGATCCCGCCGACTTCGCCGCTCTGCGATTCGGGCACCGACGACACGGTGAGGGCACCGAGCTGTGAGGCCAGGCTCCCGATGCCGAGCCCGGCCAGCAACATGGGCCACGTGGTGATTTCGGGCCCGGCTCCCTCGTCGAGCGCGACGAGCAGCACCACGATGCCCAGGAACAGGAGGGTGAAGCCGATCCGGACGATCCGTCGCGGCGACGCGTCGGGGAACAACCTCGGGACGCCGATGGCGGCGACGAGGAGGGTGAGGGAGAGGGGCAGGAGCCGGACACCGGTGGCCACCGCGGAAAGGCCGAGGGCCACCGACAAGAAGAGGGGTATCACGAAGAAGAGGCCGGCCTGCAGAAGGAATTGGAAGAAGAAGGCGGTCAAGCCGGCCTGGAGCTTCGGCACGCGGAGCAGGGCCGGATCGAGCAAAGCGGGCTTGTCCCGCCGCAGCTGCCGGTTCTCCCACAGCATGAAGACGGTCAGCACAGCGGCGCCACCCAGCAGGAGCCAGATGACCGGAGAGGTGCCGAGCCACTGCGGGGCGTCGGGCTTGGGCTGCACGAAGCCCCACGTCCCCGAGCGGATGACGCCGAAGACGACCATCCCGAGCCCGGCCGCCGAGAGCACGGTGCCCACCGGGTCGAGCCGAACGCCGGGCACCGCGGGGGAGTCCGCCATCCGCCGGGCCAGGATCAGGATGCACAGCACGATCACGACCTCGCCGGCGAACACCCAGCGCCAGCTGGCATAGGTGGTGAGAAGACCCCCCACCAAGGGTCCGACGGCGACGGCGATCGCACCGGCGGACGCCACCAGTCCATAGGCACGGGGGCGGGCGGCTGCCCCGAAGTTCGTCGCCACCAGCGCCACGACCGCCGGCATGATGAGCGCCGCCCCGAGACCCTCGAGCAGGGACCACCCGAACAACAGGACGGGCAGCGAACCGGCGAGGGCCGTGATCAACGAGCCCGTCCCGTAGATCACGCAGCCGATCATGAAGACGCGCCGACGCCCGAAGATCTGGCCGAGTTTGCCGCCCGTGATCATGAACGCGGCCATGACGAGCGTGTAGAGGGTGATGGCGAGCTGAATCCCCGTCACGGTCGTGCCGACGTCGTGGGCAACCGTGGCGATGGAGACGTTCATCACCGAGCTGTCCAGCGTCATGAGGAACTGCGCCGAAGCGAGGGTCAGGAGGACGATCCGTGCGGCTGGGTGGCTCTCCTCCCCGTCGGCGGTCACCGGCGCATTCTTGTCCAGGCAGGCTGGCGGCTCGCGGCTCGCCGTGTGGACGCTCGTGGGGTCACGCCCATTTGGTCGGGATGCGGGGATTTGAACCCCGGACCTCCTGCTCCCAAAGCAGGCGCGCTGCCAAGCTGCGCCACATCCCGTCAAACAACGCTCTGAACTGAACCTCTGCGGCAACCCCCCTCAGGAGACCCCGTCCTCGACGCTCCGTCAGCGGATACCCAGCGTAGGCGATCTCGCCACGCTCATTGCGTCCTTGGAGCGATCGTGGCGTGCACCGACTCAATGGCAAGAGATCGCGCCAACGCTGCCGCGGCGGATCGAACCCGCCCGACCCGGACCAGCGCAGGCCGCCTGACCCGTCCACGAGGAAGAGGACGATCGTCGAGCGATTCTCGATGCCCAGAGGCTCGATGACCCGTCCCACGCCCCACGTCGCCAGAGACCGTCTGCGGGCGCCTCAGGGCGACCGGTTCACCGATCGCCGACGCCATCAGCCGTCGATGACCCTGCGTATCTTCGAATTTAGTGTTAAATAACGTGCATCCGGGTCGTCACCGGCAACCGCGCGTCGTTCTCCTCCGAAGGTGACCAAGAAGAGGAACGGTCCACAAGGGGCCCTCACACAAGGAGCACGTACACATGAGACTTCGCAAGGGCCTCTCGGCCACCACTGCTTTGATCGCACTCGGCGTGCTCGGCGCCGCCGGCGTCAGTAGCCCAAGCGCTTCGGGCGCGTCCTCTCCGGCGTCGGCCGCCGCGCCCAACGCGACGTCATCGGAGAACGTGGTCCAGATCGCCGAGCACAATCCTCAGTTCTCGACGCTGGTGGCAGCCGTCAAGGCGGCCGGATTGGCCAAGACGCTCGAGGGCACCGGACCCTTCACCGTCTTCGCGCCCACCAATCGTGCCTTCGCGGCGCTTCCCAAGGGCACGCTCCGCACGCTGCTGAAGCCGGCCAACAAGGCTGAGCTGGCCGGCATTCTCACCTACCACGTCGTGCCGGGAGCCCTGACGGCTTCCGAGATCCCTCCTGGTCCCGTCAAGACGGTCAACGGTGCGACGTTCACCGTGAACTCGGCCAACGGGAAATTGACCATCACGGACGGGAAAGGCAGGACCGTTCAGATCATCAAGACCAACATCATCGCCGCCAACGGCGTGATCCACGTCATCAACGGTGTGCTCCTGCCCCCGGCTGCATCGTGATCCCGAGGTCACCCTCGAGCCGCGGCGCCGCGACGGGCTCGTTTCCAAGGTCGTGATGCACACGGTGTCTTCGCCGTCTGTTGTCGCGCGCCTCGCCAACGGGGACGAGCGCGCCCTGGAGGAGAGCTATCGGCTGTACGGTCCGATGGTTCGCGGCTATCTGCGGCGCTTCGTCGCCGCCGATGAGATCGACGATCTGTTGCAGATCGTTTTTCTGGAGGTCTGGAGGACCCGTGACCGAGTGGATGCCGACCGCCCCTTCGAGGCATGGCTGTTCGGGATCGCGCGCAAGCGAGCGATCGACCAATTGCGCCGCCGCCACCATCAGGTCGTCTCCGTCGACGCGGTCCGCGAGCTCTCCGGAGAGGACGGGGACCAGTTCGTCGAGCGCCTGGCCTGGGCGGCCGAGGTCCGTGCGGCCATGACACAGCTTTCCGTCGATCAGCAGGAGGCGATCGAGTTGTCCTATTTCGGGGATCTCACCCAGCAGGAAATTGCCACAAAGTTGGGCATTCCGATCGGCACCGTCAAGGCCCGTATGGCCCGCGGCATGCGGCGACTGGCCGCGATCGTGGACGGAGGTGAGCTCTCGTGAGCGACGACACGGCGCCCGGGCACGCGCCCCCGATCTCGTCGGTCTACTCGCCGGCGAGGTGGGCCGGGACGACACCATCGCCATGGGCCGGCATCTCAGGGCCTGCAGGTCGTGCGCCGGGGAGCTGCTCGACCTCGTCGTCGCTCACGGGGCACTCACCTCGGCTGCCCGCGCCGATCGGGAACTTGTCGCCCCGTCGGGACGGCCAGACGGGGACCGCACGACCACCGGCGCGGTGGTCCCGTGGGCGCCCGAGTTCGTGCCCTGGGAGCGGGCCCTGCCGCCGCTGACCCTGCCGTCTGCGCAGGACGAGGCACGGCGAACCTCTGGGCCACGTCGCCGCCTGGTCGTCGTGCTGGCGTCGGCCGCCGCCGTGATCGCGCTGGGAGCGCTCGGTGCCTTCGGCGTGCTGGCCCGCCACCCCTCGACGCCACCGGTCGTCGCGCAGGGTTCGTTGCAGCCGCTCCAGGCCCCGCGCACCGCCACGGGCTCGGTAACGGTCCTGGCCGAGGGACCCACCCGGCACATGATCGTGCGGACTCGGGACCTCGGGGGGCTCTCGAGCCAGAAGTTCTACGAGGTCTGGCTGCTCGACCCGGCCACCCAGAAGATGCTTGCCGTGGGCGTGCTCCCGCCATCGGGGAACGGAGACTATGAGGTGACCGCCGGACTCATGGCGGGGTACTCCGCTGTCGACGTGAGCCTCCAGTCCGACGACGGGAACCCGGCCCACTCGCAGACCAGCGTTCTCCGTGCCCTGCTCTGAATCGCGAAGAGGCGGCAGGCGGCGTCGAATGCGTCGCCCCCTCGATCGCGGTGGTCGGAGGCACCGGCTCCATGCGGCCCCGGCCTGATCCGGTACGACCCGGCATGGAGTCGGTGTGGGACTATCCACGGCCCCCGCGCCTCGAACCGGTCCGGCGTCGAATCCGGGTCGAGCTCGGAGGTCTTGTCATCGTCGACACGACCGCCGCGTACCGCGTCCTCGAGACGAGTCACCCGCCCAACTACTACGTGCCGTCCGGCGACATCCGGCCGGGCAGCCTCGTGCCCAGCTCCCGGCGCTCGTTCTGCGAGTGGAAGGGCGAAGCGCGGTACTTCGACGTGTGTGCAGGTGAACGGGCGGAGTCTGACGCGGCCTGGGGCTACGACAGCCCGACCGCCGGGTTCGGGGCCGTCGCCGGCTACGTGGCGTTCTATGCGGGCCGCATGGATGCCTGCTTTGTCGATGACGAGAGGGTCGTCCCTCAGCCGGGTGGCTTCTACGGGGGCTGGGTCACCGCCGATCTGGCGGGCCCGTTCAAGGGCGTGCCGGGCAGCGCCGGCTGGTAGGCATCCGCCCCGAGGCGCTCAGCTGGGCCTCGGGGCTCGAAGGGCAGGCCGCCTCGGGCAACCCGGGGTTGACCGGCTTCCGCAGCCCGGCGCAGCGGCAGGTGAGGTCGTGCCGCGTGCGGGCGGTTCAGGGCTGCGCCGCCGCCAGCACCTGCCACTCGCCGGGCACGCCCTTGAGCTCGTGCCGGCCGCGGTCGTCGAAGACGATGCCCGAGCCGACCACCAGGTCGCGCACGGTGCCGGTCACCAGCACCTCACCCGCCTCAGCCATCGCGCTGACCCGCGAGGCGATGTGGACGGCCAGCCCGCCGATGTCGTCGCCGCGCAGCTCCACCTCGCCCGCGTGCAGCCCCGCCCGCAGCTGCAGGCCCGAGCTGTCGGCCGCCTCCACCATGGACAGCGCGCCAGCGCACCGCCTGCGCCGGCGCGGCGAAGCGGGCCAAGATGCCGTCGCCGGTCGTCTTCACCAGGACCCCGTCGTGCCGGGCGAGCAGCCGGCCCACGTTGACCTCGAACTCGTCGAGCACGCGGCGCCATTGGCGGTCGCCCACCTCGGCCGCCCGGCCCGTCGAGTCGACGATGTCGGTGAAGAGCACGGTCGACAGCAGGCGCGTGACGGCGTGCGCCTCCCGCGCCCCGGTCACGAACTCCTCGATCTCGTCGACGATGGAGTCGAACTCGCCTGCCCAGGGGAGCAGGTCGTGCCCGGGGAACGTGACGAAACGGGCGCCGGCGATGTGCTCGGCCAGGTAGCGGCCGTGCTGGCTGAGGTTGGCGAAGCTCTCGGTGCGCGCGATGACGAGCGTCGGGCACGTGACCTCGGGGAGGCACCAGCGCAGGTCGGCGGAGAAGGTGACGAGGTTGAAGGCGGTGGCGGTGGCGGGGCTGGCCCCACGCCGGGCCGCCCGCCCCCACCAGTCCTGGAAGCCGACCCGGTGGGCCAGGCTCGGGGCGAAGATGGCGATGTCCTGCGGCACGTTGCCCTCGGTCAGCGGCACGTCGATGTCTGCCGCGCCGGCCATGAGGTCGTCGGGCACGCCGAAGCCGTAGTCCTCGGCCTGGCCCACCCGTGCGGTGCCGTTCACGATCACGAGCGAGGTCACCCGCTCGGGGTGCGTGGCCGCCAGCCACAGGGCGGCCATGGTGCCGCCCGTCACCGCCAGCACCACCGCCCGTGCGCAACCCGCCGCGTCCATCACGGCCAGCGCGTCACGCCCCCAGCCCTCGATGGAGGGGTCGGTCCCCGTCGGCAGAGGGTCCGACAGCCCGAGGCCGCCGGCGTCGAAGCGGATCAGCCGCGAGAAGTCCGCCACCCGTGACGTGTAGCGCAGCCAGTTGGGCTCGTCGACCGTGTCGTCGACCGAGATCATCAACCCGCTGTTGAACTCCAGGACGTCGACCGCGCCGGATCGGTCCGCCCCCCACACCTGGTAGCCGATGTGGATGCCGTCGCGGAGCGCGTACTGGGTCAGCGGCGCCTCCATACGGACTGCAGTCTGCCGTACGGGCCGCCCGCCGGCGCCGGCCGGATCGTTGCCGTTCAGCGGGCGCCGCGCACCAGGCGCCCGGGCAGCTCGCCCGTCGCCTCGCCGTGCTCGAAGGTGACGGTCCCCGCCTTGATCGTGGCCACGTAGCCCGAGGCCTTTTGGAGCAGCCGCCGGCCGCCCGCCGGCAGGTCGGTCTTCACGTAGGGCGCGCCGAGCGACAAGCCCTGGTAGTCGATGAGGTTGACGTCGCCCAGCGCGCCCGGCTCCAGGGTGCCCGCGGTCCGACATCCCGTAGAGGCGCGCGGTGTCGTGCGTCTGCTTCTTCACCACGTACTCGAGCGGCAGCCGCTCGCCGCGGGTGCGGTCCCGCGTCCAGTGGGTGAGCATGAAGGTGGGCATGGACGCGTCGCAGATGGTCCCGGTGTGGGCGCCCCCGTCGGCCAGCCCGATCAGTCCCTGCGGGTGCAGCATCATCTCGCGCACGTGGTCGAGGTCGCCCGTGGCGTAGTTGAGGATCGGGATGTAGAGCAGCCCCTGGCCGCCGTCGCGGGCCAGCTCGTCGTAGGCCACCTCCAGCGGTGGCACCCCGCGCGCCGCGGCCAGGCCCGCCAGCGAGCGCTCCGGCCCGGGCTCGTAGTCGGGCGGGTCCCCCAGCACGAAGGTGCGGTGGTACGCCCTCTCCATCGCCTCGGCCTCGGCCGGCGACGAGGGCGTCCACGACAGGATCGACGCGCGCACCTCGGGGTCGGCCAGCGCGCCGGCGAGCTCGTCGGCCGACGAGCAGCGGGCCCGCAGCTCGGCGTACGCCGGGATGTCGCGGAAGAAGCACAGCGTCGTGTGGTGGCCCGAGAGGATCCCCGTCGGGCGCCCGGCGATCTGGGGGTAGAGCCGGGCCCCCTCGGCACAGGCGTCGAGCGACGCCGCCAGCTGCTTGCGCCACAGCTCGGGGTCGTCGTCGTGCTGGAGCAGCACGTAGGACACGGGCCGGTCGATGGCGGCCGAGAGACGACGCATCCAGTCGACCTCCGTCCACGCGTCCTGCAGCATCTCGCCGGCGGAGCCGAGCGGGGCGAGCTCGAAGACGCCGGCGCCCGCCTCGCCCAGCGCGGACCCGATGCCGAACAGCTCGTCCTCGGCGGCGATAGGTGCCCGGGACGAGCTCGCCGTCGATGGCGCGGTGCCCCATCGTCCGCGAGGTGGAGAACCCGAGGGCGCCGGCCCGCAGCGCTTCGAGGACGATGGCCCGCATGGCCCCGATGTCGTCGGCCGTGGCCGCCTCGTTGCGGGCGCCCCGCTCGCCCATGACGTAGGCCCGCACGGCGCCGTGGGGGACCTGGGTGCCGACGTCGACCGTCCAGCGCCGGCGCTCCAACGCGTCGAGATACTCGGGGAAGGACTCCCACTCCCACTCGATCCCCTCGGCCAGCGCCGTGCCGGGGATGTCCTCGACCCCCTCCATGAGACCGATGAGCCAGTCGTGGCGGTCGGGCGCGGCCGGAGCGAAGCCGACGCCGCAGTTGCCCATGACCAGGGTCGTCACGCCGTGCCACGACGACGGGGCCAGCTCGGAGTCCCAGGTGACCTGGCCGTCGTAGTGCGTGTGGACGTCGACCCAGCCCGGGGTGACCAGCAGGCCGTCGGCGTCGATGGTCCGGGTGGCGCCGCCCCCGACCGTGCCCACCTCGGTGATGCGGCCGGAATCCACCGCGACGTCGGCACGACGCGGCGCGGCGCCGGTCCCGTCGACGAGCGTCCCGCCCTTGATGATCAGGTCGTGCATGGGCTGCATCGTCTCACGTCGGCCCGCGGCACGCTCACCGGGCCGACGTGCCGTCGGGATTCAGACCTTGGCCTTGCCCAAGATCCGGTTCATCTTGGTGCCGCAGACCGGGCAGGTGCCCTGTGCGGCGCGGCGGCCGTTGGCCAACTCGACTTCTTGGCCGTCGAACTCACGCTTTTCCCGGCACTTCACGCAGTACCCCTCGTAGTTAGCCATGGCAACTCCTCTGGTCGGTGATGGCCCTGGACGGGTGACGAACGTAGCGGGGGGGTTCCAAAAAATGGGGGATGGTCGCACGGCGGTCACCGTGCCGCAGGCACGGACTCGGGGATAAGGTCGGTCCCGTGACGGACGTCGGCGCAGGTCAGGACGGTGGTTGGGCGCAACGGGGACTGGAGGCCACCGTGGCGCTGGCCGAGACCTGGGGCGGAGCTGGCCGAGGTCACCTACGAGTTGTCCGACACCGAGTGGGCCCTGCCCACGGAGTGCCCGGGCTGGGACGTGAAGGACCAGCTGTCGCACCTCATCGGGATCGAGCGCATCATCATGGGCGAGCCGGCGCCGGAGTGGGACGGCCCACTGGGCGACCACGTGAAGAACGACGTCGGGGCCCGCAACGAGGCCTGGATCGCCGTGCGCCGGCCGTTCCCGGGCGCGACCGTCCGCGCCGAGTTCGTCGAGGTGACCGCGCACCCGGCTGGCCCAGCTGGAGGCGCTCGGTGAGGACGAGTGGGCGGCCGTCGGCTGGAGCCCGGTGGGCGACGTGCCCCACGCCACGTTCATGGAGGTGCGGGCCTTCGACAGCTGGGTGCACGAGCAGGACGCCCGCCGCGCCCTCGACCGGCCGGGCGGGAGCGGGAACCGGGCCTCGGCGCTCTCGCTGGGGCGGGTGCAGGGCGCCATGCCGTTCGTCGTCGGCAAGCAGGCCGGCTGCGCCGACGGCACCGCCGTCCGCTTCGACGTCTCGGGGCCCGGGTAACGACGCGCGCGCGTTCACGGTTGCCGTCGAGGGCGGGCGGGCCCGGCCGGTCGGCGACGAGGTGGACCCGACGGTCACGCTGTCGCTCTCGAGCATCGACTTCGTGCGCCTCGGCTGCGGCCGGGCCACGTCGGAGCAGGTGCAGGCCGCCGGTGGTGTGGAGCTGCGGGGCGACGCGGTGGTCGGGCCGCAAGGTCCTCGGCGCGATGAACTTCATGTTCTGATCGCCTCCATGGGCACCGTTCCCCTCCGCAACGTCTGTGCGCCCCGGTCCCGAGGTGGCCGGTAGCATGGCGGATTCGTGATGCGTGCCACCACCGAGCCACTGGAGGGGAACCTCGTCCGCCTGAGGGTGGAGATCGACGAGCCCGAGTTCGATCGCGCGCTCGGCGACGTCGTGCGCACGCTGGCCCGGCAGGTGCGCGTGCCCGGCTTCCGGCCGGGCAAGGTGCCGCGCAAGGTGCTCGAGGCACGCATGGGTGGCGCCGGCGCGCTGCGGGCCGAGGCGCTGCGCGAGTCGTTGCCCGACTTCTACGCCCGCGCCGTCGTCGACACCGAGCTCGATCCGATCGCGCAGCCCGAGATCGACATCACCGGCGGCGAGGACGGCGGCGCCGTCTCCTTCGATGCCGTCGTCCAGGTGCGCCCGCTCGTCGCCATCCCCGGTTACGACGGCCTGCAGGTCACCCTGCCCGGCCTCGGCGTCAGCGAAGAGGAGGTCCAGAGCCAGCTCGACCGGCTGCGCGAGAACGACGCGGAGCTCGACGTCGTGGACCGCCCCGCCATCGACGGCGACCTCGTGACCATCGACCTGCACGGCAACGACGCCACCGGCGCCGAGGTCGTCGGCGTCGACGACTACCTCTACGAGGTCGGCAGCGCGTCGATCGTCCCCGAGCTCGACGCGGAGCTGCACGGCGCCAAGGCCGGGTGCCATCGTCGCCTTCGACGCGGCGAACCCCAACGACCCCGAGCAGACCATCGCCTTCCGGGTGCTCGTCAAGGAGGTCAAGGTCAAGAAGCTGCCCGAGGCGACCGACGAGTGGGCGGCGGAGAGCTCCGAGTTCGCCACCGTGGCCGAGCTGCGAGCCGACATCGAGGACCGGATCGGGCCGCGTGAAGCTGATGCAGAGCCAGATGGCGCTGCGCCAGAAGACGATCGAGGCGGTGGCCGGTCTGGTCGACGACGACGCGGTCCCCGAGGTCCTGGTCGACGCCGAGGTCAACGAGCGGCTGCACGACCTCCAGCACCGGTTGGAGGCCCAGAAGCTGGGACTGGCCGAGTACTTCCAGGCCACGGGCACCTCGCCCGACGAGCTGCTGGCGGCGGTCCGGGTGGACGCACAGGCGGCCGTCAAGGCCGACCTGGCGCTTCGTGCCCTGGTGGAGGCCGAGGAGTTGACGCTCAGTGACGAGGAGCTCGATGCCGAGATAGCCACCATGGCCGAGCGGATGGGGACCTCGCCGGCCGAGCTGCGCCGCCAACTCGACACGGCCGGTCGGACCGGCGCGGTACGCTCGGAGCTGCGCAAGGGCAAGGCGCTGGAGTGGCTGCTGGACCACGTGGATCTCTTCGACGAAGAGGGCAACCCGATGTCACGGGAGGACCTCCGGGTTGATGCCTCGAAGGACGACGAAGTCGAGCAGAGCGAGGAGAGCGAGTGAAGATGCAGAATCCGGGGGACCGAGTGAAGGCGTACAACTATCTGGTCCCCACGGTGATCGAGTCGTCCAACCGCGGCGAGCGCGCCTATGACCTCTACTCGCGGCTGCTGCGCGAGCGCATCATCTTCCTCGGCACTCCGGTCGACGACGCGGTGGCCAACCTCATCTGCGCCCAGATGCTCTTCCTCGAGTCCGAGGAGCCGGACAAGGACATCCACCTCTACATCAACTCGCCCGGTGGCGAGATCACGGCGCTCTTCGCCATCTACGACACGCTCAAGTTCATCAAGGCCGACGTGTCGACCTTCTGCTTCGGGCAGGCCGCCTCGGCCGCGGCCGTGCTGCTGGCGGCCGGGGCCAAGGGCAAGCGCTTCGCACTGCCCCACGCCCGCATACTGCTGCACCAGCCCTGGGGCGGGGTGGAGGGTCAGGCCAGTGACATCGAGCTGCAGGCGAAGGAGATCCTCCGCATGCGCGATCTGCTCTCGGGCATGCTGGCCGAGGACACCGGGCAGACCCAGGAGAAGGTGGCGCAGGACACCGAGCGGGACTTCATCATGACGGCGGAGGAGGCGGTGACCTACGGTGTGATCGACGAGGTCATCACCGCACGCACCGTCGCCCCGCTCGAGGCCATCGGCGCCGCATAGGACCATCGAGCACGGGGACGGGAGAAGCGATCTGGTGGCGAAGTTCGGTGAGGGCGGGGATCTCGTCAAGTGCAGCTTCTGCGGCAAGACGCAGAAACAGGTCAAGAAGCTGATCGCGGGCCCCGGTGTCTACATCTGCGACGAGTGCATCGACCTGTGCAACGACATCATCGCCGAGGAGCGTGACGAGTCCACCGAGCTGAGCTTCGAGGACCTGCCCAAGCCGCGGGAGATCTTCGACTTCCTCAACGACTACGTCGTCGGGCAGGAGTACGCCAAGAAGATCCTCTCGGTCGCCGTCTACAACCACTACAAGAGGGTGCAGGCCGGGCCGCCCACCCAGGAGGACGGCGTCGAGCTGGCCAAGTCCAACATCTTGTTGCTGGGCCCGACCGGGTGCGGCAAGACGCTGCTGGCCCAGACACTGGCCCGGATGCTGAACGTCCCCTTCGCCATCGCGGACGCCACGGCGCTGACCGAGGCGGGCTACGTCGGCGAGGACGTGGAGAACATCCTCTTGAAGCTGATCCAGGCGGCCGACTACGACGTGAAGCGGGCCGAGACCGGCATCATCTACATCGACGAGATCGACAAGATCGCCCGCAAGAGCGAGAACCCCTCCATCACCCGCGACGTGTCGGGCGAGGGCGTCCAGCAGGCGCTGCTCAAGATCCTGGAGGGCACCACCGCCTCCGTGCCGCCCCAGGGCGGGCGCAAGCACCCGCACCAGGAGTTCATCCAGATCGACACCACGAACATCCTGTTCATCTGCGGCGGAGCGTTCGCCGGGTTGGACAAGCTCATCGAGGGGCGCATCGGCAAGCGCGGCATCGGCTTCCGGGCCGAGGTGCATCGCAAGGACCGCGACGACGGCGAGATCCTGCGCCACGTGCTCCCCGAGGACCTGATCAAGTTCGGGCTCATCCCCGAGTTCATCGGGCGCCTGCCCGTGGTGAGCGCCGTGTCGCCGCTCTTCAAGGACGCGCTGGTGCAGATCCTCGTCGAGCCGAAGAACGCGCTGACCCGGCAGTACGAGCGGGTCTTCGCGCTCGACAACGTGGAGCTCGAGTTCACACCCGACGCGCTCGAGGCGGTGGCCGAGCAGGCGTTGCTGCGGGGGACCGGCGCCCGCGGCCTGCGCGCCATCCTCGAAGAGGTCCTGCTCGACGTGATGTACGACCTGCCCAGTCGCACCGACGTGGGCAAGTGCGTGGTGGACCGTTCCGTGGTGCTCGACCGGGTCGCCCCGACGCTCGTGCCGCTCGGGGGCGCGCCGGCCAAGTCGACGCGCTCCCGCCGCGCCGCGTCCTGACCCACCCGGGACCGGTCGCGGTGGACGAGCCGGTGTCCTTGCCCTTCGACGGGGTCGAGGACGCGCTCGCCTGGCTGGACGGCCACGTCGATTTCGAGGCGACCATGCCGGCTCGCCGCGCCCTGCCCACGCTGGACCGCATGCGCGCCCTGACCTCGCTGCTCGGTGAGCCCCAGGACTCCATCCCGTCCATCCACATCACCGGCACCAACGGCAAGGGCTCGACCTCGGCCATGGCGACCGCGCTGCTGATGGCGAAGGGGCTCAGCGTCGGGACCTTCACCAGCCCCAACCTGCACGCGGTGGCCGAGCGCCTGGCTCGCAACGCGCAGCCCATCGACGACGAGTCACTGACCGACGTCCTCACCGAGCTGGCGTTGCTCGAGGCGCTGCTGCCCGAGCGTCCGACCCGCTTCGAGCTGCTCACCGCGGCGGCCTTGTCGTGGTTCGCCACCGAGGCGGTCGACGCCATGGTCGTCGAGGTGGGCCTCGGCGGGACGTGGGACTCCACCAACGTGGTGCACGGTGACGTGGCGGTCATCACCAACGTGAGCTTCGACCACACCGACGTCCTCGGCCCCACGCTCGAGGGGATCGCGAGCGACAAGGCGGGGATCATCGAGCCGGGCAGCCGGGTCGTGGTGGGGGAGATGGCGCCCGAGCTGGTCGACGTCGTGGTGCAGCGGGCCGCCGACGCCGGCGCGGCGTCGGTCTGGGTGGCCGGGACGGACTTCGGCTGCTCGTCCAACCGGGTGGCGGTGGGTGGGCGGCTGGTCACGCTGTGGACCCCGGGGGGGCGCTACGAGGACGTCCTGCTGCCGCTGCACGGCGCCCACCAGGGCGACAACGCCGCCGTGGCCCTGGCCGCGGTGGAGGCGTTCTTCGGCGAACCGCTGGCCCCCGCCGTGGTGGAGGAGGGACTGGCCGCGGTGCGGGTCCCCGGCCGCCTCGAGGTGCTGGGGCGCCGACCGCTGCTGTTGGTCGACGGCGCGCACAACGCGGCGGGCATGGCCGCGCTCGGTGACGCGCTGACCGAGGAGTTCGCCGTCGACGGGGTCTCGGTCGCCGTGGTGGGCATGCTCTCGGGCCGCGACCCGTCGGCCATGTTGGCGCCGCTGGCGTCGGCCGGCGTGACCGCGGTCGTCGCCTGCGAGCCGGACTCGCCGCGCGCCATGCCGGTCGCCGCGGTCTCCGAGGCCGGGCGCGCGCTCGGGCTGGCGGTCTTCGAGGAGCCCGAGGTGCGCGACGCGTTGCGCGTGGCCCGGGGGATGGTCGACGCCGACGGCCTGGTGGTCGTGGCGGGGTCGCTCTACGTGGTGGGCGCGGCGCGGGCCGACGCGCTCGCCTCGGCCGTGCCCTGGGAGGATGCCGGTCGCTGACGGCGGCCGGACCCGGCGTGCGGCGTGTTGGTAGTGTCGACCCCTCGTGGACCGCACCCTTGTCATCGTGAAGCCCGACGGCGTCGAGCGGGGCCTGGCCGGAGAGATCATCAGCCGCCTGGAGCGCAAGAAGCTGCGCCTGGTGGCGGCCGAGCTCCGGACCATCCCCAAGGAGGTGGCCGAGGCCCACTACGCCGAGCACGCGGAGCGCCCGTTCTTCGGCGACCTGGTGGCGTTCATCACCCGCTCGCCCTCGCTCGTCATGGTGGTGGAGGGACCCAAGGACACCTACGCCGTCGTGCGCCTGATGGTGGGCGCCACCAATCCGGCCGAGGCGGCGCCGGGCACCATCCGCGGCGAGTTCGGGATCGAGACGACCGAGAACCTCGTGCACGGCTCCGACTCGCACGAGTCGGCGGCGCGGGAGATCGCGCTGTTCTTCCCGGGCCTGGCGGGGTCGTAGGCACACGGTCGGTCGCGCCGTCGGGCGCGCCGAATCCCAGGTCAGACGGGCGTGGCCCGCCGGCCGCCTTGTGGACCCTGCGTGCGTCCCGTAGCCTGTGGGCGCACCGTCTCGGGTGCCGGGTCCGTCCGGCGCCCTCGCCGCCTTCCGTCGGGAGAGTTCCAGCTATGGCCGAAAATCGTCTTTCCCTCCTTGGTCGTGACATGGCGGTCGACCTGGGCACCGCCAACACGCTGGTGTACGTCCGCGGCCGCGGCATCGTCCTCAACGAGCCGTCCGTCGTCGCGGTCGACATCAAGGACGGACGCCCGCTGGCGGTGGGGGCCGAGGCCAAGCGGATGATCGGCCGCACGCCGTCGAACATCCAGGCCATCCGGCCGCTCAAGGACGGCGTCATCGCCGACTTCGAGATCTGCGAGAAGATGCTGCGCTACTTCATCCACCGGGTGCACCAACGCCGCTTCGCCAAGCCGCGCATGGTCATCTGCGTGCCCTCGGGCATCACGGGGGTGGAGCGCCGCGCCGTCATGGAGGCGGCCGAGTACGCCGGCGCGCGCCGGGCCTACATCATCGAGGAGCCGATGGCCGCGGCCATCGGCGCGGGCCTGCCGGTGCACGAGCCGACCGGCAACATGGTGGTCGACATCGGCGGTGGCACGACCGAGGTCGCCGTCATCTCGCTCGGCGGCATCGTCACGAGCCAGTCGGTGCGCATCGGCGGCGACGAGCTCGACGAGGCGATCGTCTCCTTCGTCAAGAAGGAGTTCAGCCTCGCGCTCGGTGAGCGCACGGCGGAGGAGATCAAGATCACGCTCGGGTCGGCGTACCCGCTCGAGCAAGAGCTGCACGCGGAGATCCGCGGCCGTGACCTCGTGAGCGGGCTCCCCAAGACGATCGTCGTCTCCACCGAGGAGATCCGGCGGGCCATCGAGGAACCGGTCTCCGCCATCATCGACGCCGTCAAGGTCACCCTGGACCGGACGCCGCCCGAGCTGGCGGCCGACATCATGGAGCAGGGGATCGTGCTGACCGGCGGGGGAGCGCTGCTGCACGGGCTCGAATCGCGCCTGCAGCACGAGACGGGCATGCCCATCGTGGTGGCCCGGGACCCGCTCAACTGCGTCGCCGTCGGCAGCGGCCAGTGCCTGGAGGAGTTCGAAGCGCTGAAGCGGGTGCTGATCACCACCTCCACTCGCTGATCGATCGGCCGGTTGTTCCTGGGTGGCCCGGTCCCGGCGGTCGCGCCGCACGCTGACGGTCATCATCCTGGTCGTGGCGTCGTTGTCGCTGATCTCCCTCGACCTCAACGGGCGGACCCACAGCCTGACGTCGGGGGTCAAGTCGGTGGCCAACGACGTCTACGCGCCGCTGCGTCAAGGGGTGCTCGACATCATCAGCCCGATCGGGAGCTTCTTTGCCGGCGCGTTCAACTACGGGTCGCTGCAGACGCAGAACGAGCAGCTGCAGCGGACGATCGGACAGCTGCGGGCCGCGCAGAGCGAGAAGGGCTTCGAGGCGAACCAGCTGCGTGAGCTGACGGCGCTGCAGAACCTCCCGTTCCTGCAGTCGCTGCCGACCGTCACCGCGCAGACCCAGGACGAGTACTCGTCGAACTTCACCGCGACCATCACGCTGGACAAGGGCCGGGCCGACGGCGTCGACGTCGGCTATCCCGGTCGTCGGGGCGGGCGGGCTCGTGGGCCAGGTGATCCAGTCCTTCCACCACACCTCGGTGGTCCGGCTCGTCACCGACGGCCAGTCCAAGGTCGGGGTCACCTTCGGGCCGGGGAACCAGTACAGCGGGATCGTCGACGGCCAGGGTCCCGGGAGCTCGATGACGGCGGACCTGGTGCCTCCCCACACGCCGCTGCACAAGGGCGAGGTCATGTTCACCAGCGGGCTCCAAGGCGGCATCGTTCCCCCCGGGCATCCCCGTGGCGACCGTGTCGTCGTTCCACACCGCGGCGGGGGCCAGCCAGGAGACCATCGAGGTCGACCCGGCGGCCAACCTGAGCCAGCTGGCCTACGTCGACGTCGTGCAGTGGGTGCCGCCGGCATGACCGCCCGCTCCATGGTCCGGGTGGCGCTGGTGATCTTCGTCGTGCTCATGGTGCAGCAGACGGTGATGGTGGCCCTGCGCGTCGGCGGCGTGCACCCCGACCTGCGTGTGGCTGCTGCCCATCACGCGCCGCGCTGCTCGACGGTCCCGAGACGGGCGCCATCGTGGGGTTCTGGGCCGGGCTGGCCTTCGACCTGGTGCTCCCGACGCCCTTCGGGCTGTCGGCCCTGGTGGGTTGCCTGCTGGGCTACGTCACCGGGTCGCTGACGGCGCCCGTCGACCCCCGTGCGGCCTGGCTCAAGCCGGTGGCCGCGCTCGCGGGGAGCGTCGCAGCGGACATGCTGTTCGCCGTGCTCGGCGCGATCTTCGGACAGGAGCAGATGGTGCAGATCGACTTCCTGTCGCTCTTCTTGGTCGTCGGCGATCTCGAGCGTGGTGCTGGTGCTCCCGGTCAACCGGCTGATGCGGTGGGCCCTGGCCGGGGAGAGCAACCGCCGTTCGCTGGTCTCGGCGCAGGCCGAGAGCAGGCTCTGGTGAAGCGGACCCTCCGCCATCCCATCCGCGGCGACCGGCTCCACCCCAAGCCTTCGAACCGTCCGGCCCGGCGCCGCTCGCAGCGCCACGAGGCCCGCCAGCCGCGCATGCGGCCCCGCAAGAGCGTCAACGTCGCCTCGCTCGTCGGCTCGCCCGAGGAGGAGGAGTCGCGGCCCAACCTGCGCCTGCGCATCGTGGGCATCGTCGTCCTGCTCCTCTTCGGCGTCCTCGTCCTGCGGCTGTGGACGCTCCAGGTCGTCGAGGGGAAGACCTACGCCGCCGCGGTGACCCGCAACCAGGTGCGGGTCGTCAGCGTCCCGGCCCCGCGGGGCGAGATCGTCGACCGCAACGGCACGGTGCTCGTCTCCAACACCCCGCAGCAGGAGATCCTGCTCTCGCGGGCCGAGGCGGCGCAGAACCCGACCATCGTGGGCATGGTGGCCGCGCTGGTGGGCCAGACGCCCAAGCAGGTGCAGGCGTCCATCAACAACGACCAGTACAGCCCGTACGAGCCGGTGCCGGTCGCGGTCGGCGTCTCGCCCGCCACCGTGCAATACCTCGCAGACGCACCAGGCGGAGTACCCCGGTGTCAGCGTCGAGACGGTGGCGCAGCGCACCTACCCCCAGGGCGGGACCACGGCCACCCACGTCCTCGGCTACGTCGGCGACATCTCACCGAGCTACCTGGCCGCCCACCCCAACGACGGCTACACCCAGGGCAGCCAGGTCGGGGTGTCGGGAATCGAGGCCCAGTACGAGCCGTACCTGCGCGGGATCGCCGGGCGCCAGGCCCTCTCGGTCGACGCCAGCGGCACGGTCGTGGGCACCCTCAGCACGACCGCTCCCCAGATCGGCGACACCGTGGTGCTCAACATCGACACCGGCCTCCAGCAGGCGGTGCAGAACGACCTGCAGCAGCAGATCCTGGCCGACCGCAAGACGCCCGACGACGGTCGACGGCGGCCGGCTCCCGCCGCGCCCAACGGGGCGGCCATCGTGATGGACCCGCAGAACGGCCAGGTCCTGGCCATGGCCTCGTACCCCACCTACGACCTGAACGAGTGGGTCGGGGGGATCTCGACGGCCAACTTCACCGCGCTGCAGGCCAGCGGTGCCGAGAACAACGACGCCATCGAGGGCCAGTACACCCCCGGGTCGACCTTCAAGCTGGTCACGGCCACGGCGGCGCTCCAGGACGGCCTGTCGGTCGCCCACGCAGTACTACGACGACACCGGGACGTTCAAGATCCCCGGCTGCCCGGCCCCCGGGGTCAACAACGACACCGGGCTGCGTCCTGCACGACGACCCGGGCGACAGCGGCGGCACCTACGACATCTCGGGCGCGCTCACCGTGTCGAGCGACTCCTTCTTCTACAACCTGGGCGACCTGTTCTGGCAGGACCGAGCACAGTTCGGCGACACGCCGATCCAGAACGAGGCCACCGCCTACGGCGAGGGGACGATCACCGGGATCGACCTCCCCGGCGAGGCGCAGGGGCGGGTGGACAGCTACCTGACCCGGGCCAAGCTGCACGCCGAGGCGCCCAAGGCGTTCCCCTACGCCGCCTCGTGGTTCACGGGCGACAACATCGAGATGGCCTTCGGGCAGGGCGAGACCGTGCTCACGCCCATCGAGCAGGCGGTGGCCTACTCGACCTTCGCCAACGGGGGCACGCGCTACGCGCCCCAGGTCGCCTCCGAGGTCGTGGACCCCGTGACGGGCAAGGTCGTCAAGAAGCTGACGCCCGCAGGTGACCGGGCACGTGGCCATCTCGCCGACCACCTACGCGGCCATGCTCCAGGGATTCGAGGGGGTCATCTCGAGCCCGCACGGCACGGCCTACGGGGCCTTCCAGGGGTTCCCGGCCTCGTGGAACCTGGCCGGCAAGACGGGCACCGCCGAACCAGGCCGGGCGAGGAGCCCAACAGCTGGTTCGTGGCCTTCGGCCCCAACCCCAACCCGCAGTACGTCGTGCTGGCGGTGATCGACCAGGGTGGCTACGGCGCCGAGGCCGCCGCCCCGTTGGTGCGCAACATCTTCGACTACCTCGCCGCCAACCCCGTCAGCGCCACCGTGAAGACCCCCACGCCGGCCAGCCCGCCCAGCCAGACGCGCCGCCCTCCAACGCGCCGCTGGGCACGCCGACCACCACCACGACGACGACGGCCCGGCGCGGCCGGCGCCACGACGACCACGGCCACGTCGGTCCCGGGCGGTTGAGCCCCGCGGCGTCGTAGGGTTGGGGGCGATGGAGTCCCTCTGGCCGCAGATCGAGCGCCTGCTGCCCCGGCGTCGCCAAGCCGGCCCGCTACATCGGCGGCGAGCAGGGGGCCGTGTACCCCGAGCACGGGCCCGGGCAGGGTGGCCTGGCTGCTGGTCTACCCCGACACCTACGAGATCGGCCTGCCCAACCAGGGGTCTGCAGATCCTCTACGAGATCCTCAACGAGCGTCCCGACGCCGTGGCCGAGCGGGCCTACGCCCCCTGGGTCGACATGGAGGCGGCCATGCGGGCGGCCGGCGTGCCCCTCTTCAGCGTGGAGCAGCACCTGCCCGCCGCCGCCTTCGACGTGCTGGCCTTCAACCTCTCGGCCGAGCTGGTCTACACGAACGTCCTCAACCTGATCGACCTGGCGGGGTGCCCCTGCACGCGGCCGACCGGGGCGGTGCCGACGCCCTCGTCGTGGCCGGCGGCCACTGCGCCTTCAACCCCGAGCCGTTGGCCGACTTCGTCGACGCCTTCGTCCTGGGCGACGGCGAAGAGGTGGTGGGGGAGATCAACGAGGTGCTGGGCGCCTGGCTGGCGGCGTCGCCCCCGGCCGAGCGCGAGCGTGGCTGCGCTGCTGCGCTCGTTGGCCCGGCTCGAGGGGGTGTACGTGCCGGCCCTCTTCACCCCGTCGTACCTGCGACGGCCGGCTGGTGTCCACGGTCCCCGTGTGCCGAGGACGTGCCGGCCGAGGTGACCAAGCGGACCGTCGGCGACCTGGCCGACTGGCCCTACCCGGCCCGGCCGCTCGTGCCGCTGACCGAGGTCGTCCACGACCGGCTCAACGTCGAGGTCTTCCGCGGCTGCACCCGGGGCTGCCGCTTCTGCCAGGCCGGCATGATCACCCGCCCGGTCCGCGAGCGGCCGGCGGCCCAGGTGCGCGAGATGGTGCGCCGCGGCCTGGACTGGAGCGGCCACGACGAGGTCACGCTGACGTCGCTGTCCTCGGCGGACTTCTCGGGCATCGAGGACACCGTGCGCGACATCGTCGAGGACCCCGAGCACGGCGGGCGGGTCTCGGTGAGCCTGCCCTCGCTGCGGGTGGACGCCTTCACGGTCGGCACGGCGGCGGAGATCCAGAAGGTCCGCCGCACCGGGCCTCACCTTCGCCCCCGAGGGCGGCACGTGGCGGATGCGCACGGTGATCAACAAGCTGATCACCGAGGAGGACCTCTACGGCGCCGTGGACGCCGCCTTCAGCCAGGGCTGGCGGCGGATCAAGCTGTACTTCCTCATCGGCCTGCCCACCGAGCGCGACGAGGACGTGCTCGGCATCGCCGAGCTCGGGGCGCGCTGCGTCGAGATCGGCCGGCGCTACCAGAAGTCGGTCACGGTGGTGGCCTCGGTGGGCGGCTTCGTGCCCAAGGCGCACACCCCTTTCCAATGGTTCGGGCAGGACACCGTGGCCGAGCTCGAGCGCAAGGTGGCGCTGCTGCGCGACGCGGCCAGGCGCACCCGCGGCCTGACCATCCGCTGGCACGACCCGGCCGCCTCCGTCGCCGAGGGGCTGGCCAGCCGGGGCGACCGCCGGATGGGCGCCGTGATCGAGCGGGTCTGGCGGGCGGGCGGGACCTTCCAGGAGTGGTCCGAGCGCTTCGACCTCTCGCTGTGGGAGTCGGCCCTGGCCGCCGAGGGTCTGAGCACGGACGAGGTCTGTCACCGCGAGCGGGCCGGCGACGAGGCGCTGCCCTGGGACCACATCTCGGCGGGGCTGCACCGCGACTTCCTCTGGGGCGACTGGCAGGACGCGCTTGGCCCGGGTGACGGTCGAGGACTGCCGCTGGACCCCCTGCTACGACTGCGGCGCCTGCACCGGCTTCGGGCTGGAGCACGTCGTGGCGTCCCCGGTCCCGCCGGCGGGCGGCAGCCAGGGCACCGGCCAGGACCTGAGCGTGGGGGAGCGGATCCCGGTCCGCCTGGTCAGCCGTGCCTCCTGAGGACGAGCGCCGCCTGCGCCTGCGTTTCACCAAGGCCGGGAAGGTGCGCTTCACCAGCCATCGGGACGTGGCGCGGATGTGGGAACGGGCGTTACGCCGCAGCAGGCTCCCGGTGGCCTACTCGCAGGGCTTCGTGCCCCACCCTCTCGTCAGCTTCGGGCTGGCGCTGCCGACCGGTTGCGAGTCCCGCGGGCGAGTACCTCGACGTGCGCCTCGGGGGGGCCGCACCGGGGGAGATCCCGGTGGCCGCGCTGCCGGCGCGTCTGAGTGCCCTGCTGCCCGTCGGGATCGACGTCACGGCGGCGGCCCTGGTCGGCAAAGGGGAGGGATCGCTCCAGCAAGAGGTAGCATCGTGTGATTGGGAGCTGGAGGTGCTCGGCGTGCCAGGTGAGGAGCTGCAGGAGCGGGTGGAGAAAATGCTCGCTGCTCCCATCCTCATGGTCCGGCGGGAGCGGAAGGGTCGTCACGCGGAGGACGACATCCGACCCGCCATTGTGGCGCTGTCCGTGACCAGCCCCAACGGTCATCTCCGAGCGGAGCTGGCCACGCACCCGCGTGGCGTCCGCCCGGCCGACCTGGTAGCGGCCCTGGGCACCGGTGCGGTGCCCGGACGGGCCTGTCGAACGCATCAATGGATCGAACGCGACGGCGCACGGTTCGAGCCGCTCCCCGTGGGCGGCTCCGGGACCGGTGCCGACGCGACACGGCACGCGAGGAGGGACTTCCCTCATGTCCGAGACGGAAATCAGCCCGACCCCGGAGGGTCGTCCCCCGGAGGGTGCGGGGAGCACTAGCCCCCCGGACGCGGCGCGCCCGGCGCCCCAGCACAAGCCCAAGATCGGGGACACCCGGCCCGGCGCCCGTCGTGGCGCCGCCCCCCAAGCCCCCCGCCCCCGTGGTGCCGCTGGTGCGGCCCGATCCCTCCGCGCCGAAGGAGCCCGTGTCCAGCGGGGCGGGGACCGCGGCGCCCGCCGGCGGCGACGCCGACGAGCGGTCGAAACCGGCGCGCACCCGGCGCCGCTCCGGGCGGGAGCGGCGCTCCAAGCAGGTGGGCCGCTACCTGGTCTGCGTGCACGTGCAACCGCACATGACCCAGATCGCCATGCTCGAGGGTCGCACGCTGGTGGAGCACTACGTGTCGCGGGCGGCCGACGACACCAACCAGATCGACGGCAACGTCTACCGGGGCAGGGTCCAGAACGTCCTGCCCGGCATGGAGGCCGCCTTCGTCGACATCGGCATCCCCAAGAACGCCGTGCTGTACCGGGGCGACGTGCGCTACGACAAGGACGACATCGAGGGCGGGGTGTCCCAGCAGCAGCCCCGGATCGAGGATGTGCTCAAGGCGGGCCAGGTCATCTTGTGCCAGGTGACCAAGAACCCCATCGGGGCCAAGGGCGCCCGGCTGACCCAGGAGGTCTCCTTGCCGGGTCGCTTCGCCGTGCTCGTACCCAACTCGAGCGCCTTCGGGATCTCCAAGCGCCTGGGGGACAACGAGCGCCGGCGGCTGCGCCGCGTCATCGACGAGGTGAAGCCGGCCGGCCACGGCATGATCGTGCGCACGGCCGCCGAGGGCGTCTCGGCGGAGGAGCTCCAGCGCGACGTCACCTCCCTGCTCGAGCAGTGGAACGCCATCGAGGCCGAGGCCAAGCGATCGGACGTCCCGGGCCTGCTCTACCGTGAGCCGGAGCTGTCGGTGCGGATCCTGCGCGAGGAGCTGAACGCGGAGTACCGGGGTGTCGTGATCGACGACCTGGCGCTCTTCGAGCAGGTGCGCGACTACGTGCGGGCCGTCAGCCCAGAGCTCTCGGACCGGGTCGAGTACTACGACCCCGAGGTAGAGGGCCTGCCCATCTTCGAGCGCTACCACGTGCACGAGCAGCTCCACAAGGCGCTCGACCGCAAGGTGTGGCTGCCTTCGGGTGGGTCGCTGATCATCGAGCGCACGGAGGCGCTCACCGTGATCGACGTCAACACCGGGAAGAACGTCGGCAAGACGAACCTGGAGGAGACCGTGTTCCGGAACAACCTGGAGGCGGCCGAGGAGGTGGCCCGTCAGCTGCGTCTGCGCGACATCGGGGGCATCATCGTCATCGACTTCATCGACATGGAGATACGCGAGAACCGGGACAAGGTGGCGGCGGCCCTGCGCAACGCCCTGGCCCGGGACAAGACCCGGACCCAGGTCTTCGACATCTCCGAGCTGGGCCTCGTCGAGATGACGCGCAAACGGGTCTCCGAGGGCCTGCTCGAGACGCTCTCGACCGAATGCGCCATCTGCGGGGGCCGGGGCGTGACCCTCGACGACTCCGTCCTGCGCTAACATCTCGCCCTCATGTACGCCGTCATCAGGTCCGGAGGGAAGCAGGAGCGCGTGGCCGAGGGGCAGCGCGTCCGCGTGGAGCTGCTGGGCCAGCCGGTGGGCGCCGAGGTGGCCCTCGAGCCCGTCCTCGTGGTCGACGGCTCCACCGTCCTGGCCACGCCCGAGGAGCTGGCCGGTGCTTCGGTCACGGCCAAGGTCGTGGGCTCGGAGCTCGGCCCCAAGATCAACGCCATGACCTACAAGTCCAAGTCGAACCAGCGCCGCCGGTGGGGCCACCGCCAGCACTACGCCACGCTGGAGATCACCGCCATCACGGCGGCCGGGTAGTCCGAGGAGTCCGAGATGTCCAAGACCAAGGGTGGCGGGTCGACCCGCAACGGCCGCGACTCGGCGGCGCAGCGCCTCGGGGTGAAGCGGTTCGACGGTGCCACGGTGACCGCCGGCTCCATCATCGTGCGCCAGCGGGGGACGAAGTTCTACCCGGGCGCCAACGTCGGCCGGGGTGGCGACGACACGTTGTTCGCGACGGCCGACGGCACGGTGAAGTTCGGCGAGCGCCGCGGCCGCAAGCACGTCAGCATCGTCACCGGCTAGCAGCGACCTCCGGCGGGCGTTCCAACGCCGGTGCTCCCTTGACGGGGCCCCCGGGTCGACTCATATTGGGTCGAGGAGTTCACGGACGGCAACCAGCTCGTCGTGCGCGCCGAGCTCCTGGGCGTCGACCCCGAGCGTGACGTCGACGTCTCGATCGTCGACGGCTCCCTCGTCATCCGGGCCGAGCGTCGGCAGGAGACCACGTCCGAGGAGCGCCGGATGCGGCGCTCGGAGCTGCGCTACGGGTCGTTCTCCCGGGTCATCGGCTCCCCCCGGGCACGAAGGAGTCGGACATCGAGGCGACCTACAAGGACGGCCTGCTGGAGGTGCGCGTCCCGGTCGAGGACCGGAAGTCGAAGCGCTCGTCGGTTCTCATCAAGCGGACCTGACGGAGCGCCCTCAGCCGGGGCGCTGGTGCAGCTCGATCCCGTTTCCCCAGGGGTCTGCGGTGAAGGCCTGGTGGCGCCCGGTCGTGCCGACCGGCACGGGGTCGGTGACCTCGAGCCCGCGGGCGCGGAGCTCGGCGACGACCGCGGCGAGGTCGTCGAAGACGAGCGCGAAGTGCTGGCCGACGTTCCGCGGCACCAATGCCTCGATGAGGTGCACCTGCTGGCCGTTCGCCGTGTCCAGCCAGGCTCCGGGGAAGCCGAAGTCGGGCCGGGTGAAGTTCTGGACGAGGCCGAGCGTCCCGGTGTAGAACGCGACGCCACCCGGGACGTCGGGGACATTGAGGGCGACGTGGTCAACGCCGATCGGGGTGATGGTCACCTCGGCGACTCTACGGCCTGGACGGTCCGCTCGCGCACGGTGCCCCGGACCCGGCCGCACGGGGCCGTGCCGGCGGGTCCGGCACCGGGTCTCCGGTCCAGAGGCGGTCCGCCTGTCAGGCGGTTGCTGGTGCGACCAGGGCCTCCGCTCCTCCCAAGGACACGTCTCTCGGGCCGGCCGAGACGAACACCGCACTGACGATCGCACCGAGCGCGAGGAGTCCGGCGCCCACGGCAAAGGCGACGGCGAAACCGTGGACGACTCCGGCCTGGGATGCGGCGACCCCATGGGCGAGGATGTAGCTCGCCGTGGCGGTCGCAGCGATGGTATTGAGCAGCGCGGTGCCGAGGGAGCCTCCGACCTGCTGGGTCGTGTTGACGAGCGCGCTCGCCACGCCCGAGTCCCGATCGCGAACCTTGATGAGGGCGGTGCTGCTGAATGCCGGGAAGGCGACACCCAGACCCACGCTCATCAAGATCTCCTGGGGGGCAACCTGTGTCCAGAACTCACTCTGCACGCCGATCTGGGTGAGCCACGCCAACCCACCGGCGGCGACGAGGAGGCCCAACGCCATGGGAAGACGCGGCCCGATCGCGCGGGACCAGGCTGGTCGACGCTCCGGCAGCCACAATGATCCCGAAGGCGAAGGGAAGGAACGCAAGCCCGGCTTTCAGCGCCGAATAGTGCAGGACACTCTGCAGGTAGTAGCTCAAGAAGACGAACATGGCGAACAGTCCGGCACCGGTGAGCAAGGAGGCGATGAACGCCCCACCCCTGTTCCGGTCCCGCACCACCCGTAGGGGCAGCAGCGGATGGCTGGCCTTCGTCTCGACGAGCACGAACGCCGCCAGGAGGACGGCTGCGACGACCAGGAGGACGACGGTGACCGTGGCGCCCCAGCCGTCGGTCTCCGCCTTGGTGAACCCGTAGACCAGGCTGACGAGGCCGAGAGTGGAGAGCACTGCGCCGGGCACGTCGTAGCGGGTCGAGCCCTCTGCCCTGCTCTCGCGCACCACCATGATTGCCCCCACTGAGGCGAGGACGGCGATCGGGACGTTGACGAGCAGGCACCACCGCCACGAGACGTACTCGGTCAGCACCCCTCCCAGCAACACGCCAATCGCCCCTCCGGCTCCGGAGACTGCGCCGTAGGCGCCGAACGCCTTGGCCCGCTCCTTGGCGTCGTGCTGGAAGGTGATGGTCAGGATCGACAGGGCGGCGGGAGCCATCAGGGCGGCGAAAGCTCCCTGGAGGGCACGAGCGGCGAAGAGCATGGACTCGTTCGACGGCGAGGCCGCCGAGCGCCGATGCCCCGGCGAAGCCCAGCAGGCCGACCGCGAACATCCGCTTTCGGCCGGAATAGTCCGCGATGCGCCCGCCAAGGAGGAGAAGACCTCCGAAGGCGAGCGTGTAGGCGGTGATGACCCACTGGCGATTGGCCGTAGAGATGTGAAGCGCATGCTGTGCCGACGGCAGGGCGATGGTGACGATGGAGGCGTCGAGGACGATCATCAGCTGCGCCACGACCACCACGGCGAGGATTCCCCAGCGCCTTGGATCGGGACCCGTCTCGTTGGTCGAGTTGGAGAACGGAGTTGTCGTGATCGCGTACGAATCCAAGGTGCTCCGGCCTTTCCTTGTCGTTCCCCCCACGAGTGGGCGGTTTGTTGGCGTCGCGCGGTCCACCATCCCAACTCGGTGTGACAACACCTGCGCGGGCTGGTATTCCGCCGCTCTGTCGGGAGTTGCGGGCATAACTGGCGTTGCGAGACGCTCGGCACGTCTCGGCCACCCGTGTTGTCCCCCGTGCTGTCCCTCGTGCTGTCCTCGACCTGAACCGGCCGACCTTCCATCCGCACCTGCCGGTTCTCAGCCCTGAGGCCTACCGGGGTCTCCCAAGAGGGCAGGGCTCAGCCAAAGGACTCCGCTCAGCCGAGCGACCCCACGACGTGGCGGACGATCGCGGCCACGGCCGGCGCTGCGGCGGCGCCGACACTCGAGATCACCGCGATCTCCGGAAGCGCGGTCGCTGCCGTGGCGGCGGCATTGGTGACCAGCGCCAGCCCGAGGACCCGGGCCCCGGCGTGCCGGGCGGCGATGGTCTCGAGCGCCATGGACATGCCGACGACGTCCGCGCCGGCGGTCCGCAACATCCGGACCTCGGCCGGAGTCTCGAACTGCGGACCGGGCACCTGGGCGTAGATCCCCGGTCGGGAGGAGATCAGCGCGCCCGCCGGCTCCGGTGTCGCCAGCGCCAGCTCGCGCAACCGCGGGTCGTAGGCGTCCACCATGTCGACGAAGGCCGGGCCGCTGAGGGGAGTGCGCCCGGTGAGATTGAGGTGGTCCTCGACCACCATGATGGAGCCGGTGGTGAGGTCGTCCCGGATGCCTCCGACGGCCGTCGTGAGGATGACCGTCGAGCAGCCGGCGGCGATGCCGGTGCGCAGCGGGTGAACGGCCTCGGCCGGCCCGATCCCCTCGTAGAGGTGGCACCGCCCGCCCAGGACCAGCACCCGGCGCCCCTCCACCGGCAGCGACCAGCCGTGCGCTCGGTGCCCGGCGGCCGTGTAAGGCGGGAAGGAGGGAAGCGTGTCGAGCGGGAGGGAGTCCTCTCCGGCGCCGAGGATCTCGGCCGCTCCCGAGAGGCCGCTGCCCAGCACCACCAGCACGTCGTGGTGGTCGGTCCCGATGCGGCGAGCCAGCTCGCGGGCGCTGCGGGCTGCCAGATCGTCCGTATCGTACATGAGCCGGCATGGTAGGCGGCCGGCGGCCACCGGGCCTCCGCCGCGTACCATGGCGTCGTGTCGACCACGGCCGTCCCCGCTCCTCCGTCGCTGCACCCGCTTTCGCCCTTGAGCGGAGACGAGATGAAGGCGGCCCGCCGGATCGTCTTCGACAGCGGGCGCGCCACGGTGCCCAACGAGGCGCTGCGCTTCGCGTACGTGGGCCTGTGCGATCCGCCGAAGGACGTCGTGCGGGCGGTCGACGAGGGCGAGCCGGAGGCGGCGGCGCGCCTCGACCGCCAGGTCCGGATGGTGCTCCTCGAGGGTCCGGAGGCCGACGTGGTCGAGGTGATCGTCTCGGTCACGCGGGGCGAGGTCCTGCGCTGGGAGGTCCTCGAGGACGTCCGCCCAGCGCTGCAGATGGAGGAGGCCTACGCCGCGCTCATCGCCCTCTACGAGTGCCCCGAGTGGCATGCCGCCCTCGACCGGCGCGGCATCACCGACCATTCCCTCGTCCAGGTCGACCCCTGGCCGGCCGGCACCTTCGGGCTCGAGCACGAGAAGGGGCGCCGCATCACCAAGTGCATCCCCTACCTGCGCGCCGCTCCCGACGACAACGGCTACGCCCGCCCCATCGAAGGCCTGCTGGCCGTCGTCGACATGGGACGCGGCGAGGTGCTCGAGGTGCTCGACTACGGGACGGTTCCCATCCCGCCCACGTCGGGGAGCTACTACCCCGAGAACAACGGGCCGCTGCGCACGGACCTGAAGCCGCTGCAAATCATCCAGCCCGAGGGTCCGAGCTTCGAGGTGCAGGGCAACCTCGTGCGGTGGCAGAAGTGGTCGCTGCGCGTCGGCATGGACCCCTTGGAGGGACTGGTGCTCTCCACCATCGGCTACGAGGACGGCGGGCGGGTGCGGCCGATCGTCTACCGGGCCTCGGTGAGCGAGATGGTGGTGCCCTACGGGCACCCGAGCCCCATGCACTCGTGGAAGAGTGCGTTCGACGCCGGGGAGTGGGGGCTCGGACGCATGGCCAATTCGCTGACCCTGGGGTGCGACTGCCTCGGCGAGATCCACTACTTCGACTACGTCTTCGCCGACGAGCGGTGCAAGCCGCACACGAAGCACAACGCCATCTGCCTGCACGAGGAGGACTACTCCATCCTCTGGAAGCACGTCGACATGGTGTCGGGGCGCACCGAGGTGCGCCGGTCTCGGCGCCTGGTCGTCAGCTCCATCGCCACCGTCGGCAACTACGAGTACGGGTTCTACTGGTACTTCTACCTCGACGGCACCCTGCAGCTCGAGGTCAAGCTGACCGGGATCATGTCGACCATGGGGGTCGACGGGGACGAGCCCGGTGTGCACGCGCGCCTGGTGGCGCCCGGCCTGGCCGCGCCCCTCCACCAGCACCTCTTCAACGTGCGGCTCGACGTCGAGATCGACGGGGCTGCACAACGCCGTCTTCGAGGTGGACGCCGTGCCGACGCCGCCCGGGGAGGGGAACCCCGTCGGCAGTGCCTTCGAGACGACGACCACGCTGCTCGAGACGGAGGTGGCGGCGCGGCGGGACGTCGACCCGTCGCGCTCGCGCACGTGGCGCATCGCCAACCGCAGCCGGCACAACCGCCTGGGCCAGCCGACGGCCTACAAGCTCGTGCCCGCAGCCACGCCGACGCTTGCTGGCCGCTCCCGAATCGAGCATCGGCCGCCGCGCCGCCTTCGCGGCGCACAACCTGTGGGTCACCCCCTTCGCCCCCGAGGAGCGGCGGGCGGCGGGCGACTACCCCAACCAGCACGCAGGCGGCGCCGGGTTGCCGGCGTGGACGGCGCGCGACCGGTCCGTGGTCGACACCGACATCGTGCTGTGGCATTCCTTCGGCGTGACGCACGTCCCGCGACCCGAGGACTGGCCGGTGATGCCGGTCGAGTCCACCGGGTTCACGTTGCTCCCGTTCGGCTTCTTCGACCGCAACCCCGCGCTCGACGTGCCGCCCTCGGCCGAACAGTGTCATGACTGAGCAGGGGGCCCAGCGCCACTCGCCCCAGGAGTACCACCCCCCCGTCGAGGAGTACCTCGAGACGATCCTCGCCCTGGGCGAGGAGGGCGTCCCGGTCATCCAGGCCCGCATCGCCGAACGGCTGGGCCGGTCGGCGCCGTCGGTCTCCGAGATGCTCGACCGCCTCATCGAGGAGGGGTACGTGACTCGGAACGGCCGGCGGCTCTCGCTGACCGACGAGCGGCCGGGCGCTGGCGGAGAAGGTCGTGCGCAAGCACCGCCTGGCCGAGCGCCTGCTGGTCGACGTCATCGGCCTCGAGTGGGCCAAGGTGCACCGCGAGGCGGGGCGCTGGGAGCACGTGATCTCCGACGACGTCGAGGCCCGCCTGGTCGAGCTGCTCGGCGACCCCGCCACCTGTCCGCACGGCAACCCGATCCCGGGCTCGCACTCGCCGGCGCCGGCCGTGGCGACCCGCCCGCTGGCCGAGGTCGGCGCGGGCGAGCGGGTGCGCCTCTTCCGCATCAGCGAGGAGGTCGAGCTCAATCTGGGCTCGTTGACCCTTCTCGACGAGGGCGGTTTCATCCCGGGCGCGGTGGCCGAGGTGGGTCGGCGCGACCCCGACGGCAACGTGGAGGTGACGGTGGAGGGCGGCGCGGGGTCCCTGCGGGTCTCGCGGCGCATTGTCCGATCGGCTGTTCGTCGCCGCGCCATGACGGTCCGGCTGGTGGCCGACGCCGTCTTCACCGTCGACGAGGACGACACGATGCTGCTGCCGGGCGCGGTGGAGATCGAGGACGGCCTCATCTCCTGGGTCGGCGACCCCTGGCAGGTGTCCGCCCGCCGCCGGGACCGAGGTCCACCAGCTCGGGGGCCTGCTCATGCCCGGGCTCGTCAACTGCCACGGCCACTCGCCGATGACGCTGGTGCGCAGCGCCGGCGACGGGCTGCCCCTGGACCGCTGGCTGAGCGAGTCCGTCTGGCCACGCGAGGCGCGGCTGACCGACGAGGACGTCTACTGGGGCATGGCGCTCGGTGCGGCGGAGCTCCTGGGCAACGGCACCACGACGACCTGCGAGCAGTACCGCCACCCCGGGCCCGTCGTCGAGGCACTGGTCGACTCGGGCATCCGGGCCGTGTACACCCCGGCCATCTTCGACGTGGAGGGTCCGGGCGACGAGGACACCTGGGAGGCCATGCTCGAGCAGGCGTGCCGGTGCTTCGACACCATGGAGGGCCGGGAGGGCCGCCTGCATGTCGGCTTCGGCCCGCACGCGGCGTACACCGTGCCGCCCGAGGGGCTGCGGGCCATCGCCGGTGAGGCGCAGCGGCGCGACGCGCTCGTGCAGATCCATCTGAACGAGACGGCGGCCGAGGGCGAAATGGTGAGCGAGCGCTACGGGATGAGCGCGCCGGCGCTCCTGGCCGAGGCGGGCGTGCTCGACGGGCGCGTGCTGGCCGCCCACGCGGTGTGGCTGGACGACGCCGAGCTCGACCTGCTGGTCGCACACGACGTGGCGGTGGCCCACTGCCCGGGCTCCAACGGGAAGCTGGGCGTGGGGGTGGCGCGGTTGCGGGCGCTGCTGGACCGGGGCGTGCGGGTGGGGCTGGGGACCGACGGGCCCGCCTCCAACGACGATCTCCACCTGTGGGACGAGATGCGGCTGGCCGCGCTGCTGGCCCGCGCCGCCGCGACGGACCCCGGCGCCGTCACCTCCGCCGCGGCACTCCGGCTGGCCACCCGCGGCGGCGGGGAGGCGCTGGGGCTCCCGGTGGGCGCGCTCGAGGCCGGGCGGCCGGCCGACGTGATCCGCCTGCGCACCGACGACGCCCGCTTCACTCCCTCGGCCACCGACGCCGAGCTCCTGGGTCACCTCGTCTGGGCGGGGGCCGGCTACCTGGTGACCGACGTGTGGGTGGGCGGCCGCAGGTGGTCGAGGCGGGACGGTGCACGGCGATCGACGAGGAACGGGCCCGCGCCGAAGTGGGCCAGCGCGCCCGCCGACTGCTCGCCTCTTAAGCTTTCCCGCCTATGCCCGGCTTCGTCGACCAGGCCCAACTGCACGCGCGCGCCGGCGACGGGGGAGCGGGCGCGGTGTCGTGGCGCCGCGAGGCGCACGTGGACCGGGGCGGCCCCGACGGCGGCGACGGGGGCCACGGCGGCGACGTGTGGCTGGTCGCGTCGGTCGAACGAGTCGTCCCTGCTCGGCTTCCGGGACCACCCCTTCCGCCGCGCCACCGACGGCGCCCACGGCTCGGGGTCCAAGCGGCACGGCGCACGGGGCAAGGACCTGGAGGTGCCGGTGCCCGTGGGCACGGTCGTGCGGGACCGCAACGGCGCGGTCGTGTGCGACCTGGCGACCGAAGGCTCCCGGTTCCTCGTGGCCGAGGGCGGCCAGGGTGGGCGGGGCAACGCGCGCTTCCTCTCGAACCGCCGCCGCGCCCCCGCCTTCGCCGAGCAGGGGGAGAAGGGCCAGGAGCTCTGGTTGGACATGGAGCTCAAGTTGATGGCCGACGTGGCCCTGGTCGGCTTCCCCAACGCCGGGAAGTCGACGCTGATCTCGACCGTCTCGGCCGCCAAGCCCAAGATCGCCGACTACCCCTTCACCACGCTGGAGCCCCACCTCGGGGTGGTCCGGGTGGGGTCGGTGCGCGACGGCACCGAGTTCGTGATGGCCGACATCCCCGGTCTGGTCGAGGGGGCGGCCGAGGGCAAGGGTCTCGGGACCCAGTTCCTGCGCCACATCGAGCGCGCCCGCGTGCTGGTCGTGCTGCTCGATCTCGGCGCACCCGACGCGGGCGGGGCGCCGCCGGCGGAGCAGCGGCGCGTCCTGCTCGCCGAGCTCGCGTCCTACCGGCCCGAGCTCCTCGAGCGCCCCCGGCTCGTGGTGGGGAGCAAGGCCGACATCGCGTCCGACGACGAGGGGCTGTGCGACCTGGTGCTCTCGGCCGCGACGGGGGCCGGTGTCGCGCGCTGGTCGACCGCCTGGCCACCCTGGTGCAGGAGGCGCGGACGGCGTCGGCCGCCGCGGCATCGAGCGAGGTCGTCGTGCACCGGCCCGCCCCCGAGGGTGTGGACGTGCGCCGGGCGGGGGCCGGCGCCTGGGTCGTGGTCGGCCGCGCCGCCGAGCGGGCCGTGGCGCTCTCGGACCTGAACGACGACGGCGCCCAAGCGGAGGCGGTGCGGCGGCTGCGCCGCCTCGGGGTCGACCGGGCCCTGGCCCGGGCGGGGCGCGCGAGGGCGACGAGGTCACGGTGGGCGCCATGACCTTCACCTGGGGCGAGCCGTGATCGCCGTGGTCAAGGTCGGCTCGTCCTCGGTGACCGAGGACACGGTGCAGCGGCTGTGCGGCGAGATCGTGTCGGCCGCGCCGGCCGGCCACACCGTCGTCGTCGTCACCTCCGGTGCCATCGCCGCCGGCTGGGCGGCGCTCGACCGGGGCGAGCAGCGCCCGTCGGACCCCGCCGTGCTCCAGGCCGTCTCCGCGGTGGGCCAGCACCGCCTGATGCGCATGTGGCAGGACGGCCTCGATCCCCACGGCGTGCTGGCCGGCCAGGTCCTGCTGGCGCCACTCGACTTCGTCCACCGCACGCAGTACCTGCACGCGCGGGGGACGCTGCGCCACCTGGTCGAGCTCGGCGTGGTCCCGGTGGTCAACGAGAACGACGCCGTGGCCGACGAGGAGATCCGCTTCGGCGACAACGACCGGCTCGCCGCGCTGGTGGCGCACCTGGTCGGCGCACAGCTGCTCGTCCTGCTCACCGACGCGCCCGGGCTGCTCACCGCCGACCCCCGGCACGACGCCGAGGCGTCGCTGATCGAAGAGGTGGTCGAGATCGACCACCAGCTCGAGCGCATGGCCGGCGGTCCGGGCAGCGCGGTGGGGAGCGGCGGCATGGCCTCGAAGCTGGCGGCGGCCAAGATCGCCACCTGGTCGGGCGTGCAGACGGTGATCGCCGATGCCGCCCGGCCCGGTGTGTTGGCGGCGGCGCTGGCCGGCGAAGCCGGGGTGGGGACCGTGTTCCGGGCCCGGGCGAGCCGGCTGCTCGGCCCGCAAGCTGTGGATCGCCTTCGCCCTGGGCTCGGCGGGCAGCCTCACCGTCGACGAGGGGGCGCGGGTGGCGCTGACCGAACGGGGCCGCTCGCTCCTGGCGGCGGGGGTGACCGGGGTCGACGGCGGCTTCCGGCCCGACGACGCGGTCGAGATCGCCGGCCCCGACGGCCAGGTCTTCGCCAAGGGCCTGGTCCGGGTGCACGCGGAGCGGGCCACCGAATGGATGGGGCGGCGCAGCCAGGTCGTCGTTCACCGCGACGACCTGGTGCTTGTAACCTGAACCGGTGACCTCGCCCGCATTGGAGCTGCTCGCGGGCCGCGTCCGGTCGGCGGCCCGGGTGGTGGCGAGGGCGCCGAGCTCGGTGCGCGACGACGCACTGCGACTGGCGGCCGACCTCCTCGAGGAGGAGTGGGCGGCGCTGGTCGAGGCCAACCGGGCCGACCTGGAGCGGGCCGAGGCGGCCGGCATGGTGGAGGCGGCCCGGGACCGGCTGCGCCTGACCGACGAGCGGGTGGCGGGCATGGCGGGCGGCCTGCGCACGGTGGCGGCCCTGCCCGACCCGGTGGGCGAGGTCACCGAGGGCTGGGTGCGGCCCAACGGCCTGCGGGTGTCCCGGGTCCGCGTCCCGCTCGGCGTGGTCGGGGTGATCTACGAGAACCGCCCCAACGTGACGAGCGATGCCGCCGGGCTCTGCCTCAAGGCGGGCAACGCCGCCTTCCTGCGCGGGTCGTCCTCGGCCCTCGGCTCCAACCGGGCCATCGTGGCGCTGCTGCGCCGCGCCGCCGTGAAGGCGGGGCTGCCCGAGGACGCGGTGGCCCTGGTGGAGGACACCTCGCACGAGACCGCGATCGCCTTCATGCGGCTGCGGGGCCTCATCGACTGCCTGATCCCGCGCGGCGGGCAGGCGCTGATCGCCTCGCTCATCGAGCACGCCACCGTGCCCTACGTGCTCGACGGCGACGGGAACTGCCACATCTACATCGATGGCGCGGCCGACCTGGCCATGGCGCACGAGCTGGCGGTGAACGCCAAGACGCACCGCTTCGGGGTCTGCAACGCCGTCGAGACGATCCTGGTGCACGCCGGCGGTGGCGGGCGACGTTCCTGCCCCGGCTGGCGGCGTCGCTGTCGACGGCGGGCGTCGAGATCCGGGCCGACGAGCGGGTGCGTGCCGTGCTGCCCGACGCCGTGCCGGCCCTGGCGAGCGACTTCGCCACCGAGTTCCTGGGGCCGGTGGTGGCCATCGGCATGGTGGACGACGTGGGCGACGCCATCGAGCACATCGCGCGGTACAGCTCGGGGCATTCCGAGGCGATCGTGACCTCCGACGTGGCCGCGGCCGACCGCTTCGTGGCCGAGGTGGACGGGGCGGCGGTGCTGGTGAACGCGTCGACGCGGTTCGTCGACGGCGAGGAGCTGGGGCTCGGCGCCGAGGTGGGCATCTCCACCCAGAAGCTGCACGCCCGCGGGCCGATGGGAGTGAAGGAGCTGACGACGTTGAAATGGGTCGTGCGGGGCGACGGGCAGGTGCGCCGGTGAGCGACGGGCGCACGGCGCTTGGGCCTGCCCGAGAGCGGTCCCCCCCGGTTCGCGTCACTCGACGCGGTGCGGGGCGGCCTGGCCGAGGTCGGCTACCTGGCCGACGAGTCCATCAGCGGGGTCGTCTACCTGGCCGACCGCCTGTCCAAGCCGGTCCTGGTCGAGGGACCGGCCGGCACCGGCAAGACGCAGCTGGCCAAGTCGGTGGCCGAGCTCACCGGCGCCCGGCTCATCCGGCTGCAGTGCTACGAGGGGCTCGACGAGTCCAAGGCGCTCTACGAGTGGAACTACCGCAAGCAGCTGCTGCGCATCCAGGCGGGGGAGCACGGCAAGGCCGAGGAGGAGGGCCCGAGCTGGGCGGAGCTGGAGGAGGACATCTTCTCCGAGGACTTCCTCCTGACCCGGCCGCTGCTCGAGGCCATCCGGGCCACCGAGCCGGTGGTGCTCCTCGTCGACGAGGTCGACCGCGTCGAGCTCGAGACCGAGGCGCTGCTGCTCGAGATCCTCTCGGAGTACCAGGTGTCCATCCCCGAGCTCGGCACGGTGCGGGCCACGCAGCTGCCCATGGTGTTCCTCACCTCCAACAACACCCGCGAGCTCTCCGAGGCGCTGAAGCGCCGCTGCCTCTACCTGCACATCGACTACCCGGACCTCGACCGCGAGCGCGAGATCGTGCGGGCCAAGGTTCCGGGCATCAGCGAGGAGCTGGCCGACCAGGTGGCCCGCATCGTGCGCTCGCTGCGCACGCTCGAGCTGCGCAAGGCCCCGTCGGTCTCCGAGACGCTGGACTGGGCCCGCACGCTGGTGCTCCTCGGCGTGCAGACCATCGATGCCGCCGGCGCCGAAGGACACGCTGCACATCTTGTTGAAGTACCAGGCCGACATCGAGCGGGCCACCAAGGAGCTGCTGTCGGCCTCGTCGGGCTGAGGAAACCGGTGCTCGACCTCCTCTCCGGTTTCGTCACCGAGTTGCGCCGCTCCGGGCTGCCCGTCTCCCTCACCGAGCATCTCGACGCCGCCGAGGCGGTCAAGCACATCCCCCTGGAGGACCGCGAGGCCCTGAAGTACGCGCTGGCCGCGACGCTGGTGAAGTCCTCCGCCCACTGGCGGGCCTTCGAAACGGCCTTCGAGGTGTTCTTCGCCGTGCGCACCGGCGGCGCCGAGGCGGGAGCCGAGGGCGAGGAGCGGGGGACGAGGTCGCCGACGAGGGGGACCAGGCCGGTCGGGGCGGGGCACAGGGCCAGGGCCGTTCGTGGAAGGGCGGCGGCGCCGGGGAGGGGATGACCCCCGAGGAGCTGGCCGAGCTGCTCTTCAAGTCGTTGCTGTCGGCCGACGCCGCGCTCATGAACGCGGTGGCGCGCAACGCCGTCGACCGCTACGCCGGCATGGAGCCCGGGCGCCCGGTCGGGGGGACGTACTACCTGTACCGCACGCTGCGGAACCTGGACCTCGACGCCGTGCTCGAGCGGCTCATGGAGGGGGCACGGGCCGGGGCCGCCGGCGGTTCGCTGACCGAGCTGGAGGAGCGGCTGGCCGCCGACGAGTTCAAGGCGCGTGTCGAGAAGTTCCGCCGCGCCGTCGAGACCGAGATCCGCCGGCGCCTGGTGGAGGACCGCGGTGCGGAGGCGCTCGCCCGCTCGGTGCGCAAGCCCCTGCCCGAGGACATCGACGTCATGCACGCCACCCGCGAGGAGCTGGCCATGCTGCACCGGGTGCTCCACCCGCTGTCCCGCAAGCTGGCGGTGCGGCTGGCGCGCAAGCGCCGTCACGGGCGCAAGGGGCCTCTCGACTTCCGGGCCACCATGCGGCGCTCCCTGTCCACCGGGGGTGTGCCCATCGAGCCGCGCTTCCGTCACCCCCGTCCGGCCAAGCCGGAGATCTTCGTGATCGCGGACATCTCGGGATCGGTGGCCAGCTTCGCCCGCTTCACCCTGCACCTCGTGTACGCCATCTCCTCGCAGTTCTCCAAGGTGCGCAGCTTCGTCTTCGTGGACGGGATCGACGAGGTGACGCGGTTCTTCGAGGGCGTGGTGGACCCGGCCGAGGCGGTGGCCCGCATCAACCTCGAGGCGGACGTGATCTGGGTGGACGGCCACTCCGACTACGGGCACGCGCTGACCGAGTTCCACCGGCGCTGGGGCGACCAGGTGACGTCGCGCTCGAGCATCATCGTGCTCGGCGACGCGCGCAACAACTACCACGCGTCACAGTCGTGGGTGCTCGAGGACCTTCAGGCCCGGGCCCGCCACGTCTATTGGCTGAACCCCGAGCCGCGCGACTACTGGGGGTCGGGCGACTCCATCGTGGGCGAGTACGCCGCCCACTGCGACGACGTGGTGGAGTGCAGGACGCTGCGCCAACTCGAGCACTTCGTCGGAAACCTGGCGTGAGCGCAGGCGGCGAGCGGGCAGGACGACGACGGCCAGGCCCACGCCGGCGTGCTGCGCATCTTCCCGCCCGAGGAAGGAGCGACGCGCGATCGTGCTCATCCGTCACGGGGAGGCGGAGTGCAACCTCAACCGGGTCGTGGGCGGTCTGAAGGGCTGCACGGGGCTGACCGACCTGGGGCGGCGCCAGGTGTCGTTCTTGGCCGACCGGCTCTACGAGAGCGGCGAGCTGCGCGGCGCGACGGCCCTCTACTCCTCGGTGCTGCCGCGTGCGGTCGAGACGGCCGAGCGACTGCGCGCGGTGGTGGGATCGGGACCCAAGGCCCTCGGCCCGGTGAGGCAGCGCTGCGACCTGTGCGAGCTGCACCCGGGAGAGTGCGACGGTCTGGCCTGGGAGGAGGTGGTCGAGCGATTCGGGGTACCCGACTGGGACCTCGATCCGAGCGTGCCCCTCGCGCCGGGCGGCGAGAGCTGGTCCTCCTTCGTGGTCCGGGCCTCGGACGCCGTGCGCGAGCTGGTGGGTCGCCACCCGGGTGAGCTGGTGGTGGCGGCGGTGCACGCAGGGGTGATCGAGGCGACCATGATCAGGTTCCTCGGCGTCGCGCCGGAGATCTACCGGCGGGGCTGGGTCCGCATCGTCCACGCCTCCATGACCGAGTGGGAGTGGGTGCCGGCCGAGGATCGCTGGGTCCTGCTGCGGTTCAACGATTCGTGCGGGGTGCCGCGGGCCTGAGGAGGATGTGGTTGCGGGGCCGCGGTCCGAGGCGGTGGTCCGGGTGCGGGCGCCGCCCCGACGGTTCTCCGGAGACCGCCTCTCGCAGACTGTAAACGAATATGTTGATAGTCCCCGAAGGCATCCCGCCTCTTCTCTGCGCCGCTCCGTCCTATGAGCGGGCGAGCCAGGCGCTGGACAGTCGTTCCGGCGCACAGGCCAGCCAGGCATCCTCGATCGCCTCCCGCAACGGCCTCTTCGGGGCGGTCCTCGAGCTGCACCAGGACCGCCGCGAAGCCGTCGAAGTGCGGGATGGTGAAGAAGCCCTTGGTGCCCAGCGCCAGCACGGCCTCCTTGTCGGCAAGGTCGGCCGTGCGCAGGGCGAGGATGGGGCCCTGCGGGGGCTGGGCATCGCCGAACCGCTTGAGGTCGGCCTTGGAGAACGGGCGCTCCCACGCGAAGGCCCTGCCGCCGACGAACCAGGTCCGGTTGCCGTGGCGCTCGCCTTCGCTCACCTCGGGCAGCGCCGACACGTAGCGCTCGACGTCGCTGAAGCTCGCCACGACCACACCCTACCGCTGGCTAGCGTTGCCGCCGATGGTCTCCCCACCAGCGCGTGTCGTGTCGTGAGTGACGCCGCGGGGCTGACGGCCGCCGGACTGCAGCCGCCTGCACGAGTCCCTGGCGGCGCACGTGGAGCGCGCCGAGGTGCCGGCGGTGGCGGCGCTGGTGGCGCGCGGGGGCGACGTCCACTCCGAGGTGCTCGGGTCCCTCGCCCTCGACGATCCCCGGCCGCTCCCGCGCGATGCCATCTTCCGGATCGCCTCGTTGTCCAAGCCGATCGCCGCCGCCGGCGCCATGATGCTGGTGGATGACGGAGTGCTGGCGCTGTCCGATCCGGTCGATGCGCTCCTGCCCGAACTGGCCGATCGGCGCGTCCTGCGCTCCCTCGAGGGCCGGTTGGACGACACCGTCCCGGCCGAGCGGGCCATCACGCTGGAGGACCTGCTGACCTTCCGGCTCGGGTTCGGGGCGATCATGGCCCCACCGGGCTCCTATCCGATCCAGGAGGCCGAGGCGCAGCTCGGCCTGATGACGCTGGGACCACCCTGGCCGCCGCCGCCCTTCGGATCGGACGAATGGATCGCCCGCTTCGCCACGTTGCCCCTGTTGCACCAGCCGGGGGCGGAGTGGCGCTACAACACCGGCGCCCAGGTGCTCGGGATCCTGCTCGAGCGTGCGAGCGGGCAGCCGCTGGAGACCTTCTTGCGGGCGCGCGTGTTCGAACCGCTGGGCATGGTGGACACCTCGTTCAGTGTGCCCGCGGGCAAGCAGGCCCGGTTCACGACGGCCTACGTGCCGGACCGCGACACCGGCGTGCTCGGCGTCTTGGACCGGCCGGCCGGCGGCTGGTGGAGCGAGCCGCCGGCGATGGCGAACGCGGCGGGGATGTTGGTGTCGACGCTCGACGACCTGTGGGCCTTCGTGTCGATGTTGCTGGCGGGCGGTCGGCACGAGGGGCAGCCGCTGTTGTCGCCCGGCGCGGTCGCCGCCATGACACGCGACCACCTGACGGCGTCCCAGCGCGCCTCGGCGCGGCTCTTCTTGGGCGACCGCGGGGGTGGGGGTACGGCATGGCCGCGCCCGGTCCCGTGACCGGTGAGCCGCCCCGGCCGTGGGGCTTCGGGTGGAACGGTGGCACGGGGACCGTGTGGACCACGGACCCGGCGCGCGGCCTCACCGGGATCATGCTGTCGACGCGGGCCATGACCTCACCCGAGCCACCGCGCCATTTCGTCGACTTCTGGGAGGCGGCCTACGGCGCCATGGCGGGTTGAACGGGGCGGGTCGGGCCGAAGGCGGGTACGCTGATCGCTCCGCGCAGAAGGGGACGAAGCTATGTACAAGATTGTCGTGGTCGGCACCGATGGATCTCCCACTGCCGACAGGGCGGTCCAGGCGGCCGCGGACATCGCGCGCTCGTGGGGATCGGAGTTGCACATCGTGACGGCCGTCAAGGCACCTCGGCCCGGCATGGCGTCGGCGACGGGTGCACCGCTGATCGACAGCGGCGCCGGACAAGCCCTGGTCGAGGAGGCAGCCAAGGCGGTCGGCGAGACGGCGGTCAAGAGGTACGGGGACGACCTCAAGGTCCTGGCCCACGCGGCACAGGGCAACCCCGACGACGTCATCTTGAACACGGCGGTCGACGTCGGGGCCGACCTGATCGTCGTCGGGAGCAAGGGGATGCGCGGCGCCCGGCGGTACCTGGGCAGTGTGCCGAACTCTGTCGCCCACGGCGCCCACTGCGCCGTGCTGGTGGTCAAGACCGACTGAGGGGCGCTCCGGCATCGGCGGGCCGCTTGCGCGCCCTGTTGCGGTGACGAGGGCGGCCGCGCCACGGCAGCCGCCGCATCCGCCTGGCACAGTGGGCGGGTGGAGATGAATTACTTCGACGAGCGCATCGCCGGCACCTACGACGCCGATTCGGCCGACCTGTTCGACCCGGCTGTCGTCACCGCGACGGTCGACTTCCTCGAAGAATTGGCTGGCGGCGGCGCGGCACTGGAGCTGGGCATCGGGACGGGCCGCATCGCGCTCCCGCTGAGCCGGCGCGGGGTGCGGGTGCACGGGATCGACCTCTCGCCCGACATGGTGGCCCGGCTGAGGGCGAAACCGGGGTCCGAGGCGATCGGCGTCACCCTCGGGAACTTCGCCACCACCCCGGTCGACGGGACCTTCCGGCTCGCCTACCTGGTGTACAACACGATCGAGAACCTGACCACCCAGGACGAGCAGGTGGCGTGCTTTTGTCACGTGGCGGCGCACCTCGAGCCGGGCGGCTGCTTCGTGATCGAGGTGGAGGTGCCCCAGATCCGGCGGTTGCCCCCGGGCGACAGCGTCCGTGCCTTCACGGTCAGCCCGACCAGGTTGGGGTTCGACCAGCTCGACGTCGCCCGGCAAGCGGGAGTCTCGCACCACTACTGGATCGAGGAGGGCCGCGCCGAGACGTTCTCCGTGCCGTACCGCTACGTTTGGCCGGCCGAGCTGGACCTCATGGCGCGCATCGCCGGCCTGCGCCTGCGCGAGCGCTGGGGCGGCTGGCGCCGCGAGCCGTTCACGTCCGAGAGCACCTCACACGTGTCGGTCTGGGAGAGACCAGGTCGCTAGGGCCAACCCCCGGTCGGCTGGGAGCACGTCACACGCTCGCTGCGCTCGCCGGGCAGGCGGTGTCGCACCGGCGACGAGGGGCGGTTACGCTGCTCGATCCGACATGCTCCTCGTTCTGGTCACTGGTCTGCCGGGCACGGGGAAATCGACGATGGCCGAGATCGCGTCCCGGGAGCTCGGTGCACCCGTCCTGGGCCACGACTGGGCCATGAGCGGGCTCCGCCCCTATCCGGAGATTCAGCGGGCCCTCGATGCGATGGAGCCCCCCGGGCACCGCGCCGTTGGGTGGTCGCTCCTGTGGGCCTTGGCGCGGTCCCAGCTCAGGAGGGGCTCCTCGGTGGTGCTCGACGGGGTGGCGCGCCAGCCCGAGGTCGAGGGCGCCCGCCTCCTGGCGCGCGAGGAGGGCGCGGGTATCCTCGTGGTCATGACCACCTGCGCCGACGTCGAGACGCACCGGTCGCGGGTCGAGGGGCGCCGGCGCCACATCCCCGACTGGTACGAGCTCGACTGGGAGCACGTCAGCAGGTCGCGGTCGTCGTGGATGCCGCCGGGCGGCGTCGATCTCGTCCTGGAGGCGAAGGAGCGGGTGGAGGAGAACGCGGACCGTTTGCGCGGCGTCATCGCGGCGCGGTCCTGACACCGCCCTGGCCGTGCCCGTGCAGCGAGCAGCTCGAAGAGCGCCGGAGAGGACGGGCGATGACTCTGGCAACGACTCAGATCGACTCGCGGAACTCGACTCCCGCAGAGAGTTGTGCCACACCGTCCGGATGTCGACGACGGGGATGACCTCGAACTCGAACCACGTCCCGGACTTGGCCGGACCATCGGCGAGGCTCGCCGGGTCGTCGGTCTCCACGACGGCGTAGCCGCCCTGATTGTCGACGCCGCCCCAAGAACTGCAAGAAGTTCTGACCGGCGGGGGCCTGCCACTTCGCGAACGTGTCGAGGTTCTTCTTCACGTCCTCGTGGTTCTGTTGCGCGCTCCCGCCCTGCCGGACCTTCCAGGACACCAGGTACTTGGCCACTGCAGCCTCCTCTCGGATGCATCCGACTGGTTCCGGACGCCCGAGGCGACGCTACTCCTGGAGAACGCCCATTGCACGGGAGCCGGTCTCGACCCCGGATCACCTAACAGGCGTAGTCCTCGTCGTACTGCTGGCTGTCGTACTGCACGATCTCGAGCGGCCCGCTGGGGAGCTGCGCCCCCGCCGACTGCCACCGCGAGATGTCGGCGCACGAGCCCGGGCCGCTGGCCGGGCTCAGGTAGTCGGCCATCCAGTACGGCACGTCGGGCTGGTAATTGCCGACGATGTTGTTCCAGACGCCCGGGCTGGCATAGATCCCGACGTCGGGGATGCCCTCGGTCTCGTGGAGCGCGTTGAGCGTGCCCTGGACGAACTGCGCGTTCTCCGAGAGGTCGCCCGACCAGTTCGCGTCGGCGGTCTCGACGTCGAGCCACCACGGGATGGTCGTGGACCCGACCCCGGCCGCCTGGCGTCGCCGTAAGCGGAGAGCCCGGCCTGGTAGCCCGCGTTGCAGGACGTGTCGCCGTCGCACCCCGGCTCGTTGGTGGCCGACGTGCCGTAGGTGAGGTAGGTGTAGAGGTTCAGCCCGCCGCCGGCCCATGCCGCCTCTTGGGTGAGGCACGGGTTGGTGTCCGACGACGACGCCCCGTCCACCTGCACGATGCCGATCTGGTGGTCGCCCGTCGGGAAGTTCCCGCACTGGTAGGTGCTGATGTCATAGCCATAGGAGCCGGACGGGTACGAACCGCCGACGAACGAGCCGTTGCCCGGTGCGTCCGCCATGCCGACGATCGGTCTATTGAGCGGGGACGGGGCGGAGCCGTAGTAGTGGGCATCGCCGAAGTTGGAGACGAGCCCGTTGGTGTCGGTGAACCAGTACCCGCCGCCGTCCGGTGACGCCGTCCCCGCCACGACGGGGTGCTTGAGCGGCAGTCCGCCCAGCGAGCCGAAGAAGGGGGCGTTGTAGCTGAAGATGCCGCCGTCGGAGGCGAGGAGGAAGTAGCCGGTTCCGCCCGGGTTGGCGATCATGCCCGACGATCGGCTTGTTGAGCACGATGCTGCCGGTGCTCCCGTAGAAGTGCGCGTCGCCGTAGGAGAAGATGCCGCCGTCGGAGGCCACCAGCCAGTAGCCGTGCCCGGAGGGCGTCGAGGCCATGCCCACCACCGGCTGGTTGAGCGTCATGGCCCCGGTGCTGCCGTAGAACTGCGCGTCGCCGTAGGAGAAGATCCCGCCGTCGGAGGCCACCAGCCAGTAGCCCTTCCCGTCGGGCGTCGACGCCATGCCCACGATCGGCTTGTTGAGCGTCATCGCACCGGTGCTCCCGTAGAACTGCGCGTCGCCGTAGGAGAAGACCCCGCCGTCGGAGGCGACCAGCCAGTATCCCTTGCCGTTGAGCGGAGAGGACGGGCCGCCGACGGCGGCCATGCCGACGATGGGCTTGTTGAGGACGATGCCGCCCGTCGACCCGTAGAAGGGCGCGCCGCCGAAGCTGAAGATCCCACCGTCCGACGCCACCAGCCAATAGGCCGCGACCGGTGCGCTGGCCGCCGCCGCAGGCGGGCCGGTGGTGACCCCCGTGGCCACGACGGCCAGCAACGGCAGTGCCGTCACCAGCACGACGAGGACGAGGCGGCGGATCAACTTCTGAGGAATTCCGCCGACGCGGAAGGCGAGGTCGAGCGATTGGCGGGCGTTGAGCCGCGGGTCGCACGTCGTCGTGTAACGCGCCGCGAGGTCGCCCTCGAGGATCTCCTCGGCACCCCCGAGGCACTCGGTCACGTCGTCGCCGGTCAGCTCCACGTGCACCCCGCCGGGCCAGGTCCCTTCGTCGCGGTGCACGTCGAAGAACGAGCGCAGCTCGGCCAGGATGTCGTCGAAGCGGCGCGTCTTGTGGCCGCCCTCGCTGGTGAACGTGTTCCCGTGCATGGGGTCGCAGACCCACACGACGGGGTGGCCCTCGCCCTCGACGGCCCGGACGATCGGCGGCAGCAGCGCCCCGATCCGGTCGGCTCCCAGCCTGGTGATGAGCGTGAGCCGACCGGGGAGCCGGTCGGGGTTCAGTCGCTCGCAGATCGCCACGACCTCCTCCGGGGTGCAGCCGGCCCCGACCTTGGCGCCGACCGGGTTGTTGATGCCCGAGAGGAACTCGAGGTGGGCGCCGTCGAGCTGGCGGGTGCGGTCGCCCACCCAGACCATGTGGGCCGAGCAGTCGTACCAGTCGCCGGTGAGGGAGTCGACGCGGGTCAGGCACTCCTCGTAGGGGAGGATCAGCGCCTCGTGGCTCGTCCAGAAGTCGACCTCGTGGAGACCCTCCTCGGCGCCGAGGTCGATGCCGCAGGCCGCCATGAAGCGCAGGGCACGGTCGATCTCCGAGGCGACGCGCTCGTAGCGCTGCCCCTCGGTCGGAGGAGGCGACGAACTGCTGGTTCCACAGGTGCACCTGCGACAGGTCGGCGAAGCCCCCCTTGGTGAAGGCGCGCAGCAGGTTGAGCGTCGACGCCGACTGGTGGTAGGCGGCCACCAGGCGCTCGGGATCGGGCCGGCGCGCCTCGGCTTCGAAGGCCTCGTCGTTGACCATGTGGCCGCGGAACGACTCCAGCTCCAGGTCGCCCACCCGTTCGGTGTCGGCCGAGCGCGGCTTGGCGAACTGCCCGGCGATGCGGCCCACCTTGACCACGGGAACGCCCGCCGCATAGGTGAGGGCGACCGCCATCTGCAGGATGATCTTGAGCTTGTCCCGGATGGAGTCGGCCGTGAACTCGGCGAACGACTCGGCGCAGTCGCCGGCCTGCAGCAGGAAGGCGTCGCCGTTGGCGACGTCCGCCAGCTGTGCGGTGAGGTGGCGCGCCTCGCCGGCGAAGACGAGGGGCGGCAGGGTGGCCAGCCGCGCCTCGGCCTTCTTGAGCGCGTCCGCGTCGGGCCACTCCGGTTGCTGGGCGGCCGGGAACTTCCGCCAGGACGCGGGGCTCCACGAGGAGGTCTCGGGCGGGCTCGTCACCGCACCAGGTTAACGCCGTAGGATCGCCCGCCATGGCCGCCTTCCGCTTCGCCCTGCAGGCCTCGGGGGCAGCATCCCCCGCTGCGTGGCGCCAGCTGGCGCGCAAGACCGAGGATCTCGGGTATTCGACGCTCTACGTCCCCGACCACCTCGACGACCAGTGGGCCCCCATGGTCGCCCTCACCGTCGCGGCCGAAGCCACGACGACGCTGCGCGTCGGGACGCTCGTCCTCGACAACGACTTCCGCCATCCGGTCGTCCTGGCCAAGGAGGCCGCCACCCTCGACGTGGTGACCGGTGGTCGCTTCGAGCTCGGCATGGGCGCCGGCTGGATGACGACCGACTACGCGCAGTCGGGGATCCCGATGGACCGACCTTCGGTCCGGGTGGCCCGGCTGGCCGAGAGCCTCGAGATCATGCGCGCCCTGTGGCACAGACGGGAGTGCCACCTTCGCCGGCGAGCACTACCGGGTCACCGAGGCGGTCGCCTCGCCCGCCCCGGTCACGCCCGGGGGGCCGCCACTCGTCATCGGCGGCGGTGGACGACGCATCCTCACGCTGGCCGGCCAGTACGCCCAGACGGTGAGCATCGTGCCGAGCCTCGCGTCCGGGCACATCGGTCCCGAGGTCGCGGCCGAGTCGGTCGCAGACAAGTACGCCGACCGGGTGCGGTGGGTCAGGGACGCCGCAGGCGCGCGCGTGGACGAGCTCGAGCTCCAGTGCTGGACGGCGACCGTGCAGGTCGTCGCCAACGCGGACGACGTCGTGGCGTCGCTCGCAACGATCTTCGGGCTCACCCCCGACCAACTGCGTGCCGCGCCCGTCGCACTGATCGGTTCGGAGGGCGAGATCATCGAGACACTGCAGAAGCGGCGGGAGGAGCTCGGCTTCAGCAACATCGTCGTGCACGAGGCCGAGATGGATGCGCTGGCACGGGTGATCGCCGAACTTGCCGGCACCTAGGTCGCCCATCCGCATCGGGATCCTCGGCGGGACCTTCGACCCCCCGCACGTCGGGCACGTCGCCGCGGCCCGGGCCGTGACCGAGCAGCTCGGCCTCGATCGGCTCCTGCTCGTCGTGGCCAACGACCCGTGGCAGAAGTCGGGCCAGCGGGAGATCTCCGCCGCCGAGGACCGGTTCGCCCTCACCGAGGCCCTGGCGGAGGAGATCCCCGGGGCCGAGGCGAGCCGGCTCGAGATCGACCGGGGCGGCGCCAGCTACTCGGTCGACACGGCCGAGGAGGTCCTGGCCCACGCCGGCATCGGGCGGGCGCCCCGTGGAGTTGTTCCTGGTCGTGGGCGCCGACCTGGTGCCCGAGCTGGCCTCGTGGCACCGGGTGAGCGACCTCCAGCGGCTGGTCACGCTGGCCGTCGTGTCCCGCCCGACGGGGGCGAGCCCGGCCGTGGGCCCGGGATGGCGGGTGGAGCGGGTCGACGGCCCCCAGGTGGCGGTGTCCAGCTCGGACGTCCGCGACCGGCTGGCGGCGGGCCGGCCGGTCGAGGGCGTGGTCCCCGAGGCGGTGATCCGTTGCATCCGCCGCCGCGGTCTGTACGCTGTCGGTTAGATGAGCGCCATGCCGGCCGGGTGGACGGAGCTGTCGGACAGTCCCCATGTGGGCGCGCTGCCGGTGCGCGCCGAACGCCGGGCCGACCGGCGGGCGGAGCTGAAGGTGGCGCGCCGGTCTCGTCAGCGGTGGGCCGTCGCCGGCTGCTCCATCCTGGCGGGTGCCTTCGGGCTCACGGTAGGGATCTTGGACGTGCTCCATTGACCCCAGGGTTGGACGTGCACGTCCAGCTGCCGCCCGCCGTGGCCACCGCCGCCGAGTCGGCCGATGCCAAGCTCGGGCACGAGACCGTGGTCCTCGCCATGGGGGAGCTCTTCGGTGTGGTCGACGCCTTCGTCATCACCAGCGCGCAGAACACACGCCACGTGCGCACCCTCGTCGAGGAGATCGAGCGGAGCGTGAAGGAGACCCACGGCGTCGCGCCGGTACGGATCGAGGGGCTCGCGGACGCGACCTGGGTGCTCATGGACTACGGCGACTTCATCGCGCACGTCTTCTTGCAGGAGACGCGCGAGTACTACGACCTCGAGCACCTCTGGTCGGGGGCGCCGCGGGTGCCCTGGCGCCGCGACGTCCAGCACGCCGGCTGATCCCGTCCGTCACGGCCGCAGGCTGTCGTGGCCGTCATGGCGTGCCGTTGAGGAAGTCGATGAGGTAGACGGGTCCGGCCACCTGGGACCCGTTGGCGATCGGGACGCTCGTGCGCTGGCCGTCGATCTCGAAGACGACCCCGGTCCCCAGCCCGTTCTCGGTGGCGACGGTGGCGACGATCTGCGCCACGGCCAGTTCGATGTCGCTCCCGGTGATCTCGCCGAACGCGGCGTTCATGTTCACCGTCACGACGCCACCCTGGGTCGTCGCGGAGAGCACCGCCACGTCGCTCGGGATGGCGGTGAAGACGCCGTCGGCCGCTTCGGCGCTCGTGGGACCCGCCAACATCGCGGTGAGGATGGAGCTCAGCGGCGCGGGGGCGGCCACGACGCGCGCTTCGGGCTGCAGCTGATTGCTCGAGTTCAGGAAGAAGACCTTGACCGGCACGACAGGCCTTCGGTTGCGTCGTCGTCGTGGTGGGGAAGTGGGGATCGAGCAGATTGAAGGGGACCTTCGAGGCTGCGATGGTGTTCGGCGAGCTCTGCGTCGGGATGGCGCACCCGGCGGCGACGGCGGCCACCGCGAGCACCGCGAGCACGGCGAGCCCCGCCCGCGGGCACCTCACGACTCCGCCTCCGACTCGTCACCGTTGGAGAGGACCGGCAGGGAGAGCACGAAGCGCGGCGCCGCCGGCGGGGGAGGACTCGACGCGGACCCCGCCGCGCATGACCTGCATGTGCTCGGCCACCAGGGCGAGGCCCAACCCGGTGCCGGTGCCGGTGCCGCGCCGTCCCGACGCCGAGCCGCGGTAGAACCGCTCGAACACCTTGGCGCGCTCGCGCGGGTCGATGCCCGGCCCCGCGTCGTCGACCGTCACCTCGACCTTCTCGCCCGCTCCCGGTCCGACCGCGATCTCGGTCACCCCACCCCCGTAGTGGTCCGCGTTCTCCATCAGGTTGACCATGACCCGCTCGAACCGGCGCTTGTCGACGCCGACCCGCCACGCCCGCACGGCGGGGTCGACGTGGACCTCGGGCGGCGGCGCTCCCTGCCGGTGACCGTCCATGTGCCCGATGCCCGTCTCGACGGAGCGCTGCACCAGCTCGGAGACGTTCACCTCCTCGAGGAAGACGTCGACCGAGCCGGCGTCGGCCCGCGACATCTCGAGCAGGTCGCCGACCATGCGCTGGAAGCGCCGCAGGTCGTCGCCGAGCAGCTGCAGCGCCCGCTGGGACCGGACCGGCAGCTTGTCGCGGTCGGCCTCGAGCACCTCCAGGGAGGCGGCGAGGGTCGTGAGCGGTGAGCGCAGCTCGTGGCTGACGTCCGAATTGAACCGGGCCTCGCGCTCGATGCGCTCCTGCAGCTGGTCCACCATGGCGTTGAAGGAGTTGGTCAGCCCCTCGAGGTCGGGGTCCGCCGCGTCGGCGTCGAGGCGCGTGTCGAGCTCACCCCCGGCGATGGCGCCTGCCGCCCGGGACACGGCGGCCAGCGGGCGCAGCGAGCGCGCGCTGGCGAAGCGGCCCAGCGCGATGCCCAGGATGGTGGTGACCACGCCGGCGCCGAAGAGGGTGAGCCCGAGGACGCGCAGCGTGTGGTCGAGGTCGGACAGGTCGAACACCTCGAAGTAGAAGGCCTGCTCGGAGGGGACCGGGACTCCGACCACGATCTCGGCCGTCCCTGCCGGCGTGCGGTAGGTCTGGGTGGCGGCGGTGCCGGCCAGGACCACCTTGCGCAGCTCGCGGGGGATGGACGAGGCGTTGACCGACAGGGAGGAGACGTACGCCTTGGACTGGTGGTACAGGACCGCCTGGGCGTCGGTGCCGGCGACGGTGTCGGCGAGGAGCACGACGTACTGGGTGTAGCCGGCCTGGAGCGAGCTGCGCACCAGCACCGCGTTGGCGAAGGCCTGCTGCTGGGCCGCCGACTCCCGGCCGGCGAGGAGGAAGTGCCGGACCGTGAAGTAGGACAGCCCGCCCATCAAGATGGAGAGCATCAGCGCCCCGAGACCGAAGACGGCCGTGATGCGGGCACCGATGCCCAGCTTCACGTCAGGGCACCAGCTTGTAGCCCATGCCCCTCACGGTGAGGATGTGCTGAGGCACCGCAGGGTCCGCCTCGACCTTGGTGCGCAAGCGCCGGATGTGGACGTCGACGAGGCGACCGTCGCCGAAGTAGTCGTAGCCCCAGACCCGGTCCAGCAGCTGCTCACGGCTGAGCACCTTGTTGGGGCTGGCCGCCAGCTCGCACAGGAGGCGGAACTCGGTCCGGGTGCAGTGGACCTCCTCGCCGCTCAGGCGGCGAAGCACCCCCTGCTCGGGCAGCAGCTGGAGGTCGCCGAAGGTGAGCGCCCCGGGTTCCTCCTCGGCCGGACGGGCGCGGCGCAGCAGCGCGCGGATGCGTGCCGCCAGCTCCTTGGCCACGAACGGCTTGGTCACGTAGTCGTCGGCCCCCGCCTCCAGCCCGGCCACGACGTCGTGCGTGTCCGCCCGCGCCGTCACGATGATGATCGGGACCGCGCTGCTGCGCCGGAGGGCGCGGCAGCACTCGAAGCCGTCCATGCCGGGCAGCATCAGGTCGATCAGGGCGACGTCGGTCGGCGCCTCGGCGAACAGGTCGAGGCCCTCCTCGCCGCTGGCGGCGTCCCTTACCTCGTAGCCCTCGCCCTCCAGGGCGAGCCGCATGGAGGACCTGATGCGCTCATCGTCCTCGACGACCAGGATGCGTCCGCTCATCGGCCTCCGGCTCAGCTGATCCAGATCTGTGTGGGCCAAATCGATCCCCCGATCATGCCGTACGCGGCCTGGCCCTGCGGCGTGGTCGGGTTGTTGAAGTTCTGCACGTCGGGGTCGCCGATGACGGCCCAGACCGCCCGGTCCAGTCCACAGGTAGGGGAGGTCGAGGGCCAGGCGCTTGTTGACCGTCTGGTAGGCGGCCTCGCGGACGGCGGGGTCGGTGCTGGACCGGCCGGCCAGCAGGGCCGTCTCGATGGTCGGGTCGGCGTTGCGGGCCATGTTGATGGAGAGCGAGCCCGAGCTGACCGTGGTCGTGCTCCAGAAGATGTAGTTGAGGTCGGGGTCGACCGCCCCGAACTGCCGCCAGCCCAGCGCCTGGTACTTGCCGGCCAGGGCGTTGTTGATCGTCTCGTTCTGCTCGACGATGGACGTCGAGACCTGGAAGCCCACCGCCTTCCAGGCCTGCTCGAGGTACTCGGCGGCTCGGATGGCGGCCGGCGAGTTGGTCGAGCCGTAGGAGAAGGAGATCGGGCCGCCGTTGGTCTTCTGCGGCCTGCTTGACCAGCTTGGCGGCCTCGGACGGGTTGTAGGCCGGGTAGGACGTGGTCGAGTAGTAGGGCGAGCCGGGCACGAAGAGGCCGTTGCTCACCGGGAGGACGTTCTCGTCGATGACCTTGGCGTACTGGTTGCGGTTGATCGGCCATGGCCGCGGCCCGTCGCACCGTGGGGTCGTTGAAGGGCTTGGCCAGGCAGTTGAGCTGGACGCAGTTCATGTCGGGCTCACCGGCGACATGGGTGCTGTCGTCGATGTAGGAGTAGCTGCGGTTGCCCCGGAACTGGGTGATGATCTGGGGCGTGTCGGTGATCATGAGGTCGATGGTGCCCGACTTGAGCGCCTCGGCCCGTGCCTCCTCGTCGGGGATCGGCTTGTAGGTGATCTGCGACAGGTAGGGCAGGCCCGTGCCGCCAGTAGTTGGGGTTGGCGGTGGCGGTGAAGTGGTCGTTGGGGATCCACTCCTGGAAGACGAAGGGCCCGGTGCCCACCGGGTGCGTCGTGCCGTTGGGGTTGGCCAGCATGGACGGCGCCGCGACGTAGGCGATCTGGCCGCCGATGCCGCCGGCCAGGTAGTAGGGGAACGGGACCCAGGGCGTACTTGAACGTGATGGTGACCGCCAGCGGGCCGGTCTGGGTGATCGACACCAGGGTCGGGCTGAGGACGACGCCGGTCAGCAGCGACTTGGCCTGCGCCTCGAGGTTGGTCAGCAGCGCGGCGCCGTTGCAGGGCGTGCCGTCGTGGAAGACGAGGTTGGGCCGCAGCGTGATGGTCCAGGAGGTGTACGACGGCGTTCGGCACGACGGACTCGGCCAGGTAGGGGGCCCAGTCCCCGTTGAGCGAGATGATGGTCAGCGGGTCGAAGACGGTCCGGGCGTACATGACGCCGACCTCGTCGAAGCGGGCCTGGGTCGGGTCGAAGCCCGACTCCTCGGCGTCCACCCCGAAGACGAGCGAGCCCCCCTTCTTGGGGGTCGCCTTGGAGACGCCGTTGCGGCCGGGTCCGTTCGTCGTCGCCCCTGCGATCCCGTCCCAGCCCAGGCCCAGGGCCGATGCCCCCGCAAAGCCCGCTGCCGCGGCCGCGCCCCCGGCGAGCAGTGTGCGGCGATCGAATTTCGAGACCATCGGTCCTCCATTTCCCCGAACCCAGCGGACCCCCCGAAGGTTCGCGGGTGACGTTAGTGCCCGTGGTCCCCGCCGTGGGGGCGGTACCGTTGTCCGCCGTGGCGCCGGACTGGGATCTACCTGGCTTTTCCGCCTGGCTGGGCGGGCGGGCCGCGGCCACCCGGAAGGCCTACGTCGGCGACGTGCGGCGCCTTCGCGGAGTGGATGGCCCGCAGCGACGTCGAGAGCCCCGCAGGGCGTCGACCGCATGCACCTGCGCCGCTACCTGGCCTCCCTGGGGACGCGGAAGCTCGCCCGGGCCACCGTCGCCCGCAAGGCGGCGGCGCTGCGCTGCTACTTCTCCTGGCAGGTGCGGCAGGGTCGCCTCGGCTCCGACCCGGCCCGCACCCTGCGCGCGCCCGTCGGGCGGCGGGCGCCTGCCCCGCGTGCTGTCCGGCGGTGAGATGACGTCGCTGCTCGACGTCGGCCGCGGAGACGGCGGTGGACCGGCGGGACCTGGCCGTGCTCGAGCTGCTCTACGCGGCGGGGCTGCGGGTGTCGGAGCTGTGCGGGCTCGACCGGGGGGACATCGACCTGCGCGGCCGCACGGTGACCGTGCTGGGCAAGGGCGGCAAGCAGCGCCGGGTCCCGATCCACGACGCCGCCGTCGACGCGCTGCGGGCCTGGTTCGACGACGGGCGGGACCAGATGGACGGCCCGCCCGAGGCGGCCTTCGTGAACCGGCGGGGCGCGCGTCTCGGGCCCGCGGGACGTGCGCCGCATCCTGGACCGCCGGGCCGCCTCGCCCACCCACCCGCACGCCCTGCGCCACACCTACGCCACCCACCTCCTCGACGGGGGGGCCGACCTGCGGGTGGTCCAGGAGCTGCTGGGGCACGCCAGCCTGGCCACGACGCAGGTCTACACGCACGTCAGCAAGGAGCGGCTGCGCTCGGTCTACGAGGAAACCCACCCCAGGGCCTGAGCCCGGGCCCGCTGAGCGGCTAACATGGTCCGGCCCACCAGGGGGTGGGCGGCAGCACCGACCAACATCACCTGCGCGCGTTCCACGGTCGCCGCCCTCGGGCGGCGCTGCGCCAGGGGAGCAACCGACTGGAGGAATCGTTTATGGCCGTCGTTTCCATGCGACAGCTTCTGGAAGCCGGGGTCCACTTCGGCCACCAGACGCGGCGATGGAACCCGAAGATGAAGCGCTTCATCCTCGGTGAGCGCAACGGGATCTATCTCATCGACCTGCGCAAGACGCTGACCGGCGTCGAGTCCGCCTACTCCTTCGTCCGGGACCTGGTGGCCGACGGCGGCACGATCCTCTTCGTCGGGACGAAGAAGCAGACCCAGGGCCCGGTGGCCGAGTACGCCGAGGCCTGCGGCATGCCCTACGTCAACCAGCGCTGGCTCGGCGGCATGCTGACCAACTTCGCCACCGTGTCGGGCCGGGTGAAGCGCATGCAGGAGCTGCGGGCCATGCAGGCGGCCGGTGACTTCGACGGCATGCCCAAGCGGGAGGCGCTGCAGCACACCCGCGAGCTCGAGAAGCTGAGCCGCAACCTGGGCGGCATCGCCGACCTGGACCGGCTGCCCAACGCCGTGTTCGTGATCGACACCAAGAAGGAGCACATCGCGGTCACCGAGGCGCGCAAGCTGGGCCTCCCGGTGGTCGCGGTCGTCGACACCAACTGCGATCCCGACGTCATCGACTACGTGATCCCGGGCAACGACGACGCCATCCGCTCCGGCTCGCTCATGTGCCGCGTGATCGCCGACGCCGTGGTCGAAGGCCGCTTCATCGCCGAGCACCGGCGCCAGATGGCGCCGGCGGCGGCCCGTCGGAGGAGGGGGCCGCCGCCCCGACGCCCCGCGCCCCGCCGGCGTGCACGCGCCGCCAAGAGCCGGTGGAGGTGGCCTGACCGTGGCCGACTACACCGCCAAGGACGTGTCCGCGCTGCGCCAGATGACCGGCGCCGGCATGCTCGACTGCAAGAACGCGCTCGAGGAGTGCGGCGGCGACATGGAGGAGGCAGCCAAGCTCCTGCGCATGAAGGGCCTGGCCGGCGCGGCCAAGCGGAGCGACCGCGAGGCCTCGGAGGGCGCCGTGGCCGCCGCGCGCTCCGGCGACGCCGCCGCCGTCGTCGAGCTGCGCTGCGAGACCGACTTCGTGGCCAAGGCCGACGAGTTCGTCGCCCTGGCCGACGAGCTGGCCGCGCTGGTGGCGGCCAAGGGCGAGGACGCCACCGAGCGAGCTGGCCGACGAGATCGACCGGCTGCGCGCGACGCTCAAGGAGAACATCTCGGTCGGGCGGGTGCGCCGGCTGGTGGCCGAGCCCGGTCAGGTGGTCGACACCTACGTGCACCAGCAGGCGGGCCGCGGCGTCAACGCGGTGGCCGTGGTGCTCGAGGGAGGCACCGAGGAGCTCGCCCACGACATCGCCGTGCACATCGCCTTCACCAAGCCCGCCTACCTCAGCCGGGACGAGGTGCCCGAGGCCGAGGTCGCCGCCGAGCGCGCCACGCTCGAGCAGATCTCGCGCAACGAGGGCAAGCCCGAGGCGGCGCTGGAGAAGATCGTCGAGGGCCGCATGAACGGGTTGGTTCAAGGAGCGGGTGCTGTTGGACCAGGCCTACGTGCGGGACGAGAAGCAGACGATCGCCGGCATGCTCGGGTCGGCCCGCATCGTGTCGTTCGCGCAGGTCGTCATCGGCGCCTGAGCGCTCGGATCGTGGGAGAACCGCGCCGGATCGTCCTCAAGATGTCGGGGGAGGCGCTCGCCTCCGCCGCGTCCGACGAGACCATCGACGCCGCGACCGTCGAGCGCATGGCCAAGGAGATGGCGCGCGCCATGGACGGCGGCGGCCTCGAGCTCGCCGTCGTGGTCGGCGGCGGCAACATCTGGCGCGGCACGACCGGGGAGAGCGGCGGCATGGACCGCGCCACCTCCGACACCATGGGGATGCTGGGCACGGTGATCAACGCGCTGGCGCTCCAGGACGCGCTCGAGCAGCAGGGCCAGCCCACACGGGTGCTGAGCGCGCTCTCCATGGCCGAGGTGGCCGAGCCCTACATCCGGCGCCGGGCCATCCGGCACCTCGAGAAGGGCCGCATCGTGATCTTCGCCGCCGGCATGGGGAACCCCTTCTTCACCACCGACACCCCGGCTGCGCTCCGGGCGGCCGAGATCGGCGCCGAGCTGCTCTGCAAGGGCACCCACTCGGGGGTGGACGGCGTCTACTGCGCCGATCCCAAGCTCGATCCCGACGGCCACCCGTTACGACGAGATCTCCTTCATGGAGGTCATCAACCGGGACCTCCGTGTCATGGACCTCACCGCCATCACCTTCTGCAAGGACAACAACCTGCCCATCCGGGTCTTCGACCTGATGATCCCGGGCAACATCCCTCGTGCGCTCAGCGGCGAGCAGATCGGTACGCTGGTCCGCTGATGGACGATGACCTCGCCGCCCTGGTCAAGGAGGACACCAGGGAGAAGATGAGCAAGGCCATCGACCACGTGCCGCCACGAGATGGGCAACGTGCGCACGGGCCGCGCCTCCTCGGCGCTCATCGAGACGCTGCTGGTCGACTACTACGGCACGCCCACACCGCTGCGCCAGCTGGCCGGGTTCAGCGTGCCCGACGCCATGCTCCTCGTGATCTCGCCCTACGACAAGGGGTCGTTGGGCGCGATCGAGAAGGCCATCATGGCCTCGGACCTGGGCATCAACCCCACCAACGACGGCACCGTGATCCGACTGGCCTTCCCGCCGCTGACCGAGGAGCGGCGCAAGGAGCTGGTCAAGGTCGTGCGGCACAAGGCCGAGGAGGGAAGGGTGGCGGTGCGCAACCTGCGCCGGGCCGGGCGCCACGAGCTCGAGGCGTTGCAGAAGGACGGGGAGCTCTCGACCGACGAGCTGGAGCGGGTCGAGAAGGAGCTCGAGAAGATCACCCACGAGCAGGTCGCGCTGATCGACCAGCTGCTGGCGCACAAAGAGCAAGAGCTGCTGCAGGTCTGAGGGACGACGAGCCATGTCCGACGACACCGACGACACCGACGACACCGACGACACGATGACTACGAGGTCTTCGACGTCGGCCTCGACGGCGTCGGCGACCCCGGCACGGAGGAGATCGACGAGGAACCGCCGAGCTACCACTCGGGGCGGGTGCGCATCATCGGCGCCGAGCCGGCCGGCGACACGGTCCGCGAGGTGACGGGCCCGGTCGTCGACGAGCACCCCGAACTGCCGCACTGGAACGACGCGCCGACCGGGCAGGTCCCGGCGATCCTCGACCGCAGCAACGGGGAGGAGCAGATGGTCGCGCCGCCGACCTGGCGCGAGGAGGAGACCGACTGGGAGGCCCAGGAGGAGGTCTTCGAGCCCTCCATGCTCTCCGAGGACCTCCCCGCCGTCGGCGCGCTCTTGAGCGAACAAGAGGAATCGACGTCGAGCGCCAGCCCTGGCACTTCGAGTCCGACGACACGCTGGTGATCCCCCCCGAGCCCGGCAGCGAACCCGAGCCCCTGCCGGTGCGCGAGCCCGGCGGTGCCCGAGCCCGAACCCGTCGCGCTCGGCCGAGCCACCCTCCGGGGAGCCCGAGTTCGAGCCGGACTTCGAGCCGTCCGAGGTCTCCCCGCGCGTCGCGTCGCCGGTGACCGCGGCGGCCTCGGCGGCCGCGGCGACGCGGCTCAGCCCGCCGCAGCCGCCCGAGCCCAGGGCGCGCGCCCCCGTACGACCCGCACCGGCGCCAAGGCCCGCACCGGCAACGTGCACACCGCCGGGACGGGCGGGCGCGACATGCGGGTCGCCGTCGGCACCGGCGTGCTGCTGGGCGTGCGTCGCACTGGTCTGTTTCGCCGCCGGCAACGTGGCCTCCATGGTCATCGTCTGCGTGGTCGTGCTGCTGGCGACCGCCGAGGCCTACGCGGCCTTCCGGCGCGCCCACTACCACCCGGCCACCCTGCTCGGGCTGGTCGCCGTGCTGTCGCTGCTGATCGAGACCTACAACAAGGGCGTGGCGGCGCTGCCGCTCGTGCTCGTGCTGCTCGTCGCCGGCTCCTTCGTCTGGTACCTGGCCCGGGTCGAGCCTGCGGCCGAACCGGTGTCGGGGATCACCTCGACCGTGTTCGTCTTCGTCTGGGTGGGCGCGTTCGGGTCCTTCGCGGCCCTCCTGCTCGACCCCAACCTGTTCCCGGACCGCCACGGCATCGCCTTCCTCCTCGCCGCCGTCATCGTCACCGTGGCCGACGACATCGCCTCGCTCCTGGTCGGCTCGGCCATGGGGCGTCATCAACTGGCCCCTTCCATCAGCCCCAACAAGAGCTGGGAGGGGCTGATCGGCGGCGCCGTCGCGGCCATCCTCGTCTCGGTCATCGTGGTCCACTTCATCCACCCCTGGACCATCGGCAAGGCCGCGCTCTACGGCGTGGTGGTGGCGGTGGTGGCGCCGTTGGGCGACCTGAGCCAGTCGATGATCAAGCGGAACCTCGGCGTCAAGGACATGGGTCGGCTGCTGCCCGGCCACGGCGGCATCCTCGACCGGGTCGACGGGTTGCTCTTCGTCATGCCCGCCACGTACTTCGTGGTCAAGGCGATGCACCTCGGGTGAGCTGATGCGCACCGTCAGCCTGATGGGCTCCACGGGCTCGGTCGGCACCCAGGCGCTCGACGTCATCCGTCGAGAGCCCGAGCGCTACCGGGTGCACGCCCTGGCGGCGCAGCGCTCGGCGGCCGTGCTGGTGGCCCAGGCGGCCGAGTTCGGGCCTGACCTCGTCGTGATCGGCGACGCGGACCTCTACGACGAGGTGCGAGACGGCGTGCCGGCCGGGACCGAGGTCGCGGTGGGGGAGGAGGGCATGGTCGAGGCGGCCCGCGGCGCCGACGTCGTGCTGAACGCGGTGGTCGGCTTCGCCGGGCTGCCCGTGACGATGGCGGCGCTCGAGGCGGGCAAGCGCCTCGCCCTGGCCAACAAGGAGTCGCTCATCGCCGGCGCGCCCGTCGTGCAGAAGGCCCGCCGTACCCCGGGGGCGGAGATCGTCCCGGTGGACTCCGAGCACTGCGCGCTGCACCAGTGCCTGGCCTCGGTGCAGGGGACCGACCGACGTGGCCCGGCTGCTCCTGACCGCCTCGGGGGGACCCTTCCGGGGCTGGACGGCCGAGCAGCTGCGCACGGTCACGGTGGCGGACGCCCTGGCCCACCCGACGTGGTCGATGGGACCGAAGATCACGATCGACTCGTCGACGCTGATGAACAAGGGTCTCGAGGTGATCGAGGCCCACGAGCTCTTCGGGGTCGACTACGACCGCATCGACATCGTGGTGCACCCGCAGTCGATCGTGCACTCCATGGTGGAGCTGCGCGACGGGTCGACGCTGGCGCAGCTGTCCGAACCGGACATGCGCCTCCCCATCGGCTACGCCCTCGGCTGGCCGGACCGCGCCGCGACGCCCTTCGGTGCGCTCGACTGGTCGCGCCCGCAGAACCTCGACCTTCGAACCGCCCGACCGCTCGGTCTTCCGGTGCATCGACCTGGCCTACGCGGCGGGTCGTCACGGGGGCTCCGCCCCGGCGTGGCTGAGCGCGGCCAACGAGGTCGCGGTGGAGGCGTTCCTCGACGGAGCGCTCGCGTGGAGCGGCATCGCCGACGTGGTGGCCGAGACGATGGACGGGTGGGCGGACGACCACGTCGACGAGGTGGAGGGGGTGTTGGCGGCCGACGCGGAGGCCCGGGCCCGGGCGCGGGCGTCGTGGCCCGCCGTCTGGCCGACGGGGGCGGACGGTAGCGTTGGTGGCTGCCATGACGCTCACCGACCAGGAGGCTCCGGCGGCAGGACCGCCCCTCGAGCGAGGGTCCGACGCCCGGCGGCAGCCCGACCGGCATCGTCCAGCTCGTGGTCGCCCTGGCCCTCATCACCGCCGTCTTCGTCGCCCTGGGCTGGGGCTACCTGCTGCTCTTCATCGCCATCCTCATCGCCATCGTGATGCTCCACGAGCTCGGCCACTTCCTCACGGCCAAGCGGGCCGGCATGAAGGTGACCGAGTACTTCGTCGGCTTCGGGCCTCGGCTGTGGTCGGTGCGCCGGGGCGAGACCGAGTACGGCGTCAAGGCGATCCCGGCCGGCGGGTACGTGCGCATCACCGGGTTCACCTCCACCGAGGACGTGGCGCCGGAGGACGAGCCCCGCGCCTACCGCCAGCAGCCGTTCCACCAGCGGATCATCGTGGCCTCGGCCGGCTCGGCCATGCACTTCCTCATCGCCTTCGTCCTGGCGCTCATCCTGGTCCTCAGCTTCGGGAAGCTGACGAACAACTACAAGATCGCCTCGGTCGAGCACTGGCCGGGCCGGCAGACGCCGGCCGCGCTGGCGGGCCTGAAGCCGGGCGACACCATCGTCTCCATCGACGGCAAGACGTTCAGCAACCCGAACGCCATGACCGACATCATCAAGCGCTCCGATCGGCAAGCCGCTCACCCTCGGGGTCGAGCGGGACGGCAGGCTCATCCACCTGACGGCGACGCCGGCCAACGGCAAGGGGATCACGGTGGCCGGTGAGCAGCTCGGGAACCGCGGCTACCTGGGCGTCGAGATCGAGCACGCCACCGCCCCGGTCGGGCTCCTGTCGGCCGTCGGGAGCTCCTTCACCACCATGTGGCAGGTGACCGATCAGGAGTTGACGGGCATCGCGCAGACGTTCTCGCCGCACGGCCTCAGCTCGGTGCTGCACCAGGTGACCAACCCCAAGGCAGCCCAGTCCGCGGTGAACAACCCCGGCTCGGCGCCGCGCCCCGTCTCCATCGTCGGCATCGCCAACCTCGGTGCGCAATCCGAGCAGGCCGGCCTGGCCTCGGTCCTCATGCTGCTCATCGCCATCAACATCGTGTTCGGGATCCTGAACATGCTGCCGATGATCCCCCTCGACGGCGGGCACGTGGCCGTCGCGGCCTACGAGTGGGTCCGCACCAAGAAGGGCCAGCCCTACTACCGGGCCGACATCACCAAGCTCTTCCCGGTGGCCGCCGTCTTCATCGCCTTCTTGGCCTTGTTCGTCTTCGCGGGCATCTACCTCGACATCACCCACCCGCTCCAGATCCCGCACTGAGCGCCGTGGAGCTCTCCTCCTCCTTGTTGTCGCCCCGCCGGCCGACCCGCCGCATCACCATCGGCGGGGTGGCCATCGGCGACGGCGCCCCGATCACGGTGCAGTCGATGACGACGACCAAGACGGCGGACGTCGACGGCACCCTGGCGCAGATCTACGCGCTGGCGGCGGCGGGCGCGGACATCGTGCGCTGCACCTGCAACGAGGAGGCGGCCGCCGAGGGCCTGGCCCACATCGTCCCGCGCTCGCCGGTGCCGATCGTGGCCGACATCCACTTCCACCACGAGATGGCGCTCGCCGCGCTGGAGGCGGGGGTGCAGGGGCTGCGCCTCAACCCGGGCAACCTGCGCAAGGAGGCCGAGATCAAGCAGGTGGCCGCCGAGGCACGCGACCGTGGCGTGCCCATCCGCATCGGGGTCAACGCCGGCTCGCTTGCATCCCGACCTCTACAAGAAGTACGGAGGGGCCACGCCCGAGGCGCTGGTGGAGTCGGCCCAGCACGAGCTGGCCTTCTTCGAGGAGGTCGGCTTCAGCGACGTCAAGATCTCGGTCAAGGCCTCGTCGGTCGCGCTGATGATCGCGGCCTACCGGCTGGCCTCGGAGACCTTCGACCACCCCCTGCACCTCGGCGTCACCGAGGCGGGACCGCCGCCCGCCGGGCTGGTGAAGGGCACCGCGGGCATCGCCACCCTGTTGGCCGAGGGCATCGGCGACACCATCCGCTTCTCGCTCACCGCCGATCCGGTCGAGGAGGCCCGCGCCGGCCGCCAGCTGCTCGAGTCCCTCGGGCTGCGCGAGCGCAAGGGGCTCGACCTGATCGCCTGCCCGTCGTGCGGCCGGGCCCAGGTCGACGTCATCGCCGTGGCCAAGGAGGCCCAGGAGGCGCTCGAGAAGCTGAACCTGCCCATCCAGGTCGCCGTCATGGGCTGCGTGGTCAACGGCCCCGGCGAGGCGCGGGAGGCGGACCTCGGCATCGCGGCGGGCAAGCAGAAGGGCCACCTGTTCATCCGCGGCAAGATCATCCGCGTCGTCCCCGAGGCCGAGATGGTGCGGTCGCTCGTCGACGAGGCCGAGCGCTTGGTGGCCGAAGGCGTCGAGGCGCGCATCGCCGCCGCCGACGAGAGCGCCGAGGCGGAGGCGGAGGCCGACCGGCGCGCGCTGCTCGAGTCCACCGGGGACGACCCCAACCACACCTCGGACAAGATCGAGATCATCAGGCGCCACACCGACCACTAGCCTGCGCACCTATGACCAAGGGCGCCATCGTGACGCGCGAGGAGGACTTCCCGCGCTGGTACCAAGAGGTGATCGCCGGCGCCGAGATGGCCGACAACGGGCCCGCCCGCGGCACCATGGTCATCCGCCCCTGGGGGTACGGGATCTGGGAGCTCATGCAGGCCGAGCTCGACCGGCGGATCAAGGAGGCGGGCGCCGAGAACGCCTACTTCCCACTCTTCATCCCCGAGGCGTTCCTGAAGCTCGAGGCCGAGCACGTCGAGGGCTTCGCCCCCGAGCTGGCGGTGGTCACCCACGCCGGCGGGAAGGAGCTCGAGGAGCCCCTCGTCGTCCGCCCCACCAGCGAGACCGTGATCAACCACTTCTTCTCCAAGTGGGTGCAGAGCCACCGCGACCTGCCGCTGCTCCTCAACCAGTGGGCCAACGTGGTGCGCTGGGAGCTGCGCCCCCGGCTCTTCCTGCGCACGAGCGAGTTCCTCTGGCAGGAGGGCCACACGGCGCACGCCACCGAGGACGACGCGCGGGTCCTACGCGCTGCGCATCTTGAACGACGTGTACCGCTCGACCATGGTCGACGTGCTGTGCATCCCGGTGCTGGCGGGCCACAAGACGGCGCGCGAGCGCTTCGCCGGCGCCAACCGGACCTGGACGTGCGAGGGGATGATGGGCGACGGCAAGGCGCTGCAGATGGGCACCAGCCACGAGCTCGGGCAGAACTTCTCGCGCCCCTTCGACATCACCTACACCAACGCGTCGGGGTCCCTCGAGTACGTGTGGCAGACCTCGTGGGGGGTGTCCACCCGGCTCGTCGGCGCGCTCGTCATGGGCCACGGCGACGACTTCGGCCTGCGCCTCCCGCCGGCGTTGGCACCGGTGCAGGTGGTGGTCCTCGTGGTGAAGGACAGCCCCGAGGTCCACGCGGCGGCGGAGGCGTTGGTCGCCGAGCTCCGGGCGGCGGGCCACCGGGTCCGCCTCGACGACCGCACCGACACCGGCTTCGGCCGGCGCAGCGTGGGCTGGGAGCTCAAGGGCGTGCCCGTGCGGGTCGAAGTGGGTCCGCGCGACCTGGCCGAGGGCAACGTCACCGTGGTCGTCCGCCACCGGCGGGAGAAGCACAACGTCGGCCTCGGCGGCGTGGCGGACACGGTCGCCTCCGTGCTGGCCGGCGTCGGGGCCGCGCTCCTGGCCGAGGCGACGGCGGCCCGGGAGGCCCGGACGGTCGACGTCGCCTCGCTCGAGGAGGCCGTCGAGGCGGGGAAGCTCGGCTTCGCCCGGGTCCGCCTGGGTGCGCTGGGCCCCGACGGCGAGGACCGCCTGGCCCAGCACGCGCTCACCGTCCGCTGCCTGCAGCGGCCCGACGGGTCGCTGGCCGAGCCGGGCGACGACGAGGACGACCTCGTCGCCGTCGTGGGCCGTTCGTATTAACCCTGGGATTGCTATAATTCAGCGGCTGTCCATTTTAAATCAGTACCTCGTTGAAGCGTGGGCTGCGGCCCACGCTTTCACTTTGCGGGGGCACGAATAGACGAAGAGAGGACCGGAGGAGGTGACGGCGATGAGCAGGGAGACGACGGACCTGGCGGGCGCGCTGTCGCCCGTCCTCGAGGCCCGGGGCCTGGACCTGGTGGACGTCGAGGTCCACGGGGCCCAGCTCACCGTCTTCGTCGACCGCGAGGGCGGCGTGGGCCTCGACGAGCTCGGCGAGGCCACCCGGGACGTGTCGGCGGCGCTCGACGAGCTCGACCCCATGCCGGGGCGCTACACGCTGTCGGTGTCGAGCCCCGGGCTCGAGCGGCGGCTGCGCACCCCGGCGCACTTCGCCCGCGGCGGTCGGTGAGACCGTCACCGTCCGGGTCGACGCGGGCACCTCCGAGGTCCGCCGGATCACGGGGACGCTCGTGGCCGCGGACGAGACGGGGTGCACCCTGGACGGTCCCGAGGTGCCGGGCGGTGAGGTGCGCGTCGAGTACGACCAGATCGAGCGGGCGAGGACGGTGTTCGAGTGGGGGCCCGCGGCACGGAGAACGAAGAGTGAGAGGGTGAAGCGGCCATGAGCAAGACCAACTTCGAGTTTCTCGACGCGCTGGGCCAGATCGCGCGCGACAAGGGGATCTCGGTCGAGACGCTGCTCGACGCCCTGGCCAACGCGCTGGTGGCGGCCTACAAGCGCCGCCCCGACGCGGCCGAGGAGGCCGTGGTCACCATCGACCCCGACTCGGGCGAGATCCGCGTCTACGGCCAGGAGCTCAACGAGGACGGCGAGGTCGATCCGGGAGTGGGACGACACCCCCGACGACTTCGGGCGTATTGCCGCGCAAACCGCCAAGCAGGTGATCCTCCAGAGGATCCGCGAGGTGGAGCGCGACATGAAGTACGAGGAGTACGCCGGCCGCGAGGGCGACATCGTCACGGGGATCGTCCAGCAGACCGACAACCGCTACACGCTGCTCGACCTGGGCAAGGTCGAGGCCTTGCTGCCGCAGGCCGAGCAGGTCTCCTACGAGCGCTACGAGCACGGCGCCCGCCTGAAGGCCTACATCGTCGAGGTCCGCAAGACGACCAAGGGGCCCCAGATCGTGGTCAGCCGGACCCACCCCGGGCTGATCAAGCGGCTCTTCGAGCTCGAGGTGCCCGAGATCGGTTCCGGCGTCGTCGAGATCAAGGCGGCGGCCCGCGAGCCGGGTCACCGCACCAAGATCGCCGTGTGGTCGAACGACCCCAACGTCGACCCGGTCGGCGCCTGCGTCGGTGCCCGCGGCTCGCGGGTGCGCATGGTCACCAACGAGCTGCGCGGCGAGCGCGTCGACGTCGTGCCCTTCTCCGACGACCCCATCGAGCTGATTCAGAACGCGCTGGCCCCGGCCCGTGTCCGCGAGGTGCGGCTCGACGAGGAGACCGGCACCGCCACCGTCATCGTGAGCGACTTCCAGCTCTCCCTGGCCATCGGCAAGGAGGGGCAGAACGCCCGCCTGGCGGCGCGCCTGACGGGCTGGCGCATCGACATCAAGAGCGAGACCCAGCTGGCCGAGGAGGAAGCCGGCTACGGCGACCAGGAATGGGCCGAGGGCGAGTGGGTCGAGGACGAGCGGGGCGATCTGGTCTGGAAGCCGGCCGAAGGGGGCGAGGCCATGTCGGCCGAGGAGTGGTCGCACGCGGCGGAGGAAGTGGGCGGGGCGCCCGCTGCCGAGGCGGTGCAGGCCGACGGGGCCGCCGAGGCGTCAGCCGAGGCGGAGCCGGTGACGTCTGGGGCGGAGCCAGTGGCGTCTGGGGCGGAGCCAGTGGCGTCTGGGGCGGAGCCAGTGGCGTCTGGGGCGGAGCCAGTGGCGTCCGGATACCCGACGCCGAGCCGGTGGCGTCGGCCGAGGGGTCCGAGGAGGCCGAGACATAGCGCCGACACGGACCTGCGTCGGCTGCCGGAGAGGCCCTGCCGGCCGACCAGCTGGTCCGCATCGTGCGGGGGCCGGGCGGGATGCTGTCGGTGGACCGCCACGGGCCGGGCCGCGGAGCGTGGCTGTGCGGGGGATCGCTCGGCTGCCTGGACGAGGCGATGCGCAGGCACGGCTTCGAGCGGGCGTTCGCCGCGTCCGATCGACGCCACCGACGTGGAGCAGTTGCGTGCACAGCTGGATGCGGTGTGGGGGAACCGCAGGCCCGATGTGCGAGGATGGGGGGCTGGGTTGACGCCGGGCCCCGAGAGGAACCAAGGACAAAGAGAACCACTTGCCGAAGAAGATACGCGTCTATGAGCTGGCCAAAGAGCTAGGCCTCACCAACAAGGAGGGGCTCGAGCTGGCCCTTTCCCTGGGGATCGGGGTCAAGAGCCACTCGTCCTCCATCGAGGACGCCCAGGCCGATCGCGTCCGCCGGAAGGCCGACGCGGAGGGACTCCGGCGCCCCGTCCAGCCCGAGGAACCGGCGCCGGCCAAGAAGGCGGCGAAGGCGACCAAGGCCGAAAAGGTGGTCTCGTCCGCCCCCGCCTCGGCCGCGGCGACCGCCACTCCCACCGCCACGGTCGCCCCGGCCCGCAAGGCCGTGGCGTCCGCATCGAGCTCCGCCGCCCCGACGACGGCCCCGCTCAAGAAGGCTCCGGCGCGCAAGGTGGCCGCGGCATCCAGCGCCGCCCCGGCGTCGGCCCCGACCGATCCCGAGGCGCCCGCCCGCCCGTCGCGCCTGGTCAGCAGTCGGCCCACCGCCGCTCCGGCGCCTGCTGCTCCCGGCTGCACCGCCCGGCGCCCGCCCGGCGCCGGCCGCGCAGGCACCGGCCGCCCCACCGGCCGCCACGGCACCGGCCGCCCGGCACCCCCGCCACGGCACCGCCCGCCCAGGCACCGGCCGCGCAGGCACCCGACACGGCGGCTCCGCCCGCCACCCAGCGCTCCCCCCGCCCGCCCCTCAGCCCGTCGGGCAAGCCGGTCCCGCCGCCACCGGGACCTCGCCCGCCCCTCGGTCCCAGCGGGCGTCCGATCCCGCCGCCGCCCGGCATGGGCGGGCGGCGGCCCACCGCCGCCCCGTCGGGCCCCCGGCCCGGTGGTTCCTACCCGCCGCGGACGGGCGGCCGCCCCTCGGGGGCGGGCCGTCCCGGCGGTGGCCCGTCCACCGGCGGCGGCTTCGGCGGCCGCCCCTCCGGTGGCGGCTTCGGCGGCCGTTCCGGCGCGGGCGCGCCGGCGGGTGCACCGCCCCAGGGAGGTCGCGGCGGCATGCCCGGCCGCCGCCCGCCGCAGCGCAGAGCGCGCCGGCGCCGGCGCAACCTCGAGGAGCTCGAGCCGACCCAGCTGACGACGTACCAGCCCTCCACGGCGCCCGTCCCCGAGGGCGAGGTCATCGTCGAGCGCGGCTCGACGGCACGCGACCTCGGTCCCAGGCTCAACCGGAGCGCCGGCGACATCGTGCGCTTCCTGCTCCTGCAGGGCGAGATGATCATGGCGACCCAGTCGCTCAGCGACGACATGATCGAGCTGTTCGCCGCCGAGATCGGGGCGAACGTGCGCCTGGTCGACCCCGGCGAGGAGCAAGAGGCGGAGCTGCTGGCCCGCTACTTCGAGGAGGAGGACGAGGAGGACGAGGCCGACCAGCGGCCGCGGCCCCCCGTCGTCACCGTCATGGGGCACGTCGACCACGGAAAGACGCTGCTGCTCGACCGCATCCGCTCGACCGACGTCGTGGCGGGGGAGGCGGGCGGCATCACCCAGCACATCGGTGCCTACCAGGTGGAGTGGCAGGGCCACCGCATCACGTTCATCGACACGCCCGGCCACGCCGCCTTCACGGCCATGCGGGCCCGCGGGGCGCAGGTGACCGACATCGTGATCCTCGTGGTGGCGGCCGACGACGGCGTGATGCCCCAGACCATCGAGGCCATCGACCACGCCAAGGCGGCCGACGTGCCGATCATCGTGGCGGTCAACAAGATGGACCGGCCCGACGCCGACCCCCAGCGCGTCCTGCAGCAGCTCTCCGAGCGCGAGCTGGTGCCCGAGGCGTGGGGCGGCGACACCATCGTGGTCGAGGTCTCCGCGCTGCAAGGAGCCGGGATCGACGACCTCCTCGAGCAGATCGTCCTGGTGGCCGAGGTGGAGGAGCTCACGGCGCGCGTCGAGGGCGAGGCCCGGGGCGTCGTGCTCGAGGCGAACCTCGAGGCGGGGCGCGGTCCCGTGGCCACCGTGATCGTGCAGCAGGGCACCCTGCGTGTCGGCGACCCCGTGGTGGCCGGTGCGGCCTGGGGCAAGGTCAAGGCGCTGGTGGACGACCGGGGCGACCACATCAAGGAGGCGCTGCCCTCGACGCCCGTGCAGGTCCTCGGGTTCTCCGAGCCGCCGCACGCCGGCGACGAGATGCGGGCGGCCAAGGACCTGGCCAGGGCCCGCACGCTGGGCGAGGCCCGGGCCCAGCGGTTCCGGCTGTCGGGGCACAAGCCGGTGGCCGCGGCGACCGGGGCCAAGCTGGAGGACCTCTTCGAGCAGATCTCCCGGGGCGAGACGGCAACCCTCAACATCGTCCTCAAGGCCGACGTCCAGGGTTCGCTCGAGGCGGTGACCGAGTCGTTGAAGCGCCTCGAGCGCGACGACGTGAAGTTGAGCTTTGTCCTGCGGGGCATCGGCGGCATCACGGAGAACGACGTCCAGCTGGCCGCCGCCTCCAACGCCACGATCATCGGCTTCAACGTGCGACCCGACAAGCGGGCGCGCGACCTGGCCGAGGCGTCCGACGTCGAGATCCGGACCTACGAGATCATCTACAAGCTCCTCGAGGACCTCGAGGCCGCCATGCTCGGCCTCCTGTCCCCGGTCTACGAGGAAGTGGTCACCGGCGAGGCCGAGGTGCGCGAGGTGTTCCGTGTGCCCAGGGTGGGTGCGGTGGCCGGCTGCTACGTGCGCGAGGGCAAGATCACCCGCGGCTCGAAGGTGCGCTTCTTGCGCGAGGGCACCGTGATCTGGAAGGGATCCATCAATTCCCTCCGCCGTTTCAAGGATGATGTACGAGAGGTCGCAGCCGGCTTCGAGTGCGGGATCGGGCTGTCCGACTTCCAGGATCTCAAGGAAGGCGACGTGATCGAGACGTACGAGGAGCGCGAGATCGCTCGGACTTGAGGGGCTCTCGAACGGGACGAGCTGAGGAGCTGACGCTGTGAGACGGCGGACGGCGACATACCCGCGAGCGTTGCGGGTCAACCAGGTGTTGCGGCAGGTGGTCGCCGAGGAGCTCGAGCGGCTGGTCGACGCCGACGAGCTGCCGATGGTGACCGTGACCTCGGTCGACACCGCGGCGGACATGCGGACCGCCGTCGTCTACCTGGCTTCCCTGGACGACCAGACCTCCGTTGTCCTCGAGGAGCGTCGGGGGCATCTCCAGCGCATCGTGGGGGCGCAGATGACGATGAAGCGCACGCCCCGGCTGAGCTTCCGGGCCGACCCGGCCATCGCCGCCGGGTCCCGGGTGGAGGAGCTGCTGCGCGGGCTGCACGAGGGGGAGTCTCCGGCCGACGAGCCATGAGGCCCGGCCCTCCGTGCCCGGTGCCGGCGTCCCGGAGGCCCGTCCGGTGAGCCTCAACGGCCTGGTGGTCGTCGACAAGGAGGCGGGGTGGACCTCCCATGACGTGGTGGCCCGCTGCCGGCGCATCTTCGGCCAGCGCCGGGTCGGGCACGCCGGGACCCTCGACCCCGACGCCACGGGTGTGCTGCTGGTCGGGCTGGGCCGGGCCACGCGGCTCATGCGCTTCCTGACCGCGCTGCCCAAGACGTACACGACCGACATCGTGCTCGGCACGGCCACGTCGACCCTCGACGCTTCGGGCGAGGTGGTCGGGACCTACGACATCGGCCACATCACGCCCGAGCTGGTGCAGGGCCGCCGCCGAGGGCTGACCGGGGAGATCGAGCAGGTGCCGCCAATGGTGTCGGCCGTGAAGGTGGGCGGGCGCCGCCTGCACGATCTGGCGCGCCAGGGCATCGAGGTGGAGCGGCCCGCCCGCAGCGTGACCGTCTACCGCTTCGACACCGCGCCCGATCCCGCGCGCCCGGGCGTGTACCGGGCCGAGGTGGAGTGCTCGTCGGGGACCTACGTCCGCGTGCTCGCCCACGACCTCGGGAAGGTGCTCGGCGGGGGGGCGCACGTGGCCAACCTGCGGCGCACCCGCATCGGCTCGTTCGGCCAGGCCGAGATGCGTCCGCTCGACGTGATCGGCCCCGACGCCGTCCTCACGCCGGCCGAGGCCATGCGCGACCTCGACGTGGTGCATGGTCGATCCCTCGGCCGCGGCCTCGATCCGCACCGGGCTTCCCCTCGACAAGGTGCCACTCGGGGCCGTGGGCGAAGGGCCCTGGGCCATGCTCGACGGAGAGGGAAACCTGCTGGCCGTCTACGAGGCGACGGGCAGCGACCGGATCCGGCCGGCCGTCGTGCTGGCCGGGGAGTGACGGTCATCGGACTACCCTCGGTCGCGATGTCAGGATCGGGAACCGCCGTCACGATCGGGGCGTACGACGGTGTCCACCTCGGGCACCGCGCGCTGCTGCGCGACCTCTCGCGCCCGCGCCGAGGCGGACGGCCTCTCCACGGTGGTGGTGACCTTCGACCGCCACCCGGCCTCGGTCGTGCGCCCCGAGTCCGCCCCCAAGCAGCTGACCGGCCTGGAGCAGAAGCTCGAGCTGTTGGCCGACTGCGGCATCGACCGCACGCTCGTGGTGCCCTTCGACGAGGCCCGAGCCAAGGAGTCGGCCGAGGACTTCGTGAAGGAGGTCCTCGTCGACGAGCTGTCCGCCCGGCTCGTCGTGGTGGGGGAGGACTTCCACTTCGGGCACGGCCGTCGGGGCAACATCGAGCTGCTGCGCCGGCTCGGCGCCGAGTACGGGTTCGAGGTGGTCGGCTTCGGGCTGACCGGCGACGGGTCCGAGCCGGTGTCCTCCACCCGCATCCGGGCGCTGATCGCCCAGGGCGACGTGGAGGGGGCGGCCCGCCTGCTCGGCCGCCCGCACGAGGTCCGTGGCCTCGTCGTCCCCGGTGACGGTCGGGGTGGCCCCGAACTGGGGTTCCCGACCGCCAACCTGGCCGTCCCCGACGACATCGCGCTGCCCGCCGACGCCGTCTACGCCGGGCACTACCGGCGGCCCGACGGGTCGGTGCACCGGGCCGCCATCTCGGTGGGGCGCCGGCCCACCTTCTACGAACCGGGCACCGCGCCGGTACTGGTGGAGGCCTATCTCCTGCACTTCGAGGGGGATCTCTACGGGGAGCGGGCCCGGGTCTCCTTCGCCCACCGCCTGCGCGACGAGCAGCGCTTCGACTCCATCGACGCCCTGGTGGCCCAGATGCGGGCCGACGTGGCGGCCACCGAGCGGGTGCTCGCTCCGGCCGATCTTCCCTGATCAGCGGGCGGCTGCTACCATGGCGTGCGGCCGGGAGAAGGTCCCCGGCGCACTCCGACACCGTCTTCGAGGTTCTTTCTTCATGCCCGACACACAGGCCACCATCGCCGAGTACCGGCTGCACGACAGTGACACCGGCTCTCCCGAGGTGCAGATTGCCCTGTTGTCGGGACGGATCAACCACCTCACGGAGCACCTGAAGGAGCACAAGGGGGACCACCACACCCGGCGGGGCCTGATGAAGCTCATCGGCCAGCGCCGCCGGCTGCTCGACTACGTCCGCAAGAACGACGTCGAGCGCTACCGCACCATCATCGGCCGTCTCGGCATCCGAAGGTAGCGGGAGCACCACAGAACCGGGCGTCTCGAGCCAATGGCTGCCAGTCGCCGGTCACTTCGGGTGCGAGGTGGTCGACCACTGGGAACCAGCAACGGAGATGCCCCCGACACACGAGGAGCATCATGGCTGACGCCATTTCCGTGTCGGGCCCCGATCAGCGGGACCGACCGCACCATGTCCTTCGAGGCGGGCAAGCTCGCCCAACTCGCCGACGGCGCCGTCTGGCCCGCATCGGGGACACCATCGTGCTGGCCACCGCCACCGCGGCCCGCTCGGTGCGGGAGGGGACCGACTTCTTCCCCCTGACCGTCGACATCGAGGAGCGGGCCTACGCCGCCGGCAAGATCCCCGGCTCGTTCTTCCGCCGGGAGGGCAAGGCCTCGGACCAGGCCATCCTGACCGACCGGCTCATCGACCGCCCGCTGCGGCCGTCGTTCCCCGAGGGATTCCGCAACGAGGTGCACATCGTCGGGACCATCGTCGGCGCCGACCAGGTCAACCCCCACGACGTGCTGGCCATCAACGCCGCCTCGGCGGCGCTGATGATCTCGGGCATCCCCTTCGACGGCCCCATCGGGGCCGTACGGGTCGCCTACACCACCGAGGGCACCTGGATCCCGCACCCGACCTTCCAGGAGGGCGAGGCCTCGACCTTCGAGCTCGTCGTGGCGGGTCGCGCCCTGAGCGAGGACGCCGACGAGCGAGATCGCCATCATGATGGTGGAGGCCGGCGGGAGCGAGAAGTCGTGGTCCTTCTACGAGGCGGGCGCCCCCAAGGTCACCGAGGAGGTGCTGGCGGAGGGCCTCGAGGCGTCCAAGCGATGGATCCGCGAGTCCATCAACCTGCAGCGCCGACTGGTCGAGGCGTACACCGCGGCGCGGGGCCCGATCGAGACCATCCCGTTCTCGACCTTCACCGACTACGCGGAAGACGTGTGGGCCCGGGTGGAGGCGGTCGGGACCGAGCCCATCGCCAAGGCCAACCTGGTGACGAGCAAGGCCGAGCGCAACGCCGCGCTCGACGCCGCCGGCGAGGAGATCCGCGACGCGCTGGGCGACGAGTTCGCCGAGCGGCCGCACGAGGTCAAGGCGGCCATCCGCGCCCTGACCAAGAAGCTGGTGCGCAAGCGGATCGTGGAGGAGGGCGTGCGTGTCGACGGCCGTGGCACCAGCGACATCCGGCCGCTGTCGGCCGAGATCGACCTGTTGCCCACGGCCCACGGCTCGGCGCTGTTCCAGCGCGGCGAGACCCAGGTGCTCAACGTGACCACCCTGGGCATGCCCCGCATGAACCAGCTGCTCGACACCATCACGCCCGTCGAGTCCAAGCGCTACATGCACCACTACAACTTCCCGCCCTTCTCGACGGGCGAGACGGGCTTCATGCGCGGTCCCAAGCGTCGTGAGATCGGGCACGGCCTCCTGGCCGAGCGGGCGCTGCTGCCGGTGGTGCCGAGCGAGGAGGAGTTCCCCTACACACTCCGCGTGGTCTCCGACGTGCTGGCCTCGAACGGCTCCACTTCCATGGCGTCGGTGTGCGGATCGACGCTGTCGTTGATGGCGGCCGGCGTGCCGATCAAGGCGCCGGTGGCGGGCATCGCCATGGGCCTCGTCTACGACGACGGCACCTACGTGACCCTCACCGACATCCTCGGCTCCGAGGACGCCTTCGGCGACATGGACTTCAAGGTGGCGGGCACGGCCGAGGCGGTCACCGCCCTGCAGCTCGACACGAAGATCGACGGCCTGCCGGCCGACGTGCTGGCCCAGGCACTGCTGCAGGCCAAGGAGGCCCGCCTGATCATTCTCGGGGTGATGGCGGGTGCCATCGCCGAACCGCGCGACCACGTCGCCAACAGCGCCCCGAAGATCGTCTCCATGGAGATCCCGATCGACAAGATCGGTGAGGTGATCGGGCCCAAGGGCAAGGTGATCAACACGCTGCAGCAGGAGACCGGGGCCGACATCGCGGTCGACGACGACGGCGTCGTGGGCACCGTGACGATCGGGGCCAAGGACGGCAACGCGGTCGAAGAGGCGCGGCGGCGCATCGCCCTCATCCTCGACCCGCCCACCGCGGAGGTCGGGGCCGTCTACGGCGGCAAGGTGGTCAACATCACCAAGTTCGGCGCCTTCGTCAACGTGCTGCCGGGCCGGGACGGTCTGCTCCACATCTCGAAGCTGTCCTCGCTGGCCGGGGGCAAGCGCATCAACAACGTCGAGGACGTCCTCGTCCTCGGGCAGTCGGTTGAGGTGCGTGTCGACGACATCGACCCCCAGGGCAAGGTGTCGCTGTCGCTGGCGTCGGTGCCCGAGGGCGGGCCGGAGGTCGCCGACAACGGCGACTCGGCCAACGGGGATGCCGCGGTCGCCCTCCTCTTCGTCCTCGGGGGCGCCGGCCAAGGCCGCCATGCTCTCCTTCGAGGACGCGTTCGAGGCCGAACTGGTGGCCGACCTGGGTGATCTCGGGCCGGGGGCGGCGGACGCCGACAGCGGCCGTGGTGGCGACCGCGACCGCGACCGTGGCAACGACCGCCGGTCCTCGCGCGGGCGCTCGCGCCGTCGTTGATCGAGACGTCCGTCCTGCCGTGCGGCATCCGCCTGGTCACCGAGACCATGGCGGATGTCCGCTCGGTGGCGGTCGCCTACTGGGTCGGCACCGGCTCGCGTGACGAGCCCGGCGAGCTCGCCGGGGCGTCGCACTTCCTCGAGCACCTGCTCTTCAAGGGGACGGAGCGCCGCACCGCCGCGGCGATCGCCGAGGAGCTGGACGAGGTCGGCGGGGACTGCAACGCGTTCACCACGAAGGAGTACACGACCTTCTACGTGCGGCTCCTCTCCGAGCACCTGCTCGCTCGGACTCGACATCCTGAGCGACATCATGTGGGAGCCCGCGCTCCGCTCCGACGACATCGAGGCCGAGCGCACCGTCATCCTCGACGAGATCCTGATGCACGCCGACGAGCCGGCCGACCTGGCGGCGGAGCGGTGGCAGTCGGCGCTCTTCCCCGGCCACCCGCTCGGGCGCGACACCCTGGGGACGGCGTCGTCGGTGCAGGCGCATCACCCGCGAGGACATCCGCCGGTTCTTCGAGCAGCACTACCGTCCCTCGAACATGGTCGTCTCCGTCGCCGGCGACTGCACGGCACGATGCGGTGGCGGCCGACCTGGAGCGGCGCTTCGCCGGGACGGCTCGGGGGCGCGGTCCCCGACGCGCACGGCGCCGGGGCCCGACGTGGTGGCGCTCGACGTGGTCGCGCCGGCCCACCGAGCAGGCGCACCTGGTCTACGGGACGCGCTCGGTCGACCGGTTCGACGAACGGCGCTGGGCGCTGGCCGTGCTGAACCACGTGCTGGGCGGGGGGCTGTCGAGCCGTCTCTTCCAGAAGGTGCGCGAGCAGCGCGGCCTGGCGTACTCGGTCTGGTCGGAGCGGGCGGCCTACCAGGACGCCGGCTCGCTGGCCGTCGTGGTGGGGACGGCGCCCGAGCACGTCGACGAGGTGCTGCGCATCGTCGGCGACGAGTTCGAGCTGCTGGCGACCGACGGGCGTGACCGAGCGGGAGCTGGCGGTGGCCAAGGGCAACCTGCGCGCCGAGATGCTGCTGTCGGGCGAGGACTCGGGCGCCCGCATGAGCCGCATCGGTGCGTCGCTGCTGCTGCACGGCGAGGTGCTCTCGGTCGACGAGGTGCTGTCCCGGATCGACGGCGTCGACGCGCCAGCAGGTCCTCGAGGTCGCGGCCGAGCTGGTCGCAGTCGCCCCGCACGCTGAGCGCGGTCGGCCCCTTCGACGCACGACGACTTCGAGTCCCACCGGCCCGCCGTGGCCGCCCGGTAGCCTGCAGGCCATGCACAAGGTCGGTGTGGTCGGCGCCGGCGGCCGCATGGGCCAAGAGGTGTGCCGGGCCGTGTCCGAGGCGGAGGACATGGAGCTGGTGGCCGCGGTCGACCCGGCGCACGTCGGGCGAGGACGCCTGCGGCCGGACCATCGTGGGCGAGGTCAACGCGCTTGCGCGACCTCGGTGCCGAGGTGGTCGTCGACTTCACCATCGCCGACGCCGTGCGCCACAACGTCGCGCACTACGCGCGCCTGGGCCTCCACGCCGTCATCGGGACGAGCGGGCTGTCCGACGAGCGACCTCGCCGACGTGGCGAGCGCAGCTTCGAGGGGAGCGGTGCCAACGCCATCGTCGTGGCCAACTTCGCCATCGGCGCGGTGCTGCTCCTGCACCTCTGCCGCATCGCCGCGCCGCACATGGAGGGCGTCGAGGTGATTGAGCTGCACCACGACGCCAAGCGCGACGCGCCGTCGGGCACGGCCATGCACACGGCGGCGGCCATCGCGGCGGCGCGCGCGGGCCGCCGGCAGCGGCCCGCTGCCGACCGGACCCGACGACGGACTTCGTGCTGGCCGGGGCGCGCGGCGCCGAGGGCCCCGGCGGCGTCCACGTGCACTCCGTGCGGCTCCCCGGCCTGGTGGCACACGAGGAGGTCATCTTCGGCGCGCCGGGCCAGAGCCTGAGCATCCGCCACGACTCCTACGACCGGCGTTCCTTCATGCCCGGCGTGCTGCTGGCCGTGCGCTCGGTGGCCGACCGCCCGGGCCTGACGGTCGGCCTCGAGGCGTTGCTGGGGCTGTGAACCCCGAGGTCCGGGAGCGGCTCCTGCAGGCGACCTACGACTGCGTGGCCCGCTGGGGCCTGGCCAAGACGACCGTCGAGGACGCGGCGCACGAGGCCGGCGTGTCGCGGGCGACGGTGTACCGCTACTTCCCGGGCGGACGCGACGAGCTGATCTCTGCGGTGGTCGGGTGGGAGTTCGCCCGCTTCTTCCTCCGGCTCTACGAGGAGGTCTCCGACGCCGAGACGCTGGAGGAGGTGATGGAGCGCGGGCTCGATGTTCGCCCACCGGGCCCTCGTCGAGCACGAGGTGCTCCAGCGCATCCTGGTGACCGAGCCCGAGATCCTGCTGCCCCGGCTGACCACCGAGGCGGACCAGACGCACACGCTGGTGGCCGCGTTCCTGGCGCCCTATCTGGTGCGCCACGGGATGGCGGAGGGCGCCGACCTCGACGGGGCGGCGGACTTCCTGGCCCGCATGGTGCTCTCCTACATCAGCTCGCCCGGCCGCTGGGACCTGAACGACCCCGAGCAGGTGGCGCTCCTGGTGCGGTCCGAGCTGCTGGCCGGCATCCGGTGAGCGCGAGCCGCATCCGAGCCCGCGCCGCCCCCGCCCTGCTACCGCCACCCCGACCGGGCGGCGTCGGTGCTGTGCGCCCACTGCGATCGCCCCATCTGCACCGAGTGCATGGTGGCAGGCGCCGGTCGGCTGGCAGTGCCCCGAGTGCACGTCCGAGGGCGCCAAGCGCTCGCGCCAGGTACCGGCGTTCACCCACACCAGCCCGGGCCGGACGGGCGCGGTCGGCTCGACCAACCCACGCCGGTCGTCCTCGCCATCATCGCCATCAACGTCGTGGTGTTCTTCCTCGAGGACTTCGGCAACAACCTCCGGGTCGTCGACCGCTACGCCATGTGGCCCGACGGCCGTGCACCCGCAGCACCAGTACTACCGCGCCTTCACCGCCATGTGGCTGCACGCCAATTTCCTGCACATCTTCTTCAACATGATCGCCCTGCTCATCGTGGGCCCCGCGGTCGAGGTGCTGCTCGGCAAGGCCCGCTTCCTCGCCCTCTACCTGATCGCCGGGCTCGGGGGCAGCGTCTGTTCCTACCTGCTCGGCCCGCCCAACGTGGCCGGCATCGGGGCCTCGGGCGCCATCATGGGCGTCCTGGGCGCCTACGTGGTGGTCGGGACGCGCCGCCGCCTGCCCGTGGCGCCGGTCGTCGGGCTGCTCGTCATCAATTTCCTGATCGGCTTCACCGGCGACATCGACTGGCGGGCCCACCTGGGCGGCCTGGTCACCGGCGCCGTCCTGGCCTTCGCCTACGACTACGCCGGCGGCCTGCGGGACCGGAACGGCCGAGCTGGCCGCTCACGGTCGGGGGCAGCGTGGCCGTCCTGGCGCTGCTGGCCCTGCTCATCACCGTCGCGTCGCCCCGGGCCACGTCGAACCTCTAGCTTGAGCGCCGCATTGGTTGACAGTGAGACAAAAATCGCCATACTGTTTCATCAGTGGGCGCGACCGCGGCACGAGCTCGAAGCCGGATCGGCGCGCTCGCTGACCGCTGGGCGTGACGGCGTCGTCCGCCACCTCGGCGCGGACGACCGCTCGTCGACCCGGGTCCGCATCGTCGACGGGGCCCTGCGCTGCCTGGCCCGCCAGGGGATCGCCAAGACCACGGTGGACGACATCGCCCGGGGCGCCGGCCTGTCCCGGGCCACCGTCTACCGGACCTTCCCCCGGGGCAAGGAGGGCATCCTCGCCGCCGTGGTCGAGACCGAGGTGGCCCGGCTGTTCTCGTCCCTGGCCGTCGTCATGGGCGAGGCGACCGACCTCGAGGACGTGCTCGTCGCCGGCATGGTCGAGTCGGCCCGCCGGCTCGGCTCGCACGAGGCGCTGGCCTACCTGCTGGAGCACGAGCCGGGCGCCGTCCTGCCCTACCTCACCTTCGGCGAGCTGGACCGGGTCCTGCTGGTGGCCGGCGACCTGGCCGCACCGTTCTTCGCCCGCTGGCTCGAGCCCGAGCAGGCCTCGCGGGCGGCCGAGTGGGCCGTGCGCATCGTCCTGGCCTACTGCTCGGACCCGTCGCCCGCACGCCGACCTGACCGACCCGGCCGACACCCGGGCGCTGGTGCGCACGCTTCGTCCTGCCCGGCATCCTCGCCCTGCGGGTCGACGCCGCCGAGCGCGTCTCCGCATTCGAGTTCCAACCGGGCAGACAGACTCCCAGTTCCACCGACCAGCACGTGACCAACTCACCAAGGGGGCGGCGCAATGACCACACTCGACGAGAACAACGCGAGCAGCTGAGGTCCAACCTCGAGCTGATCGGGCGGGAGAACATCGACGACCTCGAGGCCGTGCTGAGCTTCGTCGGCCAGTACGACGTGGAGGGCTTCCACCGGGTGCCCGACAATTGCCCGGCCGAGTTCACCTGGGACTACGAGAAGGGCGCCAAGCCCCAGCTCGACAAGCTCTACGAGAAGGCCAAGAAGGCGCAGTGGAACGGCGCAGACCGACCTGGACTGGTCGATCGAGGTCGACCAGGAGAAGGTCGTCATGGCCAACGCCGAGGCCAACCCGGCCCAGATGCAGTGGGACGAGGCCGCCCTGGCCGGCACCGTCCTCGAGAAGTGGGACGACAAGCGCTTCATTGCAGTTCGGGATCGAGAACCAGAACTGGCTGCTGTCGCAGTTCATGCACGGCGAGCAGGGCGCGCTGCTCTGCACGGCCAAGATCGTCGAGACCGTCCCGTGGATCGACGCCAAGTACTACGCGGCCACCCAGGTCATGGACGAGGCCCGCCACGTCGAGGTCTTCTCCAAGTACCTCGACGAGAAGCTCTCGGGCCACTACCCGATGAACGCCCACCTCGGGCTGCTGCTCGACGACATCGTCGCCGACTCGCGATGGGACATGACCTACCTCGGCATGCAGATCATGGTCGAGGGCCTGGCGCTGGCCGCCTTCGGGTTCATCCACATGATGACGACCGAGCCGCTGCTCAAGAAGCTGCTGCGCTACGTCATGGCCGACGAGGCCCGCCACGTGGCCTTCGGCGTGCTCAGCCTGCAGGAGTACTACAAGGAGCTGAGCGCGGCCGAGCTGCGCGAGCGCCAGGAGTTCGCCTTCGAGGCGGCCATCCGCATGAAGGACCGCATGGCCATGCAGGAGGTGTGGGAGCGCATGGAGGTGCCGACCGCCGACGTGGTCAAGATCATGCAGGCGGCGCCCGACCGGGACGACTTCCAGATCCTGCTGTTCTCCAAGATCGTGCCCAACCTCAAGAAGCTGGGCCTGCTCGACGCGGCCGACGGCTGGCTGCGGACCAAGTTCACCGAAATGGGGGCCATCGCCTTCGAGCACCTGACCGACTCCACCGAGGAGGAGGACGCGTTCGCCGACGGCTCGCCGGCCGAGCGCCAGGTCGCCTGAGCGCCGACGCAGTCGCTGGTAGCGTGAAGGGGCGATGAGCCCCGCGCAGGACGCGCCCCGCTTCGGGCGGGTGGTCACCGCCATGGTGACCCCCTTCGACGACGACGGGGCGCTCGACCTCCCCGCCGCGGTCGAGCTGGCCCGCTGGCTGGCCGCGCACGGCAGCGACGGGCTGGTGCTCAGCGGCTCCACGGGCGAGAGCTCGGTGCTCACCGACGAGGAGAAGGTGGCGCTGTGGCGCGCCGTGGCGGAGGCCGTCACGATCCCCGTCATCGCCGGCACGGGCTCCAACGACACGGCCCACTCGGTCGACATGACGGCGCGAGGCCACCGCGGTGCGGGGTCGACGGCGTGCTCGTGGTCACGCCGTACTACAACCGGCCCTCCCAGGCCGGCCTCTACGAGCACTTCCGGGCCGTGGCCGAGGCGGCGGGCGACGCTGCCCGTGGTGCTCTACGACATCCCCGTCCGCACGCGGGCGGCGCATCGCCACCGCCACCATGCTGCGCCTCGCCCGCGAGGTGCCCGGCGATCGTCGGCGCTCAAGGACGCCGCCGGGGACCCGCCGACCACGGCGCACCTGGCGGCGCAGGCGCCTGCGGGCTTCGAGATCTACAGCGGCGACGACGTCATGACGCTGCCCCTGCTGGCCGTCGGCGCGGTCGGGGTCATCAGCGTGGCCTCGCACTGGATCGGCCCGCAGTTCCGGGCGGTGGTCGACGCCTTCCTGGCGGGCGACCTGGCCGCCGCCATCGCCGGCAACGCCGAGCTGCTCGACTCCTTCGACTTCGAGTCCAGCGGCGGAGTATCCCCAACCCGCTCCCGGCCAAGGCGATCCTGCGTGCCCTGGGCCTGCGGGTCGGGCAGTGCCGCCTGCCCATGGGGGCCTCGACCCCCGAGCTCGACGCCCAGGCAGCCAAGATCCTGGCTGCCGTGGGGCCTCCCGCGGTCACGGTCGCCCCGCTTGGCTGAGCGCGAGAGCAAGCCAAAGCCCGTCCGGGTCGTCTTCCTGGGCGGACTCGGGGAGATCGGCCGGAACTGCGCCTGCATCGAGGTCGACGGGCCGCATCATCATCCTCGACTGCGGGATCATGTTCCCCGACCCGGACATGCCGGGCATCGACCTGGTCCTGCCCGAGTTCACCTACCTGCAGGACCGCCGGGACCGGGTGGACGGGATCGTGCTCACCCACGGCCACGAGGACCACACCGGTGGGCTGGCCTACCTGCTGCGCGACCTGCAGGCGCCGATCTACGGCTCCGAGCTGACCGTCGGCCTGGCCCGGCACCGGGTCGAGGAGGCGGGGCTGGCCGGACAACACCCGTTCGTCTCGGTGGCGGACGGCGAGCGGGTGCGCATCGGCGCCTGCGACGTCGAGTTCATCCCGGTGACGCACTCGGTGCCCGAGGCCATGGCCATCGCCTTCCACACGCCGCAGGGGGTGATCCTCCACTCGGGGGACTTCAAGCTCGACCTGCAGCCGGTGGACGGCCGGCGCACCGACATGTCCCGCATGGGGGAGCTGGCCCGCACCGAGGGCATCCGGCTCCTGCTGTCGGACTCGACCAACGCCGAGGAGCCCGGCTTCACCGAGTCGGAGTCCTCGGTCGGCGTCACGCTGCGGCGGGTCTTCGCCGCCCAGACCGGCAAGCGCATCGTCGTGGCCTGCTTCGCCAGCCACATGCACCGGGTGCAGCAGATCATCGACGCCGCCGTCGCCAACGGCCGCAAGGTGGCCACGCTCGGGCGCTCCATGGGCAAGAACGTCGAGCTGGGCATGCGGCTCGGCATCATCAGCATCCCCGACGGGGTGCTGGTCGACATCGAGGACGTGGACACCTGCCGCCGGGCGAGATGTGCGTGATCTCCACGGGCTCGCAGGGCGAGCCGATGTCGGCGCTGTCGCTGATGGCCGACGGGGGAGAACAAGTGGCTGCGCATCGGCGAGGACGACGTCGTGATCATCAGCGCCCATCCCATCCCGGGCAACGAGTGGTCGGTGGGCCAGGTGATCGACGACCTGCACCGGCGGGGCGCCGAGGTGGTGCACTCGGCGGCGGAAGCGGTCCACGTCAGCGGGCACGCCCGCCAGGGGGAGCTGCGGACGCTGATCGTCGGTGACCCGGCCGGAGTGCTTCGTGCCCGTGCACGGCGAGTTCCGCCACATGGTGCACCACGCCCGTCTGGCCCTGTCCATGGGCCTCGACCCGGCCAAGGTCCTCTTGTGCGAGGACGGCGACGTCATTCAGCTCGACGCGAAGGGCATCGCCCGCGACGGCAAGGTCCCGGCCGGCTACGTCTACGTGGACGGGACGGTGGGCGACATCGAGCACGGCGTGCTGCGCGACCGCCAGAAGCTGGCCGAGGAGGGCGTGGTCATGGTGGTGGTCACCGTGGACCGCCAGCAGCGCACGCTCAGCTGCCCGCCGGTGATCGAGACCCGCGGCTGGGTGCACGCCCCCGAGGCCGAGGAGCTGCTCGGAGAGGCGAGCGAGGTGGTCGGGGCGGCCGTGACCCAGGCCCTGCGCGACGGGGCGCACGACATCGAGGTGCTCAGCCGCCACACCCGCAAGGCGCTGGGCAAGTTCGTGGGCGAGCGCACGCGGCGCCGGCCCATGATCGTGCCCGTCGTGCTCATGGTCTGAGGGTCTGTCGGGGCGAACCGCCGTGCCGTCAGCCCCCTGCACGGCGAGCATGGACGAACATCTCACGAGCACCGCGTCGACCTGTTGAGGGCGCCCGACAGCGTTCGATGACCGTCCACCCTGCGCTGTGCAGGGCGTCCTCTACGAGGCGCACTGCGGTGGCGACGTCCTCGTCGGCAGAGGCCAGCGTGCCTCGGTGAAGTTCGAAGGTCGGCTTCACGAGAGCGACGAGATGCGTGCTCGGGCGGAGGGGAACGCGCTCGAGCTGGGGGATCGCCCGGGCCAGAGGGAGATAGCTCACATCGAGTGCGACGAGGTCGATGAGCTCGGGCACAACCGTCGTGTCGAGAACTCCGAGATTGTGCCCTTCGAGGTTCACCACCCTCGGATCAGTGCGCAGCCGCCCGACGAGCTGACCGACTCCCGCGTCCACGGCGTAGACCCGGCGTGCACCCCTCGCCAGGAGGGCAGTCGTAAAGCCTCCCGCGCTCGCCCCCACGTCCAATGCGACGCGGCCCTCGACTGGGACCGAGAGCCGATCGAGGGCTGCGGAGAGTTTGCGCTCGCCCCGAAGCCACGCCGTCGGGAGAACCCGTAGCGCCGAATCGGACCGCACGAGGGCGGCAGGGTTGGTGATGACTCGTCCATCGACGAGGACGCGACCGCTCGTGATGACGCCGACATCGGCGTCGAACCGGCGGCGCGCCAGCAGCACGGTGAGCGCGACATGGCGCGCCCGGCGGGGTTTCGCCACGAGAGTGCCTCCTGGGCTCGGACCGGACAGGGACCGAGCCGTGGTGGAGGCGCACGGGCGGGACGATCAGTTCACGCCTAACGGAATGGCACGACGCCAGCTTGGACCGCTGGTCGGAACGGGTCAAGACACAACGTGCGTGCTTGATTTCCTCCAGTCTCACCAGCCCGACGGCCAAGGCAGGGCGAACTGAACGAACAGGGCGAGACCAAGCCGGCGCTCCTGACGCGACGCCCATCCGCGCCGGCGCTCCGGAGACGCACGGGTGTGCAACAGTCTTGCGGCATGCGGGCATGGCGCGTGCACGAGTTCGGCGAGCCGGAGGATGTCCTGCGGCTCGATGAGGTTCCTGCGCCCCTGGCGGGCCCGGACGAGCTGCTGGTGCGGGTCGCGGCAGCGACCCTCAACTTCAACGACGTCGACGGCGTGCGGGGTCGTTACCGAACCGTCCGCCCGCCCCTGCCCTACACCCCCGGCATGGAGGTGCTGGGCTTGGTGGAGGGGGCCGGGATCGGCGCCGAGGAGTGGCTCGGAAAGCGGGTGGTGGCGGTGCCCAGCGGAGCGTTCGGCGGCTACGCCGAGCTGGCCGTCGGCCCGTCCGCCATGGCCTTCGAGATGCCCCCGGAGTCCGACCTGCCCGACACGCCCGCAGCCGCCGTCTACTTCCCGTTCCATCTGTCGTGGCTGGCCCTGCACGACCGGGCGAACATCGCTGGCCGGCGAGACCGTGTTGATCCACGCCGCCGCCGGCGGTGTCGGCTCGGCAGCCGTCCAGCTGGCCGCGCTGGCCGGCGCCCGGGTCATCGCGACGGCGGGCTCGGCCGAGAAGGTCGAGCTGTGCCGGTCGCTGGGCGCCGACGTTGCGATCAACTACCGCGACGGCGACTTCGTCGACGCGGTGCTCAACGCAACGGAGGGCCGCGGGGTCGACGTGGCGTTCGACTCGGTCGGGGGAGAGGTGACGACCAGCACCTTCCGGTGTATGGCATTCAACGGCCGTCACCTCTTGGTCGGGATTCGCGTCGGGCATCGAGGCAGAAGACGAGGGGATCGTGCCACGACCGGTGCTGTTCGGGAACTTCTCCCTCTCCGGGGTGTGCCTCGCCTACGTCGAGGACCCGACAGCTCCTCAAGCGGGTCAGCGGCTACAACTTCCCCTCGCACGCCGACGGCCAGCGGGTCCATGCCCACATCCTCGATCTCGTCTCGGCCGGCCGCGTGCGCCCGGTCGTCGGCCGCGAGGTCGCCTTCGAGGACCTGCCGAGCGCGCTTCAATCAATGGCGGACCGTCAGACCGTCGGGCGCACGGTCGCCCACTTCGCGCCTTGGTCCGACGGAGGGCTGGCCGACCGGGCCCTCGGCTAGTGCGAGTCTGGAGCGCCTCGAGCAGCCCGGCGCTCCGCACGGTCGCAGGAACGCCACCAGCTCCGACACCCGGTTGCTCACGACGGCGTCCACGCCCGCCGAGACGACACGGGCCATGTCCTCGACGAGGTCGACCGTCCAGGTCGACACGGACAAGCCCGCGTCGTGCACCGCCGCCACCCCCGCCGGTGTCACCAGGGTGAACATCGGGTTCCAGCACTCCGCCCCCAGCTCCGCCAACAAGGCCAACGGGGGCTCGGGGCCCTCCACCCAGGTGAGTCCGACGCGTGCCTCCGCCGACGCTCCGCGCAACAGGCGCAGCGCCTCGACGTTGCCCGTCACGAAGAGCGAGCGTCCCAACGCCCCCGCCGCCCGCGCGGTTTCCAGCGCGCCCGGCACCACCTCCCGGCGGGTGAAGTCGACCATCAACGGCACGGCGACTCGATCGAGCACCTCACGCAGCGTCGGGATGCGCAGGTCACCCTCGCCGATGGCCGCCACCTCGGCCAGGTCGAGGTCGCCCACCGAGGCCCCCACGCCCCACAGCCGCTGCAGCAGCTGGTCGTGCAGCACCACGATCTCGCCGTCTCGCGTGCGCCGCAGGTCGAGCTCGACCATGTCCGCCCCCAGCGCCACCGCGGCCTCGAAGGCCGGCAGGGTGTTCTCGCGTTCGCCCACCGGGTCGCCCCGATGGGCGATGCCGGCGACCTTATGAGCTGCCTGCGTAGACAGCCCCCGCCACGTTGGCGATGATCTGGTTGAGCGCCGGCTCTATCAGGTTCTCCACCGCCGCCTGGGTGATGTGCACCCCGTCCGGTGCCCGGGCGACAATGCCGTTCACGGTCGTGGCGTACGCCCCGCCCGGGTCGAGGACCGTGTAGAGGTCGTCGATCGACACGTAGGGGTACTCGGCGGCCACCGACCTCACGATCTGGTTGTAGGCGTCGACGAGGTTGGACGGCGTCCCGTCGTCGAAGTAGGGCGAGGTCGAGAGGATCACCGCCCCGCCATCGGAGTGCGCGATCTGCACCGCCTCGGCGAGGTTGGACGCGATGTAGGCGGAGTAGGCGGGGTCGGCCAGCGTGGCGTAGCCCCCGTCGAACTGGCGGTTCTGCGTCTCCCAGTACCCCGTCTGAATGACGGTCACGTCGGGGTGGAAGCGCGACACCACCCATTGGAGCTGAGACGCCCAGAGCGCGCAGGCTGCCGGGCTCAGGTAGAGCGAGCTCGGGTCGCTCCAGGGCAGCGTGGGCGCGCCGTCGGTGTAGCCGCAGCCCGCGGCGGCGCCGTCGTCGACGTCGTAGGGCGGGTTCGTCTCCTGGACGTACTGGCCTTCGTAGAGGGACAGCGAGTCCCCCGAGAAGGCGACCCGCAGCGGTCCCTGGTGGGTGGCCTGTGGGCCCGGGACGTCGTTGAGGATGGTCACCACCGGCGGGATGGGGGCCGAGAACGGTTTTGGAAAGAGCGGCGGGTGGAGGGGCGACTGCGCGCTGCCCGAGAAGCCCGCGTCGCCGAAGTCGAAGACACCGGCGTCCTGGCCCACGAGCCAGTACCCGTCCCCGTCCGGCGTGCTGGCCATGGCCACGATCGGCTCGTTCAGGGCGATGCTGCCCGTCGACCCCCAGAACTGGGCGTCCCCGTAGGTGAAGATGCCACCGTCGGAGGCGACGAGCCAGTAGCCGCCCCCGTCGGGCGTGGCCGCCATGCCGACGACGGGCTTGTTCAAGTGCGATGCTCCCGTCGAGCCCATGAACCGGGCGTCACCGAAGCTGAAGATGCCGCCGTCGGAGGCGACGAGCCAATAGCCCCGGCCGTCCTCGGTGGCGGCCATGCCGACGATGGGCTTGTTGAGGCGGATGCTCCCGGTCGAGCCCCAGAACAGTGCGTCGCCGTAGGTGAAGATGCCACCGTCGGCCGCCACCAGCCAGTACCCGCCGCCGTCGGGGGTCGGGGCCATGCCGACGACGGGCTGGTTGAGCGCGAGGCCGCCCGTCGAGCCCCAGAAGGGCGCATTGCCGAACGTGAACACCCCGCCGTCGGACGCCACGAGCCAGTAGCCGCCGTTGGGGTCGGCCGCGCCACCGACGATCGGCCTGCAGGAGGGGGACCTCGAGCGTGTCACCGTAGTACCCGGCCCCCCCGAAGGTCATCACCCCGCCCGCGGCGTCGACGATGGCGTAGGACCCGTCGGTCGCCCTGGGCGACGCCGCACCCGCCCGGCCCTCTGTCCCCGGTCCCGTCGGCGGTGCGACGACCAGCACGCGGCCGCGAGCAGCGCCGCCATGCCCAGAGCGGCACGTCGGGGCGCCCGCCACGTCCACGATCCCGGGCTCGCCATGAGGCCATGATCATAGGGAGCGGCGAGTGCCCCGACGGCGCGCCCGGTCTCAGAGCAGCCGCAGTTGCCGGCCGAGCTCGCAGGCGGGCTCCACCACCGGGGCGGCCACCGGTGTTGCGGCGCGGTAGCGGTCCCGCCCCGTCACGCCGCACCGGGCGCGCCGCGTCGCCGCACGATGCGCTCCACCCGCGCCGCTCCGCCTCGTCCTGGTAGGCACCATGCCGGAAGCGCCCGCGGTGCAGGCGGACCAGGTCCGGGCGCGCCCCCTCGAGCCAGTCGAAGTCGTGGCGGCGCAGCGGCCGCGCAGGTGCAGCGCCACACCGTGGATGGACACGGCGCCGGCCGCCGCGCACGCCTCGACCACCTCGGCACAGCTGCGCCTCGGAGTCGGACAGCCCCGGCAGCACGGGCGCCACCAGGACCCCGCACGGATGCCCGCGTCGGTGAGGCGCCGCAGCGCTTCGACCCGCCGGTCCGGCGGGGGAGTGCCGCGCTCGGTCAGCGCCACACGGAGCGGTCGAGTGTCCCGACGGAGAAGCTGACCGCCACCTCGGTGCGCTCCGACGCCGCGGCGAGCAGCACGGCATCGCGCAGGATCAGCGTCGACTTGGTCAGGATGCTGAACGGGTTGCTTGCGCCCGGCAAGGTCTCGACGATGCCCCGAGTGAGGTGGTACTTGCCCTCGGCGTGCTGGTACGGGTCCGTGTTGGTGCCCATGGCGATGGTGTCACCGGCCCACGTGGGCGACCGCAGCTCGGCACGCAAGCGCTCGACCGCGTTCACCTTGACCACGATCTTGCGCTCGAAGTCGGTGCCGATCCCGAGCCCGAGGTAGTCGTGGGTCGGCCGGGCGAAGCAGTACACGCAGGCGTGGCTGCAACCTCGATACGGGTTGATGGTGTACCGGAAGGGCACCACGCTCTCCGGCGGCACCGTGTTGATGATCGTGCGGGCGTTCACGTGGAGGAACTCCATCCCGGCGTAGGCGCCTTCCCGAGGTGGCGCTCGGCCGCCCGCTCGTCGGGGAACAGCGTGCCGCCTTCCTCGCTCTCGGCCAATGCCCACCGGAGTGCCATCCGGGTTAGGATATCGAACATATGTTCGTATTTCAACGGGTCGGGTGTCCACAAAAACGACCAGGTCAGGAAGTAATCTCGGCCCCACTGTGGTGACCAAGACCCGTGGCGGCGCCTCCACGCGTGCGCCAGCCCGCGCCGCCGCCAAGAAACCAGCCTCCCGTGCCAAGCGGTCCGGCGCCCGCGCGGCCGCCGTTCTGGCGGGTCCAGGCCCGGGATCTGTGGGCCGTCGGACTGATCACCCTCGGCGTCCTGGCGGCGCTGGCGCTCTGGGGCCAGCAGCTCGGCCCGGTCGGCCACGGCATCGACACGGGGCTGGCGCTGGTCGCGGGCTGGGCCCGCGTCATCCTCCCGCTGGTGGCCGTCGGCGCCGGCGTGGCGCTGCTCTGGGACGGCGGCGGCCGGGTCGGCCGCGACCGCGACGCGGATGACGAGCGGCCCCGGGCGCCGATCCGTGGCGCCTCGCGGTGGGGACGCTGCTCGGCCTGCTCGGCATCTGCGGCTTGGCCGAGCTGGCCAAGGGCACGCCGCGGCTCTCGGCCTCGCACTCGTTCCGCGACGCCGGCGGCTACCTCGGCGCGGTCGTCGGGCGCCCGCTCCATGCCGGCCTGGGGACGGCCGGTGCCGCCGTGCTGCTCGTGGCCGTCGTGCTCGTGGCGATCCTGATCGCCACCAGCGTCCCCTGGCGTCGGCGGCGCGGGCCCTGCGTCGCCGCGGCGGTCGCCGTCGGGCGCTGCCGCCGCCTCGCTGTGGGAGGGCAAGCCCTTCGTGATCGCCCCCGACGGCGGTGGTCGACGCGGCGGCGTGGCCCGCCTCGCCCGCCCCGCTCCGATCGTCCCCGAGGACGCCGACCTCGCCCGACGAGCCCCTCCTCGACGACAGCGACGCGGACATCGACATCCCGCTCGATCCCGAGCCCGAGGAGGTGGGGGGTCGCCGCCACCGCTCGCGACCGCCTCGTCGCGCCACCGCGGGAGAATGGGCGCTGCCGAGCATGTCCCTGCTGCACACGTCAAGAAGTTGCGCCTGGACCAGCGCCAGATCGACGCCGCCGGCGAGGACCTGGTGCGGGCGCTCGCTGCGCACGGCGTCGAGACCAGGCTGGTCGGGAGACGGGTGGGACCGACGGTCACCCGCTACGAGCTCGAGCTCGGGCCCGGCGTCAAGGTGGCCCGGGTCACCAGCCTGTCCAAGGACATCGCCTACGCCATGGCGTCGCCGGACGTGCGCATCCTGGCGCCCATCCCCGGCAAGTCCGCCATCGGTGTCGAGGTGCCCAACCGGACCCGCCAGCTGGTCTCCCTCCGCGACATCCTCGAGTCGAAGGACGCGGCCGTCGGCGGCGACCCACCCGCTCGAGGTGGCCATGGGCCGCGACATCGCCGGGCGCGCCGTCACGGCGAACCTGGCCGAGATGCCGCACATCCTCATCTCGGGTGCGACCGGCTCGGGGAAGTCGTCGTGCATGAACTCCATCATCACGTCGGTCTTGATGCGCGACACGCCCGACAAGGTCAAGCTGATCCTCGTCGACCCCAAGCGGGTGGAGCTCGGCCAGTACAACGGGCTTCCCCATCTGCTCAATCCGGTGGTCGTCGACCCCAAGAAGGCCGCCAACGCCCTGGCGTGGGCGGTGAAGGAGATGGAGCGCCGCTACGACCTGCTGGCCGAGAACGGCGTGCGCGACATCACCGGCTACAACCAGTTGGTGGTCGAGGGATCCTGGCGCCGGCGGCCGTCGGACAGGCGACGGGTGCGTGACGCCGCCGCCCGGGCCCTCGGCGAGGACCACGGCGGTCGAAGACGAGGCCGACCTCGACGATGAGCCCGAGCCGCCACAGGCCGCTGCCGTTCATCCTCGTCATCGTCGACGAGCTGAACGACCTGATGATGGTGGCGGCGCGGGACGTCGAGGACTCCATCGTGCGCATCGCCCAGATGGCCCGTGCCGTCGGCATCCACCTGGTGATCGCCACCCAGCGCCCCTCGGTCGACGTCATCACCGGGGTCATCAAGGCCAACATCCCCAGCCGCATGGCCTTCTCGGTGTCCTCGCTGGCCGACAGCCGGGTGATCCTCGACCAGCCCGGCGCCGAGCGCCTGATCGGCAAGGGGGACATGCTGCTGCTGACCGCGTCGTCGAACATCCCGCGCCGTCTCCAGGCGCCGTGGGTCTCGGAGGAAGAGGTCCGCGAGGTCGTCCGCCACTGGCGGCCCAGGGGGGCCAGTCCGAGGTCATCGTGGGGATCGACGACATCGACGGACGGGCCGGTGGGCGGTGCCGGCGTCGACGACGACGACGACGAGCTGCTGGCGCAGGCCCGGGAGCTCGTGGTGCGGTCGCAGCTCGGTTCCACCTCCATGCTCCAGCGCAAGCTCCGCGTCGGGTTCGCCCGGGCCGGACGCCTGATGGACCTCCTGGAGCAGGCGGGCGTGGTGGGGCCGAGCGAGGGCTCCAAGGCGCGCGCCGTCCTCATGACGCCCGAAGAGCTCGACGCGCTGAGCCGGAGGTGAGCGAGGACGGTCCGGCGCCGCTCATGGTGGCGCCGTCGGCTCGACTCGCTGCGCGACCCGCCGCGCTCCGCCCCCGCCGCCCCCAGAGCGGGGGCGCCGCCGTGCGCCGCATCGGCGCCGGCACCGGGCTGCCGCCTCGTGGTGGTCGCGGCGTCCTCGTGCTGGTCGCCGCGGGCGCCGTCGCGTGGGCGTGCGGCGCGAGCACGGCCGGACCCGCCGCCGGTGGTCGACGCCCGTGCTGGCCCGACGGTCGGCGTCCCGCGGCACACGGTGACGCTGCCGTGGCCGTCGACGGGTCAGGGGGCGGTCGCCGTTCCCTCCCTCGGCGTCAGCGTGCCGTCGGGACCCGAGCAGCCGGTCCCGGTCGCCAGCCTGACCAAGCTGATGACGGCCTACGTCGTGCTGCACGACCACCCGCTGGCACCGGACGTCCCGGCCCGACGATCACGGTCACGCAGGCCGATGTGGCCGACTACGACAGCGACACCGTCGACGACGACGCCAACGCCAGGTCGCCGGGCGAGCAGTGACGGAGCGGCAGATACTGAGCGGCTGCTCGTGCACTCGGCGGACAACTACGCCGACATGCTGGCGGGCTGGGACGCCGGCAGTATCCCGGCCTTCATCGCCAAGATGAACGCGTCGCGGCCCACCTCGGCATGGACCAGACCCACTGCGCCGACGACAGCGGCAACGAGCCCGGCGTCGGTGTCGTCGGCGAGTGACATCTTGAAGGTGGCGGCCCCCGACATGGCGGATCCGGACGTTCGCCTCGATCGTGCCGATGCCCTGCGTCACGCTGCCCTGGCGGGCACGATCTCCACCTACACGCCGCTGCTCGGCCTCGACGGCATGATCGGGGTCAAGTCCGGCTTCACCATCGCAGCCGGCGGCTGCGACGTGCTGCCGCGATGCGGACGGTGCCCGGCCGAGCCGGTCCTCCTCCTCGCAGCCGGTGACCGGGCAGGCCGGGCCCGGGGTGCTGGCGCGGCCGGCCTGCACGGCGATGGCCTGGCCGACACCACGGCCCGCACATCGGCGAGGACCGGCTGCTGCACAGGCGGCCACGTCGTGGCCCGGGTGGAGCGAGGCGGGACACGGTGGCGCCCGGGCCGGCTCGTCCGGGCGCCACGCTGACCGGGCCCGGCGGCGTCGTCCCGCGCCTTCGTGCCGCAGACGACACGTCGACCGACCAGGCGCGCCCCGGGGCAACCGCGTGGGCACGGTCGTGGTGACCCTCGTCACCCAGCGTGCCGCGCGTGGCGGTGCGGCTGAGACGGACGACGCCGCCGCGCCGTCGCTCCGCCTGCGCACCGTTCACGCGCGGTAGCCTACCGCGTGCGGCCCGGGCCCCGGCCTCGTCGGCCAACCTCGGACCGGGCTTCGACACGCTGGCGGTGGCGCTCGACCGCTACGTGAGCGTCGAGGTCGAGCCCGCGGCCTCGCTGCGCGTGCGCACGAGGGCGAGGGCGCGGGGCTCTTCGACGACGCGTCGCACCTGGCCGCCCGGGTGGCGATCGAGGTGCCGGCCACGACCGCATCGCCGTCACGGTGCGCTCGCAGATACCGGTCGCCCGCGGCCTGGGCTCCTCGGCGGCGCTGGCCGCGGCGGCCGCGGCCGCGGCCGGAGCGAGGATCCCTTCGCGGTGGCCGCCGCCCACGACGGGCATCCCGAGAACGCGGCGGCCACCGGTCGGGGGGCTGGTCGCGGCGACGACGGTCGAGGGCCGGCCCGTCCACGCGCCGCTGCCGCTCGCCCCAGCTGGCCTTCGTCGCCATCGTCCCCGAGCGCAACCTGGCGACCCCGCGGCACGCCAGGTGCTGCCCGAGACGCCGCGCGCCGACGCGGTGTTCAATCTGGGCCGCATGGCGCTGCTGCTGGCCGGCCTGGCCGACCGGCGGATCTCGTCGGGGCGGCCACGGACGACCGCATCCACCAGCCCGCCCGCACCGCGCTCTTCCCCGAGGCGCCCGACGCTGCTCCGCGCCTGTCGACGCCGGCGCGCTGGCGGCGTGCTGGTCGGGTGCGGGGCCGTCGCTGCTCGGCATGGTGCGACGGCGGCTCGGGGCAGGCGGTGCGCGGCCGGGGCGGAGCGCGCTCGCCGCGACGGAGATCCCCGGGGAGGTGCTGGTCCTGCGGCCGGACCTCGCCTCTGGTCACCGCAGGGTCGGGTCCAGTGGGACCTTCGGGCGGCGGCGACGACGACGTGGAGCGCCGAGGACGAGGCCCCGGTCTCTAGCGATTCGATGCCGGCGGCTCAGGCCGACCGCTCGGCCCGCATGCCCACCACCCCCTCCCGCGAGCTGGTCGCATCGACAATCCCCTCGGGGACGTACATCGTCGGTCGAGACGCCCGAGTTCACCTGTGTCTGCCCGATGACGGGCCAGCCAGTTCGCCACGGTCAGGTCGAGTACGTTCGACGCGCTCGTCGAGTGAAGTCCCTCAAGCTCTACCCGTGGCCGACGGCGAGCACCTTCCACGAGGACGTGCCGGATCCTCGACGACCTGGTGGCGGCCATCGGGCCGAGGCGGGTCCGTCGTGACCGACGGCTGGTGCGTGGCGGCATCCACACGGTCATCGGGGCGCGCACCCACCGGGCTGACCGCACCGACCGGTGACCTGCCGCGGCGTGCCCGCCGGGCCGTATCCTCGAGGTGGTCCGTTCCCCCTCAGGCGCTTCCGACCCCTTAGCCCCCTCGGGACCCCTCGGACCCCGGTCACGCCGGCGACGGGCCGGGGTCGGCCGAAATCCAGGGGACCGGCAGGCGGTCCCTAGACGCGACGGATGCCCCGGACCTTCCTCATCCGCACCTTCGGGTGCCAGATGAACGAGCACGACTCGGAGCGGCTGGCCGGGATGCTGGTGGCCGACGGGCTGGTGCCGACCGACGCATGGGCGCCGCCGACGTGGTCGTGCTCAACACGTGCTGCATCCGTGAGAACGCCGACCAGAAGCTCTACGGGCACCTCGGCAACCTGAAGGAGCTGGTCGACGCCGCCCGGGCATGCAGATCGCGGTCGGAGGCTGCCTGGCCCAGAAGGACCGGCGAGCGGATCCGGCAGCGGGCCGGCTAGGTCGACGTGGTCTTCGGCACCCACAACCTCGGCCAGTGCCCCCGAGCTGCTGCGGCGGCCGCGATCGGGGGGCCGGTGGTGGAGATCCTCGACGCGCCGAGCGCCCGAGGCGGGCGACCGACCGGCGGCCGGGTCCCGGTGCGGTGCGGGAGGTCCCCTACGCCGCGTGGGTCACCATCCAGACGGGCTGCGACAACTCCTGCGCCTTCTGCATCGTGCCGTCGGTCCGCGGCGGCGAGGTCAGCCGGCCCTTCGACGAGCTCGTGGCCGAGGTGGAGCGGCTGGCCCGCCGGGGGGTGACCGAGGTGACGCTGCTCGGCCAGAACGTCAACTCCTACGGGAGGGACATCACCCGGCGCCGGCCCCTCTTCGCCGACCTGCTGCGCGCGGTCGGCGGCGGTGGAGGGCATCGGGCGGATCCGCTTCACCAGTCCGCACCCCAAGGACCTGCGGCCCGAGACGATCGCGGCCATGGCCGAGACGCCCGAGGTCTGCGACCAGCTGCACCTGCCCCTCCAGTCGGGCAGCGACCGGGTGCTGCGGCCATGCGGCGCGGCTACACCGCCGAGCGCTACCTGGAGCGGCTGGCCGCGGCCCGGGCCGCCATCGACGACCTGGCCGTCACCACCGACATCATCGTCGGCTTCCCCGGCGAGACCGAGGAGGACTTCGAGGAGACGCTCGAGGTGGCGCCGAGGCCGCCTACGACAGCGCCTACACCTTCATCTTCTCGCCCCGCCCCGGAACCCGGGCCGCCGCCATGGACGACGAATTCGTGCCCGCCGAGGTGATCGCCGAGCGCTTCGAGCGGCTCAGGGCGGTGGTGGATCGCTCCGCGCTGGCCCGCCACCAGGCCCGGGTCGGGCGGACCGAGGAGGTGCTGGTGGAGGGCGTCAGCCGGCGGGACGCGGCCATGCTGTCCGGGCGCACCCGCCAGGGCAAGCTGGTCCACTTCGCCGGCGCCGGGCCGGCCGGTGCCCCCGGCCGGCTCCTTGGCCCGGGTGACGGTGACCGGCGGCCATCCCACCACCTGTCGGGCGAGCTGGAGGCGGTGACGGCGCGGCCCCGCCACCGGGTGCGCATCCCTGTGCCGCCGGTAGCGCTTGACGCCGTCCCGGTCGCCCTCGGTCGGCGCCACGGCGTCGGGGAAGTCCGACGGCCGCGTCGCGCTGGCCCGGCCGCCGGGGTGAGGTCGAGATCGTGTCGGTGGACTCGATGGGCGTCTACCGGGGCATGGACATCGGCACGGCCAAGCCGCCGGCCCAGGCGGGCGGAGGTGCCGCACCATCTGCTCGACCTGGTCGACCCGGCGAGGAGTTCACGGTCCGCAGTTCCAGCGCGGCGGCCCGTGCAGCCCTGGCGGAGATCGCGGCCCGGGGCCACGGCGCCCTCCTGGTGGGGGGGACCGGCCTCTACCTGCGCGCCCTCGTGGACGATCTGACCTTCCCCGGTCGTTACCCCGAGGTGGCCGCAGACCCTGGAGACCGAGCTGCGGCGAGGGCCGGCGCCGACGGCGCGCCGAGCTGCACGCCCGACTGGCGCGTGCTCGACCCGGTGGCGGCGGCCCGGATGGAGCCCGTGGAACCGCCGGCGGGTCGTGCGGGCGCTCGAGGTCACGCTCGGGTCGGGGCGGCCATTCTCGACGTTCGGTCCCGGCCTCGAGGCCTACCCGCTCTCCGCGGTGACCCTGGTCGGTCTGGCCGCTCCGACCGAGCAAGGTCGACCGCCGTATCGCCGAGCGGTTCGCGGCGCGTGGATGGACGACGGCCTGCTGGACGAGGTCCGGGCCCTGGCGGCCCGGCCCGGCGGCATCTCCCGTACGGCCCGCCAGGCGCTGGGCTATCGCGAGTTGCTGGCCCATGTCGAGGAGGGCGTCCCGCTGGACGAGTGTGTGGAGGAAGCCGTGCGCCGGACCCGGCCTTCGCCCGCCGCCAGGCGGCGTGGTTCCGGCGGGACCCCCGGATCAGTGGGCCGAACCGGGGGGCGGGCCGCCGGCGTCTGCTCGAGCGGGCCCTCGGCGGCGCACGCTGAACGCGTGACCACCTGCGAGACTGGGGGGGTGCGCTGCACCAAACACGAAGGGGCGGGGAACGACTTCCTCGTCGTGCTCGATCCCGACGACGCCCTCCGCCTCACGGTTGCCCAGGTGCGGCTGCTGTGCGACCGACATCGGGGTGTCGGGGCCGACGGGATCATCCGGGTCGGCCCCGGTCGCCAGGGCTGTGATCTCTCCATGGAGCTCGCAACGCGGACGGCGGAACAGCCGAGATGAGCGGCAACGGCATCCGCTGCCTGGCCCAGGCCGCCGTCGACGGGGGCTGGTGGCGCCGCCCCGCTTCACGGTCGCCACGGCTGCCGGCATCCGCACGGTCGAGTTCGTGGCGGGGGAGTCGCCCGGCTGGGCCAGGGCCAGTGGACATGGGGCCGGTGGCGCTGGGGCCCGACCAGCCGCGGACTTCGATGACCGCAAGGCCCGCAGGGTGGACGTGGGCAATCCGCACCTCGTCCTCCTCGGCCCCGAGGCGGCCGCGCGTCGAGGTCTCGGTGCTCGGGCCACAGCTGCAGTCGTGGTTCGAGGGCGGGGTCAACGTGGAGTTGATCTCTGGCCGGCGACCCGACGGAAGGTCCTCGACCTGCGCGTGTGGGAGCGGGGGGCGGTGAGACCCTGGCCTGTGGGACCGGGCAGCGTGGCGGCCGCGGCAGCCGCCCGGCAGCTGGGGGATCGTCGGACGACGGCCGTCCGGGTGCACAATCCCGGGCGGGACGCTCGAGGTCACCCTGGGGACGGCGGCCGGCGACCGGCCTACCTGGCCGGTCCGGTGCGCAAGGTGGCCGACATCGACAGTCCACCCGGGCCTGCTCGTCGTGACCGACCGTCTTGCCCGGGACCCTCATCACGCGGACGTTCCGTGAGCGCATCGTCCTCGTCGGGGTCATCTTCCCCGGGCTCACCGCGAGGCGGTCGACGAGGCGCTCGACGAGCTGGCCCTGCTGGTGGACACCGCCGGTGCCGACGTCGTGGGGCGCGTCGTCCAGCGGCGGGACTCCCCCGATCCGGCGACCTTCATCGGGCGGGGCAAGGCGGAGGAGCTGCGCCGAGCTGGCCGCGAGGTCGACGCCGACACCGTCGTCTTCGACGACGAGCTGAGCCCGGCCCAGCAGCGCAACCTCGAGAAGATGCTCGGGCGCACCGCCATCGACCGCACCGCGGTGATCCTCGACATCTTCGCCCAGAACGCCCGCAGCCCCGAGGGCAAGGCCCAGGTCGAGCTGGCACTGCTGCGCTACCGGCTGCCGCGCCTGCGGGGCCGGGGCCGTCCTTCAGCCAGCAGGCCGGTGGCATCGGCACCCGCGGGCCGGGCGAGACCCAGCTCGAGGTGGACCGGCGGCGACTGGTGCGGCGGATGCACCGGCTCGAGGCCGACCTGCGCGAGCTCGACCGCACCCGCCGCACGCAGCGCCGCGGCCGGGCCCGCTGCCGCCAGCGGAGTGGCTCTGGTCGGCTACACCAACGCCGGCAAGTCGACCCTCCTGAACCGGCTGACCGACGCCGACGTCCCGGTCGAGAACCGGCTGTTCGCCACCCTCGACCCCCGCACCCGGCAGCTGGCCCTGCCCGGCGGCGAGACGGTGCTGGTCACCGACACGGTCGGCTTCGTGCGCAAGCTGCCCCACCAGCTGGTCGAGGCGTTCCGCTCGACGCTGGAGGTGGTGCGCGCTGGCCGACCTCCTCGTCCACGTGGTCGACGGCTCGGCGGCCGACCCGAGGGCCAGATGGCGGCGGTGCGCACGGTGCTGGCGGAGATCGGGGCCGGCGACGTGCCCGAGCTGCTCGTCGTGAACAAGGCCGACCGGGCCCCGAGCGCGGCCAAGGCGCTCGCCGCATGGCACCCGGGTCGGTGGTGTTCTCGGCCCGCACCGGCGAGGGCATCGACGAGCTCCTGCGGGCGTCGGCGACCGCTGCGCGGGTCGGACCGGGTGGTCGAGCTGGTGGTGCCCTGGGCACGGGGCGACGTGCTGGCCGCCGTCCACCGCGAGGGCGAGGTCGTGGGCCAGAGCCGACGGCGACGAGTCGGCCACCGTGCAGGTCGTCCTGGACGAGGTGGGCGGGCCCGTTTCGCCGAGTTCGTGGCGCCGTGACGCCGTCGACGCCGGTTTCGGCTCCCCGCCCTACCCCTACGACCGGCTGGCACGGTCTCGGCCAAGCTCGCCGAGGCGCACGCCGGGCGGCATGGTCGACTGCTCGGTCGGCACGCCGTGCGACCCGCCGCCGCCCGGTGTCATCGAGGCCCTGGCGTCGTCGGGGACCGAGCGTGGCTATCCGGCCTCCGCCGGCAGCCCGGCGCTGCGCGGGGCCGCGGCCGCCTGGCTGGCGCGGCGCTTCGGCGTCGGCGAGGTCCCGGCCGGCGACTCGGTCGCGGCCTGCGTGGGGACCAAGGAGTTGGTGGCCTCGGTGCCGCACCTCCTCCGGCTGCGCCAGCCCGAGCGCGACACGGTGCTCTACCCCGCCGTGTCGTACCCGACCTACGCCATGGGTGCCGGCTGGCCGGCTGCCGGGCGGTCCCGGTCCCGCCTCGGCCCGGACGGCCGGGCGGCCTCGACCTCGGCGCCGTCGCCGCGGCCGACGCCGACCGCGCCCTGGTGCTGTGGTCGAACTCGCCGTCCAACCCGACCGGGGGCCTGGGCGACCTCGACGCGAGGCCGGCTGGGGGCGGGCACAGGCGTGCCGGTCTTCTCCGACGAGTGCTACGCCGAGTTCACCTGGGCCGGCCCGCCCCGTCGGTCCTCGAGCACGGGCCCGACGGGGTGGTGGCGGTCCACTCGCTCTCCAAGCGCTCGAACCTGGCCGGGGTGCGGGTCGGGTTCTTCGCCGGCGATCCCGAGCTGGTCGGGTACCTGCGCGGCGTGCGCCGCCACGCCGGGCTCATGGTGCCCGGCCCGGTCCAGGCCGCCGGGGCGGTCGCCCTGGCCGACGACGAGCACGTGGAGGCCCAACGGGAGCGCTACCGCCAGCGGCTGGCCTTCATGGCCGACGTGCTCGGCTGCTCGGCTGCCCGGCGGCCTCCCCGAGGGCGGCTTCTATCTGTGGGTCCCGGTCCCCGCGGACCGCTGGCGCGACGCCTGGGCGATGGCCGAGGCCCTGGCCGCCGAGGGCGGGCTGCTCGTCAGTCCGGGCGACCTCTACGGCGAGACGGCGCCGGCTTCGTGCGCGTCGCCGTGGTCCAGCCCATGGAGCGGCTGGAGCTGGTGGCGGAGCGCCTCGCTAGGGTGAGCCATGGCTGATCTGCAGGCGGGCATCGAGGAGCTGTGGGAGCGACGGGGCGAGCTCTCCCCGAGGACACCGACGCGGCGCGGCTGGTCGAGGAGGCCATCGACCTCCTCGACGCGGGCAGGCGCGGGTGGCCGAGATCGACGCCGGCACCGACGAGGTGGTCGTCCACGAGTGGCTGAAGAGGGCCATCCTGCTGCTCTTCCGCTGCGCGGGATGGAGACGATCGAGGTCGGGCCGTTCGAGTACGCCGACAAGCTCCCGCTCAAGCACGATTTCGCCGCGGCGGGGGTGCGGGTGGTGCCGGGCGCCTCGGCCCGCTGGGGCTCGTTCCTCGACCGTGGCGTGATGCTGATGCCGAGCTACGTCAACATCGGGGCCCGGGTGGGTGCCGGGACCATGGTCGACACCTGGGCCACCGTCGGTTCGTGCGCGCAGATCGGCGAGCGGGTGCACCTCTCGGGCGGCGTGGGGATCGGGGGCGTGCTCGAGCCGCCCAATGCGGTGCCGGTCGTCGTCGAGGACGATGCCTTCATCGGGAGCCGCTGCATGGTCACCGAGGGGGCGCGGGTCGGCAAGGGCGCGGTGCTGGGGGCGGGCACCATCCTCAACCCGTCGATCCCGGTCATCGACGCCGAGACCGGCGAGGAGATCTCCCGTGGCGTGGTGCCGCCGTGGTGCGTGGCCGTCCGGGCCAGCCGGCGGCGGCAGTATCCCGGCGGAGAGTTCTTCCTGCCGTGCGTCCTGGTGATCAAGCGCCTGACCGAGGGCGAGCGCCACGACAAGGCGCAGCTGAACGAGGTCCTGCGCGAGCACGGCGCCAGCACCTGACCCGTGGGCGACCTGTTGGCGGTGGCCACCGAGCTGGTGGCCATCCCCTCGGTCAGCCATCACGAGGCGCCGATCGCCGGCCTCGTGCACGAGGCGTTGAGCGCCTGCTCCTGGCTGGCGGTCGAGCGCGTGGGCGACAACGTCGTGGCCCGTACCACGCTCGGACGGGCCAGCGCCTGGTGCTGGCCGGGCACCTCGACACGGTGCCGCCGGGCGGCAATGACGAGCCGAGGGTCGACGGCGACACCTATGGGGAGTGGGCGCGTCCGACATGAAGGGCGGACTGGCCGTCATGCTCGATCTGGCCGGCGACGCTGACCGAGCCGGCGGTGGACGTGACATGGTGCTTCTACGCCTGCGAGGAGGTCGATCGCGACCAAGCGGCCTGCTCGAGTTGTGGCGGGAGCGGCCCGAACTGCTCGTTGGGGACGCCGCCATGCTCGGAGAGCCGACCGGCGGGCTGGTCGAGGCCGGTTGCCAGGGCACCATGCGGGTGCGCATCACCCTGCGCGGCGTGCGGGCCCACACGGCGCGCCCGTTCACCGGCCGCAACGCCATCCATCGGCTGGTCCCGCTGCTCGAGCGGGTGGCGGGCTTGGCAGGGACGCGAGGTGGTGCTCGACGGGTGCGCGTATGCCGAGCAGCTCCAGGTGGTGGCGGTCGGCGGGGGAGTGGCGGCCAACGTCGTCCCCGACGAGGTCAGGTGACGCTCAACCACCGTTTCGCGCCCGACCGCGGGAAAGCCGAGGCGGAAGCCTTCTTGCACGACGTCCTCGACGCGACGCTCGAACCGGAGAAGGGCGACACCTGGGAGCTGCTCGACGCCGGGGATGGCGCCCCCCCGTCCCTCGAGCATCCGCTGCTCAAGACCCTGGTCGACAAGAGCGGAAGCCCGCCCAAGGCGAAGGTCGGGTGGACCGACGTCGCCTCGTTCTGGGAGCACGGCGTGCCGGCGGCCAACTTCGGGCCGGGCGATCCGTTACTGGCGCATCATCCCGACGAGCGCGTGTCGACCGCCGCGCTCGAGCGGCGTGTGGCGTGCTGCTCGCCGTCATCAGCTGAGGTTTCCGCAGGGCCCGAGGAGACGGACCCAACTCGGCGGCCCAGCGGGACGGTCCGCCGTATCGGGCAGGCGAGTCAGGTGCCGTCGGCGCGGGTCAGGACCTCCATGTTGTGACCGGACGGGTCCTCGAAGTAGAAGCCCCGCCCGTGGTCGTTGATCACGCTCTCCCGCGTGTGACCGGGGTCGGCCCAATAGGTCAGCCCACGTTCGGTGACACGGGCGAAGATGGCGTCGAACTCCTCCTCCGATACCAAGAACGCGTAATGAGCCGGCTCGATGGATTCGCCGTGATCGGCATAGTCCAAGCTCACCCCGTTGGCGGTCTCCACGCACAGGAACGGTCCGAATGGTGTGGGCGTCCCGAGGTCGAGGATCTCGGCCAGGAAGGTCGCGGACGCCTCCTTGTCCTTCGCCGCAATGATCGTGTGGTTGAGCTGGACCGCCATGTCGTCCTCCCTCGCTCCGCACCTCCCAGTATCTGCCCGTCCGAGCCGGGCCGCCACCCGGGCACCGAGCCGCGGGGATCCTCGGGTGCTTCGCCCTCTGTCGTCTCGTCGCAGGGGGGAGGGTACGTCGAGGAGGGATGTCCTTTTTCGAGCCACTCCCACCCGAGCCCCCACCGCGAGAGCGGCAATGGGCGCCGCCGCTGTGGGACAGCCCCTCGGAGGGAACGATCCCGGCCGTGATGGCCGTCAACGAGTTGGTCCATCAGAGCGACGACGCTGTTCTCGTCATCGAGTACCTCAACGTGTACCCCAACGGGTTCACGATTCAGATGGGCATCCACCTCGATCCACGCCATTCGCCGGAGAAGGCCATGAGGATGCGCAGCATCGGACCACAACGCTTTCCGCGGGTGGGGGTCCGGTTCTCGGACGGGAGAGAAGCGGGGCGCCGGGTGCGGCCGCGGGGCACGGCCGACCTCCCCAAGGACGAGCAGGGCGCTCCCACCGAACCCTTCATCGGGTTCCACGGTGGAGGGGGCGGGTCCGGTGGATGGCACTTCGGCGTCTGGGTCTATCCCCTGCCGCCCGACGGACCGCTGGAGATCTTTCTCGGTCTGCCGGCCGCCGGACTGATCGAGACGAAGGTGACGGTGGACGGTTCGGCCGTTGGCGCCGCGGCCTCCCAGGCGAGAGTGGTGTGGACCTGAGGCCGTCAGCTCGTGCGTCATCGGGTGTGCACGCCTGAGGCCATGGAGACGGTCTACGACGCCGTGGGCGGCGCCGACGGCCTGCTGCGCTTGGCCGGCGCGTGGCATGCGAGGGTCATGGCGGACGAGGTCGTGAGGCACGCCTTCAGCCACGGCTACCACCCAGCGCACACCGAGCGGCTGGCGGCGTACTGGGCTGAGGCGCTGGGCGGGCCCCCGACGTATTCGGAGGCGTGCGGGGACGAGACGTCAGTCGTCAGGATGCACGGTGGCAACGGGCCCCACCAGGAGATGGATCGTCGTGCCGTCGCCTGTTTCGATGAGGCGCTGGCGGACGTGGGCATCGTCGGCGACGAGCGGCTCGCACAGGTGCTGCACGACTACTTCGCGTGGGCGACCACGACCACGATGTCCCGCTACCACCGCTCCGCCGACGACGTACCGTCCGGTCTGCGCATCCCGCAGTGGTCGTGGGACGGCCTCGTCAAGAGGACCGGCCCCGACCTGCTCGGGGGATGAAACCGGTGACCAGGGTGCGTCTGCCCGGCCCTCCGGGCCGTTGCGGGCGCAGTGCGCCTACTATTCAAGGGCAGTCGACGCCCGGACGGGCGAACCCTGTGACATCCAGCAAGGGGAGCGGGCCCGAACAGGTCGAGGATGCAGCCCATCGACGAAGTGAGCGATGCCCAGCTGGTCACCTCCATCGCCCGCTACAGCGAGGTGGCGCTGGCCGAGGTGTACCGGCGCCACGGCGGATCCGTGTACGGCCTGGCCAAGAGGGTCCTGAACAACGCGGCCGAGGCGGAGGACGTCACCCAAGAGGTCTTCCTGCGCCTGTGGAAGCAGCCCGATCGCTTCGACCCCGCCCGGGGTTCCCTGCGTTCGTTCCTCTTGGCCCAGGCGCACGGCCGGGCCGTCGACTGTGTCCGCTCCTCGAGCTCAAGGCGTCTGCGCGAGGCTCGGGATGCCATGCGCACCGCCGAGGCCGGCTACGACCTCCAGCACGAAGTCTGGGACCTGGCCGTGGCCGACCAGGTGTCGCGCGCCATGGGCGAGCTTCCCGAGGAGGAGCGGCGGGCGATCGAGTTGGCGTACTTCGACGGGCACACCTATCGGGAGGTGGCGCAGTTGCTCGATCAGCCCGAGGGCACCGTCAAGAGCCGGATCCGCAACGGCATGCGCCGCATGCGGGCGGTCCTCGCCGACACCGGGGTGCGGGGCGTGGACGCGTGATGTCCCACGAGGAGGCCGGCGAGCTGCTTGCTGCGTACGCCCTCGATGCCGTCGACGGCCGAGAGTTCACCGAGTTGGAGGAGCATCTGGAGGTCTGCCCGCGTTGCCGCGCCGAGCTCGACGGCCTGTGGGAGGTCGCGGCGGCCATGGGCAACTCGGTGGAGCCCATGCCCGAGGGGCTCTGGTCCACCATCGCCAGCCGGTTGCCCGTGCGAGCGCAGGACGAGGAGCCGCCGCCGATGCCCCAACTCGTCCCCGAGCGCCGCTCGCCCTTTCGGACCGCTCCCGATGGCCGCCGGCGCCTCCGGCGCACCGCGGTCACCACCGCCGCCGCCGTCGCCGTGGCGGCCGCCGCCGTCGCCGTCGTGCTCGGCATCTCGCTGGTGCGGGCCGACAACAGGGTCTCCAACCTGCAGGCCGCGGCAAGGTCCGGTGCCACGGTGACGGCCGCGCTGCGCCGCCCGGGCACCGGCTGGTGGACCTCGACACCGGCTCGCACACGGAGCTGGCGCAGGTGGTCGTCGCGCCCTCCGGGCAGGGCTATCTGGTTTCCTCCGAGCTGCCTCCCCTGGGAGCCGGCCGGACCTATCAGCTGTGGGCGATCGAGGGGAACCAGCCCATCTCCCTCGGCCTCCTCGGAGGAGCGCCCCGCCAGGCCGCCTTCACCATGGCCGGTTCGACGCGGCCCTCACGCCTCAGCATCACGGCTGAGCCGAGTGGCGGCTCCGTCTTGCCCACGGGCCCCATCATCGCCACGGGGACTGTTTGACGACGGCGCCCAGTGTTAGGTTCGCACCTCATGCCCGAGGAAGACACGACCAAGAAGCGCCGGCCCATTGAGGTCGGCGCGGAGGCCGAGCCGGTCAAGCTCGGTTCCATGCTGTTCACACTGGTGGAACCCCATCGGGGTCACGAGGTTGCCTACAACCGCTGGTACGAGCGGGACCATTTCTATGCGGGCTGCATGGTCGGCCCGTACAACTTCGCCGGTCGGCGCTTCGTCGCCACGGCCGACCTCAAGGCCCTGCGCGACCCCGACCCCTCGGCCATCACGGCCGAGCCGGGCCGGGGGTCCTACGTCGCCGTCTACTGGGTGCTTGACGGCTACTTCGACGTGTGGAACCGCTGGGCGCTGCGCCAGGTGAACGCGCTGCACGCCGCCGGGCGCATGTTCCAAGAACGCGACCACGTGCACACGCTCCTCTACCACTTCCAGTGGGAGCACCGACGGGACCCCGACGGTGTCCCCGTCGAGCTCGCCCTCGACCATCCCTACCGAGGCTTCGTCGCCGTGTTCATCGACCGCGACGACTCGGTGTCCAACGAGGAGCTGTGGTCATGGCTGCGCACCGAGCACCTGCCCGGGCTGCTCCCGGGGACCGATGCCGACCTGGTGGCCGCCTTCACGCCGATCGCGCTCGAGGTCGACGCGCCCGGCGATGTCCCGCGCGAGGCCGCCAACGACAACCGCACCGTCTTGTTGTGGTTCTTGAACACGCCGCCGGAGGTGGCCTGGGAGCCGGTCATTGCCGAGCACCGGCGCCGGCTCGAGGAGGCGGGCAAGGGCACCGTGGTGGCCGCCCTCCCGTTCATCCCGACCATCGTCGGCACGGACACCTACACCGACAAGCTCTGGGCGGACCAGAGCGGGCAACGGCCGCCACAGGCGGGGCCTTAGGACCTACTTAGGACCACGTCCCGGGCCAGGATCTCCACGTGCGTGATGACGAAGACGGCGTCGGGTGAGGCCGCCCAGCGGAGGAAGGCGTCGGCCAGGGCCTGCAGCTCCTCGCTGTCGCTCAGCCCGTACTCGACCGCCTGCTGGGCGAAGCGCGAGTAGCGCACCCGGTCCGCCCACAGACCACCCCACCACTGCCGCGCCTCGGGGTCGGCGTAGGTCCACGTCGAGCTCGAGGTGACGACGTCGGAGAACCCGGCCTCGTGGGCCAGCGCGAGCAGACGCGGCCCGATGCGCGCGTCGTGGCCGTTGCGCGCCGTCACCCCCAAGTACAGATCCAACCAGCGGTCCAGCAGCGGGTCCGCCGGGGCCCAGGTGAAGGTCCCGTAGTCCGAGTCGCGCGCCGCGAGCACGCCGTCGGGCCGGAGTACCCGGCGCAGCTCCACCAGCGCGGCGGTGGGATCGGCGAGATGCTGGAGCACCTGGTGCAGGTGGACGACGTCGAACGACGCGTCGGGGTAGCCGAGGGCGAAGAGGTCGCCCACCTCGAAGCGCAGGTTGTCCAGGCCCAGCGGGCCGGCGTGCTGTTGGGCCCGGGCGACCACGTCGCCGGCCGCATCCAGCCCGACGACCTGGCCCGGCGCCACCAGCAGGGCGAGGTCCGCCGTGATCGTCCCGGGGCCGCAGCCCACGTCGAGCAGGTCCTGACCGGCTCGCAGGTGGGGCAGGAGGTAGGCGGCGGAGTTCTCGGCGGTGCGCCAGGTGTGGCTGCGCAGCACCGACTCGTGATGCCCGTGGGTGTAGGTCATGCGTACATTGTGGCGTGCCCGAATTGCCCGAGATGCAGGCGCTCTCCGAGCGGCTCGATGCGCTCCTGGCGGGCACGACCCTGCGCCGGGCCGACCTCCTCGGCTTCTCCTCGCTCAAGACCTACGACCCTTCCCCGGACTCGCTGAAGGGCCGCCGGCTCCTCTCGGTCGGCCGTCGAGCCAAGTACCTCGTGTGGGACTTCGAAGGGGGGAACCGGATCGTGCTCCATCTCTCCCAGGCGGGGCGCCTCGACATCGAGGAGCCGCCCAAGAAGACCAAGCCGCGCGGCTCGGTGGCGCGCTTCGTGTTCGGCCACGGTGATGCGGCGCTCGACGGGGAGGGCATCGGCGTCCTGGTGCGTGAGCACGGCACCCAGCGCAAGGCGTCGTGGTGGGTCCTGGCCCCCGGCGACGAAGGACCGCTGACCGGCCTCGGACCAGAGCCGGGGAGCGAGGCCTTCGCGAGCTTCATCCGCACCAGCGACTCGAACCGGCACCTCACCACCGACCTGCGCGACCAGCACGTGGTGTCGGGCATCGGTCGCGGCTGGGGCGACGACATCTTGCACCGGGCCAAGCTGTCGCCCTTCGCCTCGTTGCGCTCGCTAAGCCCCGACCAGCGTGAGGACCTGCTGGCCGCGGTGGACGACGTCCTCGGCGAGGCACTCGAGCTCGAGCGAAGACGACAAGGAGGGCTCTCCGAGGCCAAGCTCGGCGGGCGCTTCGCCGTGCACGGGCGCTTCGGCCAACCGTGCCCGACGCCGGGTTGCGCCGGGACACTGGCGCGGGTGTCGTTCGAGTCCTACGAGATGACGTACTGCCCCACGTGCCAGACGGGTGGCAAGGTGCTGGCGGACCGCCGCCTCTCCCGCCTGTTGAAGTAGCGGGCGGCGGCCACCCCAATTCCTAATTGCTCCCTAATTGAGCTGCCGCACCACGGTGACGACCTTGCCGTAGACCGTCACCTCCTCGGGGCCGTCGAAGACCATCGGCTCGTAGGCGCCGTTGGCCGGGGTCAGCACGACGCGGCCGTTCTTGCGGCTGAATGTCTTGACGGTGGCCTCGCCGCCACCGATGCCGGCCACGACGACGTCGCCGTTGTCGGCCTCGGGCTGTTGGCGCACGACGACGTAGTCGCCGTCGAAGATCCCGGCCTCGATCATGGAGTCACCGCGTACCCGCAGCATGAAGGACGGCCCGCTGCCGGTGAACTGCTCGGGCATGGGCAAGAGCTCCTCGACGTTCTCCTCGGCGAGGACGCCGGTGCCCGCGGCCACGTCGCCCACGAGCGGGATGTTGCGCACCGCGGAGGCGGGGAGCCGGCTGGCGGTGTCGGGGTCGAAGTGGACCTGGATCGCCCGTGGCTTGCTCGGGTCCCGCGAGAGGTACCCCTCGCGCTGCAGGACGCCCAAGTGGGTGTGGACCGTGGCCGAGGAGGCGAGGCCGACGGCCTCGCCGATCTCGCGCACCGAGGGGGGATAGCCCCGGTCCCGCTGGCAGTCGGCGATGAAGTTGAGGATCTGCAGCCGTTTCCCGCTCAGGATCTCGGACATCGGCGTCTCCTTCGTGGTCGACATGGGCGTTCTCGCCCGTGGTGCCCCACCGGTGGGTACCCACCCCGGCGGTGGGCCGGACCCCTCCCGGGGGCGAACATGCGTTCGTGCAGGACACCATACCCGGGCTAGGGCCGGGAAGCAAACACCTGTTCGTCCCGACGGACAGCGGATCAGCTAGGGGACAGCGCCCTCGCGCGCCACGCCGAGCTCAGCCAGGCAGCCGGTCGCGCAGGGCGTCGAAGACCGGACCGCCGATCCGCCGCGGCCGCGGCAGGTCGACCGGCTGGTCGACGGAGATCCGCCCCTTCTTGAGGACGAGCACCCGGTCGGCCAGGAGGACGGCTTCCTCGACGTCGTGGGTGACGAGGAGCATGCCGGGGCGGGGCGGCCGCACAGGTCGGCGACCAGCTCTGCATGCGCAGCCGGGTCAGGGCGTCGAGGGCGGCGAAGGGCTCGTCGAGCAAGAGGAGGTCCGGTTCGCGCACCAGCGCCCGGGCTAAGGCCACCCGTTGGGCCTCGCCACCCGACAGCGGTCGCGGGCCAGGCGTCGGACTTGGGCGTCGAGGCCGACCTCGGTCAGGGCGTCGACCGCCCGGGTCCGGGTCCCGCCGTGGCCCGGGCCAGGCCGATGACCACGTTGCGCCAGACGCGCATGGAGGCGACCAGGCGCGGCTCCTGGTAGACGGTCGTGCGCACCTCGGGCACCAGCACCTCGCCGTCGCTCGCCGCGCTCGAGACCGGCCAGGACCCGTAGCAAGGTGGTCTTGCCGCTGCCCGAAGCGCCGAGCAGGGCCACGAACTCGCCGCGGCCCACCTGACGTCGATGCCGTCGAGGACCGGGCGCCCGTCGAAGGACTTCACCACGCCGCGGACGATCGCGGCCCGCGACTCGGCCTCCGTCGCCGAAACACGGGGAGCACGGGCTCACCGGACGGCCATGGTGCTCCGCCACGGCATCGTGGAGCCTCGAGGAGGCGGACGACACAGATCGAGCGACGATGCCGAAGAGGGCGTAGATGATGACGCACACCATCAGGACCGGGATCTGCTTGAGGCTGTTGGCCTGGGCCACCAGGTAGCCGATGCCCTGGTTGGCGCCGATGGTCTCGGCGAAGACGAGCGCGATGACCGAGATGCCGGCGGCAAACCGGAGCCCGGTCAGGATCGAGGGCATGGCCAGTGGGCACGACCACCCGGCGCACCAGTTGCCGGCCCTGGAGCCCGAAGCGTGCGGGCGGCCTCGACCACTCTGCGGTCGACGTTGCGCACGCCGTTGGAGGCGTTGAGGTACATCGGGAACAGCGTGGCCAGGCCGATGAGGAGGACCTTGGCCGTCTCGCCGATCCCGAACCACACGATGAAGAGGAAGATCACGGCGGGATAGGGGATCATGCGCAGCATCTGCATCGAGGCGTCGAAGAGCTCCTCGCCGAGCCGGCTCAGCCCCACGACGATGCCGAGCACCAGGCCGATTCCTGCGCCGAGGGCGAGGCCGAAGATCGCACGCGGACCGAGACGCCGATGTCGCCCATCAGGTCCTGGTGGTTCCAGAGGTTCAAGAAGGCGTCCCAGGTGGCACTCGGGCTGGACAGCGTCGTGGGGGAGATGGCGTTGGTCGCCGTCAGGATCCACCAGGCGGCGAAGATCGAGACGGGAACGAGCAGGCGCAGGGCGAGCGAGCCCGGCGCGTGCCGCCGGGCCGTCCCCCACGGGGAGCGGAACAGGCCCGCGGCCGGCGGCCCGGCGTCCGGCGGCCGCCCCGGGTGTGCGGCCGACCGGCGGCGTGGCGACCTGCGTCATCGGAGCGGCGCGGCCACGGTGGAGTCCGGCGGCACGGGCGACCGTCTTGTTGAAGGGAAGGTCGAAGGAGGAAGCCACGTTGAAGTGGTCTGGACGAGACCCAGCTTCTGGAAGGTATTGGCCTCGTTTTGCTGGTAATTGATGATGGCTGGCGTGATCGGGGATGCCCTTGGCCTGCACCGAGGCGACGGCCTGCTCGGCCACCGGCGGGGAGACGCCGTAGGTCTTGACGTAGGTCTGTGCGGCCAGGGCGGGGTCCTTGGCCAAGATGGCCTCGGCCTTGTAGAAGCGGACCATGAAGTCGGCGATGGCCGCCTTCTTCTGCGGGTTGGCCAGCGCGGCGTCGCTGGCGGCCAGGTAGTCGAGGGTCTCGGACGATGCCGGCGCCGGGCTGAACGGGCGCACCTTGCCGCTGGCCTCGTCCAGCGCGGACAGGGGCTGGCTGACCACGGCGGCGTCGACCTGCCCGTTGGCCACCGCGTCGACGCCGTGGTGACCGCCAGGTTGTCCAGGGTGACGTCGTTGTAGGGCACGTTCGCCGTGAGAGCGCCTGCACCAGGAAGTACTGCTCCACGGTGCCCTCCTGGACGGCGACGGTCTTGCCCCTGAGCTGGGCCACGCTCTTGATCGGCGAGTTGGCCGGCACCAGGATGGCGAAGGGAGACCGTGGTGCTGGTGCCCAACGTGGCTGCCACCACTTTGACCGGGTCGCCGGCCGCTTGAGCGAAGATGGTCGGCGTCTCGGCCATGGCACCGAGGTCCACGGAGCCGCTCGTCTCGGCCGCGATGACCGGCGGGCCACCGATGAAGTTGGCCCAGTTGACGGTGTAGGCCGCCCCCGCCAGCGCGTTGGTGGCCTTGAAGATGGTCTGGTACTCCTTGAGCTGGTCGCCGAAGGTGATGGTGACGCCCGCCAGCGACGGGCTCGAGGTGGTCCTGGACGAGGCGAACGCCGCCACCGGGAGCGCGCCCGTGACGGTGCCGGCAGTGAGGCCGACCAGGAGCATGGTGGTGGCGAGGCGGGGCATGGTGCCGAGTTTGCGCAGGGCGGCGCGCGGACCGTCGGGTGCATGGGCTGAGGGTTCCCTTCGGTGTCGGCCGCCAAAGGCGGCGCTCGGTCGGGCCAGAGGCGGCGCTTCGTGTCGGCCGCCAGAGGCGGTGTCTTCACTGCGGAGATTCGCGAAGGCCGTCCCGGCCGGCTGGCTTCAGTTACACGGGACGCTCAGAACGGCCGGTCTCCCCGAATAGTCACACGCTGGATCACGCGGTGGGCTTCGCCGTAGTCGTTGACGGCGTAGTGCATCGTGGTTCGGTTGTCCCAGAACCCGAGGTCGCCCTCTTCCCAGCGGTAGCGCACCACGTACTCCGGCGTCGTCATGTGCCGGTACAGGCAGCTCAGGATGGCATCGCTCTCGCGTGGGGTCACGCCCTTGATGCGAGTCGTGAAGCCGGGGTTCACGAACAGGTTCCGCCGTCCTGTCTCGGGGTGCGTGCGCACCACGGGGTGCTCGACCGGGTGCAGCTCGGTGAACTCCACGCCGTCCCACTCTCCTCGGCCGACCGCCTCGAGCAGCTTGCCGAAGCGACGCGAGCCGTCGTGGTATGCGCTGAGCCCGTCGACGAGCTGGCGGATGGGCTCCGAGAGGCCCTCGTAGGCGGCCTGGGTGTCAGCCCACAGGGTGTCGCCTCCCGCCCTGGGGATGACCACCGCGTTGAGGATCGAGCCGAGGGGCGGAGTCTCGACGAAGGTCACGTCGGTGTGCCAGCTCTCGCCTTGGGCGTACTCGCTGGATCCGCCGCCGACGAGTGACGCGTACCTTGGTGTAGTCGATCTCGAAGACCTCGCGGTGGTCGTCGATCCCGGGAACGACCGGGTGGGCGACGGTGATCTCGCCGAAGCGGGACGCGAAGTCCTTGTGCTCCTCGGGGTTGAGGTGGGCCCCGGGGAAGAAGATGACCTTGAAGTCGAGCAGGGCCTGACGAATGGCGGCGACGGTCTCGGGATCGAGGTCGCCGTGGAGGTCGAGTCCACGGATCTCGGCCCCGATGGTGCCTGACAGGGGGGCGATGTCGAGCTGGACGGTGATGGCAGTGGTCATGGGCTCCTCCCCCAAGGTGGGACGGGTATCCGGAGTGGGGCTAATCCTGACTAATCCGATCAGGATTGTCAAGACGGCCCGACCGAGCTCGTTCGGGCACGCCAGGGGAGCCGTCGGGGCCCGGCACGCCGCTCGGAGGGACCTGTCACACCTCTTCCGTAGGGTGTCGGGGACAACGAACATCCGTTCGCCCTGGTATTGACAGCGAACAGATGTTCGTGTTCTGATGGACCAGAAGCGAACAGGTGTTCGAAAGAAGGAGAGCCACGATGTCGGTTGCGTGGGAGATCGAGTTCGAGACGTACCGTCCCCGGCTGTACGTCTTCAACGACCAGCCGGCGCGGTCCGCACCCACCCCCCAGGTGCGCCGCCGCCGGATGGTCGCGGCCGCCCTGGCGGCAACGGTCGTGACCCTGCTGGTGCTGCTCGCCCTGCCCATCCGCATGCTCGGCGGGAGCACCCTGGCCCAGTCCGCACCCGTCCAAGGCCAGGAGTACATCGTCAAGGCGGGCGACACGCTGGCCACCATCGCCACCCGGGCCGACCCCTCGCACGCGGCCGCGCTGGGCGGGCAGTTGGCCCACGAGGTCGGTTCGACCGTGGTCGTGCCAGGGGAGCACGTCTTCATTCCCTGACTATCGTCGGCGGTGTGCGGTGTCCCTGGTGCGGTGTCGACGACGACCGCGTCGTGGATTCACGCCAAGCAGAGGACGGCGGGGCGATCCGCCGGCGCCGCGAGTGCCTCGGCTGCGGGCGCCGCTTCACCACCTTCGAGCGGGTGGAAGAAGTCCCGCTGTGGGTGATGAAGCGCAGCGGCCTGCGTGAGCCCTTCGACCGGGCCAAGGTCATCGAGGGCGTCCGGGCCGCCTGCAAGAACAGGCCCGTCAGCGACAGAGCAGATGGAGGAGCTGGCCCAGCGCGTGGAGGACGCCCTGCGGGCGGAGACGACGGAACCGACCAGCCAGCAGGTGGGGGTGGCCGTCCTCGAGCGCCTGCAGGGACTCGACGACGTCGCCTACCTCCGTTTCGCCAGCGTCTACAAGGGCTTCGAGGAGGCGGGCGACTTCCAGCGCGAAGCCGGGTTGCTGACCAAGACGACGGAGCCCAAGCGCAAGTGATGGACGAGACGCCCGGCGTCGTCCTGGCCGTCTACGCCCATCCCGACGACGCCGACGTCGGCTGCGGTGGCTCCCTGGCCCGTTGGGCCAAGGCCGGTAGCGTCGTGCACCTGGTGGTGTGCACCGACGGCGGCAAGGGCACGTCGGACCCCGATGTCGTGCCCGCACAGCTGGCGGCCGAGCGCGCCAGCGAGCTCGATGCCTCGTCCGCGCTCATCGGGCTCTCGAGCGTGGGCAACCTCGGCTTCCCCGACGGCGAGCTGACCGATTCCGAGGACTTCCGGCGCACCCTCGTGGCGCGGGTGCGCGCGTTGCGTCCCGCCGTCGTGTGCGGGCACGACCCCACGGCGGTGTTCTTCGGGCAGGACTACTTCAACCACCGCGATCACCGCATCGCCGGCGCCGCGCTGCTCGACGCCGTGGCCCCGGCGGCGGCGCTGCCGCACTACTTCCCCGATGCCGGCCCACCCCACCAGGTGTCGACCGTCCTTCTGTCCGGGACGCTCGAACCCGACGAATGGGTCGACGTGACCGACACGATCGAGACAAAGGCCGCGGCCGTCGAATGCCACCGCACCCAGTTCGCCGGCCAGAGCGGATGGGCGGGCGAGGCGGTGCGGCGGAGGGCGGCCGAGGAGGGCCGGAGGGCCGGCGTCGCGTACGCCGAGGGGTTCCGCCGGCTGAACCTCGGTGGCTGAGCGGCCGCCCGTCCCCACCATCCTCCACGTCGACATGGACGCGTTCTTCGCGTCGGTCGAGGTGCTCGACGACCCGTCACTGTCCGGAAAGCCGGTGATCGTGGGCGGGGCCGGAGCACGCGGTGTCGTGGCGTCGTGCACCTACGAGGCCCGCGCCTACGGCGTGCACTCGGCCATGCCCTCCATGCGTGCCCGTCAGCTCTGCCCCGATGCGATCTTCTTGTCCGGACGCCACGGCCGCTACGCGGAGATGAGCGCCGAGCTGCACAAGATCCTCGTCGACATCACCCCGATGATCGAGCCCGTCGGCCTCGACGAGGCCTTCATGGACGTGGCCGGTGCGCTCCGCCTGCTCGGTCCGCCCGACCAGATCGCCCACGGCCTGCGCCGCCGCGGTACGCGACGAGCTCGGGCTGGCCTGCGCCGTCGGGATCGGGCGCTCGAAGATGCTGGCCAAGCTGGCCTCGCGGGCCGCCAAGCCGCGGGCCAGCCGGGCCGGACTCGTCCCGGGGCCGGGCGTCTTCCTGGTCGAGCCCGCCGACGAGCTCGCGTTCTTGCACCGCCACGACGTCGAGGCACTCTGGGGGGTGGGCCCGGCCACGGCCAAGCGCCTGCACGACCTCGGGGTGCGCACCGTGGCGACCTGGCCGCCGTACCGCTCGACGCCATGGTGCGGCGGCTCGGCAAGGCGAGCGGCGCCCATCTCGCCGCGCTCGCCCGCGGTGAGGACCCCGATCCTGTCAACCCGAACCGGCCCAACAAGTCGATCGGGCACGAGGAGACCTTCAGCGAGGACCTGGTCGACCCGCACGAGCTCGAGCGCCACGTGCTGCGCATGGCCGAATCGGTGGCCACCATGCTGCGGGGCGCGTCGACCTCGGCCCGGACGATCACGGTGAAGGTGAAGTTCAAGGATATGTCGCTGCAGACGCGCTCGCACACCCTCGGGCGTCCCATCGCACGGGGGGAGCCATCGGGCAGGTGGCCGCCGCGCTGCTGGCCGGCATCGACCCCGGCGAGGGCGTCCGGCTCCTCGGGGTGAGCGCATCGGGACTCGGCGCAAACGGGGTGGACCAGCTCTCCTTCGACCTCGGCGACGGGCTCGCCGCGGACAACCGAGCACGACGGCGCGCGAGCAGTCGTGGCACGACGTGACCGCCGCGGTGGACGCCATCCGGACCCGCTTCGGCCGCGGTGCGGTGGGTTCGGCCGCCATGGTGACCGACGAAGGCGTACAGGTGCCGGCCCGGCGCGATGCACCGTGGGGTCCCGACAATTAGGCGAGGGCCCCGGCCCTCGGGCCCGTCGGCTCGCCCGTCGGGCCGGAGGGATCGCAGGCCACCAGCGGATCCAGTATCCATCTACGTACGTTCAGTGGTTGTCAACCATTCTGCAACGTTCCGCATAACCGGCGCGGACAGTTTCACCGTTCAACTCCGTTCGCGGACATTCCCAAATTCTTGTAGTCATGGGTGTAGTCACGGGGACATCGCTGAGTCCGTTCACTCGCGCCCATGGCGACGGCCACGCATGGAGAATCCGTTGACACGTTTGGCCGTCGTAGCGGCCGAGGTGGATCGCTCCTGTCGCCCAGGGTCGGTCTCAACGATCGGATCGGACCTCGAAAGCAATGACGAGATCGCTGATGCCGCGGAAGATGGCATAAAAGCCGACCCAAAGCAGCAGCAAAACAGCCCGCGCCTGCACGTACTGCTGAGAGGCCCAAAAGCCAAGGCCGATTTCTAGAAGTCCGGTGACGAGGCCCAGCCACCAGATCGGGTTGATCGCATGGGACATCGCCGCGTAGGAGATGTCGAAGGCGCCCTTGATGATCAGTAGGAGACCCAGCGCGGCGGCGAGCGACCAGAACACGTCGAACGGGGCGATGAAGCACCAGATGGCGCCCCCTACGAAAAAGACGCCCAGGATGACGTGGAGAACTCCCCAGCCGCCCCATCTGATAGTGGCGATTGCGAATTCCTGGACGGAGGTCAATAAGAAGACCGCACCGAGCAGGATGCCGACGGTCGCAACCGAGGCGATGTCGAGCCGAAGAACGACGACGGCAACGACGAACCAGACGAACCCGCTAACGAGGAACAGCCACCATCGGTCCCTCAGCCCCGACGATACTTCTCGCAGTTCCGAATTGATCATCGTCTACCCCTCCCGGATTTAACGCGTAGAACCTGAGCTCGAGGCGATCAATGCCGCGCGGCTACGAATAGCCACCAACCGGCGGTGTAACGCACAAGTTTGCCCCGGTCCTGAAGCCCTTCGCCCTTGACTGCAGGCTGCATCCGAGCAGTCAAATCTGCGACGGTCAGGTGCTCGCAGCCTCCTTCATCTCCTTCGCGAGCTCATCGGCTGTCGCATCGACGACGTGCTTCAGGGTCTTTGTCGCGTGCGTGACGGCCTTGTCGAACGCCTTGTCGAGCGTTGGCTCTCCGACCACGATCAGACCCGCCTCACTGGCGCTGAGAGCGGCGGCCGCTTCATGAAGTTCGTCGTACGGCAGCAATGCAGAGTCGTCGCCGAACCAATCTGGGATCACACGCACCATAGGTCGGGCCATCCGCTTGACGATGTGCGGCTTGCCGTTCTCCTTGTCGACGACAGCAGCGTCGAACGTTCCGACGAGGTCGTTCTTGTGGAGCTGCTCGAGGGCGTCAAGGTCAGCCTCCGCCAAATCGACACTTCCGTAGACAGCGACGTAGAAGGCAAGATCCCTTTCCTTGTCCTTAGCCATAATGACCTCCTGCTTCAGGTGGACGGCCCAGACGGCCGATGGACCATCTCACTCTACGGTACGCTGCCGGGTGGCTGCTGGCAAGGGTCGAAGGTCCATCCTGCTGGGCTTGGCCGGAGTTGTGCATGAACGCGAAATCCCAACGCCGATTAGGTCGGGGGACCGCGCCAAGCCCTCCCCATGGTCCGCCGCAAGCCTTCGGTATGACGCTGGCCGGGGACCCAGCGAACTTCGTGGTCTCGTGTAGCAGTGTGTCGCGGCAACCTCAGTCAACGTTTGATGACCCTGCGTTCTTGCCACTCACAACCCCCAGGCCTCGCGCCACGATTATGTCTGCGCTGTCTGGGAGAAGCTGGAGCGCCCGGCGATCACGCTTGACGTGCATCGCAAACGTCGGCTTCAAGCTGACCCACCATCTGCCCCAGGCGACAGCGATGCGGCGTTCGACCTCCTCGACACGGAGGGCAGTCCGGTGAAAGAGGTCGGGTTCCGCCTGTTTGTTCTTGCTCGTCCTGGCTGGCCTGGTGCTGTTGATTGTGTTCTTCGACTTCGTTCATCATTGGAAGGCAATTCGTACTGGCACAATTTACTGGAGCAACGATCCGATCTATTACAACTTCTGGTCCGGATTGGGCTCTGACCTTGGAGAGGCGACACTCATTGGTGCGGTCAGCGTCGGCGTCCACATCCTTGTCCGCAAGGCGAACTGCCGTACCAAGAAGGTGTCGGAGGATCGGCCATGACCGGCTCGAGGGGACTCCGTATCACCTTTGTGGACGCCATCACCCGGGGGTGCCTACAAAGAGCGCATCGCATGAGCAGGTCCTCGAGCAGCATGGCAAGTATCTAGAAGCAAAGAAGACAGTAGGATCTTCGAACCCGTCGCAGTCGTAGCGTTCCAGGCAACTGGGAGGTTGAGCTGTCTTCGAAGTGCCCCAGAATGCCCGCGTTCTGGGTCGGTGGGACATGGGATCCTGTTCCTCGAAACCGATCGACCGCTCCGGTTCGTGGGGATGGGCGCCCAATGGATCTGGGACAAAGTTCGCCGTCACCACACTCCATTGACCGGACTCGATGGTCGTCTGATGACCCAGCGAGACCAGATACGTGGCGCGCTGGGAAGGGAGTGGAAGCAGGTCCTTCTTCTGGCGGTGGGGACACTTGGGCTTCGACTTTCTCTGCCTGCTCGCGACGTTTACGGGCGACCGGAAGTGAACCGCATCCCTGGCTCGTCCTGCTTGCCTACTCGGCAGCCGGCGTGATCACGTTGATCCCGGCCCCCCCGGAGGCTCGGGCATCGTGGAGGCGAGCCTCAGTGGCCTGCTCGTGCTCGCGGGAGTGAGCGGCCGCAGCGCCGTCATGGCCACGCTGGCCTACCGGTGAGCCGAGTACGGGCTCCCCATGGTGGCGGGGCTCGTCGCCTATTGGCGCAACCGCCGGCGATACGGATCGGTTCGGTTCAGCGAACCTCAGACCGCTCCGTCGCCCCAGCGACCAGTCACGGGTAGTCACGGGGACTTGTTACTAATTGGTCACTCCACAAAGTCCCAGGTCAGAGGTGTTCGACGTCAGGCTATCGCGGGCCACCAGCGGATCCAGTACCCGTGCGGGTGGGTGTCGGCCAGCCGGACTGGCGCGGCGCCGTGGGGCCGACGTGCACCAGTGTGGTGGCCAGGTCCGGCCCGTCCCGCGGCACGGGCGAGGGCGGCGTGGGCAGCCCGGGCGTCTCGAAGGGCGTCTCGCAGTAGAGGTGGTGCACCGGCCGGTGCCGCGCCGAGCGCACGGACCTCGGTCGGCCAGCCGTCGCTGCTGGGGCTCGTCGAGGTAGGCGGCCACCCAGGAGTGGAACACCACCAGGGGGCCGGTGCCGGCATGGTGGCGGCGATCTCGGGCAGGTCGGTCACCATGTCGCCGCGCTCGAGGCCGGGGGGTCGCGCCGCGGCACGGACGTTGGCCAGTGCGCCCGCAGGCGGCCGAAACGGGCCGGGTTGTCGGGCCACTGGCAGGCCAGCAGCCACAGCGCCGCGTCGTCGGAGAACGGGTCGACGGGTGAGAGGTCGAGGCCGACCCGCTCCGCCATGGTGGGCAGGCGGAGCTCGGGCAGCGCGCTCAGGTCGTCGCGCGCCGAGCACTCGAGGGCGACGCCGGCACCGGTCGGGCCCGCCGTGAGGGTGGCGTCGCCCACGGCTGCCCGGTAGGTGTAGCCGTAGTCGTCGAAGAGCAGGTTGAGCCCGGCCGAGGTGCCGAGGTCGAGCAGGGAGAGCGGGTCCTCCCAGCGGTACAGCGAGGCGATGTGGCAGAGGCCCGGCAGCAAGGCGGTGCAACGCCCCACCTCGTTGGTCTGGGTCGTCCGGGTGGCGATCAGCCGCTCGAGCTCGGCCCGGTGGGCCCGGCAGAAGTCGGTGAAGGCGGCCGTGACCTCTCCCGCCGGTGCCCCGGCGGGGGCCGTGCCGCGCACCTCGGCCACGGTGTCGTAGTACGCGGCCAGCGGGTGGTCGGCGCCCGCGAGGAGCAGGTAGTGCACGGCCGCCAGCAGCAGGAGGGGCCGCCGCTGGGGGAGCGGCGCCCCGTCGAGGAGCGACAGCACGACTCACGTCGTCGGCCACGCCGCGGCAGATGGCCGGGTAGGTGGTGCCGCCGTCGCGCTCGGCCACGGTGGCGAAGCCCCGGAAGTGATCGGACAGGGGCTGCTCGACGAGCACGGGGTCAGAAGCTGGCCGGGAGCAGCGGGACTGACCGCTCCGAAGAAGAACCACAGCAGCACGAGCACGCCCACCGCGCCCACCCCGTAGATCACCCAGCGCTGGCGCCGGAAGCGGTAGGCCGCGTAGAAGATGCCCGCCACCGACGAGCCAGCGTCACGAAACCCCAGAACAGCGCGTCGGTGAGCTCGACGTTGGAGTCGCCGGCCAGGTTCTGGCTCTTCGGGTCCGCGTGCAGCGTCGCCGCGGGCAGGCCCGAGTTCGGGAAGAGCTGGGAGTGGGCGAGCTTGGCCTGGACGACCAGGCGGGTCGACGCGCTGAAGCGCGGATTGCAGGTCGTGAGGGTGAGGACGTCGGCGAAGACGTTCTTGATGACGTCGGTGTCGCTGGGCGACACGACGATGCTCTTCGTCGCGTCGTAGACGAAGATGCCCTGCAGCGTGGTGAGGACGATGGGGTCGCCCACCTTGACCGAGTCGAGGTTGTAGAAGGGGTGGCCGTAGGTCGTGCGGTGCCCGGCGATGGCGGCGTTGCCCGCCTGCCCGGGGAGCGGGGTCCCGATGTAATGGCCGGGCCCCTTGCGCAGGTCGGGCGTGTTGGTGCCCTCGACCACGACCTGGTTGATGCCGATCACGGGAATGCGGATGTCGCCGATCGGGTCGCCTTCGGGCGGGTCCTGCCGTTCGGGGCGCGGTCACCGGGGGCCCCGTCGGCAGCTTGTCGAGGGCGACGGCCTCGTCGAGGGCGCGGCGGATCTGCGGCGCTGTTGGTCTCCTTCTGGAGCTGGGAGCGCAGGTCCGACTGGGTGTGGGACTCCTGGATGGAGGTGCCCCAGATCTGGTAGGCCGTGAAGAGGAGCAGCAGGAGGCCGGCCCCGATGAGGACCCGCCCGCAGATGTCGACGACCCGGCGAAATGGCGACATCGTGGACAGAGATTAGGGCGGCGGGGCGGTCGGCCCCGTGCACCCGGCCCTACGCCTGGACCGTGACGAGGGTTCCGAGCGGCGTCAGCGGGAAGACGACCGCGGCGTTGGCCGGCGGCATCTCGACGCACCCGTCGCTCTGGGGGAAGCCGTAGGAGCTGCGCACGAAGCCGTGCAGCGCGTCGCCGCCGTTGAAGTAGCTCACCCAGGGGATGCCCGGGTCCACGTAGTGGGAGCCGTCGGGGTTGGTGCCCGTCATGGTCGTCACGGTGTAGCGGGCGTAGACGGGCAAGGTGCCGTTCTCCGTGGCCGCTCCGGCAACCCCGGTGTTGACCGGGGTGCTGTAGACGGGGACGCCGTCCTTGTAGACGGTCGCCGACTCGGGCAGCGACTGGCTCACGAGGACGTAGTCCCAAGGGAGCGCGTCGCCGTGCCCGCTCTGCACGTCGGCGAGCAGGTCACTCCACACCTCCGGGCCGGCGATGCCGTCGGTCTTCAGCCCGTTCTGGGACTCGAAGTTCATCACGGCGCCCTGGGTGATCACGTTGTTGGTTCCCGGCGTCCACAGCGTGAGCAGCGAGAGGGGCTGGTTCGGCCAGCGCCAGGTGAACGAGCCCATCTGGTCGTTGCCCTCCTGGGTGGGCGACGTCAGCGGCGAGGCCGGGGTGAACGTGAGGGGCAGGTAGCCGAGCTCGGCCAGCAACTGCTGCAGCCGCAGGGTGGAGCCCGGCGCAACGGTGAACTGCGAGGTGACCGTCTGGGCCAGGTGCTGCCCTTCGGAGCCGACCACGCCGGCGGCCCCGCCCGGGACCGTGACGGTCTCGGTGGCGCCCGGCACGAGCGGCCCCGACGCCTGGTACTGGAGCAGGGACGGGGACAGGGCCATCCAGGCGCCCGCGACCGGCGGGGTCAAGGTGGGCATCGGGCTGCCCGGAGCGAGGTCGGTGGAGAACTGCACCGAGATGGTGGAGCCGGCGGCGACGTTGGCCCCGGTCGGCGAGACGGACACGACGGTGAGGGCGGTGGGAGGGGCGGCCGGTGTGGCCGCCGCCTGGTTGAAGTGCAGATGGTCGGTCGCCACGAGTCCGGCTCCGGCGACGACGAGCACGGCGACGCCCACGATGAGGACCGTCCACCAGCGCGGGCCCCTGCGGCGACGGACGTGTTCCCCGGACATAGCAGCGGGGATTCTACTGGGGACACCGGAGGCCTAGAGTCCCAATTCGGCCGCAATTGCCGCGGTAATGGCCGAAAGTCGGCCTTCGTCGGTCACTTTGGCCCCGTCGGACTCCCGCACGTAGAACGCGTCAACGACTATTTCGCCGAGGGTGGAGACCCGGGCCGAGACCACGTCGAGGTCCGCCTCGAACAGGGTTCGGGTGATGCGGTGCAGCAACCCGATCTCGTCGGGGGCACGCACCTCGAGCACGGTGGCGGTCTCGGACGCCTCGTTGTCCACGCTGACGTCGCTCTCGGGAAGATGGGCCGAGCCCGCGCCGGTGGGGATAGGTCCGCTCGCGTTCGGAGAGGCGCTCGCCGATGGCCATGGGGTCGGAGAGCACGGCGGCCAGGTCCTCGCGCAGCTTGGCCGTGTCGGGCCAGGTGCCCCGGGCCACCTCGACGGTGAACACCTCGACGGCCACGCCCTCCTCGCCGCTCACATTGGCGGCCCGCACGTCCATGCCGTTGAGGGCCAGGGCCCCCGCCACCGAGGAGAGGAGGCCCGGCCGGTCCGGGGCCGCCACGATGACCCGGGGCGGTTGGAGCGAGACGGACGGCTGGCCGCTCTGGCGCACTTCCGCCATGAGCTCGCGGTTGGCCGCCACGATGCGGTCCGGGCGGGCCGGCTCGATCTCACCCTGGAGTACCCGATCGGCACGCTCGACGAGCTCCGCGACGAGGCCGGCCTTCCAGGCGCCCCAGGCGGAAGGACCGGTCGCCCGGCTGTCCGCCTCGGTGAGCGCGGCCAGCAGGTGCAGCGTCAGCCGGTTGCCGGCGGCCCGGGCGACCCGGGCGATGGTGGCGGGGTCGTCGAGGTCGCGGCGGGTGGCGGTGTCGGGCAGCAGGAGGTGGTGGCGCACGAGGTCGACCAGCACGTCGACGTCGTCGGGCGGAAACCCCATGCGCGTGGCGATGCGCTCGACGACCTCCATGCCGACCGCGGTGTGGTCCCCGGGGAAGCCCTTGCCGATGTCGTGCAGGAGGGCGCCGACGAGGAGGAGGTCCGGCCGATCGACACTGTCGGTCAGCTCGGCGGAGAGCGCGGCGGCCTCCAAGAGGTGACGGTCGACGGTGAAGGTGTGGTAGGCGTTGCGCTGCGGTTTGTTGCGCACCGCTGACCACTCCGGAATGAGGCGCACGAGCAAGCCGTGCTGGTCGAGTGACTCGATCTTGTCCACGGCCGGTTTCCCGAGACCGAGCAGGGTGACGAGCGCCTGTCGGGTCTTGTCCGTCCAGGGGTCGCCCGGCGGGGGCATGCGGTCGGCCAGACGGTGGAGCGAGCCCTTGGCGATCGCACGGTCCAGCTCGGCGGCGGTGGCGGCGAGGCGCAGCGGCAGCGACGGGTCGTCGGAGACCGGCGCGAGCGGTGTCAGCGCGATCTCGCCCTCGACCTGCGACCATGTCGGGGCCGAGGTCCGCGGGCGCGGGAGGTGTCCGCGTGTCCGTCGGTGCGCCGCGCCGGAAGCGCCGCCGCGGCGGCGGGGACGGGTCCCAGAGCCGGCGCCGGCGCCAGACGTCGTCGCTGACCCAGGCGATCTGCCGGCCCGCCGTGGAGACCGCCAGCATGAGCGCGTCCGCGTCGGCGAAGCCCGAGCGACGGCGGCCACCTGGTCCTGATCCTGGAGGAGGAGCTTGTCGTGCTCGCGGCGGGCCAGCCGGTGGAGCTCGACCCTGATGTCGGTGAGGAGGGCGGCCGCGCTCTCGAGCGACGCCAGGTCGGCGTAGTCGGCCAAGAGCGGCGCGTAGGCCGAGATGGCCCGCAGCACGCTGACGTCGCGCAGGCCGCCGTGACTCTCCTTGAGGTCGGGCTCGAGCAGGAAGGCCACGTCTCCCGCGGTGGATCGGCGCTCGGCCATCTGGACCTGGAGGAGCGGCAGGTACTTCGTGCCGAGCCGCTCGCGCCAGGCGGCGCGCGCCTTGTGGAGGAGCGGTTCGGCCACCTTGGGCTCGCCCCAGACGAGACGGCCATCGAGGAGTCCGAGCGCGACGCGCACGTCCTCGGCGGCGGCGGCGAGCACCTCGGAGGGCCGGCGCACGGAGTGGTCGAGGTGCACGCCCTCGTCCCAGACCGGGTACCAGATGCCGTCGGCGACGACTCGGATGTCGCGGTGGCCGTTGTGGACGAGCACCACATCGAGATCGCTGTAGGGGCACAAGGAGCTCCGCCCGTACCCGCCCACGGCCATCAGGGCCAGGTGCCGCTTGCTGTCGCCGGCCACCCGGTCCGCCAGGTCGGAGAGCCAGGCGTCCGCCTCCGCGGCGTACTGCCGGCAGAACTCCTCTCCCTTCAGTCCGGGCTGCGCCAGCAGGCGGCTCCGCCGGTCCCGAAGCGACCCTGACGCTTCAGCGGCCATGGCGGGAACGTAGCATTGGGTTTGTGAGCAAAGACGTGGAACGCAGGAGCGGCAAGACGCCCATGACCTTCACCCACGCCGTCGCCATGACGGTGGTCGGCGGTGGTCGGGATCATCGTCGCCTTCTGGATCTTCAGCGGTCCTGGCCGGGATCTTCTTCTTCTTCGTGAAGGTGGCGGTGGTCGTCGCCCTGATCGCGGCGGTCTTCTGGCTGGTCTCCCGCTTCCGGCACTAGCGTCGGCTGGCAGTGCGGGGCGCAGGCTGGGCCCGGGGCGGGGGGACGCCGGCCGTTAGGCTGGCCGCCCGTTCGTGTCAGTGCGCGGCGGCGTGGCCGAGTGGTTTAGGCAGGGGCCTGCAAAGCCCCGTACGGCGGTTCGATTCCGCCTCCGCCCGCCGGCCTCTGGTAAAGAGGCTGTTCAGAGGCTATTTCCTAGCGAGCAGCTTTAGAACCGGCAGATTTTATGCCGCGTGCATGCCGCGGCTCCTGCGGACGGATACGCGCGGGGGCGGACTTCGGCGCACGCTTGGCGGTAGCGATCGCGTCACCGATATGGCTGGCGATCTGCTCCATACGCTTCGCCGTGGCGGCCTGATAGATCAGCGCCGCTCGGGGCGAGGAGTGACCGCCGAACACCATGATCTCCTTCGTCGTTGCCCCGCTGTGGGCGACGAGCGTGAGGGCGTGGTGCCGTAGGTCGTGCATGTGGACGCCTGACACGCCCACCTTGGCGCAGGCGTCTTGCCAGGCGATGGAGAGGTCGGCGCGGCGCAGGGGTCGTCCCGATGGACGGGTGAATACGTGCGCTTCCGGTTCGGGCGCCACGTACTCGTCTAGGTGCTCGCTCAGTTCGTCCATGAGGGCTTGCATTGGCACGGTCCGCTTGCCGGCGTCGCTCTTTGGGTCCGTCAGGACGGTCCCGAGCCCGCCGGTGATCTCAAGCTGCGCACGGGCAACGGTGACGTTGCCGTGCAAGAGGTCAACGTCTTGGCGCTGAAGCCCGAGAAGCTCGCCCACCCTGAGCCCGCCGAAACCGGCGAGCAGGATCAGGCACCGCAATCGGGGCTCGATGGCGTCGGCCAGGGCCAGCACGGTCTCTGTCTCGGGTCCGGTCCGATTCCGGTCTGGCTCGGCTCCCGCCCCTTTAATTATGCAGGGGTTCGTCGGGATCAGGTCGTCTTGATCCGCCGTCATCAGAATGGCCCGGAGCAACCGATACGCCTTGGCCGCCTGGTCGGGTTGTTGGGCGGCAAGCTTGTTGTGCCAAGAGCGGACGCGCTCCTTGGTGATCTGGCGGAGCTTCGTCCCGCCGAAGGCTGGGGTCAGGTGGCGACGCATGAGTGCCCGGTATCCCTGCTTGGTGGCGGGGGAGAGGGGCTTGCCTTTGACTAGGCGGGTCTCGATCCAGCTATCGGCGTAGGGGCCGAAGAGCCGCTCGCCGCCCTTGGGGTCGGTCACCATGCCCGCCAGCTCGTTGGCTTCGACCTTGTTGCGGAAGGACACGGCGTCGGCCTTCTTCTTGAAGGTCTGCCTCCGGTGCCTCCCGTTCACCATGAACTTCACGTCATAGCGGTCGCCGCTCTTGATTACGCGCTTGGTGATATGGGCCATGCCCAGACACTAGTCTGTACGGGGCTTGTGTACGAGGCTTTTACGCGGCATGAACCCGCCGGCTCAATCCAGCCACGGGCGTAGATGCCTCGATCAACGGGAACCGCACGGGATTTCCGCCGAAGCATCGTCAAAAGGTCCAGGTTATTCGCCCCGCGGACGTTAATCGCAGTCTCTTGAGGGTGGGCTGCCCGACCTAACCATTCGCGTGCGGTATGTACATCAATGTCGGTTCAATGACTTCCGCAACGTCGTTGAAGTCATCCACGGCTCCCGTCAAAGCCAACCTACCGGGCGATGTCGTTTCCTGTCCGACGGCAGCGTCAAGCTCCTTTAGCCGATTGGCGAGTTTCGCCAGTCAAGCCTTGACTGCGTGTTCCTGGACATCGGTGAGAGTCATTGCCATTTGCCTAGGTTACTCCTGGTCTGAGGGTCGAGCGCGGGCTGCGGGCCGGCTCTTTTCAGCCCTGTGGCGGTTCGAGGATCTCATACAAGGCCAAGCGCATCATCTTGGCCCACATGTCCGCTGACATGCTCGACCATCAAGACAATGCCACCTTCGAGACAGCCCATGACGGACTCGTCATCAACGTGTAGGACGGGGCTCAGCCAGCGCGCAGCGGAGATACCTGAGCAGCGTTACGGAGCGATGAACGCAGCGCGGACAAGTCGAACTCCTGATGAATCGCCTTTGGCAGCTCGATCTGGCTGTGTCGTGGGTCTCACCGAGTGCCGGTCTGTCTTCGCGTTCCAGATCCGTCGATTGCGTGGCTGAGGCCCTCGGCGCAAACCCGAGTCTCCCACCAGCACCGCCTGTTCCTTTGTCGCTGCCTTGGGCATGTCAGTAGGGTCCGGGTGGTGAGTGCCAAGGAAATCGAGTCGGCACGGTCCGGCCGGTGAGGGCGCGGTCGACACGCTGCGCAGGCTCCTCGCCCAGACGGTGGCTAAGGTCATCCGAAATGACCCCGAGGAGGCGGCCACCGCGCTCGAGCTCGGCATCATTGACCGTCGTTGGCTGGATGACCCAGTGAATCAGCCGATTTCTCCGAGCAAGCCGACCGAGATCCTCGAGCACTTCCTGGCGCGATCGCTGGAACGCAAGCCGTCGCTGCTCTCGACCATGGGCCTCAGCGCCGTCCAACTCCTGGCTTCCCTCCGGAGCCACGGGACCGGCGAGGTCGAGGTGGTGACGGTCGCTTTTACGGATCTCGAGGGGTTCACGTCATTTACCGATACCCACGGAGACAGCGCAGCGGCGGCGCTGATCAGCGAACAGAATCGGATGGCCGGCCCCATCGTGCGCCGCTGGCACGGGCGCGTGGTGAAGCACCTAAAGACCTTCGTGTAATACCGCGCGGTTCATGGTCATAGCCGCAGGCCACAGTGGCGCAGGAAGGCGAAGCAGAGTCGGGCCTCGCTACCGATCCGACACAGTCCTTCCTCGACGATCTCCGCCGCCTCGTCAATGGTGTCGGGGCAGAGGTTGGCGAGCTCGGTGCCCTTGAGGTTGCCCCAGACCTGTTCGACCGGATTGAGGTCACAGGCATAGGGCGGGAGATGCTCGACGACGAGCCAAGATCGCTGCTTGGCGATGAAGGCCTTCATGGCTCGAGAGCGGTGCGAGGGCAGGCCGTCTCAGATGAGGGTGACCCTGTCACCATCGAGATGGCGGTGCAGCTCGAGGAGAAACTCGGCAATGGCCTCGTCGTTGTAGGAGCCCGACCGCATCCCAAAGACGAGAGCGGCGTCGGTTCCGTCGGGTGCGAAGCACACCGCGGCCGACATCGACAGGCGTTTCCATGAGTTGAGGTGGTGGCGCAGCACCGGGGTCTCGCCCCTCGGTGCCCACGTCGCCCTTACACAGGGGAGGAGGCTGAACCCGCTCTCGTCTTGGAAGACGATCCAGGCATTCCTGGCCCGGGCGTTTTTTTGGTTCTCCTCGGGTAAGTGTGGGTGATTTGACGTAGAAGGCGGGGGTCAAGGGCGGCCGGAGGCCGATGCAATGAACCCTTGGCACCCGCCGTGGTGGAATCCTCGCCAGCAACAATGAATCGGGTCCCGGCGACGGGCCGGGGCCTTTTCGCGATGCGACGCGCACGCGCCGCCCTCGTAGTTTCGGAAAGCGACCAAGCAAACCGAGCTACCCGGGAGGACACGTGCGCGTCACCACTGCATTCAACAAGATGTTGGCCATCGTTGGGGCATCGGTGCAGAGCGTCGCCTTTGCTCCCGAAGGCATCGTGGTCGGGCTCCGCCGGCGCCGGGTGAGACGCCGCTGCCCGTGCGGGTGGAAGACCTGGGCCATCTACGACCGTTCCGTCCGTCGCTGGCGACATCTTGACCTGGGCTCGGCCAGGTGTTTCCTCGAAGCCGAGATCTGTCGGATCGACTGTGCACGCTGCGGGCGGGTCCGCACCGAGGAGGTCCCTTGGGCACGACCGGGAGCTCGGCATACCAGGGACCTTCAAGACGTCGTGGCCTGGCTGGCCCAGCGCACCGACAAGACGACGATCACCAAGCTGCTCCGGGTGAGCTGGGAGGCGGTGGCTCACATCGTGGCCATCGTGGTGGCCGACCGCCTCGACGAGGCCCGCCTCGAGGGGCTCTTGCGCATCGGGGTCGACGAGGTCTCCTATCGCCAGGGTCACCGTTTTCTCACCGTGGTGGCCGACCACGACCGAGATGGAGCGGGTCGTCTGGGCCGGCGAGGGCAAGAACGCCGCCTCCCTGCATGCCTTCTATGACCTCCTGGGCCCGGAGCGCTGTAACCAACTCGAGGCGGTCAGCCTGGACATGGGGGCGGCCTACAAGAGCACGCCACGGACGCCAAGGCCCCCGATGCCCGCCAGTGCGTTGACCCCTTCCACGTGGTCAAGCTGGCCAATGCCGCGGTCGACAAGAGCCGCCGGTGGGCCTGGAACGAGTGGAAGGATGTCCGATATGGGAGCTACGAGACGTAAGTTCACGCTGGAGTTCAAGACAGAGGCCGCTCATCGGGTGATCGATACGGGCAGGTCGATTGCTGAAGTGTCCGCCGAGTTGTCGGTGGCGGACAGCTCGTTGGCCAGATGGGTGCACGATGAGCGTCGTCGGCTGGACACGGTGGGTGGATCGAGCGATGAGCCGTTGACAGCGGCGGAGCGCACCGAATTGTTGCGGCTGCGCCGCCAGGTCGCCGAGCAGGACAAGGACCTGGCCTTTTTGGGAAAAGCTGCCGCGTACTTCGCTTCGAATCCACCAAAGCAGAAAGATTTGCGTTGATGGCCGCCGAGTGCGCGAACTTCGAGATCACCCGCATGGCCCGCCTCTTGGAGGTGTCTTCGGCCGGCTACTACCGCTGGAGAGCGGCCCAGGACCGCCCCCGCTGCCGAGCGAGGTCCGCCGGGCCGATCTCGACGCCAAGATCATCACCTTCCACAAGAGCTCCGATGGCACCTACGGCGCTCCTCGGATCACCCTCGACTTGCACGAGGCCGGTGAGCGGGTGAGCCACAACACCGTGGCGGCCCGCATGGCCAGCCTCGGGATCGTCGGGGTAAGCCCACGCCTGTTCAAGGTCACCACCACCCCCGATCCGGCGGCGACGTTTCCCGAGGACCTGGTGAAGCGAGAACTCCATCCCGAGCGGATCGACGAGCTGTGGACCTCGGATATCACCTACCTCAAAGGTCGGCGACGAGCGACGCCTACATGTGCGCCATCCGCGACGAGGGATCGTCTCGGGTGCTCGGGTTCGCAGTAGCTGACACATGCGGACTGAGATGGTCCTCGAGGCGCTTGGAGCAAGCGGTAGTGACTCGTTTCGGGCAGGTCGGCAAGGACGGTGTTTCATACCGACCGGGGCAGCCAATGCTCAGATCGCAAGGTCGTGGAGTTCTGCGAGTCGGTCGAACTGATTCGCTCCATGGGAGCGACGGGCAGCTGCTACGACCACGCGAGCGCCGAGAGCTTCTGGTCGATCTTCAAGCACGAGTACTTCTACCGGCACACCTTCGCCACCATCGACGAACTCCGAGCCGGGTCGCCCGCTACATCAACTTCCCGCCGCCGGCAGCGATCAGAGAAGGGGCCTCTCGGACGCTCGCGCACGATGGCGACCCCCGAAGGGTGGATCAAACAGACCCGGTGGGCACTGCTCAAGGAGCCTGACTCGCTCAAGGACTCTCAGCTCGACGTCCTGCATGCTCTGCGTCAACAGAACTCGGTGCTCTACCGGGCCTGGCAGCTGAAGGAGGGACTCCGTGACCTCTACCGCGTCCGCCGATCGGACGCCCCGGACCACCTCCGGTGGTGGCTGGCCTGGGCCAGCCGTTGTCGCATTCCTGCCTTTGTCACATTGGCCAAGACCATTCGGCTCAACCGCGAGCGCATTCTCGCCGCCATCGAGCTGGGCCTGTCGAACTCGAAGCTCGAGGGACTCAACTCCAAGATCCGCCTGATCAACCACCGCGGCTACGGCCACCACTCCGCTGTCGCGGTGATCGCCATGATCTACCTGTGCTGCGGCGGCATCACCGTCGAACTGCCAACCGATCGGGTGCTGCCGGTCGTGAATTGACCCACTACTTCCAGAGGAGAACCGCTTTTTTTACCCGGGGCCAGCGTTCGTTGACCCAGCGCTCGATGGCGGCGTCGTCGCGCTCGGATGCCGCTCGGGCCGGGCGCTGTCGGCTCCAGCCCATCTGGCGCAGCACCCGCCAGACGTGGCCGGGGTGGTACTTGACCCCGGTGACCTCCTCGATCACTTCGGACACCCGGGCCAGCGTCCACAGGTCGGTCCCATAGCCATTGGCGCGCGGTCCTTTGCGCAGGGCCCGCTCCACCTTGGCCAGGTCGCCCGGGGTCACCTTGGGTGGTCGCCCTGCTCGCCCGGCGCCGCGCAGCGCCTTCTTGCCGCCGACCTTCCACTTGTCGTGCCAGTCAGAGACCGTCTGGTGGGCCACGCCCAGCTGGCGGGCGATCTCGCCTTGGGCGACTCCTTTGGCGAAGAGGTCCGCTGCAGCCATGCGACGTTCCTCCATGGCTGCGAAGTCCCGACGGGGACGAGCTCTCGGCGCCGCTGTGCTCACGGCATATTTCTTAGCTGCGGTGCGGGTGGTGGGCATGGATCATTGTCCCACGCGCCGCAGTATCAGCGGGGTATTATACGAAGGTCTTTAGGTGACGGGCTGCTCTGCACCTTTCCCGACGCCGACGGCGCCATCCGAGCTGCGCTTGAACTGCTCGAGACCTCGCCCTCTCCACTGCGCCTGCGCGCTGGACTACACGTTGGAGAAGCAGTAGTTACTCAGGACGACGTTGTCGGTCAGGTCGTCAACGTCGCTGCTCGGGTCACGGAGACGGCCAAAGGGAACCAGGTCGTGGTCACCGCGGAGACGGCTAGGGCGGCTAGGGCGGCTGGTGCGGTTCCCGGCGTCGAGTTCCGACATTTCCGCAAGCGGCGCCTCAAGGGCATCTCTGAGCGCGCGTGGAGTTGTTGTGCCAGGCGGTTCCGGTGCCGACGCCACCCGCTGGATGAGCTCTTCATCCGGTTCGAAGTACCTGATTAGGGGACAAACGCCTCTGGCCGCGAGTGCTGGGTGCTGGGTGCTACAGAATGACGCCCTCGTTCGTCCGGCCTGCCATCGGCGTATCGCGACCGATTCGGCGATCGGCGCTGGGATAGGTGTCCCTTAGCCGCAGCCTCGCTCGCTACGCTCCGCTCGGCCGCAACCTAACTCCCGCGTGCTCCACGGAGGCTGGATGAGGACTTCGAAACGGTGCACGCCGATCACGTCACCGGCGCGCATAACCAAGGACCTTGGGTCCGCCGCGGCCAATCGACCGACCCATCGCCGCCTCTACATCAAGCGAGTCTCGCTCGTGTATCTGGTTGCCACCGGTAGTGGCTGTTCAATGGCCGCAATCCAGAGCGTGGATCAGCGTGGGTCTACGCGGAAAATTGCGGGCGACGCGCAAATCTTCCGGGGTAATTGAATATCGCCGGTAGGTGGCAACATGCCCGCATCGAGCGGCGAGACCGATGTCGGGTAGCCGCCAGCGACGTCGCTCGCCTCGCTTCTCGCACTCTCGACAGAGCGAGGCGGCGAACTAAGCGCTCTGGGGGACTTTCGGCCCTACCTGAACCCACGGTAGGAGGCTTTGATAGAGATAGGTTTGCGAGATGGGAGAGGGAGCCGAAAGGCTGAGAGGCTGACAGAGTCAGCGACCCCAAATCACCTGATCCGGACAATACCGGCGAAGGGAGACCATCTCGTGGGCCTTTATCCGCCTCCGTGATGCACGAGCCTCCGGGTCACCCCTATTGCCATCCGTGGCAGACGGCCTAACGGCACTGCAACCCGCCAGCCTCCGCTCCGACGATTTCCTGATCATGCAGACCCGGGGGTTGGTGATGGTCGGGCCGAGGGTGAGTTCCGCTGCCGGGACGGTGGGCACGGGAGCGGCCATTCCTTCCAGCCGAGCGGCGAATGACAAGCTGGTGAGATGACCGGTGAGGGTGTATTCAGTGAAGTGGCCGGCCGTCTCCGTCGAGCAGGGCGCTCGGGTCGAGGGCGTGGACATCGCCGGCCCCGGTCAGCGACAGGGCCACCTTCAGTTCACCTCTCATGGTGCGCAGCACGTCGACCACTCCCTGGCGCCCGCCGGCGGCCACCGACCAGGCCCAGGCCCGGCCCACCAGGCAGGCCCGGGCGCCGAGCGCCAGCGCCTTGACCACGTCGAGGCCGCTGCGGATGCCGCCGTCGACCAGCACCTCGAGGGAGTCGCCCACCGCGTCGACGACGGCTGGCAGGGCGGCGATCGTGGACGGAGTGCTGTCGAGCTGGCGTCCGCCGTGGTTGGAGACCACGATCCCGTCGACACCGGCGTCGGCGGCCCGCCGCGGCGTCCTCCGGGTCGAGGATCCCCTTGAGCACGAGCCGACCCGGCCACGTACGGCGTACCCAGTCGAGGTCATCCCACGTGACCGAGGGGTCGAACTGGCGGTCCACCCACTCCTTGAACGCGTCCGGGCTGGTCGCCCCGGGTACCGCCTTCTCGAGGTTGCCGAAGGTGTGGGGACGGCCCCGGACGGCCACGTCGCGCGCCCAGCGCGGGTGCAGGCCGAAGTCGAGGGCCTGGACGATCCGGCCCGGCAACCGCTGGGGTCCCGCCATGCCGTTGCGCACCTCTCGATAGCGGGCGCCCACGACCGCGAGGTCGACGGTCAGCACCAGCACGGGACAGCCGACGCTGGAGCACGGGACATCAGGTCCTCGGCGTAGGCCCGGTCGCGCATGACGTAGAGCTGGAACCAGAACGGCGCGGTGGTGGCACGGTCGACCTCCTCGATGCTGCAGATGGACACGGTCGACTCGCAGAAGGCGATGCCCATCTGCTCGGCAGCCTTGGCCGCCTGCACCTCGGCGCGCGTGGCGTACATGCCGGCCAAACCGACCGGCCCGAGCACGAGAGGCATGGCCAGAGACTGGCCCAGCACGGTGGTGGTCAGCTGCAGCTCGGACACGTCCCGCAGCACGCGCTGGCGCAGGTGGATGGCGGCGAGGTCGTCGACGTTGGCCCGCAGCGTCGACTCCTCGTAGGCGCCGCCGTCGATGTAGTCGAACAGCTGGCGGGGGAGCCGCCGCCGGGCCAGTTCGCGGTAGTCGCGGACCGAGGCCGGAGCCAAACCCAGAGAGCGATCGGGGAACAGCGCCATCGCGGCCGACGCTAGCCCGCTCGGATTACGGCCGCGATGGCAGCGTGGACCGTAGGGATGCGAACGGGCCAATTTGACGACCGGCGCGATGCCGCCGGACTACTGCGAGCGCGACTGCCTCGGACGACGCGTTCACCATCGACGCTTGACGACCTCGATGCCGCCAAAGGAATCGGACGTGGACCGGCGCTTCGACGGAACAAACCGGTATTCGATGACTACTCTTCCCGACTGATCAATGGCCCACATGATCCCTCCCCCACTGGATCTCCCCCCGGTCCCAGTCGTCAGTTGTTGTGGGGCTGTTGTCCTGATCCAGTCCGGTCGGCTGTACCTTCGACCTGGAGCGGCTTGTCACCATCCTGAATGAGGGGCGGTGTTCTCTAGGAGCGTCACCGCCCCTCGCCATCGCGATTGAGCCTGTACGCCACCCGGCGCCGCTCCCCGCTGCTCAGTGTTGTCGGTACGTTGTGCCGCTTCTGTCCGGTCGGCTCTATTTCAGCGAAGACCGCAGTGCCAGCATCGCGACTGAGGGGCGGTTGCGGCTGACGAAGCGGGTGCGTCGTCACCGCCCCTCACGACGATCCAATGGCCTACAACTGGGGGTCTCATGGACGGGTTCGAGATGGCGGTATTCACCAGCCAACTGGTCGACACGGCGGTGGCGGGCGGTCGCGGACGGTGGCGTCGACGCTCGCTGGTCCCCTCATATAGCTGGCATCTAATCGACGCTGTTCCGAGTGCTGAACGATGAGTAAGGGTCTCGTCTTCGTGGGAGGCTTCGCTGCTCCCGGTAATGAATGGCCGCTCACCCCGATTCGGCGCAGCGCTCGTGAACAGGGCTGGCGAACCAAGTATTTCGACGAGCGGTTGGTTTTCGGGCCACTCGCTACCTCAGCGGAGCGCCTCGTCAAGCTGATCGACAAACTGGATCAGACCCACGACGCCATCGTGGTGATCGGACATTCGATGGGAGGTCTGGTCGCAGAGCACGCCGCAGCGCTGGGAGCACCGATTGACGGACTGGTCACCATCGGCACACCGCACCAGGGCCACGGTCTGTCACGCTTCGGCCCATTACCGGTCATGAGGGAGATGGGGACGAACAGCGCCTATCTAAGGGATGTGGCAGCTATCCCTGGCGAGCGCCCCCCAATCCTTGCAGTGGTAGCGGCGAATGATCGGCTCGTATCCAAGAGCGCCGCTCGACCGAACAGACCGCACACTCTCCTAGAGGTGCCGAACGTCGGGCATCTGCGCGTGATCTTCGATCAGAGCACAGCCGATGCCATCATGATGTGGGCCGATGCTCTCACGGACGAGATAGCTGAAAGGCACCAAGATCTCAATCGGGCCACTCGATCCGAACGTGGATCCAACTCCTGGTCACTGGCAACGCCCCCGGCGCCAGGCCCCAGCAAGATTGCCTGAAGTTTGCCCCTGCGAAGGTCATGTCGGTCATAACCCCTCGGGAGGTTGTTTGGTCCCGGTGACTGGCCAAGCGCCACCAACTGTCGGAAGGAGTCAACGACCGGCACGGCGCGATGGTAGCTGGAAGTGGTGCAACAGGAGCGATGGGACTGGAACAACCGGTCCGACTGGCCGTGGGCGTCGACGACAAGGTCCGGAAGCTCACGGGTGATCACGGCCACGAACTCCTGCAGGGACAGTGGGCTCATGGGGAGCTCGGGGGTGGCTCGAGGATCCGGTTGAGTGACGCGTTGTGGGCGTCAGTGTCGTGCTCTGCCCGGAATGGCAACGAGTTGAAACGCACCACCTCGTCGGCCGCCCGGACCACTAGCCGGTCGCCCTCGGGGACGATCTCCACCCCCAAGGTGAGCAACGGGCCGCGAACCGATCGGTTGGCGACCCGCCCAATCACGTAGGGGAAGCCGAAGAGCACCTCGCGTTCGTAGGGGTTGAGGTTGGCTGTCCCGTACATCTTGTGGACAGCGTCGTAGAGCGCGTCCCCCGGCACCACGGAGAACTCGGCGTTGCGCCCCATCAAGGGCACATGCCGCCTAACCAGACGAACTCGTGCTCGCGTCGAGTGGCCCGAGACCACTGAGCGAAAGGCGAGGCGGCGGTCTGCTGGCGTCGTAGCAGGTCGGCGTAGGTCCGGCAGAGGGCGGTGCGGAACTGGGGGTTCAACGCCTGAGTCATGCGCTCACCGATCGCCTCTCTGCCAGCTGACCGGCTCATCAACCCGGCCCGAGGTGCTCAGCGTAGGGCGGGCCATGGCTACAGAGCCGGGAGCCTGGCAGCCGACCAGGCGAACGCCCGTACAGGTGGGGTGCCCCCTATCGGGGGGGGACAGTTGGGTAGGCGTCCCTTCGGAGCGCACCGTATCCTGCAGAGCATGCCACCTACCCGACGGGAAGCCCTGTCATGACCACTTTCGATCGCGCGATCACCCGAGCCGAAACCGACCTGGCTCATGCGCAGTCTGCTCTGGACACCGCCCAACAGGTGCTCGAGGTCGCAGACCGGGCCCACAGCGTGGGGCGACGCCTTGTCAGGATGATTCGAATCGTCGCCATTGTGTTCGCGATCGGGGGAGTCCTGATTGCGGTGGTGCTGCTGTTCGACCGCTTTTGGCGCGGCTTCCGCCGAGAACAGGGTGACGAGACCAGAGGGGTCAACGGCTCAAGTCCGCTGCTGAGACCCTCGGGCAAGCAGGAGCCGCCGGATGCGACGCCTGGCGATCTCACCCAGCAGAACTTAATGCAGCCCCGCACGCGCTAGTCGTTCGAAGGTGTCGCCAACCCCATGCACGGTGACGCCCTGACCGCCAGAATAGGTAGCTTCAGCTCCTCCTTTGCCATCTTCCTCGACGGCGGGCGGGGACCAGTTGCGAGAGTATGGAGCGGGCGCGCCGCCGCAATGCCCTGATGGCCATCACAACCAGTAGACGGCTCGCAGTGAACCCCTACCACGGGCGAAGGTCCCGTGAGGGCGAGCCCTGATCACAGCATGTGATGAGGAGGCCCGACTGCCCGGAGTGAACCGCCCCGGGTTCCATGACTGCTCGGGTTATTGGGTAGCCGCCTCGTCGGCGGGTTGCATTTGACGGTAGTAGGTCGCTTCGAACTCTGCCGGCGGGACGTAGGAGTTATCGTCGGTGATGTCACCGTGGAGCCGGCGGTGGTTGAACCAGTCGATGTAGCCGAGCGTGGCGTACTCGACGTCGTCGAGGCCCCGCCACGGTCCCTGGGGATAGATGAGCTCCCACTTGTAGAGGCTGTTGAACGCTTCGGCCATGGCGTTGTCGTAGCTGTCGCCGCGTGATCCGACTGAGGCGACGATGTCGTTCTCGTCGAGGCGCTCGGAATAGCGAATTGACAGATACTGAACTCCGCGGTCGCTGTGATGAATCAGGCCTGAACCGCCCTGGGTTTGATGGAGGCTGTGTGTCCTGAAAGGGGAGTGGTGACGATGTAGAAGATCGCTAGCACGAACCGTGCTGTGCCAGGGATGGAGGTAGGCCCTCCGGGTTCGCCGAGCAGGCGGAGATCCCAAACCGCCTCAGTGTCATGCCGGTCAAGAGCCGGGGTGTGAAGCGACTGGGGAGAAGGCCCGCTATCAGCGGGTCAGGTGAGCAACGAGAAGACGAACGTGTGTGAACCACTGCTGACGCATCGTGAAAAACAACCTTGACATCGAAACCGGGGCTGAGTCTCTGTCCTGGGAAGAGGGTGCGCCATGATGGCGTGCCCGGAGCCGGGGAGCTGCCTGATCGCGGCCCTGGTGGTGTCCGGTGTAGAGGTGGCGTGAGCTCGTTGCAGGCCTTGGCATGGAACAGGAGAATCTGTCGCCTCGAGACGGACGACTGGTTGCATTAGGTGCTGTCGGCACCGTGGTTGTCGAAAGGGAGAAGCCCGGGTGGTCAAGGCCACCGGGGTGAGAGTACCGATGCGAGGCACAGAGGCGGACCAGCTCGTAGTAGCGATGAAGGCCCTGTAATGGGGCTGGAGCGAAGGGGCCGGGCAGGCCAGGTCATCGATCAGTCAACCCTTCGGGGGAGGAACTGATGGACGGACCACAGCTGGGAATGAAGTCGTTTGAGATTCCAAAGCGCCTCATCCTTGAGGCGTGGATGAAGGTCCAGGCGAATGGCGGTGCGCCGGGCGTGGACACCGTCAGCATTGAACGGTTTGCAGATCAGGAGAGGGACAACCTCTACAAGCTGTGGAACCGGATGAGTTCGGGGAGCTACTTCCCCGGGCCGGTGCGGGCGGTGGAGATACCGAAGGACCATGGGGCCGGGGTCCGGGTGTTAGGTGTGCCGAATACGGTGGACCGCATCGCCCAGACCGCAGCAGCGAGGTGCAAGTAGACCCGCGTGGAGCTGATCGAGCGATGTCCGGCCTGGGCCTGGATGGCTTCTAAGGCCATCCCCGCCTCGCGCAAACGGGTGAAGCAGGTGTGGCGCAGTTCGTGGCAGGTGCCGTGACTGAGACCGGCCCGCTCCCGGGCGGCGCTGATGATCTGGTTCAGACCCGGCAGCGACAGCGGCAGTCCGCGGCGCGCTCCTTTGAGCGAGACGAAGAGCGCGTCCGTCGTCGCTTCCTCCGGTCGCTCGCCGTCCATGTAGCGCGCCACGGTGGCGAAGAAGGTCGGCGACAGCGGCACCAGGCGTTCGTGTCCGCCCTTGCCCTCGGAGATGAACACCCGCCACTCGCCCAAACGCAGATCGGAGAGCCGCAACCCGAGCACCTCACAGCGCCGGAGTCCTCCGAGCACCATGGCCTGAGTCATGGCCCGGTCCCGCTCGGTGCGCAGCGCCCCCATGAGCGACTCGACCTCGTCGGCGTCGAGGATCCTGGGCAGTCGGCGCACACCTCGCACCAGCGGCAGACCGCGTCCGCCGCGAGAGCGGCTCTGGCGGGTGGCGATGCCCCGAGGGACCGGGTTGGCTGTCACATCCACGTCGTCGCGGGTGATCAAGTAGCCATAGAAGCTCGAGACCGCCGCCAGCCGGCGCTTGATCGTCGCCGCCGAGAGCCCTGCAGAGCCGTCGGCGATGCGCACCACGTTCTCGGCCCCGGGCTTGGGACGGCGCTGCGCGGTGACGAAGGTCATGACGTCTTTGGGCCGCACCTCGTGCGGCTCCTTCTTCACCACCGAGAAGAAGACGCTCAAGTCATGGGCATAGGCCCGGACCGTGTTCGGACGGGCCCGGCCGACGACGAACTCCAAGAACTCGTCGGTCAGCCGGTGGCCGATCCGATAGACGTGTTCACCGTCGGGACGGACGTGACACTCGAATGACGGACTCCACTTCACCGCACACCTCCTGGTCGGGTTTGCACCCGAGGAGGTTCCCCCGGATGCCTATCCCAGGAGGTGGATCACCTGTATAACCATTGGTATGGGATATCTAGAACCGTGCCCGGGTATCGGCTGATCCCGGGCGATCTCGGACGGCTCGCCTACGTGTTCTCCGCTCTCGTTCAGCCCATCGGTGAGGCAGGTAGCCGTTGCTCGCATGAGTTCGCCTGGGGGCAGGCTACGGCCAGGTGGGTCTACGTGGTCACGGCTAAGTTCCAGCCCACGGCTTTCCTGCAACTGGGACACCTGGGGAAGGTATCTCCGACGGCCAACGTGACCCGTTCCTTGTCTGCGCAGTCACTCCGGTAGATGCCCGCTGTCGTACACGCGGCTTCAGTCCTGGTGTCGGTGTCACTCTTCGACATGGTGTTTCTCCATTGCTCAGAATCACGCAAGAGAGGAACCCCGGATTGTAAGACGCACCATCCGAAATGGGCAGCAGCTGTTGGAAACGCAAATAGCTGAACACCGAAGGTGCCGATCCTCCCCTGACGTGGCCAATACAGCATGCCGACCAGTCTTCCCGGCTCACCTGATCGGCATCATACGCCTCTTCGGTCAGTCTGCCGGCAGCGGGGCGAGGGGGGAGAAGCCCTTGGCGACGCACGGGGCTCGTGCTCAATCCCGGTTTCAGCACGGCCTGGGTCTGGATGACGAGTGCAACCGATCGATCCTGATCGTCGAGCAAGTCGGTCTGAACGACGATCGTGCGATTTCCGATGTGTAGTGGCTTTGCGCTTGCTCGTACGAGACCCGAGCGCACGCCACGAAAGAAGTTCGTCTTGGACTCGATCGTCGATGTGGTAGCTCCATCCGGCAGATTCAGGTAGGCACAAATAGCTCCAACCGTGTCCGCGAGTGTCATGATCGCGCCGCCATGGAGGACTCCATCGCTGGTGCATCGCTCCGCGGATCAGGCCAGGGTACCAACCACCGTGCTGGAATCTGCAATCTCCAGATTCACGCCGAGAGCTTCGCTGAATGGCATGAGACCGAGCAGCGCTCTCAGCCGTTGCGAAGGCGAACTGGGCATCGTGGTTCCTCCGCCGAATCGTCGACATTGAGATGCTGTCCAGGTAGGTGGGCCGTCTCATGAGCCCATGCCGGGTAGGAGGCAGACTGCCCTCGCTGCCGGATAGGTGGAACAGTTCCGCACTTGGACGACCTGACCTGAGTGACCAGCAGTTCAGTCCACGGGCTTGGTTTGACGGCCATGATCGCCGAGGAGGCCTTGCCCGGCCAGGGACGCGGCTTGGGCACGGTTTCGGACCCCGAGCTTGGCGTACAGGCTTCGTAACTGAGTCTTGATCGTGTTCTCGCTGACGTAGAGATGACTGCCGAGTTCGCGGTTCGTCATGCCCGTCGACAATAGGGACAGAAGCTCGCTCTCGCGTTCGGTAAGGCCGATGTCGCGCCCCGGCCACCGCAACGCTTCATCGATCCGGGCGCGTTGGGACCTTTGGGTCGAAACGACACGGTCGCCTCTTGCGGCAGCTTTGATGCCGTCAATGATTTGTTGCCGTGGTACAGCCTTCGAGATAAATCCTTGTGCACCGGCACGCATGGCACGACCCACCGCCTGAGGTCGATCGGAAAAGCTGAATACCACGATGGCTCCGTTGCTGGAGTCGGCGCCAAGAGAGCGTACTCGTTCGCCGAGGGATTCGAGTTCTCCGTAGGTGTCGAACAGCGTGACGTCGACCCCCCGCCTCGGCCCCTTACGAACGTCGAGTTCGATGACCTTGATCTCCGGCTCACTGGATCTGAGTAGGGCACGGAGGCCCTCTAGGACGATCATGTAGTCATTGACGAGCGCGACCCGGATCGGTTTCGGCACGGCTTCACTCTAAGCTTGGAGCGAGCGTCAGGGCCTCAGAATCACCCATTCGGGTGATTGACCGAGGAGGCTCTTTTCAACCAGGCTGGTGGAGCGGTCGATCGAAGACGAAACAGAAGTACCGAATCCCACAAGACACGATGGGCTCTGCCCCCCATCGAAAGAGCAGGACGCAAACGCAGACGCATCAAGGGGAAGGCTCTCGAGGAGCTCTACTCCATCACCCCCTTGCACGAGGGGCGCGTCAGCACTCGAGGACGGTCAAGGTAAGGGTGGAGGCACGTGATGGTAGACCCATTTGGCGTTAATTCTTACGACTTCGATGGAGGTCGCATCTTCGCCCTAAGGGGAGAACTCGACGCATGTACGAGTCGGGGGCTGGCCGAGCGTTTGATCGGACCCCCTGGCTCGCTCGTTGTCGTCGACCTCTGCCAGCTCACCTTCATGGACTCCTCGGGGCTCGGTGCCATTCACGCAGCAAGGCGGATAGCGATCAAGGACGGGGGCAACCTCTTTGTCTGTCGTCCGAGTCCGATGGTCTACCGAGTGTTAGAGATCACTGGCCTGGACACGTGGGTCACGGATTGGGACCCAAAGTGGTCGAACGATTCCCCATTGGGATGTGCGCCATAGGACACTTCTTCGGCGGAAGGGTGATCCCTCTGGGTTCTGGCGACCCCGAAGGCACCCAGGGCCGGATGGGGACGGACAGGCATGAACCCGCGGGCGTGTGACTTGGGCTGTGGGTGTGATGTTGTGCGAGCGGCGTGACGGTCGCCTCCTGGCCCCGCGATACCGCGCCTGACCCGCGTGCCGATCTGCCGCTTCGTCCAGACGGGAGCCCGGACCCGCGGGTGTTGTGGGCGGGTTGTGCGGTTCAGATACGAACGGCTCTATGGGGCGATCGGACGGGTAGCGACAATCGCTGTAAGGCGGAGCCGACCAACAATCGGACGGACAACCGGGGGATCTGGCCCCGCCTGTACCTCGTTATGGACCAGGCGCCGACTCCAACATCCCTGTGGCGAATCAGCGCCATGGTCGTCCTGCAGCGCGTGACGGCCGCTGAGCGTCGGTTCTCAGCATCGATCAGCGTGAACAAGATCACCATGTTGGCGGCCGCTGACGAGCTGGATGCGGCCACGAGGGACGCCACGGCCTGGTTGAAGGCGCACCCCTGCCCCAACGCGAATCTCGGGGCCCACGTTGTCGGGATGCTGGACACATGCACTGAGGTCGCCCTCGTTGCGCAACGGGCAGTGAGCGGTCCCTTCGCCGGCGGCCAAGGAGTCATGGCCCGACTTCGGGACCTCCTGGCGATCATCGACTTCCATTCGGCGATTTTGGCCGCCTGGTAGCGACTCGACAGTTCGATTCCGCCCGCCGCCTCCAAGGTTGTTCCTTCTCCGGGCCCCCGCCAGCCAGCAAGCGGCAATGGGATCTGGCGTCAAGGGCGACCGAAGCGGCGACGTCACCTCCGGGATAGGCGCGAGCTCGAGGAGGTTGCCGGTGACGGCCGGCATGACCACCCGCGCGCAGGGACCATTTTTGTGAGCGGTTTGTGCGGGGGTGGTCCAAACGGCTCTTGGGAGCATCGGCCGCGACCGCCAGACTCGTTCTTGGGTGGGGGCCTGGAGCGGGGGAGTAGGGGCTCCGGCCCCACCCGATCATTCATAGTCATGAGTACAGAACCCACCGCACATCTCTGGCTGATAAGGGCGACGGGTGTGCTGCATCGCGTGACCGAGGCCGAGCACCGGTTCTCTGCCTCGATCACGGTGAACAAGAGCACCATGTTGGCCGCGGCAGACGAGCTCCAGGCAGCCACGAGGGACGCCGTGGCCTGGGTGAGGGCGAACCCGTGTCGAGATCAGGATCTCAGCGATCACATTGCCCGTATGCTCAGCGCTTGCGCGGAGGTTGCGTTGAGTGCGCAGGGGGCAGCCACCGATCCCTTGGCCGAGCCCGAGCAGGCGATGGGCCGCGTCGGCGACCTCCTCGCCCTTATCGACTTCCACCTGCGGGCGCTGGACCATTGGTAGCGGAGTCCAGTTGTCGGTGCGTTGAGGCCTCTCAATAGTTGCTACGTTGAGATCCGTGACGCCTGTCGTCCTGCTGTGCGGCGATGGGTCGGAAAGTCACTGAACGCCCCCCAGCTGACGTTGAGCTCCTCCCGGATCGAGCCTCCATGGCGATCGTCGCCGTGTCGGACGAACCGGACCGCAAGAAGGAGGTGCCATGCGGCCGACCCAGTACGACGATTTCGAGAATCTCACGTTCGACGTCCGTCCCGACGGAGTCGTCGTCGTCACATTGAACCGACCGGAGGTGCTCAATGCGGCGAACGTCCTGATGCACCGGGAGCTGTCCCAGGTGTGGGCGGTCATGGACGACGATCCCGGGGTTCGAGCGTCGGTGGTCACCGGCGCCGGCAAGGCGTTCTCAGCCGGTGGCGACCTGGACATGATCGAGGAGATGACCGACGACTACGACGCCACGATCGTGCAATGGCGAGACGCCGGGGCCATCGTCGAGCAGATGCTGCTCGCCCGCAAGCCGATCGTCTCTGCCATTAACGGTGTTGCGGTGGGTGCCGGCCTGGCCGTCGCCCTGCTGGCCGACGTGAGCGTGATAGCCGAGTCGGCGCGCCTCTCGGACGGGCACGCCCGGCTCGGTGTTGCCGCCGGGGACCACGCGGCCATCGTCTGGCCGCTGCTCTGCGGCATGGCAAAGGCCAAGTACTACCTCATGACGGGCGACTTCGTCTCCGGTCCAGAAGCCGAGCGCATCGGCCTCGTGACGCGCTGCGTGCCGGACGACGACGTGCTCGACGAGGCGGTGGCCATCGCGGGCCGGCTGGCGGCGGGAAGTGCGACCGCAATCCAGTGGACCAAACGGGCCATGAACCAGTGGATCCGGCAGGCGCTTCCGACCTTCGGTGAGTCCATGGCGCTCGAGATGCTGGGCTTTCTCGGGCCGGACGCCCGTGAGGGCCTGGCGGCGGTGCGGGAGCGTCGCGAACCGCGGTTCCCCTCGGCGCGTGGCGGTCCGGTTTCGGAGGAGTAGGCCGAGAGGGGTCGAACGCGATGGCCGGCTCAGGGGTGGATCACGACGTCGAGCACGACCGGAGGGAGCGCCACGCCGCCGGTCGTGGTCAGGTCCACGTGCAGCACCGATGATCCCGGGGCGGCCCCGGTGACGGTGAACGTCTCGGTGGTGGGGAGTGGCGGCCCGCAGTCGATACTCGAGTCCTGGTGCGAGCTCGCGGGTGCGAGTGTGAGCGTGCCCGAGGTCGGGACCACCTGGAGCCCGCCCGGCTCACTCGTGACCTGCCAGCGGACAGAGGTCGGCGACCTCTCGGCCGAGGCGACGCCGATTTGGACGGCGGTCGCCTGACCAGACGCCAGCGAGATCGCCCCACTGGGCAAGGAGAACCCCACGGCGGGGAGCTCGCCCTGGGTGAACGAGGGTGGGCTGGCGGCCGGTGCCGACGCCCAGGCCGGGTCGGGATTGCTCGAGAGGGTATAGGAGAGGGTCGCGCCCGAGCGGAGGACCGACGACGGGAGCCAGGGCCGGCCCCAGGTGCCGCCTGCGGCGTGGGGGCCAGAGGGAGCAGAGGCCGGGCAACCGACGGCGGTCGGAGCGGGTGCGGGTCGTGGCGCCCCGCTCACGGACAGGGCGTGGACGTAGGGCCGAGAGGCCGCCGCACCCGGGGCCAGCTCGACGAGACGACGGCCATCGGGTAGAGCGATGGTGACGGAGGGGAACAAGGGGCTGGCGAGTGCGAGGTTCGCCGTGCCCGGCGTCACCGGAAACAGGCCCAGTGCCGCCCAGACGTACCACGACGAGATCGCGCCGAGATCGTCGTTCCCGGGCTCGTCGACCGGGGCGTCGGCGTACTCGGCATTGACGATGGCGCGGACCGTGCCCTGCGTCCGCTCCGGCGTGCCGAAGTAGTCGAACAGCCACGGCGCCCACTCGCCGGGCTCGTTGCCGGACCAGTCGTCGGGGGCATAGCGGCTCGCGTTCAGCGAGGTGAAGAACGTTGTGAGCTTGCCCGCCGCCGCGGCATCGCCGCCCATGAGCGAGGCCGAGCGCGGCCAGGTCCTGGGGCACGTACCACGTGTACTGCACGGCGTTGCCCTCTTCGAAGCCCAACTGGCCACCGGGCTCGAACTGGGATGTCTGGAACGCCGGGCCGGGCGGGAAGCTGCCATCGCTTCCGCGCGCCCCATGAAGCCGGTGGCGGGGTTGAAGAGATACTCCCAGTTGGCGGCGCGCCCCATCATGGTCGAGGCCAGGGCGCGGTCACCGAGCGCGGACGCCAGACGGGCGATGGCGAAGTCGTCGATGGCGTATTCCAGGGTGACCGAGCCCCCGATGGAGTAATCGATGGAGGTCAGGTCGAGCGAGGCCGCATTGACGTAGTGCTGAGAGAGGTACTGGCTCAGGTACTGGCGTTCGATCTCGAGCCCGTGGCCGGTCTCGTTCTGCGTCGCCCCCTTTTCCATGGCGCGGAGTGCGGCGGCGACGTCGAAGTTGCGCACCCCCATGGCGTAGGCATCCGCGATGATCGGGTCGGCCGAGTCGCCGTTGACCTGGGACGTATCGCCGGCCACGATGGCCCACTTGGGCAACCAACCTGTCTGCTCGCGTCGTCTACGAGCGATTGGACCATGTCGCCGACGGCACGAGGCACGAGGAGGGACTCGAGCTGGATCTCGCTGCGGTAGATGTCCCAGTCCGAGAAATTGGCGTACTCGTCATGTCCGCGGGCGGAGTGCACCCTGCCATCGCTGCCGGCGTACTGGCCGTTCACGTCGGACACGATGTTGGGGAACAGGAGCGAGTGGTAGAGCGCGGTGTAGAAGATGTGCTCCTGGGCCGGCGTGCCCCCCGCGGCGATGCGACCGAGCAGGGCGTTCCACTGCGCGTGGGCCCGGGCGGCCACCTGGGCGAGGGACCAGCCGGGATTCTCGGTGGCGAGGTTCTGCTCGGCGTCGCGGGTGCTGACGAAGGAGATGCCGACCTTCATGAGGACGTCGTGCTGTGCCATGGTGTCGAAGGTCACGAACGCGCCGCACGACGTGCCCGTGCAGCTGGTTCGCCCGGCGGCCGCGCCGGAGCCGGTCCACGTTCCGGCGGACGAGAACGGGCGGTCGAAACGGGCGAAGAAGTACAGCGTGTAGTTGGTCCCGGTCTGGCAGAAGCCCCCGCTGGTGTCCTGCCCCTCGACCTCGTCGTCGCCGACGGTGCGGACGCTGGCGGCGGAGACGAGGTTGGCGCTGTCGGCGACCTTGAACAAGACGTTGGACCGGGTCCCCGATGGGAAGGCAAAGCGGGCGATGCCCGTCCGCGTCGTGACGGCGAGCGTGGCGTCGATGGGGCCGGGTCCGAGCGTGACGGCGTAGCGACCGGGGGTGGCCTGTTCGTGGGCGTGCGTGAAGGTGGCGACGGTGTCCCCTGGGCTGTTCCCGATGGGGCCCTCGGTCGGCAGGATGGGCACGTCCTGGTAGGAGGGGCAGCCGGTGCCGCTGAGGTGGGTGAGGCTGAAGCCGTTGATCCGGGAGTCCGCGTAGGCGTACCCGCCGCCCGACTGGACGGCGTCGGGGCTGGTGTCGGGGCTCCACTGGATCATCCCGAACGGCGTGTCGGCGCCGGGGAATTCACCCACGGTGCCAGGGTTGACGGGCCCGGTACCGGTGCCGTCGAGGGGGTGGACCAGTGCCGCCGGGTCGGCGAGGGCGGTGGCGGGCGGTGGCTCTGCCCCGGTGAGAGAACCGATCGGAGGGGGGGCGGCCGCCCCCGCCGCGCCGGCCAGCGCGAGCAGGGCGGTGAACAGCACGGATCGCTGCACGGCACGTCGACCGCCTCTCATGGGCCGACCGTAGCCGTCGAGGCGTTGTGCGGAGTGGCGTCGGGGGGCGCTTTGCGAGGACACGTACCGGCGGTTCGATACCGCATCGGTTCACCGTCTGGCGGGCGGCCGATCTCGCGGCCGGCGAGGCATCCCCCGCCGACATCGGGGGCGCCGTCGCACCGGGTGGGCCATTCCAAGACCGCGTTGGCGAAGCACGGCGGCGCACCTCGGCGGAGTGGCGCGCCTTCCTTCGGATGTCGGCCCTTCCCTCAGGCGGGCACCATACGGTAAGGCCAGACGGCTCGCAAGCGGTGTTGAGCGGGCCGACGAGGCCCCTCGCCCTGCCCGAAGGAGTCCGACAGGTCTGGGATCAGTGTTCCCGTCGCCGGGGGCCGTTCTGCCCATGGGGAGCCATGACGACCGCACATCTCGACGCGTTGTCGCGGGACGTGGTCGCCCGACACCCCGGCGAGCCCGAGTTCCCCGGCTTCGGTGTCGTCTGCCTCGCCCAGGAGATGTCCGCCACACGCGGCTCTCCGGCAGGCACGCGTTGCCTCATGTCGGGCAGCGGCAACGTGGCGCTGTACCCGCCCCGAAGCTGGCCGATGCCGTGCTCGACGAGGGCGTGCTCTGAGGATCGGTGCCCGTGTGGCGGAGCGGTGGGCACCACGGGCGCCCGGCCCCCTTTCGATGGGCGCCATCCGCGGTCCTGTCACACCAAGCTGGCAAGCTCGGCGCGTGGGCACATGGACCTCCGGTGAGGTGCTCGGGTTCGATTTGGAGACCACGGGCGTCGACCGCTTCACCGATGTGCCAGTTTCGTACGCACTGGTGTACGTGGTGGGGGGTGTCGTCGTCCGGAGCTGGTCGGGACTCATCGACCCGGGTCGCGAGATCCCGGCGGAGGCGACCGAGGTGCACGGCATCTCGACCGAGCAGGCTCGCGACGAGGGCATGCCGTTGCGCGACGCCATTGCCCTGGTCACCGACGCCGTCGTCTCGGCTGGTGCCCGGGGCGTGCCGTTGGTCGGGATGAAGCTCGACTACGACCTGACCATCGTGGAGACGCAATCCCGGCAGTTGTGCGGACGGGGCCTGCTGGAGAGGGGTTGGCGCGGACCCGTGCTCGACGCGGTGGTGATCGACCGTCACTTCGACCCCCACCGCCAGGGGAGGCGGACCCTGGTCGACCTGTGCACGCACTACGGCATCGACATCGGGAACGCGCACGATGCGTCGGCGGATGCCATCGCCTCGGTCGAAGTGCTCTTTGCGCTGGCAGAGCGCTTCGAGGCACTGGGGGAAGGCGAGCTCTCTCGGCTCCACCGGGACCAGATCGGCTGGCATCGTCACTGGACGCATGACTACGACGTCTGGAGGCTGTCACAGGGAATGGTCCCGATCGATCCCCGCGACTATGTCTGGCCGGTCGCGCCGCTCGTTTTCAGGGCGGCGGCCTGAGCCCGGATCAGGCCTTGAGGAGGTCCCAGACCATGTCGACACCTTCGTCCTCGGCGAGGACGACCTTGGCGGGGTGCTTCTTGTCGATGTGGCCGACCAGGCCGTTGTAAACGGAGTACCCGATCAACTCCTGCAGGCGGCGGGGGAAGGTCTTGACGAGGGCGGGCGGCACGCCGAGCTGCTGGTTCTCCTGCTGCCGGATGTAGCCGGCGCAGTAGTTCATCGCGATTCCGACGCGGCGCTGGTCGGTGCGGTTCGCACCGCCGCCGTGCCACAAGCTCCCGACCCACACCAGCACACTCCCCTTGGACATCTCGGCCGGGATGGTGTCGTAAGGCTCTAACGGATTCGGCGGCTCGTCACGCAGGTGGCTACCGGGGACGACGCGGGTGGCGCCGTTCTCCTCTGTGAAGTCGGTGACCGCCCACATGGTGTTGCAAATGATCGGGATGTGGGGACGTGGGAGCGGGATGAGCTGGTCGTCGGCATGGACCGGCTGTGCTTGTTCGTCGGGCCCGATGGCGATGGACGAGAGCGAGGAGATCAGGAGCCCAGGATCGAGGACGCCCTCGACGACGGGGAGCACGTTGGGGTGCACGGGGATCTTCTGGAAGATCTCCCCGTGCACGAGCAGGTTGTAGACCCGCGTCGTCCGCAGGCCTTCGAAGAGGTTCTCGGCCGGAACGATGCCGAGGTCCTGTTCCAACTCGAGCAGCGCCTCGTCGATCTCGTCCACCAGCTCCGGCTCGATTGCATCCTGGAGGATGGTGTAACCGTCCTCGGCGATGCGGCGCAGATGGGCTTCGAGCTGGGGGAGGGGGCTGGTCGTGGTCGTGTCGCCTGCGCCCGCTGTCACGATTTACCCGCTGTCACGTTTCAATTGTACGGCCACGGGCCGCCGTGGCGCGTCCGCAACGGAGGCGGGAGCATTTTGGACCTGGTGGTAGGGTTTGGGTGGACGGGCCGTTGGCGCAGTTGGTAGCGCACTTGCATGACGCGCAAGGGGTCAGAGGTTCGAGTCCTCTACGGCCCACCAGGTCTGAGCTGGGAAAACGGCTTCGGGACCCTGTCACCTTCGCCGCGTTGCCCCCGAGCTCGTCGGGGCGGGCGATCGGAGGAACTCCCAACCTCGCCTGATGTATCAGCGTCAGCGCGGACGACTCCTTGCTAGGTGGGGCCAGATTGTGAACCACCAGGGGCCACTCACGAAGAGGGGACTGTGTCGAGTCGGGTTGTTGCCAGGTGATCGGGGGCCTGTGTAGTCGCCGCCGCGCCGAGCACATCTCCTTCCTCTTCGGCAACCTTGGCGTCCCCTGGTGCCTCCCGACCAGCGACCGTGCAGTGAGTCTCGTGGTTGGTGGCGACTCATTGGGCACGGTTCTTGTCGTTCCGTCGACTCCACGTCGTGCCCTCGAGCGCGGGCCGCAGCTCTTGCCCTCTGCGGATCGCGCCAAGCGCGACCGGTGGGAAGGGACGACCCCTTAACCATGCTCTCCTCGAGGCTGCGGACAGTACGGCTGCTCTCCGTACGAGCCTTGGTACTCGGAGCTCTCCTCACCTCACTACTCCTACTGGCGATGCCGCAGAGAGCTTTCGCCGCTACCGTCTCGGATGACTTCAACCGGGCGAACGGAAGCCTCGGTGCAGACTGGACTGACATGTCCGCCGGGGGACTGGCCATCTCCAATGACGCCGTGGTCGGCACCAACGCCACCGGAAACTCCGGTGACATCTACACCGGAGAGGCCTTCGGCAGCGATCAGTTCTCCCAGATCGAGCTCACCTCCACGCAGCTCAGCGGCGGCCAGTGGGTTGGTCCTGCGGTGCAGAGCCCAAGACGGCGGTCAGGATCTCTATGTCGGCATCTACTTCTGGAACAACGGCTACCCAGAGCTGATGCTGTTCAAGTTGCTCAATGGCAACTGGACCGAGCTTGGCTCCGTCTACGCAACCCCCGCCCTCCCAGCCGGCACCCTCTTGAACCTGACCGTCACCGGCTCCACCCTCTCGTTCTCAGAGAACGGTGCCGTGGAAATAACGGCCACCGACACCAGCTTGACCGGGGGTGCCCCGGCCATCATGGCCTACGGCACTCCGACCGCTGGCAACTGGTCCGGCGGCGACGCCACAACCGGCGGCACCTATTCGATCGGGGGCAGCGTCTCGGGGCTCTCGGGGACGGTCGTCCTCGAGAACAACGGCGGGAACAATCTGAGTGTCAGTGCCAACGGCACATTCACCTTCAGCTCCCTCGTGGCCCAGAGCGCCCCCTACGACGTCACCGTGCAGAGCGATCCTTCCGGTCAGGTCTGCACCGTCGCCAACGGATCCGGGACCGTGGGTTCGGCCAACGTCACCAACGTCTCCGTCACCTGTGTCGCCGAGGCGGGTGGTGGCCCCGTCTCGGATGACTTCAACCGGGCGAACGGAAGCCTCGGTGCAGACTGGACTGACATGTCCGCCGGGGGACTGGCCATCTCCAATGACGCCGTGGTCGGCACCAACGCGACCGGAAACTCCGGTGACATCTACACCGGAGAGGCCTTCGGCAGCGATCAGTTCTCCCAGATCGAGCTCACCTCCACTCAGCTCAGTGGTGGCCAGTGGGTTGGTCCTGCGGTCAGAGCCCAAGACGGCGGTCAGGATCTCTATGTCGGCATCTACTTCTGGAACAACGGCTACCCAGAGCTGATGCTGTTCAAGTTGCTCAATGGCAACTGGACCGAGCTTGGCTCCGTCTACGCAACCCCCGCCCTCCCAGCCGGCACCCTCTTGAACCTGACCGTCACCGGCTCCACCCTCTCGTTCTCAGAGAACGGTGCCGTGGAAATAACGGCCACCGACACCAGCTTGACCGGGGGTGCCCCGGCCATCATGGCCTACGGCACTCCGACCGCTGGCAACTGGTCCGGCGGCGACGCCACAACCGGCGGCACCTATTCGATCGGGGGCAGCGTCTCGGGGCTCTCGGGGACGGTCGTCCTCGAGAACAACGGCGGGAACAATCTGAGTGTCAGTGCCAACGGCACATTCACCTTCAGCTCCCTCGTGGCCCAGAGCGCCCCCTACGACGTCACCGTGCAGAGCGATCCTTCCGGTCAGGTCTGCACCGTCGCCAACGGATCCGGGACCGTGGGTTCGGCCAACGTCACCAACGTCTCCGTCACCTGTGTCGCCGCGGGGACCGGCGGCCCCTATTCGATCGGGGGCAGCGTCTCGGGGCTCTCGGGGACGGTCGTCCTCGAGAACAACGGTGGGAACAATCTGAGTGTCAGTGCCAACGGCACATTCACCTTCAGCTCCCTCGTGGCCCAGAGCGCCCCCTACGACGTCACCGTGCAGAGCGATCCTTCCGGTCAGGTCTGCACCGTCGCCAACGGATCCGGGACCGTGGGTTCGGCCAACGTCACCAACGTCTCCGTCACCTGTGTCGCCGAGGCGGGTGGTGGCCCCGTCTCGGATGACTTCAACCGGGCGAACGGAAGCCTCGGTGCAGACTGGACTGACATGTCCGCCGGGGGACTGGCCATCTCCAATGACGCCGTGGTCGGCACCAACGCGACCGGAAACTCCGGTGACATCTACACCGGAGAGGCCTTCGGCAGCGATCAGTTCTCCCAGATCGAGCTCACCTCCACTCAGCTCAGTGGTGGCCAGTGGGTTGGTCCTGCGGTCAGAGCCCAAGACGGCGGTCAGGATCTCTATTTAGGCATCTACACGTTGGCCGGCGGCAGCCCAGAGCTGATGCTGTTCAAGCTGCTCAATGGCAACTGGACCCAGCTCGGTTCCACCTATCTGACCAGCTCCCTCGCAGCCGGCACCCTCTTGAACCTGACCGTCACCGGCTCCACCCTCTCGTTCTCAGTGGGCGGTGCCGTGGAAATAACGGCCACCGACACCAGCTTGACCGGGGGTGCCCCGGCCATCATGGCCTACGGCACTCCGACCGCTGGCAACTGGTCCGGCGGCGACGGCACCTATTCGGTCGGCGGCACCTATTCGATCGGGGGCAGCGTCTCGGGGCTCTCGGGGACGGTCGTCCTCGAGAACAACGGCATGGAAAATCAGAGTGTCAGTGCCAACGGCACATTCACCTTCAGCTCCCTCGTGGACCAGAGCGCCCCCTACGACGTCACCGTGCAGAGCGATCCTTCCGGTCAGGCCTGCACCGTCGCCAACGGATCCGGGACGGTGGGTTCGGCCAACGTCACCAACATCTCCGTCACCTGTGGCAGTGGAGCATTTTCGCCACAATATGTGAGCACGGACGCCAACAACATTCAGTCCTATTCCTTCACTTCCGCCGACGACGGGGACGGTACCCAGATACTTCGCGTGCTGGTTCCGACTCACCCGGCAGCGGGGGTCGCGCACAATTTCCTCTACGTGCTTCCGGTCGAGGCGGGGTTGGGCAGCGTCTTTGGCGACGGGCTTGAGACGTTGGCTGCGCTCGACGCTGAGGACCAATACAACCTGACGATCATCGAACCTACATTCGCCATCGACCCGTGGTACGCGAATAATCCCGACGATGCCAACCTGCAATACGAGACTTTCATGACGCAAGACCTCGTGCCTTGGGTGAAAGCACATCTTGCGGTCACCGGTTCCGAGCAGAATTGGTTGATCGGGTTCTCAAAGTCGGGCATCGGGGGACAGGATCTCATTCTGAAGCATCCGGATCTTTTCCAATTGGCCGCTTCATGGGATTTCCCGGCCGATATGTCGTCGTACAACGAACTCGGTACGGACCCTGCTGCCAACTACGGTACCGACGCGAACTTCCAAGCCAACTACCGGCTCACCGCGGCGTTCGTCAACGCACACAAAGCGCCTTTCCTGACGAACAACCGGATATGGATCGGCGGTTATTTCTATTACCAAACCGACGTGGCTGATTACGACGCCCTTTTGACGTCAGAAGGGATCGTCCATACGGATGGCCCCTCGCAGTCGATGGCCCACAACTGGGGCAGCGGCTGGGTGCCCGAGGCCTTGGCCGCTCTCTATCAAGACAGCACCGGACTGTCGAGCGCCAACGCCACCGATGACTACAGCTTCAACACCGCGGGCGGTTCGCCCACCCCGAGCTCGGGCTCGGGCCTCGACGGCACCACCATCACCCTGCCTGGCACGCCGACGCGGGCCGGCTACAGCTTCAACGGGTGGAACGACGGCACCTTGAGCTACCCGGCCGGGGCCACCTACACCCTCTCGAGCGACGGCGCGGCCATCGTCTTGACCGCCCAGTGGAACGCCAACGCCACCGATGACTACAGCTTCAACGCCGCGGGCGGTTCGCCCACCCCGAGCTCGGGCTCGGGCCTCGACGGCACCACCATCACCCTGCCTGGCACGCCGACGCGGGCCGGCTACAGCTTCAACGGGTGGAACGACGGCACCTTGAGCTACCCGGCCGGGGCCACCTACACCCTCTCGAGCGACGGCGCGGCCATCGTCTTGACCGCCCAGTGGAACGCCAACGCCACCATCACCATCACCTTCAACTCCGAGGGCGGCAGCGCGGTCTCGGCCGTCACGGGCCTCGAGGGCACCACCATCACCTTGCCGGCGGCCCCCACCGACGCCGGCTACAGCTTCAACGGCTGGTTCACGGCCCCCTCGGGCGGCACGGCGCTCACCTCGCCCTACACCCTGACGGCCTCCACCACCCTCTACGCCCAGTGGAACGCCAACGCCACCGATGACTACAGCTTCAACACCGCGGGCGGTTCGCCCACCCCGAGCTCGGGCTCGGGCCTCGACGGCACCACCATCACCCTGCCTGGCACGCCGACGCGGGCCGGCTACAGCTTCAACGGGTGGAACGACGGCACCTTGAGCTACCCGGCCGGGGCCACCTACACCCTCTCGAGCGACGGCGCGGCCATCGTCTTGACCGCCCAGTGGAACGCCAACGCCACCGATGACTACAGCTTCAACACCGCGGGCGGTTCGCCCACCCCGAGCTCGGGCTCGGGCCTCGACGGCACCACCATCACCCTGCCTGGCGCGCCGACGCGGGCCGGCTACAGCTTCAACGGGTGGAACGACGGCACCTTGAGCTACCCGGCCGGGGCCACCTACACCCTCTCGAGCGACGGCGCGGCCATCGTCTTGACCGCCCAGTGGAACGCCAACGCCACCATCACCATCACCTTCAACTCCGAGGGCGGCAGCGCGGTCTCGGCCGTCACGGGCCTCGAGGGCACCACCATCACCTTGCCAGCGGCCCCCACCGACGCCGGCTACAGCTTCAACGGCTGGTTCACGGCCCCCTCGGGCGGCACGGCGCTCACCTCGCCCTACACCCTGACGGCCTCCACCACCCTCTACGCCCAGTGGAACGCCAACGCCACCGATGACTACAGCTTCAACACCGCGGGCGGTTCGCCCACCCCGAGCTCGGGCTCGGGCCTCGACGGCACCACCATCACCCTGCCTGGCACGCCGACGCGGGCCGGCTACAGCTTCAACGGGTGGAACGACGGCACCTTGAGCTACCCGGCCGGGGCCACCTACACCCTCTCGAGCGACGGCGCGGCCATCGTCTTGACCGCCCAGTGGAACGCCAACGCCCCATCACCATCACCTTCAACTCCGAGGGCGGCAGCGCGGTCTCGGCCGTCACGGGCCTCGAGGGCACCACCATCACCTTGCCAGCGGCCCCCACCGACGCCGGCTACAGCTTCAACGGGTGGTTCACGGCCCCCTCGGGCGGCACGGCGCTCACCTCGCCCTACACCCTGACGGCCTCCACCACCCTCTACGCCCAGTGGAACGCCAACGCCACCGATGACTACAGCTTCAACACCGCGGGCGGTTCGCCCACCCCGAGCTCGGGCTCGGGCCTCGACGGCACCACCATCACCCTGCCTGGCACGCCGACGCGGGCCGGCTACAGCTTCAACGGGTGGAACGACGGCACCTTGAGCTACCCGGCCGGGGCCACCTACACCCTCTCGAGCGACGGCGCGGCCATCGTCTTGACCGCCCAGTGGAACGCCAACGCCACCATCACCATCACCTTCAACTCCGAGGGCGGCAGCGCGGTCTCGGCCGTCACGGGCCTCGAGGGCACCACCATCACCTTGCCAGCGGCCCCCACCGACGCCGGCTACAGCTTCAACGGGTGGTTCACGGCCCCCTCGGGCGGCACGGCGCTCACCTCGCCCTACACCCTGACGGCCTCCACCACCCTCTACGCCCAGTGGAACGCCAACGCCACCGATGACTACAGCTTCAACACCGCGGGCGGTTCGCCCACCCCGAGCTCGGGCTCGGGCCTCGACGGCACCACCATCACCCTGCCTGGCACGCCGACGCGGGCCGGCTACAGCTTCAACGGGTGGAACGACGGCACCTTGAGCTACCCGGCCGGGGCCACCTACACCCTCTCGAGCGACGGCGCGGCCATCGTCTTGACCGCCCAGTGGAACGCCAACGCCACCATCACCATCACCTTCAACTCCGAGGGCGGCAGCGCGGTCTCGGCCGTCACGGGCCTCGAGGGCACCACCATCACCCTGCCGGCGGCCCCCACCGACGCCGGCTACACCTTCAACGGCTGGTTCACGGCCCCCTCGGGCGGCACGGCGCTCACCTCGCCCTACACCCTGACGGCCTCCACCACCCTCTACGCCCAGTGGAACGCCAACCCCACGATCACAATCACCTTCAACTCCGAGGGCGGCAGCGCGGTCTCGGCCGTCACGGGCCTCGAGGGCACCACCATCACCCTGCCGGCGGCCCCCACCTACGCCGGCTACACCTTCAACGGCTGGTTCACGGCCCCCTCGGGCGGCACGGCGCTCACCTCGCCCTACACCCTGACGGCCTCCACCACCCTCTACGCCCAGTGGAACGCCAACCCCAAGATCACAATCACCTTCAACTCCGAGGGCGGCAGCGCGGTCTCGGCCGTCACGGGCCTCGAGGGCACCACCATCACCCTGCCGGCGGCCCCCACCTACACCGGCTACACCTTCAACGGCTGGTTCACGGCCCCCTCGGGCGGCACGGCGCTCACCTCGCCCTACACCCTGACGGCCTCCACCACCCTCTACGCCCAGTGGAACGCCAACCTTGTCGGCCCCAGTCTCGTACTCGACGCCCCGTCGAAGACAGCGAGCGTGGGCCAGGCGTACGGCTACACCTTCGAGGCGAGCGGGAACCCGATGCCCACGTACGCCCTGGGGTCTGGGGCGCCGTCGTGGCTCTCGATCAACAGCACGACCGGCCTGCTGAGCGGCACCCCTCCGGCGGGCACCAAGTCGTTCAGCTACGAGGTGATTGCTTCTAACAGCGTCGGGAAGGCCACTGCCGGACCGTTCACCGTGACGATCGTGGCGGCGTCCCCCTCGTCGAGCGAGGCTGATCTGTCGGCAACGCTTGTGTGTCCGACAAGCGTGACGGTCAACGTCACGGCCAGCTGCACCCTGACAGTGCATAACGCGGGGCCCGCTACGGCCAAGTCCGCGTCGGTAACAATCGCGCTCCCGTCGGGATTGTCACCGGTTTCGGCCAGCAGCGGCGGCGTGTGGTCCAAGAACGTGGCGACATGGACATTGAGCTCGCTGGCTTCGAACTCCTCGGCGACGTTCACGGTCACGTTCAAGCCTGTGACCCCAGGGTCGGTCAATATCCTCGGTAGAACCTGGTCGCCGACTGCCGATCCGAACTACTCCAACAACGTCAACGTGGCGCCCGTCACCATCTTGAGCTGAGGAACTTCTGGGCAGGGGTGACAACCTGTAGCCAGATCGGTTTCCGGCACTTGCGACCGGTTCGCCGAATGCGAGCAAGATCGGCGGGCGCTACGCCGCCCCCACCTCCCGCTCGTAGGTGAGGAGCAGCACGCCAGTAGTTGTCGGCGTGCACCCGGTGAGCCGCAGCCGCAGCGGGTTGAGGTACTCCCGAAACAGCCGCTTGCCCGTGCCGAGCACGAGCGGGTGCAGCATGATTTGGTAGGTATCGATCAGTTCGTTGGCGATGAGCGTCTGCACGAGCACGCCGCTGCCCAGTACGGTGACGAAGCCGTCGCCCTCCGCCTTGAGCCCCTGGACCGCCTCAACGAGGTCGCCGTCGATCACATGGCAGTTGGCCCATTCCAGGTCCGGCTGGCGCAGCGTCCTCGTCGCCACGTACTTCGGCCTGGCGTTGAGGCTCGCCGCGATGGGGTTGTCAGCGGGTTCGTGGGGCCAGTGCGCGGCCATGTGCTCGTAGGTCTTGCGGCCGAAGAGGTAGGCCGATGTCTGGCCGACACCTTGCCCGGCTTGCCGCGCCAGCACCTCGTCGCCGTAAGGTGCGCTCCAACCGCCCTGGTCGAACCCGCCCTCGCGGTCCTCGTCGGGACCGCCCAGGCCCTGCATGACGCCATCGAGCGTGACGAACTCGACGATGGACAGCTTCCGCATGGTGCCTCCTCTACGTGCCCGAAGCAAAATCTAGCGAGGGTCTTCGTCGGTTCCGCTGCGCAAGTCGAGCGCGCTCGATGGGCAGTGAAAAGTCGATGCCTTTGCTGGACCTTCTCCACCTCCGTCCTCTTGGTCGGCAAGGATCCGAGCTGAAGAGCGGTTGTCATGAGCGAAGTTGGGGAATGGGCGTCTGTCCGATCACTGACCAGCACCCTCTGCGGTGCGCCCCAGCAGTGACCAGTAGCGAGAGGCGAGGATGGTCAGACCGAGTCGGCCAGGTCGGCCAGGGCAACCTTCCTACCCGAATGACCAGCGCCTCGGTGGTCCTCGGGGAAGTCCTGCTCGATGCTCGGAGGTTGACCGATGTCCTGACCGTGAATCATGACATCGGTCAGCACGCTGCTCGTCGGGGCGCCTGGGAGCGGCTTGCGGTTCCCGGCGTTGTCACGGAGGAACTGCAACGTCACTGCCGGGTCCTCGTTCCCACGGTTCGACCATCTTCGGCCAACCATCGGTTGAAGCTGACGCCGTGACGAAGCATCCCGCGTGACCATCATGGCCATCCGTAAGCGGTCGCTGAAGCGGTCGACCGGCTCGCACCGAGATCGGCGTTCGCCCTGGCGGCAACGTCGGCCCAACCGACGTGAGAGGGGTGGTGCGGTCTGCCGGTCACCCTGAGCGAGCGTGTGGCGCGCTTGCGTACACGCGTCCGGGACCTGAGGCGGCCCTCACGGACCTGGTCATGATCGTCTCCGCCACCGAGGTATGGCCCAGACGACCTTCAAGCCGGACCAGCAAACCCTCACCCTACGGTTGACCTTTAGTCTTTGGCTGTGGAGAAGGCGTTCGACGACGGAGAAGCAGGGTTACGTGATCTGGTCGATGAGCGCGCGACCGGGTCGAACGGGTGCTCAGTTGTCGACCACCAACAACAGCTTTTGGTGCCCTGAACTCGAGCAGTGATTTTGCTAGGTACGACCGGGCTGGAGGCCCACGCCGTTGACTGGGTGAGCTCCATACGACGGACCCGGGGGACCTGGTGCGCGAGAGCCGGCTGTACCGCATTCGTGGCGCGCTTGGGCATGTAGCGGAAGACTGACGGCGTCAAGGGGAGTGACGTGGACGAGCGACCCGTAACGAGGTATGCCAAGACATCCGATGGGGTGAGCATTGCCTACCAGGTCATCGGCGAAGGGCCAATGGACCTCGTCCTGCTTGGACCTGGTGCACCCATCGACCTGCTGTGGGATGAACCCGGATTCACGCGCTATGCCAAGCGCCTCGGTGGCTTCAGCCGGATCATCTTGCGTGAGCCCGGCGGCCTAGGGGTCTCGGGCGGTAACCTCGACACTCACGCGGAACAGATCACCGACGCCGCCGTCACGGCGGTGCTCGACGCCGCCGGGTGTGGGCGGGTTGTGCTCGTCGCAACAGACCCCGGTGGCATAACTGCCATCCGCTATGCCGCCGCCCATCCCGAACGGGTCAGCGCTCTGATACTCGTCAACACGTACGCCCACTACGTCCAGGAGAACGACTACCCGTGGGGGTTGTCCGCCGACAACTTGGAGCGGTTCACCGCCTGGCGAAGCGAGACCTGGGGGACCGGGGAATCTTTAGAGGTAATCGCGCCCAGCAAAACCAAAGACGAGGAGTTTCGTGCATGGTTCGCAAGGTGCCAACGCTTCGCTGCGCCTCCCGAGCAAATGGCCCGGTCTCTGCGGTATGGCTTCACACGAGACGCGCGTGCGCTGCTGCCAACGCTGGATGTCCCCACCCTGGTCCTACATCGAACGGGGAACCGCTACATAGAGGTCGGGGCTGGTCGTTACCTGGCCGAGCACATCCCCGGAGCTAAGTACGTCGAACTGTCAGGCGAGGACCACTTGTTCTACGTGGGTGACACCGATGCGCTCGTCGACGAGGTCGAGGAGTTCTTGACCGGTCGCCACCAGGCGCCCGAGGGCGACGTTGTCACGACTACTATCTTGTTCACCGACATCGTGTCCTCGACCGAGCAGTCCGCTCGCATGGGCCACCGCAAGTGGACCAAGCTGACCGACGACCACGACGCCATGGTCCGAGCCACTCTTGAGCGATACCGCGGTCATGAGGTCAAGACCATCGGCGACGGATTCCTCGCCACGTTCGACGCCACGACCCGAGCCGTACACGCCGCGGTGGAGATCGTTTCCCGGGCGAAGACCATGGGGCTGGAAGTCCGGGCCGGTGTTCACAATGGCGAAGTTGAAGTACGGCCCGATGACGTGGTCGGGCTGGCCGTCACCATTTCGAAGCGCATTTGCGATCTGGCGGGCCCGGGAGAGGTGCTTGTCTCAGAGGCCGTGAAGCTCCACCTCGTCGGCTCGGACCTTGCCGTTTCTGAGCACGGGACCCACGTACTCAAGGGAGTGCCCGACGAATGGAGGCTCTTCGCCGTCGACCGTTGACCCGAACGCGGAAAGGCACGACGCGGGACGTCCCAGAGTGTCCCCGAACATCATCGGGAGTGAACGCATCGCTGCCATCATGTCGTACAACGACCGACACCCATTTGGAGGGACCACGGGGGAGCAGACCGAAACCTCTAACACGGATGCGACGGATCACGGAGGAGATCTGCAACCAAGGCCGGGTGGAGCTCGTGGAAGAACTGATCAGTGACTACTTCGTAGACCATCTCCATGTGCTTGGCCTCGAGGTATCGAAGTCATGTCGAGACAACCCGGGTGATGTCCTCGGACCTCCGCAACGAGCTCGATGTGGTTGTCGGCGAGGACGACGTCGCCGTCTCCTGTCGACGCATCGTTGGGACGAACGACGACGAGACGATTGGCATGCCGGCAAGCGGGTGGAATGTGAAACTATCGGATCCCTCCGCTTCACTGGCCGGAAGATTGTCAGAGGTGGGGAGTCGCCGACAACAAGAAAATGATGGAACAGCTCGGCATGTTTGGCTGACCGCGACCGTCAGGTCCAGGCGAGGGTGAGATCCTTCACATGGCGGAGACCCGGGGGGTACTCGAGCCGTTCATGGCCGGGCTTGAGCCAGTACTCGGGGATGCGGCGGTGCCATTCGCGCAGAACAATCCGCAGCTCGCGTCGGGCTAGGTGCGAACCGAGACAACGGTGGACCCCTCCACCGAAGGCGATATGGGGATTGTTCTCTCGCTCGAGGCGGACCTCGAACGGGTCCCCGAACGTGGCGGGATCGACATCAGCGGCGCCGTAGCTGACCACGACAGCCGTTCCCTTGCTGATCTTTTGGCCGCCGGGGAGTTGCACGTCCTCGGTGGCGACCCGGGGGACACCTGCGGGCACTGGGCTCTCCCACCTCAGGAGCTCCTCGACCGCAGAAGGGATGATGCTGGGGTCCTCGACGATCTGGCGGCGGTGCTCGGGGTGCTGGGCAAGAAAGGCGAAGAAGCAGGTCAACGAGTCGCTCACGGTGTCGAGGCCTGCAATGACGAACAAGAACATGATGTCGAGGATGTCTTCGTTGCTCAGCTTGTCACCGCCCACCTCGGCGGCAAGGAAGCGGCTGATGATGTCGTCGCCGGGCTCCCTCTGGCGCTGCTCGATCAGTTCGGTGAAGTAGTTGTAGATGATCTCGCCACCGAGGTTGTTCACGGCTCGCCGCTTTTCGATGTCGAGGGCGGCCTCGGGGTCGATCTTCGCGGGATGCAAGATGTGGTCCCGCATGTCGAGAAACGCGCGCATCTGATCCTCGGGCAGACCCAGGAGGCCGAGGAAGATCGAGGATGGGAAGAGTTCGGCGAACTCTTCGGTAAAGTTGCACTCACCGCGATCGATGAACGCGTCGATGAAACCGTTCGCTCGTCGGGTGATTTCCGTCTCCTGCTCCTCCATGCGCCGTGGGGCGAACATCGGGTCCAGCAGCTTGCGGTACTTGGAGTGGTTGGGCGGGTCGACGTTGAGGGGGATCATGGGCCGGACATTGCCCATCGACATCTCGACGCGCGACGAGAACAGCGCGTGATTGCGCAGCACGAACTCGGTGTTGGCGCGATTGAAGCTCATGGCGACGCCCTCGGCCGGCTCGGCGAAGCCACCTGCCTCAAGCAGCGCCTTGTAGTTGGGCTGTGGCGCCGACAGCTCGAGCATGGCTCCCTGCAGCGCCTGATCCGTGTTGATCGGAGCTGCATCGGAATGATCGACCATTGGTCGTACCTCCCTTGCGGACCTCGGGTAACGGGACGCTTGGACCAATAGAGTAGCCTAAATTGGTCAGAGCGGTAAGATCCAGCGATACAGCCGGCCCGAGAGAAGGGCAAGGAACGATGACTTTCGTCCCCTACGACCGCCCCATACGGGTCGCGTTCATCGGTCTCGGTCGCATCTACGACCTGAACGTCCGAGCATACGTTGACAACCCCGATGTCGAGGTGGTCGCACTCGTGGATCCGAATGCGGATCGCCGCGCGCAACGCCAAAACGAGTGGCCGGAGGCGCGGACGTTTGCAACCGCAGCCGATTTGGCGGCGAGTGGAACACCTGTCGATTCGGCTGAGGTACTGCTGCCGATTCCCCTTCACGCCGAGGGAGTCCGTGAGCTGCTCGGATACGGCTGGCATGTGAACCTGCAAAAGCCGATGTGCAACGACCTGGACGAAGCTCGGCAGATGGTCGAGGCCGCCGACGCCAACAGACGCGTGCTCGCGCGTGATGGAGAACTACCTCTTCTACGAGCCATTGCGCAAGCTCAGGGAGACCATCGAGTCTGGCGACCTCGGCACGGTAAGCGGATATCACATGAAGATGGTGGGCAGCGGCCGAGGCGGCTGGCACGTGCCCCGGTCCAGCTACGAGTGGCAGTTCGCGCAGATGGGTCGGGGCCGCGGCATCCTGGTGTTCGACGACGGTTGGCACAAACTGTCGACCGCGCTCTGGCTCTTCGGGCCCATCAGAGAGGTACGGGCCTGGGTGGGGTCAACCCAGGTCATGCCGGGTGTCGAGGTTGACGCGCCCACCTCAATCGTTTGGGAGCACGACAGCGGTGTCCGCGGCGTGTGGGACATCACCCTGGCCCCCGAGATGTACCTGCGATCCGACTACTACACGAATGACGAACGGTGGGAAGTCACAGGGAGCCGCGGCTTCTCTCGTGTGAACCGCTGCACCGGCCGGGGCCTCCAGCAACCCAGCCTCGAGACGTACGTGGACGGAGAGATGCGGACGTACCACGCGCTCGACGACGACTGGGCCAGCAGCTTTCGAGACTCCGGGCGCCACTGGCTCCGCTGGCTACGCACGGGCGACGGCCCACTACTGTGGGATGCGGACGAGGCCGTCGACGTGTTGCGGTTCGCCCTCGCGGTGTACGCCAGCAGTGCGGCGGGGGGACCGGCGTCGACCCTGCGTCGGTCGCGTAGATCGCCTGGTACCACCGGTGCCGTTCCTGGACTCTGTCTCCCGCGTTTGACGAGCGCATCTTCGCCGACCCGAACCCCCTGCGTGAGATTCAAATCACGGGGATCCCTACAAGAGCGAAGCGACCGAGCGGGGACAGCGCAGCGCGTGCTCGGAGGTCGCGTCAGCGGACTCAGGCTTGATCGCGGGAAGAAGTACCGTTCACTCGTGGCAGCGTGCTCCTCGGATGAGTGAATTTCTCGCTCTGCTGGCCGCCCTGGCCAACGCCGGCAATCTCGTCACGCAGCACGTCTCGAGCACGAGCGCCCCCCCGGGGACGAAGCCCGGGCGCCTGGTCCTCTTCTTGGTCCGACAACCGATGTGGTTGTTCGGATGGGTGGCCCTGTTGGTCGGCTTCCTCCTCCATGCCGTCGCCCTGCATGTGGGAGCGCTCTCCATCGTGCAACCGATTCTGGTGGTCGAGCTGGTGTTTGCATTGGTCATCCGGCGGCTGTGGTTCCACCACCACGTGTCCGCGGCCGCCTGGAGGGCCGCGGTGCTCACATGCGGCGCGCTGGCGCTCTTCATCGTCGCCTCCGAAGCGGGCGGCGGAAGAACCACGGCGAGCACGTCCGAGTGGGTCTCGGCGTCGGCCTTGTCAGCAGGCGTCGCGGCGCTCATGGTGGTCGCGGCCCGTTGGGGCTCTCCCACTTGGAAGGCAGCCCTCTATGGCACCGCCACGGGCATGGTGTGGGCACTGGAGGCCGCCTACATCAAGTCGATGACCGACTCCTTGGCTCGGTACGGGTTCTTCGGGATGTTCGCCCACTGGCCGGTATACGCCGTGATCGTGGGGGGCATCTTCGGCAACGTCGTGATGCAGGCGGCCGTCCACCAAGGCCCCCTCCATGTGTCGTCACCTCTCATGGTTGCCGCCGACCCGATCTTCAGCATCTTGCTCGGTTTCTGGCTCTTCGACGAGCAGTTGAGCGACCAACCCATCCGGGTCGTGCTCAGTCTGGTCGGACTCGCAGCGTTGGCCGTGGGCATCTGGCAGATGACCCAGAACGAACCGACCGTGGAGGTCGCCAAGACGCACCTGGGCTGAGCGGGCCGGTTCCGGCCGCAGTTGGGGTTGACCAGATGTTGAAGGGCCGGGTGCGCAGCGCGTCACCGGATCGGTTGGTCGAGTGGCATCGGGGCGACGGGTCGGGGCCTCTGTGCGCTGCCGCGGGCATGGAGGAGCCGTCGCACCGTTCCCGCCACTCACACCACCTCGGACTTCCGGCCCATGACCGGCCTCGACGGAGAGGCGCCTCCTCAGACCTGATCCCCGGGACCTCCCGGTCCTCCCCGGCCGTGGCCGTGCACGGCGGGCGAAGGGGCGATCGGCGGTGGGGTCGTGGGCGTCGTGGTCGTCGGCACGGTCCCCCCGGTTGGTTGGAGGACGCTCTCAACGTCCTCGTACTGCCCCGACGTGATGCCGCCACCGTCTAGGAGCACGTGAGCCAGCGACAGGGCCTGTCGTGCCGCCGTCTGCCGTCCGGCGCCCGGTGGCTGGGCCGCCACCGCATCGAGGGCTCTGGCCAGGGCCATGTCTCCCGGGAACCCACCGTTGCCGAGAGCCGTCGCGAGCCTTCTGATCGCGGTGCGCTCGGAGTCGGTGTCCTGCTGTCGCGCGAGTCGCGCGAGGTGCGATGACCCAGAAGCTGCTGGGCCCGTGGGCTGGTTCCCGTTGTCCGGCAACAAGAAGATGGTGACGACCAGCACGGCCACGCCAACGGCCAAGAGGAGGGCCCGGTGCCGTCGCGGGTGCGCCCGCCCGCCGCTCCGCTTCGGGTGAGGAGCCGAAGACAACAGTTCGGTGCGAGAGCGCGCCACCGGCGGCATGAAGGGTGACGCGGCGGGGCTCGGTGCCAGCGGAGCGAGACGCCTCGGGGTCGTCGCGACGCCGGGCGCGGCCGTTCGTGTCCCTAGGGCCTGCAGCATCTCTGCTGCTGATGTGAACCGGTCACCCGGGTGGGCCGCCATGGCGCCGAGCGCCACGTCCCTGAACGGCTGGGGAAGATGCTCGGTCACTCCTGTCCCCGGAGCGGGAGGCCTTCCGGTGAGCGCCTCGACCATGACCGCGCCGACCGAGTACAGGTCCGACTGCACGGTGGCCGGCCGGCCCGATCGACGTTCCGGGGCCAGGTAACCCGGAGTGCCGAGCACGAAGCCCGTCAGCGTGATGTCGTCCTCGAATTGGTCCACGATGCCTCCGAGACCGAAGGTCTTCGCGATACCGAAGTCGGTGATCTTCGTGTGCCCGTCTTTTTGGAGGAGGATGTTGCTGGGCTTGATGTCCCGGTGCACGACGCCGAATCTGTGGGCTGCAGCGAGGGCATCGAGGGTCTCGCTCACCACGAGTATCACCCTCTGGTTGGTCAACGGTCCTCTGACGATCTCGTCGCGCAGCGTGGTTCCGGGCAGGCGCTCCATCACCAGGTACGAAGCGGAGTGGTCCTCGCCGTACTCGAGGATGGCGACGATGTTCGGATGCGTGAGCCGTGCCGCGATGCGTGCTTCGCGCTGGAACCGCGTGCGCATGCCCGGCACGGCAAGCGTCTGTGGTCGAAGGATCTTGACCGCCACGGGGCGTTCGAGCCGCTGGTCGAAGGCGTCGAACACACGGGCCATGCCGCCTTCGCCCAGCAGCCCATGGAGGCGGTAGCGGCCTCCGATCACCCCGTGGGCGGCGCTCGTCTCCACCCCGGTTGTATACCCAGGCCGGGGTGGCCGTAGTCCTGTTGCCGGTTCGAGAGACCCTGGTCAGGGCCCTCCGGAGCGCCGCGTCTTCAGCCGGCGAGGGCCGCCATCTCGCCCATGAGCGTGAGCGCGTCGATGGGCGCCCTGCTCCCGAAATCCCGATACAGGGCGTGCACGTTGGCCACCAGGCGCTCGGGCTCGCCCCAGCCCGAGTACGGGCCCAGATCGATGTCCCGCGCCGCCTCCATCGGTGACATCCCGCCATCGAAGCGGATCCTGGCCTCGTCGGTCAGGAACTCGAAGTAGCCCTTCAGGTCGGCCACCGCGGCGGGCGTTGCCAGCGGCCCGTGACCGGGCACGACCACCGTGGGCGCCAGCTCCAAGATGCGCTCGCAGGCCGCGATCCAGTTGGCCACCGGACCGGCCCACACGATGGGGTGCCCGCCGTGGAACAGGATGTCGCCGGTGAAGACGATGCCCTCGTCGGGCAAGTGGACGACCACGTCTCCGGCCGTGTGCGCGGGGCCTACCTCGAGCAGTGACACGGGGCGGTCGCCGACGCGCACGTCGAGGCGCCCCTCGAATGTCCGGGAGGGCAAGGTGAGCGGTACGTCCTCGAAGGAGAACGGGGCGAAGATCCGTGCCAGGAATTCGCCGGCCGGTCCGAGCGAGGGTGCGTTGCGCAGCATGGCCGACATGGCGGACGGTGGAAGTTGCAGCATCTCCTCGGCACAGCGGGCCGAGGAGATGATGTCCGATCCGGCCACCAGCGCGTTGCCGTAGCAGTGGTCGCCGTTGGCGTGTGTGTTCACGACGGTGGCGATCCGTTCGGCGGCCGGTGTCCTCCGGCGCATCGCGTCGAGCATCTCGGTGGTAAGGCGAAGGTCGAAGAGCGTGTCGACGAGCAGGGACGCGCTGCGCCCCGTCACCAACCCGGCGTTGGACCAACCCCAGCCGCCGTCGGGCTGCAGGTAGGCCCAAACTCCGTCCGCCACCTCGTGCAGTCCCTTCTCGTACGTCATGGCGCAGAGTCAGGTCCGGAGTCGATGGCGACGTGCCGGCGTTTGTTGGTCCGCATTGGTTGGCCGAGCGCGTCGAGCACGACGACGCAGCATACGTACTGCGCGACCCTGGTGCGGGCTCTGCTGTGTCCCCCGCGGATGAATCGCTCGTCGCGTCGTTCACCATTGTGAAGACTTGATGAACTCGGCCTCTCATCTGCACATTTGTCGCGTCCCCTGTGATATGTACCAGTCGAATCTCATTGGCCCGAGCCCGCACCGGGCGGTTGCTCGACGAGATCTCAGAGGGAGACGTCACATGCAAGAGCGCAACCCAGCCGAGGTCGTACGCCTCGTGAAGGACGAGGGGATCGAGGTCGTCGACCTCAGGTTCTGTGACCTTCCCGGACTCATGCAGCACTTCTCCATTCCGGCGCACATGCTGACGGAGGAGATGTTCACCGAGGGCAATGGCTTCGACGGCTCCTCCATCCGCGGCTTCCAACAGATCCACGAGTCGGACATGATCCTGCTGCCGGATCCCTCGACTGCGGTGATCGACCCGTTCCGCCAGCACAAGACGCTCAACCTGAATTGCTTCGTGCACGATCCGCTGACGCTCGAGCCCTACAGCCGGGACCCCCGCTACGTGGCCAAGAAGGCCGAGGCCTACGTCAAGACGACGGGCATCGCCGACACGTCCTACTTCGGGCCGGAAGCCGAGTTCTTCATCTTTGACGACGTACGGTTCTCCCAGGACCAGCACTCCGCCTTCTACCAGGTCGACTCAATCGAGGGCATCTGGAACTCGGGCCGCGAGGAGGAGCCGAACCTCGGCTACAAACCCCGCTACAAGGAGGGCTACTTCCCCGTCCCGCCCATGGATCACTTCCAGGATCTGCGCTCAGAGATGATCCTGACCATGGAGAGGCTCGGCATCGAGATCGAGGTCCAGCACCATGAGGTGGGCACCGCCGGCCAAGCCGAGATCGACATGCGCTTTGACACGCTCCTCAAGATGGCGGACAAGCTGATGCTCTACAAGTACGTCGTGAAGAGCGTCGCGAACGAGGCCGGCTTGACCGCCACCTTCATGCCCAAGCCGCTCTTCGACGACAACGGATCGGGCATGCACGTCCACTCGTCGCTCTGGAACGGCGGCGAGCCCCTGTTCCACCGGGAGGGCACCTACGCCAACCTGTCGGACGTCGGCCGCTGGTACATCGGCGGCATCATCAAGCACGCCCGGTCCGTGCTGGCCTTTGCCGCGCCCACGACCAATTCCTACAAGCGACTGGTGCCCGGATTCGAGGCGCCGGTCAACCTGGTCTACTCCCAACGGAACCGCTCGGCCGCCTGCCGCATCCCCGTCTACTCGCCGAGTCCGAAGGCCAAGCGGGTCGAGTTCCGGTGCCCGGACCCGAGCTGCAACCCCTACCTCGCCTTCTCGGCCATCCTCATGGCGGGGCTCGACGGTGTCGCCAACAAGGTCGAGCCGCCGTCACCGGTGGACGAGGACCTCTTCGACATGCCCGCGGACGAACTGGCGAAGATCGGCCAGGTCCCCTCGTCGCTCGAGGAGGCCCTGGAAGCACTCGAGGCCGATCAGGACTACCTCACGGCGGGCGGGGTATTCACCGACGACCTGATCGACACCTGGATCGATTACAAGCGCTCGCGTGAGATCGACGCGGTGAGGCTGCGCCCGCACCCATGGGAATTCATGCTCTACTACGACATCTAAAGAGCGGGGCGGCCCGATCCGGGCTCAGTAGACCCAGACGGTCGTGCCGATCGGATCGATGTTGTTCGCCCACACCCACTCGATGGCCTCGTTGCTGATGCGCGCGCACCCATGGGAGACCGGATAGGGGGGCACGGAAGAGTCGCCGTGGATGGCGTAGCCACCGGTGAAGAACCTGGGCAGCCACAATGCTCCCAGGGAGTCCACGTCGAGACCGTCGATGACGCGGTAGGTCTGGAAGATCCCCGTGGGGGTGATGGCCACGGACGTGACGCCGTCCGAGGTGTAGGTGTAGCCGCCACCGGTCGAGGTGTTGAGCGTGTATTCGAGGTGTCCGTTGTCGACGACCATGAGCAGGTCGTCCTCGAGGTCGATCTCGATCACGTACCCCGAGGTGCTCCGCGGGTGGGGCACTACCCCCGCGTCGAGCGCCGCCCAGGTGGAAGGTCCGACCACCCCGTCGCGAGGGAGTCCGGCCGCCTTCTGGAGTGCCCAGACGGCCTGCTCGGTGCTGTCGTCGAAGGAGCCGCCCGTGGTGTCCACCCAGTAGCCGAGTGCGCTCAGCTGCTGCTGCAACAGCGCCACGGCGGGTCCGCTCGCCCCGGGGCTGAGCGTGGGCGGCAAGGGCGGGGGAGTGGTCGGCAGGAGCCAGTACCCGCCGCCGTCAGGTGTCGCGACGATGGCGCGGATGGGGTTGGGGTTCGACTGCCCGCCCATGGAGCCCAAGAACGGGACGCCGAAGTTGAACACCCCGCCGTCCCGTGCCGCCAGCCAGTAGCCGCTCGACGTGGCGGCCATCCCGACGATCGGGGCGTTGAGCGGGGTGCCACCCATCGATCCGAGGAACGATGCGGTCCCGAAGCTGAAGATCCCCCCGTCGGAGGCAACCAGCCAGTAGCCGCCGCCGCCCGGCGCCGCCGCCATTCCGACGACGGGCTGGTTGAGGTGGATCGAGCCGGTGGAGCCGTGGAAGGCGGCGTCGCCGTAAGAGAAGATGCCGCCGTCGGAGGCCACCAACCAGTAGCCCCCGCCGTCCGGTGTCGCGGCAATTGCCACGATCGGGGCGTTGAGCGGCAGGCTGCCCGCGGATCCGAAGAAGCCGGCGTCGCCGTAATTGAAGACGCCACCGTCAGAGGCCACGAGCCAGTAGCCGCCGCCGTCATGCGTGGCGGCCATGCCCACGATCGGCTTGTTCAAGGCGATGGCGCCAGCGGAGCCGAAGAAGCCCGCGTCGCCGTAGTTGAAGACGCCGCCGTCCGCCGCGGCGATCCAGTAGCCGTTGCCGGACGGCGTGGACGCCATGCCGACGGGCGGCGCGTTCAGCTGCAGCCCGCCCGAAGGGCCGAAGAACCCGGCACTCCCGAAGTTCACCGGCTGCGCCGGATTGTCGGGGTAGGCCGCCGACGCCGTGCCTGGGGTGAGAGCCAGGAGTGCCGGGACCAGGGTCACGCAGCCCGCCAGCGCGGCGAGCAAAGAGCGCACGCGCCTGTTGCGGGGACGTCCGCCGCCACGGACGGCGGGTGATGGGGGGCGGGATGGTGGGCCGGCATCGGGGGCTCCTTAGTCAGCTCCGGGCGTGCGCCAACACGTCGGGGTTCACGACGTTGATCGATTGCCATCCGCAATAGCGCAATAGGCAGTGATCTGGTCGAAGATGTCACTGAACTGTATCCCACCGGGGCTGTCCGGCCAGGCCCGTGCAGTCCGAACAGCCCGGGTCAACAGGCCGAACGGTGGAGCGGTGAGAGCCCCCGTGATGCTCTGTCCGGGGCAATCCGCAAGCATCGGTGACCCCGTTGTGACCCCGGGGAGTCGTCGGTCACGGCCTACGCAACGCGGCGACGATGAAACCGCCGCCGCTGAGCTTCGGTAGTGCCGCCCCACACCCCATAAAGGTTGCGGTCGGCCAAAGCCGTCCGCAGGCACTCCTCGCGGACCGGGCAACCCTCACAGATTTGCCGAGCACGCGCCACTGTCTCCTCGTCGTGCGAGAAGAACAAATCTGTCGCGCCTTTGCAGGCGGCCCGCTTGTGCCACTCCGAGAACACTCTTCCCCCCGGATACGGCCCCTCATAGGGATGCTGACATTGCGGCCCGCACCCGGGTAGAGCCGACCGGACTGACCCGTCACAACGTTTCGACAACGTTTCACCGGTGGGCGATTGGGAGCACGAACCACAAGACCGCGAAGCACCGGTAGGCCCAGCTAAGGCGCGTGGACGACATCCTCGAGTTTCCCGCTCTCGACGTCGTAGATGAAGCCCGCGATCATCCGCAGCCCTGACAGGTACGGGGTACGCGCCAGCAGTTCCACGTCCTCGCGCAGCGCAGCGGCGTGGTCGTCGATCGGGAAGAACCCGAGGTCGGCCCCGGTCAACGCGCGCAACTCGGCGTCGCTCACCCCGGCGAGGCCACATTTGGTGTGCTGCATCACCACCGCGGTGTCCACCCCGAGGACGCCACTGGAGAGCGCGAGGCTGCGCAGCACGTCGTCGGTGACGCGCCCACCGGCGTTGCGGATGACATGGGCCTCCCCGAGGTGGAGCCCGAGCACGGCGAACACGTCGATGCGGGCGTCCATGCAGGTGACGACCGCCAAGTGGCGGCCCGGACGGGGATCGGCCACATTGGCGCGCGCGGCGGCGTAGCCGCGGTTGGCAGCGAGGAGGTCGGCGATCTGGGTCATGGCGTCGAGGGGTCGCCCGCAAGGTAACAGCATCGGCGCCGTGCTCCGCACGTCAGGGGCGGTCGCAGAATCCCTCCCCGTGGTGCTGATCGAGCGCCGGGACCTCACGCGTCGTATCGGGGAGGGGCAGCCGGACGGGGAAGGGGGGGAAGGGCGCGCTCGCCAGCATCTCGACCCGGTCCAGCACCGGGGCCACCGGGACGCCGGCGCCGGTCAGCGCAGTGACCAGCTCGTCCCGGTCGCGGGCGGCGACGGCATCGCCGATGGCGTGCTGGAGCTCGCCGCCCCGTCGGCAACGCTCGTCGAAGCCGAGATCCTTCAGCTCTTCGAGTCCGAGTTCGCGGCAGAGGGGGGACCAGAAGTGCTGTTCGTTGACGACCCCGAGCGACACCTGCCTGCCGTCGGCGGTGGCGAAGAGGCCGTACCCGGGCACCGGCTCGGACGGCCGCCGGCCCGCGCCGGGCGCACCTGCGCCAGAAGGCCCCGTCCACGTCGCCATCACGTCGGTCATCGAGATGTCGAGGTAGGTCCCCTCTCCGCCCGCGCCCTTGCCGACGACGGCCGCACAGATCCCGAAGGCGGCGGTCAGCCCGGACGCCAGGTCGGCCGTCGGCAGGGGCGGGACGGCGCCCGAGCCGCCCTCGGGAGTCAGTGCCCCGGCCCACGCCTGGTAGTTCACGTCGTGGCCTGGGAGGTCGGCGCGCTCGCCCTGCTGTCCGTAGCCCGAGATGGAGCAGTACACGATGCCGTGGTTGCGGGCACGGACGGCGGCGTCGTCCATCCCGAGCCGTGCCATGACGCCGGGACGGAACCCCTCCACCAGCACGTCCGCCTGCTCGGCCAGGGCCAGCGCCCGTGCGCGCCCGGCGTTCTCCTTGAGGTCGAGCTCGACGCTGCGCTTCCCCGTGTTGACGGCTGCGAAAAGTCCCGGGTAGTGGCGCATCGGGTCACCGCCCGGCGGCTCGACCTTGAGCACGTCGGCCCCGAGGGCGACGAGCAACGAGGTGGCGTAGGGGCCGGGGCGCCAGATACTCAGGTCGAGCACCCGTAAGCCGGACAAGAGCGCCGTCGTTCCTGACATCGGCCGCAGAGTCTTGCATTCCGGCCTGCGGCTACCCTCATCGGGGTGCTGGGTTTCTTCTCCTTCACCGAAGTCACCGACCCCTCGGCCCACGAGGCCTACAACGCCTGGCACCAGCTCGACCACCTGCCCGAGCAGTTCACCGTCGAGGGAATCATCTTCGGGCAGCGCTGGGTCCGGTCCCCGCGCTGTCAGGCTGCCGAGGCCTCGACGGGCCCGCTCCTCGAGCGCTTCCACTACATGACGCTGTACTTGATGCGCGACGAGGGCGTGCTACCCGCGTTCTTTGCGCTGGCCGATCGGTTGCGGGCCGAGGACCGCTTCTTTGCCGCGCGGCGCGCGCTCCTGTCCGGTCCCTACGACGTGACCCACCGGTGGGCCGCCCCCCGCGTCGCCGTCTCTGCCGAGGCCGTGCCCTTCCGCCCCTCGTCCGGCGTCTACGTCGTCGTCGGGCCGCCGGTGGACGGGGCCGCGCTCGTGACCCGACCGGGGGTCGCCGGCGCCTGGGAGTTCGCCGACGCCTCGAAGGGCCGCTCTGTCACCGTTGCCTTCGTCGATGGGGATCTCTGGCAGGCCTCGGCGGCGCTCGGGCCTTCGGTCGTGGGCAGCGGGGCGCCCCCCGAATGGGCGGGCCCCCTCGAGCGCGTTGATGCCTTTCGCTGGGACTGGTTCGCTACGCTGACGCCCCAATGACCAGCGGAAGCAAGTCGAAAGCGCAGCGCCGGGCCGACAATCAGCGCCGCGCTGCGGAGAAGCGCGCCGCCGAGCTGCGTCAGAAGCGCCTGCGCATCGGCATCCGCTTCGGCGGCGCGCTCGTGGTGATCGCCCTGATCGTCGTCGTCGTCACCCAGGTGACCGGTGGCGGTTCCAGCAGTGTGCCTCCTCAATTCAAGAACCCTCACGTCCCGGTGCAGCCCATACCGGCCTCCATGTCGTCCACCTGGGTGCAGCCGCCGGCCACCACGCCCGGGCCCGAGACCGTCGGCATCCCCTCGGGCCCGAAACTGGCCACACTGGTCAACGCGGCGACCGGACAGACCGTCGACGGCGTGCAGTGTCAGGCCGGTGAGCAGACGGTCGTCCACGTCCACACGCATCTCACGATCTTCGTGAACGGCAAGGCCCGGGTTATCCCCTATGGCATCGGCATCCCTGGCTTCCAGGCCGTCGAGACAGCTGCCGGTCCCTTCGTCGAGACCGGAAGCTGCTTCTACTGGCTCCACGTGCACGCCTACGACGGGATCATCCACATCGAGTCGCCCAGCACCTCGCAGTCCTTCACCTTGGGTCAGTTCTTCGACGAGTGGGGCATCCCGCTGAGCACCACCCAGGTCGGGCCCGCCACCGGGCCGGTCACGGTGTTCTTCACGTCCCCCGGCAAGAAGCCGGGCCTCTACGAGGGCGACCCCCGCAATCTCCCGCTCGGGGACCACTACCAGATCCAGCTCGATGTCGGTACGCCGATCGTCGCCCCCGTCAGCGTGACGAACTGGGGCGAGCTGTAGCTTCGGTGGAGGTCGACCGTCGTCGTCGGTCTGGCCCCGAGGTGGGCACCGAGGTGGGCACGTCGCAGAGCAGCTGGCTGAGTCCGAGCCGGTCGACGGCGACTCTCGTATCGGGGATGCATCCCCTCCAAGATGATGGGCCGGGCCTCGGGCCCCCTGGCCGAGGGCCGCCGCATTCCGGGCATGCGAGATGCTCGGGCTCCTCACCCTCGTTTTCCGCGCAGGGTGCCGCGCGAGACCTGGCGTTCGATGATCTTCGCCTACCCGACGTGCCAGCGCGGCGTCGGCTCTGCGTTGTGGTCTCCCCCGAGCAGTGCGGCCAAGATGGCCGGCGCCTGATGCGGCAGGAGTGAGAGGTGTCCCTCGCCGGGGACGACGGTGACCGTGGCGTGCGCGATGTGTCGTTGCAGGAAGGCACGGTAGCCCGGCGGCCCGGTGTTGTCTTCGGAGCCCTCCCAGATCTGGACGGGGACCCTGATCTCCTCGAGTGAGAAGCCCCAAGGGTCGCCGAAGATGCGGTAGTCCTGCAGGCAGCCCTCCGTGCCCTGGCGCATCGCCTCGCGGACGAAGGCGAGGGCGCGGTCGGGAGGACCCCACTCGGTGAGGAACGTCCGGTCTGCGGGCGGGAACGAGCGCATGGCGGCGCGGAGGAGCCGAGCGTTGCTGGCGTTCACGACGCTCACCTTCATGACCGCGGACGCCAACCAGTCCATGACGGCGGAGGCCAGAACCGGCGCGCGCCTCGTCAGGAGCAAGAGGGTGCGATCTCCCGCGCTGAGCCCGCGGGTAGTCCCATAGAGGTCGAGCGGCACGGAGCTCGAGAGCAGCGCCGCCGCCGTCACGCGGTCGCCCATCTTGGCGGCACAGACGGCGGCATAGGGACCGCCGGCCGACCAGCCCATGATGGCGAACCGTCCGATGCCGAGAGCCTCGGTGAGCCGCTCGACGTCGGCCGGCCAGTCGGTCAGGCGGCGACCCTTCTGGTAGGTCGAGAGCCCCATGCCGGGCCGGTCGGGGGAGACGAGACGGACATGCTTGGCCACGGCGGCCTCGTGGGCCGGTGCGGCGTCGAGACGCGAGCTCAGGCCCCCGTGGAAGCTGAGGACGGGGAAGCCGGTGGGGTCACCGTACTCCTCGTAGGCCAGCGTCCTGCCGTCGGGCAGGTCGACGGATCCCGTCACGCCCGCGCCGCCCCGCTCTCCCGTGCCGCGCAGGGGTGCGCGTCCGGGAGAGCCATCCGTCGGGGGTGGGCAGGTGCCCGCACGAGAGCACGCTATAGGGTGCGGGCATGAGCGCGAACGTCGACGAACTGGTGGACGGCCTGCTGGCCGACTATTCGCCCGCGACCACGCCGGCCCCGCAGTTCCTCGGGGAACAGTTCGACCGCGGCCTGGCCTGGGTGCATTTCCCCCCCGGCTGCGGCGGCCTCGGCCTGACTCCCAAGGATCAGCAGCAGGCGCAGGCACGCCTGCATGCGGGTGGTGCTCCCGTGGCCGGGGTGAGAAATCCGATCGGCTACGGCATGTGCGCCCCGACCATCGCCACCCACGGGACACCCGAGCAGAAGGAGCGCTACCTGCGGCCCCTCTTCACCAACGAGGAGATTTGGTGCCAGCTGTTCAGCGAGCCCGGTGCGGGCTCCGACGTGGCTGGGCTGTCGACCCGCGCCGAGCGCGACGGCGACGAGTGGGTGCTCAACGGGCAGAAGGTGTGGACGACCCTGGCGCACATCTCCTCCTTCGGTCTCATCGTGGCGCGCACCAACCCCGACGTGCCCAAGCACAAGGGGATGACGGCGTTCCTGGTCGACATGAGGGCACCGGGGGTCGAGGTTCGGCCGCTCTTCCAGATCACCGGCGAGGCCGAGTTCAACGAGGTCTTCTTCACCGACGTGCGCATGCCCGACAGCGCCCGCATCGGCGGTGAGGGCGAGGGATGGCGCGTGGCGGTGACGACGCTCATGAACGAGCGCGTCTCCATCGGCGGGGCGGTCACCCGGCGTGGCGGCGGTCCGATCGCGGAGGCCATCAGGATCTGGAAGGAACGCTGGCAGGGGGACACCTCCCCCCACGCTCTCGCGCTGCGCGACCGGGTCGTCTCGGCCTTCATCCGCAGCGAGGCGTTCTCCATGACCAACGCCCGCGCCGCACAGACCCGCAAGGCCGGCACACCCGGACCGGAGGGCTCGGTGGCCAAATTGGCCTACGCCGAGGAGAACAAGAGGGTCTACGACCTGTGCATGGACCTCCTGGGCAACGAGGCGATGCTCTTCCCCGCCGGCTACCCGATGGTCCGGCCTGGCGAGGTCGGCATGGGCTCACCCGATGTGCACAAGCTCTTTCTGCGGGTGCGCGCCAACTCCATCGAAGGGGGCACGTCCGAGGTCATGCGCAACATCCTCGGGGAGCGGGTGCTGGGCCTCCCCGGCGACGTCCGCACCGACAAGGAACTGGCCTGGAAGGACGTCCCGCGCAGCTGAGCGTGCTCTCGCCGTGACCGGACCCGACATCCTGGCCGAGAAGCGGGCCGCCGCGTTGGCCGCAGCGGCCCTGGTCGAGGACGGCATGCGCGTCGGCCTGGGCACCGGCACCACGGTCGCCCAGCTGGTGCCGGCACTCGCCCGGCGCCCGCTGGCCATCACCTGCGTTGCCACGTCGCCGGCCACGGCGGAGCTGGCCGTCGCCCATGGCCTCGAGGTGCGTCCTTTCACCGACATCGACCGCCTCGACCTGGCCATCGACGGAGCCGACCAGGTCGACCCGGCCGGCTGGCTGGTCAAGGGCGGGGGAGGCGCCCACACCCGCGAGCGCATCGTGGCGGCGGCGGCCGACCGGTTCGTGGTGATCGTCTCTTCTGACAAACCGGTGGAGCGGCTGCATCCCCCCGTTCCGCTCGAGCTCTTGGCCTTCGGACTGGCCGCCACGCTGCACGCGCTGCCGAGCGCGAGGCGGCGCGACGCCCCCCCGACGCCCGACGCCGGCATCCTGGCCGACTACCACGGCGACTTCGTCGACCCGGCGGAGCTGTCGGAGATGCTCGACGCCGTGCCGGGTGTCGTCTCGCACGGCCTCTTCTCTCCCTCCTTGGTGTCGAGCGTCTTCGTCGGGCGCGGCGCCGGGGTGGAGGAACGCCAGATCGCCTGAGCCAAGGGGTTGGGGACCAGGAGCGCCACGCGGGTGAGAGTGGACCCGTCGTGCCGCGCACCTCCCCGACGGCGTCCCGGCGAGAGGATCACCCGTCGTCCCAGTCGACCGCCACGGTCATCGGGAAGGACACGGTGTGGGAGCCGCCGGTCGGTGTCACGGTCCTCGGGGAAGGTCACGCCGCTGTCCGGAACGTCACCGGCAGCGAGGTGGGGGAGCGGAACACGTCACCCTGGATGTGCGGGTCGGTGTCGCCGGGATCGAGCGCCAAGCCCGGCAGTCGGTCGAGCACGCGGTTGAGCAGCGCGCGCGTCTCGAGACGGGCCAGATGCATGCCCAGGCACATGTGCGGGCCGTGAGCGAACGCGATGTGCGGGATGGCCGGGCGGAAGATGTCGAAGGTCTCCGGGTCGTCCCAGCGGGTCTCGTCGTGGTTGGCCGAGCCGATGTGCGGCGTGATGCTCTCCCCGGGCCCGATCGTCACTCCCGCGATCTCCACCTCGCGGGTGGTGGTCCGGTTGATGGTGAGCAGGGGCGGCTCGAAGCGCAGCCCTTCCTCAATGGCCTGGGGCAGCAGGTCACGGTCGGCCCGCACCGCCTCCAGCTGGTCGGGGTGGGTGAGCAGCAGGTAGAGGAGGTTGCCCGACGAGCGGTAGGTGGTCTCGGCCCCGGCCGGGAGCAGGAGGCGGAGGAACGAGTAGATGGCCTCGTCGGTCAGCTTCTCGCCGTCGACCTCGGCCGAGACCAGGTCGCTGATGACGTCCTCGGCCGGCCGGGCCCGCCGCTCCGCCACCACCCCGGCGAAGTACTCCCGCAGCGACTCTGAGGCGGCCAGGCCTCGGTCGATGTCCGCCACCAGCCCGATGAGCTCGACCGACCAGCGCTGGAACTGGCCGAAGTCCTCCTCGGGAAGGCCGAGCAGGCGGGCGATCACCCGCACCGGGAACTCGAAGGTGAGCTGACGGACCAGGTCCGCCTCGGCCGTCGGCCGCGAAGCGGTCGATCAGCTCGTCGATGATCGGGCCGATGAACTCGGGCTCCCAGCGGGCGAGGGACTTCTCGCGGAAGGCATGGGCCACGAGGTTGCGGTGGCTGCGGTGCTCGGGGTCGTCCATGCCGAGGATCATGTGGCCCATCACCATGCCGATGGTGACGTCGTAGCCGGTCGAGGTGAATGTCTTGGCGTCCCGCAGGATCCGCGAACAGTCGTCGTAGCGGTAGGCGATCCATCCGGGCTCGACGTCGATGCCGTCGGGGAGCGCGTCGGGGGACATGGTGAGGCCCTTGCAGACCGGAGTGTCGCGGCGCTTGCGCGCCAGATCGGGGTACGGGTCGCGGGTCGTCCCCGCGACGACGTCGTCGAAGGCGGCGAACGGGTCGTACTCCTGGGCGTCGGACGTGGCCATGGCGCGGTTCCCTCCCACGGGTGCGTTCGGTGACGTTGGCGTCAGGTTACGGGCCGCGGCCGGCGCGCACCCCGGGGCACCGCGCCTCGCGCACCGGGGCGACCCGGGAGGCGACGGCGTAGGCTCCCGCGGATGAAGACGCTCCGCACCCCGGACGAACGCTTCGCCGACCTACCCGGCTACGACTTCGCCCCTTCCTACGCCGAGATCGCCGACACGGAGGGCGGCACCCTGCGGGTCCATTACCTGCGCGAGGGCGATCCCTCGGCGCCCGTCGTGCTGCTGATGCACGGCGAGCCCTCCTGGTCCTACCTCTACCGCAAGATGATCCCGATCCTGACCGCGGCCGGGCTGCAGGCCGTGGCGCCGGACCTGGTCGGCTTCGGGCGCTCGGACAAGCCGACCGAGCGCTCGGACTACACGTTCGCCCGCCACGTCGAGTGGATGCGCGAGCTCCTCTTCGGCCGGCTCGACCTGCGCGACGTCACGCTGGTGGGACAGGACTGGGGTGGGCTCATCGGTCTGCGCCTGGTCGGTGAGCATCGCGACCGCTTCGCCCGCGTCGTGGCGGCCAACACCTTCCTGCCCACCGGCGACACCGACCCCGGGGAGGCCTTCTTCGCCTGGCAGCGCTTCTCCCAGGAGGTCGAGGTGTTCCCGACCGGCGGCATCATCCGGGGCGGCTGCGCCAAACCCCTGGCCCCCGGGGTGGAAGCGGCCTACGACGCGCCGTTCCCCGACGAGTCCTACAAGGCCGGGGCGCGGCAATTCCCGATGCTCGTGCCCTCGCGGCCCGACGACCCCGCCCACGATGCCAACGTGGCCGCCTGGGTGGGACTGTCCGCCTTCGACCGCCCCTTCCTGTGCGCCTTCAGTGACGGCGACCCCATCACCAAGGGGGCCGACCGCACCCTGAAGGAGAGGATCCCCGGCGCCAAGGGCCAGCCCCACACCACGATCGTCGGCGGAGGGCACTTCCTCCAAGAGGACTGCGGAGAGGAGCTGGCCGAGGTGGTCGTGTCCTTCGTCACCGAGACCTCGTGACCGAGGAGCACCGCGTCCTCATCGTGGGCGCCGGGTTCTCCGGCATCGGGATGGCGGCCCGCCTTCGCTCCATGGGCATCGACGACTTCGTCGTTCTCGACCGCGGCAACGATCTCGGCGGTACCTGGCGGGACAACTCGTACCCCGGGTGCTGCTGCGACGTCCCCTCGAACCTGTACTCGTACTCCTTCGCCTTGAACCCGGACTGGTCGCGCTCCTTCCCCTCGCAGGGCGAGATCTGGGACTACATGCGCGCCTGCGTCGACCGCTTCGACGTGGGGGGTCACCTGCGCTACGGCCGGGCCGTGGACGAGGCGCGCTGGGACGAGGGGGCCCGGCGCTGGGTGGTGCGCTGCGCCGGCGGCGAGGAGCACGCGGCACCCGTCCTGGTGTGGGCGACCGGCCCCCTGAGCGAGCCCGCCATCCCGGAGTTCCCCGGGTTGGCGGACTTTCGTGGCAAGGTCTTCCACTCGGCCCGCTGGGAGCACGGCTACGACCTCACGGGCAAGCGGGTGTGCGTGGTCGGCACGGGGGCGTCGGCCGTCCAGTTCGTGCCCCAGATCGCCCCGGTTGTCGAGCACCTCTCCCTGCACCAGCGCACGCCGCCGTGGATCGTCCCACGGCGCGATCGGCCGGTCTCGCGCCTGCGCAAGCTCGCCTACCGCAAGGTTCCGGCCACCCAGCGCCTGTCCCGGCTCCGCATCTATGCGATCTTCGAGTCGCTGCTGTCCGTCTTCGTCGGCCAAGGCGAACGCCGCAAGGCGGCGGTCAGGAAGACTGCCCTCGGCCACCTGGCCAAGCAGGTGCCCGACGAGGCCCTGCGCGCCAAGCTGACCCCGCACTACGAGCCCGGCTGCAAGCGACTCCTGCTCTCCGACGACTACTACCCCGCGCTCACCCGGCCCAACGTCGAGGTGGTGGCGTCGCCCGTGGCCTCCTTCACCGCCCATGAGGTGGTGGGGGAGGACGGCATCGCCCGCCCGGTCGACGTGGTCATCATGGGCACGGGTTTCGAGGCCGCCGAGCCCCCCTACGCCGAGCACATCGTGGGCAAGGACGGCGCGCGCCTCTCCGAGGTCTGGAAGGCCAACGGCGCCGAGGCCTACGCCGGCTCTGCGGTGACCGGCTTCCCCAATCTCTTCCTCATGATCGGGCCCAACTCGACGCTGGCCCACAACTCCATGATCTACATGATCGAGTCGCACATCAATTACATCGCCAGCGCACTCACCTTCATGAGCCGGCCCGGCGTGCACATGGTCGAGGTCAAGCCGAGTGTGCAGCGGCGCTACAACGAGCGTCTGCAGGCCCGGCTCGAGCACTCGGTGTGGGTCGAGGGGGGCTGTGGCAGCTGGTACCTCGACCACCGGGGACGCAACACGACGTTGTGGCCCGACCACACCTGGAAGTTCCGCCGGCTGACCCGACAATTTCACCCCGGCGAGTACACGGTCCACACGTAGGCGCGCCGAGCAAACGCCACGAGCACTGCGGCGAAGAGAGCCGGCACCGCGTCCATGGCCCACGTGCGCCAGCCGACCCGGTCCACCGGGTTGACGGCGGGTCCACCGAGTCGATGTCGGGTTACGACGAGCGCGAGCCACGGCCTCCCGGTCCGCGCCGAGGCCGGTACCAGGCGGGCCACGCTCAGTCGAAGCTCGGCCGCTGGTCCCGAGTGCGCTTGAGCTCGAAGAAGCCCTCGGTCCCGGTGCACAGGAGCACACCGTCCCACAGCCGTCCGGCGGCCTCGCCCTTGGGGGCGGGGGTCACCACCGGGCCGAAGATGGCCTTCCCGTTGTAGTGGATCACCGGCGTGCCCACGTCGTCGCCGACCGGGTCCATGCCGGCGCGGTGCGACGCCTCGAGCGCGGCGTCGAACTCGTCCGACTGCGCCGCGTCGGCCAGCGCTGCGGGCAGCCCGACCTCCTCGAGCGCCTCGGCCACGATGGCCGCGGCCTCCTCCCGTGGGCGCCGCTGCTCACGTGGAGGCGGGTGCCGAGCGCGGTGTAGAGCGGCAGGAGGATCTCGCTGCCCCTCGTCTGCTCCGCCGCGATGCAGACCCGGACCGGACCCTTGGCCCGCGCCATGCGCTCCTTGTACTCGTCGGAGAGCTCCTGGCGGCCCGCGTTGAGGATGGCCAGCGACATGACGTGCCAGTCGGTGTGGATGGAGCGCACCCGCTCTACCTCGAGCATCCACCGCGAGGTGATCCAGGCCCAGGGACACAGCGGATCGAACCAGAAGTCGGCGGTGTCGGTCACGGGATGCCTCCGTCGACGCGCAGGATGGCGCCCGTGGTGTACGACGACGCGTCGCTGGCGAAGTACAGGGCGGCGCCCACGATCTCATCGGGCTCGCCGGCCCGACCCAGCGCGTGGTGCGGCATGCCCCTCTCGCGGACGTCGGGTCCCCAGGCCTTGGAGATGTCGGTGAGGAACGGCCCCGCCATGATGCAGTTGACCCGCACGCTCGGCCCGAACGCCTGGGCGAAGCCCTCGGTCAAGGTGTTGAGCCCGGACTTGGCGGCGTCGTAAGGCAGCATGTGCGGGCCGGGGCGGATGGAACCGGTGCTGGAGACGTTGATGATGGATCCACCATACGGGCCGGCCGCCATCTTCGTGCCGACAAGCGCCGTGAGGCGGAACGGCCCCTTCAGGTTGACGCCGAACACCTTGTCCCACAGCTCCTCGCTCACCGACACCAGGTCGGGGTAGAGCGGCGACATGCCGGCGTTGTTCACGAGAACGTCCACCCGGCCGAAGGTGCCGTAGGCCTGCTCGACCAGTCCGTCGATCTCGTCCCAGTGCCCCACGTGGCAGGCCACGGGCAGGGCCCGCCGCCCCTTCGCCTCCACCTCGGCCGCCACCGCCTGGCAGGCGTCGAACTTGCGGCTGGTGACGACGACGTCGGCTCCGGCACCGGCGAAGGCGAGCACCATTGCCCGTCCGAGGCCGCGGCTGCCCCCGGTGACGAGGGCAACCTTGCCGGCCAGCGGGCCGTGCTTCTCCTGGGTCGGCGCGTCGGTCTCCTCGCTGCTCATCCATCCCCCTGCAGCAGCGCGGCGACGGCCTGGGTGACGGCCTTGGCCATCGGGATGTGGAGCGACTCGTTGGGCCCGTGCGCGTTCGAGTGCGGCCCGAGGACGCCGGTGGCCACGAACTGGGTGCCGGGGAACCCCTTCTGCAGGTCGGCCAGGAAGGGGATGGAGCCGCCCTCGCCGACGAAGCCCGGTGCGCGCCCGAAACGTTCCTTCGAGACGGCCGAGAGCGTGGCGGCCACGCCGGGACTGAGCGGCGGGGCGACCCAGCCCTGGGCCGCCGCCTCCAGGTCGATGGTGATGTGCGCGCCCTCGTCGGAGCGGATGGCCGAGATGAGGGCGTCGGTCGCCACCTGCGCGTCCACGTCGGGCGGCAGGCGCAGGCTGAACTTCAGCGTCGTCCACGGACGCAGGACGTTGCCGCCGTCGCGTGGCTTGGGCAGGCCGTCGGCCCCCGTCACCTCCAGGGCGGCCCCCCAGGTGCGGGCGATCAGGCGGTCGAGCGGGTCGGGCGCGAGCAGGCGGAGCCCGTCGACGACGGGAGCGGTGCTGTCGGGGAACTCGGCCGCGACCACCTCGAGGTTGGCGCGCTGGGCCTCGGGGATGCCGGCCCCCTGGAGCTCGGGCAGCAGGATGCGACCAGTCGCCTCGTCCTCGATCCCAGAGAGGATGCGGCGCAGGATCCGGAAGGAGGACGGCACGACGCCGCCGCCCTGGCCGCTGTGGATGCCCTCGGTGAGCACGTCGACCCTCACGGTGGCGACCAGGTTCCCCCGCAGTGACGACGTGAGCCAGAGCCGGTCGTAGCTGAGGCCGCCCGAGTCGAGGCAGATCACGAGTCGCGGCTTCCCGATGCGCTCCTTGAGGTGCTCCAGGTGGGCGAGCAAGTCCGGGCTGCCGCTCTCCTCGCTGGCCTCGATGAGGATGAGGACGCGGCCCCGGCCGCCGCCCGCCGCCAACAGACCCGTCACGGCGGCGAACGTCGCGTAGCCGTCGTCGGCCGTGCCCCTCCCGTAGAGGAGGTCCCCCTCGCGCACGGGCTCGTAGGGACCGAGCCCGCTGCGCCACTCGCCGAGCGGCGGCTGCTTGTCCATGTGCCCGTACACGACGACGGGGTCGCCCGACCCGCCGTTGTCGATCAGGAGCACCGGGGTGCGACCGGGGAGCTCGACGATCTCGGCCGCCAGCGCGGGGTCCTGGGCGCGCACCCACGCCTGGAGGAGCCTGGCGGCCTCCATGATGGCGCCCCGCTCCGCCCAGTCCGGGTCGAAGGCCGGGGAGAGGCACGGGATGCGCGTGTACTCGCTGAGGGCGGGGAGAATCCTCTCCTCCCAGGTGGCGTCGATCACGCCCCGGACTCGGTGCTCTCGCCCGGGCGCTCGAGCGTCGTGGACATTGCCAGGGCCGCCTGCTGGGCGATCGTGCCCCACTCGAGGAAGAAGCGCTGCGAGCCGGTCGCGCCAGACGCGGCCGCCGACGAGGCGGCGCCCGCGAAGATGGCCGAGGCCGGGGCCTTGGTGACCCGATCGACGCTGACAACGGTGTTCTCTGCCATGGGCCTCGGAGCCGAGCCTAGATGGCGTGGGAGACGAGGTCCCCGAGCTGCACCCATTCCAGGGAGGCCGCGTGGGTCGACGCCAGGACGACTGGAGGCGCCACCCCGGCCTCGAACGCCTCCTGCCAGCGCGAGGCGCACAGGCACCACTGGTCGCCGGGCTGCAGTCCGGCGAAGCCGAACTCGGGGTGGGGTGTCGACAGGTCGTTGCCGACCGACGCCGAGAAGGCCAAGAACTCCGCGGTCACGCGGGTGCAGACCGTGTGCACGCCCACGTCCTCGGCGCCGGTGTTGCAGCAGCCGTCACGGTAGAAGCCGGTGAGCGGGTCGTAGTTGCAGGGCTCGAGCTCTTCGCCGAGGACGTTCTGTGCCATGGTCCATTTCATCACGGTTCGGGGGCCGAACTCGGGCCGCCGCTCAGGCATGGGTCAGGCTCGCCCGCCCTCCGTGCCGGCGAGCGGGGCTCCCTGGTAGCCGTCGACCCAGCAGAACGATCCGACCGGTGCCCGCTTCAACCGGCGTGGGGCCGACACCGGGTGACCGAGCACCACCAAGGCGGCGACCGCAACGGTGTCGGGGATGCCGAAGAGCGCGCGCGCACGTCGACTTCGCGGCGCACGGGCATCGTCGTCATCACGCCGCCCAGGCCTTCGGAGCGAGCGGCCAGGAGCACGCTCCACACGAAGGGGTAGATGGAGGCGCCGCCGGCCAGGGTGTAGCGCGGCGAGATCGCGGTCCACCGTGGCCAGCGCGGACAGGTCTGCCAAGACGAGCAGCAGTACGGGTGCGGTGTCGAGCATCTCGGCGAAGCCGGGCGTGGTGGCACCCCCCTCGGCGAAGCGCGCCGCGTCGGCAACGGCGGCCGCCTCCGCCTCGCGGTCGGTCACCGGCGCCCAGGGCACCAGGCCGGCCGACGCGATGGCGAGGTACTCGTACCAGCCGCTCAGGTAGATGTCGCGCAGCGCGGCGCGGGTGACGGGGTCCTTGACCACGATGACACGCCAACCCTGGCGGTTGCCCCCGCTCGGGGCGAAGCGGGCCGTGTCGAGGAGGCGCGCCAGCACGTCGTCTGCCACCGCATCGGGGTGGAACTGACGGACGGCACCGGTGCTGCGCAGCGTGTCGACGAGGTCGAGGTTCACGAATTGCCCACGGTAGTGGCCGATGGACAAGTGTGGTGATGTGACTGCTGTGCGGGATCTCGCGCCGCTGCCGCTCGTGGTGGCGCCGATGGCGGGCGGGCCCAGCACGGCCGAGCTGGTCGTGGCGGCCGCGGCAGCGGGTGCGCTCGGCTTCTTGGCCGCCGGCTACAAGACGGTGGGCGCCATGGTGGAGGAGGTGGAGTCGGTCAGGTCGGCGGACGTGGCAGCCTTCGGTGTCAACGTCTTCGTGCCCGGACACCCGGCGACCGATGCCGGCCGGGTCGACGACTACGTCGCCTCGCTCGAGGCCGAGGCAGCGGCGCTGGGGGCGACCCTCGGCGTGCCGTCGTGGGACGACGACGACTACGTCGCCAAGGTCGAGGCGCTGGTGGCGGACCCCCCGGCGGCGGTGAGCTTCACCTTCGGGGTCCCCGACGCCGAGGTCGTGCGGTCGCTCCGGGCCGCGGGCTCCCTCGTGCTCCTCACCGTGACGACGCCCGAGGAGGCGGCCCGGGCGCTGCGGGTGGGGCCTGACGCGCTCTGCCTGCAGGGCGCCGAGGCGGGCGCCCACCGGGCCAGCCTGGCCAACGACGATCGCCCCGACCAGGACCGGCCCCTGCGGGCGCTCCTGGCCTCGGTCCGCCAGCACACCCTGGTGCCGCTCGTGGCGGCGGGGGGCGTGGGCGGGCCCGACGACGTCGCCGACCTCTTGGGGCGCGGTGCGGACGTCGTCCAGGCCGGGACGGCCTTCCTGCGCTGCCCCGAGAGCGGGGCGCCCCGGCCGCACAAGGAGGCCCTGGCCGACTCTGCCTTCGAGCGGACGGCGGTGACCCGGTGCTTCAGCGGACGCCGGGCCCGGGCGCTGGTCAACGCGATGGTGCGGGACCACCCTGGCGCACCGGCGGCCTATCCCGAGATCAACAACGCTACCCGGCCCCTCCGGGCCGCAGCGATGGAGGCCGGCGATGCCCAGCACATGAGCCTGTACGCCGGGTCGGCCTTCCGCCAGGCGGAGGCCCGGCCGGCAGGCGAGGTCGTGGAACGCCTGATGTCAAGATGGCGCCGGTGAGCAGCCGGCGCGCCACCAAGACGATCGAGTTCACGCCCCCCGACGTGGCCGGCGTGGCCGATGCCCTGGCACAGCTGCGTCGTGCGGGGAGTGGCTGGGTCAATCTCCTGCCGGGGATCGACGAGGAGGCCGTCGACGTCGAGCCGCCCAGTGGTCTGTTCGCGTTCTTCGGGAACCGGGCGCCTCCGGTGACGATGGCAACCGTCATGCCGGCGAAGCCGGATCGCCGCCACACCGAGGGGATGACCGTCGGCCTCATGCACCCGACGGGCGCCAAGGCCCTGGCGCGACTGGCCGAGGTCGGGGTGGGGCTGCCCGATGGGTGGGTGGTGCGGCAGGACCACGTCCGACGGGGGCTCGTGCTGCGGACCCCGGTGGACGCCCCCGAGGCCGACGTGATCACCTGGTGCGTCCGCGCCGGCACCGCGTTGTGCCGGGCCGAGATGACCGGCCAGTGGCGGGCTGTCGTCTACCTTCCGTAAGGCGCAAGCGGCAAGGCCGCGACCTGTATATTGGCAGGTCAGGCACTAAATCCATCTGACCGTTCGCGACCCGCGAGATACCACACGCGACCGCTTTTCACCGGTTCCAATCGCACGAATATTGCACGGAAATCCGTCTACCTCCGTCTACCTTGAGGAGGTGGTTGGTTGGCGCGGGGCCGGAATTGGGCGCAGTCTTGAGGGGCATGGGACGGACGGCAGCGGCGATGACCGGTGACGTGGGTCAGTTGATCCGGCGGCCAAAGGGTGCCGACCGGGCTTTCGCCTTCGCCGCGGCCGCCCTCAAACTGCCTCTCCACGCCACCGTGTGGACGGAACAGTGGGACGACTTCGATCTGCGGGCCTACGTCCCGCCACAGGTCGTCGTGGAGGCCGTCAGCAGTGAACACCTCCAGAGGGCCCCTGAGGCCGTCGAGATCGCCGTACGGCGGCGCTTCGGGGGCCGCGAGAAGCGGCGCCTGACGTGGCCCCGTCCCAAACCCCAAATTGACCACACGCCCCGGCGCCATTCCCACGCCGCCCCACCGGGCAAACTCGTCTCGATTTCGCCGAACCGGCCCCATGGGCCTCCGCTGCCCCGCGTCGCGCTCCCTAGCGACGACGTGATGGCAGCAGCTGCCGCCTAAGCAAAACCCGCGCAGTCCCGGCACAGCTGTCCCTCGCGCCCGTTGAGCGCACGCGCCCCGCAATTGACGCCCATTCAGTTGGGCTGCGCGGAGCGAAAGGATGGGTATCAAGGTGCCCAAATTGGAGTACGACTGGACCGGGGCCGCCGCGCACGCAAGATCAGCCAAAATCCGGACCCAGCCCGCAAAACACGCCTTGACCACCCAACAGAGGTAGTCGTCTTCGCAGGTCAGCGCCCTTTTTGATCCCCCGTGCGCTTCTGCGTGCGTTATCACCCATCTGAAAGGGAACCAAATGGGCATTTCGCCGCCCGAACCGGGCAACATCCGCGCCCTGAAGAGTGGCGTTTACTCGCCAGCAGTGGTCGGCGCCAAGGCTGACGACCTGCGCCCCATCATCACCGAAGTTGCGCCCTGGACGGCAGCGCCCGAGTTCTTTGGCGCGTTGGAGTTGTACGTCCGAACGCTGGCGACCGCCATGCTCGGGCTCGAATACATCGAGCAGGTTGTCGCCGACAAGGGTTACGGCAAGGTGCCGCCGCGATTGATCGAGACGGTCAACGCCATGACGAACACAGCGCTGCGTGCCGGAAGCCTGCTGGGTTTAGACGCCCGCGCCAAGGCTCAGATCTTGGCGCTGTCGGCATCGACGGAGTCATCGCTCGCCGGACTGGCACGACTGGAAGAAACGGGCCGCGCCATCCGCCAACGCCGTGCCTTGGAAGCCACCGAACCCGAGAAAGACGACGAATGAGACCTCCTACACACGCTCAGCGCCCGTCTAGGGCGACAGAGGGCCGCGGACTATGACGGCACCTGAGGCAGTACTCGACTTACTCGCTGCCCTCACGGACGCCGTTGGCCGCTGGGGGAATAAGGCCACAGAGGACCAGTGGGCCGACGCCGAAGCCATCCTCTCGATGAACGGTCCGCGCCGACATTGGCTAGGGCGCGCCAAGGGTTACTCCAAGACCCGTGATGTTGCTGCCCTGTCGCTCGTTGCACTGCTCACGCAGTTCCAGGCGGGCGCGCAGGGTAGGCGACAACGGGACACGACGGGCTGAGAGCATGACGTGCGTGGAAACGATGGTCATAGACCTTTTCGCACCGGACGCCCGCCAGACCTGGACCCTGATGGCTACCTCCGACACGGTTTATGCCGAGGGCGCTCGTTGTCGCCCTGGACGACGGGTGTTCCCAGACCGCCCGACATGGAGCATGTGGCCAAACATGTGAAGGGGCGTCACACTGCCTGTGGAGGATGAAGTCATGGATACGACGTCGTTGTTGGTAGTGGGTGCGGGGCCATACGGCCTGGCGGTTGCGGCTCGAGCCCGAGAACGCGGGATCGACACCGTCGTCGTGGGCCACCCCTTGGGCTTTTGGACCGACCATATGCCCGCTGGCATGTTTCTCAGATCAGGAGTCGATTGGCATCTCGATGCGTCGGGCATGCATACCTTCGAGGCATTCGTCGAAGAACGAGGGCTCCTTCCCACCGAATTGGATCCGATTCCAATTGGCGTCTTCCTCGACTATGCAACGTGGTTTCAGGGACAAAAGCAGCTCACCATTCGTGATCAGTACGTGTCAGCCCTGGAAAAGCGCGATGCACAGTTCGTGGCGACCCTCGACGACGGATCGCAGATCGGCGCTGAACGAGTCGTCGCAGCTGCGGGTAACGGATACTTCGCTAACGTTCCGGAATGGGCCGCAGCGCTGCCCGCGGGCCTGGGCTCGCACACGAGCGAATTTGTTCGATTTGACGAGGTTGCTGGACAGCGAGTGTTGATCATTGGCGGCCGGCAGAGTGCCTATGAGTGGGCTGCACTTCTCGGCGAGCACGACGTCGAGCGCGTGGACATCGTTCACCGTCACGACGTTCCGCGCTTCAAGCGCGTGAGCTGGCGTTTCGTTGACGACTACATGGACGCCACAATCAGGATCCCTGGGTGGTGGCGGTCCCTTTCGCGGACCGACCAGGAGCAAATCACGCGTAGGTTCTGGGAAGTCGGTCGCTTGACGCTTGAGTGGTGGCTCCTTCCCCGCTTGACCGGGGACTGCTTCCACCTCTGGCCCAACGCACAGGTCACCGGAGCAATCGCCGAGCCTGGAGCCACGGTGGTGGCACTTTCGAACGGTGAGCGCCTCAGCGTGGACCGGGTAATCTTTGCCACTGGGTACAAGGCCGAACTGGCGAATGTTCCCTACCTACGTCCCGTCATCTCGGACATTGCCGTTGTCGATGGGTTCCCAGCGCTCGACGAGTACTTCGAGTCGTCCATTCCGGGCCTGTACTTTCCCGGTTTCGCGGCGTCCCGTGACTTTGGTCCCTTCTTCGGATTCACAAAGGCCTGTCCGGCGGCAGCGACGCTGATCGTCGACAGATTGAACGCCGGGTAGGCGTCTTGTGCTCCGTGAGCTATCTCGCTGTGTGCGGGCTTGAGCATCCCTGAACGCCTGGCTGCTGAGACCACCACCAAGTTGTACGGTTCCTGTTTCCCCGGGCTGGCCGAGGTGTCCCACTTCGCCGGGACGAGGTGCCACCGTACGAATCAGGCACATCGGGGGCAAGGGGGTGAGGGAGTGAGGCACGAGGACCGAATCGAAATGCTGCAGGGGCATAGGTCGATTCTCCGGTTTCCCAAGGTCGAGTGTCGGTAGCTCATTTCGATTGGTGCGAGCGGTGACGCAGCTGCCAGATACGCAGTGACGCCACGATCCCAGCAAGCAACACACCGCCGACCGCTGCAATCAGCAGAGCGACGCCGAGCGGCATCTTCACATTCATGGTGAAGAAGGACACCTTCACCGACTGACCGTTCTGAATGATGAATGTCAGCAAGACCGCCAGCACCACAACGCCGATGATGACGCCCACCCAGGTTGCTGAGATTCGACTGCGTCTCGTCGGACTTCCCGGAGCAGGCAGCGTCGGATTGCGCGCACCGGGCACGGCCGTCTGCGGGGTCGGACGATCCGACGCTAAAGACTCCTCACTCATGACGTCACTGCCTCTTTCGGTTCGGGATCAAGAATCTCGATGCGTAGCGTCCTTGGCTTTGTCGATCACTCCTTCGGCCTTGTGCTCCACCTTCTCGACGACCTCTTCGACCTGGTCCTTCGCGTGGCCAACCTTCTCTTTGGCCTCGCCGGCTTGACGATCGCTCTTGCCTTGCGCTTGGAGGTCCTTGTCGCCTGTCAGGCTTCCGACTGCCTCTTTGGCCTGGCCCTTTACCTGCTCAGTCTTTCCTGCCATGGTGAATCACCCTTCTCTGGTCGTAGATAGTGCCTCGCCGAATTCGGCCAGCCTCTACACGTCCCACTATGGCGTTGTCACATTGGCCCCGCCAGAGGAATTGGTCCGTCCCCCACTCGCCCACCCAGACTGAAGGTTTCCGTCACGAAAGACTGAGTCCATGACGCTGCTCGATCAGCTGGCGACCCTTGGTGACGCTGCTGGCAGGCCCTGTCGTGTAACGCCGGGACTGGGTGCCACCCTGCGGCGACTGGGGCACCCATGGCCGTCGCCTCCGTCATGTCAGAAGGGGCCTTGAAGGCCCCCCCTTTCGGGCCTAGCTGCGTCGTCATAGCCGAGGTTCTGAGTGCCCCATACCAAGGCCGGACTGGGACCACCCTCAGCGCATTTGATTTACTGAGGGCGTGCGTGTTCGCCAATATGCCTATTTCGCGTTGATTAGCAACACCCTGACGGCCTCTGACATCACCGGCAGGCTCGGTATCGAACCCGATGCGATCAGCGTCCGGGGGAGCCACACCCCTGATCCTCCGGTTCCTCAGCACCACTCATGGAGGATCACTTCCAATGAACAGGGGCTGTCAGTCGCCGACCACATGGATCACATCATCGACCGGCTCGGCACCCATGCAGCAGCGATTGGTGATTTGGTCCTAGAGCTTTGCGCTCCCGATCCGACCCCTCGGCTCGGGAGCGTCCTAGGGGTTGTCCGCCATTTTGACGACGTTGCAGGCGAAGAAGAGAAGAAGAAGAAGAGAAGGAGAAGAAGAGAAGAAGAGAAGGAGATGTCTCTTACTGACATCCCTCACCATGGCCTCCTAGAAGAGCTGCCAGGCCAGCACCAACTCCTTGGGTGGCATCTCAGTCCTCGGGCCATCGACTTCCTCTGGATGACACACGCGTCGCTCGACTTTGATGAGTATGGGTAAGTCGCCACCCTGCCTTCTACCCGCCGGGTTCGGGTGCCACTGCGACGCCGTGTGGATACCGTGACGCCGTGGATCTTCCAGAATTGTTGGTCGTTGATGTCGCCGAATGGCGGACCTGGTTGCGTGGCAACCGCTCCAAGTCACCAGGCGTGTGGCTCGTCCTGGCCAAGAAAGGTACGACGCATCCGACAACGCTGTCCTACGACGAGGCACTCGAGGAGGCGATCTGCTTTGGCTGGATCGATGGACAGCTCGGTCGTCGTGACGACGCAACGTTCCTGCGACGATTCACACCTCGAAACGCCCGGAGCCCTTGGTCTCAACGGAACGTTGCCATTGCCGAGAGATTGAGAGCCTCCGGCCGGATGCATCGATCGGGGGAAGACGAGGTTCGGCAGGCGAAGGCGGATGGTCGATGGAAGGCCGCCTATGCCGGACAAGCGAGCGTAGAAGTTCCAAAGGACCTGGCGAACGCCTTAACAGCCAATCCCCGTGCCCAGGCAATGTTTGAGAAGCTCACGAGTGCGAACAGGTACTCCATCCTCTATCGGATCGAAAGCGCAAAGAAGACCGAGACCCGAGCCAGGAGGATCGACCAGTTCGTGCAGATGCTGGCCCGAGGCGAGACGATCCACCCCCAAGGTCCACGATCACCCGAGTAGTCGGCCAGTCTCACCGAGCAGTTGCCCCAGTTCGCCGGATCGGTGGGGGACACCCCGGCTTACCTTGCGCCGGGTGCTTGCTATGGCGATCGCCCGTCCGCGTTGAGATCCGAAGGCCCGGATAACCTCGCGAGGCAAGGGGGCTGACGAAAGGAGAGCAGTGACATGAAAGGTCTAGATGGTCGTCATCGGGATCGGGACGGCCGGATCCAGAAGAAGCGAAGTGACACCAAGATGAAGAATCTGAAGCCTGACTATCCAGAGCTGAAGAACTTCGGCAACGAATCCACGCTGGGTGAGGTGTGTGAGAGGCAGGGCGTGGCTGACCTTGATCAGCTGCTTAGGAAGCAGCGACAGAAGTAGGATGAAGCGGCAAAGTTGCCGCGCCTCTCCCCGATCGCCGGGCCAGGGACAGGGAGGCCCAGTCAAAGGTCCTTCTTCATGCGGATAGACGTAGCGGTGTAGCCCATCGATTCATACAGATGTCGTGCGACCTGGTTGTGCCCGAATACGTTCAATCCAAGTTCCGAAGCTCCCCTAGAGCGAGCTTCGGATTCCGCGAGTTCCATGGCCGCTCTGCCGTATCCCTTACCCCGATGGGCCTCTTCAATCCTCACGTAGAAAACCCAAAAGGCTCCCGGTTGGTCGGCAGGTTGCTGGGGCCCGATCCATAGCATGCCGACGGCCGTACCCTCGTCATCGAGGACACGGAGTAGGAGTTGGCCGTCTGCTGGTACTCCCTCAGGAAATAGTGCTCTCGATTGCTCGCTGGCAATCCGTCGAGCAGTATCTGGCCGTTCTCCTGATCTGACCCTCTCTTCGACGTATTGCTCGACCTGCCATTCAATGAACTCCGAGATCTCTTCATCGGTGAGCGGTCGCAGGTTTGCGGGCACGCCTCAAATCTAGGCTCCTACATGCCCCAGTACGCCGGTTATACATGTGATCCACCTCCTGGGATAGGCATCCGGGGGAACCTCCTCGGGTGCAAACCCAACCAGGAGGTGTGCGGTGAAGTGGAGTCCGTCATTCGAGTGTGACGTCCGTCCCGACGGTGAACGCGTCTATCGGATCGGCCATCAGCTGATCGACGAGTTCTTGGAGTTCGTCGTCGGCCGGGCCCGTCCGAACACCGTCCGGGCCTACGCCCACGACCTGCATGTGTTCTTCAGCGTGGTGAAGAAGGACCCGCTCGAGGTGCGGCCCAAGGACGTGATGGCCTTCGTCACCGCGCAGCGCCGTCCCAAGCCCGGGGCCGAGAACGTGGTGCGCATCGCCGACGGATCAGCCGGTCTGTCGGCGGCGACCATCAAGCGCCGGCTGGCCGCGGTCTCGAGCTTCTATGGCTACCTGATCACCCGCGATGACGTCGACGTGTCGACCAACCCGGTGCCCCGGGGCATCGCGACTCGTCAGAGCCGGTCGCGGGGCGGTCGGGGCCTGCCCCTGGTGCGCGGGGTGCGCCGGCTGCCTCGGATTCTCGAGGCCGACGAGATCGACGCGCTCATGGGGGTGCTGCGCACCGAGCGTGACCGGGCCATGACCCAGGCCATGGTGCTCGGCGGTTTACGGCGCTGCGAGGTGCTCGGTCTGCGTCTGGGCGATCTGCGTCTCGGCGAGTGGCGGGTGTTGATCAGAGAAGGCAAGGGCGGCCACGAACGATTGGTGCCGGTGTCACCGACCTTTTTCTCCACCGTGGCTCGCTACATGGACCACGAACGGCCACAGACGTCGAGCGACGCCCTCTTCGTCGCGCTCAAAGGGACACGGCGCGGCCAGCCGCTCTCAATGCCGGGTCTCGCCCAGATCATCCGCGACGCCCGGCTGCGCGCTGAACTCAGCCACGGCACCTGCCATGAGCTGCGCCACACCTGCTTCACCCGTCTGCGCGAGGCCGGCATGGCCATCGAGGCCATCCAGGCCCAGGCCGGACACCGCTCCATCAGCTCGACGCGGATCTATCTGCACCTGGACATGGAGTGGCTGGCCGAGGAGTACCGACGGGCCTTAGAAGTCATCGAGGCCCAAGCGACGGTGGGGGTGGCCCCATGAACGCGTTCGCCCAAGAGCTCGGTCCCGAGTCACGCCGAGTGGGCGGGACACCCGAGGTGACGTGGGCCGAGATCTCGGCCCGGGCCCCGGCCATGGTGGCCACCATGGCCTCCTACCTGGACCAACTCAAGGTCTCGGCCCGACCGGGCACCGTGGCGGCGGCCGAGCTGACGCTGCGCTTCTTCGCGCACCGGGTGAGCGAGTTCGATCCCAGCTGCACGTCGGTGGCACGCATCGGGCGTCCCCACATCGAGGACTTCAAATCGTGGCTGGTGGCACGTCGGGGCCGGACCGGCAAGCCCTTGGCCACCATGACCATCCGGCACCGGCTCAGCACGGTACGCACCTTCTTCGAGCGCATCATGGAGTGGGACTACGACGATGCCCCCGCTCGCCTGTTCGTCTACATGAGCGACTTCCCCGCCCTCGACGAGCCGCTGCCCAGGTTCTTGGACGACCCGACGGCAGCCAAGTTCATGGCTGCCCTGGCGCTCGATCCCAACCTGCGCCGTCGCCTCATGGTCGAGTTGTTGGCCCGCACCGGCATGCGCGTGGGCGAGCTCGCCGGACTCGAAGATGACGCCATGATCCGCAGGGGGGAGGGTCACCGCCTCCGCATCCCGATCGGCAAACTGCACAACGACCGTTACGTACCCCTGCTGCCGCTGCTGGTCGATCTCATTACCGAGTACCGGGCCGTGCGCGGTCGCTCGCGCTCGGGGCACCTCCTCGAGCGTGACGACGGCCGGCCTTTTGATCGGCGCACCATCCATCGCTACGTGGACAGCGTCGCCAAGCGGGCCGGGGTCGGCCACGTCCATCCCCATCAGCTGCGCCACACACTGGCCACCCAGTCCATCAACGCGGGCATGAGCCTTGAAGCGATCGCTGCCCTCCTCGGTCACCGCTCCATGGACATGACACTCACCTATGCCCGCATTTCGGACCAGACGGTCGCCGACGCGTACTTCAAGGTGACCGAGGCGGTCGAGGCCCAGTACTACGGACTCTCCGGCGCCGTCCCGTCTCGTCGAGCCGCCGGCACGAGCGCGCCGCCGGTCAATGATCACCGTCGTCTGCTCGCCAACGGTTACTGCACGAGGCCGGCTCTGCTCGACTGTGTCTTCGAGAGCGTCTGTGAGCGCTGTGGGTTCTTCGAGACCGGTCCGCAGTTCCTCACCATCTTGAGGCGACAGCGAAAGCACGCCGACGAGCGCGGTCAGGGCGACCGCACCGACCTCTTCGAGGGCCTCATCGAAGGAATCGCCGAGGCCCAGTGAGTGTGCTTCCATAAGACACAGCCCAGGACCTGCGGATCACATGTATAACGCCGGGACGGTGGGGCAGTTCGGCACGTTGGGGACAGGGGTGAAGGTCCGAATGGGACGGCGGGGCTCGCAGAGGCCCTGGCCACGATCATTCGCCCGGCCTCCAGTGATGCAGCCTCAACACTGAAAGTTGGTTCGTAGGGCGGCCTACGGCGCGGGGAGCGGCCTCCAGGGCGTGAAGCGTCCAGAGCATCGATCCGCTTGATGATGTCACGCCCTGCGAAGTCGCTTCGGGGTCGGGCATCAAGACCCGTTCTGCTATGGGAACGCGGCGCGTGGAACGCGTGAAGGCCGTGGCCAACTCGCTGGCCCAGGGCCAGGTCTCGTCGAGTCGCAGGATCAGGTCACGCCCGCGGTGGGCGAAGACGGCAGCCATGTGCAGGACACGATAACGCATTGTCTTCGGTTCCGCCCTGGCCAGCGCCCCGTCGAAACACGTCATTTGGCTCCAAGCTAGAAGTGCGCCGGCTTGGACCGGTCGCTGGCGCTCGCCCCGTGGTGATCGCTGGTGGATCGTCTGGGCCTGCCCCGACCACCTCGAGGGACTGACCGGGCTACGTCAGTTCAGGGTTGGGCGGCGGTAGGTGGGTGCCCCCGAACGAACGGCACAACGGGGACACCGTCTTTCAACGTGAATCTGGACTCCTGATCGCCACGACGGTGAACATGGCCGCGGGCCGTGGCGGTCCCTCCGCTACGTAAAGCTGTTCGTGAAGGCTGACGGTACACTCGGTAAAGCCAAGGACTTCGGCGAAGCGCACGAACAGCTGTGGGCTGAACTTCCACCAGACGTGCGGGACATGGGCCTCCTTCGTGGAGAACCAACTCATAATCGGCTCGTCGAGCGGGACTTCTGGATACTGCATATCAGCGATCACCAGGTTGTCTGCGAGCTTCGCACATTCCTGTAGCACCTTCAGGGGATCGCGGACGTGCAACAGGAGGGAGCAAATGACGACGTAGTCGAAACGTCCCAACGCCTCCGGGAGGTTGTAGATGTCTCCGTAGTAGACCCTCGCCTTGCTGCCGACCCGCTCATGGGTGAACCAGTACGCGTTGCGTACGCATTCGATGCCGTAGCGGACCTCCTCGGCGAATGCTTTTAGGTCGAGTTCCGCGTCGGGCACGATGTCCCAAACATGGTCCAGCGGGAGCTCGACGGAGACGACTTCGGCCCCCTTAGACTCCATGTAGAAGGTGAAGTACCCGGACGCGGGCCCAATCTCGAGAACACGCTTACGGGCCAGATCGACTCTGCCTAAATATTCGTCGGCATTGCCGCGGAGGTCCCACTGCCCTCCGGGCGTCAGACCGTAGCCAGGAATCTCCATCCGGTGGTAGAAGTGGCAGTCCCCGGCGTCCGTAACCTTGCGGGGTTCTGCGTATAGAGACTCGCTGGTGACCATGGTTGCGGAAGCTACCAGTTTGGTGAACCCCCACCAGTGGATCGGCGAAGCACGCGAGCGAAGGGTCGACGTACAAACTGGATCACTGCCCCAGTTCGATGCTGCCGGTTCAGTGAGACCTGTCAGCGATGCTGCTGTTCTGATCTTGCGTGCAGACGACCGATGTCATCAGCCCGAGTTTCTAATCTCTCGCTCCGTCCACATCGCTTTGGGTCACCCGAATCGAACGCGGCCAGCCCTGGGCATCTGAGAGCCGGACCCAATAAGTGTCCCCGTCGAAGGAGATCCATGACACCGTAGGGGGTGATCCCTCGAGTCCGGATAGCGCGAGAGGAATGGACCGGTACTTTGGGTCGACTCGATAGCCGGCAATCGGGCGGTCAACTTCGGCGGTGCAAGTGCCGCCAGCACGACCCCGAGCCCGCCACGACAATTTCGCCAGTCTCTTCACGGGACCTTCTTCCGGTTGGGTACCTCTGGTTGCGAGTGTACGCCTTCATCCCTACATTTCGACGTCCGGGAAGGTTTTGTCAGCCTCGAAATCGACCCTTCCATGTCGGACGGCGGGAAGCTCATGTGTAGCTCCAAACCGGCTGGACGATTCAGGAACCCGCCAGCGGCGCTGGTGGTTCACAACCGATCGCCGGCTTGGGGGCGTATCACTTCGACATGCTGGCGACGCTGAATTCGCGGATCACCATGCTACATTCGGCCGTCAATTCGAGAGCTGTGGCGAACCGAGCAGGGCAAGGGGAGGGAATTTGCAAACTCGCATCCGCCGCCGCGCAATCGCAGCTTGCCTTCTGGGGGCGATGGCCGGGCTGACCTTGTGCAGTGTTGTCTCGAGCAGCGCTGAAGCTTCGTCGAAGAAGAGCGAAACCCTGCAGATCTTGGTCACCAACGACGACGGCGTGGGGGCGCCGGGCATCAATGCGACGGTGAAAGCATTGACTGCGCTCCCCGACACCAAGGTCACTGTGGTGGCACCCCTTACTAACCAGAGTGGGACTGGTGCGAAGGTGACAGCGGGGACATTGACGGTAACCAATGCGACGACGGCCAGCGGGTATAGGGCCAAGGCGGTCGCTGGCTATCCCGCCGACACCATCATCTGGGCCATCGATGACCATGGCATCTCGCAGCGCCCCAATCTGGTCGTTTCGGGGATCAACTTTGGCCAGAACATTGGTCCGTTGGCCACACTCTCCGGGACAGTCGGAGCGGCGGAGACAGCTCTGGCCCGTGGCATCCCCGCCCTCGCCGTCAGCCAAGGTGTCGACAACGGCCAGTCGCCCAACTTCTCTCAAGGTGCCAGGTATCTCGTGGCCTGGGTGCAATCACACCGCAAGGTCCTTCTCTCGGCCACGAAGAAAGCAGCCGGCAACACAAATGGCAGTCTCAACGTCCCCACATGCGCCACAGGACACATTCGTGGACCGGTGAAGGTGGCCGTCGCCACATCGCTCTCCGGCTACACGATCACCACTGTCAATTGCCTCAGCACCGCCACTAAACCGTCCACCGATGTGCAGGCCTTCGTGGAGGGCTTCGCTTCCATCTCAGCACTTCATCCCGTGAATCCTCCATCGTGAGCGTGCCGTCGGGTTGGGACCATGCCGTGGTGGGCCCAGGCGGATCAGCCCAAGCGGCAATGTCCATCCCAGAACAACGTCCCACATCGCTAGAGTTGGCCCCGGGCGAACCTGCGAGGACCGTGCACGGCGGTGTGCTCCCCACCATTCTGAGGATCCGAATGGCATTGTTCACCAAATGACAAGCCCTCACACTCACCCGACCGTCGAGCGATAGTCGACCGCGTCATCCTTGGAGGCCGAGGCGGGCGAGATGAGAAACCTTCTGGAGACCGACCACTGCACCTTCCCGGTCCAGGCGCAGAGCCAGCCGTGGCTGGCGCGCCAGGCACGTTGGATCGTGGGCCTCACGGTGAGCGCGCTCTTCGCGGTGACTCTTGGTTACCTGGTCGCCGACCAGGTTCAGGCGCACGATCAGTTCGACCAGGCCCACAGGGCACTCGACATCACGAATCACCAGACCAGCACCGTCTCGGCGCAGCTCGCAGGGCTACGGCGTGACCTCGCTGTCCTCACCACGCAGGTCGGCAACGACTCCACGGCGCTCAACCAGGACGCCTCGGAACTCACTGGCGCACAATCGGCTCTCTCCTCTGCACAGGCGCATGTCTCGCAACAGGCAACGCTCATCGGTTCTCTCCAGACCTGCCTCGGGGGCGTCGAGCGGGCGCTCAACGCTCTCTCCGTGGGCAGACGGTCCCGCGCCATCACAGCCTTGGAGGCCGTCTCGAAGAGCTGCTCGACCGCCTCAAGCTCCAGTGGTTGATCCCGTTCGACGCGGGAGGTGGCTCGTGGCAGCCACGGTGGTGCTCTGCACCTCCCTGCTCGTCACGGCGGTGTGGACCGATGTGCAGGCACGGACGCGCAGCCGCAACGAGGAGGCGACCCTCAAGGCAGCCGATACCCACCTCGCATCATTGCGCAAGGATGTCTCCCTCACCCAGTACGCCGCTGCGGTCACCACGACGAAACGCAACACGCTCAAGGCTTCGATCACCTCGACACTCGCGCAGCTCTCGACGACCAACTCGGTGCTCGCGAGCACCAATGCGCACGCCGTTGTGCAGGGAGCCAGCATCAACACGCTCCAGACCTGCCTCGGGGGGGTCCAGAACGCCCTCACTCAGATCAGGGCCAACGACAACGGCCAGGCTGCCAAGGACATCTCGGCGGTCTCGGGACCTTGCTCTCAGCTCGATGGAGGTGCCGGCGCGGGCCTCGTCTATCCGTTCGACTTCCCGGACCCCGACGTCATCTTGGTTGGGCAGACCTACTTCGCCTATGCCACGAACTCGGTGGCGGGGAACATCCAGATCATCGAGTCGACGGACCTCACCCACTGGACCGCCGTCGGCAATGCCCTTCCGAGCCTTCCCGCCTGGGCCGCAGCCAACTACACCTGGGCGCCGTCGCTGGCGCAGATCGGCGAGAACTTCCTGCTCTACTACGCCGTTGACGTGGCCGGCAGTGGCACGGAGTGCATCTCTGTCGCGACCGCGAGCCAGCCCCAGGGGCCGTTCATCGACAAGTCGACGGCTCCGCTCGAATGCCAGAAGTCGTTGGGGGGTTCCATCGACCCGTTCACCTTCATCGACAGCAGCGGATCCGCCTACCTGTTGTGGAAGTCCGGTGGACCGGGCTCATCGAAGATCTGGTCCGAGCAACTCGCTCCGACGGGTACGGCGATGGCGCCGGGTGCCAACCCCACCGTCGTGCTGGTGCCGGACCAGGCGTGGGAGGCTGGAACCGTCGAGGCTCCCGACATGATCACGTCGGGCGGGCGCTACTTCCTCTTCTTCTCAGGCAGCGACTGGGACACCGCGAAATACGCCGTGGGCGTCGCCATCTGCACCGGGCCGCTCGGACCGTGCCGCGACGCGTCGCCAAACCCCATTCTCCCCTCCGGGACCGGGGTGGCCGGTCCCGGAGGGGAGTCGGTGTTCAGCGCGGCAGGCACGCACTGGATTGCGTTCGACGCCTGGGTCCCCGGAGCCGTCGGCTTTCCGAACAGCCGTGACCTCTACCTGCGACGGCTCACGCTCTCCGGGCCCGCGCCGGTAGTCGCCGGGGCGGGATAGATCCGGTGTGCCGGCGCCGACACCGATGTCGACTCGTCCCACGGCGAAGGACGAGCATGCCGAAGTGACCCACCATCCCGGCGGTAGAGGGCAGGCGCGATTGGCGAAGGACCCCAGCCCTCTCGCCATTGGTGGATGGCGGCACGGACCTGACGCGCCCGGCAGCAGGTCGCGTCTGGGTAGGTTCTGGGCATGTCCCATGTAGGCGACGCTCCCGCCGCCGTGCTCCTCGACGCCGGGGGTGTGTTCGTTCTCCCTGACCCCGAACGGATCCTGGAGGCTTTCACACGAGCCGAGTGCGCCGTCCCTCGCGAGGTGCTGGCCGAGGCGCACTACCGGGCCGCAGCAAGGTTCGGCACGCACCTCGACGTTGAGGCCAACTGGACCGAGGCCTGGCTCGACTACCTCCAGACGTATGTCGACGAGTGCGGCGTACCGCCGGACCGGCGTGACGAAGCCCATCGCCACCTCGACAGCGAGTTCGCCGACGCGGCGCTGTGGGTCGAACCGGTGCCCGGCAGCCGCGAAGGACTGCAAGCCCTCGCCGACACCGGGGTCCGGCTCGGTATCATCTCAAACGCCGATGGCATGATGGGCCCGCGGCTCGCCCAACTCGAGCTATGCCAAGTAGGTCCCGGCATCGGCGTGGACATCGAGTGCGTCATCGATTCCGGAAACGTTCGCGTCATGAAGCCCGATCCGCGGATCGACCTCCTCAACCTCGACGCGGACCAGATTTGGTACGTCGGTGACATGCCTGCCATCGACGTAGTCGGCGCCCGCCAGGCCGGGATCCGATCGATTCTCATGGATCCACTCGGCCTCCACTTCGGCGCCAGTTACTAACGGATTCCGTTCTTGGTAGGGCTCGCCGAGCTGATCGTGACGGCATCCGCGTGACCGACGACGAGAAGTTCTCGCTCGCCTCGGCCAAGCACGCCGCCGACGAGGGCCGACTAGCTGAGTGGGTGGTCGACTTCCTCGCCAGCCCGGGCAGCAGCAACTCCGCACTGGCGGTCGCTTTCGCCATGGGCGGCGCGACCTACTTGGGTCCGATCCGATTCGCGCTCGACCGACTCACGCCGATGGCCGGTCCCGACAGTGACGAAGTGGTTGATCCCGTCGCCGAGGAGGTTTGGGAGTCCGACGTCGAGGCCATGGAGCACAGCACCGAGCAGGGGTGGCACCCCCACCTCTGCTGGTGTCGCATCACGACGGCAAGTACTTCCTCGAGGACGGAAACTACCGCTACGAGACACTTCGGCGGACGGGCGCCACCCACGCCTGGACAGTTCTCTTGTTTGCGGGTGAGGTGGAGCGAGGGCGGTTCCTGAAGGAGCACGGCGCCAGCTGAGCTGACAGCCGGACCGTTCCATCTATGCGGGGGCGAACACCGGTTTATGGGGGGTTCCTGGTCCAATGCTCCATGCTGGAGGGGTGACATGGCCCAGACCGATCCGACCGCCGAGGATCACGTCATCGACTCCCCATTGAAACCGAGACTCGCTGACGGTCGAGATCGGTGGATCGAGGCTTAGGGCCCACACCCTGGAGCCTCGTCAATGCGTTCTCGGGGTGCCTCCCCGCCGTCAGCCCGTCCCGGTCGGATTGAACTGGTAGGCATAGCCGCTGGAGTCAACTGCCATGCACCACGTGGTGCTCGGGCAGGACAGGCTGGTCGGCACCCCCGTGGAGTCGAACGGCACCGGCGCAGACCATGCATTGGTCGAGGTGGTATAGACCAGCCCATTCCCGTCGAAGTCAATTGCCACACAGACGGCACCCGTTGGGTCGCAGGAAACCGATTGGAGACTATCGAAGGTGGTGCTCATGTCGATGTTACCGAAGTCGGTCCACGCGGCGGTGTGGTTGCCCATACCGGCATAGCCGTTGGAGTCGACCACCATGCACTGGTTGTTGGAGGCCAGGCAACTCACTCCGTAATAGTTGGAATGCGGCGTGGGGTCGATGCCCGATGCCGTCAACGCGGACCAGTGCGCACCATCGGTGGTGTAGACGTAGTTCCCGTCGTTGTCGACCATCATGCAGGTCGTGGTACTGAGGAGGCACGACACAGTCGGCATGCCCTGACCGCCACCCCCTGTGGGGCTGGTGATCTGGCTCCAGGTCCCCGAGTTGTAGACGTCCTCGTCACCGCTGAGGAAGTCAGAGGCGGCGCAGAATGTCGTCTTCGGACACGAGACCCCGGTCATGCTGGGGTTGGTCAGACCCCCGAAGCTCATCGACGACCACGCCGACCCGTTGTACTCGGTGTAGCCGTCGAGGTAGCTGACGGCAATACAGAACGTCGTGGTGGCACACGAGACGCCGTCGAACCCCCCGCTCGCACCGCTCACGGCCACCGCGGCCGACCACGTCCCGTCCGAATACGTGTACGCGTTGCCGTTCTGATCGACGGCGGCGCACCAGGTGGTGGTGGGACATGAAACCTCAACCAGGTTGTTCGAGGTGACCGCCGTCGGGGTGAATCCGCTGACTTCGGCCGCCATGCCGACGATGGGCGCATTGAGCTTCATGCCCCCAGTCGAGCCGTAGAAGCCGGCGTCGCCGTAGTTGAAGATGCCCCCATCGGAGGCCACCAGCCAGTAGCCCTTGCCATCAGGAGTGGCCGCCATGCCGACGATGGGCGCATTGAGCTTTATGCCCCCAGTCGAGCCGTAGAAGCCGGCGTCGCCGTAGCTGAAGATGCCCCCATCGGAGGCCACCAGCCAGTAGCCCTTGCCATCAGGAGTGGCCGCCATGCCGACCACGGGCTTGTTGAGCGCAATGCTCCCGGCCGAGCCGTAGAAGCCGGCGCTGCCGTAGTTGAAGATGCCCCCGTCGGTGGCCACCAGCCAGTAGCCCTTGCCATCAGGAGCGGCCGCCATACCAACCACCGGCTTGTTGAGGTGGATGCCCCCGGCCGAGCCGTAGAAGCCGGCGCTGCCGTAGTTGAAGATGCCTCCGTCGGTGGCATCTTCCCAGTAGCCCCTACCATCAGGAGCGGCCGCCATACCAACCACCGGCTTGTTGAGGTGGGTGCCCCCGGCCGAGCCGTAAAAGCCGGCGTCGCCGTAGTTGAAGATGCCTCCGTCGGTGGCATCTTCCCAGTAGCCCGCGCCATCAGGCGTGGCCGCCATACCGACCACCGGCGCATTGAGCTTGATACCCCCGGCCGAGCCGTAGAAGCCGGCGGTGCCGTAGTTGAAGATGCCCCCGTCGGTGCCCACCAACCAGTAGCCGGCTCCTGCGCCCGGCGTGACCGGCGCAAAGTGAGCGCTCTTCGCGCCAGGCTGCGCGGCACCGGCGGTCGACACAGCAAGGAGCGCCCCGCAGAGGACGGCAACCATCGCCATAACCAGTCCAATGGAGATTCGCTCGCGAGTCATAGATCCCCTCTTGTGGGATGTTGCTGCCGCTTGCGTCATTGCGACCCCCTTCGGGAGGAGTGATGTCTGTTGTGGATACCTTCCGAACTTCCCTACCTAGCCCGTCTACGAACTTGCATTGCCGTTGTCCTTCACTGCCCCGAGCACCTTCCCCCGCTGCAGTGTGTACCGTCCGGCCGGGGCGGCTTCATGTCCTGAACCTGGGCCACACTATCGGTGCAGTGCTGAGGAAGCTGGGTGATAATCGGGGCGCTGTTGTGAACGTGATCACAAGACCCTTGACGTACCTTTGCGGACCCCATCAGCGCTGCAGGGACTGCCACGTCTCTACCGAATGGGACTCCAATGCGTGCCCTCGGTCCCGATGACGAGCTGATCGCAGATTGCCTCAATATCGATGCTGACAGCGTCATCACCCCTCTGGAGATCGGAACTCGCAAAACTGGGGGAAGTGTTACCTGAATCCCAAGGCGTCATATGTGCTTGCAAACATGCCATCCCATGCCTGACTTACAGGTCGGCCGGGGCCGGCGAGTCCCTGGGTCCGGTGCCGCTAGTTTGCGATGGCCATGGTTTTGCGAAAAAGCGGCGAGGGACTCGCGGGGCTGGTTCAGGGTTCGAGTCCCCAGGCGCGCACCAGCGCCCGGTGAGAAGGCAAGGGGAGGCCGCGGAAGCAGAACAAACCCCTGCGGCAGGGGCCGGGCCGGCGGGGCGGGGGCTAAGACGCTGTGCGACCGCTGCCCCCGGCAGGACTCGAAGCTGCGCCACCGGCTCCGGAGGCCCATTCGGATTGTCCAGCTCGTTTTGTCGGTTTGACTGAGGCCTCCTGAGCTCATCTGTCAGTCCGAGCCGTCCGCCCCTGTCCGTGCAGTGCAGCCGATTTGATTGATGTCATGAAGGTTTGTGGGCAACCGGTCATGAGCCTCGTGGAGATCTGGCGTCCAGGTCCGGCTCCAGACCAACTCCATAGTGGACATGGAGAAGTGTCCCGGCGCAGGCGTCAAGCGCGCGCTTTGCTGGCCTTCGTAGCTTTAGCGCCCGCTTTGCTGGCCTTCGTAGCTTTAGCGCCCGCTTTGCTGGCCTTCGTAGCTTTAGCGCCCGCTTTGCTGGACTTCGGAGTTCCCTTGACCGCTGTCCGTGGCCGCCTTGGGACCCGTCCCTCCGCACCCAGAGCATCCTGACTCGCCTTTACGATCTTCTCCGCAAGCTGGGTCGACGCGCCGACAAGCTGCTCGGTCATCTTGAATGCCGAATCGATGATCCGCTGGCGCGGGCCGTTGTCTGCACCCACGTCGGGAAATGCACCGTTTACGGTGTCAATGAACTTCCGCACTGATTCAAGCGCGTTGTTCCCAGTATCACGAAACGACTCGATGACACGATCAACGCTGCCGGAGCCAGTCTCTGTGCTGGTCATTGGGTCCTCCCATCTCATGGGCCCTGATCCGCTCTATGGCTATGTGCAGTCATGACAAAGAATTACGCTGCTGATGACGATCGATGGTCACCAGCAAATTCGTGCCGGCGCATTTCGGCATATTCCAGCATCGCCAGACCGGGAGGCCGACCGAAGATTCCGCCGAAGGTATCGAATCCGAATGTGACCTCCCGCCCAGCCCAAGCAAACTCGTCTCTGATGTCGGCGTCGTCATCATCGGGTGAAACCAACCCATCAGTGCCAAGGTGTTCAATCATCACCCACCTCCTCTCGGTGGCTGAATTCCCCCATTGCTGGCTTAGACCTACGCCGACAAATCGCATAGGGTCGAATTGCCCTTTACCAGCGGAAAGAAGATCGGCGGTGTGTGCCACGTCTACGCCAGGAAGTCTCCCGTCGGGTTGCGCCGTAATTGAGCGTTTCCCACGTTGGCGAGGTGAGTTCCTAACGGCAGTCAAGCCCTTCAAGCCACATTTTCGCTAGCTTCTTCCCGTGGCGGGTCGCTGGCCGGAGCGACCTTTCGGGCCGACTCCTTTCTGCCTCGACCCGCCGCCCTGTTCTTGAGGGTCTTGGCCGGGGTGTTGCGACGACGGGCGGCGCGGACTTTGGGATCAATCTTGAATCGGTCAGTGCAGGCAGCTTTGCCTTCGGCCTCGGTGATCGCTTCACCGTCTTCATCTCGTAGTTCGTAGAGCTCCCCCTTGCGCCAGCAGGCGGCGATCCGGGTGATGAGGACGGCCGAAACCGAGCAGAGCGCCGAGTTGTGGTGCTTGCCCTCGACCATGACCAGTCGGTGGTAGCGCTGCGCGAGGGTCGGGTCGATGTGCCGGGCGTGATCGGCTGCCAGGTAGAGGGCCTGGCGCAGTCCGGCGTCACCTGCTTTGGTGATGCCCTTGTGTCCCGCTACCAGGCCGGACTGGTCGATCTTGGGCACGAAGCCGGTGAAGGAGCGGACGCCGGCCAGGTTGGCGAAGCGGTTGAAGTCGCCTGCGTTGCCCAAGATGGCGGCCGAGAGGACCGGCCCGAGCCCCGGGGCTGAGCGGACGATGCCCCCCGGGTCAGCCTCGTCATAGAGAACAGCGATTCGCTTGTCGGCCGCCGCGATCTCGTCGTCGAGCTGGCGCAGCACTCTGACCTCTGAGGCGATGTCGTGCATGGGCCAACTCGGTGAAGTCGATGCCCCCGCATGACCACAGCTCGAGGGTCTCGTTCGCCATGGCCAAGAGCTCGTCGGCCTTGTCCTCGCGCCACGGTCCGGCGCTCGAGCGGATCAACAAGGCGGCCAACCGGGCGCGCCCGAGACGCTTGAGCGCCCGTGGATCGGCGTATTTCTCCAAGATGACCAGGGCGGTCTTCGAAGCCGTGGCCGACCCGAGGGAATCGGCCCAACCCGGCCCAAGCAGCTCGACAAGGGCATCGAGGCGCAGGCTGGCGGCGCTGCGGCGCTTGACCAAGCTGAAACGGTGACGGACGGCACGACGGAGTGACTCGGCCGGACCGAGATTGTCGATGCCCCGCAGCCCCTCGGGGTGCAGCAAGGGCAGACGAGCCAGCACCCGTGAATCGAGCCGATCGGTCTTGGTGTGCTTGTTGTAGTAGCCCCGCAGGTCGGCTGACTGTTCGGGTGGCACCAAGATCACCGTGGCACCGCGTGCTTGGAGCCAGGCCGACAGCGGCACCCAGGCGTTGCGGGTGGGCTCGAGGATCACGCTCACCGAGGCCTCGTCTGGGATCTTGGCCCACAGGTGCTCGAGGTCGGCAGTCGTCGTGCGGAACTTCCACGACGACCAGATGAAGTCACCTCGCTCCTCGGCCAGGCTGGCTCGGTGGTCGGCTCGACAGGCAATGTCGATGCCCAACCTCACTTCGTTCATGGCATGGTCCCTTCGCAGGATGGGCTGATCAGTCGGCTCTCCGTCGTCGACCGGTGCACTTTCCGCAGGGGTGTGACCATCCAGACATTCGAGAAGCAGGGTCCGACTCCACGATCGGCCACCGAGTTCCAGAAAAGGGATGCACGTGCGTCGGGAGGCTCGTCTGGTCGACGATCACCGTTGTGGAGTCGAGCTCTCGCTCGCTCCGACCCCAGTTCAGTCAAGCCAGAAGAACCGACCCGACGCACCCTACGAAGGGCTTCCGCCAAATCGGTGGATGCCCGGAACCAACGCTAAATGTCCCCGAACGCATCAGGTCTGGGCGTGGGTAAACGCACACACAAGGAGGGTCCGTGACCAGTTCCTTGTCAACCTCGAAATCGGCTATTCCATGTCCGACGGCGAGAAGCTCACGTGTAGCTCCAAACCGGCTATGTCATGTGTAGCCCCGTCCAGGGCCTCCCCGTCGCAGGGGCCTCAGGGGCCGCTCAAGCTGGCAGCGTGAAACGGACCGTGCCTCGAATACGACCACAATCGGCCACATCAGTCCCTCGGCTACCAGATCCCGGCATCCTTTGCCCGCAGGTGGCATGCTCTACCCGCAAATGAGTGTCGGGTCGGTTCTCGACCCAGCGATCTGGTCTCGTGAGCCAACCCACAATGTAGGGAGGGGTCGGCATGCGGCGACTGAGCGGGCTGGACCCGATGTTCTTTTACCTCGAGACGCCCACGGCCCACATGCAGGTGGCCTACGTCTGCATCCTCGATCCCTCGACGGCACCTGAGGGGTACTCGTTCGCCGGGGTGCGAGCACACCTAGAGCAGCGTCTGCACTTGCTGCCGCCATTTCGCCGACGGCTGGTGGAGGTCCCACTCGGCCTCGACCACCCGCGCTGGGTGGAGGATCCGGACTTCGACCTGGACCATCACTTGCACCGAGTGGTCATTGCGTCGCCGGGTGGGGAGTCCGAGTTGGCCGAGTTCACTGCGGCCGTCTTGAGCCGGCCGCTGGATCGGAGCCGACCACCGTGGGAGATGTACGTGATCGAGGGCCTGCAGGGGGGTCTGGCCGCCTCGCTCACCAGGGTCCACCACGCCGCCATCGATGGGGTCTCGGGGGAAGAGCTCGTCGTCAACCTGCTCGATCTCGCACCGGAGCCGACAGTGGTGGACCCTCCGGATCCGCCCTGGAAGCCCGAGCACGTACCCTGCGACCTCAAGCTTGTGGGTGACGCACTCGTGCAGCTCTGCCGGCGCCCGGCGGCGACCACGCGGGCGGCATGGCGCACCGCGCGAGCCGGCGAAAACCTGCTGGGGCATGCCCTCCGGGCTGGGTTCTCGGCGGTGTCGTTGCCACTGGCCGCGCCCCGAACCTCACTCGGTGTCCCCTTGGGGCCAGAGCGGCGGGTTGCCTTCGCCCAGGTGAGTCTCGACGAGGTGAAGTCGGTCAAAGGCGCATTCGATGTCACGGTGAACGACGTGGTGTTGGCGATGTGTTCGGGGGCGCTGCGCCACCACCTCGCCGCACTGGACGATCAGCCGGAAACGTCGGCGGTGGCCATTGTTCCGGTCTCGGTGCGGGCCGAGCATGAGCGGGGGACGATGGGCAACCAACTCTCTGCCATGTTTGTCTCCTTGGCGAGCGCCGTTGATGACCCGGTGCAGCGGCTGCGGACCATCGGCCATGCTACGCAAGCGGCCAAGGCCCAAGAGCACGCTGCGGGTCTCGATGCCGTCGGCTCGGCGTGGATCGAGGCAGCCGTGCCCGCGTTGATTGCGCCCGCCATCCGTTTGGGCTCGCGCCTCGGAGTCGTGCGTCGAGTGCGGCCAGGCAACGTGATCATCTCGAACATCGTCGGTCCACCCGACGCCCTCTACTTCGCGGGGGCCCGTCTGGTGGCGGCATACCCGATGGGTCCAATCATCGACGGTATCGGTCTCAACATCACCGTGCAGAGCTACCTCGGCTCGCTCTACTTCGGGCTGTTGGCGAGCCCCAACACGGTGCCCGATGTGTGGAATCTCGCCCATGGCCTGACCGATGCCCTCCACGAGCTCGTCAAGGCCGCATCAGTGAGCCCGGGCTCCAGTAATGACGACTGCCCGTTCTGTGGGCGCACCGACGAACACGAACATCAGGTGAAGCACTTCCGCGGAGGCTTGTCACTCATCGTGGGTCAGGGAAGGCGCCCAGTAGAACGGGATCGTGGCAGTGGACCGGCTGGACATAAAGCCCGACGGTCAGCACGTCTAACTCAGTGATACGAGCCCACCGGATCGATCTGGGCGATCGGGTAACCCAGATCCGGTTGGGTGGGGCCAGCCGCCACCTTCGACCGGTTAGCAGGCGATTCAGCCTTCGAGGCTCGCGGTCAGCGGCGATCCCATGAGCGGAAAGCGTGTCCAGCAGTTCCACAGTTCGCTCGGTGAACAGAAGGAGTGAAGTCTTCGTAGCGGTCCGGCTTTACAGTCAAGGTCGTTACCGAAAGCACCGTCATGTCTATGTACCTCGGTTCTGGTTTGTACCCGCTTCTGGTTTCCGCAGGTGCGCGGATCCTGACGACGCTACGCCCTTTGGGTTCACGTGCCGCAAGTATCACGCCCGCTGCCGACGGGCTCTGTCGGTATGGGGGTTGAGCGCCTGGCTCGCGGGGCCTTCCAGGTCATCCCAACCGCGGGCCCGCGCTCGCCCTGCAAGTATCACGCCGTAAGCCGACAGACTCTGTCGGTGTGGGCTTGAGCGTGGGCTCGCGTGCTTCCAACCGCAGCACCCAGCGGCCCACGCTCGCCCTTGAATCGCGGGCTATTCGGCGGCAGGCGTGCCAGGGCCACGACGGCCCCATCCCTGGGTACGCTTCCCAAGTTCCATGAGCTGGCTCTCGACAACACCGACGCCGTCATCGTGCGCTACCGCAGCCAGCTCGCCCCTCCCGCCGCCTGGGGCACCAGGGCGATGGTCGACAGCGCGTCGCTCCTGTGGCGGCTCGCCGTCGAGGAAGAACTATGGCCGCAGGACGCGCGGTCCCTCATTGAAGCGTCCGAGGGCGAGCTGAGGGCCCCCAGAACAGCGTTCTCGGGCATGCATGCGGCCCTCACCTGGGCCGTGGCCCGAGATGCCGGCGGTCTCCTCGACCTGGAGCGACACTGTCGACGAAGCTCTGACGCGGCGATGGCCCGGCTCGTGGCTCCGTTCGTCGCCGCGCTGCGGCTCTTCGTCGCCCACCAGTTCGACGATGCAGCGACGGTGCTGCTCGGCCTCATACCGACCTTCGGCCCCGTCGGCGGGAGCGCCGCCCAGCGGAGCATCCTCGAGGACACGGCGATCGCGGCACTGCTTCGAGCGGGTGACGGCCAGCAGGCGTGCCAGCTGCTCGACGCGCGGTTGTCTCGTCGTGCTCGTCCCAAGGATCTCGTGCTCCGCGGCGAGGCTCGGACGACGACTCCGCTCCCGTCGGGCCAGGCTCCGAGGTGAGCTACTCCACGTCCCGTCCTTCGGCACCACCTCCCGCGTCGGCCGCACCCTCACTCTGACGACCCACCGCGATCTGGGCTCCACACGGGCGGGGCACGCTGGAGCCACGAACGTGAGCCGCACTCGTTGCACGAACTCATTCGGACGGACAAGCTCCTAGCCCCGAACCGAACGGGGCGAGCGCAGGGCCGCGGGGCGGTGCGACGCAGGACCCGCGCACCGGCGCTCAAACCCATATCGAGAGAGTCAGTCGCCATCGGGCGTGATACCTGCGGGACGAGAAGCCGCCACACGAAATGAGCCCGGCCGATTGTTGGGCCCTTCTCAGCCACTCCACAACGGGGCGCCTTGGTGCGTATCGACCAGCTCATGGAGTGGTACTCGAGCGCTCATCGCGACACCGGAGCCTCGTCGTCGATCGGGTTCTCTCGGCGCCAGCGACGCGGGAGGGCATTCCACGAGGCGCTCTGCTCGGCCCAGGTCCACGAGGTTCGGCGGCTCCCGTTGGTGACCGCAGTCGCCGGTCTCCTTTTCGGCGTCGGTGCCGCACCAGCGATTGGTCCCAGCCGCCGAAGCAAGACAGGCAGCTCGAATCGGTCGCGTGGTATCGAATGATCGCGGGATGCGAACTTGGTACCTTCCGTAGGTGGCCACCGGTGGTCGACGCGACGACGAGGCACTCCGCACGGGGCTCGAGCGTTGGATGGCGGACCACCCCGAGCAAGTGCCGGGGGAGTCGGCCGGTGAGAACGACCCGCCGCGCGTCACGGCGCTGACGCACGCCCAGGGCGGCAGGGCGAACGAGACGGTTCTGGTCGACCTCGGCCCCTCGCGTCCCGGCCTGGTGGTGCGGCTCCCTCCCCTCGAGCCCACCTTCCCCGACTACGACCTGGCGCCGCAGGCGGTGGTGCAGAACGCCGCGGCGGCCTCGGGCGTGCCGGCCCCCGCACCGGCCGTCGTCGTCACCGATACGAGCTACGTCGGCTCGCCCTTCCTCGTCATGCCACGGGTGCCCGGCGACATCCCCGGGCCGGCGCCGCTCTTCGACCCCTACGTGCGCGACGCCGGGCCCGCGCTCCAGCGCGTGATGCACGACCGTCTCATCGACACGCTGGCAGAGGTGCATGGCGTGCCCTGGCAGGGCACCCCGTTGGAGCAGCAGCTACCGGGCACGAGGCTCGTGGATGCAGTCGACCGTTGGGCGAGCTACGTGGCCTGGTCGTCGGAGGGCGAGCCCCTGCCCGCGCTGGTGGAGGCACTCGAGTGGTGTGCCCGCCATCGTCCGCCCGAGCGATCGACCGTCGTGCTGTGGGGGGACGTGCGCCTGGGCAACCTCGTCTTCGACCACCGGCGGCGGGTGCGGGCGGTGCTCGACTGGGACCTGGCCGCTCTGGGGCCGCCCGAGATGGACCTGGGCTGGCATCTCGGGCTCGAGTTCATGATGGAGGCGCTGTTCGGTGCGCGCGTGCCCGGCTTCCCGGCGACGCTCGACGTGGTCGAGCGTTACCAGCACCGGAGCGGTCACGAGGTGCACGACCTCGCCTGGCACGAGGTCTTCGCACTGGTGCGTGCCCTCGCCATCAACGACCGCCATCAGCGCATCACCGGTGACCCGCGCCGGCTGGACAACCCGATGGGCAACATCTTGTTGGCCCGCCTCGAGGCGGCGTCCCGGTCGGAGGAGAGCCGATGAGCGCCGCCGTGCCGGGTCGGGCGGCGTGGGTGCGGCGGCCATTTCCCGGAGGCGACCGGCGTCCGAGGGGCGTGGTCCGGGCGAGGAGCGAATGACCCATCACGCCGGCCTTGGCCACCTCGTTGCCCGCCGACGATCATGCCGGCGCCGGCGGGACATCGGGCGTTTGGTGTCGTGCCACGTGAAGTCGCACGCGCCGCCATGCTGCGCGAGCGCCCTCCCGGCTTGTCCTGGCAGGTGAACCACACCACTGGTAGGGCCCCGACGTCTGGCACCCACATCGCACGGACCGGATGGGCGAGTCGTGCACCAGGACACCTTCGCCGTGTCCGCCGGTCTCGCCGGTCCGCCGGTCTCGCCGTGTCCTCCGGTCCGCACCGGGGTGCACGGTACGCTCGGACAATGTCCGGGGACCAGCGAATCGATCCGCGTGATGCCACGTTCTTCGCTCGGGAGGATTACTACGAGGTGCTGGCCGGGCTGCGTGCCGAGGACCCCGTGCACGAGTGTGCGCCTGGCTTCTGGGCCGTCACCCGTTACGAGGACATCCGCGATCTCAGCCGTGACCCGGCCCGCTTCTGCTCGAGCCACGGTGTCCTCATCAACGACCCCATCCGAGCCAGTGGGAGGCCGACACTGGACCGGTCGATCGTGCACATGGACCCCCCCGAGCATGCGGCCTTCCGCGGACTCGTCAACCGGCGCTTCACGCCCCGTGCGCTCTCGGGCCTGGCCGAGTCGATCCACAAGAGCGCATCGAGCCTCCTCGACGCCGTGGCGGCGCGACAGGAGATCGACTTCGTCGCCGAACTGGCCGCCCCGTTCCCCTTGAGCGTGATCGCCGAGCTGCTGGGGATCGACGAGGCGGACCGGGAGGACTTCCGCCGCTGGTCCGATGCGGCGATCGAGTCACCGGACCTGCCCCCCGACGAGACGATGGTGGCGCTGGGCGAGCTAGGTGGCTTCATCGTTGAGCACATCCGGGCGAAGCGGGAGCGGCCCGGGGAGGACCTGGTGTCGCTGCTCGTGGGGAGCGAGGTCGGCGGATGCCCACTGAGCAGGGAGGAACTGTTCATGTTCCTCCTGACCCTGCTCGTGGCCGGCAACGAGACCACGCGCACCCTCTTGTCCGGGACGACCATCGTCCTCGCCGAGCACCCCGACCAGCGGGCCGCCCTGGTGGCGGAGCCGGACCTGGTGCCCGGCGCCGTCGAAGAGTGCCTGCGCTGGGTGACGCCCGTGCACGCCTTCTGCCGGACAGCCACTGAGAACACCGTCGTGGCCGGGACGCCTGTCAACGAGGGCGACTACCTGTGCATGCTCTACGCGTCGGCCAACCGTGACGAGCGGATCTTCGGGGAGGACGCGGCGCGCTTCGACGTGCGGCGACGAACCAATCCGGTCCATCTCGCCTTCGGCTTCGGCGAGCACGTGTGCCTGGGCGCCAGCCTGGCCCGCCTGGAGGCGAGGATCTTCCTCGAGGAGATGCTGGGGCGATTCCCGACCTATGCGGTGACGGGACCCGCCGTGCGGGTGCTCTCGACCACGGTGGCCGGCGTCAGGTCGCTGCCGGTCGTGCTGGCGCCGGCGGCAGCCACGGCGGTCGCGGCGCCCTCGGGGCCCTGAAGGACGGCTTGGCGTAGGTCGCCGAGCAGGGACTCGACGGCCGCCGGGTCCGCGCTCAACCGCAACCTCGCGCCCCGCCGTTCCGATCGCACCAGCCCGCTCTCGCGGAGCACCTTGACGTGCATGCTCACGGTGGGCTGGGCCAGCCGGAACAGCATCGCCAGCTCGCCCACCGAGCTGGGCGCCGTGGCCAGCGAATGCAGCAGCGCGAGGCGGGTGGGATCGGCCACCGCCTTGACGCGGCGCGCCACCTCCTCGGTACGGGCCCGGGCCACGGCGTCACCAGGCCCGACCCCGGTTCCGATCACGACGAGGTCGGTGAACTCGAGGTACATGCTCGAGCCGAAAAACAGGCATGGCACGAAGACGAGCGGCTTGCCTGCCTCGACGCTCGAGACGATCGTCGGGAGGTTGTCCCGCAAGATGTCACACCCCGGAGTTATCAGTGTCTCCAATGACCGACCGCCTTCGTACTGCGCCACGACGTGGCACCCTGCCTCCTCGATGACCGGCAGCGCCTGTTGCCACATGTCGTCGACGGGGCCCCAGACCTCCTGGAGGAGCTCGAGATATGACCGCACGAGCGCCGGGGACTCCTTGAGCCTCCGGAAGCGGTCGTGGAACACCGCCCGGTCCTCGGCTCCCTCCGACGGCATCTCGAGGTCGACGGGAACCGTGGTGACGGCCACGTCGATGGCCCGCCACAGCGCATCCGGATGGGTCTCTCCCAACGCCCCTGCATGGTGGGCCAGTGCCTGCATCTCGGTGAAGCAGATCTCGTCGGATCCGTCGTCCCAGAAGTTCTGGACCCGATCCGCCAGGTCCTCGCGGCCGTTGAACATCTCGGCGAGCTTCGGATACCGGGCCTGCATCGACGGCCGAGCAGCCACGGAGAGGAGCCAGGAGAGGTCGGTGGCCAAGGAGGGGGCGGCGGTCACCGACCTCGGTCCGTGAACCACTGTCTCGTCCGTTAACATAGGCATAGCCCTATATTAGAATATGCTTGATTCGTTGTCAAACAGCAGGTAAACTCAAGCTCAGGTTGAGCGAATGTTGTGAACCCCGGAGTGGAAGCGGGCGAGTGAGGTGGAAGACCGATGATCCAAGCGAGGGCAGTGCAGTCTCTGGCCGATGCTCACCGCCGGGATCTGGTGGCCTCGGCGAGGCCGCGGCGGGGGACCGGTCGCGACTCGGTGCAGATGAGTGACCCCGGGGCGACGCAGCGCTCGGCGGCCGGGCGCCCGGTGTCGGTGCCGCCGAGCAGTGCGCCGGGGCGATGGCGCCACGCATCGGCGCCTGGCTGATCGAGTTCGGGACCCGGCTCGGAGGGGCGACCGATCCGCACGTCGTGAGCCCGGCAGCGGCCGGCTGTCGTGCCGTCTGCGGCCCGGGGCGTTCGTGTCGCGCGCCGATGGGCAAGAGTGGCGGCATGCCGCCCCATCGCAACGTGCTCTTCATCACGCTCGACCAGTGGCGCGGCGACTGCCTGTCCGCGCTCGGCCATCCGGTGGTCGAGACGCCCGACCCTGGACGCGCTCGCCGGCCGAGGCGTGCTGTTCGCCAACCACTGGGCCAACGCGGCGCCCTGCGGGCCCTCTCGAGCCTGCCTCTACACCGGCACCTACCAGCACCGCAACCGTTCCATCCTCAACGGCACCCCGCTCGACGCCCGCTTCACCAACGTGGCGCTGCTGGCCCGCGGGCCGCCGGCTACGACCCCGTCCTGTTCGGGTACACGGACACCTCGGTCGATCCGCGCACGGTGCCGCCCGGCGACCCGAGGCTGTTCAGCTACGAGGGGGTGCTGCCCGGGCTTCCGGGCGTTGGTCGAGGACCCGTGGGAGCAGGGCAGCCCGGCCTGGGGTCGCTGGCTCGCCGCGCAGGGCGTCGACGTGCCCGTCGAATCCGCACGAGCTGTACGAGCCGATGGAGGGCTTCCCGGGCGCCGACGATCACGGGTCGACCTGGGCCCCGGCGCGCTTCCCCGCCGAGCTCTCCCAGACGAACTTCGTGCGCCAGGCGGTGGTCGAGTGGCTGGAGCAACACGGCGACGAGCCGTTCTTCGTCCACGCCTCGTTCATCCGGCCCCATCCGCCCCGGCGGAACCCGCTCGGCTATCACGACCTCTACGCGGCCGAGGCGGTCGGGCCGTTCGTCGGGTGCCCGACGCCCGAGGAGGAGGCGGCCCTCCACCCGCTCGGTGCGTTGGCCATGGGACTCCCGTGGGTCGCGCGCACCGCGCGACGAGCGGGAGCGCCGGCAGCTCCGGGCCACCTACTACGGCGCCCAGCGCGAGGTGGACGACGGGTTGGCCCCGCTCTTCGACTTCCTGACGGGCAGCGGGCTGGCCGAGTCGACGCTGGTGGTCCTGACCAGCGACCACGGCGAGATGGGCGGCGACCACTGGCTGCTCGAGAAGCTCGGCTACTGGGACGAGAGCTACCACGTCCCCTCATCGTGGTGGACCCGCGAGCCGAAGGCCGACGGCGGGCGCGGCACGGTGGTCGGGGCGGTGACCGAGTCGGTGGACGTGCTGCCGACCATCTGCGAGTTCATGGGGGTCGAGGTGCCCGCTCCAGGTGGACGGCTGGTCGCTCGCGCCCGTTCGTGCGCGGGGAGCCGTCCCCCGGGCACTGGCGCGACACGGCGCACTTCGAGTGGAGTTTCGCCGACCCGGTGTACCAGGTGGCCGAGAAGGCGTTCGGCATCCCGATGAGCCACTGCGCGCTGGCGGTGTCGCGTGGGCCGCGGCACAAGTACGTGCAGTTCGCCGCCGATGCCGCTCTGTTCCCGCCGCTGCTCTTCGACTTGTCCGACCGACCCGGCCCAGACGCACAACCTGCTTGGCCGAGGGCGGCGCCGGACATGAGCCGGCCCGCCTGGGAGGCCACCCAGGAGCTGCTGCAGTGGCAGATGCGCACGGCGGAGCGGACGCTGAGCGGCAGCTTCTTGCATGCCGACGCGGGGCTCGTCGAGGCCCGCGACACCTGGCGCTGAGCGCCGGGCTCCCGTGCGGCGCCGGTGTGGAATGCTGACGCCTGCTCGTCCCGAGGAGGCTGTGCGGTGCCCGACATGCAGGGGAAGAACGGTCGTCGTCACCGGCGGCAATTCCGGCATCGGGTTCGAGACGGCGGCCGCGCTGGCGTGCGATGGGCGCCCGCGTCCTCGTCACGGCTCGCAACGCCGACAAGGGCCGTGCCGCCGTGGCGGCCATCGCACAGCGGCTGCGGTGGCGACGCCCAGGTCCAGCTCGTCGGTGTTCGATCTCGCCGACCTGTCCTCCGTGCGGCGAGGCGCGACCGAGATCCTCGAGCAGGCACCGAGGCTGGACGTGCTCGTCAACAACGCCGGGCTGGTGCTGACCGAGCGGGCCGAGACGGTCGACGGCTTCGAGGCAACGTTCGCCACGAACCACCTCGGCCCCTTCCTCCTGACGAACCTGCTGCTCGACCGGATCCGGGCGTCGGCTCCGTCCCGGATCGTCAACGTGGCGTCGACCGCCCACAGCACGGCCCGCGGCGGGATCCCCTTCGACGACCTCCAGTCCGACGCAGCACTACCGCCCGATGCGCGTCTACGGGCAGTCGAAGCTGGCCAACATGCTCTTCACGCTCGAGCTGGCGCGGCGGCTCGAGGGCAGCGGCGGTGACGGCCAACTCGCTGCATCCCGGGCACCGTGCGCACGGGCTACGGCGGCGGACGGCGATACCCGGGGCCTGCTCGCATTCGGGATCAAGATCGGCAGTCCCTTCTTCCTCTCTCCGGCCAAGGGCGCTCGCACCTCGGTCTACCTGGCTTCCTCCCCCGAGGTGGACGGCGTGAGCGGGCGAGTACTTCGTCAAGTGCAAGCCGAAGCGAGCCCACGCCGTGGGCGCAGGACGCCGACGCGGCGCAGCGGCTGTGGCAGGTGAGCGAGCAGCTGGTCGGCCTCGCCCCGGACCCGGGCCGGGCCGGGCTGAGCGGTGCGGGTGCTCGTCACCGGCGCGGCGCGCGCCATCGGCCGTGCCACGGTCGAGGTGCTGGCCGGCCGAGGCCACGAGGTGGTCGCGACGGCGCGGGATGTGAGCTTGCTGGACGGGCTGCCGGCGGCCCAGGTCCTTCCGCTCGACGTGCGCGACGCCGAGTCGGTCCTGGCCGCCGTGGCAGGCGGCCGGCGAGCTCGACGCGGTCGTCAACAACGCGGGTCTGACCGGGCTACGGCCCGCTGGAGACCTACCCGCTCGACGTCCTTCGCCGGCGTGCTCGACGTGAACACACTCGGCCCGCTGCGCATGGCCCAGGCGGTGGTGCCGCGCTGGCGCGAGCGCGGGAGCGGGCTGTTGGTGAACATCAGCTCGGTGCAGGGCAAGATCGGGACGCCGCTCGAAGGCGCCTACGCCGCGTCGAAGCACGCCCTCGAGGCCCTGTCGGAGACGCTCTACTTCGAACTCGGCCATTTCGGGATCCGGGTGGTGATCATCGAGCCCGGGTACATCGCTCCGGGGATGAAGCACGAGGACGACCACCCCGGGCCGGCGGTCTACGCCGACCTGCATGCCCAGTGGAGCGGGACCGTGGCCACGCTGACCGGCCCGGCTGGGCGGCCGGGACCCGAGCTGGTGGTGTCGGCGGTGGCCGACGCCCTCGAGGACCCGGCGACGCCGCTGCGGGTCGAGGTGGGAGCGGACGCCGCCATGGTGCTGCAGCTGCGGCGGACGCTCGGCGATGCGGAGTTCGAGGCCACGATGCGCGACGCGCTCGGGCTGACGTGGTGAAGAGAGGAGGTGCGTGGAGAAGCTGATGTACCTGGCACTGGCTCGGGGAGACGAGCACCCGGGCCGAGGTGGCCGAGGTCATGCTCGGACGGGTCGCGCGAGGAGCTCTTGGCCCTCGATCCGCTGCGGCCTGACCATCGACGTGTGGGACCCCGAGAGCGACATCCCGGCTCCGGTGCCCACGCCCGAGGGGAGACGCCCCTGCACGGGCTCGTCTCGCTCTGGGTGGACGCCGTCGACCACCGCGGAGCCGTTCGAGGAGGTGCTCGAGGCCGCCGCCGAGCGCCTGGCGGGCTACTCGGTCGTCGAGTCCCTCTACCGTGACTACGGGGGCAACCAGTGGTCGGCGCCCCCGGGACTGGCCGGACGGCGCAGCGCTCGCCCGGGGTGCTCACCGTGGCCCTCCTGCAGCAGCACCCCGACCAGACCTTCGACGAATGGATCACCCGCTGGCACACCCGGATCTCGCCGATCACCGAGGCGATCCAGCCCCGCACCCGCTACGTCCGCAACGCGGTGTTCCGGCCGCGTCACCGACGGAGCCCCACCGCTGGCCGGCATCGTGGAGGAGGCGTGGCCGTCCCTCGAGCACGTCACCGATCCGATGCTGTTCTACTGCGCGGACGGGGATCCCGAGCGCATGAACGCCAACGTCACCCAGATGATCGAGGAGATCAACGCGTTCGTCGACCTGAGCACCTTGCGCAGTGTCACCATGAGCGAATGGATACTGAAGTCATGACACAGAAGTGGAGCCGGGACGAGCTGGAGCGGGCGCACCAGCACTACATGGAGACGGCAGCCCGCTGTGCGGCACAGCGGCGAGTGGCGCGACTGGGCCGACCTCTTCACCGAGGACGCCGTGTACCTGGAGCACACGTTCGGCACCTTCCACGGGCCCGACGAGATCTACGAGTGGATCGCGCCGCTCATGGCGGAGTGGCCGAACCGGGACATGAACGTCGTTTCCCCACTCGTGGTGCGTGTGCGACGAGGAACGCGGGCTGGTGGGTCTGCCGGATCGAGAACCGGATGAAGGACCCCGGCGACGGGTCGTCCACCAGGCGCACAACATCACGGTGCTGCACTACGCCGGCGACATGAAGTTCTCCTACGAGGAGGACGCGTACAACCCGGCCGCCTTCGGGCCGATGATCCAGGCCTGGACGGAGGCGTACGTCGCCAACGGCGGCACCCCGGGGTGAGCGGAGCGGAGGCACGTGCGTGACGTGGCCGCACCGGTCTGACCGTGATGGCCTACCGCTCCATGGCCGAGGAGCAGGTGCGGGCGTTCCTGACGCGCGCTCCCGCCCCGGACCGGCAAGCTGGCCACCGTCCGCGCCGACGGGCGGCCTCACGTCGCGCCGGTCTGGTACGACCTCGACGACGACGGCTCCGTCGTGTTCAACACGGGCGAGTCGACGGTCAAGGGGCGGAACCTGACCCGAGATCCGCGGGCCTCACTGTGCGTGGACGACGAGCGGCCACCCTTCAGCTTCGTGGTCCTCGAGGGCGTGGTCGAGCTCAGCGACGACCTCGAGCGAAGTGCGCCGCTGGGCGACCCGGATCGGCGGGCGTTACATGGGCGCCGACCGGGCCGAGGAGTACGGCGCCCGCAACGGCGTCCCCGGCGAGATGCTCGTGCGCCTGCGCCCGGCGCACGTCGTCTCGGCCTTCGATCTGGCCGACTGAGCGCGTCGCGGGTCGGCGCCCGACGGGACGCCGGGATCAGGTGGCGGCTCCGGCGCCCGCGCCGCACCCGCACCCGCACCCGCACCCGCCAGCATGCCCGACCCAGGGGTGAGGCGGGGGAGTCGAGCCCGGCCGTTCCCGGTCGTGAACTGGCCGAGCGGCATGATCGCCATGGCGAGGAGCATGGCGATCAGCAGCAGGTCGGTGAGGACGAACGTGTGGAGCATCCGCATGTAGATGCCATGGACGGCGGTCATGCCGGCGAAGGCCCAGAACGTGCTGATGACGATGAGCGCGGTGCGGAGGCGGCCGGCCGCGGCGGGCGCCAACACGATGACACCCCATGTCACGTACCAGGCCCACACGATCGGCCCGAGCAGAGCCAGGACCAGCAGGGTCAGGCCCAGGCAGCGGACGACGCCGTCCTCGGGCGAACGAAGGAGGAGCCGATACCCGACATAGACGGCGACGAGCAGCCCGAGCACGCTGAAGACGGGCCGCACGTCCATGGTGGAGACCGGGACCTGCAGCACGTGGCTGACGATGGAGACCGACCGCGCCAGGACGTTGACGGGCGTCACACCGGTGAAGGAGGCGTCGGCGGCGGTGGTCGTGCGGACCCAGCCCCAGCCGGTGCCCGACACGAGCGCCACCACCTCCATGGTGGCCAGCGCGATGAGCCCGGCGCCGACGGTGTGGCCGATGCGGCGCCGGGTGGACGCGCCCAGCGCCGGCCCAGACCCACCCGAGGAAGAGCACGCCGAGCGCCGCCGGGGACTTCACTCCCGCCGCGAGCGCGCACAGGATCACCCCGGGCACGGTGCCGAAGCGCTCTGGCCACGGCCAGCCCGGCCACGAGGAGCCCGATCATCAAGGCGTCGTTGTGGGCGCCTGCCACCAGGGACAGCAGCACGAGGGGCGATCCGGCACCGAGCAGGACGGCGTGCGCCGGGTCGCGTTTGAGCGAGCGGGCGATGGTGGGGGTGGCGGCCACCATCAGCGCAAGGCCGGCGACCTCGAGCAGGCGGAGCAGGACCAGGTCGGCGAGGATCTGGTGGCCCGAGGCCTGGTCGAGCAGGCCGTCCGCCGACAGGAAGGTGGGCCCGTAGGGCGATTCGGTCCCCGACCACACGGCGTCGGCCATGGTGTTGAAGGGCGTGGCGCCGAGCACCTCGGGCCCGTAGGAGTACGGGTTGATGTGATGGCTCATCATCTCGCCCTGCGCGGCGTAGGTGTAGACGTCGCGGCTGAAGAGCGGTGGAGCGAGCAACAGCGGGAGGGCCCAGATCGCGACCACCAGCACGACACGCTTCACCGGGAAGCCGTGGTGGCGGTTGAGGTGACCGAGGAACCCGAACCAGACGCGGGTGAGGAGGATGAGCCCTCCAAAGACAAGCGCAAGGGCGGAGACGGGCGGCAGCGAGGCGTTGGTGCCGAGCGAACCGAAGAGCCCTCCTGGCATCCCGAAGAACCAGGCGCCCGGGAGGTGGGTCTCGAAGGACTGACCACCGAGGACGGCACCGACGACGATGGCCGTCGTGCCAGCGAGCCCCAACAGCGCAGTGCGGGGCACGCTCAGCCGAAGCCCCGGTTGCGCCGCGGCATCGGCGCTTCGACGGAGTCGGGCGATGACGTCAAGGTGTTGGTAGCGCTCTTGGACGCCGGCTCCATGGGGGCTTCCTTACCTGCACACCCACGGTGGGCCACCGCGGGGACAAAATCTTCATGAAACTGCAGTGATTCTGTCACAGCTGACGCCGATTTCGTGCCTCCGAAACCTTCCTTAACAGGATTCTCAGGCTCGTCCCAGGTTACACGGGAAGACTCGGCCTGTCACGTACGTGAAATCTGGCTGTCACGGAACGGAATCACGGAACGGAAGGTGTCAGGTGCGAGTTCTGGTCCTGGGGGGCGACGGGTATCTGGGGTGGCCGACCGCGCTGCACCTCTCGAGGGCGGGCTACGAGGTCGGGGTGGCCGACAACTTCGCCCGGCGGGGCTACGACCTCGAGATGGGGGTGGACTCGCTGGTGCCCATCGCCTCGCTGCACCGGCGCGTCGACTGCTGGGAGCACGTCTCGGGCAACCGTCTCGACGTCTTCATCGGCGACCTCACCGAAGAGGAGTTCGTCTACGACATGGTGGGCAGCTTCGGGCCCGACGCGATCGTCCACTTCGCCGAGCAGCGCAGCGCCCCCTACTCCATGGTCGACCGCAAACATGCGGTGTACACCCAGGTGAACAACGTAGTGGGAACGCTGAATCTGCTCTACGCCATCGCGGACGTCGACCCCTCGATCCATCTGGTGAAGCTGGGGACCATGGGGGAGTACGGCACCCCCAACATCGACATCGAAGAGGGCTACATCGAGATCACCCACCGCGGACGCACGGACGTCCTGCCCTTCCCGAAGCAGCCGGGCAGCTTTTACCACCTCTCCAAGGTCCACGACAGCCACAACATCGCCTTCTGCTGCCGGGTCTGGGGCCTCCGCTCGACCGACCTCAACCAAGGGGTGGTGTACGGACAGTCGACCCCTGAGACCACCCTCCACCCCGATCTGGCGACCCGCTTCGACTATGACGCCGTCTTCGGCACCGTGCTGAATCGGTTCGTGATCCAGGCGGCCGCCGGTGAGCCCTTGACGGTCTACGGCAAGGGTGGGCAGACACGGGGGTTCCTCGACATCCGCGACACGCTGGTGTGCGTCGAGTTGGCAATCAGGAACCCCGCCCAGGGCGGCGAGTTCCGCGTCTTCAACCAATTCACCGAGTCCTTCTCGGTCGGCGAGTTGGCGCAGAAGGTGTCGGACGCGGCGGGCGGCGCCGAGATCGTGCATCTGGACGACCCGAGGGTGGAACTCGAGGAGCACTACTACCGGGCGGCGCACACCAAATTGCTCGACCTCGGTCTGTTTCCGTTCCTCCTTGGTGACGAGTTGCTGGCGGACCTCTTGTCCATCGCCCGCGCCAACATCGGTCGTCTCGAGCGGACCGCCCTCGAACCGAAGGTGTTGTGGCGCTCGACGTCCAGCAGCATCACCCGCACGGAAAAGCCGCGGGAGGATGAATCCCCCCCGAAGCGTCCCCAGTGACCCTCTGAGGACATTCTCAGGGTGGAGGATTAGCTTTCGCCGATTGTGCCGCGCCGTGCCCGGGCGGGCGCAAGTCCAGGTACTCCGGAAGGCAGCTCCTCGCTAGTGAACCGATTACGAGCACACGTCGGACCCCTGTGGCCCTACCTCGTTCTGATCGCCATCCCGACCGTGGGCTTCGTGCTCCCGGACCTCATCGGCGGGCACCTCCTGATCACGGGCGACAACCTGCAGCAGAATTACCCGCTCCACGTCCTGGTCGGCTCCATGTACCGCCACGGCCAGCTGCCCTTCTGGAACCAGTACATCTTCAGCGGCACACCGCTGATGGCCGACTTCAACGCCGGGGCCTTCTACCCCCTCATGGGCCTCTTCGTGGTCCTGCCGGACCGTGCCGCCTGGCTCGCCACCGAGGTCGTTCTCTTCTCGGCCATCGCCGTCGGGATGTACGTCTTCCTTCGGGCGCTGGCCCTCTCGACTGCGGCCTGCGTTCTGGGCGCGGCCACGTTCGCCTTTGCCGGGCCTGTGCTCAGCCAGGTGAACCACGTGGACATGACCGAGGGCTTCGTCGCCATCCCGTGGATGCTGTTGGCGGTCCTGCACATCGTCCGCGACGGGCGGTGGCGCTGGTCCATCGTCTTCGGGATCGCCTACGCAACGGTGATCCTGGCCGGCGCGCCCGAGGCGATGCTCGACGAGGCGTTGCTCGTCGTCGCGTATGCCGTCATGTCGGCCGGCCTGAACGGTCAACGCTGGTGGCGAGTCCTCTCGAGGGGCGCCGCAGGCACGGCGCTTGCCCTGTCACTGGCGGCCATCCAGTGGTTGCCGGGTCTCGAGGCCATTCGCGCCTCGCAGCGGGGGAGCGGCGTGCTTGCGGCGGCCGGGAGCTATCCCACACCGTTCAGCATCCTCGCCCTGGTCCCCTACCTCGACGGCGGGTACGGGCACCTCGGCGAGGCGCAGTTCTTCAGCCAGTACAACCTGCCCGAGGTCGGCATCTACCTGGGCGTGCTGCCGCTCATCGCCTTGATCACCCTGGTGCACCCGCGGTGGCCGAGCCGGCTCCCCCCGCGCGAGCGGCTCACGTGGTACGCCGTCGGCCTCTTCGGCTTCCTCCTCGCCCTCGGCTCGAACACACCGTTGGAGCACCTGTTCAACAGCCTGCCGCTCTACGGCCACCAGCGCCTGCAGAGCCGCAACATGATCACGGTGGCCACCGCCATCTGTGTCCTGTTCGCCGGCTGGATCGACCGCACGGACACGCCGCGGGTGCGCGACCCGATGACACGCTACGACCGCACCATGGCCCTGGTGCCCTTCGGCCTCACGGCTGCCTTGGCCATCTGGGCTCTCGCCGCACCAGGCTCTCTTCTCCACGTCTTCGCCGGTGTTCCCGCGAACGTCTTCGTCGTCGGAACGGTCCGCGAGGCCACCGTCTTCGCGCTTGCCTTCTGCGCCGTCGCGGCGGGGCTCGTCTGGATCCGGCCCCGACTCGGGCGCGTTCCGTGGGCACGGTTGGCCGCCGTCTTCGTCGCCGTCGATCTCGGGCTGATGGCGCTCACCAGCCAGCTCACGCAGACACCGCCCAACGAGCTCCTGGCCGGGACCACCCCCATCGAGCAACTCATGGCGACGCATCTGCCTCCGGGCGGCCGGATGGTCAACTACGACCCTCAGACGTACTCGAGCTACCCCTGGAGCCCCCAGGGCGTGCCCGACCTCAACATCATCCCCAAGCTCCCCTCGGTGTCCGGCTACGCATCCATCGTGAACGGGAACTACGAGTCGACCACCCACACCCACGAACAGGACGATCTGGACATCGGCCAGCTGTCGTCGGGGACGCTCGGTCGGCTCGACCTCCGAGAGGTCGTGACCGTGCCGGAGTACTTCCTCGTGCCGCTCGAATCGACGCCCCGCTCCGTGGGTGACATCCACCAGGTGCCAGAGGGATTCGGTGCTGACCCCGTCCTGTCCCGGGGGTACGGAGCAGACTTCAACGAGACCGCGTACCCGTTCTACCCCGGGCCCAGGCCGTCGCTGCATTCGGGGCAGACCGCCTCGTGGTTCTTCGGCGAGTCGCTCGAACCCCGCTCCGCCACCCTGGTCCTCACCCACGTGGCGAACCCGGGCACCCTCGTCCGCTTCGGGACGTTGTCTGCCGACGGTTCGACGCGCTGGGGTGACGTGATGCCCGTGGCGACCGGTGCGAAAACCGTGACGGAGCGGCTCCCGGCCGGAGCCGCCATCGGACTGTCGGCGCAAGTGATCGGGTCACTCCCCGCGCTGAGAGCGGTGATCACGGTGGCCGGTCGTCCCTACGAACTCGGAGGCTCACTCTCGTCGGCCATCGTGCCCGGGCCGTGGCAGTCGGCCGGCTTCTCACAGGGGTACGCGGTGTTCACCCTCGGGAAGCCGCCGGTGCCGCTCTCGGCCTCCACCACCGGGGGTCGCCGGCTGCCCGTGGAGGTGATCTCGAGCGCCACGAAGTCCGAGGCGATCGAGGTCGACGCACCCGCCGCGGCGAGCGTCATCCGCTCCGTGGCGTGGGACTCCGGATGGAGGGCGACAGTCTCTGTCAATGGTGGGCCACCGCAGACGATTCCGGTTGAGTCATTCGACCTCGTGCAGCGGGTCCACATCCCGGCGGGGGACGACCTGGTGACGTTCGTCTACCGGCCGCCGCACCTGCTCGTGGCGAGCATTCTCAGCCTGGGCGCCAGCGCCCTCCTGGTCGTCCTGCTCGGTCTCTGGCTCGTCCGCCGTCGGTCCTCGCGGGTGGGGCACGAGGTCTCCGTGCTGGGCGAAGTGACGGTGACGGAGGTGCCGGAGCACGTCGGCTGAGGCGACGCGCTCAGCAGTACGGGTGCGCCAGGGAGAGGAGGAACTCGCCGTCCTCGGCCCCCCAGATCCCCTCGAGGACGAAGCCGGCCTGGGTGAGCTCCTGCTCCACTCGCTCCGGAGTGAATTTGGCGCTGATCTCGGTGAGCAGGTCCTCACCCTCGTCAAACGTGACGGTGATGCCGGCTCCGGTCAGCAGCACTTCGGTCGCCTCTTGGGCGCGCAGGCGCATCTCGATCCACTGCTCGTCCTCGTTCCACAGCGCGACGTGTCGGAAGAGCTCGGGATCGAAGTCGCCCCCCAGCTGTTCGTTGAGCACGTGGAGGACGTTGCGGTTGAAGTCGGCCGTCACGCCGGCTGCGTCGTCGTAGGCCGCCACGAGCCGCTTCGGGTCCTTCACCAGATCGGTCCCGATCAGCAACGAGTCGTCGCTCGACATCGTGCAGTTGAGATCGAAGAGGAACCGGGCACGCTGGTCGGGGGTGAGGTTGCCGATCGTCCCGCCGAGAAAGGCGACCATCCGCCGTCCCTCCGTCGGGATCTCGGCGAGATGGTGGTGGAAGTCGCCGATGACCAGGTGGATGTCCAGCGTGTCGAACTCCTCGGAAAGCGTGGTGGCCGCGCCCCGGAGGAATTCGTCGCTGACGTCGAACGGCACGTACCTCGCGAGCAGGCCCGTCTCTTGGAGCGCCGAGAGCAACACGCGGCGTCTTGTCGCAGGCTCCGGCACCGAGTTCCACCAGGGTGTCGGCCTTGGACAGCTCGGCGATCGACGCGGCGTGCTCCTCGAGGAGCGAGCGCTCGGCGCGGGTCGGGTAGTACTCGGGGAGTTGGGTGATCACCTCGAACAGGCGGCTCCCACGCTCGTCGTAGAACCAGACCGGGGGTATTGACTTCTCCCTCCCCTGCAACCCGGTCAGTGCGTCCGCGCGGATCTGCCTGCGGACCTCCTCGGGTGAGAGATGGACGTCGATGGTGTAGGCCACGGCTCAGGGGTCCCGGGCCAGCCGAACTCCGCCAAAGGACCAGCGGGCACCGGGCGGGAAGAAGTTGCGGTAGGTGGCGCGGCCGTGTCCCGCCGGCGTGGCGCAACATCCCCCTCGGAGCACGTACTGGCTCACCATGAATTTGCCGTTGTACTCGCCCACGGCGCCGGGGGCGGCCCGGAACCCGGGGTAGGGGGTATAGGCGCTCGAGGTCCACTCCCAGACATCGCCGAAGATGGCATTGCTCGCGACCGCTGGCCTCGGATGGGGTGCTCCGGTCGAAAGGAAATCGTCGCGCAAGAAGTTGTCGCCCTCCCCGTACGATGCCGCGATGGTCTCCCACTCGGACTCGGTCGGGAGGCGCATACCGGTCCAATGGGCGAACGCATCGGCCTCGTAGTAGCTGACATGGCAGACCGGCTCGTCCGGGTCGACCTGACGCGGACCCGAGAGAGTGAACTGGAGCCAGCGTTCGGGATCGTCGGGGTCGCGCCACCAGTAGAGGGGCGCATCCCAGTGCTCCGCGTTGACCACCGCCCACCCGTCGGAAAGCCAGAACTCGGGCCGGCCATAGCCATCGTCCTCCATGAACGAGAGCCACTCCCCGCACGTCACCGGCCGGTCGGCCAAGCCGAAGGGGGTCAGGTGCGCCGTGTGGAACGGGAACTCGTTGTCGAACCCGAATCCTTCCCCGCGGTGGCCGATCCCGACAAGACCTCCGTCGTGCTCGATCCATCCAGCCTTGGGCGGGTGGACGCCGGACCACGCGGGCGAACCGGCCAGATAGGTGGGGTGGAGCGGGTTCCGCGAGAGGACGTGCTTGATGTCCATGAGCAGCAGCTCCTGATGTTGTTGTTCATGGTGGAGCCCCAAGGTGATCAGCTCCCGCAGTCCGGGTTGGCCGGGATCGCGGAGCAGCCCCTGCATCGCGTCGTCGACGTAGGCGCGATAGCGCGCGATCTCCTCGATGCCCGGACGCGACAGGAGACCGCGCTCGGGTCGCGGATGGCGCGCTCCACCGCCTCGTAGTACGAGTTGAAGATGTAGGCGTACGCATCGTCGAAGGCGCGGTAGTCCGTCGCGTACTCGCGGAGAACGAAGGTCTCGAAGAACCACGTCACGTGCGCCCGATGCCACTTCGTCGGGCTCACATCGGGCATGGTCTGGACGGTCTGGTCCTCCCCGCTGAGGACGGAGGCCAGCCGCTCGGTGGCGGCCCGAACCCGGCCGTAGGCGTCCAGGAGGTCGGACGGCACTTCCCGACCGGTCATGTCCATACATTCCGTCCCTTCGCCATTCCACCCGATGCGCTCGCACACGCAGGCAGCACGGTTTCGGTTCACCCTACCCAGACGTGGCCGCGATCTGCCGCGTTTGCCACACTTTTCACGTAGAGGAAAGAAACCCGGGTGACCTGGGTTCGGCCACGGTTTTGGGCGAGCGTCCGGCTTGCTCCGGGCCGGCCGGAAGACACCCGACGGGAGCCATCGACCGTCCACGAGGTCGGCGGGGGGGCCGGCCCGATCCTGAGCGTCCGGCTCGGGGGAGTGGTGGCTCCCGCGGGTTGATCAGGCGAGCACCTTGCGGCGGAAGTTGCGCAGGCCAAGCGCCAAGAAGATGACACTGAAGGCAATGATGGCGGGGTAGATGACGTAGAGGTGCATGTGGGCTGCATCGGTGAAGGCGGCCCGCATCCCGTCGTTGATGTAGATGAGCGGATTGATGAGCACGATGATCTGCAGCCAATGGACCGGGCCGACCTTCACCGGCGCCAGCCGCGTCCACTGGTAGTACGTGCCACCGAGGAAGGTGATGGGCAGGACGATGAACCCGAACATGAGGCCGAGGTTGCGCGGCTCGAAGGAGGTCCCGAGCAGCAGGCCGAGCGACGCCATGCACACGCAGGACAGCGGGACGAGGGTGACGATGAGCAGCCAGTGGAGATTGATGTGGGCCTCCACTCCGGCGGCGTGCACCACCGAGGCGATGGGGAGGACGATCGCCGCCGAGAGGAGTCCCTGGGCCCCACCGGAGATCACCTTGGAGATGGCGACCAGCCAGATCGGACAGGGCGCCTGCACCCGGTCCTCGATCTCGCGGGTGAAGCCGAACTCCTGGGCGAGTGGCATGGCCACGGCCTGGATCCCCTGGAACATGATGGAGAGTCCCACGACGCCGGGCACGAGCACCGTGGCGAAAGCCGACTCCGCGCCCGGGATGCCACTGGCGCCACCGATGCCCTGGCCGATCTTCGGGAAGACGTAGAGGAAGACGAAGCACAACAGGAACGGCTGCACCAGGGTGCGGATCGTGAACTCGAACTTGTGCTTCCACAGGACGACCAGGTCGCGCTGGATGAGGGCGCGCAGAGACGTCCGGCTGGCGGCGGTGGCCGAGCGGGTCGGCTTGAGCTCGACATGGTGGGCGCCGGCGTCCGAAGGTGGATGCCTCATGGGCGGGAGAGGTGGTGGTCGCCATCAGTCGCGCAGGTCCTTTCCGGTCAGCCCGATGAAGACGGTCTCGAGCGTGGGCTCGGCCACGGAGAGGTCGGCCAGCGAGAACCCTGCGGCTTCGGCGGCCTCGACGATGCGAGGCACGAGCCGATCGGAGCCGTGGATCTGCAGCTCGACGCCGTCGGGGATGGGGCGCGTCCGTGTGAGTCCTTCCAGCCGGGCACGAAGGCTTCCGCCAGTCGTTCGGGGTCCCCAGCTGACTTGACCGTCACGATGGTGTCGGCTCCGACGCTGCGCTTGAGCTCGGCCGGGGTGTCGAGGGCCAGGATCTTGCCGTGGTCCATGATGGCCACCCGGTCACAGAGCTTGTCGGCTTCCTCCATGTAGTGGGTGGTGAGCATGATCGTCTGGCCCTCGGCGTTGAGATCCTCCAGCAGATCCCACAGGGCAAGACGGCCCTGGGGGTCGAGACCCGCCGTGGGCTCGTCGAGGAAGAGGACGGCCGGCCGGTGGAAGATGGCGCGCGCCACCATGAGGCGCTGCGCCATCCCACCGGAGAGGGCGTAGACCGAGGCCTTGGCGAATCGGGACAGCTGGAACCTTTCGAGCAGGTCGTCCGCCGTCTGCGCGACTCCTTCGTTCCCATGCCGAACAGGCGGCCGTGCAAGTAGAGGTTCTCCCAGGGGGTCAACTGGCGGTCGAGGGTGTTCTGCTGGGACACCACGCCGATGAGCTGCTTGACCAGGGTGGGGTGGGCCACGACGTCGATGCCCCCGACGAAGGCCTGGCCGCCCGTGGGGATGACCCTGGTGGTCAGCACGCCGACCGTCGTGGTCTTGCCCGCGCCGTTGGGGCCGAGGAGCCCGAAGACCTCGCCCGTCCCGACCCGGAGGTTGAGACCGTCGACGGCCCGGAAGTCGGTGCCCGGATACGTCTTGGTCAGGCCGACCGTCTCGATGATCGGCGCCCCGCCTCGGGGGACGCGCCGTCGAGCGCCGTCGTGGGGGTCGTCGTGGTCATGGCTCTCGCTGCACAGTACTGGGCAAGGCTCAAGTTGCTCGCCGGCCGTTGCATCGTCTCCCTCGGCCCCACGGCTCGGTCAGTCCTCGGCCAGGATCTGGTACAGCTCCTTGCGGGCCTTCTGGATCGCGGCGATGCCACGCTCGATCTGCGCTTTCTCGCCGGCGCCCGCAAGTTGCTTGGCTGCGCTCATGAGCTGGGCCACGGCGAGGCGGAGGGTGCGGACCTCGTCGTCGGCCTCCCGTCTGCTTCCCAGGGGAGGGCGGTCTTCTCGGCCTCGGCCCTGCCGGCGTCGGTCAGCGTGAAGGTCCGGGTGCCGTCGACCTCGGAGGACTCGACCATTCCCTCGTCCTCGAGCATCTGGAGGTGCGGGTAGACCGATCCCGGGCTGGGGCGCCAGAGGCCTCCGCTCATCTCCTCGAGCCGGCGCATGACCTCGTACCCGTGGGCGGGCTCCTCGCGCAGGGCGACCAGGATGGCGGTGCGGATGGCGCCGCGAGGCATGCGTCGTCCGCCGCCCCAGCCGCCGCGCCCGCCGGCCCAGCGGCCGCGGGGCCCCCGCATGCCGCGACCGGCAAAGAAGTGGTCGTGGTCGTGGTCGTGTTGGTGGTCGTGTGCCATTGGTGACTCCTCGGTGGTCTTTGTTGTCATCCGGTCCCTTCGGGCACCGGCGGGATGCTTTCTTGAACACTAATGATATATCATAATATCCCACGACCGTACAAAAACGTTTTCCGGCCGCCGCCCCGGTGCAACGTGGGGCCCCTGAGTGCCCATACTGAGGGCGGCGCATCGAGCGATCGGTGCCCCGACGGGCTCTCTGGGGAGGCACCACGGGACTGTTCACGTCGCACGAGAAGCAGGTGGGTCACCGCCGATCGGGCGCTGCCCGGTCGAGACGAGGCCCATGCCGGTCGCGCCGCCCCATCTGGTCCTGGGCACCACGATCAACCCTCCCTGCGCCGGGGGCTCGAGCAGGCCGCCTTCGGAGTGGGTTTGCTTTCTCGGCGGCGGAACCGGAGGTTCTGGACGCCGTCAGGGGTCTGCACGGCCGCCGGGGGCTGGCGGGAGGGATGACGCCCAAGCCGACTGTCACGAGGTCTGCCGCGGCCGCCCGGAGCTTGTACGAGGCCGAGCCCTGCCCCCACCGGCACCTCGAGGCCAACCCCGGCGAGCACCCGGGGCCTCGGTGGCACCGGCGTCTCGTGCCCGAGGGGGCCTGCGGGTGAGCGGTGACGACGCCGGCCACCTGACGGAGGCCGAGCAGCAGCAGCGGCGTGCGGCGATGCCCGGGGTCTTCGCCCAGACGCCGTTCCTGAGATGGCTGGGCCTGCAGGTCGAGCGTTACGGGCCCGACGACGTGGCGACCCGCCTCCCGTTCCGGATCGAATTGAGCAACGACGGGTCGACCTACCACGGTGGCGTCGTCGGGGCGGTGATCGACACAACCGGCGCCCTGGCGGCCTGGTCGAACCACGACTTCGAGCGTGGCATGCGGGCCTCCACCGTCTCGATGGCCGTGCAGTACGTGGCCGCCGGGGCGGGGAGCGATCTGTGCTGCACGGCGCGCACGGTTCGCCGGGCCCGGGAACTGATCTTCACCGAGATCACGGCGACCGACGAGGCCGGCCGGGTCCTGGCCCACGGACTCCAGACCTACCGGATCGCCTGACGCAGGTCGGTCTGCCTGCGGCCGAGTCGGCTCAGGGCACGCCCGACAGGCGGTCGAGGACGGCCTCGGCCTCGGCGACGAAACGACGCACGAGCTCGCCAGCCGGCACGAGCTCGGAGATCGCACCCACGCCCTGGCCGGCCGGGTAGCACTCCTGGTCCACGTCGACGCCCTCGGTGAAGGAGTCGCCACCGAGATGCATCGTCCCCGCCCCGTACGAGACGGCCAACTGCTCGGGGAACTTCTTGAGCTCCTCGGGATGGGCGTCGAAGTAGTCCGTGTAGCTGTTCCGCACGACGCGCATGGTCTTGCCCGAGTAGGCGCGGCTGACGGTGGTCTGGTCCTCGCGGCTGGCGAGCAGCTTGTCCTTGTAGCCCAGGACGCCACGAGCCTCCGGGGTGGCGATGAAGCGGGTGCCGACCCAGACGCCGTCTGCGCCGAGGGACAACGCCGCGGCGAGGCCGCGGCCGTCGAAGATGCCTCCGGCGGCGACGACCGGGACGCGGTCGCCGACGGCGTCGACGATCTGGGGGACGAGGGGCATCGTGGCCACCTGGCCGGTGTGGCCGCCGGCCTCGGTGCCCTGGGCCACGACGAGGTCGCAACCTGCATCGACGGCACGCACCGCGTGGTCGACCTTGCCGCACATGTTGACGACGAGCACGTCGGCGCGGTGGCACTGCTCGATGACCTCGGTGGGAACCCCGAGGGCCGCCACGAAAGCGGTTGCGCCGCCATCGATGATGATCTGGACCTGTTCCGTCATGCTGCCGGGCATGGCGGTGAGGAGATCGACGGCGAAGGGCTTGTCGGTGGCCGCGCGCACGGCGGATATCTCGGCCGCCATGGTCGCGTCGCTCATGGTGCCGGCGCCCAGGCACCGAAGCCGCCGGCGGCCGAAACGGCCGACACCGAGCGCGGAGTAGGAGACACCCCCCATGCCGGCCAGCATGACGGGGTGCTCGATGCCGAGCAGCTCGGTGAGGCGTGTGCGCATGGCTGGAGGCCTTCCTGGATCTGGTCCATGTGCGCCGCGACGGCCGCAGGCGCCGCGGGGACCGTAGCGCGGGCGCGGCGGAGCTGGCGCCTGCGGGCGGTCGGTTCCGCCGTGAGCGGTCCGGCGGAAGGGGGCGGCGGGCCGCCATGGTTGCATTTTGACCAGGGCGTTCCTACTCTGAGCCGATCGTGGCAGACGTCGGGGAGGTGGGGGTGAGCGCCGCCGCAGCACCTCCCATGGCCGAGAAGATCACGAAGCGTCGGCTGTGGTTCATTCTCGGCGCACTGCTGCTGGGGATGCTGCTGGCCGCCCTCGACCAGACCATCGTCTCGACGGCGCTGCCCACCATCGTGGGGGATCTGCACGGGGGGTCGCACCTGGCCTGGGTGGTCACCGCCTACCTGCTGGCGTCGACGGTCTCGACGCCGCTGTGGGGGAAGTTGGGCGACCAGTACGGGCGGAAGATCTTCTTCCAGGCGGCGATCGTCATCTTCGTGATCGGGTCGGCGCTGTCGGGGTTCAGCCACACCATGACGGAGCTGATCGCCTTCCGCGCCGTGCAGGGACTGGGCGGCGGCGGACTGATGGTCGGCGCGCAGACGATCATCGGCGACGTCGTCTCGCCCCGCGACCGGGGCCGCTACATGGGCCTGTTCGGTGCCATGTTCGCCGTGGCCACGGTGATCGGGCCGCTCATCGGCGGGCTCTGCGTGACCTACCTGTCGTGGCGCTGGGTCTTCTACATCAACCTGCCGCTCGGGATTCTCGCCCTGTTCGTGACCGGCGCAGTGCTGCCCGGGCCATCTGCGGCGGGTGCACCACGCCATCGACTACGCGGGGACGCTGCTGCTCGCCGGCTCGGCGACGTCGCTCATCATCTTCGCCAGCCTGGGGGGGATCTCGTGGGCCTGGGTCTCCGTCCCGAGCATCGCCACCGCGGTCCTCGGCGTCGTGCTGGCGGTGGCCTTCCTCTTCGTCGAGCGCGTGGCGGCCGAGCCGGTGATCCCGCTCAAGCTCTTCCGGGAGCGGGTGTTCAACGCCGCCAGCGCCATCGGCTTCGTCATGGGCTTCGCCATGTTCGGTGCGCTCACCTTCCTGCCGCTGTTCATGCAGATCGTCAAGGGCGTGAGCCCGACGGCTGTCGGGCCTGCGCATCTTCCCGCTGATGCTCGGCATGCTCGGCGCGTCGGTCACCTCGGGCCGGCTGGTGACGCGGTGGGGCCGCTACAAGATCTTCCCGATCGTCGGCACCGCGCTGATGACCGTCGGTGCCTACCTGCTGTCGTTCATCGACGCCTCGACCAACGGCTGGGTGCTGGCCGGCTACATGTTCGTCTTCGGCGTCGGCATGGGCCTGATCATGCAGGTGCTCGTCGTCGCGGTGCAGAACGCCGTGTCCTACGAGGACCTCGGCGTGGCCACCAGCAGCGCCACGTTCTTCCGCATGATCGGTGGCTCCTTCGGCACGGCCGTGTTCGGGGCGATCTACGCCATCGTCTTGAACCACACCATCGCCCCGACGCTGGCCAAGGTCCCGGCGTCCGTCCTGAGGTCCTTCAACCCGCAGACGATCAATCCCGGCGTGCTGGGCAAGCTGAAGTCGACGGCCGAGGGGCTGGTCTTCTACGACAAGTACATCGATGCGGTCACCCACTCCATCCAGACCGTGTTCCTCGTGGCGGTGCCGATCTCCTTCGTTGGCCTTCCTCCTGAGCTTCCTGCTGCCCGAGGTGGAGCTGCGCAAGACGGTGCAGACGGTCGACGTCGGCGAGGTGCAGCGGGGCGCCGCGAGCCCGGTCGTCGCTGCAGGAGATCGAGCTGGCGCTGACGCGGCTGTCGGACCGGGAGAACCGGGCCGAGCTGTACCAGACGCTGGCGCAGCGGGCCGGCATCGACCTGCCGCCGCGGTGCGGTCTGGCTGCTCTACCGGCTGGCCGACCGGCCGGCGTGCACGCGTCAACGAGGTGGCCCAGCGGCTGAAGGTCGACGCCGAGCTGATCCAGCCCGGCGTGGACGGCTTGGTGGCGGCCGGCATGGTCGAGGAGCGGCGCCGGGGGGCGGAGTGCGACTTGTATCTGACGCCGACGGGCCGGCGGCGCTCGACAAGCTGACCGAGGCGCGGCGCAGCGGGCTGACCGAGCTGCTCGAAGGCTGGAACCCCGAGGAGCACCCCGAGATGATCGAGATGGTCAAGGACCTCGCCCAGCACTGCTGGCCGACGACGAGCGCATGGTGGCGGACGCGATGCCGCGCCGCGGTGGCGGCCGGGGTCCGCCGACGGGCGTCCGGGGCGATCCTGGCGCCGCTGAGGCGCGCCGGGGGCGAGCCCGGTCTTCAGGCTCGTCGGCGCCGGTCGCGGGGTCGAGACGGAGTGCTTCACGCAGCGCGGTGAGCGGCACCGGGCGGCGCACCGATGGCGTCGAGCCCGATGAGCGCGGCGCCCAGCACGGGCGGGGCGTCGAGGCGGACAAGGACGGCGCGGGGCGCCGCGGCGTGAATGCCGGCGGCGACACGGGCGTGGAACCCGGTGTCGCCGGTGTCGAAGATGCCTCCGCCCAGGACCACCTCGACCGCCTCGTCCTGCAGGTCGAGCCGGACGACGGCGGCGCGGACGAAGGCCGTCGACCTCGTCGGCCAGACGTGTCGGCCGCCTCGCGGGCGGGCACGTCGCCGTCGGCGGCCGCGTCGAGGAGCACCCGGGCCAGCTCGAAGAGCCGGGCGTAGGGGATGGCGCCGGTGTAGATGCCGCGTGAGCACGGCCTCGGCGTCGGGCTGACCGAGATGCGCCGGCACGCGTTCGCTGAGGAGGTCGTGGCCTCCCCGTCCGTCGCCCGCCCGCAGCGCGAGGCCGAGGGCGCGCAGACCCAGCCACGCGCCGCCGGGTGCGAAGTCTCCCGAGAGCTCGGCCAGGGCGGGGAAGCGTACCGTCCGCCCGTCGGGCCCCACGGCGGCACAGTTCATCCCCGTCCCGCACACGACGCCGATTCCCCAGCGAGGACGTCGTGCCCGCCCGCGAGACGGCGAAGGTGTCGTTGCGCAGGAGGCGGCTCCGTCCACCCCAGCGCGTCGATGGCCGGCGCGAGCTTCTCCTCGTCGACGGGCAGGTCGATGCCGGCCAGGCAGTAGACGCCGGTCGGGCAGAGCGGCAGCGGGCCGCCCGTCCAGGTTCGCGTCGGCGGTGACGGCGGCGATGGCGTCGCCGAGCGACTCGACCGTCGCCGTCGAGCCCGACCAGTTGATGGTTGCTCGGGCCGACACGGGCCCGGCCGAGACGGCGCCGGCGCGCGCGACGAGGACGACATCGGTCTTGGTGCTGCCCCCGTCGAAGGCCAGGACCGCCGGCTCGGCGTCGGGGGGTCGGACACGCCGGATGTTACGTTGCGCTGCGTGGGGACCAAGGTGGCCGTCGTGGGCGGCGGGAGCACGTACACCCCCGAGCTGGTCGACGGACTCTGTGATCTGGAGGACCGAATGGTCGTCGACGATCTCGTCCTGCTCGATCCGAGCGACGTGCGACGCGAGGTCGTCGGGGGGCTCTCCGAGCGCATTTTGCGGGCGCGGGGATGGGGCGGGACGTTCTCGGACCACGGCCGATGCCGCACGCCGCGCTCGAGGGGGCCGACTTCGTCGTCGTCCAGCTGCGCATCGGTGGGCAAGCGGCTCGCCACGTCGACGAGACGCTCCCGGTCGGCTACGGATGCCTGGGCCAGGAGACCGCCGGCGCCGGCGGGTTGGCCAAGGCGCTGCGCACGGTGCCGGTCGTCCTCGAGCTGGCCGAGGAGATGGCGGCCCGGGCCAACCCCGGGGCGTGGCTGGTCGACTTCACCAATCCGGTGGGGATCGTCACCCAGGCCCTGCTCGACGAGGGCCACCGCGCCGTCGGGCTGTGCAACGTGGCCATCTGGGCCCAGCGACGGATCGGGCACTATCTCGGCGTCGATCCCGATGGCGTCGAGATCGAGCACGTGGGGCTCAACCACCTGACCTGGATCCGGTCGGCCCGGGTCGGGCGAGGACCAGGAGGACCGACCGTCTCGACGAGCTCTTCGAGCGGTTCGGTCCCGAGCTCGAGCTCGAGAGCGGCGTACCGATCGAGGTGCTCCGCCTGCAGCACGCGCTGCCGTCCTACTACGTGCACTACTACTACCAGCACGACGCGGAGGTGGCGCAGCAGTCGGCGCCGGGCTACCGGTCTCGGGCCGACGTCGTGGCCGAACTGGAGGCCAAGCTCCTCGAGGAGTACCGCGATCCGGCGCTGGTGTCGAAGCCGGAGGCGCTGTCGTACCGGGGCGGCGCCTACTACTCGCTGGCCGCCGTGCGCCTGATGGCCTCGCTGCACGCGGGGACCGGCGACGTCCAGGTGGTCGACATGCGCAACGACGGCGCCATGCCCGGGCTGCCCGACGATGCGGTGGTGGAGACGACCGCCGTCGTCGACGCCAGCGGCGCCCACCCGCTGCCCCAACGGCCGCTGCCCCCCGAGATGCTCGGCCTCGTCCAGCACGCCAAGGCCTACGAGCGGCTGGCCGTGAAGGCGGCGTGCTCGGGGAGCCGTGACGACGTGGTGCGCGCGCTGCTGGCCAACCCGCTCGTCGGGCAGTACCCGCTGGCGGCGGACCTGGCGGACGAGCTGCTTGGCGGCGAACCGGCAACACCTGCCCCGCTTCTTCCCGTCGTGACGTGACGGGTCGGGGATGCCGGTGACCCGACGACTAGTGTGGGCGCACTGTTGTGCGGTGTGCCGGGAAGACTGGTCGGCGACGAGTGACCCTGCCATGACCTCTCTCATGACCGCCTAGCGCCGCCACGCTCACATGACGACTCGGACGAGGTCGGTCGCCCCGCAGCCGGCTCGCGTCAGCAAGGACCGGCGGCAGCTGCCCAGCTGGCGCTGGGAGGAGCTGCGGACGACGTTGTGGGTCGTCCCGAGCATCCTGGTCGTGGTCTCGGTCGCTGCTGTTCCTCGTGACGTTCGAGATCGACCTCGCCGCGTACCACGATCCCTGACCCTGCTGCCGATCTGGATCCGCACCGGGAGTGCCGACGCGGAGCGCCAGGTGCTCATCGCCATCGCGGCCGCCGTCATCACGGTCGTCGGCGTGGTGTTCTCCATCACCATCCTGGCGCTGACGCTGGCGTCGCAGCAGTTCGGGCCGCGGATGATGCGGAACTTCGTCCGCGACATCGGCAACCAGGTGACACTGGGCGTGTTCGTCGGCACGTTCGTCTATTCGGTGCTGGCGCTCGGTCTCGATCAACAGCGTGAGCGACGACATTCGTCCCGTACCTGTCCACCTCGGTGGCCGAGGCCCTGCTGCTGGTCGACCTCGGCGTCCTCATCTACTTCATCCACCACATCGCCAAGTCCATTCAGCTGCCCGAGGTGATCGCCGGGATCGCCCGACGACCTGATGCAGTCGATCGACGCCGAGTTCCCCGACCCGGTCGGCGTGCCGGCCGAGACCGCGTGCGCCGCTCGAGGCCGGGAAGTCGGTGCCCGAACTGCTCAAGCTCATCGAGGAGCGCGGGGCCGTCGTGCCCTCACAGGTGAGCGGCTACATCCAGTACGTCGGCTACTCCCAGCTGATCGGCATCGCCACGCGCACCGACTCGGTGATCCGCCTGGAGCACCGGCCGGGCCACTTCCTGGCCACCGGGCGCCCGCTGGCCATGGTGTGGCCGCGGGGGGCGGCGCCCGAGGTGGCCCGGCGCTGTCCAAGGCCCACGTCACCGGCCCGCACCGCACGCTCGTGCAGGATCCGGTGTTCGCCATCGACCAGCTGGTCGAGATCGCCATCCGCGCGCTCTCGGCCGCCGTCAACGACACCTTCACCGCCCTCACCTGCATCGACTGGCTGTCGGCCGGGCTCGGCCGGGTGTCGGGCCGGGTGCTCGACGAGGGCGTCTACCGGGACGCGTCCGGCAGCGTGCGCCTCATCGAGTCCGACCCGTCGTACGCCCGCATGGTCAACCGGGCCTTCGACAAGATCCGCCAGGCGGCACGGGGCATGCCGGCGGTGCTCATCCGGCTGATCGACTCGCTCGGCTCGATCATGCTCGACACCACGATCGGCCGAGCAGCGGGTCGTGCTGCGGCGCCAGGCCGACATGGTGCTCCGGCTGGCCGAGGAGACGGTCACCGAGCCGAACGACCTGGAGGAGATCCGGTTCCGCTACCGGCGCATTCCCGGTGAGGACGCCTTCAAGGAGCAGCCGCACACCTGGTCGAAGATCGAGCTGCCCCGGGACCGGAGGCGGCACGCTGACCGTCGCGCCCGGGCCGCGGGCGCTCAGCCGCTCGCGTTGTCGGTCGGGGAGGTCGTGGTCGAGCTCGGGCGCCGTGGTGGTGGTCGTCGTGGTCGTCGCCGGAACCGTGCCGCCCGTGGATCCCGTCGTCGGCGGTGCGTCGTCGTGCCGGCCCCGCCGGTGGCGGTCGGACGGTCGCCGTGGTGGTGGTCGTGGTCGTCGGCCGGCGGGGCGACGAAGGGCACGGTCTCGCCTCGCATCGTGGTCAGGCTGGCCGTCGGGGTGGCCGAGAGGTTGGTGCAGCTGCGCGCGGCGTTCCAACTCTGGACCGCCGCGGCGGCCGGCGTGCCGGTCAGGGGCTGGGGCAGGCCGGCCAGGATGGTGGCGGGGCGCCAGACGACGCCGGTGATGTGGCGGCCCTCGGCGGTGATGAGGAGCGAGCCGCTGTCGGTCTCGGGGGCGGTGTCGTCGTAGAAGGCGAAGTTGCCGAGCCCGTAGTCGACGTACGCACTGCCGAGGTAGCCGCCGCCGAGCAGCACGTGCGCGCCGGAGCCGATGACGATGTCGGCGCCGGCCTTGACGAGCTGCTCGCGCCAGCGGCTCCTGCTGCGGGTCGGGGCAGGCCTGGGTCTCGGTGCCCCAGTGCACGTAGACGATCACGGTGTCGGCGGTGCGCCGCACCTGCTGGACCTCGCGGACCAGCTGCGGTCGGGTCGATGGCGGAGGCGACGCCGGGCTGGCTCGCCGTGGCGGTCCACGTGCTGATCAGGTTGTCGGCGATCACCTGGGTCGCCGCGATGATCGGCGATGCGCTGGCCGTCGATCGTGACCCGGTAGGGGGTGAAGGCCTGCGCCGGCGTTGTTCCCGATGCCGATGATCGGGTAGTCGGCCTGCGCGGCGATGGTCAGGTTCTGCGCCAGGCCCTGCGGGCCGCAGTCGAGCCGTGGTCGTTGGCCTCGGTGGCCACCGTGACGGTCGGCGCTCTTGAGCGCGGTGATGGCCGATGCGGGCGCGTCGAAGATGTACGGCTTGTTCTGCGGCTCGGGGCAGGTGCCGTCGGTGACGGCGCGTCTCGAGGTTCACCATGCGCAGCTGCGTGCCCGCGAAGAGCTGCGGGATGGTCGTGCCGAGGGCGGTCGCGGGGTCCTCGGCGAGGTCGCGCCGACGGCGCCCGCGAAGTGCACGTCGCCGCCGAAGCCGAGGGTGACGGTGCTTGCCGTTGCCCTTCCAGTCCGGGTTGAGCGGCGAGTGCTTCGGGAAGTGCTCGGCGCGGCGACCGTGTGCGTGGTGTCGGTCGCCGGTGGCGGTGTCTGGCGGCGTGCCCGAGCCGCCGGCGAAGAAGGCGACGTAGATCAGCAGGAGCAGGAGCGAGGACGCCCCCGACGGCGAACTGGCGGCGCCGGCGCATGACCCTGCGTGAGACCACGTCGGCACTATGTCACACGCTGCCCGGGACCCGGCGGACTCCTGACCAGCGGGTCGCTGGCCAGCGCGGATCGCGGCGCCACGGCACGGCGGGCCGGCAGAGCTGCGTCTACGCCGCCCAGAGGGGGTCCCAGTGGGCCGCCAGGGAGGCCACCAGGCCCGCGCAGCCGGCGGCGATCATGTCGCGGCACTCGTCGAAGACCGGCGTCGTCGCCGTAGTACGGGTCGGGCACGTCGGCGGCGGCGCCCGACGGCGGGGTCGAAGGCGCGGAGCAGGGCGAGGCGGTCGGGGTCGGCGCCCAGGCTGCGCAGGGTCTGCTGGTGGCGGCGGTCGAGCGCCACCAGGAGGTCGATCTGCCCAGTCCGGCGACTGAACTGGTGGGCCACGTGGCGGTGGTCGCGGGTAGCCGGCCCGGGCCAGCGCGGCCGGCGGCCAGCGGATGCATCGGCTCGCCCTCGTGCCAGGGCCCGGTGCCCGCGCTGCGCACGTCGAGGTGGTCGCCGAGCGGGTGCCGTCGGCGAGCGTCGGTGGCGGCGGCCAGCGACCGGGTGATCACCTCGGCCATGGGCGAGCGGCAGATGTTCCCGGTGCAGACGAAGACGATGCGGTAGGGCCGGTCGCCGATCGGGCCGGGCGGGACGACCAGGCGCGCGTGGGCCGCCGGGCGGCCGGTCGGCTCACTGGCCGGCGTACTCGTCGCGCAGGGACTTCTTGACGATCTTGCCGGTGCCGGCCCGCGGCCATTCGCGTGCGGAGCTCGAGCTGCTCGGGGATCTTCTGGGTCATGAGGCCGGCGTCGCGGCAGAACGCGACGACGTCGGCCAGGTCGAGCCGTCGGCGCCCTCGGCCAGCTGCACGACGGCGCAGACCCGCTCGCCCCGCTCGGGGTCGGGCAGCCCGATCACCGCCACCTCGATCACCTTCGGGTGGGTGTAGAGCAGGTCCTCGATCTCCTTGGCGCTGATGTTCTCGCCCTTGCGGACGATGACGTCCTTCAGGCGGCCGGTCAGGGTCAGGTGCCCGTCGGCCCGCAGCCGGCCCAGGTCGCCGGTGCGGAAGTAGCCCGTCCTCGTCGAAGGCGTCCGGCATTGAGGGCGGGGTCGGTGTAGCCGTGGAAGACCATCGGGCCCTTGCACCCGGACCTCGCCCTCCTCGTCGGGCCCGGCCACCCGGCCGTCGAGGCGTCACGATGCGCACGTCGGCACCCTCGACCGGCTTGCCGTCGGTGTTGGCCAGCTGCTCGTCGGTGTCGTGGGGGGAGCCGTTGGAGATCATGGGCACCTCGGTCATGCCGTAGCCGTGCACGACGCCGCGCCCGCCGATCTCGTCGCGCACCTCGTAGTGGATCTCGGGCGGCTTGGCCGCGCCGCCGCCGGACATGAGCCGCAGGGTGGGCAGGATCGGGTCGCCGGGCGTCTTGCGCTGCTCGGCCAGGTAGGCCACGTAGAAGGCGGTGCTCCCGCCGACCATGGTGGCGCCGTGCCGGCGGAAGACGGGCAGGACGTCGGGGGCGGAGAAGGCCTCGACGAGGACGGCCGGGAATCCGAGGACAGCATGGTCACCAGGTAGTCGGGCCCGGCGATGTGCGCGAAGGGGAAGGCGATGGAGCCGACGTCGTCGGGACCCATGTCGAGGGCGCGGGCCAGGCCCCAGCCCCCGGCGATCAGCGTCTGGTCGGTGTGCTGCACGCCCTTGGGGTCGGCCGTCGAGCCCGACGTGTAGTAGATCCAGCGGATCGGGGCGTCCTCCGGGGCCGTCCCCGGGGCGGCGGCGGCAGGACGGCGGGGTCGCCTTCGGGGAGCCCGTCGTCGGTGGCGAGGATGGTCGGGCGGCGTGGCGGCGTCCGGCCAGCGCCCGCTCGGCCATGGCCACGAAGTCGGTGTCCCGCCAGGTGCCGGGGATGACGAACAGCGCGGCGCCGGTCTGGCGGAGGGCGAACCCACCTCGCGCTCGCGGTAGAGGTGGATGATCGGGTTCTGGACGGCGCCGAGGCGGGACAGCGCGATGGACAGGACGACGGTGTCGATGCGGGTCGGGAGCTGCCACGAGACGACCGAGCCGGTGGTGACGCCCATGCCCTGGAGGCCGGCGGCCACCCGCTCGGCCCGGTCGCGGAACTGCGCCGAAGGTGAGCGTCTCGCCGTCGGCCGCGATGAGCATGGGGTGGTCGGGCGACGCCTGCGGCGCGGCGGTCGACGAGCTCCCACATGGTGCGGGCGCCGGTGAGTATCTCGTCTCGTGGTCATGGCCCCTCCTTCCGGGACCACTCTCATAGCAGCTGGCGGGTGGGCGGGTGGCGCTCGAGGGTGTCGGGACCCGGACGGCGCGGGCCGCAAGCACGTGGCGTGCCCCGGGCAGGGCAGAATGGCTCCGTGGCGAGGCGCCCGGTGCACTCGGAGCCCATTCGGAGCCGGACGGACGGGGGCGAGGCGGCCCGGAGAGGTCGACCGCCGGCGTCAGGTCACGGCTGGTCGGCGTCGCGGTGGCCGCCATCCTGCTGGGCTGGTTCGCCGCTGGCCAACCTGCGGACGGTCCAGATCGACTTCTGGGTCTACGACCGCCAGGCGCCGTTGATCCTGGTGATCGTGATCTCGGGCCTGCTGGGGGCGCTGATCACGGCTCTGGTCATGCGGCGCAAGCCCAAGGCGGAGCGCCCAGCGCCGGCCCGCGGGCGCCGCCGGCGGTCGGCGGGGCGGCCAGGGCGGCCGGGCTGGACCGGGCCCGTTGGTGCGCCGGTCCATGACCGCGTGCCGAACGCTGCGAACGGGTTCTAAGCTGGCGGTGGTGGATGAGCCGCCATGGGGAGGCACGAAGGGACCACGTTCCCGTTGTCCGCGCCCCCGGGCGTGCCAACATGGGGCGCAGACGGATGTGGAGATCCCAGGGGGCAGGTGGTAGTGCCTCTTTCTGATCACGAACAGCGGATTCTGGCCGAACTGGAGGAGTCGCTGGTTCGGCAGGACCCCGAGTTCGCCGAGCGCGTCCGCTCGGAGACGGTGTACCGCCATGCCGGCCGCTACTGCAAGTGGGCGGCGGTCACCTTCGTCCTCGGGGTGGTCGTCCTGGTCGCCTTCTACGCCAAGTCGGTCGTCGCGGGCTTCATCGGGGTCGTCATCATGTTCGGCTCTGCCGTGTGGTTCGAGCGCAACCTGCGCCGGATGGGCCGAGCGGGCTGGCACGACCTGACCGGACCCAAGGACGGCGAGAGTCGAAGGCGGCCGCCGCGTCGAACGGGATCGAAGGCGCGGTCACCGAGGCCCGCGACTGGTTCCGCACCAGGTTCCACCGGCGCGAGAACTGAGCACCCGCGGGGCCGTCGCGCGGCCCCGCTGCGGCCGACTCCGGTCCGCCTCCGTCCGGCCGACTGGTGCGCCGGCTCCAGTGACTGACCTGGCGCTGGCCGTGGACATCGGCGGCACCAAAATGGCGGCCGGACTGGTCGACCGACGGGAGCGCTGGTGGACCAGGCGTCCTGCCGACGCCGGCGGACCTCCACGGCCGCGAGCGCGGCACGCCCGGAGGGAGGACGCAGCGCAGAGCTGCTGTGGGGCACCCTGGCCGATCTCGTGGCTGGACTTCGTCGCCGCGGTCGGTGCCGACGACCGGCTCGTGGTGTGCGGAGCCGGCTGCGGGGGGCCGATGAGTCCCGGCGGTGAGCAGGTCTCGCCACTGAACATCCCGGCGTGGCGTTCTTTCCCCTTGCGGGCCCGCCTGCGGGAGCTGACCGGCGCTGCCGACCTTCGTGGACAACGACGCCAAGGCGCTGGCGCTCGGCGAGGGGTGGATCGGTGCCGCGGCCGGCCGGCGCGACTACATCGCCATGGTGGTCTCGACCGGCGTCGGCGGGGGATCGGTCCTCAACGGACGTCTGCTCGACGGCCGGCTGGGCAACGCCGGCCATGTCGGTCACGTCGTCGTCGTGCCCGACGGGCGCGCCTGCGCGTGCGGCGGCCGCGGGTGCCTCGAGGCCGAGGCCTCGGGGACGGCGCTGGCCGCCATCACCGGGCAGCCGGCCGGATGGCCTCGCCGGAATGGTGGCGCGCACCGGGACGCTGGTCGGTCGCGCCGTGGCGTCGGTCGGTGAACCTGCTCGACCTGCCCCTGGCGGTGGTCAGCGGTTCGGTGGCGCTGGGCTTCGGTGAGCCCTTCTTCCGGGCGGCGCAGTGCGAGGTGGATCTGCGGTGCGGGCTCGAGTTCGCGCGGGGCGCACGGGTGGTGCCCGGCGGGCTGGGGGACCGGGGCCCCCTGGTCGGGGCGGCACGTGTCGGTTGGCGGGGCAGGCTCGGCGTGAGCGGCGCGGTGAGGCCGCGCCGGTGCGCGCGACCGTGCCGGCGACGGCCGGGCACCTGGGCCGTGATGTCGCCGTCGTGCTGCGGCGGTTGCCGCCCCATCCGATCTGGTGGGCCGGCGCTCGGCGCGCTGCGCCGGCTGGCCCGGCGCGGCTGGTGGCACCGTCCGCCCTTTCTCCCCGTGCCGGGGACGGCGTACTGGCGGTTCCGCTTGGTCACGGCGTTCGGCGGGGACGGGGAGGAGGGCGGAGCTGACGCCGGCGACGTGGTGGACTACCTCCGATGGTGTCAGGAGGACGCGGCCCCCCGCCGCGGATAGCCTCTCGGGCGGTATGGAGCGGGTGCTGCTGCTCAATGCGACCTACGAGCCGCTCGCCCTGGTGTCCGACCGTCGTGCCGTCGTCCTCGTCCTGGCGGGCCGGGCCGAGGCCGTCGCCTTCAGGGAGGACTGCGCCGTCTTCCATTCGGCTCGCTCGACGTCGAGGTGCCCTCCATCGTCCGCCTGGCCCACATGGTCCGGATCCCGCGCTGGGCTCGGACGCCGCCGGTGACCCGACGTTCGGTGCTGCGACGGGACGGCGGCCTGTGTGTGTACTGCTCCGAGCCGGCCGACACCATCGACCACGTCATTCCCCGCAGCAGGGGGGGTACCCACGACTGGTCCAACGTGGTGGCCGCCTGCAAGCGCGACAACCTGATCAAGGCCGATCAGCTCCTCTCCGAGCTGGGTTGGACGCTCCGGGTGAAGCCGGCTCCGCCCGACGGCTACCTGTGGCGGCTGCGGCACCTCTCTGACGTGGACCCCCTGTGGGAGCCGTATCTCGCCGCGGCCTCCTGACGGTTGCCTCCCGTCGCCCGACTTCCCCCCTCGACCTCTTCGACGTAGAGCAGTTCCGGCCGATGGCGCGCCGCTACGCCGTTGCCCGCGAGCGTGCGAGCGACCGGCTGTGGTGCTCGGGAGCACGCAGCCGACGGAGTCGTCGACGGCCCGCGACGGGCGGGGCGTCGGCACTGAGGTGGTCAGGCGGCGCGGCGGGGGGGGAGCGGTCTATCTCGACCGGGCGACCAGCTCTGGGTGGATGTCTGGATCCCGCGCGACGATCCGCTGTGGGATGCCGACGTGGCGGTCGCCGCCGCCTGGGTCGGGGCCTGGTGGGGCGCGGCGTTGGGCCGGTTCGGCGCCGGCGGCTTCGACGGTGCACACGGGCCGGGCCGAGCCCGGGCGAGCACGGGGACCTGGTCTGCTTCGCCGGTCGCGGGTCCGGGAGAGGTGTTCCACGGGGGATCGCAAGGTCATGGGCCTCTCGCAGTGGCGGTGCCGGGAGGGCGCCCTGTTCTCCACCTGCGCCTACACCGCCTGGGAGCCCGCCCCGCTGGTGGAGCTGTTCGACCTTGACGCGCACCCGGCGACGGGCTGGTGAGCGACCTGGCCCGGTCGCCGTCGGCCTGGCCGAGCTCGACCCGCCGGTCGCCGACCTTGGTCGCGTGCGGGACCGGCTGATCGCCTCGTTCCCGGCTCTCACCGTAGCGGCCGTCGACGCCCGCGCCGCACGGCGACGGCTGGCGGCTGCACGCTCCACTGCCGTCTGCCTCGTCTCCACGCGCTCCGTCCTGCGCTCGTTCTCCTTCGTCCGACGTCTCGCGCCTGATCGGCCGCCTCCGCCGAGGCCGGTTCCGCGCCATGGCCTCGGGGTGCACCGCGGCGTCGCCACCGACGGCCGCGTGCACGCGGATGGCAGGCGGGGATTGCGTTGGGTTGCCAGGGGGTCGCAGTGGTTGTGCAGTGGAGGAAAAGGGCGTAGAGTGGCGCGAAGTGGTGTAAGGGGGCGTTAAAGGACGCAGGCCAGGGAGCGTCGTGGGAGATACAGCTGGTGGCAGGCTTCGTTGGGAGGTACGAGCATTCGCTCGACACGAAGGGCAGGGTGATCCTGCCCGCGAAGTTCCGCGGCCAGTTCGAGCGGGGCGGCTACCTGACCCAGCACTCCGAGGGTTGCCTGGCGCTGTGGACGCCCGGGGAGTTCGAGCGGCAGATGGAGGCGATGCAGGAGAAGCCGGCCTCGGGACGGTCGGCGGACCGGAACCGGGCCCGTATCTGGGCGTCGAACTCGGCCGAGGTCGAGATCGATCGGCAGGGGCGTATGCCGATCCCGGCGCACCTGCGGGCGTTCGCCCGGCTGGAGGCCGAAGTGCTCGTGCACGGCGCCATCGACCGGGTGGAGCTGTGGAATCCGGCGGCGTGGGCCGAGCGGGTGCTGCCCGAGGAGAGCTGGCTGCTCGGAGCGACGAGGAGTAGCGGCGACGGCGGATCAGGCGACAGACGAACGACGGGCGACACGAAGGCCACCGGCAGAAAGGAAGGGCCAAGAACAGGACGAAGGACAGGACCACCACGACGACACGCGGAACGCACTGGACCATGTGCAGCTCCTCGACCGGCGCGCTGGAAGGCCACTCCACCCACTTCCACGCTGGTCGTTCGGATCTCCACCTCCCTCTCGACCCACCGGCCGGGGGGCTGCAGATGGCCCACTCGTTCGAACACATTCCCGTGCTGCGCGACGAGGTGGTCTCGCTGTTCGCATCGGTTCCCCCCGGCGTGGTCGTCGACGCCACCGTCGGCGGGGGAGGGCACGCCGCCGCGCTGCTGGAGGCGTATCCAGCGCTGCGGGTCGTCGGCCTGGACCGTGATCCCGCGGCCCTGGAGGCGGCCGCGGTACCGCTTGGCGGCCTTCGGGGACCGGGTCACGCTCGTGCGGCGCGCCCTTCTCGTCGCTCGCGGAGCTCGTCTCGGACCTCGGGCTCGGGCCCGCTCTCGGGCGTGCTCTTCGACCTCGGCGTCAGCTCACCCCAGCTCGACCGGGTCGGAGAGGGGCTTTTCCTTCCGGGCCGACGGCCCGCTCGACATGCGGATGGACCCGTCCACGCGGCGCGACGGCGGCCGACCTGGTGAACGAGCTTCCCGAGGACGGCTCTGGCCGCGCTGTTCCGGGAGAACGGGGAGGGGCGACTGTCGGGGCGGATCGCCCGCGCGGTCGTGGGGGCCCGGCCACTCACCTCGACGAGGCAGCTGGCCGAAGTCGTGGCGTCGGCGGTGCCCGCGGCGGTCCGCCGCAAGGGCCACCCGGCACGTCGGGTCTTCCAGGCCCTGCGGATCGAGGTCAACGACGAGCTGGGTCAGCTCGGCGCTGGCGCTGCCCGATCGCGCTGTCGCACCTGGCCGTCGGGGGCGTGTGCGCGGTGATCAGCTACCACTCGGGCGAGGACCGTCTCACGAAGCAGATCTTCGCCGAGGCCGCCTCCGGTGGCTGCGTCTGCCCCCCGGGCCTGCCCTGCGTCTGCGGCGCCGTGGCCCGGCACCGGCTGGTCTTCCGCGGCGCCCGCAAGCCGTCGCCGGCGGAGATCGCCGCCAACCCGCGCGCCGAGAGCGCCCGGCTGCGTGCCATCGTGCGGACCGAGCCGAGCCGGACGGGGACAGGGGCTGATGGCGCCTCCCGCCACGCGACCGCGGCGCCGGCTCGCCGGCGTGCCGCTGGTGCCGCATCGAGCCCGTCCCGTCGCTGGGGCGTGGCGTCCCGACGCCGGCGACCCGTCGACCGCCGCTGCGCGTCGTCTCCGGGTCGCTCCCGCCCCGCTCGCGCCGCTCGCCCCACGCGGGCGCCGCTCGGTCCGGGGACGGCTGCTCACCATCGTGTCCGTCTCCATGGTGGTGGCCGCCCTGTTGGCGGTCGTCGTCGGGCAGGCGCTCCTGGCCAACGGCCAGGTGCGGCTCTCCGCCCTCCAGCACGAGCTCACGCTGGAGCAGAGCGCGCACCGCCAGAGCGAGCTGGCCGTCGCCGAGCTCGAGACGCCGTCGCGGATCGTCGCCGCCGCGACCGGGCAGCTGCACATGGTCCGGCCGGCCAACGTCGTCGAGCTGCCCTACGTCTCGCTGTCGGTCCCGGTGCCCACCCCGAAGGTGACGCCGGCGCCGGCGCCAGCCGCCGGCGACCGCCCGCGGCGACCGCGGCGACCTCGGCGACGCCCGCGACCTCGGCCACCGACGGCACCTCGACGACGACGCCGACATCGACGCCATGAGCGTCACGACTCGACACGAGCCTCACCGCGCGCGCGCCGGTTCCGGGCGTCAGACGCCCACAAAAGCGGGCACGGCGAGGACGCAGCAACGCGTCGCCCGAGGCCCGCCACCCCGACGGCTCGCCCGGCCCGGCCGGTACGCCCCCGACCGGCCGGTCCAGCTCGACGCGGCGCCGGTCGCCACCGCCGACGGGACCCCGCCAGCGCGCGCACCGGCCGCCGGCGAAGGTCGCACGACTGCCCGTCTCGAGGCCGCGGCCGCAGCTGGGCGGCGGCACCTTCCAGCGCCGGATCCGCCTGGTCCGCCTGGTGCTCGTCGTGGCATGCTGCTGCTGGTGGCGCGGCTCGTCGACGTGCAGGTGCTCCACGCCGGCGCCTACCAGGCGGCGGCGCGGGGCGAGTCCTCCATCTCCGTGTCGCTGCCGGCGCTGCGCGGCGGCATCTACGCCCGCGACGGGTCGCCCCTCGCCCTCTCGGTGCCGACCGACGACGTCGTCGCCGACGACTTCCAGGTGGCGCATCCCGGTGCAGACGGCGCTCGCGCTGTCGCCGATCCTCCACGTCCCGGCCACGACCCTGGCCGCCGCAGCTGCACCGGCCGATCGGGCTACGTGGTGCTGGCCCGCCAGCTACCTCAGTCGACCGGCCAGACGATCACGGCGGACGCCTTCCCGGGCATCACCCTGATCGCCGACTCGAAGCGGGTCGTGCCCAACGGGAATCTTGCCGCGCCCGGTCGTCGGGTTCACCAACGCGTGCCGGACACGGCGCGGCCGGACTCGAGTACGGGGACAACCAGCTGTTGGCGGGAACCGACGGCAAGGAGACGATCATGGAGTCGCCTGCGGGTGTGGCGTTGCCGCAGTCGCCGGTGACGAACCAGGTCGCCACGGCTCCGGGCACCGGCGTCGAGCTCACGCTCGACACCCAGCTCCAGTACGAATCGGAGCAGGCGCTGGCCAAGGCGATCGAGTCGTCCGACGCCGTGAGCGGCACCGCGGTGGTCATGGACGTCAAGACGGGCCAGATCCTCTCCATGGCCAATCTCGTCGCCACCCATCCCGACGCGCCTGCCGCGACCAGCCGGCGACGCCCTCCGGCGCCCGGGGGCGTCGTGCCGATCGGGCCGAACGACGCCGTCAACGAGGCCCCGAGCAACCTCGCCGTCACCCAGCTCTACGAACCGGGCTCGGTGTTCAAGCTGGTCACCTTCTCGGCGGCGCTGCAGGACGGCCTGATCAACCCCAACTCCGTCTTCACCGTGCCCGACCAGATCAAGCTGGACGGCTCGACCTTCCACGACGCCGAGCCCCACCCCACCGAGACAGCTCACGGCCACGCAGATCCTGGCGCAGTCCTCCAACATCGGCACGTCGGAGATCGCGCAAGGCGTGGGGGAGCAGCGCCTGCTCAACCAGGTCAAGGCCCTGGGCTTCGGCCAGCCGACCGGGCTGGACTTCCCGGGAGAGTCGCCCGGGCTGCTGGCGACGGCCGCCCAGTGGGAGCCGACCGACTACGTGTCGCTCCCCATCGGCCAGGTGGACGCGGTGAACGCCCTCCAGGTGCTCGATGCGTACAACGCCGTCGCCAACGGCGGCGTCTTCGTCGCACCGAAGCTGGTCCAGGCCACGGTGAGCCCGACCGGCACGCTGACCCAGACCGCCCCCGTCGCCCACCCACCGGGTCATTCTCACCCGCAGTCGACACCGAGCTGAACTCCATGCTCCAGCAGGTGGTGAACCAGGGCACCGGGACCAGCGCCGCCGTCCCCGGGTACACCGTGGCCGGGAAGACCGGGACGGCCCAGATCCCCACCCCGGGCAAGGATTCCTACGTGACCGGCGCCTACATGGCGTCCTTCGTGGGGTTCGCCCCCGCCGCCAACCCCACGCTCTCCATGATCGTCGTCCTCGACCGGCCGACGCCGATCTTCGGCGGCACGGTCGCGGCGCCGGTGTTCTCCCAGATCATGAGCTACGCCCTGCACCGCTACGACATCCCCACCACCCCGGGGGCGCAGACCAGCACGACCCCGCCGGGCTCGGCCCCCCAGGCGGCCGACCAGGCCCAGGACATCACGTGAACTTGCTCCCACACGCCCGTTGCAGGCGTGTCGCGGGGCGGCCCGGGGCATGCAACGCTGTCGGGTCGACCATGCCAACGCGTGCCCATGAACCTCCTCTTCGACGACATAGAGGTGATCGAGTCGGTCGGTGACCCCTCCACCGTCGAGGTGGGCGGCATCACGCACGACAGCCGGCGGGTCGTGCCCGGGGACCTCTTCTGCTGCGTGCCGGGCCAGCGTCAGCGACGGCCACGTGCACGCCGCCGAGGCGGTCGAGCGGGGCGCCGTGGGGCTCCTGTGCGAGCACTTCATCCCCGAGCTGTTGGAGCACGACGTCGTGCAGACCCGGATCGCGCCAGGCACGATGCGCCCCGTCATGGCCCGGCTGGCGGCTGCCTTCTACGGCTACCCGGCGCGGGATCTCCTGATGATCGGCGTGACGGGCACCAACGGCAAGACGACCGTGACCCAGCTCCTGGGCGACCTCCTCGAGCGCGACCGGCCGGCCCACCAACGTCATGGGCACCCTCTCGGGAGCCCGGACCACGCCGGAGGCCACCGAGATCCAACGGGTCCTGGCCGGCGTGCGCGACCGCCAGAGGTCAGACGGCGCCCGCCACGCGGTGGCCATGGAGGTGTCCAGCCACGCCCTCGTCCAATCACGGGTGGAGGGCATCCACTTCGACGTCGGCGTCTTCACCAACCTCAGCCACGACCACCTCGATTACCACGGGACCATGGAGGCGTACTTCGAGGCGAAAGCCATGCTGTTCACCCCCGAGTCATGCCCTGCGCGGCGTCGTCAACGCGGACGATCCCTGGGGGCGGCGGCTCCTCGAACGGTCCCGCATCCCGACCGTCGCCGTCAGCCACGGCGACGCCAGCGACATCGTGCTGCGGGCGGGCCACACCGAGTTCACCTGGCGCGGCCAACGGATCGCGACGCCGCTGACCGGCGCCGTCAACGTCGACAACGCGCTCCTGGCGGCGGAGGCGGCGCTCGCCCTCGAGGAGCTCGAGCTCGGGCCCGAGGAGATCGCGCGGGCCATGGGCAACCTCTCGCCCGTCCCGGGACGGCTGCAGGTCATCGCCGCGCCGGCGCCCCCGTCGGCCGCCGGCGGCCCGCCGCCGGGGACGGGACGCGGGCGGCGCCGCCGAGGAGCGCCCTTCCTTCACCGTGCTCGTCGACTACGCCCACACGCCGGCGGGGCTCGAGGTGGTGCTGGGCGAGGCGCGGACCCTGGCGCCGGGCGGGCGGGTGCTGTGCGTCTTCGGGTGCGGCGGGAACCGGGACCGGGCCAAGCGCCCGTCATGGGCGGCGGTGGCGGCGCGCCTGAGCGACCTCGCGTTCGTGACGTCGGACAATCCGCGCGACGAGGATCCGCTCGCCATCATCGAAGAGGTGCTGGGCGGGGTCCCCGGCGGACGGGGCAACCACCGCGTCGTGGTCGAGCTCGACCGCGGGGTGGCGATCCGCCGTGCCCTCGATGCGGCCGGTCCGGGCGACGTCGTCGTCATCGCCGGCAAGGGCCACGAGACGTATCAGGAGATCGCGGGGAAGCGCCTGCCCTTCGACGATGCGGTCGAGGCGCGCCGCGCCCTCTCGGTGCGGTTCGGGTCGGACCCGAGCACCTGGGTGAGCGGCGCGACGACGACGGCGTCCCGTGCCGTGCCGACCGCGCCTGCGGCGTCGGCCACGACTCCTGGCGGCATGCACCCGGAGGCCTGACGCCACGTGCTCGGACTGCTCGTCTCGGGCGGCGTCGCCCTGTGGGTCGCCATCCTCTTCACCCCGGTCCTCATCCGCTACTTCCGCAGCCGCGAGATCGGCCAGCACATCAGGGAGGACGGCCCCGCCACCCACGTGCGCCAAGGCCGGGCACGCCGACCATGGGCGGCATCGCCATCGTCGGCGTCGGTCGTGGCTGGATACGCCATCGGGCACCTCGGCACCGAGATCAGCTTCTCGCGCACCGGCTACCTCGCCGTCGGCGTCGTGGTCGCCTTCGGTCTCATCGGGTACGTCGACGACTACATCAAGGTCCATCACCGGCGGAGCCTCGGGCTCAACAAGCGAGGCAAGTCGGCCGCGCAGCTGGTGTGCGCGCTGGCCTTCGCGTTGCTGGCGGTGTACTGGGCGCACACCTCCACGCAGCTCTCGTTCACCCGCATCGACGTGCTCGGCATCAACCTGGGCCAGGCCGGATGGGTCATCTTCGCCGTGCTCGTCATGGTCGGCTACGTCCAACGCGGTGAACATCACCGACGGGGTGGACGGGCTGGCTGCGGGCTCGGGCACCTTCTGCTTCGCCGTGCTCTCCATCATGGGCTACTGGATCTTCCGCCACTTCTCCATCTACCACGTGCTCCCCGCGTCGGCCATCGACCTCGCGCTGGTCTCGGTGGCGCTGGCCGGCGCCTGCATCGGCTTCCTGTGGTGGAACGCCGCGCCGGCCAAGATCATCATGGGCGACACCGGGTCGCTGGCCATCGGCGCCGGCCTGGCCGCCATCTGCCTCCTCCTCAACCTCGACCTGTTGCTCCTCGTCATCGGCGGGCTCTTCGTGATGGAGACGGTGTCGGTGATCCTCCAGGTCATCAGCTTCCGCGTGTTCCACCGGCGCATCTTCCGCATGGCCCCGATCCACCACCACTTCGAGCTCGGGGGCTGGCCCGAGACCACGGTGATCGTCCGCTTCTGGATCCTGGGCGGGCTCTTCTGCGCGCTGGGCCTCGGCATCTTCTACGGCGACTTCCTGACGGTGGCGAAGTTCACGTGACCCGGTGCCGCTTCATCCGCCACTTCCGCCATCCGGTGGGGGAAACTGGTGCCGTGCATCGGGTGTCGGACCGGGCTGACGAGCGCGTCCACGCCCGGAGGGGGCGGTTGGCGTGACGCCGACAGCGGGGCGCCACGGCGACCGGCGGACCGCGGCTGCGCGGGGCGGGTGCGCCACGGTCGGCGACCTCTCGACCGGCTGCCGCCCGGACGGCGCCCGGCCCTCGGCCATCGCCAGGCCCTGACCGACCGACCGGCGTGCGTATCGGCGGGCGCCAGTTCGCGGTCTCGACCGTGCTGCTCGTCGACGTCGCGCTGCTGTGCGTCATCGGGCTCGTGATGGTCGGCTCCGCCTCCTCGGTGATCTCCATCGCGACCTACGGCACGCCGTGGGCGATCCTGATCAGGGAGGCCATGTGGATGGCGATCGGCGTCGTGGCGCTGTGGCTGGCCCTGCGCGTCGACTACCGCAAGCTGCGGCGGTTCAGCCCCCTGCTCCTCTTGGTGACGTTCGGGCTCCTCTTCGTCGTGCTGGTGCCCGGCCTCGGGGTGCACGCCATGGGGTCGAGCCGATGGGTCGGCTTCGGGCAGTTCCGCCTGCAGCCGTCCGAGCTCATGAAGCTGGCGCTCACGCTCTTCGCCGCGGACTTCATCGCCCGCCGCCTCGACGAGGACGCCACCGACCGCCGCATCATCGGCCCGCTGATCCTCGTCACCGCCTTCGCCTGCGTCCTGATCCTCGCCCAGCCGGACATGGGCACGGCCATGGTCCTCGGTCTTCATCGCCCTGGCCCTCCTGTTCGTCTCGGGCGTGCGGCTGGGGCCCGTCATGAAGGTGATGGCCGCGCTGGTCGGCCTGGCCCTGATCGTGGCGGTGGCCTCGCCCTACCGCCGGGCCCGGCTGCTCTCGTTCATGGACCCCTCGGCGCACGGCTCGAGCTCGGGGTACCAGGTCGTCCAGTCGCTCATCGGGCTGGGGTCGGGGCACCTCCTCGGCGACGGCCTCGGCGGCGGGCAGGCGCAGTGGGGCTTCCTGCCCAACGCGCACACCGACTTCATCTTCTCGGTCATCGGCGAGCAGCTGGGCATCCTCGGCGCCCTGCTGGTGCTGGCGCTCCTCGGTGGCTTCATGTGGCTGGGGATCCGCGCCGCCATGCAGTCCCCCGATCGTTTCGGCGCCCTGCTCGCGTTGGGGCTGGTGGCCTGGGTGGGGGCGGAGACCGTGATCAACGTCGGGGCGGTCGTCGGCCTCCTGCCGGTGACGGGGATCCCGCTGCCCTTCATCTCCTTCGGCGGTTCGTCGCTGGTGATCACGATGGCGGCGGCGGGCGTCCTCGTCAACGTCGCCCGGCAGGGCGAAGGGGGGCTGCGGATCGCCGGGTCGGACCGCCGGCCGGGCCGCTCGGGCCGAGGTCGGTGAGCGCCGGGCGCGGCGCGGTGATCGCGGGCGGAGGGACGGGCGGTCACGTCGTTCCCTCGCTCCAGATTGCGCGCGCGCTCGTCGAGCGCGGGCACCCGGCGGACACGATCGAGCTCTACGGCTCGCGCCGCGGCCAGGAGGCGAGCACCTGGCCGTCGCTCGAGTTCCCCTACACGCTGCTGCCGGGACGGGGGCTGCGCCGGAGCATGCGGCTCTCGGCCTGGTGGGCCAACGCGGGGGCGCTGCTGGGGCTGGTGTGGGCCTGCGCCCGCGCCCTGGGCTCGTTTCTCGCCCGGCGCCCCCGGGTGGTGGTCATCGTCGGCGGCTATGCCAGCTTCCCGGCCGGGCTGGCGGCCGTGCTGACGAGGGTGCCGCTGGTGTCGGTGAACACCGACGCCGTGCCGGGCGCCGTCAACGGTCTGCTGGGCCGTTTCGCGGCGGCGAACGCGGTGGCCTTCCCCGGGACGGACCTGCCCCGGGCCCACGTCACGGGCACGCCGGTGCGGCCCGACCTCGCATCGCTGGACCGGACACCCGCCGGCCGCCGCGCCAGCCGCGCCGCGCTCGGCCTGCCCGGTGACCGCCAGACCGTGGCCTGCGTCGGCGGCTCCCTGGGCGCGCGGCGGGTCAACCGGGCGGTGGCGGAGTTGGCGGGAATCTGGGCCAGGTGCGAGGGTCGGTCCCTGTACCAGGTCACGGGACGGCGGGACTACGAGGCCTTCGCGCCGGCCGAGGCGGCCCCGGCCGGCGAGGACCCAGACGGGCTGTGCTACCGCGTGGTGGCGTTCGAGGACCGCATGCCGCTCCTCTACGGCGGGGCCGACGTCTGCGTGACGCGGGCCGGCGCCATGACGGTGGCCGAGCTGCTGGTGGCGGGGGTCCCGGCCATACTCGTCCCCTTGCCCGGGGCCCCGCGGGACCACCAGACCCGCAACGCCGAGGCCCTGGTCGGCATGGGGGCGGCCGTGCACCTGCCCGATCCCGAGTGCGACGGCCGGCGGCTGGCCGAGGAGCTCGACGCGCTCTTGTCGGACCCGCAGCGGCTGCTCGCCATGAGCGAGGCGGCCCGGGGCCATGCCCACCCCGACGCGGCGGCCCGCGTCGCCGAGCTGGTCGACGCCCATGCCCGCTGACGGGTCCGGCGACGGAGCAGGTCCGGCGACGGCAGTGGCGCCGGGCCGACGGCACGGAGGCGCTGGACCTCGCGTTGCCCCGGCACATCCATGTCGTGGGCATCGGCGGAGCCGGCATGAGCGCGATCGCGCTGGTGCTGCGGGCCATGGGCCACACGGTCTCGGGCTCGGACCTGAAGGACTCGCCGGTGGCGGAGCGCCTCCGCTCGCACGGCATCACCGTGGCCGTGGGGCATCGCGCCGAGAACGTGGCCGGCGCCGACGCCGTGACGTTCTCGCCGGCCGTGCAGCCCGAGAACACCGAGCTGCGCGCGGCGCGGGCTCGGGGCATCCGGGTCGTGCCCCGCTCCGAGATGCTCGCCGCCGTCTGCGCCACCCGACGTTGCCTGGCCGTGGCGGGGACGCACGGGAAGACGACCACCGCCTCCATGCTGTCGCTGATCCTCGTGGAGGCGGGACTGCGGCCCTCCTTCGTCATCGGGGCGGACGTCAACGAGATCGGGACGAACGCCGTGTGGGACTCGGGGGAGTGGCTCGTCGTCGAGGCCGACGAGAGCTACGGGACCTTCCGGTCCATCCGTCCCGACCTCGCCGTGCTCACCAACGTCGAACCGGACCACCTCGACTACTACGGCACCTTCGCGGCCCTGCGCCACGCCTTCTCCGACTTCCTCGCCTCGGCGGCGGGCGGGCTCCGTCGTCTGTGCGCCGACGACCCCGAGGCGGCGGCCTCGGCGCGGCGCACGGGGCGATCACGGTCGGGGCGGGCGCCGGGTCGACCTACGTCATGGAGGACGTCGAGCTGCAGCGCAGTTCCGTGTCCTTCGTCCTGCGGGGGCCCGAGGGGGCACTGGGGACCCTGCGCATCGGGGTCCCCGGACTCCACAACGCCCGCAACGGGGCGCTCGCCGCCGTGGCCGCGCTCGAGGCCGGGGCGCCCTTCGCGGCGGCGCAAGCCGCGCTGGCCCGCTTCGCCGGCGTCACCCGGCGCTTCGAGTTCCGCGGCGAGTCGCGTGGCGTGACCTTCGTCGACGACTACGCCCACCTGCCGACGGAGGTGCGGGCCGCCCTGGCGACGGCGCGGAGCGGCGGCTGGCCCCGGGTGGTCGCGGTGTTCCAGCCCCACCGCTTCTCGCGCACCGCCGCCCTGGCGCCGGCGTTCGGGACGGCCTTCGCCGACGCCGACGTGCTGGTGGTCACCGACGTCTACAGCGCCGGCGAGCGGGCCGTCCCCGGGGTCTCGGGCCGCCTGGTGGCCGACGCCGTGCGGGCGCAGGACCCGAGGCTGCCCGTGATCTACGCCGCGGGCTGGGAGGAGCTCCGCCAGGCGGTCGCCGCCGAGCTGCGGGCGGGCGACCTCTGTCTCACCCTGGGAGCGGGCGACCTCACCACGCTGCCCGACGACCTGCTCGAATCACCGGCGTGGTGACGCCCGGCGCCGCACTGCACGCCGTGGCGGACGCGCTGGGCGACCGTGCGACCCTGCGCAAGCCGCTGGGGCCGCTCACGACCTACGGCGTCGGCGGGCCGGCGGCGCTCTACGTCGAGATCGACGGCCCCGCCGACCTCGACCTGGTCCGCCGCGCCCTGCGCGTGCCGCAGGCGGGACGGGAGCGGGGATCCCGGTCTTCGTCATCGGGCGGGGCTCCAACCTGTTGGTGTCGGATGCGGGGTTCGACGGGATCGTGCGTGCATCTCGGCCCCGGCTTCGCCGGGCTCGAGCTGCCGGCTGCCCGGAGCGACCGCGGCGCGGCCATGCGCGCCGCGGTCGTGCGCGCCGGGGCCGCGTTGGCGTTGCCCGTCCTGGCCCGCCGGGTGGCCGACGCGGGGTGGTCGGGGCTGTCCTGGGCCGTCGGCGTGCCCGGCTCGGTCGGCGGCGCGGTGCGCATGAACGCCGGGGGCCACGGATCGGACATGGCGTCGTGCCTCGTCCGCTACGCGCTGGGTCGATCTGCTCGCCGACGCCGGGGGCACCGACGACGTCGGCCGCCTGGCCTACGGCTATCGCTCCTCGTCGGTGACGGCCACCGAGCTGGTGGTGGAGGCGGAGCTCGCGGTCACGCCGGGATCGGTCGAAGACGAACAGGCGGCGGTGGCCGCCATCGTCAGATGGCGGCGCGAGCATCAGCCGGGCGGTTCCAACGCCGGGTCGGTCTTCACCAATCCCGAGGGCGACTCGGCGGGGCGGCTGATCGAGGCGGCCGGGCTGAAGGGATTCCGGATGGGGACGGCGCACGTGTCCGAGAAGCACGCCAACTTCATCCAGGCGGACAGGGGCGGGCGGGCCGACGACGTGCACGCGCTGATGGAGCACGTGCGCGGCGTGGTGGCCGAGCGCTGCGGTGTCCCGCTGCGCACCGAGGTCCGCCTCCTCGGCTTCGACGCCGGGAAGACTGGTCCGGTGTCCGGGACCGACGATCCGAGCGGAGCGACGACGATGGCCCGGCGACCGCCGGAGGGTTCGCGAATGACGCCGCAGGCGCCCCCGCGCACGCGCCAGGGGCCGGCGAGCAGTCAGGGCGGCGGCGGGCGGCACCGGCGGGAGGGCGGCGGCCCCGGCGGTGGCGGCGGCCGGATGGACCCGCGTATGTCGGCCCGCCGGACGGCCGTCCTGCGGCGAGCAGGGGCGGCGCCGCTTCCGCGTCGTGGTCGTCGCGGCCGCGGGCCTGGCCTGCCTCGTCGGCGCCTGGTTCCTGCTCCACACCCCGTTGTTCTCGGCCCGCTCGGTGACGGTGACCGGCAACGTGCACGAGACCGCCGCGCAGATCGTGGCGCAGGCCGGGCTGGCCACCCACCCACCGCTGCTCGACGTCGACGCCGGCGCGGCGGCGGCGCGCCTCGAGCAGCTGCCGTGGGTGCGATCGGCGTCGGTCCACGTGTCGTGGCCCGACGGCGTGCACATCGCGGTGACCGAGGAGACGCCACGTCTCGTCGTGGCCGCGCCCGACGGCCAGTGGGACTCGCTGAGTGCGGACGGCCGGGTGCTCGCCGAGTCCGCCACCCGCCCGCCGGGCCTGTTGCTCCTGACCGTGCCCGCAGGCGCCCGGTGCCCCGGGCACCGTGCTCTCGGGCAAGGACGGCGCCGGGCTCCGGCGTGGCGACGACGCTGCCGGCCTCCTTCGCCGCCCAGGTGACCGGGGTGACCGTCGAGCCGGCGGGCTGGGTGCAGCTGGCCATGACGAGCCCGATCGTGGTCGACATCGGCTCGGTGGCCCAGCTCCCGGCCAAGTACGAGGACGTGTCGTCGATTCTGGCGGGAGCGACCCTGCACAACGGGGATGTCATCGACGTGAGCGTCCCCGACGCGCCGACGGTGACTGCAGGGTGACGCCCGATGCTTGACCAGCCTGAACACCCCCCGTATGGTTGGGCCACGTTGCCGCACTGTGAACATCAACCTTCCCCAAAGGTTCAGGGATGGGTCGCTGGTCGCACGTCCCCGGTGACGTCTGGGGAAACGTACCAGCGAGCGACCGGTCGGCGATCGACCCGAAGACGAGGGAGTTCATGACGACCGTGCCTTCCCAGGGCAACTACCTGGCAGTCATCAAGGTGGTCGGGGTCGGCGGCGGGGGCGTCAACGCCGTCAACCGGATGATCGACTCCGGGCTGCGCAACGTCGAGTTCATCGCGGCCAACACCGACGCCCAGGCGCTGCTCATGAGCGACGCCGACCTCAAGCTCGACATCGGGCGCCAGCTGACCCGGGGCCTCGGGCGCGGGGAGCGACCCCGAGGTCGGCCGGCTGGCCGCCGAGGAGCACCGGGCCGAGATCGAGGAGGCGCTCCAGGGCGCGGACATGGTCTTCATCACCGCCGGCAAGGGCGGGGGCACCGGCACCGGCGCCGCGCCGGTCGTGGCCGAGATCGCCAAGGGCCTGGGGGCGTTGACGATCGGCGTGGTGACCCGCCCGTTCACCTTCGAGGGCCGGCGCCGGGCCATGCAGGCCGAGAAGGGCATCCAGATCCTGAAGGAGAAGGTCGACACCCTCATCGTCATCCCCAACGACCGGCTGCTCACGGTGTCGAACGACAAGACCAGCATGGTCAACGCCTTCAAGATGGCCGACGAGGTGCTGCTGCAGGGCGTGCGCGGCATCACCGACCTCATCACGGTGCCCGGGCTCATCAACACCGACTTCGCCGACGTGAAGATGGTCATGACCAACGCCGGCACGGCCATCATGGGCATCGGCTCGTCCATCGGCGAGGGCCGGGCGGCGAACGCAGCCCGGGCGGCCATCACGTCGCCCCTGCTCGAGGCGTCGATCGAGGGGGCCCGGGGCATGGTGCTCAACATCGCCGGCGGCTCGGACCTCGGGCTCTTCGAGGTGAACGAGGCCGCCGAGATCATCCACGCCGTGGCCCATCCCGACGCCAACATCATCTTCGGGGCCGTCATCGACGACAACATGGGCGACGAGGTCCGGGTCACCGTCATCGCCGCCGGGTTCGAGCGCTGGGAGGACGGCGCCCCGACCTCGCGGTCCGCCGACCTGACGTCGACGATCTTCGCCACGCCCGAGCCGGTCGACATCTTCGCCGACGCCACGGGGACCGAGGACGAGCTCGACCTGGGTGACGACGATTTCGACGTCCCCTCCTTCCTCCGCTAGACGACGAGGTCGCGCGGAGGCTGAGCGCCGTCCGCCGGCGCATCGAGCGCGCCGGGGGCGACCCCGCCCGGGTGCGGGTGGTCGGCGTGACCAAGGGCTTCGGGCCCGAGGCCGTCCGGGCGGCGCGGCAGGCCGGGCTGACGGACCTGGGCGAGAACTACGCGGCGGAGCTCGTGGCCAAGGCGGCCGGCGGTCGACGACGCCGTCGTGTGGCACTTCCTCGGCGCCGTGCAGCGGAACAAGGTGCCGCAGCTGGCCCCGCTCGTCGGGCTGTGGCAGAGCGTGGCCCGCGAGGCCGAGGGCGAGCGGATCGCCCGCTTCGCGCCCGGGGCCCAGGTCCTGGTGCAGGTCGACACGACCGGCCTGCCGGGTCGCAACGGATGCCCGCCGTCGGGGGTGCCCGAACTCGTGCGGCGCCTGGGCGAGCTGGGGCTCGACGTGCGGGGCCTCATGACGGTGGCGGCACCGGGTGAGGCCGCCGCCGAGGCCGCCTTCGGGTCGGTGGGTCGGCTGGCCGACCGGTTGGGGCTCGAGGAGCGCTCGATGGGCATGAGCGACGACCTCGAGGCGGCGGTGGCCGCCGGGTCGACCATGGTCCGGATCGGCCGGGCCCTCTTCGGGGAGCGAACAGCGGCCTGAGCTGGGGGCCCGACGCGGAACCTGCGGTGGAGCCCGACGTCAGGCTCAGCGGGAGCCTGACGGTGACGGGTGGGCCGGCGGCCGGGCTGCGGGGACCTGCCCGGGCCGCCGAGCAGGCACTACGCTGTCCTGGGACAGGAGAAGGTATGTCACCCTCGTTCATGAAGAAGACCATGGTCTACCTCGGCCTGCTCGACGACGAGTACGACGAGTACGACGATCTGGACAGGGCGCCGCGGGGGTTCACGGGCGCCACCAGGGTCGAGCCCCAGACCCAGGACTACGACCAGGCCGAGGAGTTCAGCGGCGGCATGAGCCGGGTCCGCACCATCCCCCGCGAGTCGGCCGTCCCCAGCCAGCCGAGGCCGGCGCCGAGCAACGTCGCGCCGCGACCCACCGCGGTCCGGGCCATGCCCGTCGACACCACCATCAGCCCCGCCGCCGCGCCCTCCTCGGCCCGGGTGCACGTGGTGGCCCCGTCGCGCTTCGGCGACGCCAAGGAGATCGCGGACCGGCTGAAGGACAACCGCCCGGTGATCGTGAACCTCCAGATGGCGGAGCGCGACCTGCAGCGGCGGATGATCGACTTCTGCAGCGGGGTGACGTACGCCCTGAGCGGCGAGATGGAAAAGGTGGCGGACCAGGTCTTTCTGCTGGCACCGACCAACGTGAAGGTCTCCGACGAGGAGCGGCAGCGACTGGTTGAGCGCGGCTTCGGCCGCGACTAGAGCCGCTACCCTCGCAAGCTGGTGAACATCTTCCATCTCCTCGCGTGGCTGATCGAGGCCTATATCTGGCTGATCATGTTCCCCTACGCGATCCTGAGCTGGTTCCGGATCCGACCCGGGACGACGTCTGGCCCGGATCCAGTACTTCCTCTACCAGGCGACCGAGCCGGTGCTGCGCCCGGTGCGCCGGGTCATCCGGCCCATGGCCGGGCTCGACTTCTCCTTCCTCGTGGTCATCCTGGTTGCACAGATCGTGCTGATCCCCGTGCTCCGAGCCTGAGCGACAGTACGGGAAGGGCAGGTGGGGGTGGTTAGAATCGGCCTCCATGGACAATGCCCAAGCGCCCTCATCGATCCTCGACACGCTCCGCACCGTCGAGTTCCGCCTCGGTCTGAAGGGCTACAACGTCGACGAGGTCGATGAGTACCTGGACAAGGCGGCCCAGGAAGCCGAGGGGCTGCAGGAGCACGTCCGGCAGCTGAACGAGCGGCTGCGCCAGGCCAGCGAGCGCATCGCCCAGCTGGAGCGGGAGAAGCGCGCCGCGCCGGTGGCGGCCGAGAGTGACCAGGCGGGCGCATCCTCGGACCGGCGGCGGCGCTCTCCGACGAGACGCTGCAGCGCACGCTGCTGCTGGCCCAGAAGTTCGTCGACCAGACCAAGCGGGAGAGCGAGGCCGAGGCGGCCGCGGTCGTCGCGCAGGCCGAGGAGACGGCGCGCGCCGCCATTGCGGCCGCGGAGGCGACGGCCGCGCAGCTGCAGACCGAGACGCACCAGAAGCTGCGCGACGAGGTCACCCGGCTGGAGGCCACCCGGACCGAGTTGGCGGCGGACGTCGAGAGCATGGCCCGGCACCTCGAGTCGGAGCGCAACCGCCTGCGCGGCGCGCTGTCCGAGATTCTCAAGTGGGTCGACGAGAACGTGCAGCCGGCGCAACTCGCTCATGGGGGTGAAGCCGAAGTCGGCGCCCGTCAGCCGCGGCGCGGGCGAGGACGAGCCCACCGACGCGCGCTCCCGGAGGCGGACGACGGTGCGCCCACCCTGAACCTGCAGAACAGCACCGGCGCTGCCGTGTCGGGGGCACCCCAGCCGAGCTAGCCGCTCTCTCATCCCTCCCGCCTGGGCCGTGACCGGGGCGTGTTGCCCCCGTCGCCCCGTCCGGTATCGTCACCCGCTCCCCGGACGAGGTCGTCGTCAGGGAGACCGGCCACCTCGAGTGGTCCGAAGGAGGGAACGATGACCCCAGCGAGCAAGGGCGCCCAGGTCAAGAGGGTGCCTGCGTCGCGCTCGGCCACCAAGGCACCACCACGGGCCGGGAACAAAACGTCCACGGCCAAGGTTGGGGCAACGGCGACAAAGCGTCCCGCTCCTCGAAAAAGAAGGCAGTCCCTGTTGTGAAGAAGGCAGCCACCACGACCAAGAAGGCCGCACCGTCCGCGAAGAAGGTGGTGCCGCACGACCGCGAAGAAGGCAGTGCCGGCCACCGCCAAGAAGGCGCCAACCGCCAAGAAGGCCGCGCCGTCCCCGCGCAAGACCGCGCCGGCGGCCAAGAAGGCCGGCGCCCCCGGCGAAGAAGGCGCGCCCCGGCCGCCCCGGCCAAGAAGGCGGCCGAGAAGAGCGCCGGCCGCCCCGAGAGGGTCCAGGACCGCGGCGGCCGACAACGGGGCCGGAGCCGCCCCGGCGCCGCCGCCCCGGCGCGGACGACCTTCACGCCCAAGCCCAAGCCGCCCGCCCCGGTGCGGCCCAAGACGGGTCCCTACGCCAAGGACATCAAGTTCCTCGACGAGGTCCGCGAGCTGCTGCGGGCCGAGCGCGCGATCTACCAGGAGCAGGCCACGTCGCTGCGCGCCGAGGCGGACTCGCTGGCGCTCGAGCGGGAGCCGGGCGACGTGCAGTTCGACGAGGAGTCGGGCGAGGGCGGCACCGTGACGGTCGATCGTGAGCGCAACCTGGCGCTCTCCGGGCAGGCCACGCTGGCGGTCGAGGAGATCGACGACGCGCTGCGGCGGATCGACGACAAGACCTACGGGTACTGCGAGCGTTGCTTCCAGCCGATTCCCAAGCCGCGGCTGCGGGCGCTGCCGTACGCCCGGCTCTGCGTGGCCTGCAAGAGCGGGGGGCTGTCGCGGCGCTGACCCGCCCCGGCGTCCTGGCGTTTGCCATACGCCGCCGTCGTGGTGGTGGCGGACCGGGTGACCACGTCGCTGGCCGTGGACCACCTCCACGAGTCGGCCACGTCTGGGGGCCGTTCGGGCTGGCGCTGCACCTACAACTCGGGCTTCGCCTTCAGCCTCTTCAGCGGCCGGGCCGTCTTGGTGACGGTGCTGCTCGTGCGTCGGCGTCGTGGTCCTGGCCGTTCGTCGTGGCCCGGGTGCGCACGGTGACCCTGGCCGTCGGCGGCCGGGCTGGTGCTCGGCGGGCGCCATGGGCAACCTGAGCGAGCGGATCGTCGGCGGGCACGGCGGGCAGGTGCCCGACTTCGTCACGCTGGACCACTGGCCCACCTTCAACCTGGCCGATGCGTGCGTGACCGTCGGTGTGATCATCGTCATCGTGTGCCTGCTCTTCGGCGGTCGGCTCGGTGCCGGCCGGTGCGGCCGAAGGCCGGGGAGCGGCGATGACGAGGACGCCCGGGGCCGATCCGCCCCCGGCCTCCGGCGTCGAGGAGACGGTGACGACCGAGGTCCCGGCGCTCCTGGCCGGGGTCCGGGTCGGATCGTGGGGTGGCCATGGTGGCCGACGTCTCCCGGGCCGCCGCCGCCGAGCTGATCGCCGCCGGCCGGGTGCTGGTCGACGGGGCGCCGGTCTCGGCTGGGCGCGACGCTGCTGCGCGAGGGCGCCACCCTCACGCATCGTCGCTGCCCGAGGCCGAGACGGCGGCGTGGCGCCGGAGCCCGGCGTGCGCTTCGAGGTCGTCCACGCCGACGACGCGGTGGCCGTGGTGGACAAGCCGGCCGGGCTGGTGGTGCACCCGGGCGCCGGCCACGACGAGGGGACCCTGGTCGGCGGGCTGCTGGCCCGCTTCCCCGACCTGGCCGAGCTGGTGGCGGCGGGGGTCTGCGCCGCCCGACCGGCCGGGGATCGTGCACCGGCTCGACAAGGGCACCTCGGGCCTGCTCGCCGTGGCCCGGACCGCGGAGGCCTACCGGGCGCTGGTGGACCAGCTGGCCACGAGGACGATGGAGCGCCGCTACCTGGCCCTGGTCGAGGGCGACGTGGCCGACGACCGGGGCGAGGTCGAGGCGCCGATCGGGCGCTCGACCCGCACGCCGACCAAGATGGCGGTCACCGCCGCCGGGAAGCCGGCCCGCACCGCCTACACGGTGCTGGAGCGGCGCACGCGGCGAGGCCGACGACGCTGCTCGAGCTCGCCCTCCAGAGCGGGAGGACCCACCAGATCCGCGTCCACATGGCGGCCATCGGCCACCCCGTGGTGGGCGACGCCCGCTACGGGGTGGCCGACAAGCGCCTCGGCGCCGGGTCGCTTCTTCCTGCACGCCTTCGAGCTGGCCTTCGACCACCCGCGCGACGGGTGCACGCATGGAGTTCACCGTCGGCCAGCTGCCCGAGCGACCTCGGAGGCGGACGCTGGATCTCAGGCCGCCTGGTGGACGCCGAGCACGTCGGCGTCGAAGGACAGCGCGGCCAGCGCCTCCTCCTCGGCCCGGCGCACCCGGCGGACGCCCACGCCGAGACGCTCCGCCGTCGACTGCAGCGAGGCCGGGGAGTCGCCGTCGAAGCCGAAGCGCAGCCGGAGCACGTCGCGCTGGAGGTCGGGCAAGCGCTCGACCGCCTCGCGGACCCGGTCGTAGACCATCGTCTCCTCGACGTCGGCGACGAAGTCCGACTCGTCGGGAGCCACCAGCTCACCCAGCGTGGTCGAGGACTCGAGCGCGGCCGGCTGGTCGAGCGACGCCGTCACGCGGGCCACGTCCTCGAGCGACTCCCGCTCGTCGGCGGTCATGCCCGTCGCCTCGTCCAGCTCGGCCACGGTGGGCGCGCGGCCCAGCGTGCTGGCCAGCTCGGACTTGGTCAGCTCGAGGCGCTGGATCTGCTCCCCGACCTCGAGGGGGATGCGGATGGTGCGCCCGTGCTGCTGCACGGCCCGCTGCAGCGCCTGGCGGATCCACCAGGTGGCGTAGGTCGAGAACCGGAAGCCACGCTCCCAGTCGAACTTGTCGACGGCCCGCATCAGGCCGAACGTGCCCTCCTGGACGAGGTCGGCCATGTCGACGCCGCGGTCCTGGTACCGCCGGGCCCAGTGCACCACCAGCCGCAGGTTGGCCGCCACCATCTGCTTCCGCGCGGCATCGTCACCGGCCGCGACCCGCTTGGCCAACTCGACCTGCTGCTCGTGGTCGGGCATGGGGAACTGGTCGAGGTCACGCAACATCAGTCCCAACGTGTCCGACGTGCTCACCGCGCTCTTCATCTTCGCTCCAGACGCTTTTCGCTCACTCTCAGTCGTACGTACCCGGACGATTCCGGGATCAACCTGTCCGGTACAACACCGGTCCGTGCCCGGATCATTCCATCGGGGTGTTCGGGCCGAGTTGCGCGTCGCGCCTGCCCCGTGCTGGTCTACGCCCCATGGCCGCCCGGATGGTGCTGCTCAGGCACGGCGCCACCGAGTGGTCCCTGAGTGGGCAACACACCGGCCGCACGGATATTCCCCTGCTCGACGAGGGCTGTGAACAGGCAAAGAGCCGCCGGCGAGCTGCTGCGGCCAGCTCGGCCTGACGACTTCGCCCAGGTGCTGACCAGCCCGCTGCGCCGGGCCGCGGAGACCTGCGCGCTGGCCGGGTTCGACGGGGAGTCCGAACCGGACCTCATGGAGTGGGACTACGGCGCCTACGAGGGCCTGACGACGGCCGAGATCCGAGAACGACGGCCGGGCTGGAACCTCTGGGACGACGGGGTGCCCGAGGGTGAGACGGGCGGCCGACGTCGGCCGCCGGGCCGACCGGGTGATCGAGCGGGCGCGGGCCGTCGACGGCGACACGCTCTGTGTGGCCCACGGGCACGTCCTGCGCGTGCTGGCCGCCCGATGGCTCGGGTTGCCCCCCGTGGCCGGGCGGCTGCTCCTCCTGCGGGCCGGGGCCGTCTGCGTGCTGGGCTGGGATCTCGAGTGGCCCGCCATCGCGCTGTGGAACCGGGGGACGGGCTGGGCGCAGGGCCGGTGAGGGCGGCCCGGAGGGTCGGCTGGAGCGAAGCGGGCAGCGTCGGAGGACGGGCGAGGAGGCGGCGACCCTCGCCCGGCCCTCAGACCGGGGCGGCCACGTTGCCCTGGGCCCGGTCGACCATGTCGGCCAGGCTGTAGGACTGCAGGTGGGTGCGGATGGTCTCGCCCACGTCGGCCCAGACGGCCAGCAGGACGCACTGGCCCTCGTGGTCGCAGGCGCCGTTGGCGTGGGGCTCCCCGAAGTCGCCGGCGGCGATGGGGCCGTCGACGGCCGAGACGATCTGGGCCAGGGAGATCTCCTCGGGCGGCCGGGCCAGCACGTAGCCGCCCCCGACCCCCCGCTTGGAGCGGACCAGTCCGGCTCCCTTGAGGGCCAGGAGGATCTGCTCGAGGTAGGGCTGGGGCAGCGCCGGTCCGCTCGGCGATGTCCCGGACCGAGGTGGGCGTCTCGGCGCCGTGGAGGGCGAGCGAGAGCAGCGCCCGACTGGCGTAGTCACCCCGTGTCGAAACCCTCACGAACAGCGATGCTACCGGCCCCCTCATGGGTGGAGGGGGTGTGTGGGTCGTAGGGTGTCCCTCCGTGAGCGACTGGCACGACCGCCCAGGCGACGGTGGCCAACCCCGAGACCGGGGTCGAGGAGACGGCGAACCGGCCCGTGCCGATCCTGCCCGACTGGGACGGGCCGTGCCTCCACCGGGTGGTGCCGACCCTGCTCGGTCATCTGGCCCACCCCGGTGAGGTGCCGCTGCCGCCGTGGTTCCCCGCGCCGGTGGGCGGGGCACGCCAGGTCGTCCTCCTCGTGCTCGACGGCCTGGGCGCGGAGCAGCTCCGAGAGCGCAGCGGCCTCGCCCCCGTGCTGCGGTCGGCCACGGGGACCGCCATCACCTCGGTCGCCCCCAGCACCACGGCGTGCGCCCTGACGACGTTGGTGACCGGACGGACGCCGGCGGAGCACGGCGTGGTCGGCTACCGGGTGGCGCTGGACGGCGACGTCATGAACGTCCTGCAATGGACGATCCGGGGTGTCGACGCCCGGATGCGGGTGCCGGCACCGGAGTTCCAGCCGTTCGAGTCCTTCCCCGGTTCGACCGGCCCGGTGCCCGTGGTCACCCGCTACGACTACGGGCCCACCGGGTTCACCGCCGCCCACCTCGGGCACGTGGAGCTGCACCGCTGGCACACGCCGGCCGGGCTCGTGACCGCCGTCGGTCAGCTGGCGGCCGCCGGCGCGCCGTTCGTGTACGCCTACTACGAAGGGATCGACAAGGTCGCCCACGCCCGAGGGCTCGGGCCGTACTACGACGACGAGCTGCGGGCCACCGACCGCCTCGTCGGCGACGTGCTCGACGTGTTGCCGGCCGGGGCGGTGCTCGTCGTCACGGCGGACCACGGCCAGGTCGACGTCGGCGGATCCGTCGAGGTGCTCGGGCCGCGAGATCATGGGCGGTCTGAGCCTGATCAGCGGCGAAGGGCGCTTCCGCTGGCTGCACGTCCGCCCGGGAGCCGAGAGCGACGTGCTGGCCACCGCGGCCGAGCTCTACGGCGATGTGGCCTGGGTGCGGACGAAGGAACAGATCGTCGAGGACGGACTGGCTGGGTGGCGTGCCCTCGCCCGCGGTCGTCGGCCCGGCTGGGCGACGTCGCCCTGGTGCCGTTCGTCGCCGACGGCGTTCCTCGATCCGGCGGACACCGGCGAGCTCCGCCTCCAGGCCCGCCACGGGTCCCTGACCCCGGCGGAGATGATGGTCCCCCTGCTCGGCTGGCCCACCGCGTGAGACGGGCGCAGCCGGTGGCAACATTGGGTCGGCGGAGGAGGCACCGGCGGGTGAGGACACGAGACGACGGGTACGAAAGGCACCATGGCCGACGACACGAATGACGTGAGCGGGAGCGAGATGCCCGCGAGTGGTTCCGGGGCGATCTCGCCCGACGAGGTCCTCGAGGGGAGCAGGGACGGCGCCGGCGAGGACCGAACGACGGAGTCGGTGAACCAGCCGGCCAAGGTGCTGCGCATCGGCTCCATGGTCAAGACGCTGCTCGACGAGGTGCGGGCGGCGCCGCTCGACGAGAAGAGCAGGGTGCGGCTGCGGGAGATCTACGAGCAGTCGATCCACGACCTCGCCGAGGGCTTGTCGCCCGACCTGGTCGAAGAGCTCCAACGAATGGCGCCGCCCTTCGACGAGGACGCGCCGAGCGACGCCGAACTGCGCATCGCCCAGGCACAGCTGGTCGGATGGCTCGAAGGTCTGTTCCACGGGATCCAGGCCACGCTGATGTCGCAGCAGATGGCCGCCCGGGCCCAGCTCGAGGAGATGCGCCAGCGCGGATTGCCCTCAGGCAGGCGAATCCAGCGGACGCACGGGCGCCTACCTCTAAGTGCCTCCGAGTGACCCCACGCCGGTGCAGCGCGAAGGAGCGGACATGACCACGGCCGAACCCGGCGACGCACCGGGAGACCACGGCGCCCCGAGCGGCCCGCCGTCGTTCCCGGGCAACGCGCCACCCCCCGCGCCGGAGGGACCGCGCCCGCCGGCGTTCCCGCCCCCGGGCCGTCCGGCCGGCCCCGGGGGCACGGGTCCGCCCACGTTCCCGACCCAGACCGGCTACTCCGCCCCCGGGCGCCCAGAGCCCCGTGGGGCGCCCCGTACGCGACCTGGGGCATCAGGGTCGGGGGCTACCTCATCGACGTCGTCATCTTCCTCGTGGTGCTCGCGCTCTTCTACCTGCTGTTCCGCCACAGCCACACGCTCGACGTGCACCTGATGGCCCGCAAGGGGACGAGGCGGCGGAACTTCTCGGCGCGTGCCGTTCCTGATCACGGGCGTGCTCTGGATCGCCTACGGGACGTTCCTCTGCGGATCACCCAGGGGGCAGACGGTGGGCATGATGGCGGTGGGGGTCCGGGCGGTCCGCGACGAGTCGCTCGGCGAGCTGGGCTACGGACGGGCGCTCGGACGAGCCGTCTTCGAGGGCGTGCTCCGCCTCCTCAACCTCCTCTTCTTCCTCCTCGGCCTCGTCTGGCTCCTCGACATGCTCTTTCCCCTGTGGGACAAGAAACGCCAGACCCTTCACGACAAGGTGGCCGGATCGGTGGTCCTCCGGACCCGCCCGGCGGGCTAGATTTCTGAGTCCGGGGCGAATCACACCCGTGTAAGTTTGACGTGGCGAAAGGAGGGCCGGTGTCGGAGCGGTCGTTTACGCATCTGCACACCCACACCGAGTTCTCCATGCTCGACGGGGCCGCCCGGGTCGGGGACCTCGTGGCGGCGGCGGTGGCCGACGGCCAGCCGGCGCTGGGGATCACGGACCACGGGAACATGTACGGGGTCCTCGACTTCTACAAGGCGTGCCGCGACCAGGGCATCGTGCCCATCATCGGCACCGAGTCCTACATGGCGGGCGAGTCGCGCCACGAGCGCCCCGTGCGCCGGGGCCGGGTGGACGACACCGGTGGCGACGTCGAGGGCGGCCAGAAGCTCTACTACCACCTGACCCTGCTGGCGGAGACCGTCGAGGGCTACCGCAACCTCATGCAGCTGTCCTCGGCCGCCTATCTCGAGGGCTACTACTACAAGCCCCGGGTCGACTGGGAGCTCCTCGAGCGCCACCACAACGGCCTGATCGCCACCACCGGATGCCTGGGAGGGGTGGTCCTCCAGGCGCTGCTGGCCGGCGACGTCGGCGGAGGCCGAGCGGCGGGCCGCTCGGCTGCAGGACATCTTCGGCCGGGACAACCTCTTCGTCGAGCTGCAGGACCACGGCATCGCCGACCAGCACCGCACCAACCCGCAGCTGATCGAGATCGCCCGCCGCATCGACGCCCCGCTGCTGGCCACCAACGACAGCCACTACACCCACCGCGAGGACGCCGTCGCCCACGACGCCCTGCTGTGCGTGCAGACCGGTGCGCTGCTCTCCGACACCAACCGCTTCAAGTTCGAGGGCACCGAGCACTACCTCAAGAGCGGCCGCCGAGATGCGCCATCTCTTCCGCGAGGTCCCCGAGGCGTGCGACAACACGCTGCTCATCGCGCGAGCGGGCCGACGTCCAGATCGAGCTCGGCAAGCCGAGCCTGCCCGAATTCCCGGTGCCGGACCGCTTCACCGGCGAGACCTACGAGGAGCGGGCACTGGCCTACCTGCGCGACCTGACCATGGAAGGGGCGCGGGAGCGCTACGGCGTCGCCGCTGCCGCCCGAGGTGGTGGAGCGGCTCGACTACGAGCTGGGCGTCATCGGGAACATGGGCTTCGCCGCCTACTTCCTCGTCGTGTGGGACCTGATCCGCTTCGCCCGCGAGTCGGGCATCCGGGTCGGGCCCGGGCCGCGGGTCGGCGGCCGGCTGCTGCGTCGCCTACTGCCTGCGGATCGTGGACCTCGACCCCATCCGCTACGACCTGCTCTTCGAGCGCTTCTTGAACCCCGGCCGCAAGCAGATGCCCGACATCGACATGGACTTCGACGAGCGCTACCGGGCCGACGTCATGCGCTACGCGGCGGAGAAGTACGGCAGCGACCGGGTGGCCCAGGTCATCACGTTCTCGACGATCAAGGCGCGGGCGGCCGTGCGCGACGCCGCCCGGGTGCTGGGCAAGCCGTACATGCGTGGGCGACCGCATCGCCAAGGCCATGCCGCCCCTGGTCATGGGGCGCGACACGCCGCTCCAGGCCTGCATCACCAAGACCGAGGGGCACGAGGAGGGCTACGCGGCCGCCGCCGAGCTGCGGGCCATGCACGAGACCGACCCCGACGCCAAGGAGGTCATCGACGTCGCGCTCGGCCTCGAGGGCCTGCGCCGCCAGGACGGGATCCATGCCGCCGCCGTGGTCATCTCCCGCGACCCGCTGACCGACTACCTGCCCATCCAGCGCAAGCCGGACGCCGGCGGGAACCCCGAGGACGCGCCCATCGTCACCCAGTACGAGATGCACGGCGTCGAGGACCTCGGTCTGCTGAAGATGGACTTCCTCGGCCTGCGCAACCTCTCGGTGATCGAGCGCAGCCCTCGATCTGATCGAGGCGGTCAGCGGGGACGCGGCCCGACATCGACGAGGTCGACCTCGCCGACGAGCCGACGCTCGAGATGCTGCGGCGGGCCGAGTCGGTCGGGCGTGTTCCAGCTCGAGGGCGCGCGCCATGCGCCAGACCCTGCGCTCCCTGGCACCGACGAGCTTCGACGACGTGGCGGCCCTCGTGGCCCTCTACCGCCCGGGCCCGATGGCCGCCAACATGCACCGCGACTACCCCGAGCTGAAGAACGGCCGCAAGGAGCTCACGTACCTGCACCCGGACATCGAGCCGATCCTCAAGGACACCTACGGCCTGATGCTCTACCAGGAGTCGGTGATGCGGGTGGCCCAGAAGTTCGCCGGGTACATCGCTCGAGGAGGCGGACAACCTGCGCAAGGCGTGCGGGAAGAAGATCCGGGCGCTCATCGCCGCCGAGCGCGAGAAGTTCGTCGCCGGGTGCGTCACCGAGGGCTACGGCGAGGAGCTCGGCACGCAGCTCTTCGACATCATCGAGCCGTTCGCCGACTACGCCTTCAACAAGTCCCACTCCTACGGCTACGGCCTGGTGGCCTACCAGACGGCCTGGCTGAAGGCGCACTACCCGGTGGAGTACATGGCGGCCCTCCTCACCTCGGTCAAGGACAACAAGGACAAGACGGCGGTCTACCTCGCCGAGTGCCGCTCCATGGGGATCGACGTGCTGGTGCCCGACGTCAACCGCTCGGTGGCCGAGTTCGCGCCGGACCGGAGCGGCGGCCGGGACCGGGCCCGGCAGGCCATCGTCTTCGGGCTGGCGGCGGTGCGCAACGTGGGCGAGAGCCTGGTGGAGCGCATCGTGGCCGAGCGCAACGCCAACGGGCCCTTCGCCGACATCTTCGACTTCTGCCAGCGGGTCGACCCCGTCGTCCTCAACAAGCGGACCATGGAGTCGCTGGTCAAGGGCGGCGCCTTCGACTCGCTGGGCCATCCCCGCCAGGGCCTGTGCCTCGTCCTCGAGGCCGTCGTCGACCGGACGCTCGAGCGGCGCCGCGAGCAGCGACCTCGGCATCACCACGCTCTTCGCCGCCTTCGAGGAGGAGCAGGCCGACCCCGGATGGGGCGGGGCCAAGGTCGCCATCCCCGACACCGAGTTCGACAAGGCCCAGCGCCTGGCCTTCGAGAAGGAGATGCTCGGCCTCTACGTGAGCGACCACCCGCTCATGGGCTTCGAGGCGGCCCTGGCCCGGCACACCGACAGCACCCTGTCGGACATGCGGGAGGAGGACCCCGCGGCGGGGGACCGCTCGCCCGTGCGGACGGTGGGCGGGGTGGTGACGGACCTGCGCCGGTCCTACACGAAGAAGGGCGACCTGATGGCCCGCTTCGTCCTGGAGGATCTGCAGGCGGCCATGGAGGTCTTCGTGTTCCCCAAGACCATGGCCGAGTACGGCGCCCTCATCGAGAACGACGCCATTCTCGTCGTGAGGGGACGGCTCGACACCCGGGAGGAGGAGCCGAAGATCGTCTGCATGGAGGTCTCCCGCCCGCTGCTCGAGCGGGGCCAGGAGGATCTCCACATCACGCTGCCCCTGGGCGTGCTGACCGACTCCAAGGTCGACGGGCTCAAGGATGTGCTGAGTGGGCACCCCGGGCACTCCCCGGTGCTCCTCCACGTCGGCGCCAAGGTCCTGCGGCTGCCACCGGAGTTCAACGTGGACTGCCGCAACGGGCTCGTGGGCGAGCTCAAGCGACTCCTCGGTCAGAGCGCCGTCCTGTCCTGAGAAAGCGACGCGGTCGTCAGAAAAAGCTCCTGAGCTGGACCGACGGGGTGGTGGACCGGGCCGTGTCGGCCCCTGGTCGGCCGCACCCGGTTGGGAACGCATCGGGCGCAGCCAGTAGACTCGACCTCATGCCGATCGTAGTGAGCACCAAGGATTGCACTGCGCTCAGCGACGCTGAGCTCGTCGAAATGGCGGATCTTTGTGCGGACCGCCCGCCGGGGTTCGACATCGGTTTCCTCTCCAAGGAGCGCGAGGCCTGGGTGCTCATCACCCAGGCCCGGGAGGGGAACAAGCTGCGGGGGTACTCGTTCTGCACCCTGGAGCGCATCGGGGGGACACCCTCGCTGCTGGTCGGGCTGGCGCTGGTCGACCGCACCTCGCGGGCCGAGGCGGCGCTCAAGGGCATCATGGCGGACCAGTACCGCCGGGCCCTGCTCGCCTTCCCCGACGAGGACGTGCTGCTCGGGACCCGGCTGCTGACGCCGGAGGGGTTCCGGGCTTTCAACGGGCTCCAGGACGTCGTGCCCTTCCCCGGCCACAAGTCGTCGGGTGAGGAGCGGGCCTGGGCGCGGCGACTCTCCAAGCGCTTCGGCTGCGAGAGCAGGCTCGACGACCGCACCTTCGTCCTCAAGGGCGACGGCTCGGTGGCCGGCGGGCTGGACTTCTTCGCCCCCAAGGTCAAGATCCCCGAAGGGGTCGAGGCGCACTTCGACGGCTTCGAGGCCGACCGGGGCGACCGTCTGGTCGCCTTCGGCTGGGCCATGGCCGAGGACCTCGCCGGGGGCAAGCTCGGCCGCTGAGGCCGAACCCGGCTCGGCGGGGATCGCGCCCCTGCTGATGGGTGATCAGCCCCGGGGGAGCACCGCGGCGCACACCTTGTAGCAGTGGCCGTCCCGCGGGGGGCTGACGGTCACCAGGAGGTACTGCGGCTCGAACCCGAGCGCGGTGGCCAGGCTCTTTCCGCTCAGCCGCTCGCGGCGGGCGGCGTCGAGGGCGCGGGCGGCATTGCGGTCCTCGACCGGGAGCCAGACGTCGTCCCTGTCCCACCCGAAGCGGACCCAGGTGGAGCCGTCGGCCTGACGCCTGATCAGTTGCGGCCGCCGGGTGGGCTCGATCAGCGCCACCGACGGCCGGAAGCCCCGGAACTCCCAATAGGGCGCCGAGGGCCCGGGGAAACCGAGCAGCGGGCCGTCCGGGCTGGCGACCAGGCGCCGCAGGAGCTTGCGCAGGTGGCGTCCCCGGAGCGTGCCCACGTGGCGGGGGAGGTCGGCGACCGTGGTCGCCTCCGGTTGGGCGAGGTCGTCACGCTCGGGATCGTCGGCCAGCGTCACCTCCACCACGTCGAAGGTGCTGATGTCGGGCTCGTGTCCCTGGGGCCAGGGCACACGGACCCGCATCACCGTGCGCGTCGCCAGGTCGACGACGGTCGTGTCCTCCGTGGTGGAGGAGAGGACCAGGAGGTGGAGCGTCGACCCCCCGGCGGTGGGCACCCGCTCCTTGCGCCGGGCCGAGCGCCGCAGGAGGCGCGAGGGGTCGGTCGGCGTCTCGAGGAGCGCTTCGTGGAAGGTGCGTCGCCCGTGTCGGCGCGGGTGGTGCCGTCCAGGCCTGGATCGGTGTCGGGGCCCGTGGCGGGGCCCGATGGTCTCGCTGGGATCGGTGCCAGGACCGGGACCCACGACGTTGGCGCTCATCCGACGAGGGCCTCCAACTGGGCGGCCAGCGTCGCGGTGTCCGCGGCCGGCGTGCGACACGAGCGAGCCTGACAGACGTACGCCAGCCCGGGGTCGGCCGGGCGCCCCTCGAACAGGGGGCCGTCGTCGGGCTCACCCCACGCGACGACGGCGGCGGGGAGCCAGCGCCGGCGCACCTCGGAGAGCAGGTCCGGCCGGTCGCCGGTCACCACGATCTCGTTGCGCCCGCTCCACATGGGCAGCGCCGCCACCAGATCGGCGAGCGCCGCGGGGTGCTGGTCGAGGAGCGGCCGGGCCAGGGCGATGGTGCGCTCCGCGGCCTCGGCGCAGCCGGGGTCGTCGGCGAAGGCGTCGGCGCGCAACAATGCGGCGACGGCGATGGAGTTGGTCGCCGGGACGGCCCCGTCGATGAATTCCTTGGGACGCACGACCAGCGCTTCGGCGTCGGCGCCCGTCGTGAAGAACCCGCCCGACCTGTCGTCCGCAGAACAGGTCCACCAGCTGGGAGGCCACCTCCGACGCCCGCTCCCGCCACCGTGCCCTGCCGGTCCATTCGGACAGGCGGGCACAGGCATCGGACAGCCAGGCGTAGTCCGCAGCGACGGCCAGGTGGCGTGCCCTCCCGCCCTGCCAGCTCCGCATGAGCCGCCCCTGTGCGTACGCGGAGGCCCACAGGAACTCGACGATCTCCTCGGCCCGGCGGCCGTAGTCGCCCAGGCCCGTGGCCGAGGCGACCTCGGCCAGCGTGGCCGCGGCCATCGCGTTCCACTCGGTCAGCACCTTCTCGTCCCGGGCCGGTTGGACTCGTCGGGCCCGGGCCGCGGCGAGGAGGACCCGGGCCTCTTCGACCTCGGGCGGTCGCTCGAGCGGGCCGCCGACGGGACGCACCGGAATGGAGCGCCCCTCCCAGTTGCCCCGCTCCGTGATGCCGTACCACTCGGCGGCTGGTCCGACCAGAGCGGCGGGGAGCAGCTGGCGCAGCTGGTCGAGGGTGAAGGTCGCGTGCCCGCCCTCGATCCCTCCGGCGTCGGCGTCGAAGGAGGAGTAGAGGGCGCCCTCGGGCGTCGAGAGGTCGCGCAGCACGAAATCGAGCGTCTCCCTCACCACGCCGAGATACTCCTGACGCCCCGTGTCCTGCCAGGCGTGCAGATAGGCCCGGGCCAGCAGGGCCTGGTCGGTGAGCATCTTCTCGAAGTGCGGGACCAACCAGTGCGGCGTCGGTCGAATAGCGGCAGAAGCCACCGACGAGGTGGTCGTAGATGCCCCCGGCGGCCATGGCGTCGAGCGTGCGGACGGCCATGTGGCGGGCGTGAGCCGCCCCGGTGCCGCCACGGCGGGCCTGGCGGAGGCACAGCTCGACGAGGGTGGGGCGGGGAAACTTGGGTGCAGGACCGAAGCCGCCCCACTCCGGGTCGAAGCCGGCGCCGAGGCCCGTGACGACGCGCTCCAACACGGCGTCGGGGTCGATCCCTGCGGCGGCTTCCGGGACCGCCGCGCCCATGGTCTCGGCCAGGCTCATCTCCTTGCGGACGGCGCCGACCAGGGCGTCGGCCTGCGTGAGGACCTGGTCCCGCTCGCTGACCCACGCCTCCCCAACGCCTGCACGACGCGTCGGAACGACGGCATGCCATGGCGCTCCACGGGAGGGAAGTAGGTCCCGGCGTAGAAGGGGCGGCCGTCGGGCGTGCAGAAGACGGACATGGGCCAGCCGCCCGACCCCGTCAACGCCTGGGTCGCGGTCATGTAGACCGCGTCGAGATCGGGGCGCTCCTCCCGGTCCACCTTGATGGAGACGAACCACTTGGCCAGCTCGGCCGCCGTCGCGGGGTCCTCGAAGCTCTCGTGGGCCATCACGTGGCACCAGTGACACGAGGCGTACCCGATGGACACGAAGATGGGCTTGTCCTCGTCACGGGCCCGTCGCAGCGCCTCGTCTCCCCAGGGGAACCATTCCACCGGGTTGTCGGCGTGCTGGCGGAGGTACGGGCTCGTCTCGTCGGCGAGGCGATTCACAGGACGGATGCTAGGGCTCCTCCGGACGTCGAGCCGGCACGGCCGGCGCCCGTGCAAGGCTCGGGCAATGGAGCTTGAACTCAAGGGGAAGACGGCACTGATCACGGGCGGCAGCCGGGGTATCGGGCTGGCCATGGCCGCGCGCTTCGCCGAAGCCGGTGCGAATGTCATGATCTCGTCCCGCACGGCGGAGGACCTGGCCGGGGCGGCGGCGGGACTGGTTCGGGCCGGCGCCCCCGAAGAGCGGGTGGGCTGGGTGGCGGCCCACGTCGGAAGGCCCGAGGACGCCCACGCATGCGTGACCGAGACCCTGGCCCGCTTCGGCGGCCTCGACATCCTCGTCAACAACGCGGGGACCAACCCCTACTTCGGCCCATGATCGACATCGACCTGGCCCGGGCGCAGAAGACCTTCGAGGTCAACCAGCTGTCGGTCCTGGTCTGGACGGCCGCCGCGGTGAAGGCCGGGTTGCGGGGTTCCGTCATCAACGTCGCCTCCATCGGGGGGCTCGGGGTGGAGCCGAACATCGGTTGGTACAACGTGACCAAGGCGGCCGTGCTCCACATCACCCGGCAGCTCGCGTTCGAGCTGGCGCCCGACGTGCGGGTCAACGCACTGGCTCCCGGTCTCGTCAAGACCAAACTGGCCGCGGCCCTGTGGGAGGGCCCGGGCGAGGAGCGGATCGCCGCCCACATCCCTCTGCGCCGGCTCGGCCTGCCCGACGACATCGCCACGGCGGCGCTCTTCCTGGCTTCGGACGCCGCGTCGTGGATCACGGGCCAGACCTTCGTCGTCGACGGCGGGACGACCAGCCAGCCCTCGGGCGGCGTCGGCTGAGCATGACGACACATCGGCCGGCGGCCATGTCACACGAGCGCGGCCTGTCCCGTCTGGATGAGGTGACGGAAGAGAACCGACCGAAGGAGAGGTGAGGCACCATGGCCCACGTCCCATTGCTCGACGCACCAAAGGGCGTCGTCCCTCGGCTGGCGCGCCGGTACACCAAGCGGCGCTTCGGACAGATGGTCGAGCCGACGGCGGCGGCGTCGCACCATTCCGGTGTGCTCGTCGCCATGGGCAGCCTGGAGACGGCGGTGCAGCTCGGGTGGAAGAAGCTCGACCCGAGCCTGCGCTGGCTCGCCCTTCAGGCCGTGTCGAGCCGGATCGGCTGTTCGTGGTGCATCGACTTCGGCTACTACGAGGGCATGCACGGGGGCATCGATCCCGCCAAGGTCCGGGCCGTGAGTGAACTGGCGGACGAGCGACCTCTTCGACGACCGTGAGCGGGCGGTCCTCGAGTATGCGGAGACGGCCACCACGTGCCCGGCCGAGGTGTCCGACGAGCTCGCCGCCCGGATACGGGCGCACCTCGGTGATGCGGAGTTCGTCGAGCTCGCCGCCTGGGTGGCCCTGGAGAACTTCCGGTCGCGCTTCAACGCGGGGCTGGGGCTGCGCAGCCAAGGTTTCTCGGACACCTGCGACGATGCCCGTGGGAAAGTCCACCGGAGCCGTTGCCTGACCTCGAGGCCGATGCGGCCGCCTTCGAGGAGTGGCGCCCCCTCCTGTTCGGGATCGCCTACCGCATGCTGGGCAGCGCGTCCGACGCCGAGGACATGGTCCAGGACGCCGGCGTGCGCTGGTTGCGGCGCGGCGACGAGCCCGTTCGGTCCGTGCGCGCCTACCTCGTGACGATCGTGACCCGCCGCTGCCTCGATGAGCTCGACTCCTCCCGGGCGAAGCGGGTGACCTACGCGGGCCCGTGGCTGCCCGAGCCCGTCCTGGTCGACGAGGATCCTTCGCCGGCCGAGCAGGCGGACTCGCTGTCGCTGGCCTTCCTGGTGCTCCTCGAGGAGCTCACGGCGCTCGAGCGTGCGGCGTACCTGCTCCACGACATCTTCGGCTATTCGTTCGACGAGGTGGCCCGGTCGATCGGTCGCTCTCCCGCCGCCTGCCGCCAACTCGGTGCTCGGGCCCGAAAGCACATCGAGGAACGCCGCCAACGCTTCGATGCCGACCTCCGCCATGGTCGCGAGCTGACGGACCGGTTCCTGGTCGCCTGCGCCACCGGGGACCTGTCGGGGTTGTTGTCGATGCTGTCCGACGACGTGGTGGTCTGGACCGACGGGGGCGGCAAGGTCCGGGCGGCCATGCGGCCCGTGGTCGGGCCGCACCGCAGCTCGCGTTTCCTCCTCAACGTGGCCAAGAAGAGTCACGGCGTGCCCCAGAGGACCGTGCTCAACGGGCAGCCGGCGACCGTCTTCGTGGAGGGCGGGGCGGTGGTGGCTGCGGTCGTGCTCGACGTCATGGAAGGCTTGATCGTCGGCGTGCGCGTCGTCACCAACCCGGACAAGCTCGGACACCTGAGCGCGCATCTCGTGACGAGCACGGGCCGGCACGTCCGGTCTCGCGAGGACCGGCGCAGTCCGGGCTAGCCGCGCCGGGCCCGGGCCGCGCCCGGGCCAACGGCCCGGGCCACCTGAGACGGGCAGCGTCGACGTCGCGAACGGCAGGGGAATCGGTCCGACCGCGTCGTCCAGGGGCTCCGACGCCGCACCCGGCCGCGCGGCGTACGGATTGCGACATCTACGGGTCAGGAGCGGAACGACTCGAGCTCGCGCCGCCGCACCTTGCCCGCCGCCGTCCGGGGAAGGTCGTCGACGATGACCAGCTCTTTGGGTGCCGCCCAGGGGGCGATGGTCTCGGCGACCAGGTGGCGGAGCTCCTCGAGCGACGGGGCGTCGTCGCTGGGCACCACCCAGGCGACCACCCGCTCGCCCCACTCGGGATCGGAGCGCTTCCAGACGGCCACCTCGGCGACGTCGGGATGCGCGTCGAGGACGCGTTCGACCGAGGTCGGGCCAGACCTTCTCCGCTCCGGTGGTGATGACGTCGGCGATGCGCCCCGAGATGACGAGCCTTCCGTCGGCGCCGAGACGGCCGGCGTCCCCGGTGGCGAACCAGTCCCTGCGGCCGTCGGGTCCGACGACGCGCCCGTCGCTGCCGTCGCGGTAGCAGCGGAAGAGCATGGGCGCACGGATGAGGATCTCGCCCTCGTTGCGCCGTGTCGTCGCCCGTCCGGGTACGCTGGTGACCGACCGCTCCGGTGACCGAAACGAGATCTCCACGGCCTCGAGGGGCGTTCCGTCGTAGACGACGCCCGAGCCCGTCTCGGTCATGCCGTAGGTGGCAACGACGTTGGGGGGCAGTGCGTCGGGCGCCTTGCTGCCACCGAGGAGGACGCAGCGAAAGACCGAGGGATCGATCCGCTGCAGCGCGGTCGTGACGAGGGAGACGTGAGTGACACGGCCGGACCGCCCGGCCGCCTCGACCGCCTCGGCCTCGAACCCGGGCATGACGACAACGGGGGTCCCGGTCACGATCGAGCGTGTCACGACGGACAACCCGCCGATGTGCGCCAGCGGCAGGCAGGCCAGCCAGGCGTGCCGGCTCGGGTCGATGCCGAGGCGTGCCGAGGTCGCCCGGGCCGACGCCGCGACGGCGTCATGGGTGAGCACGACGCCCTTCGGCTGGCCCGATGTGCCCGATGTGGCGACGACCAGGGCGTCGCCCTCCTCGACGGGGAGGCCTCCGCTCAGTGCGTGCTGCTCGCCGTCGGAACCGACGATCCGCGTGGGGCGGAGGGCGTCGAGCATCGCGTTGCGCGCGACGAGGGGGAGCCGGGGGTCGAGCGGAGCGGCGGCGTCGCCGGTGTCCCAGATGGCCTGGAGTGCATCGACGAAACCCACGCCACCAGGGAGGTCGAGTGCGACGAGCTCAGGCACCGGCCAGTAGCGTAGGGCGCCGTGCAGACCGTGGTCACCGGAAAACCTCATGATCCCCTCGACGATCTCCGTCCGCCTGCCGCCCCCGGCGTGGGAGCAGCGGGCTTCTTTCCACGACATCCGCTACGAGGTCGGCCGAGGGCATCGCAAAGCTGACGATCTGCCGCCCGGAGCGACGGAACGCCTTTCGGCCCCAGACGCTCTTCGAGCTGACCGAGGCCTTCACCATGGCCCGGGACGACCCGGACGTCGGCGTCATCATCCTGTGCGGCGAGGGGCCCGACGCCTTCTGCTCGGGCGGGGACCAGAAGATCCGGGGCGACGACGGCTACATCGGCGACGACGCAGTGGCCGAACGCGGCATCGGCCGCCTCAACGTGCTCGACCTCCAGATCCTGATGCGGCGCATCCCCAAGCCGATCGTGGCCATGATCGCCGGCTACGCCATCGGCGGTGGGCACATCCTGCACCTGGTCTGTGACCTCTCCATCGCCGCCGACAACGCCCGATTCGGCCAGACCGGGCCGAAGGTCGGGAGCTTCGACGGGGGATACGGCTCGTCGATCCTGGCCCGGACGATCGGGCTCAAGCGGGCGAAGGAGGTGTGGTTCCTCTGCCGCCAGTACGGGGCGGAGCAGGCGCTCGACTGGGGACTGGTGAACACGGTGGTCCCGCTGGACGAGCTCGAGCGCGAGACGGTGGCCTGGTGCCGGCAGATGCTGACGCTCTCGCCCATCGCCCTGCGCATGATCAAGGCGGGCATGAACGCGGCCGACGACGGCCTGGCCGGCGTCCAGCAGCTCGCCGGCGACGCCACCATGCTCTTCTACATGACCGAGGAAGGGCAGGAGGGCCGGAACGCCTTCGTGGAGCACCGAGCTCCCGACTTCTCCCGCTTTCCGCGCCGTCCGTGAGCCCTCCGCTCAAGCTGTGGGTGGCGGGCGCGCGCCCGCGGACACTTCCGGCGGCCATCGTCCCGGTCGTCGTCGGGACTGCGGCGGGATACCTCTCGAGCGGGCACTCGTCGTCACCACCCCACAGATCACGAGCGCGCTGCCATGCGGCGGTGTGCGCCAGCTTCGACCGCCAGCTCTCCTGGCTCAACGCCGTCCTGGCGCTTGTCGTGGCGCTGGGCATCCAGATCGGGACGAACTACGTCAACGACTACGCCGACGGGGTGCGGGGCACCGACGAGCACCGGGTCGGCCCGGTCCGGCTCGTGGCGGGCAACTGGCCACGGTGCGCGAGGTCAAGATCGCCGCACTCATCGCCTTCGGCGTGGCCGGGCTGGCCGGCCTGGGGTTGGCGGCACGCGTCACCTGGTGGTTCATCCCGATCGGCCTTCTGTGCGGCCTTGCGGGATGGGCCTACACGGGCGGCCCCCGCCCCTACGGATACCTCGGGTTGGGCGAGCTGTTCGTCTTCGTCTTCTTCGGCCTGGTGGCGACGGCCGGATCGGCCTACGTGCAGCACGCGCCGTTCGTCATCTCGCTGGGCGGCCACCTGTTCTCGTACAGTACGACTGGGGGTTCGTGCTCTGGGCCGGAGTGCCCGTCGGGTTGCTGGCCGCCGCGCTCCTTCAGGCCAACAACCTGCGCGACATCGACGACGGACACCGAGTCCGGGAAGAAGACCCTGGCCGTACGACTCGGGCGGCGGAATGCCGGCCTGCTCTATTGCTTGACCCTGATGGGCGTGGCGCTCTCCGTCGGGGTTCTGCACCAGCTACCGGGCGTGGTCGCTCCTGGCGTTGCTGGCGATCCCCTTGGCCGTCGACCCGGTCCGGTTGGCCCTGGGCGACCGCAACGGACGGGCGCTGCTGCCCATGCTGGGGGCGACGGCACGTCTGCAGATCATCGCCGGCGCGCTCCTGACCGTCGGCCTGCTCCTATGAGGGCCGCCCGACTCCAGGCCGGCCATGTCGAGCCAGTGACGCACGATCCGGCCAGGTCTGTTCGGGCTGGGCCAGATGCACGGCATGGCCGCCCCCCGGTACGAGGGACGCAACCGCCGTCGGCGCCTCACGGGCGATCCGCAGAGGCGTGCGCGGCAAAGCGGGTGTCGTCCGTTCCCGCCATGGCCAGGACCGGACAGCGCAGAGTCGGGAGGCGATCCCACAGCGGGTCCTGGGTGCCGGTCCCGCACAACCGCAGGCTCGATGCGAGGCCCGACGCGCTGTTGCGGAGGCGTTCGGTGCGGTCGGCCGCCTCGGAGGACAGACCGGCCGAACAGCGGCCCGCGCAGCCAACCCTCGAGGAACCGTCGACGTCGCCCGAGGTCTCGAGCTCCTCGGCGATGGCCTCGTCGGCCCGGCGACGACGTGCCCGCGCCTCCGCATCCTCCATGCCGGCGGTCACGCCGATGAGGACCGCATGCTGCAAGGCCAGATCGGTACCCGTGACGACCTGGAGGGCCACCCGGGCGCCCAGCGAATAGCCGAGCAGGACGCACGGTCTCGTCGCCGACGATTGCCCGCACCGCCTCGGCCACCAGGGCGGCCGTCGTCGGCAGGTCGGCCCGCACGGAGTCCGGAGCCGGCGTGTCCGGGAAGGTCGATCGCGACGAGCGTGTGCGACTCGGCCAGATGGTCGCCGAAGCGGCCCCAGAGCCGACCCGTCTGGGTGAAGCCGTGCAGGAGGACCAGCGGCGGCCCCGAGCCGCGCACTTCGACATGGAGTGGCACGACGGGTGAGCGTACAGGCCACCTTCGGCGCCACCCTGGTGGACGAGTGGGTCCGGCTCGGGGTCACCGATGCGGTCGATCTGCGCCGGTTCGCGGTCGACGCCGCTGGCGCTGCCTTGGCGGAGCGACTTCGGATCCACGTCCGCCTCGACGAGCGCAGCGCGGCGTTCTTCGCCCTGGGGCTGGCGATGGCGACCGGGAGGCCCACCGTCATCTGCGTGACGAGCGGCACTGCCGCCGCCGAGCTGCACCCGGCCGTGGTCGAGGCGCACCACGCCCGGGTCCCGCTCATCGTGTGCACGGCGGACCGGCCGCCCGAGCTGCATCACACCGGCGCGCCGCAGTCCATCGAACAGAACGGGCTGTTCGCCGCGGCGACCCGTTGGGCGTTCGCCCGGGCGTCCCGGCCGAGGGCCAGGAGCACACCTGGAGACCCTGGCCGTCCGGGCCTTCGAGGAGGCGCTCCACGGGAGCCACGGTCCCGGGCCGGTGCACCTCAACCTCGAGTTCCGCGAGCCGCTCACCGGGTCCCCGACCACGCTGCCGCCGCCGCCAGGGTCCGAAGGTGCTCGGTCCCCGACGGAGCGGACGGGGCCACCGGCGCGGAGCTGGAACCGCTCCGGGGCCGCGGGATCATCATCGCCGGCGGCCATTCGCCGCGACCGGCGGACCCCGCTCGTGTGCGCGCGCTGGCCGATCGGCTCGGCTGGCCCGTCCTGGCGGACCCGCTGTCGGGGAGCAGGGTGGAGGGGACCATCGCCGCTGCCGACGCCATCGTCCGCACGGAGCCCGCCGCTGCCGGAACCATCGTGCTGCTCGGGGCCCCCTGGCTCTCCCGGGCGCTCGGTGACGTACGTCTCGGATGCCGCCGCAGGCCGGTGCGCGGATCGTCGTCGTCGACCCGTGGCGGCAGTGGGCCGATCCGCCAGCGGGTGGCGACCGAGTTCCACCAGTCCGCAGCCGGACCCCTGGCTCGACGACGCCGTTGCGACGGGAGCCTCGCCGTGCGATCCGCAGTGGCTCGACTCCTGGCGCGCAGCGCGAGGCGAAGGCGCAGGCGGCCATCGCCGAGCGTGCTCGGGACCGATCTCAGCGAGCCACTCGTGGCCCGTGCCGTCCACCGATACGCCGCGGCGACCGGTGCAACCCTCGTGGTGTCGGCCTCCATGCCGATCCGGGATCTCGAGTGGTTCGCCGCCGCCAACGCGGTACCGCCGCGGGTGCTGGCGAACCGAGGCGCGAACGGGATCGACGGCGTCGTGTCGACCGCGCTGGGCGTCGCGGCGTCGGGGCGGCGGACCCGGGAAGGGTGAGCCCACACGGTCGCGCTCCTCGGTGACCTGGCCTTCCTCCACGACGTCTCGGGACTGGTCAACCTGCCGGAGGTCCCGTGCACGTTCGTCGTGCTCGACAACGGCGGAGGAGGAATCTTCTCGTTCCTGCCGCAGGCGACATCCCTCGAAGCCGGCGACGTTCGAGCAGCTCTTCGGCACGCCGCCCACCAGCGACATCGGCGCGGTCGCGCGCGGATTCGGGCTTGCCGGTCCACGAGGTGACCGCGCTGTCGCAGCTCGAGCCGGCTCTGGCCGCGCCGCGCCCGCGCCGGCGCTCGTCCGGGTGAGGGTGCCGGGTCGGGCGCAGAACGTCGCGCTGCACGATGCGATCAACCAGGCGGTCCGTCTCGCGCTGCAGTGAAGGTCGGGGAGGGCGTCGAGGTCGAGCAGCCGTCCCGTCGGGCTCCGGAAGGTCAGCTCCACGTTGGCGTCGCCGGAGATCTTCCATCCCATCTCGTGGACGCAGCGATGATGCTGATCGCAGAGCTCGACGAGGTTGTCGAGGTCGGTGGGCCCGCCGTCGACCCAGTGCACGACGTGGTGCACATCGGTGAACTCGGTGTGCGTGCAGCCGGGGAACCGGCATCCCTTGTCACGTCGCCTGATCTCCATCCGCTGGGCCGTCAGCTCGGGATCCCGCCGGGTCCGTCCGAGGTTGAGGCTCTGCCCATCGGGCCCGTCGGCGGAGACCAGGACCTTGGCGTCACAGGCCAGCCGGCGGGCGACCTCTCGTGAGACCGGCCCAAGACGTCGAGCTCGGCGCCGCCCTCGCCCCCGGCCAGGAAGCTCATGTCGGCGTGGACGACGACCGTGGGCCGGTTGCGGCGCAGGCCCCCGCCTGGGCCCGTCCTCGCGGCCTCGGCGTCCCGTGCTGCCCTCGGCCGTCGCATCGCCCTTGCACACGGAGACCAAGGCGTCGGCCATCCGCTGATCGAACGGCGTCCGATCCCGCAGACGCCGGCTGGCGCGGGCGACGAGCGAGCTCTTCACCACGGCGTACTGGTCTTCGGGGAGGACGCCGGTCAGGGTCCGCCGCCGGTCGTCGAAGCGGAGGAAGCGCCGGGCGTAGAAGCCGGTCGACCGCTCGTCGGACTGGTTCCGCGCGGCGATGGCGAGCTCGCGGACCTGTTTGGCCGACCAGTGCGTCGCCTGTTCGGCCAACGTGGCGTCGGTCTCGGGCTTGGCCACCTCGACGAGCGGCTTGACCTGGTCGAAGGAGAGCTTTCCCTGCGACAGCGCATCGGAGATCTTGGGTAGCGACGTGAGCTTGGCCGCCGCGGTGACCCATTCGCGGGCCGTGGCGGCGGTGACGCCGCATCGCTGGACGAGCCAGGCCACCATGGAGGTGGCGCCGTCGACCCGCCAGGCCCGTGCGGCGGTCGAGTTCGACCACGGCGGCCGAGGAGCTGGCTCTGGTGAGCCGAGATGGCCCGGTGATGTTGCGTGACAGCTCGACACCAGGCGCTCGGTTCGCCGGACACGATGCGGGCCGGGGTCCGTCTCTGAGGGGGGTCGGTGGTGCCATGCGGAACATGAACGGTCGCGGCCGTGGCGCGAGAACGGCAGAAAGCGATCCACCGATCGGGATTCCGACCGGAGTCAGCGATAGCGGTCGGCGGGGACCCACTCCCCGTGGCTGCGGACGGGCAGTGCGCTCGGGCAGGTGGATGACCGCCTCCGGGCGGCGCCGGCCCAGTGAGGAGGCGTCGAGGACGTAGAGGTCGCTGGCGCCGCGGTTGGCGTCATCGACGACCGTGAGGAGCCAGCCCTCGTCGTCGCCGTGGCCATCGACCGCCCGCACGAAGAGCGGGCTCGCTCGGCGTGCGCCCGGACCCGGGCTCCCAGGAGGCGACCTCGTCCCGGGCGAGGTCGAACTTCAACAGGCCGACCGGCGAGGCCTCCCGTCCACGCCGCTCGTGGACGGCCCCGTGCCCGCACCCCGGGACGATCCCGGCCCAGGCCGTCTCGAGGGAGTAGCCGTACCGGAAGGCGGCGCCCTCGCACAGCGGATCCATGCGTGGATACTCGACGTGGCGCTCGTCCACCTCGGTCCGCTCGACTCGCTCGCCCGACGATCCGCCAGCGCTCCAGCGACGCCGAGGCGTCCCTCCGATCCCCGTCAGAGCCGATGCCCGCCGGCGCCGACGACGGACGACAGAGAGGTCGACGGGTTGCCCCACCTCGGGCGACGCCGTAACAGCAGACATAGAGCACGATGGGCTCCGCTGCCTCGGCGTCGCCGTGCGACGACGCGGCCGTCGCGGCTCGTCGTATGCGCCGAGCACGTGTGTCACCAGGCAGGGGTCGAGCCGGAACCACCGCACGCGCCGTATCCGTCCGCCGCCACCGCGCGGACACACGCCCGACCCAGCCTTCGGCGCCCGGCACCCACCCGAACGGCACCGCGCGTCGGCGTCGCCGTGCGCCGCCGCCAACCGGGTGGTCGGCGACTCGATGAACACCACGTGCTCCGTCGGTGACGCCGATGTCGTGCTGCCAGGTCGCCCGCTCCAGCTCCACCGACTGGGCGGAGCGCAGCGCCCCGGCCGCATCCCATTCGCCGATGCGCAGGAAGATCCCCTCGCCCTCTCCTACACGATTACCGTCAACCTCAGCTTCACCGTCAGACCTTGGCCCCACGCGCCCGTCGTCGACCCCGAACAGCACCCGCCCGCCGTCGAGCGGCCAGGCGGTGGACATGCGAGGCGATGGGGACGGTCAGGTCCTCCGGCGAATTCCTCCGGCTCCAAGCAGCCGCGAGTACTGCGACGGGATCCCCGCCTCGGGGAGTGCCAGCACGGATCCGGCGTGCCAGAACACGCCGGCATCGGCGTCCGAATCCGGGCGCAGGTACGAGACGGCCTTGCCGTCGCGGAACTCCACCGCGTGGAGAGCGCCCCGGCGTTGACCGCCGCCTGCATGATCGCCTCGCCCGCCGTCCGCCGCCGCCGCCGCCGTCGGTCGCCGGCTCGCCCCGGCCCCGTCGCGTCACAAGCGTGCCGGGCCGACCCGGAAGAGGGTTCCCTGCAGATCGGGTGGCAACGAGCCCGCCATGGGAACGGCAGCACACGCTCGACTCCGATCATCCGACGACCCCCGGCACCGCGAACACCATCCCCACGACGGCCGAGCAACCTACCTGGGTATGGCAAAGTCGAGGCATGCCCACCCTCTCGGAGGACCTCACCTTCCGCGGCCTGATCCACCAGATGACCGACGCGGATCTCCCGAAGCGCTCGACCAGCCAGGGCTCACGGTCTACGCCGGCTTCGACCCCTCGGCGGACAGCCTCCACGTGGGCAGCCTCCTGCAGCTCTGCACGCTGCGGAGGTTCCAGCACGCCGGCCACCGGCCCATCTCCCTCGCCGGGGGCGGCACGGGCATGATCGGCGACCCCGGGGGCAAGCAGGACGAGCGCCAGCTGCTCGACCTCGAGACCATCGAAGGCTACCTCGAGGGGATCCGTCCCCAGCTGGCCCAGTTCCTCGACCTCGAGGACGACCGCGCCCTGCTTCTCAACAATGCCGACTGGCTTGAGCCCGCTCTCCACCCTCGAGTACCTGCGCGACGTGGGCAAGCACTTCACCGTCAACCAGATGGTGGCCAAGGAGTCAGTCAAGACCCGCTTCGAGCGCCCGGACCAGGGGATCTCGTACACCGAGTTCAGCTACATGCTGCTCCAGGCCTACGACTTCCTGCGCCTTCACGTCGACTACGGCTGCGATCTCCAGTTCGGAGGCAGCGACCAGTGGGGCAACATCACCATGGGCGTCGACTACATCCGCAGGGTCTGCGGCGACGAGGTGTGGGGGTTCACCACGCCGCTCATCGTGAAGCCCGACGGGACCAAGTACGGCAAGACCGAGTCGGGCACGGTCTGGCTCGACGCCAAGCGGACCAGCCCCTTCGCCATGTACCAGTTCTTCCTCAACACGCCCGACGAGCAGGTCGGCGAGCTGCTCCGGTTCCTCACCTTCTTGGACCACGAGGAGATCCTCGGGCTCGACGCCGAGACGGCGGGGCACCCGCAGCGCCGCGAGGCACAGCGGGCCCTCGCCCGCGCCGTCATCGGGCTCGTGCACGGCGAGGCGGAGGTGGCCAAGTGCGAGGAGGCCTCGGCGGCGCTCTTCGGCGAGGAGATCGCGGGCCTGAGCGAGGAGATGCTGCTCGCCGTGACCGAGGACGCGCCGACGACTCTCGTCCCCCGCGTCGGAGCTGCTCGACGGCCTCACCCTCGTCGACATCCTCGAGCGCACCGGTCTGGCCACGTCCAAGAAGGAGGCGCGGCGCACCATCGAGGGGGGCGGGGCCTACGTCAACAATGTCCGGCAGAGCGATGCCGGCCGCTCCCTGGGCCCGGCCGACCTCCTGCACGACCGCTACGTCGTGCTGCGCAAGGGCCCCCGAGGGGTCCACGTCGTCCGGGCCACATGAGGCGCCGGTTCGTTGGTCGCATCCCTCGTGCTCATGACCGGCGCCCTGACACTGACATCGTGCGCCGGCGCGGACCAAGAGGGCTCGGAGGCCCACCGCATGTCGGTCTGGGTGAGCGGAACCAGCTTCGGGGAGGACATCGGCACGCTGATCGCCGACAACGCGCGGGTGCCCGAGGACGTGCCCAACGGGACCGGCGCCGTGCACGCGGCCTGCGGCACGCTGCTCAACGATGCCGAGATGGCCAACACCGAGTTGCCATCACCGGACCCCGAGGTGACCGACCTCCTCACCCAGGCCTACGGCCTCGAGGGCGACGCGGCGAACGAGTGCTATGACGCGGGAAGCACGAACAAGAAATTGCTCGCGCAGTCCGAGCGCAATGGCATCAAGGCCCAGGCGCTCTACGACCAGGTGCTCCAACGCATCCGCCAGATCGACGGCAAGGTGGTCTCCACGACGACGACGACCGAGAACTCGGCAGGCGGCATCTTCGGATGACCGGCACCACCACGGACGACGAGCTCGACCGGCATCGTCGCCGGGTCCTGTGGGCGCTCCCCACCGGTCTCTACCTGATCGGCAGCCGCAACGGCGACGAGATCAATCTCATGACCGCCAACCTCGTGGTCCAGGTGTGTCTCGAGCCCAAGCTGGTCGGGGTGGCCCTCGAGCGGGACTCGGTGACCGCCGGACTGGTGGCAGCCGGCGGCGCCTTCTCCATCTCGCTGCTCCGCCGGGAGGATCGCGACGTGGTGCGCCGCTTCGTGAAGCCCGTGACCGAGGTGGAGCGCGACCCAGACGGGGCCGTCCTCGCGCTGTCGGGCCACCCCGTCACCCTGGTCGGCCCCCACCGGCTCCCCGTGCTGACGTCCGCGGCGGGCTATCTCGTCTGCAGGCTGACGCGGGCCGAGCCGCTCGGGAGCCACACCTTGTGCATCGGTGAGGTGACCGAGGTGGGGGGGAACCCGACGAGGTCCTGCGCATGGAGGACACCCGCATGCACTACGGCGGCTGAGGACGCAGACGGCGACCGTGCCGACCGACTCGCCGTCTGGGGAATCAGGCGGACTCGGCGCGGCTCTCCGGCGGCCGCAGGTCGATGCGCAGGGTGAGGATCCCGTCCACCAGCTCCGCCTCGGCATCGCCGATCATCGCGAAGTCCGCGTAGTCCCGCTGGGCCTGCTCGCGGAAGCGCTGCCGCTCGGGGCCCTCGATGGGAGGCATGCCCCGGGCGCGGACCGCTTCGGCCCGCTCCCGGAACCGGGCGACCATCTCCTGCGGGTCGAACGACGGCACGGCGGTCAGCGTAGAAGGTTTACTAGAGACCCATGGGCGACGACATGATCCCCCCGAGCGTGCCGTTGACGGCGGCCGGCATCGCTCCGCGCGTCCGCGCCGCGCTCGAGGCGGCCGACGTCGAACAGTTCGCCGCACTCCTCAGCCCCGACGTGAAGTGGGGCCCCCCGGGCAGTTCGACACCGCCGTGTCGCAACCGCCGCCAGGTCCTCGCGTGGTACACCAAGGGACGGGCCCAGGGACGCCGCGCCACCGTGTCCGAGGTCGAGGTCCACGGGGACGCCCTGCTGGTCGGCCTCCGTCTCGATGACGGGGGGGAGCGCTGGCAGATCATGCGGGTTGGGGAGGGCGGTGTCTACGACATCCGGGGCTACGACAAGCGGTCGCTCGCGCAATTAGCCTGACCTGGTCCCGGGCCGACGCGCCGCCCGAAGCCACTACAATGGGACAGCGGTCGAGATGGCCCGGACGGTCTGGCCGCCGGGGGCGGAACGCGAATGTGCGGACCGGTTGTGACAAGGAGTTCTCGTGAAAAAGGGACGCCATCGGCGCTTTGAAGAAGCGCGCAGCCTGAAGCGGTCTTCGACCGAGTCCACAGGACGGTGCGTCGAGTGCGGGGCTGAGCCGGACGACGTGCCACGCGTCGTGGTGCCTGGCAGAAGAGGACAAGTACGACCGCATCCTCGGCTCCATGCCGGCGCCCTCGTACTCGGACGACGACCCCTTGAAGGACTAGCACGCCCGAAGCGGCGTCTCGCGGGACGACGACTCGCGGACCCGACGTCGCGCGGACCCGACGTCGCACGACCGGACGTCTCGCGACCAAGACGGCGTGCGGAGACCGCCGGGTCAGTCGGTCAGGCCGTGGTGCGCCGCCGACGCGGACTCCGACGCCACCGGTGCCACCTCCGCCCGAGCACCGACACCGGCGCCGGCTCCCGCCCCACGACCTCGCACCGCGGGATGGGGGAGCGCCACGCCCCCGACACGCCGGCGCTCTCTGTCCTTCACGAGCGCCACGAACTGCTCGTAGACCTTCGCACCCACCATCTTGGTGAGCTCCGCCTGCATCTCCTCGTAGACGGGCTTCGACCCGACGAAGGCGTCGGGCGCCTCGGTGCACCACCAGTGGAACTCCCGGCCGCCCTTGCCCCAGTGGCGCCGGTCCCACTGGCGGATGACGGAGGTGACGTGCCCCTGCTCGTCGTCGACCTGGTCCTCCCGTCGCAGCGGGAGCTGCCAGCAGACCTCGGGCTTGAGGGTCATCGGGTTGACGCCGCGCCGGAGGGCCGCGATGTGAAAGGCGCACCCGGCCCCGGCGGGGAAGTCGGGGCCGTTGAGGAAGATGCACGCGTCGCCGACCAGTCGCGTGACCGTCTCGCCGTGCTTGTTGGTGTGAACGACGCCCTTCTTCGCGTGCCGGTGGTTCTGCCACTCCTCGGGGGTGAGCGTGGCCGCCGCCTTTCGACCCGCCGGGCGTCCTTCTTGTCGATCAGGTGCGCCCCGTAGCTGCAGCAGCCCTGCACCAGCTCGGGCGCGGGGCCGGTGAGCACCCCCTGGCACCCGTTGCCGAAGATGCAGGTCCAGTTGCTCGTCAGGAAGGTGACGTCGAAGACCCACGTCCGCTCCTCGTCCTCGTCCTCGAAGCTGATCCACTCGTGCGGGTCGATGGGGAGGCGCGCCACGGGCAGGACGTTACAGCGCGCGCAGCGCGGCTCGACGCGTCACGACCAATGCCGTGGTGGGCCCTCCCGCGCCGGCGACCACGCGCCTCGGGGCAGGCCGCCCCGCACCGCTCCGTCCGACGACGGCGGGACCGCCGGCCGATCGCCGAGGGCACCGCCGAGGCGCCGTCGATCGATCGACCGGTCCCGGCTGCCCGACCCCGTAGACTGGAGGCCATGGCAACGACGACCGAAGATCTCCAGGCAACGACCCCCGTCGTGACCCTCACCCCCGAGGCGCACAAGGTCGTGCGGGACGCGATCGGCCAGGAGCCCGACCCGGGCACCCTGGGTCTGTGGCTGGAGGTGCGCGGCGTCCAGGCCGGCTCCTTCATCTACGACCTGTACTTCCAGGCCCTCTCCGACGCGGACGAGGGCGACGCCCGCCACGTCCAGGACGAGCTCGAGATCGTCATCCCCGCCGCCAGCGTCGAGCGGCTCCGGGGCGCCAGGCTCGAGTGGTCCGAGGAGGGGGAGGGCGGTCTCGTCCTGGTCAACCCGAACACGCCGACGCCGGAGGAGGCCTCCCCGGGCGTCCCGCCCGAGGTGCTGGCCATGGGGATCACGGGGCCGCTGGCCCAACGCGTCGTTGCCGTCCTGGAGCAGGCGGTCAATCCGTCCATCGCCAGTCACGGCGGGCGGGCCGACCTGGTGGCGCTCAACGAGGAGGAGGGCACCGCCTACCTCAGGCTCTCGGGCGGCTGCCAGGGCTGCGCGATGTCGCAGATGACCCTGCGCCAGGGGATCGAGACGGCGCTGCTCGAAGAGGTGCCCGAGCTCACCCGCGTGCTCGACGTCACCGATCACGGCAGCGGCGAGAACCCCTTCTATTCCTGAGCATCAGTCCGGCGACGGCGGCGACCCGACCCCAGCTCAGGGGCGGTGGCAGCCGTCCGATAGCGTTGCTGTGTGCTGCGCTTTCTGACCGCCGGTGAGTCTCACGGTCGCGCCTTGGTCGTGATCGTCGAGGGGCTGCCGGCCGGTCTCCCCGTCGAGGTCCTCCGACATCGCCGACGAGCTGGCGCGGCGCCGGCTCGGCTACGGACGGGGCCCGCGCATGCGCTTCGAGGCCGACGAGATCACCCTGCTCGGCGGGATCCGCCACGGCCGCACGCTGGGGTCGCCGGTCGCCGTCGAGATCGCCAACACGGAATGGCCCAAGTGGACCGAGGAGATGTCCCCCGAGCCCGGGGCGCCGTCGAAGGTGCTGACCCAGCCCCGGCCGGGCCACGCCGACCTGCCGGGGATGCTCAAGTACGGGTTCGACGACGCTCGAGACGTGCTCGAGCGGGCCTCGGCCCGGGAGACGGCGGCCCGCGTGGCGGCCGGCACCCTGGCCAAGCTGCTGCTGACCCACCTCGGGGTGTCGATCGTCAGCCACATCGTGGCGCTCGGCGATGCGGCCACCGTGCCCGGCAGCCCCCGACCGGGCCCGAGCGACCTGGACAAGGTCGACGAGAGCGCCGTGCGGTGCTTCGACCCGGCGGTGGAGGAGGCGATGATCGCCGCGGTGAAGGCGGCGGCCAAGGAGGGTGACTCCCTCGGCGGCGTGGCCGAGGTCCTCGCCTACGGCGTGCCGGTCGGCCTCGGCAGCCACGTGCACTGGGACCGCAAGCTCGATGCCAACCTCGCCCAGGCGCTCATGTCGATCCAGGCGGTGAAGGCGGTCGAGATCGGCGAGGGGTGGGACAACGCCGGTCGCCGCGGCTCCGACGCGCACGACGCCATCGTCTACGACCAGGACGCGGGGTACGTGCGACCGACCGACCGCGCCGGAGGGATCGAGGGGGGCATCTCCAACGGCGCCCTGCTGGTCGCCCGGGTGGCCATGAAGCCCCTCGCCACGCTCAACCGCCCCGTCCTCGAGACCGTCGACGTCGTGACCAAGGAGTCGACCCTCAGCTTCCGCGAACGCACCGACGTGACGGCCGTGCCCGCCATGGGGGTGGTGGCCGAGTCGATGACGGCGCTCGTGCTGGCGAACGAGTCGCTGCGCAAGTTCGGCGGCGACTCGCTCGCCGAGGTCGTGCGCAACCGCGACGGCTTCCTCGCCTCCCTCGGTGCGACGCCGTCGGCCGCGGTCGGCAACCGGGGATGACCCCCCGCATCCTGCTCGTCGGGATGATGGGCGCCGGCAAGACGACCACCGGGCAGCTCGTGGCCCGACGGCTCGGCTGGGGCTACCGCGACTCCGACGCCGACGTGGAGGCGGCCACCGGCCTGACGGTGCCCGAGCTGTTCGACCGCGACGGCGAGGCGGCCTTCCGCGAGGGCGGAGGCGGCGGTGCTGGGCGAGGCCTGCGACGAGCCCGCCCCCTCGGTCGTCTCGGTGGCGGGGGGCGCCGTGCTGAGCCACGAGAATCGCCGGCTCATCTCCTCCAGCGGCATGGTGGTGTGGCTCCGGGCGAGACCGGAGACGCTCGCCGCCCGCGTCGGCGACGGCGCGGGACGCCCCCTCCTCGGCGACGACCCCGCGGCGGCCATGGTCCGCCTCGAGGCGGTGCGCGCCCCCCTCTACGCCGAGGTGGCCGACATCGTCATCGACGTCGACGATCTCGCGCCCGAGGACGTCGCAGCGCGCATCGTCGCCGCTGCCTCCCAGGAGTTCGCCGACGAAGAGGAGTGGGCCTCCGCCCACGACGCCGCCCACGACGCCGCCCACGCCGCCGACGCCGCCCACCGACGCCGCCCATGACGCCGCCCACGACGCCGCCCACGACGCCGACGCCGCCGAAGGCCGAGTAGCACGGTGCGCGCCCTCGCGGTCGACCTGGCCGAGCGGTCCTATCCCGTCCTCGTCGGGCCGGCGGCGCGCCACGAGGTGGCCCGCTTCGTGCCGCCCGGCGCCCGGTCCGCGGTGATCGTCACCCAGCAGGCGATCAGGGACGCCGGCTGGGTCCACGACATCGACCCCGGGCGTGCCCGCCGAGGTCTACGTCATCCCCGACGGCGAGGACGCCAAGACCCTCGCCACCGTCGAGGAGCTGGCCCGTTTCTTCACCCGGGCCGGCCTCTCGCGGTCCGACGTCGTCGTCGCGGTCGGGGGAGGCATCGTGACCGACGTCGCCGGGTTCGCGGCGGCCACGTACCACCGGGGCACGGCGTACGTGAACGTCGCGACCTCGCTGCTGGCGCAGGTCGACGCGGCCATCGGCGGCAAGACCGGGGTCAACCTCCCCGAGGGCAAGAACCTCGTCGGCGCGTTCTGGCAGCCCGACGCGGTGCTCTGTGACACCGAGACCCTGGCCAGCCTCCCGCCCCGCGAGTGGGCCTGCGGCCGGGGCGAGATCGCCAAGTACGCCTTCTTGGGCGACGCACCGCGGGCGGACCAACCCATCGAGGAGCAGGTGGCCCGCTGTGTGGGCATCAAGGTGGCCGTCGTGTCCGAGGACGAACGAGAGGGCGGGCGCCGCATGGTCCTCAACTACGGCCACACCCTGGCCCATGCGCTCGAGGGTGCGGCACTGGCGGACCACCACGACTGGGACCTGCGCCACGGCGAGGCCGTGGCCATCGGGCTCCTCTTTGCCGCCTTGCTGGCCCAGCGGCTCGGACGCATCGACGACGTCCGGGTCAACGAGCACCGCAAGGTCATCGCCAGCTTCGACCTGCCGACCGATCTTCCGCCCGCGGCCGACGCCGAAGAGCTCCTCACCTTCATGGGCCGCGACAAGAAAGCGCAGCAGGACCTCACCTTCGTGCTCGACGGTCCCCACGGCGTCGAGGCGGTGCGCGGCGTGGCGTCCGACCGACGTGGTCGCTACCCTGGCCGACATGGGTGCACGCTCGTGAGCCTCGTCCTCCTCCTGTCGGGACCCAACCTCGACCTGCTCGGCGAGCGGGAGCCCGACGTCTATGGGACCGACACCCTGGCCGACCACGTCAAGCGGGCGGAGTCGGCCGCCGCCCGCCACGGCCTGGCGCTCGAGCACCTGCAGTCGAACCACGAGGGTGAGCTGATCGACGCGGTCCACGGGGCACGGGGCAGGGCGGACGCCCTGGTGGTCAACGCCGGCGCCCTGAGCCACACGTCGTGGTCGCTCCACGACGCCGTGGCGGCGTTCGACGGTCCCGTGGTCGAGCTGCACCTCTCCAACCCGGCCGCCCGCGAGCCGTTCCGGCACACGTCGGTGCTCGCACCGGTGGCGTCGGGTGTCATCGCCGGTTTCGGCGGGCTCGGCTACGAGCTCGCCATCGACGCCGCCGCCGCACTCTTGAAGGGAGCCACCTAGTCACATGAGTCACGTGAGTCACATGACGACGACCGCCCGCGCCAACCCGTACACCCCGTCGGCCTCGGTGCCGCTGCCGGCCATCACGGTGCAGGGGCGCCTGGACCGCCTGCGCGACAGCTTCGACGCGCACGGGATCGACGCCTTGGTGGTGACGACGCTGCCCAACGTGCGCTACCTGACGGGCTTCTCCGGCTCGGCGGGCGTGCTCACCGTGACCGCGGGACACCGCGCTGCTGACGACCGACGGGCGCTACCGCACGCAGTCGGCCGAGCAGGTCGAGAAGGCCGGCGCGGCCCCGCAGGTCGACATCACCATCGGCCCGGTGACCGAGCAGCGCAAGGCCGCGCAGGCCGCGCTGGCGGCACCGTCGATCGCCCGCATCGGCCTGGAGGCCGACAACGTCAGCTGGAGCGCCCAGCGCACCTGGGCCGACGCTGCTCGACGCCGGGCGGTTGGTCCCCACCACCAACGCGGTCGAGGCGCTCCGCGAGCGGAAGGACGCCGCCGAGATCGCCCGCATGGAGCGCGCCGCCGCCATCGCCGACGCCGCCCTCTTCGAGGTGCTCCCGCTGATGGGCCAGGGCGTGACCGAGGAGCACTTCGCCCTGGAGCTCGACACGGCCATGCGCCGGGGCGGGGCGGAGAGCACCGCCTTCGAGACCATCGTCGCGGCGGGCGAGAACTCGGCCAAGCCCCACCACCGCCCGGGTTCGAGACGCATCGAAGTGGGCGACCCGGTCGTCGTCGACTTCGGCGCGACCTTCGAGGGCTACCGATCCGACATGACCCGCACCTTCTGCGTCGACGCGGAACCCGAGGGCGAGCTGGCCCGCATCTTCGAGGTCGTCGGCGACGTCGCAGGCGGCGGGTGCCGCCGCCGTGCGCCCCGGCATCAGCGCCAAGGAGGTCGACGACGTCTGCCGGCAGATCATCGCCGAGGCCGGCTGGGCCGAGCGCTTCGAGCACGGGACGGGGCACGGCGTCGGCCTCGATATCCACGAGGCCCCGACGGTCAGCCAACTGGGCACTGCTATCCTCGCCCCCGGCTTCGTCGTCACCGTCGAGCCCGGTGTCTATGTTCCCGGGCACGGCGGGGTCCGCGTGGAGGACACCCTGGTCGTGACCGAGGACGGCGCACGCACCCTGACCCGATTCACAAAGGACATCCATGGCAGTCTCGACCAATGACCTGAAGAACGGCATGAGCCTGGACCTGCCCGAGGGCCTGTTCAGCGTCGTCGAGTTCCAGCACGTCAAGCCGGGCAAGGGCGGGGCCTTCGTGCGCACCAAGCTCAAGAACGTGCGCAGCGGCGCCGTGATCGAGCGCACCTACCGGGCCGACGAGAAGCTCGAGCAGGCCATCATCGACAAGCGCGACATGCAGTTCCTCTATCGCGACGGCCCCGACTTCGTCTTCATGGACACGACGACCTACGAGCAGATGACGGCGCCGCCCGAGACCCTCGGCGACGCGCCCAACTACCTCAAGGAGGGCGACGAGGCCAACCTGCAGATGTACAACGGCGAGATCGTCGGCGTCGACCTCCCCGCCGCGGTCGAGCTGACAGTGACCGAGACGGAGCCGGGCATCCAGGGCGACCGTGTCTCGGGGGCCCGCAAGCCGGCCACGCTGCAGACCGGACTGGTGGTCCAGGTGCCCCTCTTCGTGAACACCGGGGACGTGATCAAGGTCGACACCCGCTCCGGCGAGTACCTGACCCGGGCCTGACGGCCCGCCGCCTCGAGCGCCGAGGCCACGACCAGGACCAGGACGAAGACCGATGAGCGACACCGCCCCCCGGCACCAGCAGCGGGAGCGGGCGCTCTCGCTGCTCTACGAGGCCGAGCTCAAGGGCGAGAGCCCGCTCCGGGTGGTCGACGACCTGGCCGTGCCCCCCGATCCCTTCGTCCGCACCCTGCTCGAGCACACCGTCGCCACCAGGGACGAGGCCGATCGCCGCATCGCCGGCGCCTCGGTGGGCTGGCCCCTCGAGCGCATGGCGGTCATCGACCGCCTGGTGCTGCGCCTGGCGGTCTCCGAGCTGCTCGATCCCGAGGGTCCACCCGTGGCCGTCGTGATCGACGAGGCGGTCGAGCTGGTCAAGGCGTACTCGACCGACGAGTCGGGCCGCTTCGTCAACGGCATCTTGGCGACGATCGCCGCCGACATCGGATCGTCCTCGCCCTGAGCCCCGGGCCCGCGGCCGCACGCCGGGCGCGCTAGGGTTGAGGCCTGACCGTGAAGTGGGTCCCGTGAGGCTCACACGGCAGGAGGAGCAGTGGCCGAACGCGAACGCAGTCATACGCGGCCCCTCGGGGGCGTGTTCGTGGCCCATTCCCAGGTCCTGACCGCCGCCGACGTCCAGCGCGCCCTGACGCGGATGTCGCACGAGGTCGTCGAGCGCAACGGCGGCGTCGAAGACGTGGTCCTGGTCGGGCTCCAGACGGGCGGCGTCCCCCTCGCCACCAAGATGGCCGAGATGCTCCGCCAGATCGAGGGCACCGACACCGTCGACCTGGGCAGCCTCGACGTCGCCTTCTACCGGGACGACATCGGCCTGCGCCCCGTCCTCCCCGAGGCGGTCACCGACATCCGCGTCGACCTGGCCGGACGGGTGGTCGTGCTGGTCGACGACGTGCTCTTCACGGGCCGCACCATCCGGGCCGCCCTCAACGCCCTCAACGACTTCGGCCGGGCTCGCGCCGTCCAGCTCGCCGTGATGATCGACCGTGGCCACCGCGAGCTGCCCATCCGCCCCGACTACGTGGGCAAGAACCTCCCGACCCGCCGCGAGGAGATGGTCGACGTCGGCGAGGACGGCGTCTGGATCGGCACCCTGGAGGACAAGTGACCTCCGCGCACCTGCTCTCGGTCGCCGATCTCGGGCCCGCCGGCATCGCGGAGGTCCTGCGCGTCGCCGAAGCCTTCGCCGAGGTGGAGCGGCGCTCGATGCCCAAGGTGCCGACGCTGCGCGGCAAGGTGGTGGCGACGCTCTTCTTCGAGGAGTCGACCCGAACCCGGCTCTCCTTCGAGACGGCGGCCAAGCGCCTCTCGGCCGACGTGCTGTCGCTCGCCGTGGCCAGCTCGTCGGTCAAGAAGGGCGAGAGCCTGCGCGACACGGTCGAGACGGTCGAGGCGATGGGCATCGACGCCGTGATCATCCGCCACTCCTCGGCCGGCGCACCGCACCAGGTGGCGCGCTGGGTCGAGCGGGCCCACGTGGTCAACGCCGGCGACGGCTGGCACGAGCACCCCACGCAGGCGCTGCTGGACTGCTTCACGGTGCGCCAGGTCCTCGCCGAGCGCAAGGGCGCCGCACCCGAGGAGCTCGGCGTCTCCTGCTTCGAGGGTCTGCGCGTCCTGATCGTCGGCGACATCCGCCACAGTCGGGTGGCCCGCTCCGAGGTCCTGGCCTACACCGCCCTGGGAGCCCACGTCACCCTGGCCGCACCGGGCAGCCTGCTGCCGCCCTCGCTCGACGGCTGGCCCGTCGAGGTGGCGCCCGACCTCGATGACGCCCTGGGCGACGCCGACGTGGTCTCGCTCCTGCGCCTGCAGGCCGAGCGCGGCAGCGGGTCCTTCGTCCCCAGCCTGCGCGAGTACACGGCCGGGTGGGGGCTCACGGCGCGCCGCTCCGAGCTGCTCTCCGAGCACGCCATCGTGACCCACCCCGGACCCATGGTGCGCGGCGTCGAGATCGCCTCCGACGTGGCCGACCTGCCGCGCACCGTCGTCACCCAGCAGGTGGCCAACGGCGTCGCGGTGCGCATGGCCATCCTCTTCCTGCTGCTCGGCGGCGAGCTGCCGGGCGCCGCCGAGGTGCCGGCCGTTGCCTGACGTCACCCTCGTCATCCGGGGCGGCACGGTGGTCGGGCCCGGGGGCCTGGCTCGTCTGGACGTGGCCGTGGTCGACGGATCCGTCGCCGCGCTGGCCGAGTCCATCGACGCCCCGCGCGGTGCGCTCGTCCTCGACGCCGCCGGCTGCCTGGTGGGCCCGGGCCTGGTCGACCTGCACACCCACCTGCGCCAGCCCGGGCGCGAGGAGTCCGAGACGATCGAGTCGGGCGCCCGGGCGGCCGCCCTCGGCGGCTACACGGCCGTCGTCGCCATGCCCAACACCGATCCGCCGATCGACTCCGCCGGGGTGGCGGCCGAGGTCCTCGCCCTCGGCGCGGGCTGCCCGGCCGAGGTCGCGGTGGCGGGGGCCATCACCGTCGGGCGCGCCGGCTCCGCGCTGGCCCCGCTCGGCGAGCTGGCCGCCCTCGGGGTGACCCTCTTCACCGACGACGGCGCGGGCGTGCAGGACGGCGCGCTCATGCGCCGGGCCCTCGACTACGCCAAGGGCCTGGGGGTCGTCCTGGCCCAGCACTGTGAGGACGCCTGCCTCGCCGCCGGGGGCGCCATGCACGAGGGATGCTGGTCGAGCCGCCTGGGCATCCCGGGCGTGCCGGCCGCCGCCGAGGAGGTCATGGTGGCCCGCGACATCGCGCTGGTCCGCTTGACCGGCGCGCCGGTCCACTTCCTCCATCTCTCCACCGCCGGTTCGGTCGACCTGGTCCGGCGCGCCAAGGAGGAGGGCCTCCCGGTCACGGCCGAGGCGGCGCCGCACCACATGCTCCTCACCCACGCCGCGGTGGAGGGCTACGACCCGGTGTTCAAGGTGAACCCGCCGCTGCGCACCGGCGAGGACGTGGCCGCGGTGGTGGCGGGGCTGGTCGACGGCACGATCGACGCCGTGGCGACGGACCACGCCCCCCACGCCCCCGAGGCCAAGGACGTCCCCTTCGACCAGGCCCCCCCGGGCATGTTGGGCCTGCAGACGGCGCTGCCCCTCGCCTGGGAGGTGCTCTCGCCGCACCTCGGACCCGAGCGGCTGTTCGCGCTGATGAGCGCGCAGCCGGCCGCCATCGCCAAGCTCACGCGCGACGGACCCGCGCCCCGCCGGTCACAGCGCGCAGGGCGGCCCGGTCGAGGTGGGCGCGGCGGCCAACCTGTGCGTGTTCGACCCCGCCGGCACGACGGTGGTGGACCCGGCGCGGCTGGCCAGCCGCAGCCGCAACACGCCGTACGCGGGCCGCACCTTCACCGGGGCGGTGCGCCACACCGTGTTGCGGGGCGAGGCGGTCGTGATCGACGCGACGGCACAACGGTGACGGCGGGCGGCCGACGCGGCGACAGGGCCGAGCGCCCTGCTGGTGACGGCGGACGGCGCCGTCTTCGCGGGGGAGGCGGCGGGCGCGGTCGACGCCCGTGGCGACCGGCGAGCTGGTGTTCAACACCGCCATGAGCGGGTACCAAGAGGTCATCACCGACCCCTCCTATGCGGGCCAGGTGATCGCCTTCACCAGCACCCACATCGGCAACTACGGCACCAACGCCGGCGACGACGAGGCGCCCGTGCCGCGCTGCCGGGGGATCGTCGTGCGCGACCTGGCCGCGGAGCCGTCGAACTGGCGCTCGACCGAGGCCCTCGAGCCGTTCCTGCGCCGCCACGGGATCCCGGCGCTGACGGGCGTCGACACCCGGCGCCTGACCCGGCACCTGCGCGACGCCGGCGCCGTGCCGTGCGCGTTCGGCACCGCGCCCGAGGCGGAGCTGCGGGCCGCGGCGGCGTCCGCCGTCGGCACCGACGGGAGGGACCTGGTGTCGGGCGTCACCACCGACCGGCCCCGTTCCCACCCGGCGACGGGCACCGGGGCCGCCAGCGGCCTGCGCATCGTGGCCTACGACTTCGGCGTCAAGGCCACCATGGTCCAGCTGTTGACCACGCTCGGCACCGTCACCGTGGTGCCGGCCGCCACCAGCGCCGACGAGGTGCTCGCCCTCGAGCCCGACGGGGTGTTCCTCTCCAACGGGCCGGGGGACCCGGCGGCGCTGCCCGGCCCCATCGCGGCCGTGGCCGACCTGGTGGGCCGGGTGCCGGTCTTCGGCATCTGCCTCGGCCACCAGATCCTGGCCCTGGCCCTGGGCGGCGCGACCTACAAGCTGCCCTTCGGCCACCACGGCGCCAACCACCCGGTGCAGCGGCTCGAGACCGGTGTGGTCGAGATCACGAGCCAGAACCACAACTACGCCGTGGCGGCCGGCTCCGTTCCCGACGCCGAGACGACGCACCGTCAACCTGAACGACGGCGTGATCGAGGGCTTCCGCTCGCTCCGGGCGCCGGCCTTCTCGGTGCAGTACCACCCCGAGGCCGCTCCGGGGCCCCACGACGCCCGCTACCTCTTCGGCGCCTTCCGCGACCTCATGCTCGCCCATCCGACCCGGCCCGCCGGCGCCGGGGCGCGCTGAGCGGGGGGAGGACGATGCCGCGCCGCGACGACCTGCGGTCGATCCTCGTCATCGGGTCGGGCCCGATCGTGATCGGCCAGGCCTGCGAGTTCGACTACTCGGGCACGCAGGCCTGCCGGGTCCTGGTCGAGGAGGGCTACCGGGTGATCCTGGCCAACTCCAACCCGGCCACGATCATGACGGACCCGGCCACGGCGGACCGGACCTACGTCGAGCCGCTCGAACCCGACGTGCTGGCGGCGATCATCGAGAAGGAGCGGCCCGACGCGCTGCTGCCGACCCTGGGCGGGCAGACGGCGCTGAACCTGACCATGCAGCCTGGTCGAGCTCGGGCGTGCTCGAGCGCTACGGCGTCGAGGTCATCGGCGCCCGGCCCGAGGCGATCGCGACGGCCGAGGACCGGGACCGCTTCAAGGCGGCGATGCAGGACATCGGCATCGAGGTGCCCCGCTCGGGCTTCGCCTCCTCGCTGCACGAGGCGGAGGAGATCGCCCAGGACATCGGCTTCCCGATCATGGTGCGCCCGAGCTTCATCCTCGGCGGGAAGGGGACGGGCATCGCCGAGGACGCGGAGCGGTTCACGCAGCTGGCCGCCGACGGGTTGGCCGCCAGTCCCGTCGGCCAGATCCTGGTGGAGCAGTCGATCGCCGGGTGGAAGGAGTTCGAGCTCGAGGTGATGCGCGACGGCGCCGACAACTGCGTCGTCGTGTGCTCGATCGAGAACTTCGATCCCATGGGCGTGCACACGGGCGACTCCATCACGGTGGCCCCGGCGCAGACCCTCACCGACGTGGAGTACCAGGCCATGCGCGACGACGCCTTCGCCTGCCTGCGCACGGGTCGGGGTCGAGACGGGCGGCTCCAACGTGCAGTTCGCCGTCGACCCGGCGACGGGGCGGCGCCTGATCATCGAGATGAACCCGCGGGTGTCGCGCTCCTCCGCGCTGGCGTCGAAGGCCACCGGGTTCCCCATCGCCAAGATCGCGGCCCGCCTGGCCGTCGGCTACCACCTCGACGAGATCCCCAACGACATCACGAAGGCGACGCCGGCCTCCTTCGAGCCCACCATCGACTACGTCGTCACGAAGGTCCCGCGCTGGGCCTTCGAGAAGCTCCCCGGGGCCGAGGGGCGTCTCGGCACCCGCATGCAGTCGGTGGGCGAGGTCATGGCCATCGGGCGCACGTTCTGCGAGTCGCTCCAGAAGGCGCTGCGCTCCCTGGAACAGGGCCGGAGCCGGCCTCAACGCCGATCCGGCCGAGGCGTCGCTCGACGCGCGTGCCCCTGGCGGAGCTCCTGGAGCGGATCGCCGTCGCCACCCCGGACCGCGTCTTCGAGCTGGAGGCGGCGCTGCGGCGCGGCGTGGCCGTCGACGAGGTCGTGGCCCGCACCGGCATCGACCCCTGGTTCGTCCGTCAACTGGAGCGCATCGTGGCCGAGCGCCGACGGATCGTGGCCGCACCGTCGCTCGGCCGGTCCGACTGGCGGCGGGCCAAGCGGCTCGGGTTCTCCGACGCGCCAGCTGGCCCACCTGCGCGGCACGACCGAGGCCGAGATCCGGGCGCAGCGGCTGGCCCACGGCGTGCGGGCGACCTTCAAGACGGTCGACACCTGCGCGGCGGAGTTCGAGGCGTTCACGCCGTACCACTACGCCACCTACGAGGAGGAGGACGAGGTCCGTCCCTCCGATCGCGCCCGCGTCGATCATCCTGGGCTCGGGTCCCAACCGCATCGGCCAGGGCATCGAGTTCGACTACTGCTGCGTGCACGCGTCCATGTCGTTGCGCGACGCCGGCTACGAGACGGTGATGGTCAACTGCAACCCCGAGACCGTGTCGACCGACTACGACACGTCGGACCGGCTGTACTTCGAGCCGCTGACCGACGAGGACGTGGCCAACGTGCTCGACGCCGAGCGTGCGGCGGGCGGGGAGGTGGTCGGGGTCATCGTCGTCCCTCGGCGGCCAGACGCCGCTGAAGCTGGCGGGGTCCCTGCCCCCGGAGCTCGTCTTGGGGACGAGCCCGGCCTCCATCGACCTGGCCGAGGACCGGGAGCGCTGGAACGCGTTGTGCCACGAGCTGGGGATCCCGCAGCCGCCCGGCGGGACGGCGACGAGCACCGCCGAGGCGCTGGCCGTCGCCGGGCGGATCGGCTACCCGGTCCTGCTGCGGCCGAGCTACGTGCTCGGCGGTCGGGCCATGGAGATCGTCTACGACGACGACGGGGTGCGGCGCGTCATGCAGTCGATGACGACCGGCGCCCTGGCCCGCGAGGGCGGCGTCACCGCGCGAGCGGCCCGTCCTGGTGGACCGCTTCTTGGAGGACGCCATCGAGGTGGACGTCGACGCCGTGCGTGACGACGCGGGGGAGATCCTGATCGCCGGCGTCATGGAGCACGTCGAGGAGGCGGGGGTGCACTCGGGCGACTCCGCCTGCGCGCTGCCGCCCCAATCGCTGAGCGACGAGGTGCTCGGCGTGCTCGAGGACCACACCCGCGCGCTGGCCGAGTTCGCTCGAGGTGTGCGGCCTCATCAACGTGCAGTACGCCGTCAAGGACGGACAGGTCTTCGTGCTCGAGGCCAACCCGCGGGCCAGCCGGACGGTCCCCTTCGTGGCCAAGGCGACCGGCGTGCCGCTCGCCATGGCAGCCGCCCGGGTCATGGTCGGCCAGACGCTGGCCGAGCTGCGCGAGGAGGGGCTGCTGCCCGCCGACGCGGTCGGCCGGGTGCGGGTCCTCGACCACGTGAGCGTCAAGGAGGCGGTGCTCCCCTTCGACCGCTTCCCCGGGGTCGACACGCTCCTCGGCCCCGAGATGCGTTCGACGGGCGAGGTCATGGGCCTCGACATCACCTTCGGCCTCGCCTTCGCCAAGAGCCAGATGGCGGCGGGCACGCGGCTGCCCGACTCGGGCACGGTGTTCCTCTCGCTGGCCGACCGCGACAAGCCGGCCGGCCTGGAGGTCGCGCGGGCCTTCGGTGCACTGGGCTTCTCCATCGCGGCGACGCTGGGCACGGCCGGCTACCTGCGCTCCGAGGGGGTGGCGGTGGACACGCTCGTGGCCAAGGTGGGGGAGAAGGGTGTCGCCTCCGACGCGGTGGACCTCATCGCGCAGGGCAAGGTGCAGCTGGTGGTGAACACGCCGCGGGGCCTGGGGCCGCGGGCGGACGGCCAGCACATCCGCATGGCGTCGGTGACCTACAAGGTGCCCTGCCTGACCACCCTGGCCGCGGCGCGGGCGGCGGCGGCGGGCATGGCCGACGCGCGGGTGCACCCGCTCGAGGTCCGCCCCCTGCAGGATCTCCACCCCGTCCCCCAGGGGCATGGCGCGATGAGCCGCGTCCGGCCACGGCGGCGGCGCTCGCGACACGGGTCGGGGGCCTCGAGCTCGCCAACCCGGTCATGACCGCCTCGGGGACGTCGGGGCACGGCACGGAGCTGGCCGAGTACGGCGCGCTGGGCGACCTCGGTGCGGTCGTCGTGAAGTCGCTGTCGGTCGACCCGTGGCCCGGCAACCCGGCGCCGAGGGTGCACGAGGTCGAGGCCGGCATGCTCAACAGCGTCGGGCTGCAGGGTCCGGGGCTGGAGGCGTGGATGGCCGAGGACCTCCCCGCGCTGCGGGCGTCGGGCGCGCGTGTGGTCGTGAGCATCTGGGGTCGCAGCGTGTCGGACTACGCCGCGGGCGGCGGAGCGGGCGGCGGCGGCGGCGGCGACGGCGGCCGGCGGCTGCATCGCCGCGCTGGAGGTCAACGTCAGCTGCCCCAACGTCGAGGACCGGTCGCGCATGTTCGCCCACTCGGCGGAGGCGACCGCCCGGGTGATGGCGGCGACCGCCTGCGGCCTGCCGCGCTGGGCCAAGCTCAGCCCCAACGTGCCCGACATCGTCGAGATCGCCTCGGGGGCGCTCGACGGGGGGGCGGACGCGCTGACGCTGGTCAACACGCTGCTCGGTCTGGCCCTCGACACCGAGTCGGGCCGGCCCGTGCTCGGCGCGGGCGGCGGCGGGCTGTCGGGGAGCGCCGTCCACCCCGTGGCGGTGCGGGCCGTGTGGGAGTGCCGGGCGGCCTTCCCCGACGTGCCGATCGTCGGGGTCGGCGGGGTGATGTCGGGCCGCGACGCCGTCGAGCTGCTGCTGGCCGGGGCCGACGCCGTCCAGGTCGGCACGGCCACCTTCCGTGACCCGAGGGCGCCGTGGAAGGTGCTGCGCCAGCTGGCGCGCTGGTGCCAGGAACACGGGGTCACGGTGGGGGAGCTGCGGGCGCACGGCCCGGCGGCGCGCCCGCGGCGGCGACGCGGCCGGCGCGCTGCGCCCACCGGTACCGTTGCTCAACGAGGGAGGACGAGATGGCTGACAGCTTCGGGGACCGGGTCGCGGCCGCGGTGCGCGGCGCGGGGCCGTTGTGCGCGGGCATCGACCCGACGGCCGTCGCTGCTGGCGGCCTGGGGGCTCAGCGACGACGCCACCGGACTGCGCGCGTTCTGTCGTACCTGTGTCGAGGCCTTCGCGGGAACCGTCGCCGTGATCAAGCCCCAGGTCGCCTTCTTCGAGCGGCACGGGTCGGCGGGGATGGCCGAGCTGGAGCGCCTGATCGCCGAGGCGACGGCGGCCGGACTGATCGTGATCGCGGACGCCAAGCGGGGCGACATCGACTCGACCGCGGCGGCCTACGCCGACGCGTGGCTGGGCGACGCGAGCCCGCTCGCCGCCGACGCGGTGACCGCCCACCCGTACCTCGGTCTCGGGGCACTGGCCCCGCTCGTCCGCCTCGCGGCCCGCAACGGGCGGGGCGTGCTCGTCGTCGCCCGCAGCTCCAACCCCGAGGGCCGCGGTCTGCAGCAGGCGGTGACGGCCGAGGGGACGGCGGTCGAGGACATGCTGCTCGCCGACGTGGCGGCGCTCAACGGCTCGCCCGACGTCCCGACGGGCACCGTCGGTGTGGTCGTCGGCGCCACGCTCGAGCCCTCTGCGTTCGCGTTGTCCCAGCTCGGAGGCGTAATCCTCGCTCCCGGCCTGGGTGCCCAGGGTGCCGGCCCGGCCGATGTCGCCCGGCGGTTCGCCGGCTGCCGCCGCCGGCAGCGTGTTGCCGAGCAGCTCACGGGGGCTGCTCGGCCACGGACCCGACCCCGAGGACCTACGGCGCGCCGCGCGGTCGCTCGCCCGAGAATTGGCGGTGCTGATGGGCTGAAGAGGGAAAATGGGTGTGAACGCTCCTGGCCGAGGCGCTATGGTCTCGCCATGCCGCAACCTCCCGCACTCACGCCCGAGCAGCGAGCCGCTGCACTCGAGAAGGCTGCCAAGGTTCGCCGTGAGCGGGCCGAGGTCAAGGACAAGCTCAAGATGGGCACCTTGTCGTTGGCGCAGCTCCTCACCGAAGCCGACTCCAACGAGACCATCGGCAAGATGAAGGTGGTCTCGGTCCTCGAGTCCCTGCCCGGCCTGGGCAAGGTGAAGGCCCGCCGCCTCATGGAGACCGTCGGCATCAGCGACAGCCGGCGGCTGCAGGGGCTCGGTGCCAAGCAGCGCGAGGCGCTGCTCAAAGAGACTGCGCGCTGAGCCTCCCACGGCGAGCCGCGCATCTTCGTGCTCATCGGCCCCGGTGGGGCCGGCAAGGGCACGCTGGCCGCAGAGCTCGTTGCTCGCGACGAGTCCCTCTGGCTGAGCCGGAGCTGGACCACCCGAGAGGCGCGCCCCGGCGAGCGCGAGCGCGAGGCGTACGTCTTCGTCGACCGTGACACCTTCGAGGAGGCCGCGGCCCGGGGTGCCTTCTTCGAGTGGGCGGAATTCCTCGACTACCTGATGGGGACGCCGATCCCGGACCCCCCGCCGGGCGCCGACGTCCTCCTCGAGATCGACGTCCAGGGGGCCGAGCAGGTCCTGGCCCAGCGTCCCGACGCCACGGTGATCCTGCTGCTCCCCCCGTCGCCCGAGGTGCAGGCCGAGCGCCTGGCGGCTCGGGGGGACGACGAGGAGCACATTCGCCGGCGCGTCGATCTGGGGCGCTCCGAGGTGGAGCGCGGAGCCAAAATCGCAGCTCACACGGTCGTCAACGACGACCTGGAGCAGACCCTGGCCGAGTTGGCGGCTATAGTTGACCGGACTCGATCGGCTGCCCCCTGCGCCGCGAACCCGGAGGAATCCTGATGGCCCAAGGCCGCCACACGCTCATGGACCCACCCATCGAGGAGCTGCTTGGACAAGGTGGACTCGAAGTTCACCCTGGTCGCGCTCGGCTCCGCCCGCGCCCGGCAGGTGAACTCCTACTACAACAGCCTCGGCGAGGGACTGGGCAAGGTGGTCCCGCCCCAGGTGGCGTCGGTGTCGGGGAAGCCCGTCTCCATCGCGTTCGAGGAGATCGCCGCCGGCAAGGCGACCTACACCCGGCCCGACCCCGAGGAGGAGGCGGCGCTGGCCGCTGCCATGGCCGACGCCGCGGAGGCCGGCCTGCTCGGCGAGCGCCGAAGGGGGCGAGAGCGTCGGAGGTGATCGAGGTGCTCGACGTCGGGGACGAGGACCCGACCGCGAGCTAGGCACGGGTGCACGGGCGCGGCGGAGACTGCCGATGGCCGAAGATCCCGGGACCGAGGACCCGCCGGTGAACATCGAGCACGCCTCCCAGCCACCACGAGTCGTCCTGGGCGTCTGCGGCGGCATCGCCGCCTACAAGGCCGTCGAGGTGTGCCGCCGCCTGGTCGATGCCGGCGTGCACGTGACCCCGGTCCTGACCGCCGACGCCACCCGGTTCGTGGGCGCCGTGACCTTCTCCGCCCTGGCCTCGGAACCGGTGCAGCAGTCGCTGTGGGACGAGTCCTCGCCCATTCCCCACACGCGGCTCGGTCAGGGTGCCGACCTCGTCGTGGTCGCGCCGGCGACGGCGCACACCATCGCTCGCTACGCCGCGGGACTCGCCGACGACCTCCTGTGCGCCACGCTGCTGGCGACGCGGGCACCGGTCATCGTGTGCCCGGCCATGCACACCGAGATGTGGGAGCACGCCTCGGTCCGGGACAACCTGGCGACGCTCGAGCGCCGCGGCGTCGAGATCATCCCGCCCGAGAGCGGGCGGTTGGCGGGGGGCGACTCGGGCGAGGGCCGGCTGGCCGACCCGGGCGTCATCGTCGAACGTGTCCTCGAACGCCTGGGGCGCTCCACCGCGGCGCGACCTGCACGGGGCGCGGGTCGTCGTCAGTGCCGGGGGCACGCGCGAACCCCTCGACCCGGTGCGCTTCATCACCAACCGCTCGTCGGGCAAGCAGGGGCACGCCATCGCGATCGCGGCAGCCCGGCGCGGCGCGGCGGTCACGCTCGTGACCTCCTCGCCCCTCGCGCTCCCGCCCGACGTGGCCTCCGCGGTGACGCGGGTCGACGTCGAGACCGCGGCCGAGATGGAGCACGCCGTGGGCGCGGCGGCCGAAGGCGCCGACGTCGTGGTCATGGCCGCGGCGGTGGCCGACTTCAGACCGAAGCGGGCGGCGGGAACGAAGTTGGCCAAGGAGGACGGGATCCCCGAGCTGGTGCTCGAACCGACGCCCGACATCCTGTCCGGCCTGGCCGCCCGCCGCCGCCCGCACCAGGTCCTCGTCGGCTTCGCGGCCGAGACGCACGACGCGCTCGAGCGGGGACGGCGCAAGCTGGCGCGCAAGGGCGTCGACCTGCTCGTCGTGAACGACGTGAGCGCACCCGGCGCAGGATTCGACCACGACACGAATGCGGTCGTGATCCTGGGTCGGACGGGAGCACCACCGAAGTACCACTGACCTCCAAGGATGCAGTGGCAAATGTCCTATTGGATAGGGTGATCGCCCACCACAACGAGAAGCGGAGCACCACGTGAGAACCACCTTCACCTCGGAATCGGTCACCGAGGGTCACCCGGACAAGATGGCGGACCAGATCTCCGATGCCGTCCTCGATGCGATGCTCGAAGGAGACCCCTCGAGCCGGGTGGCCTGCGAGACGCTGCTGACCACCGGGCTCGTCGTGGTGGCGGGCGAGGTCACGACGTCCACCTACGTCGACATCCCGTCGCTCGTGCGCGACACCGTGTGCGACATCGGCTACGACAACGACACCTACGGCTTCAACGGCAAGACCTGCGGCGTGCTGGTGTCGCTCGACGCGCAGTCACCCGACATCGCCCAGGGCGTCGACGCCGCCTTCGAGCTCCGCACGGGCAAGGGCGGCGAGGACCTGCTCAACGCGCAGGGTGCCGGCGACCAGGGGATGATGTTCGGCTACGCGTGCGACGAGACGCCGGACCTCATGCCCCTGCCGATCTGGCTCTCCCACCGCCTCTCGGAGCGCTTGGCCCAGGTGCGGCGGGCCGCCGCGGTGCCGTACCTGCGTCCCGACGGCAAGACGCAGGTCTCGGTCGTCTACGAGGACGGGCGACCGGTGCGCATCGACACCGTGCTGATCTCGACCCAGCACGCCAACGGGGTCGACCTCGAGGACCAGCTCCGTCCCGACCTCATCGAGCACGTCATCAATCCGCTGCTGCCGACCGACCTCGACAGCGAGGGGCTGCGGATCTTCGTGAACCCGACCGGGATCTTCGAGCTCGGTGGCCCCCACGCCGACACCGGTCTGACGGGTCGCAAGATCATCGTGGACACCTACGGGGGCATGGCCCGCCACGGTGGTGGTGCCTTCTCGGGCAAGGATCCCTCGAAGGTGGACCGTTCGGCCGCCTACGCGGCACGGTGGGTGGCCAAGCACGTCGTGGCCGCCGGCGCGGCGAAGCGCTGCGAGGTCCAGGTGGCGTACGCCATCGGTGTCGCCCATCCGGTGTCGCTGCTCGTCGAGACGTTCGGGACCGAGGCGGTCGATCCCGAGAAGATCTCGACCGCGGTGCGCGAGCTGTTCGACCTGCGACCCGCCGCCATCACCCGCGACCTCGACCTGCGCCGACCCATCTACAAGAAGACGGCGGCCTACGGCCACTTCGGTCGCTCGGAGAAGGAGTTCACGTGGGAGGCCACCCCGCGGGTGGACGACCTGCGGGCGGCGCTCGGACTCTGAGCGCCGGATCGCTCCCCTGAGGGGGGCGGTGCCCGGTGTCAGCGACGCCATGACGAAGACGGACGCGTCGCCGCGGGCGGCCACCGCCGTGCGCGTGCGGACCGAGGTGGCTGCGCTGCCCAAGACGTTCGACTACGCGGTGCCGCCCGAGTGGGGCCACGACGTGCGGGTGGGCAGCCGCGTGCGCGTCCCGCTCCACGGCCGCTCGGTGCGGGGTTGGGTGGTCGAGGACGACGTGGCCACCCAACCCGGCGTCGATCTCCTGCCCCTCAAGTCGTGGCTCGGCTGGGGTCCGCCGCCGCCGCTGGTCGAGCTGGCCGAGTGGGCGGCGTGGCGCTGGGCGGGGCCGGCCTCGTTCTTCCTCCGGGTGGCCTCTCCGGCCACGGTCGTGCGCACGCTGCCCGGACCGCCCCCGCCCTGCCGCCACGATGCGGGACGAGGGCGCCGCGGCGGCGCTGCCCCTCCGGCTGGGACCTGTGCCTCGGCGAGCCGGGTGCGACGGTGGTGCGCCTGCCCCCGGTCACCGACCTGATCGACCTCGTGCTCGCCGTTGTCGACGATCCCGCCGTGCGCACCCGGGGCGGCAGCACCGTCGTGCTCGTCCCGTCGACCGGGTGGGCGGAGCGGCTCACGGCCCGGCTGCGGCGGCGGGGCTATCCGGCCACGGGCGTCGTGGGAGGAGGCGCGGGCGGGGTGGCCGGTGGTGGTCGGCAGCCGGGCGGGGGCCTGGGCGCCGGTGCCGCGGCTGGCCGCCGCCGTCGTCCTGGACGCCCACGACGCGGCCTACCGGGAGGAGAGCGCGCCCACCTACAGCGCGGTGGGGGTGCTCCTCGAGCGAGCCCGGCGGGAGGGGAGCCGCTGCCTCCTGGCGTCACCGGTCCCACCGGTCGGGCTCGCGGCGCACACGGGTCTTCGCCGGTTGCGGCCGCCCGCCCACGAGGAGCGGACGGGGTGGTCGACGCTCGAGCGAGTGGACCGCCGCGGTGCGGACCCGCGGACGGGCATGTTCTCCGAGGAGTTCGTGCGCCTGGCGCGGGCCGTGCTCGGCGATCCCACGGCGGCGGAGCGCGGTCCTCTCGTGTGCGTGTACAACCGCACGGGCGGCGCCCGCCTGCTGGCGTGCCGGCACTGCGGGGAACTGGCCCGCTGTACCCGCTGCGGCGCGGCGGCCGGCCGGCCGCGGGACGAGCAGGTCCTGGCGTGCCCGCGCTGCGGTGAGACCCGGCCGCTCGTGTGCGTCGCCTGCGGACGGTTGCGCATGAAGACGCTGCGGGCCGGCGTGAGCCGCCTGCGCGAGGAGTTGGCGGCGCTCCTCGGGGTCGAGGTGGGGCAGGTGGCCGGGCCCCGTGGCGGCCAGGACGAGCCGCCCTCCCGCCGGCACCCGTGCTGGTCGGAACCGAGGCGGTGCTGCACCGGGTGCGCCGCGCCGCCGCGGTGGCCTTCCTCGACATCGACCTCCACCTGTTGGCCGCACGGCTCTCGGCGACCGAGGACACACTGGCGCTCCTGGTCCGTGCGGCGCGGCTGGTCGGGGCGCGCGGCGGCGGTCCGACGTGGGCGCGCGTCCAGGTCCAGACCCGGGTGCCCGAGCACCCGGTGCTGACGGCCGTCGCGCGAGGGGAGCCCGACGGCGTGCTTGGCCGAGGAGGTGGCGCTGCGCCGCGCCTCGGCCCTGCCACCGTTCTCGGCGCTGGCGCTGCTGTCGGGTGGGCTCGCCGCGGCCTACGCCGAGGCGCTGACCCAGGCCGGCGCGGACCGCCGACGGGCCGGGACGGCGTCGCGGTGTCGCCGCTCGACGAAGGCCGCTTCTTGCTGCAGGCCCCCACCCACGAGCCCGCTCTGCGACCTGCTGGCCCGGACGCCGCGGCCGGCCGGACGGGGTCTGCGGGTCGAGGTGGATCCGGCGGACCTCTGAGCCCACGAGTCGCCCGGGGCGGGCGAGCGAGCGCGGGGGGCGCCGGTAGGATGGGGTGATGCCCGGTCTCACCATCCGCCAGTACGGCGACCCCGTGCTGAAGGAGCGCACCCGCGAGGTGGAGGACATCGACGGCGCCGTCGCCGGCCTGGTCGACTCCATGATCGAGACGATGTACGCCGCCCCGGGCACGGGCCTGGCCGCCAACCAGGTGGGCGTGCAGCGGCGGATCTTCGTCTACGACGTGGGGGAGGGTGCCCGCGCCATCATCAACCCCCGCCTCGTGGAGAGCGACGGGGAATGGGTCTACGACGAGGGCTGCCTCTCGGTGCCCGGCCTCAGCTGGGAGATCGTGCGCCCGAACGCGGTGCACCTCGTGGGCCTCGACCTCGACGGGAACGAGGTCTCCCTCGAGGCGACCGAGCTGGAGGGCCGGGTCTTCCAGCACGAGCTCGACCACCTCGACGGCATCTTGCTCGTGGAGCGGCTCGACGAGGACCAGCGCAAGGAGGCGCTCAAGATCCTGCGCAGCCGCACGTTGGACCTGGCTCCTTCCGACCCCGACGGGCTCTCCGGCCTCTTCACGCGCTGACCCCGAGGCGGCCGCGCCGAGGCGGCCGGGCACGCGGCGCCGGCCTCCCGGGCCACTGCCCTACGGTGAACGGGTGGCCCGCCTGGCGTACCTCGGCACGCCGGAGATGGCCGTCCCGCCGCTGCGCGCCCTCGTGGCAGCCGGGCACGACGTCGCCCTCTGCGTGACCCGGCCCGATCGCCGGCGGGGCCGCGGCGGGCGGACGACGCCGAGCCCGGTCAAGGAGGCGGCCACCGAGCTCGGCCTCGCGGTGAGCCACGACATGGACGACCTGGCCGAGGCCGGCGTCGAGCTCGCGGTGGTCGTGGCCTTCGGCCGGATCATCCCGGCCCGGCTGCTCGACGTCGTCCCCATGGTGAACCTGCACTTCTCCCTGTTGCCGCGCTGGCGCGGTGCCGCCCCGGTCGAGCGGGCCATCCTGGCGGGCGACCGCGAGACCGGCGTCAGCCTGATGAAGGTCGAGGCGGGTCTCGACTCGGGTCCGGTCTACGCGGTCCGCACGGTGCCGCTCGACGACGAGGTCACCCTCTCGGAGCTCCGGCGAGGAATTGGTCGCGGTCGCCAGCACGTTGATCGTCGACGCGCTGGCGGACGGGGTGGCCGGGTTGCCCGAGCCCGTGCCACAGCAGGGCGAGGTGACCATGGCGGAGAAGATCACCCCGGAGGACCTCCACCTCGACTGGGCCCAGCCGGCCGTCGAGCTCGAGCGGGTGGTGCGGCTGGGCGGGGCCTGGACCACCTTCCGCGGCAAACGGCTCAACGTGCTGGGAGGCTGCGGTGGCGGACGGCCGAGCCCGGCGACGGCGCCGGGCCGCCCGGTGCGCTCGACGGAGCGGCCGTGGCGACGGGGGCCGGGACCCTCGTGCTGCGAGCGGGTCCAGCCCGAGAGCCGTTCGCCCATGTCAGCCGAGGAGTGGTTGCGCGGCGTGCGGCCTGCGGTCGGCGAGCGTCTCGGGACGGACTAGACATGAGAGCAGTGACTGTGACTCCGATCGACGGGTGGAGCCCGGACCAGTACGAGCGGTTCCGGTCGGAGCGTCAGCAGCCCTTCGACGATCTCCTGAGGCTGTGCCACCCCGTTCCCGGGGGGCGCATCGTCGACCTCGGGTGTGGCACCGGCGATCTGACCAAGATCCTGCACGAGAAGCTGGAGGCCGACGAGACGGTCGGCATCGACTCGTCGCCGGCGATGCTGACCCGGGCCAAAGCGGCCCACTCGGGCGTCGCCGGTCTCTCCTTCGCCCAGGACGACATCGCGACCTGGCTCGACGAAGAGCTCGATCTCGTCTTCGCCAACGCGTCGCTGCAGTGGGTCGACGATCACCTCTACCTCCTGGCCCGCATGCGCACGGCGCTGGGCGAGGACGGACAGCTCGCCTTTCAGGTGCCGGCCAACTACCGGCACCCCTCCCACCTGCTGGCCCACGAGGTGGCCAACGAGCCCCCCTTCATCGACGCGCTCTACGGGGACGTCCCCGAGGACCGCGGTCGCTTCGTGCTCTCGCCCGAGCTGTACGCCGACCTCCTCTACGAACTGGGGGCGAAGGATCAAGTCGTGCGCATGGAGGTCTACGGCCACGAGCTCGAGTCGACCGGCGAGGTGGTCGAGTGGGTCATGGGCACCTTGCTCACGCCCTACCGCACGCGCCTGAGTCCGGAGCTCTTCGACGCCTTCGTCGAGCGCTACCGGGAACGGTTGGTCGAAGAGCTCGGGGAGCGTGAGCCCTACTTCTACGGGTTCAAGCGCATCTTGTGCTGGGCGCGCTTCAGCTGAGCGCCGAGGCCGGACGCTGACGGCGACGTCGATGCCAGGCCGCGACCCGGGGCGCGTCGGCGATCTCCGCATCGCGCCGTCGTTGCTCTCAGCCGATTTCGGGATGCTCGCCGAGCAGGTGGGGGAGGTGGCGCCCTCCGCCGACTGGCTCCACGTCGACGTCATGGACGGGCACTTCGTCCCCAACGTCACGATCGGGCCCCCGGTGGTCGCCTCACTGCGCCGCCACACGCCACTGTTCTTCGACTGCCACCTGATGATGACCGACCCGGGGCGCTACCTGGAGGACTTCGCCGACGGCCGGTGCGGACGGGTGCACGGTGCACGTCGAGATCGGCGGCACCGACGAGCTGATCGCCCAGATGCGCGACCTCGGGCTGCGAGCCGGAGTGGCCCTCAACCCCGACACGCCGTTCGACGCGGTGCGACCGTACCTGCACGACCTCGACCTCGTGCTGTGCATGACGGTGTTCCCCGGGTTCGGCGGCCAGTCCTTCATCGCCGACGTCATGCCCAAGGTGGGGCAGGCACGCGCCGCGGTCGACGCCGGCGCGCTGGCGCTCGACATCGAGGTGGACGGCGGCATCGACACCACGACGGCGCCGCTGGCCGCCATCGCCGGCGCCAACGTCTTCGTGGCGGGCAGCGCCATCTTCGGGCACGAACGACCCTGGGAGGCGGCCGACGCGATCCGCCGAAGCGGCGCGTGCCACGAGCCACCCGATGAGCGCAGCCGGCGCCCGGGCGGTGGTGGCCGGGGGCGGCATCCTCGGCACCTGGCACGCGCTCGAGCTCGTCGAGGCCGGCTTCGCGGTCGACCACCTCGAGGCCGAGGCGGCGCCGACGGCCGCGTCGGTGCGCAACTTCGGACTGGTGTGGGTGAGTGGCCGGCGCTCGGGCGCCGAGCTCGACGTGGCGCTGCGGGCGCGGCGCCGCTGGCAGGAGGTCGGCGCCGCCGTCCCGGGCATCGGGTTCCGTCCGACGGGCTCGCTCACGGTGGCGCGCACCGGCCCGGAACGGGAGGTGATGGAGGCGTTCGCGGAGCCACCCGGCCGCCGCGGCGCGCTCGATCGCCTTCGTGGAGCCGCCGAGGCGCGTGCCGCCAACCCGGCGCTGCGTGGCCACCTCGAGGGTGCGTTGCACTGCGTCGAGGACGCCGTCGTCGAGCCCCGCCTCGCCCTCGGGGCCCTGCGCGAGCACCTGGCGGCGCAGGCGCGGACCGCTACCGGTTTCATCCCCGCCGGCGCGTCGTGACCGTCGGGCCCCCGAACCTGGTCGACACGACGGGCACCCGGTGGGAGGCGGATGTCGCCGTCGTGGCCACCGGGGCGGCCTACGACCATCTTCTTGGCACCGGGTCGCAGGCGGCGCGGCTGCGCCGCGTCCGGCTGCAGATGCTCGAGACGGCACCGTTCCCCGAGCGCCTCACGACCTCCGTCGCCGATGCCGACTCGCTGCGCTACTACCCGGCCTACGAGGTGGCGCCGCTGGCGCGGCTGGGGGAGCAGGGTGCCACCGCCGCCGCCCACCATCTCCAGCTGCTCCTGGTGCAGCGCCCCGACGGTGGCCTGACCATCGGCGACACCCACGCCTACGAAGAGCCCTTCGACTTCGCGCTGTGCGAGGACCCCACCGACGAGCTGCTGGCCCGGGCGAGCCGGATCCTCGGAGCGGCGCTGCCACCGGTCCGGCGGCGCTGGGAAGGCGTGTACGCCCAGTGCACGGACGGCGCCGTGTGCCTGCGGGAGGAGATCCGCCCCGGCGTGTGGATGGTCACGGGAGCGGGTGGCCGGGGCATGACCTGTGCGCCCGCCATCGCGGCCGACACCCTGGCCGCGGCGGGGGTCTCCCCATGATCGGGCGCTTCGCCCTGGCCTGCCTGGACATGGCCGGCACGACCGTGCGCGACGACGGGGCGGTCGAAGCCGCCTTCACGGCCGCCCTCGCCGCGGTGGGGGTCGTCCCCGGGAGCCCCGAGCACGAGAAGGCCCAGGTGCTGGTGCGCGACACCATGGGGTGGTCCAAGGCGGACGTCTTCGCCGCCCTCCTCGAGCCCGCGGCGGCGCGGCGGGCCACCGAGCGGTTCGCGGCCGCGTACGAGGCGATGGTTGCCGCCGGCGACGTGGCCGAGGTCCCCGGCGCCCGCACGGTGCTGCGCAGCCTGCGCGAGCGGGGCGTCAAGGTGTGCCTCACGACCGGCTTCGCTCCGTCGACCCGCAACGCGCTCGTCGACGCCCTCGGTTGGCGGACCGACATCGATCTGGCCCTCTCACCGGCCGACGTCGGCCGGGGCCGGCCGGCGCCCGACATGATCCTGGGCGCCATGGCGCGCCTTGGCGTGACGGACCCGCGGTCGGTGGCCGTGGTGGGGGACACGGTGAGCGATCTCGAGGCAGGCGCGGCGGCGGGTGCCGGGGCGGTCGTGGGGGTGTTGAGCGGGGCCCACGACGAGGCCACGCTCTCGGCCGCGCCGCACACGGCGATCATCGCCGACGTGACGGCCCTGCTGGCCGTGCTCGAGCACGGCTGACCGCTGACCAGGCACTGTCGACAAAAACTGGAACGTGTTCTATAATTCTCGGTGACAGGACGGGGAGGCACCCCGCACGAGGACGTGACCCATGGACGATGTGGAGCACATGCGCCGGGCGATGGCGCTGGCCGCAGCGGTCCGTTCCCGCACCGCCCCGAATCCCTGGGTGGGCTGTGTGATCGTGCCGCCGCCCGCCGCCACCACCGCCGCCGACGCCACCGCCGCCGGCGGCGGGACGACCTTCGAGGGAGCCACGGCACCACCCGGGGGCCCGCACGCCGAGGTCGCCGCATTGAGCGCCGCCGGTGACGCGGCGCGAGGCGCGACGCTCTACGTCACGCTCGAGCCCTGTGCCCACCACGGGCGGACGCCGCCCTGCGCCGACGCCATCGTCGCGGCGGGGGTGGCCCGGGTCGTCGTCGGCGTCGAGGATCCAGACCCCCAGGTGGCGGGGCGGGGGCTGGCTGCGCTGCATGATGCTGGCGTCGAGGTGACGGTCGGGGTGGCGGCCGACGAGGTCGCCGAGCAGCTGGCCCCGTATCTCAAACACCGCACCACCGGGCAGCCCTGGGTGGTGCTCAAGCTGGCGGCCAGTCTCGATGCCCGCACGGCCGCCCCCGACGGCACCAGCCGCTGGATCACCGGCGAGGCGGCCCGTCACGACGCCCACCTGCTGCGCGCCCGCTCCGACGCGGTGCTGGTGGGGGCGGGGACGGTCCGGACCGACGACCCGGAGCTGACGGTCCGCCTGGACGACGGGGTTGAGCGCCCCCAGCCGCTGCGGGTCGTGCTCGGGACGGCGCCCGCCGGCGCCCGGGTGCACCCGGCGCTCGAGCTCTCCGGAGAGCTGACCGACGTCCTGACCGACCTGGGCCAGCGTGGCGTGCTCCAATTGCTGGTCGAGGGCGGGGCGTCCGTGGCCCACGACTTTCACGCCGCCCGCCTGGTCGACCGCTACGTCCTGTACCTGGCGCCGAAGTTCTTCGGGGGTGACGACGCCCGCCCGCTCTTCGCCGGGCCTGGGGCTGGCACAATTGGCGATGTGTGGAAGGGCCGGTTGGTGTCGATCGAGCAGCTCGGCGACGATCTGCGGGTGGAGGTGGCCGCCTGATGGGCTTCTCAGAGGTGCGGGAGGCCATCGACGCCATCGGCCGCCTCGGCATGGCGGTCGTGGTCGACGACGAGGACCGCGAGAACGAGGGTGACCTGGTCATGGCCGCCGAGGCGGCGACGCCCGAGCACATCGCGTTCTTCTTGGCCCACACCTCCGGTGTCATCTGCGTCCCGCTGCTGCCCGAGCGGGCCGACGCCCTCGACCTGCCCCTCATGGTCACCGCCAACACGGAGGCGCAGCGGACGGCGTTCACCGTGAGCGTCGACTACCGGCACGGCACGACCACCGGCATCTCGGCGACGGACCGTGCGTCGACGATCGCGGCGCTGATCGATCCGAACACGCGTCCGAACGACCTCAACCGTCCGGGCCACATCTTTCCGCTGCGCTACCGGACCGGCGGCGTCCTCAAGCGGGCCGGGCACACCGAGGCCACGGTCGACCTGAGCCGCGCCGCCGGCCTGTCGCCGGCCGGCGTCCTGTGCGAGATCGTGACCGAGGACAAGTCCGCGATGGCGCGCTTGCCCGACCTCGAGCGATTCGCCAAGAAGTACGAACTTCCGTTCATCTCCATCGCCGACCTGATCCGCTACCGGCGCCAGAACGAGAAGCTCGTGCGGCTCATTTCCGAGGCCCGCATCCCGGCGCAGGGCCGTGAGTTCCGCGCCTTCGTCTACGAGTCGGTGCTGGACAACGAGCAGCACCTGGCCCTGGTCATGGGGGACGTGGCGGGATCCGAGGACGTGCTGGTACGGGTGCACTCCGAGTGCCTCACCGGCGACGTGTTCGGCTCCCTGCGCTGCGACTGTGGCCCCCAGCTGCAGGCTGCGCTCGACCTGATCGAGCAGGAGGGGCGCGGCGTCCTGATCTACCTGCGCGGCCACGAGGGTCGGGGCATCGGCCTCGGCCACAAGATCCGCGCCTACCAGCTGCAAGAGGAGGGGCACGACACCGTCGACGCCAACTTGCAGCAGGGGCTGCCCATCGACAGCCGCGAGTACGGCATCGGCGCCCAGATGCTGGTCGACCTCGGCGTGACCACCATGCGCCTGATGACCAACAACCCGGTCAAGTACGGGGGTCTCGAGGGCTTCGGCCTCGACATCACCGAACGGGTGCCGCTGCAGACCTCGGCCAACCCCGAGAACATCGCGTACCTGCGCACCAAGCGGGAACGGATGGGCCACCTGCTGCACGGCCTCGACGACGTCCTGTGACGACGCACGCAGTCTGATGGCCGGGTCCGAACTGATCGCGCTCCCCGAGGGAGCGCTCGACGACGTCACCCAGCGGGTCGGGACGAGCCTGCGCGGCGAGGGCAACGGCACGGGACTGCGGTTCGGGATGGCCTGCGCCCTCTTCAACGGCGGCATCACGCTTCGGCTCCTCAACGGTGCGCTCGAGGCGCTCGGCGAGGCCGGCACCGATGCCCGTGACATCACCGTGGCCTGGGCGCCCGGGGCCTTCGAACTGCCGCTCGTCGCTCGTGCGTTCGCCCACGGCGGCAAGGTCGATGCCGTCCTGTGCTTCGGCGCCGTCATCCGGGGCGACACCGGGCACTACGACTTCGTCGCGGGGGAGTGCGCGTCGGGGATCCAGCAGGTACAGCTGGCCACCGGTGTCCCGGTCGTCTTCGGGGTGCTGACGACCGACACCCTCGACCAGGCGCTCGAACGCTCGGAGCCGGACCGCGCCAACAAGGGACGTGAGGCGGCGTCGACCGGGATCGAGATGGTCCGCCTCCTCCGGAGCGGACCCCTCTCCTGACCATCGCACCCCCACCACAGGGGTCCTGCGCGCCGTTCACGGACCGTTCATCGCTTCGGCTGCCGCGCGGCACACGACCCGCCGCGCTGCCCGAGCCTCCCGAAGCCAGGGCGGCGACCGCGGCGGGGGAGGGCCGGGCGAGCTGAAGGGTCGACGGGTCAATACAAGATGAGCTGGGTGCATCGATACGAGGCCATCAACTTCTCGGTGGTCTCGTTCGTCACCGTGGCGTCCCACACCTGGGTCGTGCGGCCCGTGTGGAGAGGCTTCGCCGTCGCCATCACCTGATGCCCCTCCCTGGCGCTCGAGATGAAGTTGGCGGAGCAGTCGACCGTGGTGAAGCCCGTGGCCCCCTCGGGCCAGTGGTGGTTGACGCCGAAGGCACAGAGCGCGTCGGCCAGGGTGATCACGACGGGAGCCCACAAGAACCCGGTGCCCGCGATGAGCTCGTGCCGTACCGTGAGCCGGGCGATCGGGTCCCGCCGCGTGTCGGCGTCGGGGATCGTGATCCCGAGCAGGTTCAAGAAGTTGAAGACGTCGTAGGGCGGCGGCACGGGGACAGCTTGCCCCATCGCATGGCGAGGAGCCGTGAGGCTCGCCAGCGCGGGCACCGGCGGCCGGTCTGCGATGATCTACCGCATGCTCCGCCTGGTCCTGCCCAAGGGCTCGCTCGAACGCGCCACCCTGCAACTGTTCGAAGATGCCGATCTGGCCGTCACACCGGGCCTCGGACGTGGCCTACCGCGCCAGCATCGACGACCCCCGCATCGGCGAGGTGCGGATCCTGCGCCCCCAGGAGATCCCGGTCTACGTGGCCGAAGGCCTCTTCGATCTGGGCATCACCGGGCGCGACTGCATCGAGGAGCGGGGCAGCGACGTGGTCTCGCTCGGCGAGCTGTCGTACTCCAAGGCGACCACCAACCCAGCCGGGTGGTGCTGGCGGTCGCGAGCGAATCGCCGGTGCACAGCCTGGCCGAACTGGCCGCCCAGCCGCGGCGGCGGCGTGCGGATCAGCTCCGAGTACCCCGAGCTGACCCGCAAGGCACTGGCCGGCCACGGCATCGAGGCCGACATCTCCTTCTCCTACGGTGCCACCGAGGCCAAGGTGCCCGACATCGCCGACGCGGTGGTGGACATGACCGAGACGGGCAGCGCGCTGCGTGCCGCCGGCCTGCGCATCATCGAGACCCTGCTCGATCTCGCACACCGAGCTGATCGCCAACCCGGCGGCCGCGGCCGACCCGGCGAAGCGCCATGCCATGGAGCAGATCCTGACCCTGCTGCAGGGCACCCTCGAGGCACGCGGCAAGGTGCTGGTCAAGCTCAACGTCTCGGCCGAGCAGCTCGATGCCGTCCTCGGCCGTGCTGCCCTCCATGCGGGCCCCGACCATCTCGGAGCTCTCGGGCGGTGGCGCCTTCGCGCTGGAGGCGGTCGTGGCCAAGTCGGACATCAACATCCTGATCCCGGCCCTCCGCGACCAGGGCGCCACCGACATCTTGGAGCTCCCCCTGTCCAAGATCGTCCATTGACGTGGGCGGCCCCGTCCCTTCCGCCGGCCGCCCGCCACGGGCGCGTCGCCTCCTTCGACGCCCAGCGCGGGCTGGGGACGGTCGTCGGACGCGACGGCACCGAGTACGGGTTCCACGCCACGGCCATCGCCGACGGGACCCGCCGCATCGAGCCGGGCACCGGCGTCGCCTTCGTCGTGGCCCCCGGCCACCGGGGCCTCTACGAGGCGCGCGCACGTGACCGGCGGCTGAGCCTCCACCGCCGAGGCATCTATGCTTCTCCGGTCGGCGTCGGCCGGGCGCCGTCATCCGATCAGCAGCCGGCGAGCCGCTCGGTGCGGCGGGCTGCTCGGCACCCTCGAGCGCACGTAGGCCAGGCGGAGCTGGGAGAGGGCCTCGTGGAGGGACGGCTCGGCCTCGCCCAGGCGGCCCGCGAGCCCGTCGAGCAGGGCGCCGAGGCCGTCGATGGCCAGGCGGGCCTGGAACAGCATCGGGCGGCGTCTGCGAGAGGTAGATGGCGGCGAGCTCGAAGAGGCCGTAGCAGTGGTTGGCCACGACGACCTCGGCCGGGGTGCTGGCCAGCTGGGCCCGCATGGCGTCGACCTCGGCCTGCGCCTCGGCCTGCGACGGTCCCGTGACGTCGGCCTCGCCGGCGGCGGTGAACGGCGGGGCGGCGGCGTCGGTGCCCTCTTCCTTGGGGAAATGCTCGCCTGACGGTGTCCAAAGGCTGCTCATGCTGGTACTGTATGCACCTTGACTACATGGAAGCGGGGCCTCCACTGAGAGGCCTCCACCTGGCCACCGCTCCGCCGCTCGGGCGGCACCGTGCGCCAGGTCGATGGTCTCCCGGGCGCGGGCCCTGCCCGCAGGTCGGCCTCGCTCCACCGAATGGCTTGCGGAAGGACCGCGGGCCCGAGTGAGAGGTGTGATGCCGCATCGTCGCTGAAACCACAACTGAGCACCGGATCAATGACCGAATCCGTGCCCGTGAAGTCCGGCTCGTGGACCCCGATGGTGTGCAACTAGGCATCAAGCCGCTCCCCGAGGCCCTGGCGATCGCCAAGGAGCTCGACCTCGATCTGGTCGAGGTGGCCCCCATGGCCAACCCGCCGGTCTGCCGGATCATGGACTTCGGCAAGTTCAAGTTCGACGAGGCCCAGCGGGCCAAGGAGAGCCGGCGCAAGGCGGTCCACGTCGGGATCAAGGAGATGAAGTACCGGCCGAAGATCGGCTCGGGCGACTTCGACACCAAGACCCGGCAGGTGGCCAAGTTCCTGGCCGAGGGGCACAAGGTCAAGATCACGATCATGTTCCGAGGCCGCGAGGTGTACCACCCCGAGCACGGGAAGCGGATCCTGGACCGCATCGCCGAGCAGATGGAGGGCATCGCCAAGGTGGAGGCCGAGCCCAAGCTCGACAACCGCAACATGATCATGGTGCTCGCCCCCGACAAGCGGGCCCGCCAGGCCGCCCAGTCGAGGGCGTCGAACCAGCAGCGGGCCGAGAAGGGTGGCCCCGGTGCCCATGCCGACGCCGAGGCCGCGCCGCCGGCGGCGGCCTGCGCGCCCGAGGAGAACGGGAGTGCGCCGGCCGCCGGTGGGACCGGTGGTGGGACCAGTAGTGGAGTCAGCGAAGTCGCCGCATCAGCCGAAGAGGGATGACGCAATGCCGAAGATGAAGACGGACCGGGGCGCCGCCAAGCGGATCAAGGTGACGGGCAGCGGGCGCTTGCGCCGCCGCAAGGCCTTCCGCTCCCACCTGCTCGAGAAGAAGAGCAGCGTGCGCAAGCGCCGGCTCGGGCGCGAGACCGAGATCGCCAAGGCGGACGAGCGGGCCACGCGCCGGATGCTCGGCATCTGAGCGCGACGTCGGCGCCGGCGAGCCGGCGCACCCATTCGACCCCGACACACCGAGAGTTCTCGAGGAGAGGAGCACCCCCATGGCCAGAGTGAAGCGTCCGTCCACGGCCGCAAGCACCACCGCGCCGTTCTGGAGCAGGCGAAGGGGTACTACGGAAACAAGAGCCGTTCCTACCGGGCGGCCAACGAGCAGCTCATGCACTCGATGCAGTACGCCTTCCGGGACCGCCGCGCCCGCAAGGGCGACTTCCGCAAGCTGTGGATCCAGCGCATCAACGCCGGGGCCCGGCAGCACGGCCTGAGCTACAGCCGGCTCATCAACGGCCTGCACCTGGCCGGCGTCGAGGTCGACCGCAAGGTGCTGGCCGACCTGGCCGTCAACGACCCCGAGGCCTTCGGCGCACTGGTGGCGACCGCGCAGGCTGCGCTGGCCAACGCGCCCGTGGCGGAGGTCGCTTCCTGACCCAGCGGCTGGCTTTCACGCACCGGCGGGTCCGCCGGCTGCGCGGGCTGCTGCAGAAGCGTTCGGCACGCTGGGGCGAGCGCGCCTTCGTGGCGGAGGGTGCCGAGCTCATCCGCTGCGCGCTCGAGGCCGGCTGCGCCGGTCGAGTCGCTCTACGTCTCGCCCGCCGGCGCGGACGACCGCGCCACCCAGGAGGTCTGCCGCCGGGCGGGTGCGGCCGGGGCCCGGGTGTTCCCCCTCGCGGCCGGGGTGCTCGAACGCGTGGCCGACACGGTCACACCGCAGCCCGTGCTGGCCGTGCTCCCGATGCTCGAGGAGCCGCCGGCGGGGGCCGACGCGTGGACGGCCGGGCCGGGCTCGCTGATCGTGGTCCTCGTCGACGTGCGCGACCCCGGCAACGCCGGCACCGTGTTGCGGGCGGCGGACGCCTCGGGGTCGACGGCCGTGGTCTTCGCCGGGGACTCGCGTCGACCCGTACAACCCCAAGACGGTGCGCGCCTCGGCCGGGTCGCTGTTCCACGTCCCCCTCGCGGTGCGGCCCGACCCGCGCGCGCCCTGGCCTCCGAGCTGTCGGCCGCCGGCTTCCGCACCCTGGGCAGCGTCGTGCGGGAGGGCGAGGACTACGCCGAGCTCGACTGGTCGGTGCCCACGGCCCTCTTCCTGGGCAACGAGTCCTCGGGGCTCGACCCCGACCTGTGCGCCTCCCTCTCGGGGTCGCTGGCCATCCCCATGGCCGGGCGGGCGGAGTCCCTCAACGTGGGCGTGGCCTGCGCGGTCGTCTGCTTCGAGGCATTCCGACAACGCCGGGGCGGTGGTGCCGGGGCACGTAGCATCTCGGGCGGCGGCAAGGCGCACAATGGTGACTGACAACGTGGATCTCGACATCGATGGCATCGCCGGCGACGGCGAGGGGGCCATCGCGGCCGCACCCTCGACCGAGGCCCTGTCCCAGGTCGAGACCGAGCTGCTCGGCAAGCGCTCCGCGCTGACCCGGGCCCACCGCACCCTGGGCGGCCTCGACCCCGAGGCGCGCAAGGAGGCGGGCCGCCGACTGAACGAGGTGCGCCGCCGCCTGGAGGCCCAGCTGGCGGCGCGCCGGAGCGAGCTGGCCGAGACCGAGCGGGCCGAGGCCCTCCGGGCCGACCGCCTCGACCTCACCGAGGTGATCCCGGACCGGGTCCTCTCGCCCCCGGCGCGGGGCCACCTCCACCTCGTGACCCAGGCCCGGGCCGAGCTCGAGGACGTCTTCGTGGGGATGGGCTTCACCGTCGCCGAGGGTCCCGAGGCCGAGACGGACTGGTACAACTTCGAGGCGCTGAACATGCCCCCGGCCCACCCGGCGCGCGGCATGTACGACACCATGTACCTCGACCTCGGGGAGCCCGAGACCGTGCTGTTGCGGACGCACACCTCGCCGGTGCAGATCCACCTGATGGAGGAGGCCGTCGACGACGACTCGTTGCCCATCCATGCCGTGATGCCGGGGAAGTGCTTCCGCCTCGACACCCCCGACGCCCGGCATCTCCCGGTGTTCAACCAGATCGAGGGGTTGGTGGTCGACCGCGGCATCACGTTCGGTGACCTGGCCGGCACCATCCAGGCCTTCACCGAGGCCTACTTCGGTGCGGGCATGCAGTCGCGCCTGCGTCCGGCCTACTTCCCCTTCACCGAGCCCTCGGCGGAGTTCGAGATCACCTGCACCCTCTGTCTGGGCGAGGGCTGCCGCACCTGCTCGCACACGGGCTGGATCGAGCTCGGCGGCTGCGGCATGGTCGACCCGGCCGTCTTCGCCGCGGTGGGGATCGACGCCGACGAATGGTCGGGCTTCGCCTTCGGCTTCGGCATCGACCGCTTGGCGCAGATGCGCCACGAGATCCCCGACATGCGCTCCTTCTTGGAGAACGACATCCGCTTCCTCTCGCAGTTCTGACCTTCACCGACAACCAGCCCGCCAACGAGAAAGACACCCGTGCGCGCTCCACTCAGCTGGCTCCGTGACTTCGCTCCCTTCCCCGACGACATCGAGGAGCTGCGTGCCACGCTCGACGACCTCGGGCTCGTCGTCGAGGCGATCGAGCACGTGGGCGAGGGGCTCGGTGACGTCGTGGTCAGCCGGGTGACCGAGATCAGCCCCATCGAGGGCGCCGACCGCATCCGGCGGGTCGTCGTCGAGGCGGGGGCGGAGCCGCTCGAGATCGTGTGCGGCGCGCACAACTTCGCAGTGGGGGACCGGGTCCCCCTGGCGCCGGTCGGGGCGATCCTGCCGGGAGGCTTCGAGATCACCCGCCGCAAGATGCGCGGCGTCGTCTCCAACGGGATGCTGTGCTCGGGGCGCGAGCTGGGTCTCTCCGACGACGGCGCCGGCCTGCTGGTCCTGGGCGACGAGTCGCCGGGCGCGCCGGGCACCCCGCTCATGGAGGCGCTCGGGCTCCGGCCCGACATCGTCTTCGACATCACCGTCGAGGGAAACCGGCCCGACGCCTGGTCCATCACCGGGATCGCCCGTGACCTGGCGGGGCGCCTCGGTCTTCCCTTCGCCGCACCCGAGCCGCCCGAGCCGCCCCCGAGCGGCTGGCCGGTCGAGGAGGCGGCGACCGCCTCGGTGGAGGCGCCCGACCTCTGCCCCCGCCTGACGGTGACGGTGCTCGACCACGTCACCGTGGGCCCCTCGCCGCGCTGGATCGCCGAGCGGCTGCTCCTGGCCGGCATGCGCCCGATCAACAACGTCGTCGACGCCTCGAACTACGTCATGCTCGAGCTGGGGCAGCCCACCCACCCCTACGACCTGGCGCGGCTGCCCGGCCGTGGGCTCTGCGTGCGCCGGGCCCGGCCCGGCGAGACGGTCGTCACCCTCGACGGGGTGGAGCGCAGGTTGGGGGTGCCGGGCCGGAGCCTCGGTGACACCGGCGAGGACTGCCTCATCTGCGACGCGGAGGGGACGCCGGTGGGCATCGGCGGCATCATGGGCGGCGCGTCGTCGGAGATCGCCGGGACCACCACCGAGGTCCTCCTCGAGGCGGCCTACTTCGCGCCCATGGCCATCGCCCGCACGTCCAAGCGCCTCGGCCTGCGCACGGAGGCCTCGGCGCGCTTCGAGCGGGGCTGCGACCCCTGGGGGATCGAACCGTCGGTGCGGCGCTTCTGCCAGCTGCTGGCCGAGAGCGTCCCCGAGCTGCGCGTGGCGGACGGGATGCTCGACGTCCGGGGCGAGGTCCCCGAGCCCTTCGCGGTCGCCGTGCCGGTCGCCCGCGTGCACCGCCAGATCGGCGTCGAGCTCGGGCGCGAGGAGATCGCACGCCTGATCGGGCCGATCGGCTTCACGGTCCTGGAGGACGCGGGCGACGACGGGCGGCTGACGGTCGTCGTGCCGACGAACCGGCCCGACGTGCGTCCCGAGCCCTACGGTGTCGACGACGTCATCGAGGAGATCGCCCGCACGTTCGGGTACTCCAACGTGCCGCGCCACGTCCCGACGTGGCCCCAGCCCGGGCGTTTGACCTCGCTGCAGGTCTCGCGGCGGGCCATCAGGGACGTCCTGGTGGGACTCGGTGCCTCCGAGGGCTGGACCGACACGTTCGTCTCCGCCGCGGCGCACGCCGCCGTCGGCCTGAGGGGCCCGGCGGTCCGGGTGGCCAACCCCCTCGACGCCGAGAAGCCGTTCCTCCGGCGCTCGCTCATGCCCGGGCTCCTCGATGCGCTGTCCTACAACGCCAGCCGTCGCCAGCCCGAGATCCGCCTCTTCGAGGTGGGCGTGGTCTTCTCGCACCCCGACGAGGGCGCGCCCCGGGTGGTCGAGCGTGCCGGCGCGGGTGGCACGGAGACCGCCGTGCTGCCGGGCGAGCGCGAGCTGCTGTCGGCCGTCTTCGCCCGGGACGACGACGACGCCCGTGACGCGGTGGCGTCGTGGCACGTGATCGCCGACGCGCTCCACCTCGACGGGGTGCGCCTGGTGCGGCCCGGCGAGGAGCTGGCGCCCATCCCGGGCCTGCACCCGACGCGCTCGCGCCCACCTGACGGCACACGGCCCCGGCGGCGAGACGGTGCCCTTCGGCTCCGTCGGCGAGATCGATCCCGCCGTCGCCGCCGACCTTCGGGCTGACCCGCACCGCGGGTGCCGCGACCGCGGCGCGGCGCGTCGGCTGGCTCGAGGTCGACCTCGGCCTGCTCTTCGACGAGGCACGCGTGCCCCGCCGGGTCACCGTCGGCGGGGCGGTGAGCCGGTTCCCCTCGTCCGACATCGACCTCGCCTTCGTGGTGGAGGACCGCCACCCGGCGGACGCGGTCGCCGACGCCCTGCGGACCGCCGGCGGCGACCTGCTCGAGTCGGTGACCCTCTTCGACGTGTACCGGGGACCCGGGATCCCCGAGGGTGCGCGCAGCCTGGCCTACCGCTTGCGCTTCTGTGCGCCCGACCGCACGCTGACCGACGAGGAGGTGGGCGTGCTGCGGGCCCGTTGCATCGAGGCCGTCGAGGAGCAGTTCGGCGCGGCCCTGCGCTGAGGCAGGGGCGGGGCGCCCCACGGCCAGCTGGGCGGACCCGTGGCAAGGTGGACACGGTGGAGGTACGCCGGATCGACCCCGACGACGACGATGCCCTCGTCGCCGATGATCGCGGTCAACGACCTGCTGGGCTTCGAGGTCGTGGGCGCGGGCATGTTCTGGCAGAAGCAGCTGTGACCACCGGGGTCGACGTCATCGCGGTCGATGCCCGGCGACGGCCGTGCCTTCGACGAGTGGTTCGCGGTCCTCCGGGCCACGGACCTCGAGCGCTGGCCCGACGGACCGGGGTGGCAGCGGGCCGAGCGCCTGGCCCAGGCGCTCGACGAGGAGGGGCCCGAGGAGCACCGCTGCCTCGTGGCCCGGCATCGACGGCCGGGTCGTCGGCATCGCCGACCTCGAGCTGTTCCGCCGGGAGAACCGACACGTGGCGCGTACCGACGTCCGCGTCCTGCCCGAGCACCGGCGGCGCGGGGCGGGGACGGCCCTGGTCGAGGCGGCCGAACGCATGGCCCGGGCGGCGGGTCGCACCGAGCTGGGCGGCATGGACGAGATCCCCACCCGGGACGGGTACGCGGACACGGCGGGACCGTTCGCGCGCCGTCTGGGGTTCTCGGCCGCGTTGCGCCTGGTGCGGCGACGGTTGGACGTGCCGCTCGACGCCGTGCACGCCGCGGCCCTGCGCCGCACGCCGCGAGGACCTCGCCCGCCGGCTACTCGTTGCTGACGTTCGCCGACCGCTGGCCCGACGAGTACCTGGCCGACCGCTGCGAGCTGGGGCGCCGCATGTCCACCGACGTGCCGGTGGGGGAGCAGGAGCTCGACGAGGAGGTCTGGGACGAGGAGCCGGGTGCGCGCCCTCGAAGCCGGCCTGGCCGCGCAGGACCGGGCCAAGGTGACGACGGCGGCCCGCCACGACGCGACCGGCCGCCTCGTCGGCTACACCGAGGTGGTCGTCCCACTGGGGGCGCCCGCGTTGGTCCTGGCAGCACGACACCCTCGTCATGCGCGAGCACCGGGGCCACGGCCTCGGGCTGGCCATGAAGGTGGCCAACCTGCGGGCGGTGACCGAACGGCACCCCGGCGTGCGCTCCATCAGCACCTGGAACGCGGCGGAGAACGCCCCCATGATCGCCGTCAACGACGAGATGGGGTTCGGGGTCGTGGCCCACGCCGCCTACTGGCTGCGCGAGATCACGCCCTGAACGCGGCCCGGGAGCCGCCACCCTCTGAGGTCGCATGATTATGCAAGTATATGTATACTCATGCGATGAAGATCGGGATCCTGGGGGCCTCGGGGTACACCGGGGTCGAGCTCCTGCGGCTGCTGGCGGCGCATCCGGTCCTCGAGGTGGCCACGGCGACCGCGCACTCCCACGCCGGTCAGGCGGTGGGGGAGCACACCCCGTCCCTCGCGGCGGCCTACCCCGGTCTGGTCTACGAGGAGAGCGACCCCGTCCTCCTCGACGGGCTGGACCTGGTGTTCTGCGCCCTCCCGCACGGCGAGTCCCAGCGGATCGTGCCCGAGCTCCGGGACCGGGTGGGCGCGGTGGTCGACCTGGCGGCCGACTTCAGGCTGCGCGACGCGTCGCTCTACCCGCGTTGGTACGGCGAGGAGCACGAGGCGCCCGAACTGCTGGACGAGGCGGTCTACGGCCTGCCCGAGCTCTTCCGCGACGACCTGGCCGGGGCGACGCTGGTCGCCGCAGCCGGGTGCTACCCGACCGCGGCCGGCCTGGCGCTCGCCCCGCTGGTGCGCCAGGGCCTGGTCGAGCGGACCGGGATCGTCGTCGACGCGGCATCGGGGGTCTCGGGCGCAGGCCGCGGCCTCAAGGAGTCGTTGCACTTCGGGACGGTCGACGAGGACTTCACCGCCTACGGGTTGCTGACCCACCGCCACACGCCCGAGATCGAGCAGATCCTCGGGTCCGAGGTGCTGTTCACCCCGCACCTCGCCCCCATGGCGCGCGGCATCCTGGCCACCTGTTACGGCCGGTCGGCCGGCGGGCGCCCGGTGCCGTCGACGGACACCGTCATGGACGCCCTGCACGAGGCCTACGACGACGAGCCCTTCGTCGTCGTCACCGACGACCCGCCGGCCACCAAGGCCACGGCGGGTTCGAACGCGGCCCACGTGACGGCGCGGGTGGACCCCCGCACCGGCTGGGTCGTCACCCTGTGCGCCCTCGACAACCTGGTGAAGGGGGCGTCGGGCCAGGCCATCCAGTGCGCCAACGTGGCGCTCGGGCTGCCCGAGACCACCGGCCTGCCCCTCGCCGGGATGTACCCGTGAGCGTCACCGCGCCGCGAGGGGTTCGTGGCGGTCGGGGGCGCCGCCGGCATCAAGGCCGCCTACGCGCACGACGTCGCGGTCGTCGCCACCGCGGACGGGCTGCCCGGGCCGGCCGCCGGGGTGTTCACGAGCAACCTGGCGGCGGCGGCGCCGGTCCAGGTGAGCCGCGCCCACCTGGCCGCCACGGGGGGCCGGGCCGCGGGCGTCATCCTCACGTCGGGCAACGCCAACGCGGCCACCGGTGCCGCGGGCCACGCCGCGGCGGAGCGCCTCTGCGTCGCCGTGGCCGGCGACCTCGGTTGCCGGGCCGAGGAGGTCCTCGTCTGCCAGACGGGTCTGATCGGCATCCCGTTCCCGATCGACACGGTCATCCCGGAGATCGCGCCGATCGTGATGGCGCGCGGCGGCGGGCCGGTCGCCGGGCACCAAGGCGGCCCGCGCCATCATGACCACCGACACCGTGCCCAAGGAGGTGGTCGTGTTCGGCGACGGCTTCACGGTCGGCGGCATGGCCAAGGGCGCCGCCATGCTCGCCCCCAACATGGCCACCATGCTCGCCGTGTGCACGACGGACGCCGCCGTCGACGCGCCGACCCTGCACCAGGCGCTCCAGGAGGCGGTGGCGGCCTCGTTCAACACGATCACGGTCGACGGGTGCACCTCGACCAACGACACCGTGCTCGTGCTGGCGAGCGGGCTCGGGTCCAGCCCCTCGCCCACGGCGCTCACGACGGCGCTCACCGACGCCTGCCGGTCACTGGCGGAGCAGATGGTGGAGGACGCGGAGGGTGCCACCAAGGTGGCCCACGTGCAGGTGCGGGGCGCTCCGAGCGACGAGGCCGCGCACGCGGCGGCGCGCAAGGTGGCCGACTCCATGCTCGTCCAGTGCTCGCTCTTCGGCGCGGACCCGTACTGGGGGCGCATCGTCTCCGAGCTCGGCTCGGCCGGCGTCCCCTTCGACATCGACCGGGTCTCGGTGGCCTACGGGGGCACCGTGGTGTGCGCCGGCGGCGTGGCCGTGGCCCACGACCAGGCGGCGGTCGCCGCCCACATGGCGGGCCGGCACATCGAGATCGACTGCGACCTCGGGCTCGGCCCGGGGCGGGCGGCCGTCCTCGGGACCGATCTCGGCTACGGGTACATCGACGAGAACAGGACGACGTCATGACGGTGCCCGGTGCGCCGCCGGTGCCGCCCAGGGTCACCCGGGCCCAGAAGGCGGCCGCGGCGAAGACGGCCTCCGTGCTGGTGGAGGCGCTGCCCTACATCCGCCGCTTCTGGGGCAAGATCGTCGTGGTCAAGTACGGCGGCAACGCGCTGCACGCGTCGGGCGACGGCAACGGCGAGTGTCGCGGTGAGGCCGGTGACGCCCTGGCCTCCTTCGCCGAGGACGTGGTGCTCATGCGGGCCGTCGGCATGCTGCCGGTCGTCGTGCACGGTGGGGGCCCCCAGATCGGTGAGCTCATGGCGCGGCTCGGCAAGGTGACCGAGTTCCGCAACGGGCTGCGCGTGACGGACGCGGAGACGCTCGACATCGCGCGCATGGTGCTGGTCGGCAAGGTCAACCGCGACATCGTCTCCGCCATCAACGTCCACGGCCCGCTGGCCGTCGGCATGTCGGGTGAGGACGCCAACTTGATCACGGCCGCGCCGGGCCACGCGGACCTCGGCTTCGTGGGGCACGTCTCCGTCGTGGACCCGACCATGTTGCAGCGGCTGGTGGCCGAGGGCCTGATCCCGGTCGTGGCCACCATCGCGGCCGACGAGAAGGGGCAGGCCTACAACATCAACGCCGACACCGTCGCCGGCGCGCTGGCCGAGGCGCTCCGGGCCGAGAAGCTGATCTTCTTGACCGACATCGAGGGGCTGCGCGTCGTGGCCGACGACCCGACCACCGTGATCCATCAGGCCTCCCTCGAGGTGGTCGACGAGATCCTGCGCAGCGGGGGAGCGCAGGGCGGCATGATGCCCAAGGTCGAGGCGTGCGCGCGCGCCGTGCGCGCCGGGGTCGGCCGGGCCCACATCCTGGACGGACGGGTGCCCCACGCCCTCCTGCTCGAGCTCTTCACCGACGCCGGCGTCGGGACGATGGTGCTGCCGTGACCGGTCCCGCGCCCACGTCGGCCGCCCGGCCCGAGCGCGACGCGCTCATGCGCACCTACGCCGAGCCGCCGGCCACCTTCGTGCGGGGGGAGGGCACCCTCCTGTTCGACGCCGACGGCACGGCGTACCTCGACTTCATCACCGGGCTGGCGGTCGTGTCGCTCGGCCACTCCCACCCCGCCGTCGCCGCGGCGGTGGCCGAGCAGGCGAGGACGCTGAGCCACGTCTCGAACCTCTACGGCAACACGCTCGGCACCAGAGGTCGCCCGCACCATCGACCGCCTGGTCAACGGGGGGACCGGGCAGGCCGGCGGGCAGGTCTTCTTCGCCAACTCGGGGGCGGAGGCGAACGAGTGCGCGTTGAAGCTGGCGCGGCGCTGGGCCGGCGGCGGCCGCCACGTCGTGATCAGCGCCGACAACGCCTTCCACGGCCGGACGCTGGCCACGCTGACGGCCACCGGCCAACCCGAGAAGCAGGCTCCGTTCCTCCCGCTGCCCGAGGGGTTCGTGCACGTGCCCTACGACGACGTCGCCGCCCTCGACAAGGCCCTCGACGCCGACACCGTTGCGGCCGTCCTCCTCGAGCCGCTCCAGGGCGAGGGCGGGGTCGTCGTGCCGAGCTCGGACTACCTGGGTGCGGTGCGCGCACTGTGCACCGAGCGCAACGCGCTGCTGATGCTCGACGAGATCCAGACCGGGCTGGGCCGCACCGGCCACTGGTTCGCCTTCCAGGCCCAGGGGTTGGAACCCGACGTCGTGACCATGGCCAAGGCGCTCGGCAACGGCATGCCCGTCGGCGCCTGCTGGGCGCGGGCCGAGGTGGCGGCCGCGTTCGGTCCGGGCGACCACGGCTCGACCTTCGGCGGCCAGCCGCTCGCCCTGGCTGCCGTCAAGGCGACGCTCGCCGTGATGGAGGCCGAGGACGTGTGCGGCCGCGCCCGCGCCGCCGGCGCGCGGCTGACCGCGGGGTTGGCGGCGCTGCCGGGCGTGGTCGGGGTCCGCGGGGCGGGCCTGCTCCTGGCCGCACAGCTCGAGGCGCCGGTGGCCAAGGAGGCCGCGGCGCGTGCGCTCGAGCGGGGCCTCCTGGTCAACGCGGTCCGGCCCGACGCCGTCCGGCTGGCACCGCCGCTGCTGGTGCGCGACGACGAGATCGACGAGGCGCTGCGCATCCTGGGCGGCGTCCTGGCCGGGCTGCGGGGCGCCGAGCCCGCCGACGGGCGGGACTGAGGAGCGGGGATCCGACCCATGCCCAATTTCTTCGACAGCGACGACCTCGACCCGGTGCAGTGGGAGCGCGTCCTCGCGCTGGCCCTCGACGCGCCGCCGCAGCGGCGCCTGGCGGGAGAGGGGGTGGCCCTCCTCTTCGAGAAGCCGTCGGCGCGCACCCGCAACTCCACCGAGATGGCGGTGGTCGATCTCGGTGGGCACCCCGTGTACATCCAGGGGGCCGAGGTGGGCCTCGACGAGCGGGAGGCCGCGGAGGACGTCGCCCGCACCTTGGCCTGTTACCACCGCATCGTGTGCGCGCGCGTGTTCGACCACGCGGTGCTGCTGCGGATGGCCGGCGCGCTGGAGCGCAGCGGCTTCGACGTCCCCGTCGTGAACCTCCTCTCCGACGCCGCCCACCCCTGCCAGGCGGTGGCCGACGTGCTCACCCTGCGCGAGGCGTTGGGCCCGCTCGCCGGCCGCACCCTGACCTACGTGGGAGACGCCAACAACATGTGCCGCTCCCTGGCCAAGGCGGCCCTCCTCGAGGGCATGGAGGTCCGCATCGCGTCCCCGCCGGACTACGCCTTCTCCGGCGAGGAGCTGGCCGCGCTCCAAGCCGGCGCCGACCGCGCCGGGCGCGGCGGCGCGGTGCAGCTGACCGACGACCCCCGCCAGGCCGCCAAGGGCGCCGCCGCGCTCTACACCGACGTGTGGACCAGCATGGGCCAAGAGGAGGAGCGGGCCACCCGCCTCGCCGCGTTCGCGGGCTTCACCGTCGACCAGGACCTCGTCGACCGGGCCGGCGCCGACGCCGTCGTGCTGCACTGCCTGCCCGCGCACCGCGGTGAGGAGATCTCCGACGACGTGCTGGAGGGCCCCCGCTCGCTGGTATGGCGCCAGGCGGCCCACCGGCGGACGGCCATGCGCGGGATCCTCGCCTGGGCGATGGGCGCGGCGTCGTGAGCGGCGACGCGCCGGGGCGCCTGACCAAGAACCAGCGCCAGCACCGCATCACCAGGCTGCTGGAGTCCCAGCCGGTGACCAGCCAGGCACAGCTGGTGGCCCTGCTGGGCGACCAGGGCATCGAGGCCACCCAGACGACGGTGTCGCGTGACCTCGACGACCTGGGCGCGGTCAAGGTCCGCCTGCCGGGGGGCGAGACGGCGTACGCCCTCCCCGAGCTGCCCATCCAGCAGATCGCGCCCGAGGACCACCTGCGGCGCGTCCTGGGCGAGTGGGTCGTCGAGGTGGCCTGCTCGGGCAACCTGGTCGTGCTGCGCACGCCACCGGGCTCGGCCCATGTCGTCGGGTCCGCCCTGGACCGCAGCGGACTGGAAGCGGTCGTGGGGACCGTGGCCGGAGACGACACGGTGCTGGTCGTCGTCGACGAGCTGGTCGGTGGCGGCGCCATGGCGGCGCGCCTGCGCGACGTCGCGGGCATTGCCGCCACCAACAAGATCGCATTGAATGGGAAGGAAGAGGACGAACATGTCTGAGCGGGTAGTGCTGGCCTACAGCGGTGGGCTCGACACGTCGGTCGCCGTGCGGTGGCTCATCGAGCACGAGGGCGTCGAGGTCGTGGCGGTGGCGGTCGACGTCGGCCAGGCGGCCGACAAAGGTGGCGAGGACTGGGACGCCGTCCGCGAGCGGGCGCTCGCCGCCGGGGCCGTCGAGGCGGTCGTCGTCGACGCCCGCCACGAGATGGCCGAGGAGTTCTGCATGCCCGCGCTGCAGGCCAACGCTCGCTACGAGGGGAAGTACCCGCTGGTGTCCGCGCTGTCGCGCCCGGTGATCGTCGGGCACCTGGTCGCCGAGGCGCGGCGCCACGGGGCAACGGCAGTGGCGCACGGATGCACCGGCAAGGGCAACGACCAGGTGCGCTTCGAAGTGGGTGTGCGCGCGCTCGCGCCCGACCTCGGCATCTTCGCCCCGGCCCGCGTCTGGGGGCTGAGCCGGGAGGACTGCGTCGAGCTGGCGGCCAAGTGGGAGATCCCCATCACCGTCACCAAGGAGAAGCCCTACTCCATCGACGACAACCTCTGGGGCAGGGCGATCGAGTGCGGCGCCATCGAGGACCCGTGGGCCCCGGCCCCCGACGAGGTCTACACCCTCACGCGGGTGACCGAGCAGCAGCCCGTCGAGGTCATCGTGGGCTTCGAGTCCGGCGTCCCCGTCAGCCTCGACGGCGAGGACCTGCGTCCCTACGACCTCATCCGCCGTCTCGGTGCGCTGGCGGGCAGCCGCGGCTTCGGGCGCCTCGACATGGTGGAGAACCGGCGCGTCGGCATCAAGAGCCGGGAGGTCTACGAGTGTCCCGCCGCGCTCGCCCTCATCGTCGCCCACGCCGACCTCGAGGACCTGACCCTCGAGCGCGACCTGCACCACGAGAAGGCGCGCCTCGAGCCGCGCTGGTCCGAGCTGGTCTACGACGGGCTGTGGTACTCGCCGCTGCGGGGTGCCCTCCAGGCGTTCATGGCCGAGACCCAGCGCCACGTCACGGGGGAGGTGCGCCTGCGCTTGGCTGCGCCGGGCACCTGCGCCGTGGTCGGCCGGCGGAGCCCGGTGGCGCTCTACGACCACGGGCTGGCCACCTACGACGCGTCGGACACCTTCCGGCACGCCGACGCCGAGGGGTTCGTGCGCCTGTGGGGCCTCGGCGTCGCGACGTGGTCGGCTCGTCAGGGGCCCGGCGCGGACGGCGGGGACGGCGGGGACGGCGGGGACGACAGACGGGCACGGGGGACAGGAAGGGGCGGGTCATGACGCTGTGGGAGGGTCGCATCTCGACGGGCATGGCGGACGCCGTGGCGGAGTTCACGGTCAGCCTGCCCTTCGACCGGGTGCTGGCGCACGACGACCTCGTCGGCTCGCGCGCCCACGTCAAGGGACTCGGCAAGGCGGGGATCCTGACCGACAGCGAGGTGTCCGCCCTCGTCGACGCGCTCGACATGGTCGAAGAGGAGTTCGCGAGGGAGATCTTCGTGTTCGCCGCGGGTGACGAGGACGTGCACACCGCCATCGAGCGACGCGTCACCGAGCTGATCGGCGACGTCGGTGCCAAGGTCCACACGGGTCGGAGCCGCAACGACCAGGTCGCCACCGCGCTGCGGCTGTGGTGCCGGCGCTCCCTCGTCGGCGTGGCCGAGGAGGTCATGGCGCTCCAGGACGTGCTCGCCCAGCGGGCGCGGGAGGCGGCCGACGTGTACCTCCCCGGCTACACCCACCTGCAGCGGGCGCAGCCCGTGCTGCTGGCGCACCACCTGCTGGCGCACGGGTGGGCGCTCGCCCGCGACGTCGACCGGATACTCACCACTGTCGACCGCCTCAACACCTCTCCCCTCGGCGCCGGCGCGCTCGCCGGTTCCTCGCTGCCGCTCGACCCCGACTACGTCGCGGCCGAGCTCGGGTTCCACGGCCGCTTCGAGAATTCGCTCGATGCGGTGGCCGACCGCGACTTCGTGGCCGAAGCGCTGTTCGACCTGGCCCTGCTCGGGGTGCACCTCTCGCGGATGGGGGAGGAGATCGTGCTGTGGTCGACCGAGGAGTTCGGCTTCTGCACGCTGGCCGACGCCTACGCGACCGGGAGCTCGATGTTGCCGCAGAAGAAGAACCCCGACGTGGCCGAGCTGGCCCGGGGCAAGTCGGGTCGCTTGATCGGTCATCTCAGTGCCGTGCTGGTGACGCTGAAGGGACTCCCGCTGTCCTACAACCGCGACCTCCAAGAGGACAAGGAGCCGCTCTTCGACGCCGTGCTGCAGGTGTCGCGGGCGCTGATCGCACTGCGCGGGGTCTACGAGACGGCCTCGTGGCACGAGGAGCGCATGCAGGCGGCGGCGGACGGACCGGCGGCGTCCGCCATCGACCTGGCCGAGCTGCTCGTCGAACAGGGCATGCCCTTCCGCCAGGCCCACGCGCTCGTGGGCGGCCTGGTCCGCGAGTCCCTGGAGCGCCACGTGCCGCTGGTCGAGCTGGTGGCGGCGCACCCGGACCTGGGTGAGGCCGCCGTGGAACTGCTCGAACCCGGGGTGGCGGTGACGCGCCGGCGGACCCCGGGAGGGGCCGGACCCGGCCCGGTGGCCGAGCAGGCGGAGCGTTTCGCCCGCCGCCGCGAGGTCGACCGCACCCGTCTCGCCCAATGGCGCCCCACGGGATCATCGTCCTGAACGGGCAGCGGTTCGGGGGTCGCTGTCCGAGGGGGGATGGAGGCCGCGGCGATGCCGCGGCCGCCGCGCCGGGTCGGCCGGGACCGGCCGGCGTGCGGTGACCCCCAGGTGAACGGACCATAAAGATTGGCGACAATGGTTGTATCGGGGGTCCGACCGCGCGCACTCTGTAGGTGGAGCCCCATCGACGACGGGCCCCGATTCGACGCCAGCGCGGAGACCGCCCCTGAAGGTGCCAGGGGAGGGCGGGACGGCTCAGACGTCGGATCGCCGAGTCGAATCCCCACGACGTGGAGGCGCACATGGAGCGAATGACAGGCATCGACCCGATGTTCATCTACTCCGACACCCCGGAGACACCGATGGAGATCGCGTACGCCTGCATCTTCGACCCGGCCACCGCCGACGGCGGCTACACCTTCGGGCGCGTCGCCGACCGTCTCGAGGAGCGGATCCCCTCGCTGCCCCCCTTCCGGCGCCGGCTCATGCCCGTCCCGCTGGGCCTCGACCACCCGCGCTGGGTGGACGACCCGGATTTCGACCTGACCAACCACCTCCATCGAACCGCCCTGCCCGACCCCGGTGGGGAGACCGAGTTCGCCGCGCCTGGTCGCCGGCGTGATGGGCCGCCCGCTCACCCCCGGGCAGCCACCGTGGGAGATGCACGTCATCGAGGGGTTGGCCGGCGGCAAGGTCGGGCTGATCGCCAAGGTGCACCACTCCGTCGTCGACGGCGTGGCCGGCGCCCAGATGCTGGCCCAGCTGTTGGACCTGACGCCCGAGGGCCGTGCCGTCACCGAGCCCTGCCCGCCGTGGGTCCCGGCGCAGCTGCCCTCAGCGGCGCAGTTGATGTCCGATGCGCTGCCGAGCTTCATCCAGAGCCCCGTGCGCGTGCTGCGGGCGGTGCGGGAGATGGGCAACACCGCCGTCCGCCTGGCCCGTTGTGTGGTCGGGGACGACCGCATCGGCCCGTTGTCCATCCCTCTCGGCGCGCCCGACACCTTCGAGACACCCGTGCGCGCCAAGCGGGCGGTGGCCTTCGCCGAGCTGGACATGGCACTGGTGCGCGTGCTGAAGGACCGTTTCGACTCGACGATCAACGACGTCGTGCTCGCCGTCTGCTCCGGCGCCCTGCGCACGCATCTGGCGGCGCACGACCAGGACGTCGAGAGCCCGCTGGTCGCCGTCGTCCCCGTGTCGGTGCGCGGCGATGAGGGCGTCGGGGTGGGCAATCAGCTCTCCGCCATGTTCGTGCCGCTCGCCAACGACCGCAAGACGCCGCTCGAGCGGCTGCGGACCGTCAGCGCGGCGAGCGCATCGTGCAAGGGACAAGAGCGCGCCGTCGGGTACGGCCCCATGGCCACGCTCGTGGCGGAGGCCGTTCCACCGGCACTGGCCAAGCCGGTGATCCAGCTCGGGGTGCGCTCGGGCGTGTTGCGCAAGCTGCGCGCCGGCAACCTGATGGTCTCGAACGTGCCGGGGCCCACCATCCCGCTCTACTTCGCCGGCATGCAGCTGCGCGGCGTGTACCCGCTCGGGCCGGTGGTCGACGGCGTCGCGCTCAACGTGACGGTGCAGAGCTACCGCGACTCGCTCTTCGTCGGGATCAACGCCTGCGCGGCCACCGTGCCCGACCCGCCCGGCCTCGCCCGGGCCATGGTCGAGGAGCTCTCCCTGCTGTCCCAGATGGCGATCGGGGCGGGGGAGCGCAGGAGCGGGACCGGGTCGCACCACCGCCGTGCCGCCGGCGGCCCGTCCCGCCCGCGAGCTCCACCGGCCTTCCGCGCGAGGTGGCGGCCAGTCAGCCGACGACGCCGGCTCCCTGAGTCCCGGGGGTGGGCCCGGGCCCGGGCCCGGGGGTGGGGTGGCGTGCGACGGCCCGGTGCGCCAGGGTGGCCCCATGCAGCGGTCGGACCTGGAGGCCGGACCCCGTGGCGGTCGCGCCCTGGTTGCTGAACAAGGTGCTGGTCCGGGGGGAGCGGGCGGGCCGGATCGTCGAAGTCGAGGCCTATCACGGGGCCAACGACGCCGCCTCCCACGCCTACCGCGGGCAGACGCCCCGGACGGCGGTCATGTTCGGGCCGCCGGGCTTCCTCTACGTCTACTTCACCTATGGCATGCACTGGTGCGCCAACGTCGTGTGCGGGCCCGAGGGGGAGGCGGCGGCGGTCCTGATCCGTGCGCTCGCGCCCGTCAGCGGGCTGCCGGCCATGCGGCGCGCCCGTCCCGCCGCCCGGCTGGATCGAGACCTGTGCAACGGGCCGGCCAAGCTCTGCCAGGCCCTCGGGATCACCGGGGCGGACAACGGGGCCGACCTCCTGGCCGCCGGCGGCGTCCCGGGCGGCGCTGCGTGGCCCGCCCGGAGCCGGGCCGCGGGATCGTGCGCCTGGTGGACGACGGGATCCCGCCTCCCCGGCGTCCGGGCCGCGGGACGCGGATCGGCATCAAGGAGGCGACGGAGAAGCGGTGGCGGTTCTGGGTCCCCGGCAACCCCGCCGTCTCGCGGCCCTGACCTGGAGCGCATCCGCCCTCTGACCAGGGAAACGAGGCTCCCGCGGGTGTCACCGGGGTGTCACACCCGTGCCACAACCTCGGTGCATCATGCTGTCACGCATTGGGCGTGCCACGCGGTAGATCGAGGAGATCAGCAGGCAGCGCACGCCCGCCAGGCGGTCGGATTTGGTGACTGGGTGGGGGCGGAAAGCCCGTTGAGCTTCGGGCACCAGGTGGCATGCGGAGCGCCGGGTGGCGCCCCGTATGCCACCACTGGTGTGCGGCGGATCTTCCGCTGTCGAGCGGAACCGGGCCCTTCGGGCGGGCATCCGCGGCAGGCGGGACGTCCCGCTACGATCGGGCCGAAGCAGGCCGACCCCGCGATTCACGGGGCCGGCGAATCTGGTCCGTGCCAACGCGTTGACGCTCATCGCGCGCGCCTGCTAGTGTGACGAACCCGTCGGAACGGCCACCCCTGGCCCTCCGGCAGCCGAAGGAGACTCTCCGGCGAAGCAATTCGTCCGGAACAGTCCTTTGGGACACCCGGCACCAACACCAGCAGGATAGGTGTGTGCCCGGTCGCTCCTTGAAAACGGAATAGTGAGAGCCAAAAGCCAGTGCGGGCAATTCATCCGCGACTCTGTAGCGGATGGGTTGTACGTCAATTAAGCATTACGCAGGCCGGACGCCCCTCGTGGGCACGAAGGCCTGTGGTTACCATGGGTTCGAGTCAAACCATGGTGACTCTCTGATTCTTGGTCGCTCGAGCTCCCTAGGGGGCCCGGCCGGCCGTGAGTCTCGATGGAGAGTTTGATCCTGGCTCAGGACGAACGCTGGCGGCGTGCCTAACACATGCAAGTCGAACGCGCTCCATTCGGTAGCAATACTGATGAAGAGTGAGTGGCGAACGGGTGAGTAGCACGTGAGCAACCTGCCCCGAAGACTGGGACAACACCGGGAAACCGGTGCTAATACCGGATATCCCTGTCGGACCGCATGATCTGACAAGGAAATGGATTCCGCTTCGGGAGGGGCTCGCGGCCTATCAGCTAGTTGGTGAGGTAACGGCTCACCAAGGCATCGACGGGTAGCTGGTCTGAGAGGACGATCAGCCACACTGGGACTGAGACACGGCCCAGACTCCTACGGGAGGCAGCAGTGGGGAATCTTGCGCAATGGGCGAAAGCCTGACGCAGCAACGCCGCGTGGAGGACGAAGGCTTTCTGAGTTGTAAACTCCTTTCAGCAGGGACGATAGTGACGGTACCTGCAGAAGAAGCACCGGCCAACTACGTGCCAGCAGCCGCGGTGATACGTAGGGTGCAAGCGTTGTCCGGATTTATTGGGCGTAAAGAGCTCGTAGGCGGTTTGATAAGTCGATTGTGAAATCTCCAGGCTCAACCTGGAGCGGCCATTCGATACTGTCATGACTAGAATTCGGTAGGGGACCACGGAATTCCTGGTGTAGCGGTGAAATGCGCAGATATCAGGAGGAACACCAGCAGCGAAGGCGGTGGTCTGGGCCGACATTGACGCTGAGGAGCGAAAGCGTGGGGAGCGAACAGGATTAGATACCCTGGTAGTCCACGCCGTAAACGTTGGGCACTAGGTGTGGGGACTATTCAACGGTTTCCGTGCCGCAGCTAACGCATTAAGTGCCCCGCCTGGGGAGTACGGCCGCAAGGCTAAAACTCAAAGGAATTGACGGGGGCCCGCACAAGCGGCGGAGCATGTGGCTTAATTCGAGGCAACGCGAAGAACCTTACCTGGGTTTGACATGTAGGGAAAAGCCGTAGAGATACGGTGTCCTTCGGGGCCTTACACAGGTGGTGCATGGCTGTCGTCAGCTCGTGTCGTGAGATGTTGGGTTAAGTCCCGCAACGAGCGCAACCCTTGTCCTATGTTGCCAGCGGGTAATGCCGGGGACTCGTAGGAGACTGCCGGGGTCAACTCGGAGGAAGGTGGGGACGACGTCAAGTCATCATGCCCCTTACGCCCAGGGCTGCACACATGCTACAATGGCTGGTACAACGGGCTGCTAATCCGCGAGGAGGAGCCAATCCCCAAAGCCAGTCTCAGTTCGGATTGGAGTCTGCAACTCGACTCCATGAAGTCGGAGTCGCTAGTAATCCCGGATCAGCAACGCCGGGGTGAATACGTTCCCGGGCCTTGTACACACCGCCCGTCACACCACGAAAGTCGGTAACACCCGAAGCCGGTGGCCCAACCTTTTAGGAGGGAGCCGTCGAAGGTGGGATCGGTGATTGGGGTGAAGTCGTAACAAGGTAGCCGTACCGGAAGGTGCGGCTGGATCACCTCCTTTCTAAGGAGTGCTGTCGGCTATTACAATGCCGACCACTACCCAGTTGAACACTGGTTACTCGGCCGCTCTCGTACACCGGCAGATGGTGGGCCGCCTTTGATCGCATTGCTTTGGCGCTGCGATCGGAGCCCGCCCTCCACGGACCGGTCCCTACGGGCGCTGTCGGACTCTCGCTATTTCGTTTTGAGGGAGCGGCCCCGTTCGTCGGGTCCGATCCCGGTGATGTCCTCCCGACGTGTCAGTGGCAGGTCGGCGCCCGAGTCGAGCCCTCTGTGCGCCCCTCGAGGCCCGTGCGTTGTTTCCACTGCTCACTGTGGCGCCGGCTGACGACCTCTTACCCCGTGCGTGCCCCGGTCGGGCGGTTGTCCGTGCTGTTCGTTGTTCGTCCAGCGCGGTGTCCGACCCAGGCGTGCGCCGTTCAGCCCCTTGAGAATTCCAAAGCGAGCACGAGCATCTTTGTTCTCCAAGCTACAAAGAGCCAACGGTGGATGCCTTGGCGCCTAAAGCCGAAGAAGGACGTGGGCGACTGCGAAAAGCCACGGGAAGCTGTCTACCTAGCGTCGATCCGTGGATATCCGAATGGGGCAACCCAGCACCTGTCATGAGGTGCTACACCCGCCTGAATGTATAGGGCGGGGCGAGGGAACCGGGTGAATTGAAACATCTAAGTAACCCGAGGAGAGGAAAACAACAGTGACTCCCTGAGTAGCGGCGAGCGAAACGGGAAGAGCCCAAACCGTGCCGGTGTCAAAGCCTGGTGGCGTTGCCGGTGTGGGGTTGTGGGACTCGAGAGACGGGGCACCAGACCCGTCACGGAGTTACAAATCCAATGTCTAGTGGAATCAGTCAGGAAAGCTGAACCGTAGAGGGTAACGGTCCCGTACACGAAACACATTGGACTCCGCTTGAGCACCCGAGTAGCGCCGGATCCGGGAAAGCCGGCGTGAATCTGCGAGGACCATCTCGTAAGGCTAAGTACTCTTAGGCGACCGATAGCGAACTAGTACCGTGAGGGAAAGGTGAAAAGTACCCCGGGAGGGGAGTGAAATAGTACCTGAAACCGTTGGCTTACAAACAGTCAAAGCGTCGTTGCTCCACCGTTGCCATGATCCCTTCGGGTGAGATTGGTGACACATGGTGGATGTCAGCCGTGATGGCGTGCCTTTTGAAGAATGAGCCAGCGAGTTACGGTGTGTGGCGAGGTTAACCAGCGATGGGTAGCCGAAGCGAAAGCGAGTCTGAATAGGGCGTTGAGTCGCATGCTGTAGACCCGAAGCCGAGTGAGCTTGCCATGGGCAGGCTGAAGCGAAGGTAAGACTTCGTGGAGGGCCGAACCCACCTAGGTTGAAAACTGGGGGGATGACCTGTGGCAAGGGGTGAAAGGCCAATCAAACTCGGTGATAGCTGGTTCTCCCCGAAATGCATTTAGGTGCAGCGTCGGGTGTTCAGCATCGGAGGTAGAGCACTGGATGGGCTAGGGGGCCTACAAGCTTACTGACCCCAACTAAACTCCGAATGCCGATGCTCTAGAACCCGGCAGTGAGACCACGAGGGATGAGCTTCGTTGGTCGAAAGGGAAACAGCCCAGACCGCCGGCTAAGGCCCCAAATTCTTGACTAAGTGGAAAACGATGTGGGAACGCAAAGACAGCCAGGAGGTTGGCTCAGAAGCAGCCATCCTTAAAAGAGTGCGTAATAGCTCACTGGTCGAGTGGTCCTGCGCGGATAATGTAACGGGGCTCAAGTCAAGAGCCGAAGCCGCGGATTTCCGTCGTCAGACGGGAGTGGTAGGGGAGCGTCGATCTCGCAGAGAAGCGGTGGTGTGAACCGTCGTGGAGCGTGGTCGAGTGCGAATGCTGGTATGAGTAGCGAGAGAGGAGTGAGAAACTCCTCCGCCGTAAGCCCAAGGGTTCCTGGGGAAGGCTAATCCTCCCAGGGTAAGTCGGGAGCTAAGGCGAGGCCGAGAGGCGTAGTCGATGCACAACTGGTTGATATTCCAGTACTACCGTGTCCGCGCCCATTCCAAGCCAGGGGTACTAAGGGGATGACCTTCGGGTCGAGCCGACAAACTCTGGGGCGGATAGCAAAGGAGCGACGCAGAAAGACAGGTGAGCCCAGGCGTTGGTTGTCCTGGGGTAAGCGTGTAGGGAGGGATCTAGGTAAATCCGGATCCCATCAATCCTGAGACGCGATGCCGAGCCGTTCCAGGCGAAGTCACTGATTCTATGCTGCCTAGAAAAACTTCTAGCGAGCTGACACGGTACCCGTACCCCAAACCAACACAGGTGGGCGGGTAGAGAATACCAAGGCGATCGGGAGAACTGTGGTTAAGGAACTCGGCAAAATTCCTCCGTAACTTCGGGAGAAGGAGGGCCCCGCCAGGGTGACGGACCTTGCGTCCTGATGCCCGAGGGGGCCGCAGAGAATTGGGGAAAGCGACTGTTTACTAAAAACACAGGAGCGTGCGAAGTCGTAAGACGATGTATACGCTCTGACGCCTGCCCGGTGCCGGAAGGTTACGGGGAAGGGTTAGTCTTCGGACGAAGCTCTGAACCTAAGCCCCGGTAAACGGCGGCCGTAAGCACAAGTTGCGGCTTCAAGGGAGTGATCCCTTGAAACAAACTCTGCTAAATGCTGGAAACTCCGAGTATCCGGCGGTACTCATCCGTGTGACATCCCCGTGATGGGATGGCCACGTGGAAAGTGAAAATCCGACCGGTGCGGACAATCAGCAGGAAAGGCCCTGTTCCTCTAACTGGCTGGATCGGATCCCAAGCGACCTGGGCAACTGGGTGGCCGGATTCGTCGACGGAGAGGGAAGCTTCAACGTACCCATCCGTCGAGAGCGTGACCGTGGACTTCCATGGCGCGTCTCGTTGTCGTTCAACGTGTCGCAGATCGGTGAAGAGGCGCCAATGCTTCTTCGGTCGGTCTTCGGCGTGGGAACGGTGCGAGGCCGCAGTGACGGTGTCTTCTACTTCGAAGTCACCAAGCCGATCGATCTCAAGAACCGGGTCTTCCCGTTCTTCGATCGATACGAGTTGCGAAGTCCGAAGCGACAAGACCTCGCGGTCTTCCGCACGATCACTGAACTCGTCCTGTCAGGCCGGCATCTTTCAGTCTCGGGCATCGAACAAGCTCTCCTGTTGAGGGCGCCGATGAACCGTGGTGGAAAGCGCCGGCGGAGCGATGACGAGATCATCGCAACGTTGAGGGATTGGGAATCCTCAGAGACCATATGCAGAGCTCCCTCTTTGAAGCAGAGGGATGAAGATATGGCCCACACCTCACGGCGACATGGGGATCAAGTGAACTATAACGGTCCTAAGGTAGAATTCCCATAGAGTGCAATGGGTGCTGCCCCCCGTATCGGAGACGATACGGTGAGCAGTCGGCCATATGCTGGAAACTCCGAGTATCCGACGGTACTCATCCATGTCACAACCTTTGTTTAGGTTTTGTGTGTGGGTAGTGATAATCCGTTCGGTGCGGACAATCAGCAGGAAAGACTCTGGTACTGCGGATGGATTGCCGGTTTCGTCGATGGGGAAGGCTGTTTCAGCTGCCCCATTTTCCGAAATCGGAAGACGGCACTTCGCTGGCAGGTGCAGCCCACCTTCGTGGTGGTCCAGTCAGCGTCGAGTCGCGATGTGTTGGAAGGCCTTGTACGCTTCTTCGGTTGCGGCAAGGTATATGTGAATCGCAGACACGACAATCACCGGGAAGATATGTACCGGTATTACGTGGGAAGATTCGCAGATCTACGGGATGTGATCGTCCCGTTCTTTCAAGAGCACCCGCTTCGAACCTCGAAGCAAGACAACTTCGAGAAGTTCAAGAGGGTGCTTCGTCTCATGGAGGAGCGCAAGCACCTCACGCTACCCGGCTTGATGGAAATAGCCGAAATCGCCGAGACGATGAATCATCGAAAGCCATCCGAAGTCCTGAGAATCCTCAGAGACCAAACGCCGACCACCACGCAGGTCCTATAGGTAGTCCCTGTGAGGTGAAGATATGGTCCGGTCCCTACGGCGACGTAGGGAGATCGGCGGAAACGACCGATCCGCTAGACAATCAAGCAGTTTGATTGACTGGTTGTAACAGAACAAGCGAAATTCCTTGTCGGGTAAGTTCCGACCTGCACGAATGGCGTAACGACTTTCCTACTGTCTCAACCACAGACCCGGCGAAATTGAAGTACGAGTAAAGATGCTCGTTAGCTGCATCAGGACGGAAAGACCCCGTGGACCTTTACTACAGCTTGATGTTGAGTTTTGGTACTATTTGTGTAGGATAGGTGGGAGACTTTGAAGCATTGGCGCCAGCCAGTGTGGAGTCAACCTTGAAATACCACCCTTTTAGTGCCGGGGCTCTAACCTCGGTCCGTGATCCGGATCAGGAACAGCGTCAGGTGGGTAGTTTGACTGGGGCGGTCGCCTCCTAAAATGTAACGGAGGCGCCCAAAGGTTCCCTCAGGCTGGTTGGCAATCAGCTGTCGAGTGCAATGGCAAAAGGGAGCTTGACTGCGAGACCTACAAGTCGAGCAGGTGCGAAAGCAGGGCATAGTGATCCAGCGGTTGCTTATGGAAGCGCCGTTGCTCAACGGATAAAAGGTACCCCGGGGATAACAGGCTCATCTTCCCCAAGAGTCCATATCGACGGGAAGGTTTGGCACCTCGATGTCGGCTCGTCGCATCCTGGGGCTGAAGCCGGTCCCAAGGGTTGGGCTGTTCGCCCATTAAAGCGGTACGCGAGCTGGGTTTAGAACGTCGTGAGACAGTGAACTAACCGCGCTGTCTATAAACTTGGCTATTTGCTGGAAACACCGATTGAATCCTGCGCTACTCGCTCTTCAAGGGTCGTGATACACCCGCTACGTACGATGCGGGCATGGACGTGGAGAGCAGTGACAATGCGTCAGGTGCGGTCAATCAGCAGGAAAGGCTGGAGTCGTACATAGCCGGTTTTGTTGATGGAGAAGGTTGTTTTCATGTAGCGATCCAAAGGAACCCGTGCACGAGAAGCCGATGGCAACTCGTCCCGGAGTTCCGGATTAGTCAGGATGTATCTCGAGCGAAGGTCTTGGACATCGCACGAGCGCTCCTGGGTTGTGGATCGGTCCGTGAGAACCACCGGCAGTCGTTTGACCACACATACGTGTTCGTCGTGCGACGGCGCCAAGATCTGCTCGAGAGAGTGATCCCCTTCTTCGAACGAAACCCGCTACTGAGCTGCAAACAAGAAGAGTTCGCCACCTTCGCGGTCATCGTGAGAGCGATGGCAAGGGGTGAGCATCTCGCACCGGAAGGCTTCGAGCGGCTTGCCGCCCGGGCTCTCCAGATGAACGGTGGTGGTCGGTATCGACGACTGCACCGAAGCTCAGATTCCAGAATCCTCAGAGACCATATGCCAGGCACCCTCGCAGTCCTGCGAGCGTGAAGATATGGTCCGATCTGCATGGCGACATGCAGAGCCAGGCAGAAATGCCCTGGCCCCCGATCTGTTCGATCGGTGGTAACAAGAATGTCGGTCCCTATCCGATGCAGCCGTAGGAGATTTGAGAAAGGCTGTCCCTAGTACGAGAGGACCGGGACGGACGTAGCTCTCGTGTGCCAGTTGTCCTGCCAAGGGCACGGCTGGTTTGCGACCTACGGGTGGGATAAGCGCTGAAAGCATCTAAGTGCGAAGCCCGTTTCGAGATGAAATCTCCCACAGGGTTAACCTGGTAAGGCCCGTGGCTAGACGACCACGTTGATAGGCCGGAGGTGTAAGTGCAGCAATGCATTCAGCCGACCGGTACTAATCGGCCGAGGGCTTGGAGACCTACTCGTGCTCGTGCTCGCTTTGGAACGCTCAGGGGCTGCGGTGACGCAGCCACAGGCGCGGCTCCCGTCTTCGAACGTCGAAGGCGGGTGAGCCGGCCGAGCGCACGGTTTCCGGTGGCCATGGCGGCGGGGAAACACCCGTTCCCATTCCGAACACGGCAGTTAAGCCCGCCCGCGCCGATGGTACTTGGGGGGAGGCCCCCTGGGAGAGTAGGTCGCCGCCGGGATTTCTCATGACGAAGACCCCCTCCGAGCTCCGGCTCGAGGGGGTCTCGTCGTTTCCGCCGCCGTCGGCCGCGATTCCTCGGGCGGCCGGCCTCGTCCCAGCTGATCGAGATCTCCGCCGCGATCGCCGTGCCGGTTCGGCGGAACCTGCCGGTCCACCCGGGACGTGGCGGCGGCCACGCCGTTGGTCGGTCCGGCCGCCTGCCACGGCGTCCCGCGAGTCGCGTAGAATCGCCCGATGCCCCGCGATTCCCCGCGGCCAGATCGGCGCGCCGCCCGGGCCAGCCATCGGGCCGCGGCCGCCCAGCGTCGGGCAGCAAGTCGAGCCGGGCGAGTGCTCGCCGGCAGACGGGCGGGGACGCTCAGGCGGGGCCGGCGGAGCGGCCGCAGCCACGGTCGGGCCAGTCGAGGCCCGGCTCGCCAGCGGCCGGGCGGTCGCGGGACGGAGCAGTCTGGCAGCACCAAGCCAGACGCCGGGTCGCCGCGGGCGCGTACCAATCGAGGGGCGAGGGCACGACAGGCTCCCCGAGGGGCCGGCGCGGGCCGCCCAGGAAGGCCAGGGCAGGCGGGCAGCAGCCCGAGACGGAGCACCACCGGCAGGAGCGCCGAAGGACGACGGCGGGCCACGGCGCCCCACGGGCGCAGGCGGGCGAACCGAGCGCACCCGGACGCGGCCCCGGAGCGAGCGAGCGTCCGGCGCCGCGGACGGGCGACGATCCGCCGCCCGCCGGGCGAGGCACGGGTCGCGGCTTCGGAGGAGCGCCCGCTGCCGGACCAGGCCGAAGTGGGGCAACGTGGCCCGACGTGGCGCCCGGGAGGTCGCTCGGAGGGACGCGCCGCACGATGACGCCGGCGGAGCGCAGCGGCGCCAGCAGCGACCGATGACCGCGAGCGACCCGGACGGGAGCCACAGCAGCCGGGCGCCCGCCCGGACCATGCGGCCTGGCGTACGCGACGACGGGGCCCGGGACGAGTGGCAGGACGCGCGCACCGGCGGCGGGCCGCAGCAGGAGCCGCATCGGGCCGGCCCACGGGGCCGCCCACGGGCGGCGCGCACGCGAGCGGCCGTCGCCGGCCTCGCCAGCCGCCACCCCCTCCCGGCCGAGGTCGCGGCCGAGATCCGCAACGCGGCCGACACGGCGACGGCCCGCCACCGGGAGCATCTCGTCGAGCGGACCGAGTCCGCCTACGGCGCCTACGAGCGGGGCCGCTACCAAGATGCGCTCCGGGCCATCAAGCCGGTCGCCGACGAGGCACCCGGCGTGGCCGCCGTGCGGGAGCTCACCGGCCTGGCCGCCTACCGCAGCGGTCGCTGGCGCGACGCCACCCGCCACCTGCAGGCCTTCGGGGCCCTGAGCGACTCGACGGAGCACCTGCCCGTGCTCGATGGACTGCCAGCGGGCGCTGCACAAGCCGAAGAAGGTGGCGGAGCTGTGGAGCGAGCTCCGGCACAGCTCGCCCGACCCCGACGTGCTCGCCGAGGGACGGATCGTCGCCGCGGCGTCGCTGGCCGACACCGGCGACCTCAACGGCGCCATCGCCATGCTGGCCACGGCGGGCGCGACCAAGGCACTCCGGAACCCCTCCGATCGCCACGTCCGGCAGTGGTACCTGCTGGCGGACCTCTACGAGCGGGCCGGCGACGTCCCACGGGCGCGCGAGTACTTCGAACGGATCCTCCGGGCCGATCCCGAGGCCTACGACGTGGCGGAGCGCCTCCGAGGGCTGGGAGCGGAGCGCCGGCCGCGGGCCAAGGGCGCCAAACGGTCGAAGCAGCCGAAGCCGGCGCCACGGCCGGACCCGGAAGCCACCGGGTCCGCCCGCCCCGCACAGGGCCGCACCCGATCCACCCCCGCCGGCTGACGGGAGCCTCCGCCGGCGCATCCCGGCCGGCGCCATCACCCGTCCGGCGCCATCACCCGGCCGGCGCCGTCACCCCGCCGGCGCCGCCGTAGGCGTCGTCGTCGCGGTCGCCGGGGTCGGGGCGGCGCCGGGCCGGCGGCACCGTGGTTCGTCGCCGGCGGGGCGGTCGTCGTCGTAGTCGCCGTCGGCGGCGCAGGCGCTGAGTCGTCGTGGTCGTCGCCGGGGGAGCGGTGCCGAAGTTCGGGCCCTCGACCGTGACCAGCGTGCCGATCGGCGTCAGGGGCCAGACCAGCGCGGCGTCGGCGTAGCTCATCTCGACGCAGCCGTTGCTCTGGGGGGACCCGTAGCTGGCGCGGATGAACCCGTGCAACGCGTCGCCTCCGTTGAAGTAGCTGGCGTAGGGGACGTTGGGGTCGTTGTAGGTGGTGCCGTCCGGGTTGGTCCCCTTCATGTCCGAGTAGCGCACGTGCTCGAAGACGGCGTAGGTCCCGTCGGTCGTGTCGGCTCCCGGCGCCCCGGTGTTGACCGGGATCCCCACATACTGCGCCACCCCGTTGTCCCACAGGGTCAGGTTCTGCGGGATCACCTTGTTCACGAGCACGTACACGTACGGCGTGGCGTCCACCTTGTCGTTGATCGTGTCGTTGATCAGCGCCGTCCAGACCGCCGGTCCGGCGATGCCGTCGACCCCGAGGCTGTTCTGGGTCTCGAACGCCTCCACCGCCGCCTTGGTGATCTCGTTCTCGGTCCCCTGGGTCCACTGCGAGGTGAGCTCGGAGGGGAGCCCGGGCCAGCGCCACGAGAAGGTGCCGGGCTGGTCCTGGGCCAGGTCGGCCCGAGACGGTGGGGGGCCGGTCGGGGCGAAGGCCACCGGCAGGAAGTTCAGCTGCGCCAGGAGCTGTTGCAGGCGCAGCATGTCCCCGGGGGCGACGGCGAACGCCACCGAGCTCGACGTGGGCAGGACGGCGCCGTCGCTCGCCCGCAGGCCGTGCGGTCCACCCGGAATGGTGAGCACCTCCTGGGAGGACGGGATGAGGGGGGAGTCGAGCTCGTAGGTGAGCGTGGTCGGCGTTCGTCTGCACCCACTGTGCCCGCCACGGCCGGCGCGAGCACGGGCGTCACCGTGTGCGGCGAGACCGGGGCGGAGAAGGTCACCGAGATCGTGGTGTTCGGCGCGACGTTCTGAGCCCCTGCCGTCGGAGTCGTGGAGCGCAGGGTGAACGCCGTCGAGGCCGCGGTGGCGTCCGGGGCCGGGTGCGACTGCGCCCGCTCGAATGCGACGGCCCCGAGTGTCCGGGAGCTCCCGGATCCAACGCGAAGAAGAGCACGGCCGCGAGGATGACCACGGCGCCGGCCAGGAGCACCCAGGGACGGCGGCGCCGCGGCCTGGCTGCCTTGGATTCGAGAACGCTCATGGCCTCCGCTCGCTCAAGACGTCGCCGACTCGCAATCCTGCGTCCTCAGCGTACGGGTCGGTGGCGGGCCCGACGCGTCACCGACGGCAGAAACACCGCCCATTCCGTCTGCGCAACCACCCTTGTCCCCGAGTCCGCGTGACGTCCCCGAGTGCGTGACGAACGTGATCGGAGCGTGAACGAACGTGAACGGTGGCCCGCGGTGGCCCCCGGCGGGCCGGCGGTGGCCCGCGTGCCGCGGTGCCCTCGGGCGTCCCCTGACCGCGCCTCGATCTCCCCGGGGAGCCCGGCTGACCCTCCGGTAGGCTCGCGACCATGAGCACGAGCACCGATCTGCACCAACTCCTCGGCGACGACGCGGACGCCCTCCTCGGCTACACCGCCAAGGCGTTTCCCGCCGAGCATCTCACCCTCCCCGGACCCGGACTACCTCGAGCCGGGTCTTCACGGACAGCGACCGGAATCCCACCGTGTTGCGCAATCTCGGCACCGTCTTCAACCACGGCCGCCTCGGCGGCACTGGATACCTCTCCATCCTCCCGGTCGACCAGGGGATCGAGCACTCGGCCGCGGCGAGCTTCTCGAAGAACCCCGCCTACTTCGACCCGCTGAACCTGCTGGAGCTCGCGCTCGCCGGCGAGTGCAACGCCGTCGCCACGACGCTGGGCACGCTCGGCCTGGCCTCGCGCAAGTACGTGCACCGCATCCCCTTCATCTGCAAGCTGAACCACAACGCGTTCATGCACGTGCCCAACACCTACGACCAGATCATGTTCGGCTCGGTGAGCCAGGCCTTCGACCTCGGTGCGGTCGGGGTCGGCGCCACCATCTACTTCGGCTCCGACGACATGGACCGCGAGCTCCAGCAGGTGTCCGAGGCCTTCGCCGAGGCGCACCAGCTCGGCATGTTCACCGTGCTGTGGTGCTACCTGCGCAACCCGGCCTTCACGAAGGACGGGGTCAACTACGAGGTCTCGGCCGACCTGACCGGCCAGGCCAACCACATGGGCGTGACGATCGAGGCCGACATCATCAAGCAGAAGCAGCCCGAGAACAACGGCGGCTACACGGCCATCGGCTTCGGGCGCACCGACCCCCTCGTCTACGACGAGCTCACCACCGACAACCCGATCGACCTCACCCGCTGGCAGGTCGTCAACTGCTACGCCGGCCGCATCGGCCTGATCAACTCCGGCGGCGAGTCCAAGGGCGAGGACGACCTGGCCCAGGCCGTGCGCACCGCCGTCATCAACAAGCGCGCCGGCGGCATGGGTCTCATCGTGGGTCGCAAGTCCTTCCAGCGCCCGCTGGCCGAGGGTGCCGCCCTCATCCACGCCGTCCAGGACGTCTACCTGAACCCCGAGGTCACCGTCGCCTGAGCCCTGACGGGGCCACCTCGCCGGCGCTGCGCCACCTCCACCCGGAGGCCGACCCGGACGCCGCCCCGGGCCGACCTCGCCGCTCCGGATGAACGGCGTATGAAGGTGGGTCCCCGTGCGACCGGGGGTAGGATTGGCCCGAACGAGCAATTCGGACGGAGAGTGCCGCGCGCGGTGCCGGCGGGGGTGGCGCGACGGCCCACGAGCGAAAGCCGGGGCTCTCCACCGTCCATGACATGAGACGAGGCAGCCCGTGGCATCGGGAACGCAACACGCAACAGAGCAATTGGACCAGGTCATCGTGCGCTTCGCCGGCGACTCGGGTGACGGCATGCAGCTCACCGGCGACCGTTTCACCACGAGCAGCGCCCTGTTGGGCAACGACCTGTCCACCTTCCCCGACTTCCCCGCCGAGATCCGCGCCCCGGCGGGCACCCTGAACGGCGTCTCGGCCTTCCAGGTCCACATCTCGGACCACGACATCCTGACCCCCGGCGACTCGCCGAACGCGCTGGTGGCGATGAACCCGGCGGCCCTCAAGGCCAACATCGACCTGATGGCCCAGGGAACGGTGCTCATCGTCAACAGCGACTCCTTCGAGGAGCGCGGCCTGGCCAAGGCGGGCTACGAGACCAACCCGCTGACCGACGGCTCGCTCAGCGCCTACATCGTCTACGAGGTCCCCATGACCTCCATCACCCAGGAGGTCTGCAAGGAGGCCGGCGTCAAGCCGCGCGACGCCGAGCGCTCCAAGAACTTCTTCGCGCTCGGACTGGTCAGCTGGCTCTACACCCGGCCCGTCGACCCGATCATCAAGTGGATCACCGAGCGCTTCGGCGCCAAGCCGCAGGTGGTCGAGGCCAACACCCGCGCCTTCCGGGCCGGCTACGACTTCGGCGAGACGGCCGAGCTCTTCGAGTCCAACTACGAGATCCGGCCGGCGACCTTCGACCCGGGAGAGTACGTGCAGGTCACCGGCAACCAGGCGCTCGCCTGGGGCCTGATCACGGCGTCGAGGCTCGCCGGCCTGCCGCTCTTCCTCGGCAGCTACCCCATCACGCCCGCCTCGGACATCTTGCACGAGCTGAGCCGTCGCAAGGAGTTCGGGATCCGCACCTTCCAGGCCGAGGACGAGATCGCCGGCATCGGCGCCGCACTCGGCGCGTCGTTCGGGGGCGCCATCGGGGTGACCACGACCAGCGGCCCGGGTCTCGACCTGAAGTCCGAGACGATCGGCCTCGCCATCAACCTCGAGCTGCCGCTGGTCATCGTCGACGTCCAGCGCGGCGGCCCCTCCACCGGGCTCCCCACCAAGACCGAGCAGGCGGACCTGCTCCACGCCATGTACGGCCGTCACGGCGAGGCGCCGCTGCCGATCCTGGCGCCGCAGACGCCGAGCGACTGCTTCGCGGCGGCGATCGAGGCCACCCGGCTGGCCGTGACCTACCGCACCCCGGTCATCCTGCTCTCCGACGGCTACCTGGCCAACGGGGCGGAGCCCTGGCGCCTGCCCGACCTCGACACGTTCGAACCGATCGAGGCCGGCTTCGCCGCCGAGCCCAACCACGTCGACGACGCCGGCAACCCGGCGTTCTGGCCCTATGTGCGCGATCCGCAGACGTTGGCCCGACCATGGGCCCCGCCGGGCCTGCCGGGCCTGGAGCACCGCATCGGCGGCCTCGAGAAGGAGGACGGCAGCGGCAACGTGTCCTACGAGGGTGTCAACCACGAGCGCATGGTCCACCTGCGGCAGGACAAGATCGCCGGGATCGCCGCTCACGATCCCGCCCGTCGAGGTCAACGACGAGACCGGGGACGCCCAGCTGCTCCTGGTCAGCTGGGGCTCGACCTACGCCGCCGTTGCGGCGGGCGTCAAGCGGGTGCGGGCCAGGGGCATGAAGGCGGCCCACGTGCACCTGCGACACCTCAACCCGCTGCCCTCCAACCTCGGCGAGGTGCTGGGCCGCTACACGCAGGTCCTCGTGCCCGAGATGAACCTCGGCCAGCTGAGCCGGATCCTGCGCGCCGAGTACCTCGTCGACGCCCAGACCATGTCCAAGATGCAAGGCGTCCCGTTCCGTGTCGGAGAGATCGAGGCAGCCATCACCGCGCTGCTCGGAGGCAAATCATGAGCGAGTCCAACGGCGCCAACGGGTCCAACGGATCGGTCGCCACCGCCGTCCCCGTCACCACCCGCAAGGACTGGACCAGCGACCAGGAGGTCCGCTGGTGCCCGGGCTGCGGCGACTACTCCATCCTGGCGGCCGTGCAGATGCTCATGCCCGAGCTGGGCGTGCGACGCGAGAACACGGTGTTCCTCTCGGGCATCGGCTGCGCGGCGCGCTTCCCGTACTACATGAACACGTACGGCATGCACTCCATTCACGGACGCGCTCCCGCCATCGCGACCGGCCTGGCCACGACGCGCCCCGACCTCGACGTCTGGGTCATCTCGGGCGACGGCGACGCGCTGTCCATCGGGGGCAACCACCTCATCCACGCGCTGCGGCGCAACGTCCGGCTGAACATCTTGATGTTCAACAACCAGATCTACGGACTGACCAAGGGCCAGTACTCGCCGACGTCCGAGGTGGCCAAGGTCACCAAGTCGACACCGTTCGGCTCCGTCGACACGCCGTTCAACCCGGTGTCGCTCGCCCTCGGCGCCGAAGCGACCTTCGTGGCCCGCACCCACGACATGGACCGGGCCCACATGCAGGAGACCTTCCGCCGGGCCCACCGGCACAACGGCGCCGCGTTCGTCGAGGTCCTGCAGAACTGCAACGTGTTCAACGACGGCGCCTTCGAGAAGATCACCGGTCGCGACGTGCGGGCGAGCATGTTGATCCCGCTCGAGCACGGCAAGCCGATCGTCTTCGGCGGCGAGGGTGCCGAGCGCGGCGTGGTGCAGCGTCCCGACGGCGGCCTGGAGATCGTCTCGGTGGCCGACACCGGCCTCGACGCCCTCCTGGTCCACGACGAGGCCCGCGAGGACCCGGGCCTGGCCTTCGCGCTCTCCCGCCTGGCCCGCGGCCCCTACGAGCCGACGCCGATCGGCGTGTTCCGCGCCGTCGAGCGCCCCGAGTACGGGGCGCAGATGTCCGACCAGATCACCGACGCCCAGGCCAAGCGCGGCTTGGGCGACGTCGCTGCCCTGCTGCGCTCCGGCTCGAGCTGGACGGTGAATTAGGCCGCCGGCCCCGCCGCCGCCGGCCCCGCCTCGGCCTCGTCCCGGATCCGCTCGAGCGTGGTGCGCATGTTGTGCGGTTCGTCTTGCCGCGGGACCAGCCCAAGAGGGCCCAGTAGAGGCGCAACCACCAGAGCGGGGACAGCGTGAAGGACTCGGTCACGTCGCAGCCGCCGTCCGCCGGCACGATCTCGTAGCCCCAGACGCTGGTGGGTGGTTTGCCCGCCGCCCCCACTCCGAAGGCGAAGGACCTGCCCGGCTCGCACACGGTCACGGTGCACGTCGTCGAGTACTTGATGCCCCTCCGGTTGCGGTTCACGTGGCCCCGGAACCTGGCCCCCGGCGCGGGGCCGGTCGCGCCGTCGATCCACTCGGCCCCGAAGGTCTCGGGGCTGTAGCGGCCGATGCGGGTGACGTCGCTCACGAGGTCCCACACGCGTTCGGGTGGCGCCGCCATGTGGACCGTCACGGACTCGTGCATCTCGTCACTCATGGGAGGTCGAGAGACCGGAACACCATGCCGGTCCGGGGCTTGGGGCTGAAGTACGTGGTCTTGGGCGGCATGCGTCGGCGTTCGTTGGCCCACTCGTCGATCTGCTTGACCGTCACCGGCCGCAAGAGGAAGGCCGCCTGGGCCCCCCCGTCTCGCAAGCGCCCCCATGGTCTCGCCGATGCCGTGGCGGTGCATGACCTCGTGCGGGGGCAGCCCCGGGAGCACCGAGGCAATCAGGCTCGAGTCGATGTCGTTGCCCACCTGCGCCTGGACCTCGGGGTGGGGGAGGAGCAGGTACGCCTTTCCCCCGGTCACCAGGGCCAGCGAGTTGGAGTCCGAGAGCGCGCCGAGGGTGCGGTCGTCGGCGGGTCCCGCCCGCACGACGTCGAACCACTGGCCCAGCGCCCCGACCAGGTCGAAATCCTCCGGGAGCCCGCTGATGGTGCGGTGGATGGCGCCGACGGTGAGCTGGTTCTCGGACAGTTCGACGACGAGGGCCATCACGAGGTCGTGCGGTCCGGCCCGGCCGCCGTTGGCGGCGCGGCACTCGGCCTGATAGGCGCGGGCCGTCTCGTAGCGATGGTGGCCGTCGGCCAGGACGACGGGCGCCGACGCGACGGCGGCGCCGACGGCCGCCACCGCGTCGGGGTCGCTCAGGACCCAGAGCTGGTGGCGGACCCCGTCGTCGTCGTAGGCGTCGGCCACCGGTTCGTCGTCCGTGGGGTCGAAGGTGGCCGTCATCCCGGGCGCCATGGAGAGGCCCCAGATCGGCGACAGGTTGGCTCGGGTGGCCCGCAGCAGGTCCAGGCGGTCGCTCTTCGGCTTGGGCAGCGTCTCCTCGTGGGGGAGGATGTCGCTCTCCTGGCCCGGCTCGGCGAGCCCGAGCGCCCCGATGACGCCGGTGGTGGTGTGCCCCGTCGTGTCGGTCATCCGGTACGGGTACAGGCTCGGCTCCGGCTCCACCACGACGGTGCGCTCCGCCTGCCAGCGGGTGAACAGGTCGGTCGCCACGGCGTAGCGGTCGCGACCGGCCCGGAGGTCGGCCTCGGGCAGCTCGACCAGGACGGCATTGGCCGGGTGGCGCGAGGCCAGGTGCACGCGCTCGGCCGGTCTGATGACGTCGTAGGGCGGGGCGATGACCTGGGCGATAGGCGCCACCTCGGGCCGGTAGCGCAGGCCCTTGAACGGTTCGAAACGAGGCACCGGGGCCACTCTGGCACACCCCAGACGTGGCCGTCGGAGGTCACTCCCTAGACTCGGTGTGTGGACGACGACGGGCTGGACCGGATCCTCACCGCTCCCAACGTCATCACGATGGTGCGGCTGTTGTGCATCCCGATCTTCCTGTGGTTGCTCTTCGTGGCGCACCGGCAGACGGTGGCGGCGGTGCTACTGGCCGTGCTCGGCGCGACGGACTGGGTGGACGGCTCCGTGGCGCGCCGCTACGGACAGGTCTCGACGTTCGGCAAGGTGCTCGACCCGACGGCCGACCGGCTGCTGGTGGGCACGGCGGTGATCTCCATCATGATCTACGGCGCGGTGCCACTGTGGTTCGGCATCGCCACCATTGCCCGTGAGGTCTTGGTGTCGGCGATGGTCGTGCTGTTGGCCGCGATGGGCGCGGCGCGCATCGACGTGTTGTGGGTGGGCAAGGCGGGGACCTTCGGTTTGATGTTCGCTTATCCGGCCTTTCTCCTGGGTGACGGGACGGCTTCGTGGCAAGAGCCCATTCGAGTCATCGCGTGGGTGACGGGCCTGGTCGGCCTCGCGCTCGCCTGGTGGGCGGCGGGGAGCTATGTCGGACCGGCGCGGCGAGCGCTGCGCGAGGGCCGGGCCGCCCGCAGGAGCGCCGTATGAAGGCGGTCATCATGGCCGGGGGCGAGGGCACACGGTTGCGCCCCCAGACGTCCAACCTGCCCAAGCCGATGCTTCCGCTCGTCGGGCGGCCGATGATGGAGCACATCGTCTCCCTGCTGCGGCGGCACGGGATCACCGACATCGTCGTCACGGTCGCCTTCCTCCCGAACGCCATCCGCAGCTACTTCGGTGACGGCAGCGAGCTCGGTGTGCACATGTCCTACGCGACCGAGGAATCGCCTCTGGGCACGGCCGGGTCCGTGCGCAACGCGCGCGAACAGCTGACCGAACGCTTCCTCGTCATCTCGGGTGACGTCCTGACCGACATCGACCTGACGTCGGTGATCTCGTTCCACGAGAAGAACGGGGCCTTGGCGACGATTGCGCTGTGCGCGGTGGAGAACCCGCTCGAGTTCGGCATCGTGATCACGCGTGAGGACGGGACCATCGAACGTTTCCTCGAGAAGCCCGGGTGGGGTCAGGTGTTCAGCGACACCATCAACACCGGCATCTACGTGCTCGAGCCCGAGATCTTCGACCTCATTCCCGAGGGCCGATCGGTCGATTTCTCCGGCGAGGTGTTCCCGGCGGCGCTCGAGGCGGGAGAGCCTCTCTACGGCTACGTGGCCGACGGGTACTGGGAGGACGTCGGCACGACGGCGGCCTACCTCAAGGCCCACGAGGACATCCTCGGCGGGAAGGTCCAGGTCGAGGTGTCGGGCTTCGAGCTGCGCCCGGGCATCTGGGTCGGCAAGGGCTCGTCCGTCGACCCGTCGGTGCGCATCGACTCGCCGTCGTTCATCGGCGAGAACTGCACCATCGACCAGGACGTCGTGCTGGGGGCCTACTCGACCGTCGGCGCCAACACCCAGTTGGCGGAGCGGGCCGAGCTGCAGCGCTCGGTGATCGGGGAGAACTCCTACCTCGGGCCCGCCGTCAGGGTCGAGGGCGCCGTGCTGGGCCGCTCGTGCGACCTGCGGGTGGGCGCCCGCGTCGAACCGGGGGCGGTGGTGGGGGAGGGCTGTCTGATCGGAGCCCACGCCGAGGTCCGCAGCGACGTCAAGATCTACCCCTACAAGGTCGTCGAGGCAGGTGCCCAGGTCAACGCCTCCATCGTGTGGGAATCGGGCGGGGCCCGCACCCTCTTCGGCCCCGAGGGCGTGCAGGGCATCGCCAACGTCGACATCAGCCCGGAGCTGGCGGTGCGGCTCGCCAAGGCGTGGGCCTCGGGCTTCGAGAAGGGCTCCCACATCACCGCCTCCCGTGACACCAGCCGGATCGCCCGTGTGCTCAAGCGCGCCCTCATGGTGGGGTGCAACTCGGTGGGGGTCAACGTCAACGACCTCGAGCTGGCCACGGTGCCCGTGACCCGCCACGATCTGCGCATCCGCGGCAACCGCGGCCGGCCTGACGGTGCGTCTCAGCCCCGACGACCCGCAGTCGGTGGTCATCCGCTTCTTCGACGAACGCGGCATCGATCTCTCCGAGAGCGACCAGCGTCGGATCGAGCGGATGTACCACCGCGAGGAGTTCCGCCGCGTGACGGCGGGTGAGATCGGCGACATCGACTTCTCGCCGCGCACCATCGAGCTCTACACCGCGGCCGTCGTCGAGGCGTTCGGGTTGCGACGTGAGGTCGGGCACGAGGTGAAGCTGGTGCTCGACCTCTCCTACGGCGCCGCCAGCTTCGTCATGCCCAACCTTCTATCGAAGGTCGGCAGCCGACGTGCTCAGCATCAACCCCTACGCGCAGACACCGGGCATGATCTCGGTCGACCGCATCATGAGTGAGGCGAGGGTGGCCGACGCGGTACGCGGCTCGGGCGCAGACCTGGGCGCGGTGATCGATGCCGGAGGCGAGCGACTCACGCTGATCGACGGCACCGGGCACGTCCTGTCCGACGACGAGGCGATCATGGCCTTCATCGAACTGTCCACGGCCGCGGGCATCATGGACCGGGTCGCGCTTCCGGTGACTGCGAGCGATCGCACGGCGCGCCTCTGCGAGGCGCGCGGCGTGGAGCTGACGCTGACTCCGCTCTCGCCGTCGGGACTGCTCGAGGCGGCGGCATCCGGCGGCGTCTCCTTCGCGTCGGACCGGCGGGGAGGCTACGTGTTCCCGGCCTTCCTGCCGGCCTTCGACGGCGCGGCCGCCCTGGCCCGCCTGCTGTCGCTGTTGGGGCAGAGCTGAGACCTCGTTGGCCGAGATCGTCGCCGCCACGCCGCTCATGCCGATCGTGCACGAGGAGGTGGCGACGCCCCTGGAGCACAAGGGCCTGATCATGCGGACCCTCATGGAGCAGCTGACCGACGAGGGGGTCGAGCTGGTGCTGGTGGACGGCATCAAAGTGGTCTCGGACCACGGGTGGGCCCTCGTCGTCCCGGACCCCGAGGACCCGGTCACCCACGTCTGGGCGGAGGGGTCCGACCGGGCAGAGTCCGAGGCGCTCGCGTCGAGCTACGTGGAGCGGATCGCCCGGATGTTGCCATAGGACCACGGGCTGCGGATCAGTCCCCGTGTCCGGTATGGTCGCCCCCCATGAACATCCCCGACGATCTGCGTTATTCGCCGGAGCACGAGTGGGTCCGCGTCGAGGGGACGCAGCGTACGCGTCGGCGTCACCGACTACGCCCAGGACGCACTGGGCGACATCGTGTTCGTCGACTTGCCTGCGGTGGGAAGCGAGATCGAGGCAGGCGGACAACTGGGCGAGGTCGAGTCGACGAAGTCGGTGTCGGAGATCTATGCGCCGGTGGCGGGCACGGTCACGGCGGTGAACGACGCGCTCACCGGGGGCCCCGAGCGGATCAACCAGGATCCCTACGGCGAGGGGTGGATCTGCGAGCTCGAGCTCGCGCCGGGCGCGGACCCGGACACCCTGCTCGACGCGGCCGCCTACCGTGACCTGACCGCCGACTGAGCAGGCGTTCGGGCGTCGTATGGCGGCAGGAGAATCGCGCCGTGGGGTGGGGTACCGTGGACGCCGTGTTCTGTCACAACTGCGGGCATCGGAACCCCGAGGGCGTCAACTTCTGCTCCTCGTGCGGGCACGCACTGCTGGCGGACGGCGATGACGCCACCATCACCCTCCATCCGACCGACGAGGCGGAGACGTCGGAGGACCAGCCCGATGTCACCCTGGTCGAGGTCCCGCACGGCGCCGGCGTCCTCGTGGTCACCCGCGGCCCCAACATCGGGGCGCGCTACCTGCTCGGCGAGAACGTGGTGCGGGCCGGCCGGCATCCGGAGAGCGACATCTTCCTCGACGACATCACCGTGTCGCGCCGCCACGTGGAGATCACGCCCGACGGACGGGGGCACCTACTCGCTCCGGGACGTGGGCTCGTTGAACGGCACCTACGTGAACCGGGAGCGGATCGACGAGGTGCGGCTCTCCCCGGGCGACGAGGTGCAGATCGGCAAGTTCAAGCTCGTCTATCTGGTGGCGGGGAACGAGTGACCAGCCGCACGTACCTCTCCATCGGGGACGTCCTGACGCTGCTGCGGGAGGAGTTCCCCGACGTCACCATCTCGAAGATCCGGTTCCTCGAGAGCCAGGGTCTGGTGAACCCCGAGCGCTCGCCGTCGGGGTACCGCAAGTTCTTCGACCACGACGTGGAGCGCCTGCGCTGGGTGCTGCGCCAGCAGCGTGAGCACTTCCTGCCCCTGAAGGTGATCCGGGACCGGCTGGCCGACGGGGAGCTCGAGGACGACCTCGGGCGCCGACCTGCCCAACGGCAAGCCGGTCCGAGCCGGCCTACGCCGGCGTGGCGGCGTCCCCGGCAACGGCCCAGGCCCAGGAGCAGCCGACGAAGGCCGACGAGGAGGCGATGGCCCGCATCCTGGCCGACGCGTCCCGCCGCGCCGCCCGGCTTGCCCGAGGAGGTCCAGGCCCGCCGCGGGCTGCAGGTGGTCGCCGAGGGCGACGCGTCGACGACCGCGCGTGGCCGAGCCCGTCGGCGGAACGTGGCGCGGCGCCGGCTCGCCGCAGCCGGCGGCGTGCGGACACCGCGACAACCGGCGCGCCGCGGCCGCCGCACGGCCGCGGCGAGCCGCGCCGCGCGGCGCCGCGGGCGACGGCGGCCGAAGAGCGACGGCGCAGCGCCAACGGGACGCCGCTCCAGCCCCGGGCGGAGCCGGCCGCGACGCCACCGCCCAGCCGGCGCCAACCCCCGCTGAGGCCAGCGGCGGGCAAGGGCCCGGCTCACGCCGGTACCGGCACCGGAGCGGCCGCCGACGCGACGGCCGGCGCCATCCGGGCATGGTGACCGGGGCCAGCCTGACCGCCGAGGAGCTCTGCGCCGCCAGCGGCCTGTCGGCCGAGGAGGTGGCCGGCCTGAAGGGGTTCGGCCTGATCGAGTGCGTCACGGTGGCGGGCATCGCCACCTACGACGAGGACGCCCTCACCGTCGCCAACCTGGCCGCGGCGTTCCGGGCCTTCGGGATCGAGCCGCGCCACCTGCGCCTCTACCGCAACGCCGTCGGACCGCGAGATGGGGCTGATCGAGCAGGTCGTCATCCCACTCCTGCGCCAGCGGAACCCCGAGTCCCGGCAGCGGGCGGTGGAGGGGGCGGACCAGCTGGCGGCGCTGGGGCAATCGATGCGAGCCACGTTGCTGCGCCTGGCCCTCCGGCGCCACCTGGGGGGGTGACGCGGGCCCGGCATCGGGCGCTACATTTCAGTCATGGTCCGTGTGCTTCTCCGTGCCGTCAGGGTGGACCTGCAGTCGAACACGCCGGTGCTCCTCCTGCAGGAGACCGAGGGAGAGGGGCGCACGCTGCCCATCTTCATCGGCAGCCCCGAGGCAACGGCCATCGCCTACGCCCTGCAGGGCGTGACCATGCCCCGGCCACTGACCCACGATCTCATGAAGGACATGCTCGGCGCCCTCGACATCAGCGTCGAGCGCGTCATCATCACCGAGCTGCGTGCCTCGACCTACTACGCCGAGATGCACCTCGTGCGCGGTGAGGAGCGGACCATCGTCTCGAGCCGGCCGTCCGACGCGGTGGCGGTCGCCGTGCGGACCGAGACGCCGCTCTTCGTCTCCGACGAGCTCATGGAGTCCGAGGGGATCATCCTGGCGCTCGACGCCGAGGACGAGGAGGACGACACGCCCGACGAGCTGGTGGGCCAGTTCCGCCAGTTCCTCGACTCCGTGCGCCCGGAGGACTTCGAGGGGTGACCCCACGTCGCTGGGCGCTCGCCGCTCGTGGCGTGCGCCGGCTGTTGTCCTCGCGGCCTGCAGCAGCAGCCCGAGCACGCCCAAGGCCACGACGCGACGACGACCCACACGGCGGCGTCGACGACGTCCGCACCCTCGTCCACGACGACATCGACCACCGCGGCGCCCTCCACGACGACGACCGTGGCCTCGACGTCGTGCAGTCACGTCACGGCCACGGCGGGTCAGGCCCAGGGTGCGGCGGGGACGATCACCGGCGTCGTGACGGTCACCAACACCGGGTCGCGCCGCGTGCACGGCCGACGGCTATCCCGACGATGGCCCTCTTCTCGGGGAGCGGAGCACCGTTGACGGTCACCGATGGTGAACGGGCTGTCGGTCACGCTGTCCCCGGCGGCGAATGCCCGCCGTCCTCGGTCACGATGGCACCCTCGTCCACGGCGCAGTTCGCCTACCAGTTCTCCGACGTGCCGGTCGGCGCCGAGACGAGCTGCCCCACCTCGGAGTCCGCCACCGTCACGATGCCCGGGGCGACGGCGGCCTCGCCCACGTTCCAGCTGGCCATCGACCCCTGCAACAACGGGACCATCCGGGTGTCGCCCGTCTACGCCGGGCCTGAGGAACCGCCTAGGGGCGTGCGCCGGGTTGACGAGGATCCGCCCGCGCACGGCCGCGTCGAGCACGCGGTCGAGCGCCGCCGTCAAGCCCGTCGAGCCCGATCTCCTCGTTCACCATGTCCTCGCAGTGTTCGAGCGGGAAGGAGCTCGCCATGTCGGTCCACAGGGCACGCCGCTCCTCGATGGGGGTTGCCACGGTGTCGATCCCGAGCAGCGCGACGCCGCGCACGATGAACGGGTAGACCGTCGTCGCCAGGTCGTTGCCACCCGTGAGCCCGCTGGCGGCCACCGCGCCCCCGTAGCGGACCGTGCGCAGCGCCTGGGCCAGTGCCGTGCCGCCGACGCAGTCCACCACGCCGGCCCAGAGCTGGGGCCCGAGCGTCCGCCCGTCGTCCTCGGTGAACTGGCGGCCCACCACCCGGGCCGCGCCGAGGCCCTCGAGGTACTCGTGCTCGGTCGTCTTGCCCGAGGAGGCCACCACCTCGAAACCCGCGCTGGCCAGCAGCGCCACCGCCGGCGCTGCCGACGCCCCCGGAGGCGCCGGTGACGAGGATGGGTCCGTCCTCGGGTGACGTCCCGTGTTGGACGCAGCCGGCGCAGCGACAAGAGGGCGGTGCATCCGGCCAGACCGATGATGGCGGCATTGCGGCAGCTCAGCGCGTCGGGCAGCGGAACCACCCAGTCGGCCGGCACGCTGCGCGTAGGCGGCGAAACCGCCGTGGCGGGCCACCCCGAGGTCGTATCCCTGCACGAGCACCCGCTGCCCGGGCGTGAAGTCGGGGCTCGTGCTCTCCTCGACACTGCCCGGCCAGCTCGACCCCGGGCACGAGCGGGAACCGCCGTGCGACGCGGTTCCCGGGCCGCGTGACCATGGCGTCCTTGAAGTTGATGGCGGACCACTCGACCCGGACCAGCACGTCGCCCTCCGGAAGGTCGCCCTCGGTGAGCTCGACCACCGCCGGGCGGATCACCTCGCCCGTCTTGGTCAGGAGGTAGGCGGGGAAGCGCACCGGCTCACTGTAGAGGGCGCGTGTCCGCGTCCCACGCCGTTGGACGTCTGCACCGGGTACGTTCGGACCGTGGCCACGACTGCAGGTTACGGGCGCTGGGCCTCGCCGCTCGCGGCCCGGGACGTCGCCCGGGCCAAGGTCTCCCTCTCGGAGCTCTGTTCGGACGGCGAAGCGCTCTACTGGCTCGAGTCGCGCCCCGCCGAGGCCGGTCGCGTCGTCATCGTGCGCGTCCTCGACGCCGAGGGCCTGTCCGACCACTCGCCGGAAGGGGTGAGCATCCGCAGCCGTGTCAACGAGTACGGCGGGGGGGCCATGTGCCTGGTGCCGGCGCGGTCGGCCGGCGCGTTCGCCTATGTCGACCAGGCCGACCAGCGCGTCTGGTTCTGCGACGGCCCGGCGCCACGACGGGCCACGCCGCAGCCGCTGAGCGCGACACCGCCCGAGGGCGATGTGCATCACCACGGTGGCCTCGAGCGCGACGCCCGACGGCGACTGGGTCCTGGCGGTCCGCGAGGTCCACCTGCCGGGCACCCGTCGGCCGGTCCGCAGCATCGTGGCGCTCTCGACGCGGACCGCGCAGCCGGGCGAGACCACGCTGCTCGAGGGGCACGACTTCTTCGGTTCCCCCCGTGTCCATCCGGACGGCGACCGCCTCGCCGTGGTCGTCTGGGACCACCCCGACATGCCCTGGGACGCCTCGGCCGTGGTCGTGCTGCCCCTCGCACGGGTTGCCCGGGCGACGCGGCCCGCCCACCCTCGAGGCGGACGGGCCGGCCTGGCTGGTGGCGGGCGGCCCCGATGAGTCGGTCGGACAGCCGGCCTGGGCCCGCGACGGTTCGTTGCGATTCGTCTCCGACCGGCGGGGCTGGTGGCAGCCCTATGCACACCCGGGGCGGCCCGAGACGGCCGGACGCGACCGCCCTGACGGAGGCGGCGGCCGAGTTCCACGGGCCCGACTGGGTGCTCGGGCAGACGACCATGGCCGAGGTGGTCGACGGCACGGTCGTCGCCCGCATGACCGAGTCGGGCCGCGACGCGTTGGTCCTGTTGGTGCCCGGCCGAGCGACGGCAGCGCCGGCCCAGCTCCCGCAGCCCTGTGTCTCGATCAGCCGCGCTCTGCGCCCACGCGGACGGGCTGGCCTTCATCGGCAGCACGCCCGAACGCCCCCGCGAACGTGTGGGTCCGGGCCCCCGACGGGCTGACCCGTCCGTTGCGCCCGCCGCCCGACGTCGTGCTCGGGCGCGGGGACGTCGCCCTGGGAGAGCCGTTCACCCTGACGGGCCGCTCGGGGCGGCCCGTGCACGGCACGCTCTACCGACCGACGCGGCACGGGACGACAGGTCCGGTCGGACTCGCCCCGCCGCTGGTGACGTGGTGCCATGGAGGACCCACGTCCTCGTGCCCGCCGGGGTTCGATCTCACCTTGCAGTTCTTCACGACCCGAGGTTTCGCCGTGGCCTGCGTCGACTATGCGGGGAGCACCGGGTACGGGCGCCGCTACCGCTGCGCGCTGTGGGGCCAGTGGGGCGTCGCCGACGCAGAGGACTGCCTCGACGCGGCGCGGTACCTGGCGGCGCGCGGCGACGTCGACGCAGACCGCATGGCGATCCGGGGGGCGAGCGCCGGCGGCATGACCGCCCTCAACGCACTGGCGGCGGGGGAGGGGTTCGCTGCCTGCGCCTCTTGGTACGGCGTGACGGACCTGACGGAGCTGGCCGCGACGACCCACGACTTCGAGGCCCACTACACCGACCGTTTGATCGGCCCCCTGCCCGAGGCGCGTCCGCTCTACGACGAGCGGTCGCCGGTGAACCGTGCCGCCTCCATGAAGGGCTCCGTCCTCTTGCTGCAGGGGACGGAGGACCCCGTCGTGCCGCCCGCACAGGCCGAGAGCATGCGGCGCGCCCTCGATGCTGCGGGGACCCGCGTGCGACCTGCGCTTCTTCGACGGAGAGGCACACGGTTTCCGGCGGGCGGACACCCTGGTCGCATGCCTCGAGGCCGAACTGTCCTTCTACCTCGCGGTGCTCCGCCTCTAGACTCACCGGAGGGGCCGCCCCAGGGTTCTCCTCTCTGCGAGGCTTCGAGACGCCATGCCGACGAACTCCGCGATCACGAACCCGACGTTGGGCCGCCTCGGTGTGGCACGGGGTCCTGGTCAGGGCCAACCGGATCTCGCCGGAGGCCGGCGACGCGCTGCTGTACCTGGGGAGCGCCCTGTTCGCCCTGCTCACGATCTACACCTCGACCAACGCGCTGTACCAGGTGTGGGGGCGCATGGCGCTCTCGCCGTTCGCCTTCGGGGCCCTGGCGTCGGCCGTGCTGGCCTGGGTGGTGGCGCGCGCCCGCAGGCGGCAGCCGGACCACGTCCTGACGAGGCGGCAACACCGAGGCGCCTGGGTGACCCGGATCGTCGTCGCCGTGTGCGTGTTCGCGGGGGCCCTGGCGATCCCGCTCGGGCTCGAGATCCTGTGGCGCTTCGACGGCGTGGCCGGGTCGCACCAGCAGCCCGAGGTCGTCACGGTCGAGGTCGGAGGGCAGGACCTCGTGCGCGGGCAGGATCCCTACCACCCCCTGGTGCGGCTGCCGCACACGGTCAAGTACCACGCCCCCGGCGAACCCGACTTCGCCGGATTCCTGCCGTACCTGCCGCTCATGGCGGTGGCGGGGATCCCCAGCGAGGTCTGGCCCAACAACGGGCTGAGTGACGCCCGGATCTTCTTCTGCCTCACCACGCTGGTCGTCGCCGCGGTGGCGCTCTACCTCTGCCGGGCGGACGGCCGCCGCAAGATCCGCGCCCTGCAGGCGCTGGTGATCCTCCCCCTGGCCTCGCTGCCGCTGGCGACCGGGGGCGACGACATCCCGGTCGTGGCGTTCCTGCTCCTCGCCATGGTCCTGGCGCAGCGCCGTCGGCCCTTCGCGTCCGGCGTCGTGCTCGGCATTGCCTCGGCCATGAAGTTCACCGCCTGGCCGCTGGCCGCGCTCGCCCTGTTCGCGGCACGCGGCCGCGACGGCCAACGCCGCCCGCTCGCCATGCTGGCGGGGATGGTGGTGGTGGCCGTGCCGACGATCTTCCCGTTCGCGCTGCGCGGCCCGTTCGCGCTCATCGACGACGTCGTCCTCTTCCCCCTGGGCCTGAGCGCCATCCCGTCGACGGCGGCCAGCGCGCTGCCCGGCCACGTGCTCGTGACCGCGTTCCCGTCGCTGAGCCGGGCCTTGCCGCTCTCGGTCGGCATCGTGCTCGCCGTGCTCCTGGCCCGCCATCTGTACCGCCACACCCCGAGCACGGCGGCCGAGGTCTGCACGATCGCGGGCGTGGTGATGTCGGCGCTGATCCTCTTGGCCCCGAACCCCCGGGTGGGTTACCTGCTCTACCCGATCAACTTCTTCGTGTGGGCCTACCTGCTGACCCCCGCGCGGGGACAGGCCGACCTGATGCCCGACGACGCGGGCCCGCCGGCGGGCACCGTCGCGCCCGCCGACGCGCTGAACCCGCGCCGCCGCGGGGTCAGTCCGGGTCTTCCTCCTGCAGGAGCCGGATGGTGAAGTCCGTCTGGCCGTGGGCCGGACCACCGGTGCCGAACGTCGTGGGCGAGACCGTCGCCCCCATCTCCCAGTAGTAGCCGTCAGATCCCGCCAGCTTGCCCAGGACCTCGAGCGCGCCCGGATCGTTGGCCGCCGGTCCCCGGTCGAAGACCTGCCAGCCCTGCAGCTTCATGTCCGCCGCGAAGAACGCCGACAGGGCGCCTTGCGAGTCGTCGGAGCGGAAGACCACCTGCGAGTCGAAGTCGCCGGCCCCGTCGCCGCTGTTGTCCTGGTGCGACAGGCGTTGCGCGCCGACCGGGACGGACACCGCGTTGCGGATGTTCGTCGGCGGCTCGCCCGCCTCGACGATGGGCGCCAGCAGGCCGGCGGCCGACTCCGCCCGCAACGTGGTCCCCGGCACTGCGCTGCGAGCCCCGCCGACCTTGACCGGCACCGGGGACTGTGACGAGAGCACCCCGATGGTGACGAACACGACGAGGATGAGCACGGCCAGGCCGAGCACGATCATGGCCGGCCGCATGGAGATCCCGCCGGGGGTCGGCGGCCGCAGCGGCTCGGGTGCGGTCACCTCCTCGGTCCGGAACCCCGTGTCGGCGTCGTGCAGCGTCATCACGGGACCAGCCTACGGCGCTCCGGACCACCCGAAATGGTCGAGGGGTCCGTGGCCGGCCCCCAGGCGCCACCGGGCGCCCCCGGCCAACGCCGCGGCGACGAAGGCCTTGGCCTCCCTGATCGCGTCGGGCACCGCGGCCCCCCGGGCCAGGTGGGCCGCGACCGCGGCCGAGAGCGAGCACCCCGTGCCATGGTCGTTGCCGGTCGCTCACCCGCACCCCGGGGAGGACCAGCACGCCGTCGGGGCCCACGACGACGTCATCGGCCGATGCGGTGAGGTGGCCGCCCTTGACCACGACGTAGCGGGCGCCCGTGGCCGTGATGCGCTCGGCCACCGCGACGCGGGCGTCGACGGTCCCGAGGGACTCGACGTCGGTGTCGCCGAGCACCGCGGCCTCGCGCAGGTTCGGTGTGACGACGAGCGCGTGGGGGAGCAGGAGCTCGAGGTAGGCGGCGACCCCGTCGGGCTCCATGAGGCGGTGACCGCTGGAGGAGACGAGGACCGGATCGACCACCAGCCTGGGGAGGAGTCCCTCGGCGGCCATGGCGGCGACCTCGCCGACGATCGCTCGCGTTCGCCAGCATGCCGGTCTTGACGCTGCGCACGTCGAAGTCGTCGAGGACCGCCTGGACCTGCTGGCGGACGAACGCGGGCTCGAGGGCCACGACCCCGCGGACCTCGAGCGTGTTCTGCGCGGTCACCGCGGTGAGGGCGCAGGTGCCGTGCACCCGGTGGGCGGCGAAGGTCTTCAGGTCGGCCTGCACGCCCGCCCCGCCGCCCGAGTCGGAGCCGGCGATGGTCAGCGCCGTCGGTGGGGTCTCGCCCGGCACCGAGTCACCATAGGCGGGCATCGGGGTATCTTCGTCCGGTGACACGCGACGACGCGATCGGGGTGACACCGGCGCCGCCCCCTCGGGACGGTCTGTCGATCGGGGGCGAGGTGCTGGCGTCGCGCCTCCTGCTCGGCACCGGGGGCATGACCAGCCTCGCACGTCCTGCGCAGGGCCTTGGAGGCGTCGGGAACGGCCATGGCCACCGTCGCCGTCCGGCGGGTGGACCCGTCGGGCAAGGGCTCGCTGCTGTCCCTGCTCGAGCGAGCTCGGTGTCCGTGTCCTGCCCAACACGGCCGGCTGCGCCACCGCCTCCGAGGCGGTGCTCACCGCCAAGCTGGCCCGCGAGGCGTTCGGCACCGACTGGGTCAAGCTCGAGGTGATCGGGGACGACCGCACGCTGCTGCCCGACGCCGTCGAGCTCCTGGCCGCGGCGGAGCAGCTGGCCGAGGACGGCTTCGTCGTGCTGCCGTACACGACGGACGACCCGGTCCTGGCCTTCCGGCTCCAGCAGGTCGGCTGCGCGGCGGTCATGCCGCTCGGGCTCGCCCATCGGCAGCGGGCTCGGCATCCGCAACCCCCACAACATCGCCCTCCTCCGGGAGGCCGTCGAGGTGCCCGTCATCCTCGATGCCGGCATCGGCACGGCATCGGACGCGGCGCTGGCCATGGAGCTCGGCTGCGACGGGGTCCTCGTGGCGACGGCCGTCAACCGGGCGCACGACCCCGCGGCGATGGCGCGGGCCATGCGCCTGGCCGTCGAGGCGGGGCTGCTGGCCCGCCGGGCCGGTCGCATCCCGGTGCGCTTCCATGCCGAGCCGTCGAGCCCGCTCGAAGGCCGGGCCGACCTGGTCGCCGGGGGGCCGCGAGCCGGGCTGACCACGGGCAACCCGTTGACGCCTGTTGTGAGGCTACCCTAAAGTTAGGTAACCCTAACTTACGGGGCGGATGCAGGTAAAGAGGTGCTCGATGGGAGGCAGACGCTGGTGGGCGGGGCATCGTCCGGCCCGGCGCGTCCTGTCGGCGGCGGTGGCGGCCGGACTCGGAGCGCTGGTGCTGGCGGGCTGTGCCCAGACCCGGGGTCCGGGGGCACGGCGGGCAGCCTGACCGTGTACAGCGGCCAGCACGTCCAGACGACGGAGTCGCTGGTGGCCGCCTTCGAGAGGCAGACCGGCATTTCGGTCAACCTCCGCAGTGACGACGAGGACGTGCTGGCCGACCAGATCGTGACGGAGGGCTCGCACTCGCCGGCCGACGTCTTCTACACGGAGAACTCGCCCCCCCTCCAGTACCTGGCCTCCAAGGGATTGCTCGCCGACGTGAACCCCTCGACCCTGGCCAACACCCCGTCCCGCTTCAACTCGCCCGAGGGGAAGTGGGTGGGCGTCTCCGCCCGGGTCAGCGTCATGATCTACAACACCTCGCTGCTCAAGCCCGACGAGCTGCCGACGTCGGCCATGGACCTGGCCGAGCCGCAATGGAAGGGCAAGATCGCCATCGCCGGCCGCCGAGACGGACTTCCAGCCCATCGTGACGTCCATCGCGCGGACGCACGGCCAGGCCGCGGCCCTGCGGTGGCTGGACGCGGTCAAGGCGAACGCGGGGAGCCACGACTACCCGGACAACGAGACGATCACGTCAGAGGTCAACAGCGGCCAGGTGGCCCTCGGCATCATCAACCAGTACTACTGGTACCGGGAGCGGGCCCAGGTTGGGAGCGTCGGGCATGCACTCCGCCATCGCCTACTTCGCCCCGCACGACGTCGGCTACGTCGTCGACGTCTCGGGCGCGGCGATCCTCAAGTCCTCGACCCACCAGGCCGCCGCCCAGCGCTTCCTCGCCTTCCTCACCTCCAAGGAGGGCCAGGAGATCATCGCCCACAGCGACAGCTTCGAGTACCCGATCGCCTCGGGCGTGACCACCGCACAGCCCGAGACGCCCTTCGACCAGCTCCAGCCGAACGGGATCACGATCGCCGAGCTGGGCACGGGGGCGGAGGCGATCAAGCTGCTGCAGGAGGCCCAGCTCCTGTGAGCACGAGCACGGCGGCCCGACGGCACCACGGGGGGCGACGCCCGCTGCCGCCGCTGCTCACGGCGGCTGCCGTCCTGGTCTCCGTCGTCGTCCTGCTCCCGCTGGTCTTCCTGGTCGTCCAGGCGGTCCAGGTGGGCTGGGCCCAGCTGCACGAGCTGCTGTTCCGGAACCTCACCGCGCAGCTGATCTGGAACACGGTGTCGCTCCTCGTGGTGGTGACGGCGCTCTGCGCCGTCGTGGGCACCCTGGCGGCGTGGTTCGTCGAGCGCACCGACCTGCCCGGCCGGCGGCTCTTCACGGTCCTGCTCGTGATCCCCCTCGGTATCCCCGACTTCGTCGTGAGCTTCGGGTGGCGGGCCATCTTCCCCGCCATCGGCGGGTTCTGGGCCGCCGTCCTCGTGATGACCCTGGCGGTCTACCCGCTGGTGTTCCTGCCCGTCGCGGCCAGTCTGCGCGCCGCGGACCCGGCGCAGGAGGAGGTGGCGCGCAGCCTCGGCCTGGGACGGGTGCGGACCTTCTGGACGGTGACCGTCGGCCAGGCACGCCTCGCCATCTCTCGGTGGGGCGATCCTGGTCGGGCTGGTGGTCCTGGCCGAGTTCGGTGCATTCGAGATCCTGGGGTACCAGACCCTGACCACCGAGATCTACAACGAGTTCCAGGTCGGCTTCAACGAGCCCGCCGCCTGCGCGCTGTCCCTGATCCTGGTCCTTCTCGGCGCCCTGCTCCTGGGGAGCGAAGCCATGGTCCGGGGACGCGGCCGCACCTCGCGCATGGGCGCGGGTGTGTCGCGGCGCATCAGCCCGTTGCCGCTGGGCCGGGGGCTCCCGGTCGTGCTGGCCGGCGTCGTGGCGCTCGTCGTCCTCGCCCTCGGCGTGCCGGTGGGGGCGATCGTCTACCTCATCGTCCAGGGAGGGAACAGCACGCTGCCGTCGGCCTCACTCCTCACGGCCACGCTGAACACGTTCGGCTACTCCGTCGCCGGCGCCGTGGTGGCCACCGTGGCCGCGCTCCCCATCGCTCTCCTCTCGGTCCGCTTCACGCGGCGCCACGTGCGTCGCCCTCGAGAGGAGCAACATGCTGGTCCTCGCCGTGCCGGGTCTCGTCATCGCGCTGAGCTTCACGTACGTGACCGAGCACTTCCTCCAGGGTCGCTTCTACCAGAGCAGCCCCCTGCTGGTGCTCACCTACGCCATCATGTTCTTCCCCCTCGCCGTGGTCGCGGCCCGCGCCGCCGTGGCCCGCGCACCCGTCGGCCTCGAAGAGGTGGCGAACTCGCTCGGCGTGCGGCGGCTCAACGTCCTGTGGCGGGTGACCCTGCCCCTGATCGGGCCCGGCCTGGCGGCCGCCTTCGCGTTGGTGTTCCTGGAGACGGCGACCGAGCTCACGGCCACGCTGGTGCTCCACCCGACGAACGTGCAGACGCTGGCCACCCAGTTCTGGGCCTACGAGTCGAACGGCTCCTACAGCCAGGCCGCGCCCTATGCCGCGATGATGGTGCTGGTCGCCGCGGTGCCCGGCTACGTGCTGGGCCGCTGGTTCGACCGCCAGCCGGAGCGGATGGGGGTCCCTGTGGCCGCGACGGTTGCGCCACCTGCGATGGTGGCGACGTGAAGGACCTCCGCATCAGCGGTCTGACGAAGTCGTTCGGCAGCCAGCAGGTCCTGCGCGGCGTCGACCTGATGGTGCCGCACGGATCGTTCACGGCGATCCTCGGCGCGTCGGGCAGCGGCAAGACGACGCTGCTGCGCATCGTGGCGGGGTTCGAGCGTCCCGACGACGGTCGGATCACGCTCGGGGAGGCGGTGGTCGACGACGCGCGAGCACCGGTTCGTGCCCTGCGAGCGACCGGCGCATCGGCTACGTGCCCCAGGAGGGCGCGCTCTTTCCCCACTTGAACGTGGGTCGCAACATCGCCTTCGGTCTCGCCCGCGGCCCGGAGCGCAAGGCCCGGGTCGGCGAGCTGATCGAGCTCGTCGGGCTGTCCGGCTTGGGCCGGCGCTACCCGCACCAGCTCTCCGGTGGGCAGCAGCAGCGGGTCGCCCTGGCGCGGGCCCTGGCCATCGAGCCCGAGGTCGTGCTCCTCGACGAGCCGTTCTCCTCGCTCGACGCCGCCTTGCGCGCCTCGCGTCCGCGCCGACGTGCTGCGTGTGCTGCGCCAGGCGGGCACCACGTCCATCCTCGTGACGCACGACCAGGACGAGGCGCTCTCCATGGCCGACCAGGTGGCGGTCCTGCGGCAGGGCGCGATTGCCCAGCTCGACACGCCGGCGCGGCTCTACGGGCGCCCGGGGGACGCGGAGCTGGCCATGTTCCTCGGCGAGTCCAACGTGCTCGAGGGCGAGGTCCGTGACGGCGTGGTCACCACGGGGCTCGGTCGGCTGGCCGCTCGACGGGTGGAGCGGCCCGCCCGGCGGCGGGCAGGGCCCAGGTGATGGTCCGGCCCGAACAGATCGCTCCTGGGCGAGGCGGCCGCGGCGCGTGGTCGAGGGGACCGTGGCCAGCTACGAGTACTTCGGCCACGACGCGGTGGTCCGGGTCCGGCCGGGCCCCGAGGGCCTGCCCGAACTGGTGGTGCGGGTCACGGGCGGTACGCCCGCTCGAGCCGGGGCACCGGGTCGGGCTCTCCGTGTCGGGGCCCGTGGTCGCCTGGCCGGTGGAGCCGCAAAATCCCCCGAATGACGCTCCCGTAACTACTGCCGTGTCGTCCGGGGTGCACTAGAGTGACGGCCGGAGTGGCAGCGCTGGGGGTGGAGCAGGGAGGTGTGATGGTTGGCGATCCCGCGACCCATGTCGGGGGGTTTCACGGGCCGCAGGTGTGCGGTCTGGTGGGAATCTCGTACCGGCAGCTCGATTACTGGGCCCGTACCGGCCTGCTTGCAACCGTCGGTGGCCGCCGCCAAGGGGAGTGGCTCCCGGCGCATCTACTCCTACTCCGACGTGCTCGAGCTCAAGGTGATCAAGCAGCTGCTCGATGCCGGCGTCTCCCTCCAGTCCGCCCGGCGCGCCGTCGAGTGCCTGCGTGAGGCCTTGGGTTCGGACCTGGCGTCGGCCAACCTGGTCCTGACGGGGACCAGTTCGGTCCTGGCCCGGTCGAACGGCGAGGTCGTCGATCTGCTGGCCGGCGGGCAAGGGGTGTTCAACATCGTGCCGCTCGCCGGCGTGGTGGAGGAGCTCGACGCCGACATCGTGCGCCTGGACACCGCGGTCCCGACCGCGCCGGCCGCAGGGCGACCCACGAGGGTGCCGTCCGCACGGGCCGCCGGGGAGTGACCGCCGACGGACCCAGCGCGTGGCGGGCGCACTCGCCATCCGGCCTGTGCGGCCGCCGGGCAGGTCCGGTTCGCCCATCCCTCCGAGCGACTCTTCGCCACCCTGCTCGACCTGTCCGGTGAGCCGCTGGGAGTACGAGCCGGTGGAGTTCGCGTTGGAATGGGATCCGCACGGCTCGCCGGTGTCGGGCTTCCGTCCCGACTTCTATCTGCCGGGACCCGGCGTCTTCATCGAGCTGACCACCGCGGACCAGCGGCTGGTCACGCGCAAGAACCGCAAGGTGCGGCGCATGCGCGAGCTCTATCCCGAGGTCCCGATCCACATCGTGTACCAGCGGGACTTCACCGCGCTCCTGGCCTCGCACGGCCTCCTGCTCGCCACCGCCGGCGCCGCGTAGTCTGGCCGGGTGAACGCCGGCCACAGCGGGGGTGGCGTGCCGCCCCGGGTCTCACCCCTGCACGCGGCGCACATCGCACTCGGCGCCAAGATGGTCCGGTTCGGGGGCTGGGAGATGCCCCTGGCCTACCCGTCGGGCACGGTGGCCGAGCACCGGGCGTGCCGCACGTCGGCGGTGGCCTTCGACGTCAGCCACCTGGGCAGCGTCCGGGTCACCGGTCCCGACGGCCTTCGAGCACCTGCAGCGCTCCTTCAGCAACGACCTGCGGCGCATCCACCCGGGACGGGCGCAGTACACCCACCTGCTCGACGAGGACGGGTTCGTCGTCGACGACATCATCGTGTGGTGGGTCGACGACGAGCGATTCGACGTCATGCCCAACGCCTCGAACACGAGCGACGTTCTCGAGGCCATCGGCGGGACGGACGTGACCGCACGAGCGGGCCGTCATCGCCGTGCAGGGGCCCGACGCCCGCGCCCGGCTGGCCCAGGTGTCGCCGGAAGCCGCGGCGGTCCACCGGTTCAACGTCGAGCGCTTCGAATGGGGTGGAGCGACGTGCCTGGTCGCGGGCACCGGCTACACGGGTGAGGACGGCGTCGAGTGCGAGGTGCCGGCCGAGGTCGCGATGGGCTTCTGGGAGGCCGTGCTCGGCCAGGGTGTCCTCCCGGCGGGGCTCGGGGCGCGCGACACGCTGCGCCTCGAGGCGGGCCTGCCGCTGCACGGCCACGAGCTGGGCCCGGGCATCACCCCCCTCCAGGCCGGGCTGGGCTGGGTCGTCGGCTGGGACAAGGGAGACTTCACCGGCCGGGCCGCGCTCGAAGAGGAACGGGTCAACGGCCCCACCCGACGCCTGCGGGGTTTCGTGGCCGACGGCCGGCAACCTCTGCGCGACGGCGCCGAGGTGCGCCGCGGCCCGGACCGGGTCGGCATCCTCACCAGCGGCAACTTCTCGCCCATGCGCGAGCGGGGCATCGGTCTCGGCTTCGTCGACGCCGACGCGCGGCTGCTCGACGGGGACGAGGTCACGGTGGTCCAACGCGGCCGCGAGCGGCCGGCGCACCTCGTCCGCCCGCCTCTGTGGCCGGTCCGGGAAGAGAGCGAGTAGGTCCGGCGGCTCGCGCCCGGGGTCGTGGGCCCGTGCCGTATAGTGGGTCGCACAACTGAATACGCCGTTTGAACCGGAGCGCCAGAGTCCCCGAAGTACGCAGGCGAGGGGACGCCGGAGGAGCAACTCTCCCCGAGAAACTCTCAGGCCGACATACCGCTTCGGCGAGGCAACTCTGGAAAGCGGGCGCTCCGGCGTCTGCACCGAAGGTGGAAGCCGCGCAGGCGGCGAGACTCTCAGGTCCGATGACAGAGCGGGGAGGACGTCCAGCTCGCTCCGTGTGCAGCACGGGGCACGAGGGAGGCCTCCGTGACCGACCAGCACCCAGCCATCCGATCAGGCGTACTCGAGCCCTTCGAGGACTTCGTGCACCGCCATGTTGGTCCCTCGGACGAGGAGCAGGTGGCCATGCTCAAGGTCCTCGGTTACGAGTCGCTCGATGCGCTGATCGACGCGGCGCGTGCCAGGCGGCGTCCGCAGCTTCGGCGCGCTCGACCTGCCGCCGGCCGTCTCGGAGCACACGGTGCTCGATGAGCTGCGCGAGCTCGCCTCGCGCAACCGGGTCGCCGAACCCTTGATCGGCCTCGGCTACCACGGCACGATCACGCCCGGTGTGATCCGACGCAACGTCCTCGAGAGCCCGGCCTGGTACACCGCCTACACCCCGTACCAACCCGAGATCAGCCAGGGGCGCCTGGAGGCCTTGCTGAACTTCCAGACGATGGTGTCGGACCTCAGCGGGCTCGACACGGCCAACGCATCGCTGCTCGACGAGAGCACCGCGGTGGCCGAGGCGGTGACGCTGATGCGCCGGCGCGCCGACGGTCGAGGCACATCGGGTGCTCGTCGACGCCGACTGCCTCCCGCAGACCCTTGCCGTGCTGGAGACTCGGCTCGAGCCGCTCGGGATCGAGGTCGCCGTGGTCGATCTCGACGACGGCCTCCCCGTCGGGGAATTCTTCGGCGTCGTGCAGCAGTACCCGGGTTGTTCGGGCGCCATCCGGGACCTCGCCGGCGCTGACCGAGGAGGCCCACGCCCGTGGCGCGCTGGTGGCGGTGGCCGCCGACCTCCTGGCACTGACCCTCCTCAAGCCGCCGGGGGAGTGGGGGGCCGACGTCGTGGTCGGGTCGTCGCAGCGTTTCGGCGTTCCACTCTGGTACGGAGGGCCGCACGCAGCGTTCATGGCGGTGAAGGCGGGCCTCGAGCGGGATCTCCCGGGACGACTGGTCGGGCTGTCGATCGACGCGGAGGAGCGGCCCGCCTACCGGCTGGCGCTCCAGACACGCGAGCAGCACATCCGCCGGGAGAAGGCGACATCGAACATCTGCACCGCGCAGGTCCTCTTGGCGGTCGTCGCCTCCATGTACGCGGTGTACCACGGCGCGGAGGGACTGCGGGGCATCGCCCGGCGGGTCCACGGCCGGGCGGTCGAGCTGGCCGACGGCCTGCAGCGGGCGGGCTTCGACCTGCTCCATCGGGAGTTCTTCGACACGGTCGTCGTGCGGGCGCCGGGGCGGGCCGCCGCCATCGTGGCCGAGGCGGGCGCACGGGGCGTGTTGCTCCGTCTGGTCGACGAGGACCACGTCGGCATCTCGTGCGGTGAGACGACCACGGCCGGGCACGTGGCCGCCGTGCTCGAGGCCTTCGGGGCGATCGGGAGCGGGGCAGAGGAGCGACGACCCGGGCACGGCCCTGCCGGCGTCGCTGTTGCGCCGCGGGCCCATCCTGAGCCACCCGGTCTTCTCCGAGCACCACTCCGAGACGGCCATGTTGCGCTACCTGCGCCGGCTCTCGGACCGGGACTTCGCCCTCGACCGCGGCATGATCCCCCTCGGCTCGTGCACCATGAAGCTGAACGCCACCACCGAGATGGAACCGGTGGGCCTGCTCGGGTTCGCCGACATCCATCCCTTCGCGCCGCTCGAGAGCACCCCGGGGTACCTGTCGCTCATCGACGACCTCGAAGCGTGGTTGGCCCGCGTCACCGGGTACGCCAAGGTCTCGGTCCAGCCCAACGCGGGCAGCCAGGGCGAGCTGGCCGGACTCCTCGCCATCCGGGCCTACCACCGGTCACGGGGCGACCTCCATCGCGACGTCTGCCTCATCCCTTCGAGCGCGCACGGCACCAACGCCGCGTCGGCCGTGATGGCGGGCATGAGGGTGGTCGTGGTCGCGGCCCTCGGCGACGGCGCCGTCGATCTCGACGACCTCCGTCGCAAGTGCGAGGAGCACGGCGAGCGGCTGGCGGCGATCATGGTCACCTACCCCTCGACCCACGGGGTCTACGAGGAGGGCATCAGTGAGATGTGCTCCGTGGTCCACCAGCACGGCGGCCAGGTCTACATCGACGGCGCCAACCTCAACGCCCTGCTCGGTCTCGCCCAACCCGGCCACTTCGGCGGCGACGTCTCGCATCTCAACCTGCACAAGACGTTCTGCATCCCCCACGGCGGCGGCGGGCCCGGCGTCGGGCCGGTCGCGGTGGCCGAGCACCTGGTGCCGTTCCTGCCGTCGCATCCGATGCACCCCCGGCCCGAGCAACGCGAGGGCATCGGACCGGTCAGCGCGGCGCCGTTCGGCAGCGCGGGGATCCTGGCCATCAGCTGGGCCTACATCCGGTTGCTCTCGGGCCCGGGCCTGGCCCATGCCACCAAGTCGGCCGTCCTGGCCGCGAACTACGTGGCGGCGCGGTTGGCCCCGTCCTTCCCGATCCTCTACACCGGGAAGGACGGCCTGGTGGCCCACGAGTGCATCCTCGACCTGCGTCCCCTCACGAAGAGCACCGGCGTCACCGTCGACGACGTGGCGAAGCGGCTGATCGATTACGGCTTTCACGCGCCCGACCGTGAGCTTCCCGGTCGCCGGCACGCTGATGGTCGAGCCGACCGAGAGCGAGGACCTGGCGGAGCTCGACCGCTTCTGCGAGGCGATGATCGCCATCCGCTCCGAGATCGATCAGGTGGCAGCGGGCCGCTGGTCCATCGAGGACAGTCCGCTGCGCGGCGCGCCGCACACGGCGGCGGCACTGGTGTCGGCCTGGGAGCGGCCCTACGACCGTGAGACCGCGGTGTTCCCCGCCGGGCTGACCGCGGCGAAGTACTGGCCCCCGGTGGCGCGGATCAACCAGGCCTACGGAGATCGCCACCTGATGTGCACCTGCCCTCCGCTGGACGCGGTCGCTTCCTAGGCCAACGCCATGAGCGCGATGCCGGCGGCGGCCGCGGTCACGCAGACGGCGAGCGAGCCCAGCGTGTAGACCACCGCCTGGGTGCGGTGACCGATGTGGAGCAGGTGGATCGTCTCCCAGCTCGCGGTCGACCACGTGGTGTACCCCCCGCACAAGCCCGACGCCGATCACGGCGAGCACGTGGGTGCCGAGGCCGTGGTAGAGCGAGAGCCCGGTCAGCACGCCGAGGACGAGGGAACCCGACGCGTTGACCACCATGGTGCCCAGCAGGCAGCGGATCGGAACGGCGCAGGCCGACATGGTGGATGAGCAGCGCCCGGAGGACCGCCCCGGCACCGCCGGCCACGGCGACCAACAGGGCGAGGGCGAGAGTGGGGGAGGAGCTCACGAGGCGACGAGCCGCCTGCCGAGCGCATGGCCGGCCACGACGAGGGTCAGGCCGCCGGCGACGGTGGCGGCCAGATAGGCCACGCAGCTGACGACGTCACCGTGCCGGACCAGGAGGGTGGCGTCGACGGCCAGCGTGGAGTACGTGGTCCATCCGCCCAGGAAGCCGATCACGAGGAGCGGGCGCAGGGCACGCAGCCGGTGCGAGACGTCCTCGGTCAGGGGCATCACCAGCCCGATGGCGAACGAGCCGGTCAGGTTGACCAGCAGGGTGGCCCAGGGAAAGGCGCCCGGGGCGAGCGGGTGGAACGCCTCGAGCAGATAGCGGGCGACCGTCCCGAGCGCCCCGCCGACGAAGATGGCCATCAGCGTCGATGCGGACAGCCCCAACAGCGGAAGCGTGGGTTCGTCGAGGAGATCGTGGTCGTGCCGCTCCACGGCGCACGTTCGTGACGCGAGGACCTCGCGCTCGTGCAACGCAGGTTCGTGCACGTCCGGGGTGTCGTGCGGTCCCGCTTCCTCCATGGCTCGGCCCTCCCGTGCCGCCTCAGGAGCCATCAGCCATGTCGTGCCGGCGGTTCGGGGCGCTGCCCCCCGGCGGGACCCATCGCCGGACGTCGTGCTACTGGCCACCAAGCGTACTCGCGCCTGGCGAGGCCGACCGACCCGCAGCGCGGATCAGTCGAGGCGAGGTCCCGGCGCCCGCCGGAACTGGAAGGGCTCGCTCTCCCGCCCGGCGACGACGTACCAGCACTGACCCGTGCCGTCGGAGTCCAGGATGCGCTGGAAGGCGGCGACGACGTCGGCCACGTCGATGATCGGGAAACCCATGTCGAGCAGCGTCTGCTCGGAGCCCTTGATGATGTCGGTGTAGGCGAAGGACGGGCACAGCGCGTGCACGCGGATGCCGTCGGCCTCGTAGACCTGGCCCAGCGAACGCGTCAGTCCGACGACGGCGTGCTTGTTGGCCGCGTAGATCGGGTCGAACGGCGTGGCGACCAGGCCGGCCATGGATGCGGTGGCCACGATCGTTCCACCCCCACTGGCCTTGATGGCCGGGCGGGCGGCCGCGATGCCGTACACGACACCGTCGAGGTTGATCGCCATGGAGCGGCGGTAGGCCTCGGGGTCGAAGTCGTCGCCCATGCCGCACCACGAGGTGACGCCCGCGTTCAGGTGCGCGATGTGCAGCCCACCGAACGCCTCGACTGCGCAGGCGACGGCCGCCGTGCTGGCGGTGGGGTCGGCGACGTCGGTCTGGACGAAACGACCACCGAGATCGTCGGCGACCTCCTTGCCCCGCGCCCCGTCGATGTCGGCGATGACGACGTGGGCGCCTCGGGCCGCCAGGTGTCGGGCAACGCCTTCACCGATGCCGTTGCTGCCGCCGGTGATCAGAGCGACCTTGCCGTCCACGTCCATTGCCATTTCGCTCATCGTAGGGGAAGGCGCCGCGTTCAGCCGAGGAGCGGAGCGGGCACGGGGCGGGCGTGCACGACGCTCAAGTGCTGGATGGGACGTGTCATGGCCACGTAGAGCAGTCGGAGCCCGCGTCGGTCCTCTCCGGCGATCGCGGAGGGCTCGACGACCACCACGGCGTCGAATTCGAGCCCCTTGGCCGCCGGCGCAGGGACGATCGTGACGGGCCGGCTCATGGCGTCACGTTCGAGGAGGCCGACATCGCCGTCACGTCGGGCCAGCCGGGTGAACTCCGCCACGAGCTCCTCTGGGACCACGACGGCGACGAGTGCGTGCTCTCGGGAGAGCGCGTGGGCCTCGGTCATCGCGGCGCCGACCAGCGCGCCGGGTTCCACGCGGTGCACGGCCGGGTCGGTGCGGCCGGGCCGGATCGACGAGGTGGGGTTGACGCCGGGCGCGGCCTCGGAGAGGAGGCGAGAGGCGAAATCGAGCACCCTGCCCGGGGCCCGGTAGCCGAGCGTGAGCTCGTCGTGATGTGGGGGGGCGGTCTCGGGCAGGTGCGCTCGGATCTCGGCCCAGTCGGTGTAGGACCAGGGCCCCGTCGCCTGGGCCAGGTCACCCAGCACGGTGATGGAGCCGGAGGGGGCCCGACGGGCGATCATGCGGAACTGCATGGGCGTGAGGTCCTGCGCCTCGTCGACAACGATGTGCCCGTAGGTGCGGCTGCGGCCGCCGGTCAAGAAGGTGGCCTCGTCGAGCAGGGCCAGATCGTCGACGCTCCAAGCCGTCGCCGACACGGTGGCCCCCCGGGGGCGCAACAGCAACCGCCACTCTGCGTCGGAGAAGAGCGCCGCCGCGTGTTGCTGCAACTGGCTGCGTGAGGACAGCAGGTCACGGACCAGCGCAGTGGGGGAGACGGCCGGCCAGAGCGTCTCGAGGAGGGTGATGAACTCCTCCGAGGACGTGAGCTCGCCCTCGAACCAGGCCTCGTCGGCACCCAGGCGGGCCGACGAACGGAAGACGCGCCGGGCCTCGCTCACGAGCCGGGCCCGCAGCGCGAGACGCCCCGCCTTGTACGGGCCGGGACGCGCGGCGATGGAGGCCACGAGATCGTTGACCCGCTCGGCGCTCAGCGTGGCCCGCGCGAAGCGCACGCGCAGGCTGATGTCCTCCTCGAGCACCCGGCGCCTTCCCTCGAGCGCGCGCCGCAGCAGCTCGGCCATGCGGGCATCCCCTTTGATCCGACGCACCTCCATCGGCTCCTGGACGCGGACCTTGGCCTTGGGGGCGATGTCCGCGATGGTGGTCTGCACGACGGCCTCCTCCCCGAGCGAGGGCAGGACCTGCGCGATGTAGCGCAAGAAGGCGCGGCTCGGGCCCAGCACGAGGACTCCGTCACCGCTCAGGCCGGGGTGGTTGTAGAGGAGGAAGGCGGCGCGGTGGAGTCCGACCGCCGTCTTCCCGGTGCCGGGGCCGCCCTGCACCGTGAGCAGCTGGTGCACGGGGGCACGGATGATCTCGTCCTGCTCGGCCTGGATCGTCGCGACGATGTCGAGCATCTCGCCCGTCCGGGCCCGCTCGAGCTCGGCCAACAGCGCGTCGCCGCCCCGCAGGCGGGTGGCGCCGGCTTCGTCCCCGCCGGCGAACAAGTCGTCGGCCACGGCCACGACGGTGCGGCGGTCCACCATGATCTGGCGACGACGGGCGAGGCCGAGGGTGTCCTTGGCACTGGCCCGGTAGAAGGGGACGGCGACGGGCGCCCGCCAGTCCACGACGACCGGATCGGACCGCGTGTCCTCCACGTGGCGCCGGCCGATGTGCCACGCCGGCCCCCCCTCCTCGTCGACGCGTCCGAACAGCAGTGGCCGTGGGCTGTCGGCCAGGAGCGACACCCGGCGCGAGAGGGCGGCGACGTAGTCGAGATCCGGGGTCCCCGCGGCGATCAGGTCCCGGAGGAGGCCTCCGCCCGCTGCCGCATGGCGGCGAGCGAATGCAGGGCGTGGTCCAGGTGGGCCTGCTCCGGCGGCGATCTCGGCGTCCGGCGGGGAGAGGCTGCGCTCACCGGAGCCAGAACTCCGCGTTCATGCCCGAAATGACGGGCGCGGCAAAAGTCCCCGGACACACCGGGGACAATAACTGATTTTTGCTCGTTAGACCAGCCCCTTAGCTGGGATTTCGCCTTCTCATCCGTCCGGACTTTGAACCTTTACCCAAGGGGCCTTAGCGCCTGCCACACTAACGAATTCCGCCGCACAGATCAAGCCCTTTTTCGCGTGCGACACCGCTTCGTGTCTGCCCCGGTGCCGCCGCAACGGGGCGATTTCCGCCGGGCGCCGGCTGCACACGCCACGTGTCGAGCGGACGGACGGCCCGTTCTGGCGTCCGCCCCGGTGGAGACGGATCGAAGGCCCGGAGGAGTGCCGCCCGTCGGATCCGCCCGAGGACCCCAGGCCCGTCTTTCTGCGTAACTTAACATAATGAACATTATCGGCGGCTAGTGGGGAAGAGGGGCCAGGCCAGCGGCCCGACCGGGGTCGGGCCCGCAGCGGTGGACGCCGGCGAGAACGAACGGACGCGGGAGGCTCTGACGGGGCCCGCGGGGTCGTTGTGGTCATCGTCGTCGTCATCGACGCGGTCGTCGCACTGGTGCTCGCATGGCCGCCGGGCCGGCGGATACCGGGCTCGGCCCGGGTCCGTTTCGGCGGAGGGCCGCCCTATGGACGGTTCGGTCGGCCCGGCATGGGTGGGTCCGAAGCCGACCCGGTGCGGGGGGCCCCGGGAATTTGCGAAGGGGGGCGCATGGCCTCCCCGCTCCGGATCGGCCGTGGAGACAGCATGCGCCACCCCCCTGGGAGGCCGTCCAGCGCCCGCTGTGCCGCCTCTGAGAAGGTGTTCGGTGCCAGAATTGCTGTGACCAGGGCTCTTATAGTGATTTTACAAGAAAGACCAAGCGGGCTCACAGCTGGGATTCGGCTCATTGTGAAATGGCTCGGCTGAATTAGGGCCATGGTACGAGCGGAGCCAGGCGTGGCCACGGAGAACCCAGTCGATCTCACCCAGGAGTTGCCCCTCTCCGATGAGAACGAGCTCGTCGTCGACGAGCGGTCCTTCTGGCGGCGACACCGCGTGGCGGTCATCGCCACCGTGGTGGTGCTGCTCGCGGGAACGGGCGGCCTCATCTACTGGCTCACGTCGGGTTCCTCCACTCCGACCGGGCTCGTGGTCTCGACCACGACCGTCTCGGTGACGACCGGCACGATCCAACAGACGGTGGCCAGCTCGGGCACCATCGAACCGGCCACCCAGGCCAACCTCAACTTCGGCGTCTCGGGCACCGTGACCGCGGTCAACGTCAAGGCGGGTCAAACGGTGACCGCCGGCGAGGTGCTCGCAACGGTGGACACGACCGCACTGTCCGACGACCTGAACGCCGACCAGGCCCAGCTCGACTCGGCCGAGGCGCGCCTGGCCAGCGACGAGGCGTCGGGTGCCAGTGCGACGCAGGTGGACTCCGACCAGGCCTCCGTGACCTCGGCCGAGTCGACGCTGACCAACGCGCAGACGGCGTTGAACGATGCGTCCTTGACGTCGACCATCTCGGGCACCGTGGCATCGGTGGACCTCTCGGTGGGCCAACAGGTGACCGGCACCGGCGGTAGCGGAGGAGGCGGTGGCGGTACCGGGAGCACCGGCAGCGCAGCGGCAGCGCGGCCAGCGCCAGCAGCGCCAGCAGCAGCAGCTCGACGGGCTCGGGGTCCAGCGGCCAGATCGTCGTCATCGGCACCGACTCCTACATCGTGAACACCACGGTGGACGATACGGAGATCGGTCAGATCGCCGACGGTGACCAAGTCGACATCGTCCCGACCGGTTCGACGACGACCGACTACGGCACGGTGGCCTCGTTGAGCCTGATCGGCACCCAGAGCTCCAACGTGACCACCTTCCCGGTGGTCATCAACGTCACCGGGGATCCGTCCGGCCTCTATGCCGGCTCGACCGCAAGTGTCAACATCATCGTCAAGCAACTGAACGACGTCACCGAGGTGCCGACGGCCGCCATCTCCTACTCCTCGAGCGGGCAGGCGAGCGTCACTCAGGTGGTCAACGGATCCCATGTGGTGAAGCCCATCACCGTGGGGGCGGCACAGAGCGGCGAGACGCAGATCGTGAGTGGCGTCACTGCGGGCGACAAGGTCGTCGAGCGAGTCGTCACCTTCAAGGGTGGCGCGCGGCGCCGGTGGAGGCCTCTTCGGCGGCACCGGCGGTCGCTTCGGTGGCGGCGCCGGAGGGTTCGGCGGCGCCGGAGGGTTCGGCGGCGCCGGAGGGTTCGGCGGCGCCGGCGGCTTCGGGGGGGGCGGATGAGCGTGATGACCGACGCCACTCCCCCAGCGGGGACTCGCGTGGGCGCGGTGATCCAACTGGAGCGGGTGACGAAGGTCTACCGGACCGGGTCGATCGCCGTGGCCGCGCTGCGCGGGGTGAGCCTGACCATCGATCAGGGCGAGTACGTGGCCGTGATCGGTCCGTCCGGCTCCGGCAAGTCGACCCTCATGCACATCCTGGGGTGTCTCGACACGCCTACCTCGGGTCAGTACCACCTGGCTGGTGAGAACGTCAGCGGGATGAGCGAAGCCGCCCTGGCCGAGGTGCGCAACCGCCGCATCGGCTTCGTGTTCCAGCAGTTCAACCTGCTTGCCTCGATGACGGCCTGGCAGAACGTGGAGCTGCCCCTGGTCTACGCCGGCATGCCACGCGCCGAGCGCAAGGAGCGCGCCATGGCGGCGCTCGGTCGCGTCGGCCTGGCTGGCCGGGTGCACCACCACCCCGGTGAACTCTCCGGCGGGCAGCAGCAGCGCGTCGCGGTGGCCCGCGCCCTCGTCACCGAGCCCGACCTGATCCTTGCCGACGAGCCGACCGGCAACCTCGACTCGGTGTCTGCGGCCGACGTCCTGCGCCTCATGGATGACCTCCACGAGGCCGGCCGCACGCTCGTGCTCATCACCCACGACGTCGAGGTGGCGTCCGCATCGGGCCGGGTGGTCGGCATCAGGGACGGCCTCCTCACCGAAGACGACGAGCGCATCGCTGAGAGCATCCGGTGAGCTGGCTCGAGACCGTCCGCACGGGCCTCAACGGCATTTGGAGCCACCGGCTCCGGTCGGGCCTGACCGTCCTGGGCATCCTCATCGGCATCGCCGCCGTCATCCTCACCGTGGGGTTGGGCGAGGGCGCCCAGGCCCAGGTCAGCTCGGAGATCACCGCGCTCGGCACCAACCTGCTCTCCATCACTCCCGGGAGCACGACATCGACCGCCGGTGTTCGCGAGGCGCTCGGCACCGCGTCGACACTGACGACGTCGGACGCTTCCGCGCTCGCCTCCCCCGTCGTCGCCCCCGACATCAAGGCCGTCGCCCCGGTCACCTCGTCCTCAGAGGAGCTGGTGGCCGGCTCGAGCACGTGGACGACCACGGTGCAGGGATCGACCCCGCCCTGGCTCACCGTGCACGGGCGCACCATGGCCCAGGGACGGTTCATCGACTCCCAGGACGTCTCGGACCATGGCGCCGTCGCCGTCCTGGGCGCGACCACCGCGTCGGAGCTCTTCCGGGGCATCGACCCCGTCGGCCAGACGGTCGACGTGGGGACCAACGGTGTCCCCTTGACCGTCGTGGGCGTGCTGACCTCCACGGGCACCTCGTCGTCCTCGAGCACGTCCGATCCCGACGACCTCGTGGTCATCCCGATCACGACCGGCGCAGAGCGGATCTTCGGCGGGACCACCCGCGACTCCTTGAGCTCCATCGTCGTCCAGGCCCGCTCGTCGGGGGACCTCACCGCCGCTTACCAGGAGGCCGACCACCTGCTCCTGCAGCTGCACGGGATCTCGACACCGGCCGACGCCGACTTCACGATCACGTCGGAAGCGTCCCTGATCTCGACCTCCACCTCGGTCGACCGGACGCTCACCATCTTGCTCGGCGGCGTCGCCGGCATCGCCTTGCTGGTGGGCGGCATCGGCGTCATGAACATCATGCTCGTCTCCGTCACCGAGCGGATCCGGGAGATCGGGCTGCGCAAGGCCTTGGGTGCCACGCCCCGCTTGATCCGCAGGCAGTTCCTCGTCGAGGCATCGGTCCTGGGCCTCATCGGGGGCGCCCTGGGCGTGCTGCTCGGCTTGATCGGGGCGACCTTCCTCCCGAGCGCCATTGGTGACCCCATCACCATCAGCGCACTCGCCATGGTCGGCGCACTGGCCGTGGCGCTCGCCATCGGCATCTCCTTCGGCGTGTACCCCGCCAGCCGGGCAGCGCACCTGGCACCAATCGACGCTCTGCGAAACGAATAAAGACGCTCTGCGAAACGAATGAAAGAGAGAGGGAAACCCACATGCAGACCATGACCAGCCAAAGCAACAGTCGCCGGCGCTGGGCACGATTCATCGCCACGAGCGCGACCGCGCTCCTGGCCGCCACGGCCGTCGCCTCGGCCGCAGGGGCGGCATCGACGCCCTCCAGTTCCTTCAACGGCGCCAGCGGGAGCGTTGCCGCGCTCTCCGGTTCCAGCATGGAGGTGCAGAACCCGAGCGTGGGACAGACGACGGTCAACTGGACGACGACGACGCAGTTCTCCAAGACGGTGACCGAGACGGTGAGCACACTGTCGGCTGGAGACTGCGTCACCGTGACCGGGACGCCGTCCAAGTCCTCCAAGACGACCATCTCCGCCCGGAGCATCACGGTCGGGACCCCTTCGTCCACGGGGTCCTGCACCGGCTCGTTCCGTACCGGGAGCGGAGGCACCTCGGCCGGTGGAGCGTTCGGGGGTCCCGGCGGCTTCCGGTTCCGCTCCGGTGGAGCGGGAGGCACCAGTGGGACGCGCCCCTCCTTCCCCGCCGGCGCGGCCCGGCGGTTCGCCGGCTTCGGGTCGATCACCATCGCGTCGGGCAAGGTGACCGGGGTCAGCGGCTCGACGGTCTCGGTCTCCGGCGTCGATATCTCGCCCGGCAGCTTCTCGAAGACCTCGAAGCCGAACTCCAAGAACAGCAAGAACAAGAAGCCGGTCACACCCAAGACGCAGAGCCTCAAGGTGACGACCTCCGGTTCCACCACGGTGACCGCGACGCAGGCCGCGGCGGCGACGGACCTGGCCGTGGGTGATTGCGTGAGCGCCTTCGGGCCGGCCGCCTCGAACGGCGCGGTGTCAGCGTCCACCGTGCGCATCACCTCCACCGGAGGCACCTCGTGCACCGGTGGCTTCGGTGGCTTCGGCGGCGGCGGCTTCGGCGGCGGCGGTGGCGGTGGCGCCGGCGGTGCCTAGTACCGGCGCTTCAGGCTGGGGTCGGTCAGGCCACCGGCGAGCGGTCCTGGCGGGCGCGCTCGTCCTGCTCCTCGTGCTCGGGGGCGGGGCGGCCGCCTGGGCGACCGTGGGCAGCGGGAACTCCGGCTACCGCATGGCGACGGTCACCAGGGCCGATATCGGGCAGACCATGGACGTGGTCGGCACCGTCGAGCCGGTCAACGATGCGTCGGCGTCGTTTCAGGTCGCCGGCCAGGTCGCTTCGGTCACGGTGACGCCCGGCGAGCAGGTCACCGCCGGGCAGTCGCTGGCCACGCTCGACACCACGTCGCTGAGCGAGTCGGTTTCCTCCGAGCAGCTGACACTGGACTCCGACGAAGCCAAGCTGGCGCAGGACGAGACCAGCGCGACCGAGTCGTCCTCTTCCTCCTCGTCCTCCTCCACGTCGGCATCCCCCGCCAAGTCCGGGTCGACGTCGACGACCACCACGACCACGCCGTCGACGCACGGCGCTTCCGGCGGAGCGTCGCAGAGCACGATCACCCAGGACGAGAACACCCTGACCCAGGACCAGGCCAAGGAGGCCGCCGCGGAGCAGCAGGAGGCGGCCGACCAGGCACAAGAACAGTCGGCGTGTGGCACCTCGTCGACGACGACCACGTCGACATCGACCACGACCACCACCACCCCCGCCGACTGCGAGGCCGACATCACCCAGGTCTCGAAGGATCAACAACAGGTGTCCCTCGACCAGGCGACGGTGGCCAAGGACGAGACCACCCTGGCCCAGGCCTTGGGCCAGGCATCGTCGGGCTCGTCGGGCGGCACTGCAGGGACCGGTGGCACCGGAGGGACCGGCGGCACCGGAGGGTCCGGCGGCACCGGAGGGTCGGGCGGCACCGGAGGGTCCGGCGGCACCGGGGGGTCGGGCGGCACCGGGGGGTCGGGCGGCACCGGGGGGTCGGGCGCCCACGCGGTCTCCACGGCGGCCACGGGCTTCACCGGGAACTCGGGCAGTGGGACCAGCTCCCAGAACGGCTCGGGCGCGAGCGGGAGCGCCGGCAGCGGTTCCTCCGCCGCCTCTTCCGACACGCCCCAGCAGATCGCCGCCGACCAGGCCGCCATCGACTCGGCGCAGGCCAACCTGACCGAGGCACAGCAGTCGTTGGCCGAGGCGAACCTGACCAGCCCCATCACCGGGACCGTCGTCTCGGTGGGGATCAACGCGGGCGACACGGTGAGTGCGGACTCGAGCACGGAGGTGATCGTGATCATCGGCACCGAGTCGTACGAGATCGCCGGCACCCTCTCGAGCACCCAGGTGCCCTCGGTCAAGGTCGGCGACACGGCGGGCGTCCAGGTCGACGGCGCCGACGGGACCATCAGCGGCACGCTGTCGCAGGTCGGGCCCGTCCAGTCGAGCGAGTCCGGCTACACCTACCCGTTCGTCGTCGCCTTGCCGTCCTCGGCGACCGGACTGTTCACGGGCTCGACCGCCAATGTCGTCATCGCCACCGGCGCGGTGGCCAACGTCGTGGCGGTGCCCACGTCGGCCGTCCAGACCATTGGGACGCGCTCCTACGTGACGATGCTCTCGAACGGCACGTTGACCCGCAAGGTGATCAAGGTCGGCATGGTGGGCGACATCTACACCCAGGTCCGCTCGGGTCTGACGCTGGGTCAGAGCGTCGTGCTGGCCGACTACGCCGAAGCGGTGCCGTCGTCCAACACGGACACCTTCGGTGGGGGTCTCGGCGCCTTCAGCGGCGCCGGCGGCTTTGGTGGCGCCGGCGGCTTCGGCGGCCTCGGCGGCGGTGCCTTCCGCATCGAGCGGAACACCGCCGGGGGTGGGGGCGGCGCCAGCTTCGTCGGAGGCTGAGTCCGGGGACGGCACCGGCGTGGAACGGGAACTCCGGCTCGCCTGCTGGTACCGTGCGCCGGGACTCCCGGTGCGCCCCGGACAGAGCACCGGTGGGCGCGAGCTGCGGAGCAGCGGAGCCGAGGAGCCGGTGGCCCAGAAGGAGAAGGAGGCGCCATGGAGAGCGACTGGTGCGACCCCGCCCTCCTCGTCGACCTCGAGCGCTATCCGCTCCTGCACCCGGACTCGGACGCCCACCGGGCCTGCGTCGAGGACGCCCGGCGCCAACTCCATGACAAGGGTGCGGCCGAGATACCCGGCTTCGTCTCCCCCACCGGCGTCGCCGAGCTCGTGCGCGACGCCGACGCGCTGGCGGCGCGCGCCCACGCCTCGGGTGGCCAGGGCACGGCCTACCTCGAGTTCCCCGACTTCTCACTGCCGGCGACGCACCCGCGCCTCCACTTCGCCGACTACCGCGTGCGCGCCGTCGCCTACGACATCATGCCGACCGGCTCACCGCTGCGCCGCCTCTACGAGTGGGACCCGCTCAAGGACCTGATCGAGTCCGTCCTCTGTCGTGGCGAGATCTTCCGCTACGCGGATCCCTTCGGGGCGCTGAACCTGGCCGTCATGGGCGAGGGTGACCGGCTGCAATGGCACTTCGACCAGACCGACTTCGTCGTGTCGCTCGCCGTCCAGTCGGCCGAGAGTGGCGGCGACTTCGAGGTCGTGCCGCGCATCCGCAGCGCCGACGACGAGCACTACGACGAGGTGGCGGCGGTGCTGGCCGGCGAGCGGGCACGCGTCGAGACGCTCCCGATGACTCCCGGCACCCTCTTGATCTTCGAAGGGCGCCACTCGCTGCACCGGGTCAGCCCCGTCGCCGGCCGCCGGTGGCGCCATGTCGGCCTCCTGGCCTACGACACCAAGCCGGGCACCATGGGCAGCGACCTGTTGCGGGCGGACCGCTACGGGCGCACGGAGGCCTTCGCGGTGCCGCCCGAGACCTGGCCGGTCCCGGCGTGAGCACCGAGTTCGGCGAGTCCTTCGTCGGCGAGGGCGCCGAGGCGGCCCACGTGAACACGGTGCTGGGTGCGGCCGGCGGCCCGGTCGAGACGGCCTGGGTGACCGCGCTGGCGACGCCCCGGGCGGGTCATGCCGCCTTCGTGGCCACCGTGTCGCCCGGCACGGCGGTGCGGCCCTTCACGCTCTTCGTCAACAAGGCGGTCATCGAGGACGAGCGGCACGCCACCCTCACCTGGGGCGCGGCCCACGCCGGCGTGGCGGCCGGGGTGATGGAGGCGGTGGCCGAGGGCACCGTGCCCGAGAGCGAGGCCGCGGCGCTGCTCCTCATCGCGGCGGTGTGGGTGAACCCCCGAGCCGACGGACGAGCGTCTCGTCTTCGAGAACAACAAGGCGGCGACGCTCGGCGCCCTGCGGTCCGGGCGCGAGGGTCGCCCGAGGGTCGCCGAGGCGTTGGCCGCCCGCGACGCGCCCCACAACGCGTACTACCGGCCCTGAGCACTACGGTGGCGCCGTGTCGCCCATCCGCCTCGACCAGGTGAACCTCGTCGTCCGCGACGTCGACGCCAGCCGCACCTTCTACAGCCGCCTGGGGCTCGACTTCGGAGCCGAGCGCGATCCCGTGTGGTCGGCGCACCACGTCTCGGCGGTGCACGGTGACGCCACGCGCCATCGACCTGGATCTGGACAGCACCGCCTTCGTTCCCAAGTGGGACGAGGGCTGGCCCGGCGGGACCGGGGCCGTCCTCGGCTTCAAGGTTGACAGCCGCGACGAGGTGGACGCGCTCGTCGCCACGCTGGTCGGCCGAGGGCGTTCCCGTCCAACAGGAGCCGTACGACGCGTTCTGGGGCGCCCGCTACGCCGTGGTGAGCGACCCGGACGGCAACGCGGTCGGCATCATGAGCCCGGTCGACGCGGCGTACCGCAGCGAGCCACCGGCGCCGCAGTGAGCGGCTCGCCGGACGAGGCGATCGACGTGGTGATCGAGATCCCCACGGGCAGCCGCAACAAGTACGAGTACGACCACGAGCAGCACGTCATCCGGTTGGACCGCCGCCTCTTCACCGCCACCACCTATCCGGCGGACTACGGATTCGTCCCCGACACCCTGGCCGGCGACGGCGACCCGCTCGACGCGCTGGTCCTCGTCACGGACCCCACCTTCCCGGGTTGCGTGGTGCGGGTGCGCATCCTGGGGATGTTCTCCATGCGCGACGAGAAGGGGGTGGACGCCAAGCTGATCTGCGTCCTCGAGCACGACCCCCAGTGGGACGGCGCCCACGACATCGATGACGTGCCCGAGCACCTGCGCAACGAGATCGCGCACTTCTTCAGCATCTACAAGGACCTCGAGCCGGAGAAGTCGACCGAGGTGCAGGGCTTTGCCGACCGTGCCAGCGCGCTGGCCGAGCTGGAGTCATGCCGGAACGCCTACCGCGCCGTCGAGGCGTAGGACGGAGGGAGACCACCATGCCGTTCCCCGTGAGGAGGTCCAAGCCACCGTGGACCGCTACCACGAGCTGCGCCGCCGCATCGACGAGGGGCTCGAGCCGGACGCCTTCGGGGCCCTGGCCGACTTCTACACCGAGGACGCGGTCTACGTCGACGGGGCCTGGGGACGCCTCGAAGGGCGTGACACCATCGCCCGGTGGCTGGTGGACTCCATGCTGGGCATGGAGGACTGGAAGTTCCCCATCGAGTTCACCGCCATCGAGGGGGACGACGTGGTCGTGAAGTGGACCCAGATCATGCCGCGGACCAAGCCCGACGGGACGCCCTACCGCCAGTCCGGCTACTCGCGCCTCATCTATGCCGGCAACGGCAAGTTCTCCTACGAGGAGGACACATACAACATGGCCCACGTGCTCGAGGACATCGAAGCGAGCGGGTGGCAACCGCGAGACGGGCGGATGAACGTCCCGCCCGCGCACCCCGACCGCGACTTCGACATACCGGGAGCGCCGCCTCTCTGGTAGCTACGGCGTCCCGCCCGTGCTCCCGGAGTTCCCGAAGCCGGGGAACCCCCTCCACCGAAGGGGTTGGTCGTGCTCCCCGAGCCGGACTGCTGCTGGGCCTCCTCCTGGCTGCCGAGCGTGGCGTTGGTGGTTCGCTTGCTGTCCCCCACGTAGTAGGTGATGGTCACCGTCTGCCCCGGCTTGGAATCCTGGATCACCTTTTGCAGGCCGTCGGCCGAGGTGATCGGGGTGCCCGCGATGTCCACGATGACGTCGCCCTGCACGAGGCCGGCCTTGGCCGCCGGCGATCCCGACACCACGCTGAGGATCACCGCCCCGGAGGTCGGGGTGAACCCGTACTGCTGGCGCAACGCGGGCGTGAGCGTCGTGATGTCGACGCCGAGGTAGCCGCCGCCGTTGCCGGACTGCCCGCCCTTCTCCAGCTCGGGGATCAGGGCCTCCACGCTGGCGGTCGGGATGGCGAAACCGATGTTCTGGGACGACGTCCCGTCGCTCGAGGTGCCCGCGACCGCCGTATTCATGCCGATGACCTGGCCCGACGTGTCGATCAGCGGGCCGCCCGAGTTCCCCGGGTTGATGGCGGCGTCGGTTTGGATCATGTTCTGGAGGGTCTCGGTCTGCGTCCCCTCTCCCCCGGCGGTCACCGAGCGGCCCAAGGCCGAGACGATGCCCTGGGTGACGGTCGGCGTGCCGGCGGCGAGACCCAACGCGTTGCCGATGGCGACCACCGCGTCGCCGACGACGGCCTTGGACGAGTTGCCGAAGGTGACGGTGGGCAGGTTCGACGCGTTGTCGATCTTGAGCAGCGCCACGTCCTTCGACTGGTCGTAGCCGACGAGGGTGGTGGGCAGGGCCTTGGTCTGCCCGTACTCGGTGACGGTGATGGAGCCGGTGTTGCCGCCCTCGGTGTAGAGCTCGATGACGTGATTGTTCGTGATGACCTCGCCGTCGGAGGTGATGATCATCCCGGTGCCCTCGTCCTCGTTCCCGTTCGACTTCACGTCGATCGAGACGACGGAGTGGATCACGTCGTCGACGAGTTGCGGGATGGTGACGTTGCCGCTGAGCACCGCCGCGCCGGGTGTCGCGTTGCTCTCGCGGATGATGGTGTTGGTGCCCCCGCCGCCGTTGTCGTGGTCGGCGATGGCGGTCACGCCGGCGCCGATGGCCCCGCCGATCGACGGCGGCCACGATCGCCACCGGGAGCCAGGCCCGGGCCCGCCCCGGCGTTCTTCGGGACCCCCTGACGTCGCCGGGGGGCCACCGGGAAGGTGGGGTCCGAAGGGGGCGGATAGGAGAACGGGATCGCCGTGGGCGTCACCGGGGTGGGCGGTCCCGTCTCGAGGCCAACCGGGGAGGACCACGAGGGCGGAGGTGGAGGTGGGTACGACGAGAGGGGGCTCGCCGGAGGAGCGGCCTCCCCGTTGCCCACCGGGCCGCCGGGGCTGCCGGGAGCCCCTGGGGTGGACGCGGCGGTCTCGACAGGCGTGACGGGCGTCTCGGGCGGGCCGGCAGCGGACCCAGGGCCTGGCTGCTCGGTGTCCTCGCTCATGTGGCTCCTCCTGAAGGGAGATGGGTCCGTCCGACCGCTCAAGGGTGGGTGGAGGATCTCCATCCGTCCTGCGGCTCCCGCAGTCTGCGGACGTCGGCGCCCATGTTACGGGATGACCATCGGGGCCCGGCACCGGGTCCGCGGCCTCGGCGAGGTAGCGTGTCCGCCGCATGTCACGCCGGATCGACATCGAGTTGACGAGCCAGACGGGCGAGGGGTCATGGACATGGCGCGCCGCAGGCGCGCGCCAGCCCAAGGGCACCGTCGACGGGGCCCTGGTGCCTCCCGGCGAAGCCGTCGGTGCGGTGTTGCGGGCGGACGTCGACGTCGGGCTCGAAGGCATCGAGATCTTGTCGCTGACTGCCACGAAGCCCGCCCGTTCACCGGAGAAGACCGAAGGACGCATCGAGGTCCGGGGCACGCCCAAGCGGGCGCCCGACGTCTCGGTCATCCTGGCCCCCGGATCGGGCAAGCGGCGTCGTGACGACGGCGGCGAGCGCAGGGAGACGTCAGGGCGGCGGCCGCCGCAACGCGGCCTCCGAGCGCGAGGGCGGGTCGCCCGACGAGCGTGCCGAGCGGCCCCGCGGCGCGACGGGCCCACGCCGGCCCGGCGGCCGCCGGCCGGCAGACGGCGACGGGCGCCCGTCCCGGGGCGAGCGTCCGGTCATGCCCACGTCGACCGTGCACCGCAACGCCATGCTGGCCGCGCTGCGGCCCGAGCAGATCCCCGTGGCCGAACAGCTGCTCCGCGGCGGCCTGCAGGCCGTGCGCCAGGCCATCGAGGCGCAGAACAACGCGGCCAAGGCGGCCCGCAAGCCCCCCGTGGCGGGAGACGCCCTCATGGCCATGGCCGAGGAGCTCCTCCCCACGGTCCGGCTGGCCGAGTGGAAGGACCGCGCGTCGGTGGCCCAGACGGCGGGCAAGGACTACCGGCTGCGGGAGCTGCGGGCCGTGGTCACCGCATCGCGGACCGTCAACCTCGACGACGAGGCGCGCGGCATGGCCAAGGCGCTCCAGGAGTCGCTCGACCAGCGCACCACCGCCCTGCGCGAGGAGTGGCTGGCCCGCATCACGAACGCCCTGAACGACGGGAGGGTGCTCCAGGCCGTCGAGGCCTCCATCCGGCCTCCCGAGCCCGGCACCAGGGTCCCGGCCGAGCTGGCCGTCCGCCTGGCGAGCGGCCGCCGGCGAGGCCATGACCGCCGAGCTGGCGCCCGAGGAGTGGATGCGCCTGCTCGACGCAGTGGTGGCGTCCCCGGTCCGACGGACGGTCAAGCCGGCTGGCATCCCCGACGACGAGGTCGCCCGCCAGGCGGCACGCCACGCCGCGGGATCGGTCCCCGCGTTGGCCAAGCTGCTCGGGCTCCGCATCCCGCCCCCGCCGCCGCGGGTCAACACGGAGCGCCGCTTCAGTCCAACCGGCGGTTGAGGGTCAGCAGGCGGGCGGTGAACCCGGCCGCCTCGAGACGCTGCTTGGTGGTGCGGTCTCCCGGCAGCGCCAGCGCGTCCATGTCCGTACAGCCCCAGGCCGCGGCCCACTCGACCGCCGCCTCGAGCAGGGCCGTGCCGACGCCGACGCCACGGGCTCCGGTCTCCACGTAGCAGCATTCGACCACGCCGCTCTGACCGCCACCGGCACGGGCCGTCGCCGCCACGGCCAGGAGACCCACGACGACGCCCTCGTACTCCCCGACCACCAGGTGGACCGCCTCGCCGGGGCGGGTCCAGCGTTCGAGCAGGGTCACCGGCGTCGCGTCACCGACCAGGGCGGCCCCGCCGCGCATGGACGCGGCCGCCACCAGGGCTTGGGAGAGCAGGCGCGTGCAGGCCTGCCGATCCGCCGCCACGGCCGGCCGGGCCAGCTCCACGTGGCTAGTCGGCGGTCGGGCCCGTCGGCCGCTCCTCGAGGAGCTGGCCGGCCCGGTTCAAGATCGTGCGCCGGTTGCGGGTGGAGGCCTCGTAGCGCTGGACGGCGCGCAGCTCGTTCGGACCCAGGCTCTCGAGACGCCGGACGACCTGGGAGGCGCTGAGCGTGTCGTAATCGGCCAGCGCACCGCCCACGATCGCCTCGGCGGCCGGGTCGGGCACACGTCGCTCCCAGGCCGCCTGGGCGACGGTCTGGGACCCGTCCTCGTCGCCGGGAGACGTCGCCTCGGTCCCGCCGCCCAAGAGGCCGTCGAGCCGCTCCGACACCCCTCGCTGGCTCTTGTTGACGACGAAGCGACCCACCACGTGGGCGTTCCCGAGTTGGAGCTCGACCTTGCGGCGACCCTTGTCGATCAGCTCGGGGAGATCCTCGACCACGGTGACGGCAAGGCCCACCGGCGCGAAGAGGCACAGGTCGAACGCGCGGCGCAACGGGCTCTTCCCGGCCGTTCCCTCGTCCGGACCCGTCTCCTCAGACACAGTCTCGGCAGAGCATGTTCTTCTTGTCTGCCAGCTGGCTGGGGTGCTTGACCAGGAAACAGGAGCGGCACACGAACTCGTCGGGCTGCTTGGGCAACACCCGCTCGTTGCCCTCGGTCTTGTCCTCCTGGTCCGTCGCCTCCTCGTCCTCGGGCTCGTCCTCGACGACCAGGCGCTCCTTGAGGATGACGTCCAGGCTGGCCTCGACGTCCTCGTCGTCGGGCTCTTCTTCCTCCTCCTCCTCCTCGCCCTCACCCGACCGCTCGACGACGGCGGCCGGCGACGCGGTCAGGATCTCGTCGACGTCCGCGTCGACCTCGTCCTCCTCGTCGTCGAGGACGACGAGGTCGTCGTCCTCGTCCTCGAGCGCGTCGACCTCGATGTCCTCGAGCGCGTCCGCGTCGTCGATGTCGACGTCGAGCTCGGCCTCCACGAGCACCTCATCCTCTTCGAGATCGGCGCCCTCAGGTTCGACGTCTTCGACTTTGGCTTTCTTCTTGGTCGCCATTGTGCCGCGGGAGCATAGACGGTTGGAGAGACCATTCAATCGCTGTGAACGAGGCGCCCCGGGAGGATTCGGTCGGTGAGGCCCGGTGGCTCGGGCGGGCGGGCCCTGGGGTCTTTGGCGCCATGTCGCAGGCCCGGGTCAGCCAGGCAAGCAACACGTTCTCTACTCGACCCCCAGGGCCAACCACCGCCTCTCACAGCACATCCCCCCCTCGCTGCTTCATCCCTTCCTCATCTGCAGCGACCTCAGGGGCGTCGTGACTGCGCCGTACATTAGGCAAGCCGGGGGTGGGGTCGTCAAGAAGCGCAAAGGGGCTGCCACCAGGGAGAACAACGGTAGTTCCTGGTCAATGCGTTACAGATTTTTCGGAGCGCCGGCGCTCCGCCCGCCGCTCGGATTCGAGCCGCTCCAGGTCGGTCGACCCGTGGTCGACGAAGGACATCGCCTCGGCCAGCGCCCGGTGCCCGGCGACCTCGGCGATGGCCCGGTGCATCTGTTGGGCCACCCTGCGGTAGGCGGGATGCCCCTGGGTCCCCGAGCGGAGCTCGACGAGGTGCATGGCCTCGCGCGCGTTGAACTGCATGACGTAGCGGATGCGGTGCGTCAGCGCGACCGCGTAGGAGGCCTGCTCGGGAAAGTCGGCCAGCAGTGAGCGATAGAGATCCTCGGCTCGGCCGATCGCTTCGTCGTAGCGCTCGCCGAGCCCGGCGTCGGCGACGAGGTCCGGCATGTCGTAGCCGAGCGAGATCCCGAGGCGCTGCCATTCGATCGTGAGCATCCGATGGCGCTGCAGGTCGCGGAATGCGCCGTAGTCGGTGACGAGTTCGAAGCGGTACTCGGTGCGCTCGAAGGCGCGGCCGGGCCGGTGGCGGCGATTCCGGCGCTCGCCCACGTACGCCTGCAACAGCGCAACCCGGTCCTCGTGGCCGAGGCGCCTGACCCGGTAGGCGGCCTCGCGCTCCGAGCAGCCGAGGTGAGAGAAACAGGCTGCCACCAGGACTTTCTCCTCGCCGTCGGGATCGAAGTCGAGCAGCGTGACCTCCCCCTCCCGCTCACCGTCGACGGCCGGGCCGCCGGGTCCGAGCTCGGGCCACAGGCGGGACACCACGGCCGCGGTGTGCTCGCGCGTCGAGGCGAGGTAGGCCGACCATTCGCCGCCACGCTCGGGAGCGTCGACGCGTTGGAGGAACGAGGGGATCACCTTGCGCAGCTCGGCGAGCATCATGTCGGCGTACTGGCGCGCCTCGGGCAGGGGGTGCGCGCGCATGCGCAGCAACAACTGCTCGTAGGACTGGCCGGTGCCGTAGATGCCGATGTTGGACAGGGACGCCGCCGGCAAGAGCCCGCGCAACGCGTCGAGGGACTTGGCGCGGGTCGCCTGGCGGTACACGAAGTCGCTGTCCCCCGCCTGCTGGGGGAAGCGCTCGGCCACCCAGGCCTGCATGCGCGGGAGCAGCGCGCCGTAGGTGTCGAACACCCTGTCCATCTCGCCGACGAAGCGGGCCCCGTGCGGGGAGTCGAGGATCTCGGGCGGCCGGTAGTAGCGGTACTGCCCGTTGTCGAGCCGTTGGTTGTACTCGATGTAGCGGGTCGACTGCTCGAGATAGGCCATGAGGCGGCCCCACTCGAGCACCTTCGACAGCACGTTGGACGACTGCTCGCAGGCGAGGTGCACGCCGCCCAGCTGCGCGACCGAATCGTCGCCGTACTCGACGAAGACCTTCTCGTAGAGCTGCTCCGCACGCGCCAGCCCGACCGTCGCGTCGACCGTGGCGTCGCCCGAGACGTCGAGGTCCCCGACGAACTCGTCCAGGAAGAGCCGGCGCAGGCTCTTGGGCGAGCGCGAGTAGCGGGCGAAGAGGGCTCCCTTGACCACTTCGGGCAGGTTGACCAGGGCAAAAACCGGCTCGTCCAGGTTGGTCACGTAGCGCCGGAGGATGGTCTCCTCGTCCGCGGTGAAGTGCTCTTGGGAGTAGGGGAACATGCCCGGCCAACCATAGAACGAGGGTGACGCGACGGTGGCGGATAGGGTCAGGTGCCCGGCGCGCCCCCGGCGACGACGCCCCGGAGCAGCAGGGAGACCGCCTCGCGTGCCGCCACCGCCACCTCGGTGTCCGCTGCGGTGTGCGAGACCTGCTGGGCCAGGTCGGCCACCGACTTCATGGTGCGCACGAAGTCCCCCGGCGCCAGCTGGCCGACGTCGCGGGCGGCCACGCCCAGGGCGGTCGAGAAGGACGCGCCCCTGGCCCACGACGCCACCGCGGTCGCCAGGCCGGGCGCCGGCTGCCGTGTGCGGGGCACGAGATGCGCCTCCTCGACGCCGTGGATGCGCTCCGCCATGGCGCTGACGGCCTCGCAGCGCCTGGCGAGCTCGGCGGTCCGCTTGTCGCCCAGGCGGTCCTGCAACTGGACCCGCCGCTTTCCCCGGCGCGGGCCGTGCGGGCCGGGGGTGCGCCGGGCCCGGCGGGGCTCGAAGACGACGGCCGAGAGCACGCCGGCGAGCACGGCGGGCTCGGCTCCGGAGAACGCGTCGCTGCCCAAGGCCTCGGCGATCAGCAGGTCGGCTTCGTGGTAGATGCGGGACAGCCGGTGGCCGGCGGGTGTCAGGGTCCAACCGTCGACGTACCCCATCTGCTCCAGCACCGTGACCCGGTGCCTCAGCTGCCGCAACAGGAGATCCGGCTTGCGTGCCTGCCATTGGGCGAAGGACCGCTGCAGCACGGCGCCCGCCGTGTCCCGGTCGAAGCGCGCCACGAGGTTGACGGCGAGGTTGTACGTCGGCCGAAAGGCCGAGCGCAGGTCCGGCGGCGGTGCCGACGCGACCCGGGCGGCCTCGGCGAAGGTGATCTCGCTCGACCACTCGACGACGGCGTGCCCCTCCTCGTCGAGGCCGCGCCGCCCGGCCCGCCCGGTCAGCTGGAGGTACTCACCCGAGGTGAGCGTCGCCCGGCCCGCGCCGCCGTACTTCGTGAACCGCTCGATCACCACCGACCGGGCCGGCATGTTGATGCCGAGCGAGAGCGTCTCGGTGGCGAAGACGACCTTCAGGAGCCCGGCGGCGAAGCATTCCTCCACCGTCTCGCGGAAGACCGGCACCAGGCCGGCGTGGTGGGCCGCCACGCCCCGCTCGAGACCCTCGAGCCACTCGTCGTAGCCGAGCACGTCGAGGTCCTCGTCCCCGAGGAACTCGACCCGGCGCTCGACGACCTGGCGTATCGCCGAACGCTCCGACGCGTCGGTCAGGCGGACGCCGTCGCGCACGACCTGGCGCACGGCGTCGTCGCAGGCCGCCCGGCTGAAGATGAAGACGATGGCGGGCAGCATCTCGCAGCGGCCCAGCTCCTCGACCATCTCGGTGCGTCGCGGGGCGCGAAAGGGCAGGCGGGGGGCCCGGCCCCGGACCTGCCAGTGGGCCGAGCGGCCCCGCAGCGCCCGGCGCACCGCCTGGTCGATGCGCAGCCCCTCCTCACCGGGCCGGCCGTTCTCCTGCAGCAGCGGGAGCAGGAGCACCTCGCCGTCCTCCCGGCGGACGACGGCGAAGTGGTGGCGCAGGACGATCGGCCGGTGCCGCTCGACGATCACCGCGGTGTCGCCCCGGACCGACCGCAGCCATCCACCCAGCTCGTCGACGTTGTTCACCGTGGCCGAGAGGCACACGAAGCGGACCTCGCGCGGCGAGAGGACGAGCACCTCCTCCCACACCCCGCCCCGGTAGGGGTCCTGGATGAAGTGCACCTCGTCGAGGACCACCGTGTGGAGCCCCTCGAGGAGATCCGACCCGGCCAGGAGCATGTTGCGCAGCACCTCGGTGGTCATCACGACGACGGGGGCGCGGGGCCGGAGGGTGGTGTCGCCGGTCAGCAGCCCGATGTGGTCCTCGCCGTAGGCCGCCACCAGCTCGCCGTACTTCTGGTTCGACAGGGCCTTGAGCGGCGTCGTGTAGAAGGCCTTCCCGCGCGCGCACAGGGCCCGGTGCACGGCGTAGGCGGCGACCAGCGTCTTGCCCGATCCCGTCGGGGCGGACACGAGGACGCCGTGGTCGGCGTCGAGGGCAGCGGAGCGCCTCGCGTTGGAAATCGTCGAGGTCGAACGGCAGGTCGGCTTCGAACTCCGCGGCGTCGGCCGTCTCTTCGACGGGCCACGGGGATCCGCTCAACGCCCGAGCAGCTTCCCGATCCCGATGGAGATGAAGTAGAAGGCCACGAGGGGGATGGCGAGGGCGAACATGGAGAAGGGATCGGAGCTCGGCGTGAAGACCGCTGCGACGACCACGATGATGATGACCGCCCAGCGCCAGGAGCGGAGCAGCCGGGCGGGTGTGACGACGCGGGCGAGCTCGAGCGACACCAGCACGACGGGGAACTCGAAGGTCAGCCCGAAGATCGTCATCATCAGCAGGATCAGTCCCAGATACGGGATCGGGTCGTAGATCGCCTGGAGGTTCGGGCCCCCGACGGACTTCAGCCAGCCCAGCGCGTGGGGCAGGGTGATGTACGCGGTCGCCGCCCCGGCGAGGAAGAGCACGAAGGCGCTCACCACGAAGGGGATGGCGTAGCGCCGCTCGGACGCCTTGAGGCCGGGGGTGACGAAGCGCCAGACCTGGAACAGGATCACGGGCGAGGCCAGGACGAGGCCACCGAAGAGGGCGATCTTCACCCGGAGCGAGAGGCCGTCGAGCGGCGACGTCACGAAGAGGTTGCAGGTGCCGTTGGACGTGATGAGCAACGAGCCGGTCGACGTGCTCGTGTGGTGCACGGTCGACGCGTCGACCGTGCACAGCGGCCGCAGGAGGAAGTGCAGGATCGGCTCGTAGGCGAACACGGCGACCGTGGCGGCGACGACGAACGCGATGACGCACACGATCACCCGGCGGCGCAGCTCGCCGAGATGCTCGCCGAGCGTCATGTTGTCCGGCGACGGCCGGCTCTTCCGCTTGGCCGTGAAGGGAAGGGTCACCACGGCGAGCCGTTCAGTTGAGGCTGGGGTCGCCGGGGACGACGACCCCGGACGCCGGGGGCGACGTCGCGGGTCGGGGTCGGCGGACCATCCGCCCGGATCGGGGTCGGCGCAGGCGGCGGCGGCGGTGCCGGGGCGTCCGGGCGGCGTCACGGGGACCTCTGCGGGCGGCTGCGGCGCGGCCGGTGGCTGGAACGTCCCGTCGGGCTCCTCGTCCGAGGACATGTTCGAGAGGTGGTCGAGCAGGGCCGACGGCGAACGGGCCAGGCGGGCGATCTCGGAGGTCGGGGGCAGGTCGGGCATGGAGCTTCGCACCTCTGACTCCATGCGGTGGCGGAACTCGTTGAACGAGCGCCACGCTCCGCCGACCTGCCGCGCCACCTGGGGCAGCCGGTCAGGCCCCAGGAGGATGATGGCGACCACGGCGATCACGAGCAGCTTGCCTGGGTCGAGGTTGAACATGTGTCTTCACTCTACGGTGCCGCTACAGCGACTGGATGAGCCGTTCCACCCGCTCATCGTGCGACTTGAAGGGATCCTTGAGCAGCACGGTGCGCTGGGCCTGGTCGTTCAGCTTGAGGTGGACCCAGTCCACCGTGAAGTCGCGCCGGCGTTCCTTGGCGCGCTTGACGAAGGCGCCGCGCAGCCTGGCCCGTGTCGTCTCCGGCGGCTTCGTCATGGCCTCGGTGATGGCCTCGTCCGTGCAGGTGCGTTCCATCTCGTCACGCTGTTGCAATTTGTAGAACAAGCCACGGCTGCGGTCGACGTCGTGGTACATGAGGTCGATCATCGCCACCTTGGGGTGCGAGAGCGAGACGTCGTGGCGGGCTCGCATGTGTTCGACCAGCCGGTACTTGGCGACCCAGTCGCACTCGCGCCACAGTGACGTCGGGTCCGCCTCGAGTCCCTTGAGGCAGTGCTCCCACATGTCGAGGGCCCGGTCCTCCTCCGGGGACAGCCCGCGCCGCTCCCGGAACTTGAGCGCCCGCTCCAGGTACTCGGTCTGGATGTCGAGGGCCCGCATCTCGCGGCCGTTGGCCAGCCGCACCCGGCGCTGGCAGGTGATGTCGTGGCTGATCTCCCGGATGGCCCGGATGGGGTTCTCGAGCGTGAGGTCGCGCAGGACCGTCGAGGAGTCCTCGAGCATGGCGAGGAGGATCGACGTCGTGCCGATCTTCAGGAAGGTGGCGTACTCGCTCATGTTGGAGTCGCCGACGATGACGTGGAGGCGGCGGAAGCGCTCGGCGTCGGCGTGGGGCTCGTCCCGGGTGTTGATGATGGGGCGGCTGCGCGTGGTGGCCGAGGACACTCCCTCCCAGATGTGCTCGGCCCGCTGGCTCAGGCAGAAGACGGCGCCGCGCGCCGTCTGGAGCACCTTGCCCGCGCCGGCGTAGATCTGGCGCGAGACCAGGAACGGGATGAGGACCTCCGTGTAGCGGTTGAACTCGTCGTTGCGCTCGGTCAGGTAGTTCTCGTGGCAGCCGTAGGAATTGCCGACCGAGTCGGTGTTGTTCTTGAAGAGGTACACCTCGCCGCGGATCCCCTCCTCGCGCAGGCGCGCCTGGGCACCGGTCACCAGCTGCGCCAGGATCCACTCCCCCGCCTTGTCGTGCACGACCACGTCGCTGATCCGGTCGCATTCGGGGGTGGCGTACTCGGGGTGGCTTCCGACGTCGAGGTACAGCCGTGCGCCGTTCTCCAGGAACACGTTGGACGAGCGACCCCACGAGACCACGCGCCGGAAGAGGTACCGAGCCACCTCGTCGGGGCTGAGCCGGCGCTGGCCGCGCAGGGTGAAGGTCACCCCGTACTCGTTCTCAACGCCGAAGATGCGCCGCTCCACCGGGCCAACCGTACAGCCGACTAGGCCAGCAGTTGTGCCAGCTCCTCTTCCTCGATCCTGCGGAAGGTGCGCCGGCCGTTGCCCCGGCTCAGGGTGGCCACTTCGAGATCGCCCGCCCCCAGGGTGCGGTCCGGGCCGGCCAGTGCCGCCACGGCGGCCTTGATGGCCGTCGCCATGTCCCAGTCGGGCTGCCAGGCCGCCGCCACACGCTCCGCGATGGTCTCGGCGTCGCCCCCGAGCACGGCGAAGCGGTCCTCGTCGGTGATCGTGCCCTCGTAGGCGATGTGGTACAGCTGGTTCTCGGTGTCGCCGAGCTCGGCCACGAGGATCTCGACCTCGAGCGGCTTCATCTCGTGCGTGAAGACGTTGCCGAGGTACTGGGCGTAGAGGTTGGCCAGCGACCGGGCGTCGACGTCCTCACGGCTGTAGGCGTAACCCTTGGTGTCGGCATGCCGGACGCCCGCCACCCGGAGCTGGTCGTACTCGTTGTACTTGCCCACGCCGCCGAAGGCGATCCGGTCGTAGATCTCACTGATCTTGTGCAGTGAACGCGACGGGTTCTCGGCGACGATGGCGATGCCGACGTCGTAGGTGGTGGCCACGAGCGAGCGACCGCGGGCGATGCCCTTCTGGGCGTACTCGGCCCGGTCCTTCATGACCTGTTCGGGCGCGACGTAGTAGGGCATGCTCATGGGGCGCACGCTCCGCCTGCTTGCGGACGATGAGGGCGGTGAAGCGCTCGGCGACCTCTTCCTCGGGCACCTCTCGGTAACCTGCCGCGTCGACGACGGCGACGATCGGGTAGATGCCGCGGACCGGATCGGGGCCGCCGGTCGCGGAGTCCTCGTCGGCCGCGTCGTAGAGGGACTGGATCGCCAGGTCCACCGCTGCGTCCTGGGGCAGGCCCTCGCGCCACCCCAGCTTGATGGTGCTGCGGGCGTCCCGCCCACCCGAGCCGGTGGCCTGGAAGTCGGTGTCCTCGTACTTGCCGCCGGTGGCGTCGTAGTTGAAGATGCGGCCGGTGCCGCGGGCCGTGTCGTAGCCGGCGAAGAGGGGGACGACGGCGAGTCCCTGCATGGCCAGGGGCAGGTGCTGGCGGACCATCTGGGCCAGCTGGTTGGCCTTGCCCTCGAGCGAGAGGGTCGACCCCTCGACCTTCTCGTAGTGCTCCAGCTGCACCTGGAACAGGCGGACCATCTCGAGCGCCATGCCCGCCGTGCCCGCGATGGCCACCGCCGAGTAGCGGTCGGCCGGGAAGACCTTCTCCATGGCGTGGTGGGCGATGATGTTGCCCGCCGTGGCGCGGCGGTCGCCGGCCATCACGACGCCGTCGGCATAGCGCAGGGCCACCACGGTGGTGCCGTGGGGCACGGCGGACGGCGTGCCGACCTCGTGGACGCGCGCGTCTCCGTCGGCCCGGCCCGAGGTCAGGCGCAACAGGCCGACGAAGTCCGGACCCGGATCACGCTCCGGGGGGAAGATGGGGAGGGCCACCGGCGGCTACTGCCCACCCTTTTGCACGTAGTTGCGGACGAACTCCTCCGCGTTGTCCTCGAGGACCTCGTCGATCTCGTCGAGGAGGTCGTCGAGCTCGGCCTTGATCTTCTCGCCCCGCTCCGAGGTCGCGGGGGTGGCGTCGGCCACCTCGGTCTCGGTCTCGGTCGTCCGGGCCGTGCCGGAGCCCTTCTTCTTCTGCTCTTGTTCTGCCATCGTTCCCTGTCCCGTCCTCTGCTCGACGTCTTCGCCTAGGAGTTGAGCCGATTGAGCAGGTCCGCCGGTCCTGTGCTCTGGGCCAGGAGCGCTCCGGTGTGCTCGGCTGTTCCCTTCAGGGGGTCCATCATAGGGACGCGCCGCAACGGGTCGGCTCCGATGTCGAAGACGAGGGAATCCCAGTTGGCGGTGACCACGGCGTCGGGCCACCGGGCCAGGCACTTGCCGCGGAACCAGGCCCTCGTGCCCGGCGGCGGCTCGCTCACCGCGGCCGCCACCTCTGCCGGCTCGACCAGCGAGCGCATGTCCAGGCGCCGGAACACCGAGCGGTCCGGGCGGAGGTCGTGATACTGCAAGGCCAGAGCCGCGATCCGGGGGTCCTTCCACCCGCAGGAGTGCCGCTCCTGGTAGGCCAGGAGCAGCTCCCGCTTGGCCACCCAGTCCAGCGTGTCGGCCAGCGTGGCCGGGTCGGCTTCGAGCCCACCGAGCACGGCCTCCCAGTGCTCCATCACCAGCGCGCCGGTGGCACCGTCGTCGCCCAGGGCGGCCAGGCCGAACTCCTCGGCGTACTTGCGGGCAGCGCCGAAGAGCTCCCACTGGAGCTCGAGCGCGGTCGCCGTGGACCCGTCGGTCAGCGCCAGCGGCTGCGCCAGCGACAGGTCGGCCGACACCTGGTGCAGCGCGCGGACGGGGTCCGCCAGGGAGAGGTCTCGGGTCGGGCCGGCGTCGTCCTCCACCATGGCCAGCACGATGGCGGTGGTCCCGATCTTCAAGAAGATGGCGATCTCCGACAGGTTGGCGTCCCCGACGATCACGTGCAGGCGTCGGAAGCGCTTGGGGTCCGCATGGGGCTCGTCCCGTGTGTTGACGATGGGGCGCTTCAACGTCGTCTCGAGCCCGACGATCTCCTCGAAGAACTCCGCCCGCTGCGAGAGCTGGTACTCGACGGTCTCGGAGTCCAGCGCGGGCGTCTCGGTGCCGACCTTGCCCGACCCGGTGAAGAGCGTGCGCGACACGAAATGGGGGACGACCCCGTCGATCACCTTGGCGAAGGGGACGGCCCGGTCCATCATGTAGTTCTCGTGGCAGCCGTAGGAGTTGCCCTTCCCGTCGGAGTTGTTCTTGTAGACGATGGGGGCGGGTTGCTCGGGCATGCGCAACGAGGCGGCCACCATGGCCCGGCGCAGCACCTCCTCGCCGGCCTTGTCGTAGACGAGGCACTCGAGCGGCGTCAGGCACTCGGGGCTCGAGTACTCCGGATGGGCATGGTCCACGTAGAAGCGGGCGCCGTTGGTGAGGACGGTGTTGGCCAGGTGCGTCTCCACCATGGGGGCCAAGGACCCTTCGCGGGCGAAACCACGGGCGTCGTTCCCGGGCGTCTCGTCCTCGAAGTCCCACCCGATCTGGCGCTCCACGTCGGCGGCGTAGGCGTTCACCAGCACCGAGGACGCGGCGATGGGGTTCTGCTCGGGACCCGGCGAATGGATGCCGTACTCGGTCTCAATGCCGCAGACCTTGGTGGTGGCCACGGACCGACCCTAACTTCTAGAGGTACTGGCCGGTACCGACCCGCTCGATGGAACGGCCCCCGTGCACCTCGCGGTCCTCGCTGAGCAGGGTGCGGACGTAGACGATGCGCTCGCCCTTCTTGCCCGAGATCCGGGCCCAGTCGTCGGGGTTGGTGGTGTTGGGCAGGTCCTCGTTCTCCTTGTACTCCTGGCGGATGGACTCCAGCAGGTCCGACGTGCGGATGCCACCCGCCTCGCCGGCGATGACCCGCTTGATGGCCAGCTTCTTCGCCCGGCGCACGATGTTCTCGATCATCGCCCCGGACGCGAAGTCGCGGTAGTACAGGATCTCCTTGTCGCCGTTCTGGTAGGTGACCTCCAGGAACCGGTTCTCGTCGTCCTCGCGGTACATCTCGGCCACCGTCTGCTCGATCATGGCCTGTACCGCCTTGTCGGCGTCGCCCCCGCCGAGGCGGCGGACCTCCTCGGCATCGAGGGGGAGGTCCGGCTTGAGGTAGCGGCTGAAGATCTGCCCGGCGGCCTCTTCGTTGGGGCGTTCGATCTTGATCTTCACGTCGAGCCGTCCGGGACGCAGGATGGCCGGGTCGATCAGGTCCTCCCGGTTCGAGGCGCCGATGACGATGACGTCGCGCAACGACTCGACGCCGTCGATCTCGGCCAGGAGCTGGGGCACGATCGTCGACTCCATGTCGGAGCTGATGCCCGTGCCGCGGGTGCGGAAGAGGGACTCCATCTCGTCGAAGAAGACGATGACGGGCATGCCCTCGTCCGCCTTCTCGCGGGCCCGCTGGAAGACCTGGCGGATCTGGCGCTCCGTCTCCCCGACGTACTTGTTGAGGAGCTCGGGTCCCTTGATGTTGAGGAAGAAGCTGCGGACGTTGTCGTTCCCGGTCTTCTCGGCGACCTTCTTGGCCAGCGAGTTCGCCACTGCCTTGGCGATGAGCGTCTTGCCGCAGCCGGGCGGGCCGTAGAGCAGGATGCCCTTGGGCGCCGGCAGCGAGTACTCGACGAAGAGCTCGCGGTGCATGTAGGGCAGCTCGACGGCATCGGTGATGGCCTCGATCTGGCTGTCCAGGCCGCCCACGTCCGCGTAGGTGATGTCCGGCACCTCTTCGAGGACGAGCTCCTCGCTCTCGAGCTTGGGCAGCTTCTCGATCAGGAGCTGCGTGCGCGTGTCCATGAGCAAGGAGTCTCCGGCCCGGAGCTTGGTGCCCATCATGTCCTCGGAGAGCTCGGCCACCCGCTCCTCGTCGGCGCGGGCGTAGACGACGCAGCGACGGTGGTCCTCGAGCTGCTCCTTCAGGGTGACCACCTCGCCGGAGAACTCCCCCTCGCGGACGAGGACCACGTTCAGGCTCTCGTTGAGGACGACTTCGTTCCCCTTGCGGATGGCGCCGGGGTCGATGTCGGGGTGCAGGCTCACCCGCATCTTGCGCCCGCTCGAGAAGACGTCGACCGTGCCGTCCTCGTTGACTCCGAGGAACGTGCCGTAGGCCGCCGGAGGTTGTGTGAGCTTCTCGACCTCCTCGCGCAGGGCGGCCAGCTGCTCCTTGGCCTGCTGGAGGGTGAAGGTCAGCTTCTCGTTCTGCGAGGTGGCTTGGGCCAGCTGTCCCTTGGACTCGAGCAGGCGCTCCTCGAGGGCCTGCACCCGGCCCGGGCTCTCCTGCAACCGGCGCCGGAGCGCGTGGATCTCATCCTCGGCATCGGCCAGCTCGGCACGGAGCGCTTCGAGCTGGGCGGCATCGTCGGGAGTCGTGGTCACCGCTTGTCACCCTAGCCCTCGCATCGGCCGGTTTTGCGAGCGACTTGAGGGCACCCGGGATGCGCCAGGACGGGAGGCCCGGACGGGTACGATGAAGGGGTCGCGAGGCCGGATTGACGCCTCGCGTGACGCCTCACTACGGTCCTCGTGGTCCGTCGGGCGGGCTTCGACAAGGGAGAATCAGGTACATGAAGGTCTGGATCGACCAGGATCTCTGCACGGGCGACGGGCTCTGCGAGGAGATCGCGCCGGCCGTCTTCACCCTCCTCGACGACGGCCTGGCCTACGTGAAGGAAGACAGCGACATCAAGAGCGACCCGGGTGGGTCGGCCGGTATGGCGGCGGTGCCGGGCGATCTGGAGGACGCGGTGGTCGAGGCCTCCGAGGAGTGCCCCGGCGAGTGCATCTTCATCGAGCGGGACTGAAGCGCCCGGCCTAGGGCTCGAGCGCGCCGCCGAGGAGTGCCCGCCATTCGTCGTCGGAGATCCCGTCGGCGTCCTGCACGCTGACCCGTATCGTCGCCTTGCCGCTCGACAGTTTCGGATGGCGGGCGACGAACCCCCCGTCCCGGTCGGCGCGCCAGCCGTAGACGGACACCCCGTGCTTCCAGACGCCGACGTTGAGGCGACGACGGCCCACCCGGTAGGACGGCATCCCGTACGACAGTGCGACCTCGGCGTCTGGGTGCTCCGAAACGATGATGCGGTGCAGCCGGTCGAAGAGGGGGCGCTGCTCCGGGCTGATCGCCTCGACGTACTGCTGCAGGCCCTCGCCGCCCCCGTCGCCCCCGTCGGCGCTCATCGCTCCAGCCGCCGCGCCGTGGTGAGGAAGCCGGTGTGGCCCACCATGCGGTGATCCGGACGGACCGAGCGCGCCTCGACGTGCCAGGTGCGCCGCAGGATCTCCTGCGTCTCGGCGAGGCCGAACGGCGCGCCGTCCTCGTCGAGCGCCTGACGCAGCAGCGAGGTCTGGTTGATGGTGGGCAGGTAGGCCAACAGGATGCCGCCCGGGCGCAGAGCGGCCGCGGCCGCGTCCACCACCTTGTGGGGCTCGGGCATGTCGAGCAGGATGCGGTCGAGGCCCGCTTCGTCGATGCCCTCGGTCACGTCACGGATCTCCACCCGGTAGGGCGCAGCGGGGCCCAGCGCCGCCAGCACGTTGGCCCGGGCCCGCCGCGCGAAGTCCTCCCGCAACTCGTAGCCCACGATCGACGCGCCGGCGCGCAGGACGGTCATGGACAGAGCGCCCGAGCCCACGCCGGCCTCGAGCACCCGCTGGCCGGGCCCGATGTCGGCGGCGATGAGGATGGCGCCGAGGTCCTTGGGGTAGATCACCTGGGCGCCGCGGGGCATCTTGAGGACGACGTCGCTCAGGGTCGGGCGCAGGGCCAGGAAGCTGCGCCCGGTCGATCCGGTGATGGTGCAACCCTCGGTGGACCCGATGACGTCGTCGTGGACCAGCACGCCGGCATGGGTGTGGAAGGTCGCCCCCGCCACGAGCGTCAGGAGATAGCGGCGGTCCTTGGGGTCGACGAGGAGCACCCGCTCCCCCGCCGCGAAGGGGCCCGCCACGGGCGTCAGGCTTCGACGGCGGGTGCGGCGTTGCGGTCGCGCACCGTGATGAGCACCTGCTCGCCCGGTGCGACCGTGACGGTCGAGACGACGCTGGCCCGGTCGTTCAGGACCCGGCGCAGGAAGAAGGTGGCGCCGGCCAGGAGGAACCAGTACCAGTTCCCGGCCAGCCCCCTCCGGACCCCGGCGCGGAGGAAGCGCCGCAGGAGCACGTCCACGTCAGAGCCGCCGGATCTCGACGACGGCCGACTTGGCGCGTCCCCGACGCCGGCCGGCCAGGAAGGCCAGCGCGATGACCAGGATGCCGATGGCGCCCGCCACGGCGAGCACCCGCGGCGCGGCGGCACGCGCCTCCGCCTCGCCCTCGCCCACCACCTGTGCGTAGGCGGCTTGCAGGTCCTCCCGCGTGATCAGCCGCCCGTTGCTCCCCGCCTTCGTCGTCGTGCCTGGCATCAGCTCGCTCCCTCCAGTGACTCGGTCTCTCTCGCCTCGCGTCGGGCCACCACCTCGGGCAGCTTCTCTTGTCCGGGCCCGGCGGTGATGCGCCAGGCGGCCACGCCGATGATGACGATCCCGAGCAGGACCACCGCCGCGTAGGGCACCCATGACCAGTCCCCCGTCAGGGCCGTGCCCGTCTCCGTCTGCAGCAGGCGCAGCACCCCGATCAGGATGAGCAGGATGCCAAAGGCCAAGAAGAAGGAGCCGGCGATCCCCATGTACAGGAAGCGGCCCAGACCCTTGAGGGGTTCGACGGTCTCCTGCTTGAGGTAGTCGACCGTGAGCTGAAAGGCGTCGTCCCCGGCATGGCGCAGCCCGTGGCTGCCGTTGTCTGACGGTGGTGGCATGTGGCGCACAATCCTGCTACCTGGGCCGTCGGCATGCAAACACCGCCGGCGGCCGTCGTCAGTCGCGGTCCTTGAACATGTACGTGGACGATGCCCGGGCCACCAGCCGTCGGACGTCCTCGCCTGGAGCGCGAGCCGTGATGCCGGCCTCGACGAAGGCGACGCGGCGCCCACCGGAGACGACCTCGGCCGTGCAGACGAGCTCGGCCCCCGGCGCGACAGGCCCGAGGTAGCTGATCTTCATCTCTGCGTTGGAGGCGAACACGCGCCGGCCCTCGACGAAGGTGACGGCGGCCGCCCCCATGGCCGAGTCGGCGAAGGCACCGAGGAAGCCTCCCTGCATGATCCCGGCCGGGTTGGCGAAGCGCTCGTCGGCCTTCATGCGCCAGGTGCACCGGCCCGGGACGGCCTTGTCCAGGCAGGTCATGCCCAGGGTGAGGTCGCTGTTTGGCGGCACCTGCATACGGGAAGACATGTCGGTGAAGAGTACGTGACCGCCCTCACGACGGGCGGGAACGGCCGGTTAGGGTTGACCATGACGTTGCACACATCCTCTCCCGTCGTGCCGGACCCGGACCCGGTCGAGCTGGGCATCAACGTCATCCGCGGCCTCGCCATGGACGCGCCCCAAGAGGCGCACTCCGGGCACTCGGGGACCGCCATGGCGCTGGCTCCGCTGGCCCACGTCCTGTGGACGCGGGTCATGCGCTATGACCCACGCGACCCCGGGTGGCCCGACCGGGACCGCTTCGTCCTCTCCTGCGGGCACGCCTGCATCCTGCAGTACGCCATGTTGCACCTCACCGGCTACGACCTCTCGCTCGACGACCTCCGGCGGTTCCGCCAGTGGGGCAGCAAGACGCCGGGCCACCCCGAGGTCCACCACACGCCGGGCATCGAGGTCACGACGGGCCCACTCGGCCAGGGCTTCGCCAACGCCGTCGGCCTGGCCCTCGCCGAGCGCCTGGTGCGCACCCGCTTCGGCCGCGAGGTCTGCGACCACCGCACCTTCGTCATCGCGAGCGACGGCTGCATGATGGAAGGCATCTCGCACGAGGCCGCCTCGCTGGCGGGGCACCTCGGCCTGGGACGCTTGCTCGCCGTCTACGACGACAACCACATCACCATCGACGGGCCGACCGAGCTCACCTACGACGACGACGTGGTGGGCCGCTTCGAGGCCTACGGCTGGCGCGTCCGCTACCTCGGCGAGATGGCCAACGACGTCGACGGACTGGAGGCGGCCATCGACGAGGCGTTGGAGCACCCGGCCGACGACCCTGACGCCAAGCCCACCCTCCTCGTCCTGCGCAGCCACATCGGGTGGCCCTCGCCGCACCTCACCGACTCCGCCAAGGCCCACGGCACCCCCTTCGGCGAAGAGGAGATCCGCGCCACCAAGGAGATCCTCGGGCTGCCCCCCGACCAGACGTTCTGGGTCCCCGACGACGTCCGCGCCTTCTACTCCCGGCAGATCGAGCGAGGCGAGCGCGCCCACGCCGAGTGGACCGCCCGCTTCGAGTCCTGGGACGGGGACCGCGGCGCCTGGGACGCCGCCCAGGCCGGGCACGGGCTGACCGGTTGGGCCGCGGACCTGCCCCGCTTCGAGGCGGGGACCATGCTGGCCACGCGGCACGCCATCAACCAGTGCATCGACGCCACGGCCGGGCGCATCCCGGGTCTGGTGGCCGGCTCGGCCGACCTCACCGGGAACAACGGCGTCCTGGTCAAGGGGGCCGAGCTCCAGTCGAGGACCACCCCGGGCGGCACCCAGGTGCACTACGGCATCCGCGAGCACGGGATGGGCGGCATCATGAACGGCATGGCGGCGCACCGCGGCGTGCTGCCGGTGGGTGGGACCTTCTTCGTCTTCTCCGACTACATGCGCGGCGCCGTGCGGCTGGCCGCACTCGGTGAGGCCCACGTCGTCTACTCGTGGACACACGACTCCATCGGCCTGGGCGAGGACGGGCCCACGCACCAACCCATCGAGCATCTCGCCTCGCTGCGCGCCATGCCGGGGCTGAGCCTCCTGCGGCCGGCCGACGCCAACGAGACCGCGGTGGCCTGGCGCCTGGCGGTGGAGGCGGACGGGCCGGTCGGCCTGGTCCTGACCCGCCAGGACGTCCCGGTGCTCGCCGAGACCGCGGACGGGGCCTCCGCCGGCGTCGAGCGGGGCGCCTACGTCCTGGCCGACGCCGACACCGAGCGCGTCCCCGAGATCGTGCTCGTGGGCTCGGGCAGCGAGGTCCAGCACTGCCTGGCCGCACGGACGACGTTGGCCCGCTCGGGCGTGCAGGCGCGGGTGGTGTCCTTCCCGAGCTGGGACCTCTTCGAGCAGCAGGGCGCGGAGTACCGGGCGGCCGTCTTCCCGCCCGGGGTGCCCGTGCTCAGCATCGAGGCCGGCTCGACCTTTGGCTGGGACCGCTACGCCGACGACGCGATCGGCATCGACCACTTCGGCGCGTCCGCGCCGGTCGCCGTCGTGATGGAGCAGTTCGGGTTCACGCCCGAGCACGTGGTGGAGCGGGCCCGCGCCCTGCTGGACCGCCACGGTGGCTGACCCGGGAGCCGCCGCGGCGCGTGGCGGCCGGCCGGGCGAACGACGAAGGGAGCTGTCCCGATGACCCGACTCCGAGATCTCTATGACATCGGGGGCCAGAGCCCCTGGCTCGACAACCTGCGCCGGGACTGGCTCGAGGACGGGCAGCTGGCCGAGCTGCTCGACCTCGGCGTGCGGGGCGTCACGTCGAACCCGACCATCTTCGCCAAGGCGATGAGCGACCAGGACACCTACGACGACCAGTTCCGGAGCCTGGTGAAGGACCATACGGTGGAGGCCGCCTACTGGGAGATGGCGACCACCGACATCAAGAGCGCGCTCGAGATGCTGCGCCCCCTCTACGACGCCAGCGACCACGAGGACGGCTTCGTGTCCCTCGAGGTGTCGCCGTCCCTGGCGCACGACACCGAGGGCACGGTGCGCGCCGCCCGGAAGTTCCACGACACCATCGCGCAGCCCAACCTGTTGGTGAAGGTGCCGGCCACCCGCGAGGGGGTCCCCGCCATCGAGACGCTGATCGGCGAGGGGCGCAGCATCAACGTGACGCTCATCTTCGGGCTCGACCGCTACGACCAGGTGATGGAGGCCTACCTGCGGGGCCTCGAGGCGCTCGTCGCCGCGGGCCGGCGGGAGGTGCTCCCCCACGTGGCCAGCGTGGCCTCCTTCTTCGTCAGCCGGGTCGACACGGAGGTGGACCGTCGCCTGGAGTCCCTCGCCGGTGGGGAGAACGGCGACCCCGCCGTGCTCGGCCTGCGGGGAAAGGCCGCGGTGGCCCAGGCCCAGACGGCCTACCAGCACTTCCACCAGACCTTCGCCGGCGAACGCTGGGAGGCGCTGCGGGCGGCGGGCGCCCGCGTGCAACGACCCCTGTGGGCGTCGACCTCGACCAAGAACCCGGCCTATTCCGACCTGCTCTACGTGGACAACCTCATCGGGCCGGCCACCGTCAACACCATGCCGGAGGGGACCCTGCGCGCCTTCGAGGACCACGGGACGCTGCACCGGACCGTCGACGCCGACCCCGAGGACGCGACGGCGGTCCTCGACCAGCTGCGCCGGGCGGGGATCGACATGCAGGACGTGGAACAGACGCTCGAGGACGAGGGCGTGCACTCCTTCGCCAAGTCCTTCGACGAGATCCTGCAGTCGCTGGCCGACAAAGCCGCTACCTTCTGATCCCGCAGGGCAACCGAACAGGGCAACCGAACAGGGCAACCGAACAGGGCAACCGAGAGGAGCGCGCGTGAGGATCGGCATGATCGGCCTCGGCAAGATGGGCGCCAACATGACCGAGCGCCTGCTCAAGGGCGGCCACGAGGTGGTGGCGTACGACCTGAGCGCCGACGCCTTGCAGCAGGCGGCCTCGAAGGGTGCGGAGACGGCGTCGAGCCTGGCCGAACTGGCCGACAAGCTCACGGCGCCCAAGGCGGCCTGGGTGATGCTCCCGGCCGGGAAGGTCACGGACTCCACCGTCGAGGAGCTGGCGGGCTTGTTCTCCCCCGGCGACGTCATCGTCGACGGCGGCAATTCGGACTACAAGGAGTTCCAGGAGCTGGCGGCCCGGATCGAGCCGAGCGGGATCGGCCTGGTCGACGCCGGGACGTCCGGCGGTGTGTGGGGCCTCACCGAGGGCTACTGCCTGATGGTGGGTGGCGACGAGGGGTCCGTGGCGGTGGTGGAGCCGGCGCTGCGCACCCTGGCGCCCGAGGGCGGCTACGCCCACGTCGGGCCCATCGGCGCGGGCCACTTCGTCAAGATGGTCCACAACGGGATCGAGTACGGGCTGATGCAGGCGTACGCCGAGGGCTTCGAGATCATGAGCACGGCCCACGAGTTCGACCTCGATCTGCACGAGATCGCGTCCATCTGGCGCTACGGGTCGGTGGTGCGCTCCTGGCTGCTCGAATTGGCGGAACGGGCGCTCCGGCCCGGGGCCGGCTTCGACCAGATCAAGGGGGTCGTGGACGACTCGGGCGAGGGGCGCTGGACGGCGCTGGAGGCCATCGACCGCGGGGTGCCGGCGCCCGTCATCGCCACCTCGCTCTTCACCCGCTTCGCCTCCCGAGAACCGGACTCGCTCCAGCTCAAGATGCTCGCCGCCCTGCGCAACCAGTTCGGCGGCCATGCCGTCACCCTGGTCTCGGGCGAGCGGGGCATGGAGACCGAGACCCCCGTGCCCTGAGTTGATCACCGTCGTCGACGACGTCCGGCGCGCCTTCGCCGATGCGGTGGTCGAGGCCTTCGCGGCGCGCCCCGGCCCGCGCTTCGCGCTGGTCTTGTCCGGCGGCGCCACGGCCCGGCAGTCCTACGAGGTGCTGGCGACGGCCGGGGGCATCGACTGGACCGTCGTCGACGTCTACATCGGTGACGAGCGCGTGGTGCCGCCCGACGACGAGGACGCCAACCAGCGGCTCATCAAGGAGGCGCTGCTCGACCGCGTCGGTCCCGTCGGGTCCTTCCATCCCATGCCGACGGAAGGGCCGCTCGAGCAATGCGTGGCCGCCTACCAGCGGCTCATGAGCGACCTGGTGACCGGTCCGGGCATCGATCTCATCCATCTCGGCATGGGTCCCGACGGGCACACGGCGTCGCTCTTCCCGGGCGACGAGAGCCTCGAGGCGGACCCGGGTGAGCTGGTGCGGGCGACCGAGGACCCCAACGGGCGCAACCCGCACCCCCGCCTCACGCTGACGCTGCCGGCCATCAATTCGGCCCGGCTGGCCGTGTTCACGGTGGCCGGCGCCTCCAAGTCCGACGCGGTGGCCGCGCTCTTGCGCGGCGAGGACATCCCTGCGGCGCGGGTCCACGCCGGTCGCACGACGTGGCTGGTGGACCGCGCCGCGGCGGCGGGCGCCCCCTAGATTGGCCAGCATGCTCTCCGACGCCGATCTCCTCCGCACGCCGCTGGCCGAGCTCACGGCGCTGGCCCGGGTCGTGCGGGACGGGGCGCACGGACGCCGGGTGACCTTCTCCCCCAAGGTGTTCATCCCGCTCACCATGCTGTGCCGCGACCGCTGTGGCTACTGCACCTTCGCCAAGGCGCCGGCCCGCCTCGCCGCGCCGTACCTCACCGGTGAGGAGGTCCTCACCATCGCCCGGGCCGGACGGGAGGCCGGGTGCCACGAGGCCTTGTTCACCCTGGGCGAGCGCCCCGAGCTGCGCTACCCGGTGGCGCGCGACTGGCTGGGCGCGCACGGGCTACGCGTCGACGGTGGACTATCTCGCGGCGGTGTGCCGCCTCGTCGTGGAGGAGACGGGCCTCCTCCCCCACGCCAACGCCGGCGCATTGTTCGCCGACGAGCTGGCGCGGCTGCGCGAGGTCTCGGCCAGCCAGGGGATGATGCTCGAGTCACTGGCCGAGGGGCTGGCGGCCCACCGCGGCGCACCCGACAAGGAGCCGGGGCGCCGGCTGGCCACCCTGGAGGCGGCGGGCGAGCTCGCCATCCCGTTCACCACCGGCATCCTGGTCGGCATCGGCGACGACCGGCTCGGGCAGCTGGCGGCCCTGCGCGCCATCGCGGCGTCGCACGCCCGCCACGGCCACGTGCAAGAGGTCATCGTCCAGAACTTCCTCCCCAAGCCGGGGACGGCGATGGCGCGGGCCGAGCCTTGCCCGCCGGGGGACCTCGTCTGGGCCGTCGCGGCGGCCCGCCTCGTGCTGCCGCCGGACGATCCACGTCCAGGCGCCCCCGAACCTCTCCGACGACCTGGCGTCCCTGCTCGATGCCGGCATCGACGACTGGGGCGGCGTGTCGCCCGTCACCGCGGACCACGTCAACCCCGAGCGGGCCTGGCCGGCACTCGACGTGCTGCGGGACGCGACCGAGGCGGCCGGCCACGTGCTGGCGCCCCGCCTGACGGTGTACCCCTCCTTCGCCCTGGACCCGGCGCGCTGGCTCGACCCGGCGCTGCGCTTCCCGGTCCTCGACGGCTCCGACGCCGAGGGGCTGGCCCGTGACACGTCGTGGTGCTCGGGGGGAGAGGCGCCCCCGCCCGACCTGCTCGACGGGCCGCCGGCGCACCGCGCCGCCGGGCGCGGTGGCGCGGTGGCCGAGGTGCTGGCGGGGGTGGCCCTGGGCCAGGAGGTGGGCGCGGCCGAGATCGTCAGCCTCTTCGGCGCCCGGGGCGCGGAGGTGCGCATGGTGGCCGAGGTGGCCGACGACCTGCGCCGCCGGACGGTGGGCGACGCCGTCACCTACGTCCGCAACCGCAACATCAACTACACCAACGTGTGCACGTTCAAGTGCCGCTTCTGTGCGTTCTCCAAGGGCCCGCTGTCGCTGAACCTGCGCGGCGCCCCCTACCTGCTCGAGCTCGACGAGGTCACCCGGCGGGTGGCCGAGGCGGAGGCCGAGGGCGCCACCGAGGTGTGCCTGCAGGGCGGCATCCACCCCGACTTCGACGGCGACTACTACCTCCACGTGCTCGAGGCGGTGCGGGCCGGCTCGGCGACCATCCACATCCACGGCTTCACCGCGCTCGAGGTCACCGAGGGGGCGCGGCGCTCGGGTGTCCCGCTCGCCGAGTACCTCACGCGGCTGCGCGAGGCGGGGCTCAAGACCCTCCCGGGCACGGCGGCGGAGATCCTCGACGACGAGGTGCGCGCCCTCATCTGCCCCGACAAGATCTCCACGGACGAGTGGCTGGAGGCGCACCGCACCGCCCACTCGGTGGGCCTGCGCTCCAACATCACGATCATGTTCGGCTCGGTGGAGCAGCCGATCAGCTGGGCCCGCCACATCGTGCGGACCCGGGCCCTGCAGCGCGAGACCGGGGGGTTCACCGAGTTCGTGCCGCTGCCCTTCGTCCACATGGCCACCCCGATCTACCTCCAGCGCAAGGCCCGGCGGGGGCCGACCTTCCGCGAGTCCCTGCTCATGCACGCGGTGGCGCGCATCGCCTACGCCGGTGACATCGACAACATCCAGGTCAGCTGGGTCAAGATGGGCGCGGCGGGGGTCCGCCAGGTGCTGCGCGCCGGGGCCAACGACCTGGGGGGCACGCTGATGGACGAGAACATCTCCCGGGCGGCGGGCGCACAGCACGGCCAGAGGATGGGCGTCGAAGAGCTCGAGGCCATCGTGGCGCCGCTCAAACGACCGCTCGTGCAGCGCTCCACGCTGTACGCACTGGCGGGGGCGTCGGCGGGGGCGTCGGCGGGGGCGGCGGGGCGCGGCGCGGGCGGGCGTGAGCGACGTCGCCGATGCCGATGCCGAGGCAGCGGCGCGGCTGAGCGCGTTCGAGGTCCTCTTCGAGAACCATTCGCTCTCCCCGGGTCAGGCCCGGGAGCTCGACGGCATGATCGGCACGCTGTGGGACATGGCGCGCGAGGGCACGTCGGTGGGCGACCTGAAGATCGCCAAGGCTGCGCTGGCCGAGATGGCCGAAGCGTTCCGTGTCTTCCGGCCCTACCGGCACATCCGCAAGATCACCATGTTCGGCTCGGCCCGGACCAAGCCGGAGGACCCCGTCTACGTCCTCGCCCGCGACCTGGCGGCGCGGCTCGCTGCGGCCGACTGGATGGTGGTGACGGGGGCGGGGCCCGGCATCATGGCGGCGGGCCTCGAGGGTGCGGGGCGGGAGCACGCCTTCGGGGTGAACATCCGGCTCCCCCACGAAGGGGACGCCAACGCCTTCATCGCGCAGGATCCCAAGCTGGTCGAGATGCGCTACTTCTTCACCCGCAAGCTCATGTTGATCAAGGAGTCGCACGCCTACGCCGTGCTCCCGGGCGGCTTCGGGACCCAGGACGAGGCCTTCGAGCTGCTGACGTTGCTCCAGACGGGCAAGGCGGAGCCGGCGCCGGTGGTCCTGATCGAGACGCCGGGCGGCACCTACTGGCACGCCTGGCTCCGCTTCGTCCAGGACGAGGCCATCGCGGCGGGCTGGGTCTCGCCCGAGGACCGGGCCCTGTTCAAGGTCACCAACACGATGGAGGAGGCGGCCGAGGAGGTGCTGGGCTTCTACCGCAACTACCACTCGTGCCGCTGGGTGGGCGATCTGCTGGTCCTGCGACTCCAGGAGCAACCGAGCAAGGCCGAGCTGGCCGAGCTCAACCGACGCTTCGCCGACATCGTCTTGCGTGGGAGCATCCGGACCGCCGGCCCGTTCCCGCCGGAGCGCGACGACCATCCCGAGCTCCCCCGGCTCGCCTTCCGCTTCGACCGTTTCCACTACTCGCGGTTGCGCCAGCTCATCGACGCCATCAACGGGTGGGCGGGCTGACCAGGGCGCCGACCCGGCTCGGGCTCGTGCTGGCGGCGCTGCTCGGCCTGGTGGCGGTGGCGGCCACCGGGCTCGGCGCCTCCCGGCTCGCCGCGGCGCCGGTTTCGGCGTCGCCGACCCCTCCCCCGCCCAACTCGGTGGTGCCGTTCGGCACGACCACCGTGGGCGCCAACGTGGTGGCGAACCCCAACGCGCCGATCGTGGGCATGGCACCGACGCCCGGCGGCGGCGGGTACTGGCTGGTGGCCTCGGACGGGGGGGTCTTCGCCTACGGCAACGCCGGCTTCTTCGGCTCGACCGGTTCCCTGGTGCTCAACGCGCCGATCGTGGGCATGGCGACCGACGCCCGACGGCGGCGGGTACTGGCTCGTGGCCCGCGACGGGGGTGTGTTCTCGTACGGCGACGCCCGGTTCTCCGGCTCGGCCGGCTCCCTCGCGCTCAACGCTCCGGTGGTGGGCATGGCGGCGACCCACGACGGCGGCGGGTACTGGCTCGTGGCCTCGGACGGGGGCATCTTCACCTATGGCGATGCGACGTTCTTCGGGCTCCGCCGGCTCCCTCGCCCTCAACGCGCCGGTGGTGGGTATGGCGGCCAGCACCGGGGGGCAAGGGGTACTGGCTCGTGGCCCGCGACGGGGGCATCTTCACCTATGGCGATGCGACGTTCTCGGGCTCCGCCGGCTCCCTCGCGCTCGACGCGCCGATCGTGGGCATGGCGGCGAGTCCCGGCGGCGGCTACTGGCTGGTGGCGCGAGACGGCGGGATCTTCAGCTACGGCGGCGCCCCCTACTTCGGCTCCCTCGGAGGGAGCCCGCTGCCCGGACCCGTCGTCGCCATGGCGCCGACCCCGGCCGGCACCGGGTACTGGCTCGCCGTGGGGTCCGAGCCGCTGGCGGGCAAAGTGGTGGGCATCGACCCGGGCCACGACGGGTTGAACGGGAGTGCGCCGGCCGTGATCGACCAACCCGTGTTCAACGGCACGGGGTACGAGCCGTGCGACACGACGGGCACGGCGACCGATGGCGGCTACACCGAGGCGCAGTACAACTTCAACGTCGCCACCTTCCTCGAGGCCGACCTCGAAGCAGAGGGCGCCACCGTCGTGCTGACCCGCTCCAGCAACGACGGCGTGGGACCGTGTGTCACGACTCGGGCGGCCATCATCAACGACGCCCACGCGGACGTCGCCATCGACATCCACGCCGATGGTGGGCCGCCGGCCGGGCGCGGCTTCACCATCCTCGAGCCGGTGGCGGACGGTCCCAACGACGCCGTGATCGCGTCCTCGGCCGCCTTCGCCTCGGTGTTGCGCGCCGCCTTCCTGGCCGGCACGCCGATGCCGGTCAGCGACTACGTCGGCGTCGACGGCCTGCTCCCGCGCAACGACCTGGCCGGGCTGAACCTCACCACGGTGCCGAAGGTCCTCATCGAGTGCGGCAACATGCGCAACGCGACCGACGCTGCCCTGCTCGTCACCCCGTCGTTCCAGCAGGCGGCCGCCGCTGCCATGGCCCAGGCCATCACGGAGTTCCTGACCGGCCAGTCCTCTTGAGCCGGTGACGCACGGGCGAGCGGGGCCCTGGCCCGGCTCAACGGCCAGCTCAACGGCCAGCTCAACGGCCCAGCTCAGCGACCCAGCCCGGCATCCTCTCCTCTGCCCCGGGGGTCGGTTTGAAAGTGTATATGCATCATTCCGTGAAAGGCGCTAAGTTAAGGAAGGACTAATAGGGATATCCATCTATAACATTCCTCCATTTCGGAAGGGTCCGTATACGGGTCGAAATCATTTCCCGGGGGAAGCGGTCGAGCCGATGGTCGAGCTCAAGCCGATCCGATCCGGGCGCGGACGAGCGTGGAGTAGACGTGCCCGCCCGGTGAGGGCCTGGAGGCCACCAGGTCGACGTGCTGGACGGGGAAGGCGGCCCCGAAGGGGATCCCAGCCAGCTCGGCCTGGGCGGCGGCACCCAAGCGCCCCTTGGCCCGGGCCAGGGTGAGGTGGCCGTTGAAGGGCGGTTCGCCCTGTGCCGGCTCGGGCACCACGGGGACCGTGCCGGCCCGCACGGCGTCGGCCAGCCCGTCGAGGCCCGCGGCGGGGAGCTGGAGCACCCGCACCCCGGTGAACCACCCCGTCACCGGGCCGAGCCGGCACTCGACGGGGCCCGGCTCCGAGGCGGCGGAGGCCACCAGCGCGTCGCCGAGCGGCTCCAGCTGCTCCTCGGCGACGTCGCCGAGGAAGCGCAGCGTGACGTGCCAACGCGTGGGCCCGACCAGGCGCAGGTTCTTGGCCCGCCCCAGGTCCAGGGCGGTCAGGCGCTCGCGGGTGGTGTCGTCGGGCCACGCGGCCACGAAGAGGCGCACGGTGCGGTGCGCGCTCAGGCGGCGCCGTCGTCGAGGGGGGCACGACCGAGGCCCGAGCCCTCGTACAGCGCAGCGATGCACCGCTCGAGGGCCCGGCGGGCCTTCAGGACGCGCCGCTCCAGCGCGAGGGCCTCCCCCGTCTCCGCCGAATCGGGATCCCCCGAGGTGGCGCGGCGCAGCGCGTCCATCGCCATGTCGGTCAATTCCTCGAGCACGCCCTCGAGACGCTCGGCCAGGTCCGTCATGGCCTCCGATGGGCCGCTCACGTGGGCAGGGGCGTGCTCTGCACCTCGTAGGCGCCGTCGGCGTACGCGGCACGCATGACCTTCTTGTCGAACTTGCCCACGCTCGTCTTGGGCACCTCGGTGATGAACGTCCATTGCTCGGGCAGCCACCACCTCGGGACACGTTCGGTCAAGAACGCGACCAGGTCGGCGGCGGCGGGCGAGCGGCCGGGCCTCGGGACCACGGCGACCAGTGGGCGCTCGGACCATTTCGGGTCGGGGATGGAGATCACCGCTGCCTCGAAGACGTCGGGATGGGCCATGACGGCGTTCTCGAGCTCGACCGAGGAGATCCACTCGCCGCCGGACTTGATCACGTCCTTGGTGCGGTCCGAGATCGTCATGTAGCCCTGCCCGTCGAGCGCACCGACGTCGCCCGTGCGCAGCCAGCCGTCATGGAACTTCTGTGGGTCCTCGTCCTTGTAGTACGAGCCGGTGATCCACGGGCCACGGATCTCGAACTCCCCGACCGACTTGCCGTCGTTGGGGAGCACGGTCCCGTCCTCGGCCACGACTCGGACTTCGACGCCGCCGACGACGCGGCCCGCCTTCACCTTGTAGTACATGTCGTCGTGTCCATCGTGTCGTCGTGCCGGGGGCAGTCCGAACGCGGCCAACGGGCTCGTCTCCGTCATCCCCCAGCCCTGGATGATCGTGACCCCGAAACGCTCCTCAAAGGCTTCGATGAGGGACTGGGGCACCGCGGCACCCCCGGCGGTGATGCCGCGCACGGACGAGAAGTCGATCGGGGTGTCGAGGGCGAGCAAACCGTTCCAGATCGTCGGCACACCGCAGGCAAGTGTGGGGTGGAACTCGTTGAAGATAGCGGCCAGAGCCTCACCCATGAGGAACATCTGCGGCATGATCATGTCGGCGCCCGCCATCCAGGCGCCGTAGGGCGTGCCCCAGGCGTTGGCGTGGAACATGGGCACGATGATCAGGATCCGGTCCGTCTCGGTCATGCCGACGGAGGAGGCCGACTGCTCGGCCATCGTGTGCAGCCAGGTGGAACGGTGCGAGTACACAACGCCCTTCGGGCTGCCGGTGGTTCCGCTCGTGTAACACATGGCCGCAGCCGAGCGCTCGTCGAGCACCGGCCACTCGAAGCCGGGCTCCTCGGCGGCCAACAGCCGCTCGTAGGACAGGGTTTCGCCGAGCACCGCAGTGTCGCCCTCGCCGGCCACGATGATCGTCTCGACGGTCTTGAGCTCGTCCTTGATGGCGGCCAGCAACGGGATGAGCGAGGCGTCCACGATGATGAAGCGGTCCTCGGCGTGGTTGATGACGTAGGCCAGCTGATCGGCGGGAAGCCGGATGTTGAGGGTGTGCAGGACCGCCCCCATGGAGGGGATCGCCAGATAGGCCTCCAGGTGACCCTGGTTGTTCCAGCAGAAGGTCCCGACCCGGTCGCCCTGCTGGATCCCGAGGCGGGTCAGCGCAGCCGCCAGCTTCTCGGCCCGTGTGGCCACCTCGGCGAACGTGGCCGAACGGTGTCCCCCGGCCTCGACGGTGATGACGGTGCTGTCCCCGTGCACCTGCTGCCCGTGGCGGAGGATGTCGCTGATCAGCAGCGGGGAGTCCTGCATGGTGCTCTTCATGGATCAAGTATGCCGAGTGCGCCTTTGACGTGCATCGGAGCACGGTCCAGCCCGGCCAGGGGACGGTCGAACCGCCCGGGCACACGACGGCGGCGACCACGCCGGAGGCGGCCCGATGGAGTTCGACCCGGCGACCTCCACCGCACTGGAGGCGCCGCCCGGCACGCTGAAGGAGAGGGTACGGGTCGGGGAGTGCCGGGCTGTGGGCTGACGGCGCGCTCGATGACGCGAATCGGCCGTGACCAGGGGGTCTGCGGCCCGCCGTCGGCGCTCGACGTGCCGGGTCGCGGCGTGGGCTCAGCGCGGCTCGGTCACCCCATCGCCACGATGGGAGCGTCGAGGACGAGGCCCCCGGTCGAACCGTGGAAGACCGCACCGCCGTAGTTGAAGATCCCGCCGTCGGAGGCGACCAGCGAGTAGCCCGCCCCGTCGACCGAGCGCAACATCCCCACCACGGGTTCGTTGAGGGGGATCGACCCCGCCGAGCCGTAGAACTTGGCGTCGCCGTAGGTGAAGATCCCACCGTCGGAGGCGACCAACCAGTAGCCCCCGCCGCTCGCGTCGGCTCCCATTCCGACGACAGGTTTGTTGAGGGGGATCGAGCCCGCCGAGCCGTGGAAACCGGCGTCGCCGTAGGAGAAGATCCCACCGTCGGAGGCCACCAGCCAGTAGCCGTGGCCACTGGGCGTGGCCGCCATGCCCACGATTGGCTTGTTGAGGTGGATCGACCCCGCCGAGCCGTAGAACTTGGCGTCGCCGTAGGCGAAGATCCCTCCGTCCGACGCGACGAGCCAGTAGCCGTCCCCGTCGGGGGTGGCCGCCATGCCCACGATGGGTTTGTTCAGATGGAGGCTCCCCGCCGAGCCGTAGAACCCGGCGTCGCCGTAGTCGAAGATCCCACCGTCGGAGGCCGCGAGCCAGTAGCCGTACTCGTCATGGGTGGCCGCCATGCCCACGACGGGCGCGTTGAGGTGCTGTCCGCCCATGGAGCCGAGGAACGGCTCGCAGAACGAGAACACGCCGCCGTCCACGGCCACCAGGCGGTAGCCCGGTTGGGACGAGCAGTTGACGGATGCGCCCAGCTGGCGGGCTTGCCCCGAATCGGGACTGATCTCCAAACTCGACTCGTCGACCGCCTCGAAGGCGCTCGCCGGCACCGTGCTGAGCTGGTTGGCCAAGGAGGACGGCCAACTCGAGTCGGAGGTGCCCCAGAAGTGCCAGTTGGGGCCGTTGTCGGACAGGATCAGCCCGTACTGCTGGAGGGCGCGCAGGATCACCTGCGCCTGGGGCGAGTAGCCCGAGATGTCGAAGCTCGCCTTGAGCCGGAAGCGGGCTCCCATGGGCGGGAGGTCCGGGTTGGACGCCGATCCCTCCCCGGCGGTGGCCGGCCAGATGTACGAGGTGTCGGTCGTCTCCGCCTGCACCCGGATGGCGTGGGTGATGACGCCCGCCTGCACCTCGTCGTAGCGCGCGAGCCCCGCCAGGATGGGGGTGCCGGCAGCGTCCACCGTCGCCAACCCGCCCCGGAGGGCGTTGGAGTTCAGATTCCAGATCGCGCCGTTGGCGGCGGTCGAACCCGAGGGGTTGTAGAACGCGTCGTAGAGCTCGTAGTCGGTACACGTGGCGGGGTTGACCATGATGGCGTGCCGGTCGCCCGTGGCGCCCTGACCGCCCTCGATCGCCGTGTCAGAACCGAACGGGTACGGCCCGGGATCGTTCCCGGAGGAGCCGAACGAGATCGGCACCAACGGATGCGACGGGGACACCACCGTGATGGGCATGCCGTACTGCGGCCCATGGACGAAATTGAGGTTGGTGGTGGAGGCGTCCATGCTGGCCAGCCATTCCGCGCTGTGGGGGTCGACCGGAAGATCCGCAATGGGAGTGTTCCAGACGTTGTCGGCCGGGAATATCGGGCAGTTGGGCGCGCCCGGCAGAGGCCTGCCGGCCGAGGCGACGCCCGGCCCACCGGCAGCCGTGAGGCCGAGCCACAGCATGGCCGTCGCGGCGAACGCGACCGCCCACATCCTCATCCGTCGTCTCACGGTCTCCCCTCCCACCTCGACGGTAGCCCGCCCGGCGCACTCGCAACTCCGAACGAGCGATCTCGGTCCGGTGAGCTTCGGGTCGGCCGCCTTTCTCCCGGTTGCACGCCGCTACGCGTGCGGTCACACGGAGAGGCCGGGCACGATCCCGCGAACCGAAGTCGGGCTTGACGGTAAGAATGAGGTGTGATCGGCCGGTCCGATGCTGAACTCATAATCGAATCGCTGGACGAACCCGCTCCGTTCGGCGAGATCTTCGATCGGCACGCCGAGGCGATCTTCCGGTATCTCGCGCGGCGGATCGGTCCGGACGATGCGAGCGACCTGCTGGCTGACGTATTTCTCGCTGCGTTCGAGGCCCGTTTCCGCTACGCCTCGGACTTCTCGACGGCGTTGCCCTGGCTGTACGGAATCGCGTCCAACCTGTTGCGGAAGCACTTTCGGCGGCGGGCCGGCGAACTCAGGATGTTGGAACGCCTCGTCGCGCAGAGCGAGCCGGACGTTCACGTCAGTGCAGCGACGGAAATCATCGACGCTCAACTTCGGGTGCGAGCGATGGCGAAACTGCTCGACGAGCTCCCACCCGGCGAACGCGACGTGTTGCTGCTCCACGCGTGGGAGGCCCTCACCTACGAGGAGATCGCGAATGCGCTCAACATCCCGGTCGGCACGGTGCGGTCACGGCTGAACCGCACCCGACGCCGACTGCGCGCCGGCGTGGATGAGATCGACCTCCGTTCGGTGCGCCCCGATCGGCTGAAGACGATCCCCGACGCGACGTCGACCGTTTTGACCCGAGAGAAGGAGAAGCTCATGCAAGCCATCGAAGGCAAGACGAAGATCATCATCGACGCCGGCGACGGCACCGTGTTGATCCGGAGCAAGGACGACATCACGGCGGGCGACGGAGCGAAGCATGATGTCATCGAGGGCAAGGCGGCGTCGTCTACAACGACGACCTGCAACATATTCCGACTACTCAACAACAATCGCGTGCCGACTCATTTTGTCGAGCGGCTCGACGCAGTCACCTTTCGGGCGCGCAAGGTCGAGATGATCCCTCTCGAACTCGTCGCTCGACGGATCGCGACCGGCAGCTTTCTGGACCGGAACGCCGACATCGCCGACGGCACCGTCTTTTCCGATCTTGTCTTCGAGGTCTTCGAGAAGGACGACGCGAACCATGATCCGCTGCTGGAATTCGACTTCGCGCGTCGACGTGTTGCGGCGTTTCGTGCCCAACACGAAGGCGGCTCTTCAGCTCGGCGACGTCCACGCCGGCGACCTCATCAGCGAGGAGATGCTGTCGCACAGTCGCTATGCAACGCTCACCTCTGAGCTTCTTGAACAACTTCGCGACCTCACCGTCCGGACATTCGAGATCGTCGAGCACGCGTGGGCGAGACTCGGCGGCAAGTACTTCGACTTCAAGATCGAATGCGGCTTCGACCACGAAACCGGGGCTCTGTTGGTCGCCGACGTCATAGATAGCGACTCCGGGCGACTTCGCTTCGGAGATAAGGACGTGTCGAAACAGGCCTACCGTGACGGCAGCCAATCCTTGCCCGACATCAAGAAGAACTTCGACGATGTCGCGGAACTCACGATGCAGTTCGTCTGAGGAACACAGTCCTGGGCACAGGCCACCGGCGACCCGCGTCGCACGAAACGCCGGTTCGGGGGGGCCGAACCAAATGTCGATCTCATGCCCGTCGTGACGGGTCACGGCCGGAATAGGCAAGGAGCTTCTCCTGGGCGGACGAGTCTGCAGCGATGTGTATCTCAGGCTTGAGCACCCCTTTGCGCTGCTCCTCGGGCCAGCGACCATGAGTCAGTGCATAGGCAGCTTCAGGCAGACCCTCGGGCATCGTCGCGTCCTGTCCAGTCGAGACCGCCAAGTCCCACCCGTGGAGCAGCTGGTCACCGAACACGTTCCCGAGAACTGACCCCGTCCTCTCGAGGACGTCTGGCTCTCCAAAGGTACGAAGCGTCTCGGCACGGGCCCGTTCAAAGTCCGTGCACGGATCGTCGCTGAGAACATCCGGCGGGTCTTCTGAGAGTGAAAGCGTGACCTCCTCCCCCCGTGCTGCCCCCACGAAGTACCTCTGGATTAGGAGCATGTGGTTCAGGAGGGTTCGGACATCCCAGGGTTCGCATGTCGTTGGAGCATCGAGCTGGGAGACGGCACCGCGGACCTTGGTCGCCGTCCAAGCGCTTGCGCGTCCGTACAGATCAAGCAGGTCCAAATCCATGGTCATTCCTTCTCCCCCGTGGGCACCACTTCAGGCATGTTGACTCGTTGACTCGCTGACTCGCTGACTCCTGATGACCACCGTGACTTCGACGTCCTCGCCGCGCGGGGCGACCGACCGTTCAGTGTCGTGGTCCACGATGATGACGTCACAGTTGCTCCTCTCTGGCGTCGTCCCTGCATCATTTTCGCCCGATGAGAGCTGCCGCGGGCGCCATCGCGGCCGTGGGGGCATGCGCTGCGCTGGTGGGGACCGCCGTGGTGGCCTCGGCGGCCTCTTTCCTCGGCGTGGGCAGCGGGCCGCCCTCCGCCCCGTCGGCTGCCACCTCCTCGATTCCACCCGCGATGCTGGCGCTGTACCAGGCGGCGGCGGCGACCTGTCCCGGCCTGCCCTGGGCGATCCTGGCGGCCATCGGCACGGTCGAGTCCGACAGCGGGCAGTCGAACCAGCCCGGAGTGCACGACGGCGCCAACGCGGCCGGAGCCGAGGGGCCGATGCAGTTCCTGCCGTCGAACTTCTTGATAGGTATCATGATCTTTCAGCTCTGTGACCTGCTCCAACGCTCTTCGAGCAGGCAGACCACAGCCCTTGACATCCCTATGGTGAGGCGGGCTTTCGCTTCGGCGCGTAGATAGGGTCGCCGGGGTGACCGGCACCGCCGACGCTCCCCTACCCGGCGACATCCACCCCAGCTTCGTCTGCGAGCCAGGGCGATGTTGGAGGCTCGTCTACACGTCACAGTTGCAGGCGACGCACTGCGCCGAGCAGCCAACATGGACGGGGACGGTGGCGCTCGCCGCGTGGTGACCGGTGGTGCGTCGTGTGGGCGTGCCCTGCCCACCTTGACGGGCTAAGCGGGCTACGCGCTGGCTAGCGAGTCACCCATCCCAGTCCGCATCCGTGGGGGCAGGGGCTCAAATGGCGATAGGCCATCCTCTCTCCGGCATCCGGCCGGTTCGACCAGGCACGTCTGACGCTGGGAGCCGCGTCGAGCCGTGATTCCCTTCCGGCTCGGTTCTGTAACGCCAGTGGCACATCCATCCTATGATTCGGATCACCGGATCGGCCGGGAGGCTGACTTGGCGAATACCCAGACTGTCACCATCCTCTTCACCGACATGGTCGGGTCGACCGAGCTGTCCTCGCGCCTGAGCTCGGAAGACGGCCGACAAGCTCAGCCAGAACCACTTCTCTCTGCTTCGCCAGGCGCTGGCAGCCACCGATGGCACAGAGGTGAAGAACCTCGGCGACGGCATCATGGCGGTGTTCGCCAGTCCCTCTGCAGCGGTCGCCGTGGTGTAGCCATGCAGCAGGGTGTCGAACAGGCCAACTGGCGTTCGCCGAGCCACTCGGGCTTCGGGTGGCGATGAGCTGCGGCGAGGCCACGGTGGAGGAAGACGACTACTTCGGGGACCCCGTGGTCGAGGCGGCGAGGGTCTGCTCGCTCTGTGCAGGGGGGCCAGATACTCGTCGCCGAGACGGTGAAGACGATGGCAGGGAGACGCTGTCCGCACCCTTCACCGTGCTCGGGGACCGAGAGCTAAAGGGCCTTCCCGACGCGGTCACCGTCTGCGAGGTGGGATGGGAGCCCACGCGAAGCGCCAGGAATCCCCCTGCCGGAACGCCTTCAGAACAGCGTCTAACTCGTTCTTCGGGTTCCTCGGACGCAAACAGGAAAGGAGCGACTTGTCGACGCGGTCAAGAAGCCGCCGAAGCGAACGGAAGCACGATGTTTCTCAGCGGGGAGCCAGGGATCGGCAAGACGTCATTGTGCACAGAAGTGACAAGATAAGCCCACGATCTCGGCATCCCCGTGATATACGGCCGCTGCGACGAGGACCTGGTAGTGAGTTACCAGCCCTTCGCCGAGGCATTATCCTATTTGGTCATCCACGCCTCGGATCGCGGCTCCAAGACCACGTTGCCGACAGCGGAGGAGCGCTCCTTAGCCTTGTTCCCGCCCTGGCAAAGCGCATGCCCGACGTGCAGCCTACCCAGAGCGCCGACCCCGACTCGGAACGCGTGCGGCTGTTCGGGGCGGTGGTGAACCTACTGGCGCTGGCGTCGGCAGACCACGGTCTTCTGCTCGTCCTCGACGACCTGCACTGGGCGGACAAGGCCAGCCTGCAACTTCTCCGCCATGTCGCTGCCACACAGCATCTGTCCAACGTCATGGTCCTCGGCACCTACCGGGCTCGGACATCTCGGCCGGAGACCCCTGTCTGACACGCTGGCCAGCATGCGCCCGAGAGACGCCAATGCCGAACGATCGACCTCGTAGGGCCTGGAGGGCACAGAGATCCTCGAGATGATGGAGCGCGTTGCCGGTTACGACTTGGACCAGGACGGGGGTGGATCTGGCCCACGCAGTCAAGCGGGAGACCGAAGGGAATCCCTTCTTCACCACCGAACTGCTGCGCCATCTGGCAGAGACCGGGCTGATCCACCAAGACGACGACGGGGCGTTGGGCTGCGAGCGACGACCTCTATGAGAAGGGCCTCCCCCAGAGCGTGCGACGAGGTGGTGGGACAACGGGTGGACCGCCTGGGTGAGGACGTGCGCAAGGTTCTGTCCCAGGCGGCGGTGATCGGGCGGGACTTCGACATCTACAGTGCTGGCGGCCGTGCCCAGATGGACGAGGACGTGGTGCTGGACATCGTCGACCAAGGGGTCCAGGCGGGGCTCTTGACCGAGGTCGAGGGAGTAGCCGAGCGCCTCGAGTTTCGCCCACGCCCTCACCCAGCACACCCTCTATGAAGACATGGGGTCGGCACGGCGGGCGCGAGCGCATCGCAAAGTGGCCGATGTTCTGGAGCAGATGTACGGCACAGCGCCCGGGTCTCGGGCCGCCGAGTTGGCGCATCACTTCCTGGCCGCCACCAAGTCCGCCGACGCCAGCGAAGGCCCTCACCTACTGCAAGATGGCCGGGGACCAGGCTCTCGCCCAGGCCGCTCCCGCCGACGCCTTGGGCTGGTTCGTCCAGGCGCTCGACCTCTACCCTCAGCTCCCCGCCGACGAGAGCCTCCACTGCGACCTGCTCATCGGGCTCGGCACGGCCCAGATTCGCACCGGGGACCCGGCGCACCGCCAAACCCTTCTCAATGCGGCCGCCATCGCCCAGGCCCAAGGCGACAGCGCCCGACTGGTGGCGGCCGCTCTGGCGAACAACCGCGGCTCGGCGTGAGCGCATCGGGCCAAGTGGACCACGATCGGGTGGCTGTCCTCGAGGCCGCTCTAGAAGCCGTGGGGCCAGGTGACAACACCGAGCGGGCGCACCTGCTCGCCATCTTGGGGTGTGAGCTGACCTATGAGTCGTTCCTTGGTCGAGCATGGCCGCTCATGTCCGAAGCCCTGGCCATGGCCCGGCGACTCGACGATCCCCTGTGCTTCTTGCGCGTCACCACCACCGTTTACGCTTCGCCTAACCCCCGAAACCGTCAAGGAACGCCTTGTCGACCTCGCTCGCGCCGTCACACGTGGCTGACTCGCTCGGTGATCCCAAGGCCAGTTTCAATGCCCACTTTACGACGAGCTATTGCCTGCCTGCAAGCGGCCGACCGGTCGGGCTTCGACTCGCATTTGGATGCCGCCTTGTCTCTGGCTGAGCGGGTCGGTGAGACGTTTGTGCTCTGGCAGGCCAAAATCAGCGAGGCAATGCGGGCGCATATCTGAGGGGCGATCTGGATCGTTCCCAGCAAGAAGCCGAAGCGGCATTCGCGTTGGGAGCCAAGGCGTGCCCGAAGCCATGGGCGTCTATGCCGCCCAACTCATAGACATCCAGTGTGTCCGGGGAAGTTGGTCCGAACTGAGCGAAATGGCGGATCTCATGGCCGCCGCCGCCGCTGAGAACCCTGGATTACCCGTTCTGCGGCCGGGACTGGCGGTGCACGTATTGCGATCTGGGCGGGACGACGATGCGCACTCCGTCATCGACGACGACATCGAGGACGGCTTTGCCAGTTCCCATACGACTGACACGCTGATGTTGTCGATGGGGTCCTCTGTGAAATATGCGCTCCACCTCGGACAGCGTCGAGGGTGCGGCCCGGCTCTATGAATGGCTGTAGCGCCTTGGCACGCCCAAGTGATCGACCAGACGCCGTGGTAGAGCGGTCCGGTCGCTTTCCATCTCGGCACTCATGGCGGCCCTCCTCGGCAAGGACGAGGCAGCCGACGAGCATTTCGCCGAAGCACTCGACCTAGGCGAGAAGCTGGAGTCCCCTTACTGGATCGCCGGACACAGATCGAGTGGGCTCGACTGCTTCGTGAGCGAGGTGCAGGGGATGGAGGGAACGCCGAGGCGATGGTCAAGACCGCGCTCAGCACTGCTCGACATTACGGATTCGGCCCCCTGGTCGAGCAGGCTGAGGCGCTGACCTAACTCGCAGGTATTCGGTATCAGCAAATACCGTTCGCAAGTTGTAACGAGTTGTCGCGCATTGGATGTGCTGAGACCGAGTGGATGCGAAGGGTGTCTCCGTTCGTCGGGAATGCAGAACCGGATTCAGTTCGAGCTAGCAACGTCCTGACAGATGGCTCTTCGTGACTCGCGTATGACCAGCGTGCCTTCGGCGTGCCCGTAGCCACGCGGGGCAGACCGTTCCCCGGCGTGGCACATACGGTCGAGGTCAGGGACGGGAGCATCCGATGAGGAGGGTCGTCGGTGCGCTGGTGGCGCTCGGCCTCGTGGTCGGGCTGCTGGGCACGGCCGTGGTCGGCTCAGCCATGGCCATGTTCGGCATTGACGCCCAGCCCACGGCGACGACCGCGGCCTCGGCGCGCATTCCGCCCGCCATGCTGACGCTCTACCAGCAGGCGGCCGCCACCTGCCCGGGCCTACCCTGGACGATCCTGGCGGCCATCGGCACGGTCGAGTCCGACAGCGGGCAGTCGAACCAGCCCGGAGTGCACGACGGCGCCAACGCGGCCGGAGCCGAGGGGCCGATGCAGTTCCTGCCGTCGAACTTCTCAAAATGTGTCATGACCAGAACCACCGTGACCTGCTCCTTCATTTCGCCGCGCTTCACGCTTACCCTTGACATGCCGTCGGAACGGGCTGCCAAGAGTGCCCTCGTACGCGCTACTGGGCTGCGTCGCTCGGAGGGCTTAAGTCCGAATCTGGCGGTCAGGATGGACGCTTGGTGATCGACACGCGCTGCTCGAACGCGAACTTCGAGGAGCCGCTCAGGTGGCCGATGGCGGCCCAATCCGGCACGGCGACCGGGGTGGCTTCGGAATCGAGGGTGATTGTCCACGACGGAACCTCGGAACCCTCGATCGGCTCCACCCTGGCCCGCCGGTTGATGGCCTGTACGGCGGCGACCAGGCCCTTGTCACGGCCCGATCGCAACAGTGAAGCCCAGCTCGCCCCGTCGTCGTCGCCGACGGCGGGGCCGTCGAGGAGGCGGAGGTGCAGCGCATCGCCCTCGGTGCTCCAACGCGATGGGCTGGTACTCGGCCGGTTGGAACATCGGGTGCAGCGACAGGACGGTCTCGATCTCGTCGAGGCTGCCTGTAGCGGAGGACACATCGAGCAGGCGGGCCAACCGCTCGCTCATGATCCAGCCCGAGCCGACCATCTCGGCCTCCAGGATCTCCGTCGCCTTCTCGGTGCCGACCGCATCGGCCAGCGAGAGCCCCAACGCGCGGACCAGAAGGTGCACCTGGACGGCGACCTCTTTGCAGATGACGACCAAAGCGTCCCGAGAGAAGAGTTCAAGGTGCGGCTCGGCCAGCACGGGTCCGTCGTAGAGGGCCAGGCCGTCATCGTCGGGATCTGCCGAAGGGCGGCGTATCTCGAGCCCAGCGAGTGCCGACTGCTCCACCCGGCTCAGCAGCGGGTGGTCGGCGACCGGATCGTGTGACGGGTCAATCGTCACGGTCCACTCACAGTGTGGGTGCGGTCGGATCCACCGACTCGAGGCGGGGCGGACGGTGGACCGGACGAGTCTGTGCCCGGCGGTTCGTGGCGACGGCAGTGGCATCGAAGGTGGGGTCCTCGATGGTGTGGCACATCGTGAAGAACCAGCTCCTCGCCGTGGGGTTCGACATCGAGGAGCGCGCCACAGCTCTCCAGCCAGAAACGACCCTTGTGCGGGCTCTCGACCTCGTAGCGGACGTCCATGTACTGGTGGACAAAGCCGCAGTCGAGCTGCAGGCCCTTGAAGATGGTTGCCACGTCCTCACCACCGGCGAACCCGAGGGCGCGCTGCATGCGACGGGTGTAGATCGGGCTGGCTCCCATCCACTCTTCGATGGCGATGGTGGCGTAGTCGAGATTGCGCCGGATCGAGTTGGACGGCCGCCAGGCCGGTCCGGTCGTTGACATGGGCGGTGATCATGTACTCCCGCACGAGCTTGGCCAGCTCGCTCCGTGAGAAGTCCTCGAGGTCGTAGCGTTGTCATTGCTTCCTCCCGACCGTGGGCTCCAAGGCAACACTCATATAAGGCTCTATGATAATCTAGGAGCCAGCCACTCCGCCATCCACGACCAAAGGGGATGATCAACGTGCCGCTGCAAAACTCCGACTCTGAGGAACTCGACGACTACAGCGGTCCCTTCGAACCAGATCTCCGGCTCAGCGACTTCTCGAAGGAGGCACTGATGAAGCTCGTGGAGATCGGCGGGGAGATCTACGGAGCCGTCAACCGACACTGGTACGCAGAGGCCACGAAGCGCTTCGGCCAGGAGGTGGCCGACGAGATGCACCACACGGTGTGGTTCGATGACGGCGGCGCGGGTGACCACGAGAACTACACGATCAGCCGCCTCATGGGGTTCTCCGGCGAGAACGAGGTCACGACTCCGCTCAAGGTGTGGCAGTGCCTTCCGGCGATGTCAACTCGCATGACGCTCACGTTCCGACAGGTCGGTGAGAACGAGTGGGAGATGTTCACACCCCAGTGTGTCGTCCCCGAGACAGGGGAGGCGGGCGGGCCCGAGATCATGGACTACATGGTGAACAAGATCTGCGGTCACCTCGAACTCTTCGGCTTCCGCCACGGGGCAGCCCGCTGGAACCCGAACATCCGCATCGACCCGTTGAAGCTCCCCCCCAGGGCCTCCGCCGACGAGCCGCACTGCAGATGGAGGATCAGCCTGGAGGCCGAGCCGGTTGACTACGCCGCCGAACCCGGCGCCTACGTACGCGAACACCATCTTGAACGGGACACGGACCGACAGATCGTGAACATCGAGGCTGGCAAGTACCGCCAACCTGTGACACCCACTCAGTAGCGAGGGGAGACCTCGGGGCGGTCGGGTTCGTCGGTCTGGACCATTGGAGTCCCCATGGCGACATGAGGTTTTCGGTCATGAGTCCTTCAACGACTTCCCACGTAGGGCTGAGCGCGCAGGGTACGCGGCTGAACCGCCGCGGCAGGGAGAATCGACAGGCGATACTCGACACGGCCGTGTTCTGCCTCGCCACGGGTTCGCCCGAGGCGGTGAGCGCAAACCGAATCGCCAAAGAGGCCGGAGTCACCTGGGGGACGATTCAGCACCAGTTCGGTGACGCCGACGGCCTGTGGGCGGCCGTTCTCGAACAGGTGGCCGACGCCTTGACGTCCTCCCGCGTCGTCGGCTCGGTCCGCCAACAGCGGACCATCGCCCGGCAGGTATCGGCCATCGTCGAGTGGCTCTGGAACGCCCTGGACACCCCCGAAGCGAGGGCGGTGCAGACCATCCGCATGCGCCTCGGCCGTGACCACGAGATCCTGACGAGAATGTGGCCGCGCACAGCCGCCGCCATCGAAGACGTGGATAAGGCTTGGACAACGATGATCAGCGCCATGTTGGAGGGACTGGTGGGTTCGAAGACGAAGCTCCATCGCGTCGAACAACTCCTCCCAGCAGCGATGCATGGGATCCAAATGCAGGGGGAAATCAGCACGCTCACTGAGGTCGAAGAAGCTCGCCGTGGTCTTGCCGATGCCATCACCGCCTACCTGACGACGTCATGACCAGCACGGCGCCCCAGTTCGCTGCCGGTTCTGGGATGCCCATAGCTCGCCGTACTTCGGGCATGACCAGCGTCGCTACGACGTGCCCGTTGCGACGGGAGGCCGACCGTTCCCCGGCGTGGCACATACGGTCGAGGTCAGGGACGGGAGCATCCGATGAGGAGGGTCGTCGGTGCGCTGGTGGCGCTCGGCCTCGTGGTCGGGCTGCTGGGCACGGCCGTGGTCGGCTCAGCCATGGCCATGTTCGGCATCGACGCCCAGCCCACGGCGACGACCGCGGCCTCGGCGCGCATTCCGCCCGCCATGCTGACGCTCTACCAGCAGGCGGCCGCCACCTGCCCGGGCCTACCCTGGACGATCCTGGCGGCCATCGGCACGGTCGAGTCCGACAGCGGGCAGTCGAACCAGCCCGGAGTGCACGACGGCGCCAACGCGGCCGGAGCCGAGGGGCCGATGCAGTTCCTGCCGACCACCTTCGAGGCCTATGACGAGCCGATCCCTCCCGGGGGCGCGACGCCGGCCAGCCCCTACGACCCCGCCGACGCCGTCTACGCGGCGGCCCGGCTCCTGTGTGCCGATGGCGCCTCGGGCGGGGCCGACCTCGGCGGTGCCGTGTACGCGTACAACCACTCGGCGTCGTACGTGGCCCAAGTGCTCGCACTGGCGCAGTCCTTCGCCGGATCGTCCAGTGGGTCGTCGCCGGGGGTGCCGGCGGACGCGGGTGCGATCGCCGTGGAGTGGGCGCTGTCGCAGATCGGCACCCCCTACGCCTGGGGCGGTGAGACCCCCGGCGTCGGCTTCGACTGCTCTGGCCTGGTCCAGGCTGCGTACCGCGCCGCAGGCGTGTCACTGCCGAGGGTGGCTCAGGATCAGTACGATGCCACGCCCAAGGTGGCCGCGGGGTCACCGCTCTTGCCCGGCGATCTCGTCTTCTTCGGCAGCGGTCCGGGCGGCATCGACCACGTCGGCCTCTTCGTCGGCAGCGTCGAGGGCCAGGACGTCATGGTCGATGCGCCCTCCACCGGGGCCGACGTGCGGGCCGAGTACTTCCCGGGCACGGCGGGAGCATCCTTCGGGTCACTGCTCTTCGTCGGCGCGACGCGGCCGGTCTGACCGGACCACCCGTCGCTCCGGTGCCCCGAGCCGCCGCCGCCGCCGGACATCGCCACTTCTATCGCTCAACGATGTTATCGTGACACGATGCATCTACGCGATGCCGAGTACGAGGACCTCCTGGCGTTGCGCACCGGGCTGCGCCGCTTGTTGCGTTGGAGCGACCAGCAGGCAGAGGCAGCCGGACTGACTCCGGCACAGCACCAGCTGCTGCTGGCCATTCGTGGGCACCCCGACCCCGGCGGCCCGACGGTGGGCGAGGTGGCGGACTACCTGCTCCTGCGCCACCACAGCGCGGTCGGCCTGGTGGACCGCGCTGACGCGGCGGGGACCGTCAAGCGGGTGCGCGACGCTCGGGATCACCGCGTCGTCCGGCTCCAGCTGACCGCGGCCGGCCGCAAGCGCATCGAGGCGCTGGCGCAGCTCCATCTGGAGGAACTCGAGCGTCTGGGCCGCGCCTTGCCCAGCACCTGGCGGGGCCTGATGCCGCGCCAACCCCTGCACGGCCTCGAGAGCCGCAGCTAGCCGCTCATACGGTGCGACCCCGGAGGGCCCGATACCGTCGGGCCAGGGACGCGGTGGAGGAGTCCTGGCCCGAGAGGTCCGGGGCCGATGCCGCGGTGAGGAGCGGCGCCAGCTCCTTCGCCATCACCTTGCCGAGCTCGACCCCCCATTGGTCGAAGGAGTCGATGTCCCACACCGTGCCCTCGACGAACACGGTGTGCTCGTAGAGCGCAACCAGCTGGCCGAGGACCGCCGGGGTCACCTTCGGGGCGAGGATGGTGGAGCTGGGCCGGTTGCCCGGCATCACCTTGTGCGGGACCAGTTCGGCCGGCGTCCCCTCCGCGGCCACCTCCTCGGCCGTCCGGCCAAAGGCCAGGGCCTTCGTCTGCGCCAGGCAATTGGCCACGAGCAGGTCCTGCTGCTCCCCCGTCTCGTGGGTCGATTCCGCGAAGGCGATGAAATCGGCGGGGACCAGCTTCGTGCCCTGGTGGAGCAGCTGGTAGAAGGCGTGCTGGCCGTTGGTGCCCGGCTCCCCCCAGAAGATCTCGCCCGTCTGGCCGGCCACCGGCGAGCCGTCCAGCCGGACCGACTTGCCGTTGGACTCCATGGTCAGCTGCTGCAGGTAGGCGGGGAAGCGAAGCAGCCGCTGGCTGTAGGGCAGCACCGCGTGGGTCTCGGCACCGAAGAAGTTGTCGTACCAGACGTTGAGCATGCCCTGGATGACGGGGAGGTTCTTCTCCAACGGCTCGGTCCGGAAGTGCTCGTCGACGGAGTGGAAGCCGAAGAGCATCTCCCCGAAGGCCTGGCGCCCGATGGCGACCATCAAGGAGAAGCCGATGGCCGAGTCGTAGCTGTAACGCCCACCGACCCAGTCCCAGAACTCGAGCATGTTCTCCGGGTCGATGCCGAACTCCGCCACGCCCTTGGCGTTCGTGGACACGGCGACGAAGTGCTTCGCCACCGCGCCCCCGTCCGCCGACACGCCGAGGCCCCGCAGCAACCAGTCCCGGGCCGCCGCCGCGTTGGTCAGGGTCTCGAGGGTGGTGAACGTCTTCGAGCTCACGACGAACAGGGTGGACGCGGGGTCCAGGTCGCGCGTCGCGGCATAGAGGTCGACCGGATCGACGTTCGACACGAAGCGGCTGACCAGCCCCGGTTGCGCGTAGTCGGCCAGCGCCATGGTCGCCATGGCCGGTCCGAGGTCCGAGCCACCGATCCCGATGTTGACGACCGCGTTGATCCGCTTGCCCGTCGCGCCCGTCCAGGACCCGTTGCGGATGCGCTCCGAGAGCTCACCCATCTTTCCCAACACGCTGTGCACGTCGGCGGTCACGTTCTGCCCGTCCACCACGAGCTTGGTGCCGGGGGGCATCCGCAGAGCGACGTGCAGAACGGCGCGGTCCTCGGTGGTGTTGATGTGCTCGCCCGAGAACATCGCGTCGCGATGCTCCTCGACCCGCGCCGCACGCGCCACGGCCATGAGGAGTCGCAGTGTCTCATCGGTCACTCTGTGCTTGGAATAGTCCAGCGTCAGGTCGGCGCCCATCGCGGTGAGACGCTCCGCGCGCCCTGGGTCCTCGGCGAAGAGGTCCCGTAGATGCCGCCCCGAGATCTCGTCGTAGTGCGCCGCCAGGGCCTTCCACTCGGGTGTCGCCGTCACGTCCATGATCGGCAATCTACGGGTCCGCCCGCTCGGTCGCTCCGTCGCGCAGGAACTCGATGATGGCGGGCAGCGCCGCGCCGTCCTGGAGCAAGAAGAGATGGCCTCCCTCGAACAGGGCGAGGCGCGCGTCGGGGACCGCCCGCGCCAAGAACTCGCTGTTGGCCGGCGGGGCGACACCGTCGAAGCGGCCGCCGCAGACGAGCGTGGGGCACCTGATCCGCCCCAGCCGGTCTGCGGTGTCGTGCCGGGCTCGGGCACCGAGCTGGTTCGCCAGGCCCCTCCCTGGGTCCTCCGAGCCGGGATCTGCGGACCCCGAGAGCATGCGGGCGGCGATCAGGGCCACCTGTTCGGGGTGTGCGGCGCGCCATGCCTCGTCCCAACGGGTGTCGAGCAGCTCCATCTGGCGGGCAGCCCTGGCTTCGGGTTCGAGGTCGAGCAACTCGTGCAGGGGGTAGGACGAACCGCCAGGACCGCCGGCTGACGTGCAGGCCAGGACCAGCCGGCGCACCCGCCCGGGATGGCGGATCGCCACCTCCTGGGCCACCATGCCGCCGAAGGACACCCCCAGCACGAGGCAGTCCTCCCAGCCGACGGCGTCGAGGAGCACGGCGGCGTCGTCGGCGAAGTCGGCCATCGACGACGGCTCCGGCGGCACGCTGCTCCGCCCGAGGCCGCGTTGGTCATAGCAGAGGAGCTGGAACGACTCGGCCAAGGGACCGTCGGTGAGGCGGGGCCGGTCGCGCAGGTCACCCCCGGTGCCCGAGATGCACAGGAGCCGATCCCCCGCCCCCTCCAGCTCGTAGTACAGCGACACGCCGTTGGCGTCGCACCGAGGCACGGGGGTCACTGTAGCCACGGGGCGAGTCGGTCCCTCGGGTGACCCGTGCCGGCGCGGTGCGCCGAGCACGGCCGTGGGGGGCGCCTTGCGGCGCGTCCCTACAGTGGGGATCCGGACCAGTGGAGGAGGCAGTGTGCTGCTCAAGGGATTGAACCACGTGGGGATGATCACCAACGACGCCGACAGGTTGAACACCTTTTACCGTGAGGTCTTCGACGCCGAGGTCCTGCGCGACGGGAGCGAGTTCCCAGAAGGGAAGGGGCCGCGGCTGTCCATCATCAAGATCGGAGACTGGGCCGAGCTCAACGTGTTCCAGATCGAGGGCAACCACGAGGCCGACCGCCAGACACCGATGTTCGGTCGGGGCCGCCTCGATCACCTGGCGCTCCAGGCCGCCTCGCTCCAGGACTTCGAGACCATCCGCGAGCGCCTGATGGAGCGGGGGGCGGCCGACGACTTCGTCACCGACTTCGGCCCGATGCTGAGCTTGTTCTTCCGGGACCCGGACGGACTCGAGTGCGAGGTCTGCGTCGAGAATCCCGACGCGGTACCCGGTGTCTTCAACGGGCCGGGAACGAGGGCGGCGCGCTATTCCTGAGGTTCCTGGCGGGGCTCGGTCGCTCCAGGGTCGCCGATCGTCCGGGCCACCTCCCCGGCCGGGCGACCGTTCCCGCTAACGAAGCGCCAGCTGGCCGGGCACGAGTGGCGCCGGCAACGAAGTCGTGCCCATCAGCCAGCGGTCCACCGCGGCGGCACAGGAGCGGCCCTCCGCGATCGCCCACACGATCAGGCTCTGGCCCCGGGTCTGGTCGCCGCACACGAAGACCCCGTCGACGTTGGTCGCCCACTGCCCGTCCGACTCCACCGTGCCCCGCGGCCCCACCGAGACGCCCAGCTCCGCCACGGCGCCCCTCCGCTCGGTCCCGAGAAAGCCCATGGCCAGGAGCACCAGGTCACACTCCAGCTCGAACTCCGAGCCGGGCACCTCCTCGAAGACGGGGCGGCCGTCCTCGCTGCGCATCTCGACCGCGTGGCCCCGCAGCGCCCGCAGCGCGCCGGCCCCGTCGCCGACGAAATCGGTCGTCGTCACGGAGAACAACCGCTCGCCCCCCTCCTCGTGGGCGGCCGACGTGCGCAAGATGAGCGGCCACAGCGGCCAGGGGTTGTCGGCCAGGCGGTCGCTCGGGGGCTCGGCCATGATCTCGAGCTGGTGCACCGACGCGGCGCCCTGGCGGTGCGTCGTCCCCAGGCAGTCGGCCCCGGTGTCGCCGCCCCCGATGATGACGACCCGCTTCCCCTTGGCGTTGATGGGCGACGACGCGAGCGCGCCCTCTTGCACGAGGTTCGAGGGCTTCAGGTACTCCATGGCGAAATGCACCCCCGAGAGCGAACGTCCCGGCACGGGAAGGTCGCGCGGCATGGTGGCCCCACCGGCCAGGACCAGCGCGTCGAAGGAGGCCCGCACCTCGGCTGCCGGGCGCACCCGGACCTCGGGGGCGCTCGCCGTCCCGAGGCCTCGTTGCTCGCCCGGCTCGACCGGGCCGGCGCCGTCGGCCGGGTCACCGACGACACCGCCCACCGAGGTGGAGCAGGCGAAGGTCACGCCCTCGGCCTCCATCTGGGCCAGCCGGCGGTCCAGGACCGCCTTCTCCATCTTGAACTCGGGGATGCCGTAGCGCAGCAGCCCGCCCGGCCTCTCCGCCCGTTCGAAGACGGTCACGCTGTGGCCGGCCCGCACCAGTTGCTGGGCCGCGGCCAGGCCGGCCGGCCCCGAGCCCACCACGGCGACCGACTTGCCGGTGCGCACGGAGGGCACCTGCGGGGTCACCCAGCCCTCGTCCCAGGCCCGCTCGACGATCTCGTACTCGACCCGTTCGATGGTGACCGGGTGGTCGTTGATCCCGAGCACGCAGGCGGCCTCGCAGGGGGCGGGGCACAGCCGGCCGGTGAACTCGGGGAAGTTGTTGGTGGCGTGCAGGCGCTCCATCGCCTCGGGCCAGTCGTCCCGGTACACCAGGTCGTTCCACTCCGGGATCAGGTTGCCGAGGGGGCAGCCGTCGTGGCAGAAGGGGATGCCGCAGTCCATGCAACGAGCCGCTTGCACCTTGGTGGCCTCCTCGGAGAAGGGCTCGTAGACCTCCCTCCAGTCCCGCAGGCGCACCGAGATGGGGCGGCGCCTCGGCAGCTCGCGCCCGTACTCCATGAAGCCGGTCGTCTTACCCATGCGCGGCCTCCATGACGGCCTCGTCCACCGAGCGGCCCTCGGCCTCGGCCAGGCGGGTGGCCTCCAGGATGCGGCGGTAGTCGCGCGGCATGACCTTGACGAACTCGAGGACCTCGGTGTCCCACCGCTCGAGGAGGCGGCCGGCCACGGCCGACTCGGTCTCGACGCCGTGGCGCACCACCAGGGAGCGGACGAGGAAGCTGTCGGCGGGGTCCAACGGCTCCACGTCCACCATCTCGAGGTTGACCCGTTGTCCGAAGGTGCGGCCCGGATCGTAGACGTACGCCACCCCGCCGGACATGCCCGCGGCGAAGTTGCGCCCCGTCGGCCCGAGCACCAGCACCAGGCCGCCGGTCATGTACTCGCACCCGTGGTCGCCGACGCCCTCGACGACTGCGGTCGCGCCCGAGTTGCGGACGCAGAAGCGCTCCCCCACCTGCCCCCGGATGAAGACCTCGCCCCCGGTGGCGCCGTAGAGGATGACGTTGCCCGCGATGATCTGATCCTCCGCCGCGAAGGGCGAGCCCTCGGGGGGCCGCACCACGAGGCGCCCGCCCGACAGCCCCTTGCCGAAGTAGTCGTTGGCGTCGCCGTGCAGGCGCATCGTCACGCCGCGCGGCACGAAGGCGCCGAAGCTCTGGCCGGCCGAGCCGGTGAACGTCAAAGAGATCGTGTCGTCGGGCAGCCCCGCCGCGCCATGGCGGCGGCTGATCTCGGCCCCGAGCAAGGTGCCCACCGTGCGGTCGACGTTGGTGATCGGGAGCTCCACCGACACCGGCACGCCGTCGGCCAGTGCCGGCGCGCACTGGTCGAGGAAGGCGTGGTCCAGCGCCTTCTCCAGCCCGTGGTCCTGCAGCCGCGTCTGGCGCCGGCCCACGGTGTCGGGGACGTCGGGCTGGGCCAGCACCGTGGAGAGGTCGAGACCGGCCGCCTTCCAATGCGACACGGCCGCCTCGGTCTCGAGCAGGTCGACTCGCCCGATGGCCTCGTCCAGTGAGCGCAACCCGAGCGAGGCCAGCAGCTCGCGCACCTCCTCGGCGATGTACTCGAAGAAGGTCTCCACGAATTCGGGCTTGCCGCTGAACTTGGCCCGCAGGGCCGGGTTCTGGGTGGCGATGCCGACCGGGCACGTGTCGAGGTGGCAGACGCGCATCATGATGCAACCCGAGACCACGAGCGGCGCCGTGGCGAAGCCGTACTCCTCCGCGCCGAGCAGTGCTCCGATCATCACGTCGCGGCCGGTCTTGAGCTGCCCGTCCACCTGGACCACGATCCGGTCCCGCAGGCCGTTGACCAGGAGCGTCTGCTGCGTCTCGGCCAGCCCGATCTCCCAGGGGATGCCGGCGTGCTTCAGCGAGGTCAGCGGCGCGGCGCCGGTGCCGCCGTCGTGGCCCGAGATCAGCACCACGTCGGAGTGCGCCTTGGCCACGCCCGCCGCCACCGTGCCGACGCCCACCTCGGCCACCAGCTTCACGTGCACCCGCGCCTCGGAGTTGGACGACTTGAGGTCGTGGATCAGCTGGGCGATGTCCTCGATGGAGTAGATGTCGTGGTGCGGCGGTGGCGAGATCAGCCCCACGCCCGGCGTCGAGCTCCGGGTCCGCGCGATCCAGGGGTAGATCTTGATGCCCGCCAGCTGGCCGCCCTCGCCCGGCTTGGCGCCCTGGGAGATCTTGATCTGCAGGTCGTCCGCGTTGACCAGGTACTCGCTCGTCACCCCGAAGCGGCCCGAGGCGACCTGCTTGATCGCGCTGCGGCGCAGGTCACCGTTGGCGTCGGGCGTGTAGCGGTCGGCGTCCTCGCCGCCCTCCCCCGTGTTGGAGCGACCGCCGATGCGGTTCATGGCGATGGCGAGGGTCTCGTGCGCCTCGGCCGAGATGGAGCCGTAGGACATGGCGCCGGTGGAGAAGCGGGACACGATCTTCTCGATTGGCTCCACCTCCTCGAGCGGGATGGGGCCGCCCGGCGCCGCCCTGAGCCGCAGCAGGCCGCGCAGCGTGCCCAGCTTCTCGGCCTGGTCGTCGACGAGGGCGGTGTACTCCTTGAAGATCCCGTAGCGCTTCGACCTGGTCGCGTGCTGGAGCTTGAAGACCGTCTTGGGGTTGAAGAGGTGGAACTCGCCCTCGCGCCGCCACTGGTACTCCCCGCCCACCTCGAGCTCGCGGTGGGCCCGCTCGGTGGGGCGCGGCTCGTGGGCCCGCCGGTGCCGGGCGGCGACCTCGGCCGCGAGCACCGGGAGCCCGACGCCGCCGATCCGGCTCGAGGTGCCGGTGAAGTACTCGTCGATGACCGCCCCGTCCAGGCCGATCGCCTCGAACACCTGGGCGCCCGTGTAGGACGCCACCGTCGAGATGCCCATCTTGGACATGACCTTGAGCACGCCCTTGCAGGCGGCCTTGATGTAGTTCCGGCGCGCCTGGCGCGGCGAGACTCCCTCCAGAAGGCCTTCGGAGATCATGTCGTCGATGGAGTCCAGCGCCAGGTACGGGTTGACGGCCGCGGCGCCGTAGCCGATGAGCAGCGCCATGTGGTGCACCTCGCGGGCGTCGCCCGTCTCGATGACCAGTCCCACCTTGGTCCGGGTCTTCTCGCGGACCAGGTGGTGGTGCACGGCGGCGGTGAGCAGCAGCGAGGGGATGGGTGCCCAGTCGGCCGTCGAGTTGCGGTCCGAGAGGACGATGAGGTTGGCGCCGTCGGCGATGGCGGCCGACACCTGGCGTCGCACGCCCTCGATGGCACGCGCCAGGGCCTCGCCGCCCGCCGCCGTCGGCGCGCCCGCGTCCCCCGCCTCGCGCACCTCGAAGAGCCCGTCGATGGCGAACGCCTTGAAGCCCGGCGTCTCGCCGTGCTCGTTGACGTACATCAGCTTGGCCAGGTCGTCGCGGTCGATCACGGGCAGCGGCAGCAGGATCTGGCGGCACGAGCCCTGGCACGCCTCGAGCAGGTTGGCCTCGGGCCCGATGGTGGCCGAGAGCGAGGTCACCAGCTCCTCCCGGATGGCGTCGAGGGGCGGGTTGGTCACCTGTGCGAAGAGCTGGGTGAAGTAGTCGTACAAGAGCCGGGAGCGATCCGAGAGCACCGCGATGGAGGTGTCCGAGCCCATGGAGCCCAGGGGCTCGGCCCCGGCGCGGGCCATGGGGGCGAGGATGACACGCAGCTCCTCGGTCGTGTAGCCGAACAGGCGTTGCTGGGTGACGACGCTCCCGTGCTGGGGCGTGAGCATGGTGCGGGCCGGGAGCTCCTCCAGGCGGATCTGATCGGTGGCCAGCCATTCCGCGTAGGGGTGCTCGGAGGACAGTTCGGCCTTGATCTCCTCGTCCTCGACGAGGCGCCCCTTGGCCGTGTCGACCAGGAACATGCGTCCGGGCTGCAGGCGACCCTTGCGCACCACACGCTCGGGCGCGATGTCGAGGACACCCACCTCGCTGGCCAGCACCACCAGCCCGTCGTCGGTGACCCAGTAGCGCGCCGGGCGCAGCCCGTTGCGGTCGAGCACTGCACCGACGACCGTTCCGTCCGTGAAGCACACCGCGGCCGGGCCGTCCCATGGCTCCATCAGCGACGCGTGGTAACGGTAGAAGGCACGCCGGTCGCGGTCCATCAAGGAGTGGTTCTCCCACGCCTCGGGGATCATCATCAGCACGGCGTGCGGGAGCGAGCGACCCCCGAGGTGCAGCAGTTCGAGGACCTCGTCGAAGCTGGCCGAGTCGCTCGCGCCGGGCGTGCACATCGGGTAGACCCGTGAGAGGTCGCCCTCAATGAGCGGCGTCTCGAGCAGGGCCTCACGGGCGCGCATCCAGTTGCGATTGCCCGCCAGCGTGTTGATCTCCCCGTTGTGACACATGTAGCGGTAGGGATGGGCCAGAGGCCAGCTCGGGAAGGTGTTGGTGGAGAAGCGCGAGTGCACCAGGGCAAGGCCCGACTCGAAGCGCGGGTCGCGCAGGTCGGGGAAGAACTGCCGCAATTGCTCCGAGGTGAGCATGCCCTTGTAGACGAGGGTCCGGGCCGACAGCGACGGGAAGTACAGGCCGTCGACGGCGTGCTCGGCCCGCTTGCGCAGCACGAAGGCGCGGCGCTCCAGCACCATGGTGTCCACACCGGGACCAGGCGGCGCCACGAAGACCTGCTCGATCAGCGGCATGGCCCCCGCGCGGTGTGGCCCAGGCCCTCCGCCTCGATCGGCACGGTGCGCCAGCCCAGCACCGCGAGCCCCTCCTGGGCCGCCGTCTGCTCGACGACGGTCCGGGCCTTCAGCGCGTCGTCGGGGTCGGTGGGCAAGAAGGCGAGGCCCACGGCGTAGCCGCCGGCATCGGGCAGGGAGAACCCCGCCTCGAGGGCGGCGCTCGCCAGGAAGCGGTGCGGGATCTGCACCAGGATGCCGGCGCCGTCGCCCGTCTCCACCTCGGCGCCCGATGCGCCGCGGTGCGCCAGGCGCTCGAGGACGGTGAGACCGCGGTCCACGATCTCGTGATCGGGTCGGCCGTTCAGATCGGCCACCATGCCGACACCGCAGGCGTCGTGCTCATATGCCGGGTCGTAGAGGCCAGTGGCCATCGGCGTCCTTCCGAATGGGGAGAAGTTGAACGGCTACCGGGACGACGTTGGCCCGAAGGTGGAGCGACCAGGATACACGAGCACCCTCCTAGGCTGGGCTCATGCCGGCGCACGTCCAGGTCGTGGGGGGCGGGGTCATCGGGCTCGCCTGTGCGTGGGAACTGGCACGCAACGGTCACGAGGTCACGCTGGTGGCGCCGGCGCCCGGGCGCGAAGGCGCCTCCTGGGTGGCCGCCGGCATGCTCGCCCCGGTCACCGAGGCGCAGTTCGGCGAGACCGCCCTCACGGCGCTCCTGCTCGAGGGCTCCCGCCGCTGGCCCGCGTTCGCCGCCGCCTTGGAGGGCGTCGCCGGGTGCGCCGTCGGCTACGACACGACCGGCACGGTCACGGTCGCGCTCGATGCGTCCGACCGCGCCAGCCTCGACGACCTCCTCGCCTACCAGCACTCGCTCGGGCTGCCCGCCGAGCGCAGGAGCGCGAGTGAGTGCCGCACCCTGGTGCCCGCGTTGAGCCCCGCGCTGCGCGGCGGCATCGAGGTCCCCGGGGACCACCAGGTCGACAACCGCGCCCTGCTCGACGGGCTCGTCCGGGCCTGTCACGCCGCCGGTGTCGCGTTGGTCGACGGCACCGTGTCCGCCGTCGTCCCGGGACCCGAGCTCGAGCTGGCGGACGGCCGCCGCCTCGGACCCGGCATCGTCGTCCTGGCGCCGGGGACGGGCCTGCCCGCCATCGCCGGCCTCGAGGGCGCGGGCCTCCCGGCCGTCCGGCCGGTCAAAGGGCACATCCTGCGCCTCGGCCCTCCGGGCCGACGCCACACGGGGGCCGCTCCCCTGCTGACCCGGACCGTGCGGGGCCTCGTGCGGGGTCGCTCGGTGTACCTGGTGCCGCGCCGGGACGGCTCGCTGGTGGTGGGGGCCACGGTCGAAGAGCGCGGCGGCGACACCTCCGTGCAGGCCGGCGCCGTCCACCAGCTGCTCTGCGACGCCCGGGCGATCGTCCCGGGCGTCGACGAGCTCGAGTTGACCGAGGCCGCCGCCGGACTCCGGCCCGCCACTGCGGACAACACCCCGCGCATCGGCTGGACCGGGATCGACGGGGTCGTGGCCGCCGTCGGCCACTACCGCAACGGCATCTTGCTGGCGCCGATCACCGCCGCCGCGGTCGTCGACCTGGTGGGCCGCCGGCCGGTGGCGCCGCTCATCGAGGCGCTGGCGCCCGCATGAGCGCGCTGGGACTGTGCTTGAACGGCGAGCCGGTGGAGGTCGCGGCCGGCGCCACCATCGCCGACCTCGTGGCCCAGCTCACCGACGAGGACGACCCCAAGGGGGTGGCGGTCGCCGTGGACCGTTGCATCGTCCCGCGCTCGGAGTGGTCCACGACGCCGGCGCGCGCCGGGTCCCTGGTCGAGGTGGTGAGCGCCACCGCCGGCGGCTGAGCGGTCGTCCTCGTCGCCGGTGGGCGTGCCAGAATCTCGTGATGCCCACGCACACCCCCACCGGCTCCACCGCGTTCGTGCTCGCCGGAGGGGGCACCAAGGGGTCGTTCGAGGTCGGCGTGCTGCAGTACCTGGTGGGCGCCGAGGGCATCGTGCCCGACATCATCACGGCCACGTCGGCCGGCGCCATCGCCGCCACCGTGCTGGCCCAGGCCCGGACGCTGCCCGAGTTCGTGCTCCGGGCCCGCGAGATCGAAGACGACGTGCTGGCCTGGACGCACTCGGGGCACGTCTTCGGGAAGCAGCCGTGGCTCGCCGCGCTCGAGGGCACGGCGCTCGGCCGCGAGATCCACCAGGTGATCACCCAGGGAACCCGGCCGCCGTTCCCTCTCACACCCGCCACCGCGCTCGCCGGCAACGAGGTGGTGCTGCCCGCCGACACGTCCACCCGGCGGGAGCGACGCCAGGCCCGCCAGGCCCGCCGGGCCCGACAGCGCCACGTCGCCCGTCTCGTCGCCGGTGCCGGATTACACCTCCCCCGCGTCCGGCGCCAGCTGCGTGCGAGCGGCAGCGCCGTCCTGAACCTCGACCCGCTGGCCGACTCGCTCCGCCACGGCAGCAGTCAGGGTGTCCGGCCCGTCGACCCGGCGCTGGTGCGCCGACCGGGCCTCAAGCTGCGCCTGGCGGTCACGGCGCTGCGCGCCGGCGTCCTGCGCTACGTCACCGAGGACGGGACCATCGTCGAGTCCGACGCCCGCACCCCGGCCCCGGGGGCCGCGGCGGGGCCGGTCGATCTGATCGACGGCGCCGTCGCCTCGGCGAGCGTCCCCATGGTCTTCCCGCCCCACCCCATGGGCGACGACGACTACGTCGACGGCGGTGTGATCGAGATCGTGCCCGTGCGCGCCGCGGCGGCCCTGGGGGCGACGCGGATCATCGCCGTGGTCGCGGTGCCGCTCAGGATGGCCCGTGACGAGCGCGACTACGCGACCGCCCCCCTCGGCTACATCGGCCTGCGATCGATGGGGATGATCGGCGTGGCGGAACGCCAGATCTCGAACCTCGACGTGGCTCTGCCGTCGGGCACGACCCTCACCACCATCGACCCCATCGTCGACGTGGTGGGCCTGTTCGAGGTCGAGCCCGGGCTCCTGCGCATCAACAAGGACTACGGGTGGTTGCGCGCCGCCGACGTCCTCGCCGAGAGCGATGCCGGCATCCGGGCCGACATGGCCGACGGCCACCCACGCCATCGTCGAGGCGCGGCGCGAGGCCTGGCGCCTGGAGGAGTCGCTGTGGGCGCGCCGCCGCGTCGAGGGGACCGATGCCGGGACCATGGCGCTCGTGCGGGAGGAGAAGGAGCGGGTCCGAGTACTGGTGGACCGGCGCAAGCAGCTCGGCTTCCCGGTGCCCGAGGGGTGCGAGGCGTGGTGGCTCGACTACGAGGTCCATACGGCCGAGCGTCCGCCGGGCCTGCCGCCGGCGCCGACGGCGTCGGACAGGCAGGGCTGAGAGCCCGCTGCCCGGAGGTTGCTCAGACCGACGGTCCTCCGAGCCAGCCTCGCCGGCGGAAGAGCGCGACGAGAAAGAGCGCGGCCACGACCTCGAGCCCGATTCCCAGCACCCAGAAGCTCCAGGCCGACGTGACGTTGCGGACGAGGACGGCGAAGTTCTGGCCGAAGAACCCGGTCAAGAAGCTGAGCGGCAGAAAGATGGTGGCGATGATCGTCAACTGCTTCATGACCACGTTCAGGCGGTTGGACACGGTCGAGAGGTGCGTGTCCATGACGCTCGACAGCAGGTCCCGATAGTTGTCGACCAGGTCGGCCAGGCGGATCAGGTGGTCGTAGAGGTCGCGGAAGTAACGCGTCGCCTCGTCGGTCAGGCCGGGGACGTCCGTCACGCCCGCATTGATGCTCGCCATCATGTCGCGTTGTGGTGCCACGAGCCTGCGCACGTTGATGAGGGCCCGCTTCATGTCGAAGAGCTCTGCCAGCTGGGCCTCCGTGGGCACCTTGAGGATGTCGTCCTCCAGCGCATCGATCCGGTCGTCGAAGTCCGAGAGGAACGGAAAGAAGCCGTCCACCAGGGAGCTGACGATGAGGTAGACGATGACGATCTGGGGTGACGCCCCCTGGCTGGCGGGATGGCGCTCGAGGCGTTCGTGCACCCCGGCCAGGGCCGGGCAATCCCCCCGGTGGACCGTGACCACGTAACGGTCGGTCCAGAAGCAGTGCACCTCGGCGATGCCCTTGTCCTGCGGGTCGGCGCCCCGGGCCACCAGGAACACGAAGTCGTCGTATTCGTCGATCCGGGGGCGCTGCGCGAAGCGCTCCGCCGCCTGGACGGCCAAGGGATGGAAGCCGAAGTGGACGCTCAGCAATTCCGCCACCTCGCCGTTGGCGGCGCGGTCATCGAGGTCGAGCCAGAAGAACTCCGTGCCCGCGAGCGCCGCGAGCACGTTCTCCGAGGTCGCCGACTCGTCCTTGCCGGCCTGGCGCAGGGTCCCCTTCAGCATCCTTCGTAGTCTCACCCGCGCGGGACCGGACCGAGGTGGATGATGGGCGACGGGTGGGGACGACCTCAGGCGAAGCGCGCCGGGTCGAACGCCGCCGGCAACGGCGCCTCGTCGGCCGGGAGCGGCACGCCCGCCATGTCGTGCGCCAGCACCCGCGCGGAGTACGGCCCCTGCAACAGCCCGTTGGCACCGTGCCCGGTGGCGACCCAGACGTTGCTCCATCCCGGCAACGGCCCGACGAGGGCGCGCTCGTCGGCGGAGGTGGGGCGCAGCCCGACACGCGTCTCGAGGTAGCCGGCCCCGGCCAGGCCCGGCGCCACGAGCAGGCACTCGCGCAGCAGCTCCTGGAGCCCGGCCGCGGTGACCGTGACGGAGAACCCGGCCCCGGCCTCGAAGGTGCCGCCGCAGGCCACCCTGCCCCCGGGCCAGGGCACGAGGTAATGCGTCAGCAACGGCTGCACGATGGGCCACCCCCCCGTCTTCGCCTCGACGCCGAGATGCACGATCTGCCCCTTGGTCGGCCCCACCGGCAGTGGCGCTCCGAGCCACTCGCCGGCCGCCGCGGTCCAGGCGCCGCCGGCGACGGCCAGGGCCGTGCAGTCGACGTTGCGGTGCCCTTCCACGCTGACCGACTCGACGTGGCGTCCGCTTCCCGCCGTGGCGACGACGCCGTGCACGCCGCCCTCCACGAAGGTGACGCCTCGCGTCGCGGCCGCCTGACGCAGCACGGCGGCCATGCCTCGGCCGTCGACCCGCGCCGAGCCGGGCGCGCGCAGCGCACGGTGGACGGGGCCCAAGGGCGGGAAGAGCGAGGTGGCCTCCTCCGGCGTGATCTCGAACACCTCCCCCGGCGAGCGCCGGAGCGCCCGGTCGGCGAAGGGAGCGAACCACCCGTCCTCCTGGGGGCGCAGGCCAACCGAGAGGATCCCGCAGGTGCCGTACCCGCTGCCCGTCACGTCGACACCCTCTCCGGCGATCCGACCCAGCAGGGCCGGGTAGTGCGCGCCGGCCTGGCGCAGGAAGGGCCACAGCTCGGGGTCGTCCTCGTGGCTGGTGGCGGGCGAGAGGATCCCCGCGCCGGCGTCGGTCGCCCGGCCCCGATGAGCTGCGTCGATCACCGTGACCCGGGCGCCCAGGCACGACAACTCGTAGGCGAGGGACAGCCCCACCAGGCCGGCGCCGACCACGGCCACGTCGTTCGCCCGTCCGGTCACGGCTCCGAGTACACCAGGCCCCCGGCCGGCCTGCCAGGTGGGGCACGATGAGCGTCGTGCAGACGGTGCGGACTCCCGAGGAGCGCTTCGGCGAGCTACCGGGGTTTCCCTACGCGCCGCACTACGCCGTGCTCCGCGGCGGACTGCGCATGCACTACGTCGACGAGGGGCCCGCGGACGCCGAGACCGCCCTGTTGTTGCACGGGCAGCCGACCTGGAGCTATCTCTACCGCAAGGTCGTCGCCCGGCTCGTGGCGCGTGGCCTGCGCGCCGTGGCACCCGACCTCGTCGGGTTCGGCCGCTCCGACAAGCCGTTGGCGCGCACGGCGCACACGGTGCACGCCCACGTCGACTGGATGGCCCAGTTCGTCGACGCGCTCGGGCTCACCGGCATCACCCTGGTCGTCCAGGACTGGGGCGGCCCCATCGGGCTCGGGGTCCTGGCCGCCCGGCCCCGGCTGGTCAGCCGCGTCGTCGCCGCGAACACGGCGCTGCACACCGCCGACGCCGCGCTGGCGGGGTTTCTGACCTGGGCCGTCCATGCCGGCCCCGACGGCACGGTCAGCGTGGAACAGGCCCTGCTCGACTACCAGCGGCTGACCCAGCAGCTCTCGCCCTTCCGGCCCAGCCTCTTCGTCCAGGGGGCCACCGCGTCGGAGGTCCCGGACCCGGTGTTGGCGGCCTACGACGCCCCGTTCCCCGACGAGGCGTTCTGCGCGGGACCGCGCCAGCTGCCCCTGCTCATGGGCCTCACCCCGGCCAGCGAGTGCGCCCGCCTCAACCGGCGCACGCTCGAGGTCCTGGCCGGCTTCGACGGCCCGTTCCTCACCGCCTTCTCCGACGGTGACCCCGGCACACGCGGCTGGGCCGAGGTGCTCCGTGACCACGTGCCAGGCGCCGCCGGGCTCCCGCACCCGACCGTGGCCGGAGCGGGCCACTTCCTCCAGGAGGACCGCGGCGACGAGCTGGGAGACGTCGTGGCCCAGCTCGTGGAGGACACGACCCCGGAGTGACTACGAGGTCGGGGTCGACTCCTCCGGGGCCGCCTCGGGCGCGGCCGCCAATGCCTCGGGCTCGGGGGTGCCTGTCCCCAGCTGCGCCTTGAGCGCCGCCAGTTCGTCGTCGACCTGTGCGTCCTGGCCGACCTGGTCGAGCTCCTTTTGGATGTCGTCGGTGCCGCCTCCGACGTCCTCGAGGACACCGGATTCGAGGAGCTCGTCGAGCGCGCCCGAGCGGGCCTGCATGGTGGCGATCTTGTCCTGCGCCCGCTGGAGCGTCGCACCCGAGTCGTTGAAGGACTTCGAGATGCCCGCCGTGCTCTCGTCGACCGAGGAGATGGCCTTGGCCGCGGTGTACTGGGCCTTGAGCGTCTCCTTCTGGGTGCGGAAGTCGTTCACCCGCTTCTGGAGCACGTCGAGCGTCTGGGTGAGCTTGTGCTCCTCTTCGTCGAGTTGCTGGACCTGCGGCTGCATCTGGTCGATCTGTTGCTGAGCGGCCGCCTTGCGGGAGAGGGCCTCCTTGGCCAGGTCCTCCCGGTTGGCCGCCAAGGCCTGCTTGGCCTGCTCCTGGAGGTGGTCGATGGTGTGCTGGAACTGCTCGTCCTGCAACTCGAGCCGCTTCTTGGAGGCGGCGATGTCCACGAGGGCCCGGCGCACCTGGGTGATCTGCTCGAGCATCTTCTCGTAGGAGAGGTCGAGCATCTCGTCGGGCTTCTCCGCGGCGTCGAGCGCCTTGTTCGTCTTGGCCTGCACGATGTCGTGTGCCCGTTGGAAGATGCCCATGTTTTCCTCCCTGGGGTGGGATCCGAGACCCCAACCATAGATTCGGCTCAGCTCGCGTGCGTCGTCGGGGAACCATCCTCGGAGGCCAAGAGCTCCTCGACGACGGCGCTCTTGGCCTGGGTGTAGCGCTCGCGGTCGAGGGGAAAGCGCCGGGCCAGGTCGCGCTTGGCCGACTGGTAGCGCCGGCGCGCCTCAGCGTCGTTGATCAGGAGCTCGTGAAAGCGGCGGTAGTCCTTCCAGGCCTGGCCGCCCACCCCCACCACGTGGACGTGCACGGTGCGGAACGTTCCTTTGCCGCGCACGAAGAGGAGACCTCCGTCCTCGCGCTTGTCGCCGTCGTAGCTGTAGGCGCCGCCGGCGCACAGACGTGACACGACCTCGTCGATGTGGACCTGGTCCCCGACCGCCACCGCGATGTCGAGGATCGGCTTGGCCTCCATGCCGGGAACCGCGGTGCTGCCGATGTGGACGACCTCGAGGGCCACGTCACCGAGGAGCGCCCGCACCGTGGCGCACTCCCGCTCGCCCTCGGTGACCCAACGCGGATCGTACGGGAGGAGTCTGACCTCGTTCTTCTCCAGGCCCAGCCCGTCTCCGGCTGCCGGTTCCGTCCCCTCCTCGCTCGTCCGTTCGCCCCGCCGCACCGGCCGTCGAATGTAGCCAATGGGGTGGGGTGCGGCTCACGACCCCGAGGCGGCGATGATCGGGCCGTTGAGGTGGGTGCCCGACATGTCTCCGTCGTCGGGTGCGTCGCCGAAGTTCGCGACCTTGCCCAGTGCCGTCACGACCCAGTAGCCCCCGCCATCGGAGGTGGCGAAGACGGCGGATGCCGGGTCGAGCCCGCCGGCCGAGCCCGGAGCCAGGCCGCCCATGCCGGTCGCATCGCCGAACGGGAACACCTGCCCCGCACCGTCGAGGACCCAGTAGCCGCCCCCGTCGGGCGTCGCCACGGCGGAGGTGATGGCCGAGCTCTGTGGTCCGGGCTGGCCGTAGTTGGCGGCGTCGCCGAAGGTGTAGACGGAGCCGGTGCTCGTCATGACCCAGTAGCCGTTGCCGCTGCGTCGGGCACGACGGCCACCGCGGCACCGCGACAGCCGCCGATGCCCGGGCAGGACCCCTCGAACCTGGCGTCGCCGAAGGCGAAGACGCCCCCGTCCGAGGCGACCATGAAGTAACCGCCGCCGTCGGTCGAGGGCACCATGCCGACGATCGGCGCGTTCAGGCTGTGCGGCAGGCCCGACCCGGCAGGATTCAGACCGGTGCCGGGGATGGAGCCGTGGAAGCCGGCGTTCCCGAAGGCGAAGATGCCCCCGTCGGAGGCGACGAGCCAGTAGCCGCCGCGGTCGGCCGTCGGCGTGATGCCCACGACGGGACGCTGGAGATGCAGCGACCCGGTGGAGCCGTAGAACTGTGCCGACCCGAAGGTGAAGATGCCACCGTCCGATCCCACCAACCAGTACCCGTGCGAGGGCGGCGGGTCGTACGTGAACTCGTTGATCCCCGGCGTGCCGGTCGAGCCCGACGAGCCTGCCCCGGTCGTGACCGTCACGACGACCTGGTGCGTGGCGCTGCCGGCCGGATCGGCCGGCGCGTCCGCAACGAGCTCCCCGTTCCAGTTCACGTGGACGTTGGTGGCAGGAATGCCCCCAAAGGACACTTGGGGCGACGTGCCGAAGTAGTTGCCCTCGATGGTCACGGGGGTGCCGGCCGCGGTGTCGGGTGAGGAGGCCGGCAGCACCTGGACCACGTCGGGCGCGGCGGCGGTCGTGGGAGTGGGCAGGGTGCCGGGCGAGATGACGTCGACGACTGCATCGGCCGGATCCTCCTGGTCGGCGAAGATCTCGGTGTATTGGCCGCCGGAGGTGCTGGCGTCGCCCATCATGGCGGTCTGGGAGCCCGTGGTGGTCCAGTCGCCGAGAATGTTGTCCCGGTGACCCCAACAGCCGCTGCTGCCCGGCGACGTGCAGTCGAGGTTTGTGCCCCCGTAGCCGTCGTCGTACATCCATGCGTAGTCGGCTCCGAGGGGCGTGTAGTCCTGGGCGAAGATGGCGCCCCCAGAGAGGTACCCAGGCGGAAAGGAGGGGTCGGTGTGGGCTTGAGCACCCGTCAGCGCGGCGGAGTCGAGCGCGGGATCGAGGCCGGTGAATTCGGAGAGGCCCCGGTCCCCTCGCTCCTCGTCGGTGATGATGAGCTCCTGCATGGCGACCGAGTCAGTGGCGTAGCTGCTCGGTAGGACGAGAGGTCCGACACCCTCGAGCGATCGCGCGTAGTTGATGTTGTGGAGCACGGAGTCGATGCAGCCAGCACTCGTGTCGTCCACGGGCGAGGTGGAGCAGCGCGGCGTCACCTGGGGCGGCACGCTGGCCGACGGATTGGACGGTGGAACGATGCCGGCGGCCCCGGCGCTTGCCGGTGCCGCTACGACGACGACGCCGGCGGCCATCGCTGCCGCAGCCGCAAGGATGGTGCGTGCCAATGATCTCGACACGGCACGCGCACCTGTTCGGTCCCGCCCCACGATTCCGTTCGCCCCCCTCGTGACCAGAACTTGGATCAGCCGGCGCAACCTAACATTTTCGATGATCCGACCGGATGGGCCCCCGGTACCATTTGGGCCTTCGGGGTCGGTCGTCGCGGGCTGGAATTGTCCGCCGCTTGCGTTCGATTGCCGGTGGCGTACCGGGATTCGCTCAGGCGTTGCGGGCGGCGAGTCGGCGACAGAGCTCAGACCCCGAAGCACGTGCCGTCGGTCCTGACGAGTTGTCCCGCCGTTGTGAGAGCCGGGTCCCTATGGCTCTACCCGGCATCGGCCGCGGTGGCCCAGACTGACCGAGGGGTGGGGTGATTGGGGAGGATCCTGGGGGGATCATCGCCCCGCCCCCTCTCCGTCCCTCCAGGGCCAGCGAGCTTCCTGCCCTGGAACGCTCCTCGAGGTCAGGCCATAGCCTCGAGTCAATGACCACCGACACGGGCCGTGCCCTGCGAAGTGCGGCCATCGCGTTCGCGTGCACAGTCGGGTTCACCACCGCGGTGGCCGTTCGCGATGATCTGCCGGGACGCCCGCTGGGCATCGGGGTCCCACTCTCGGTCCCGACAGGCATCCTCGTCGGCTGGGGTGCTGGAGTTGCTGCACCCTGGCCCATGCCGGTGGCTGCACTCGTCGCATCTCGTCGAGCCAACCAGGGAGATTCGGTAGCCGCGCTCGTGTGTGCCGGTCTCGGCATCGCCGGAATCGCCGGGTTCCTCATCGAACCCAACACGTATGACCCGACAGCGTGGACCCCGGCGAACCGAAATGCGATCGCGGCCGGCCTCCTGGCCTCGGCAGCGTTGGCGGTCACCGGACTCCGGCATTGGCGGCGAACGCGCCAGGAGATACCGGCGGCCCCCTCGGCCTAGTTGCCGTGCTGCCGCCCGGAAGGTCAGGTCGGAGATACCGCCCCTCGTTTCCTGGAGAAGCGATTGTCGTCAGCTCGACGGGGCCCAGAGCGCTGGTGGTGGCGACGGAGACCGTCCGTCGGGTCAACGTGGACGCGCGTTCGACCGGAGACGAGGGATCGGCACGTGGGCCGTGTCGTTACAGTCGGAACACCCTCGTCGTCGCCTGCTCGATGATCCGCTTGGCCTTTTGAACGGTCGCCTGGCCGCACTCGTCGCAGCGTGAATGCCCAGCCGGGGCCTCAGCTCCGCAGTGCGGGCAGACACAGTAGGTCTGCGTCTCCTTTGTCATGGTCTCTTCTCCTTCTCCGATCCTCCCCTCCCAGCTGTGATCGTCAGAAGGCATGGCGCTGTTGCTTCCTCGCCATTCTGGGTGACCATGGGCCGACGCGGATAGGGCCATTCGAATCGTGCTCGGACAAGCTCAGGACAACTCGCTCGGACTGAGCTGGCGGCACTCATTCGGCGACGACGCCCGTCGCCCGAGACCGGACCCGTTGTCGTGGTTCCCACCCCCGCGCCGCGACTGGCGCCGCGACTGAGGTTTGCTTCGATGACGTCCCACGGTCCTTCCGCGTGTTGCGGCCCCAGTTGCAGCGGGCCTGGCTCACACGCAGCCACGAGCCTTCAACAGAGAAGCGCGCCAATCGCAATCGATCCGTCACACGAGGCTGGTATACCCCGAAGGAGCGCTCCGACCCCGCCCTCCCCACAACCCCCCGGGGCGGGGTCGTGACGCGTCCGCCCCGGGCCGAGCGTTGAGGACGGCCAGCCGGCCGCCCGCGCCGTTACCAGGCGTCCAACATCTCCGCATGGAAGTCGATGACCTCCAAGAGGTGCCCAAGGCGACCCATGACCGCCTCGGTGTCGCTCGAGGGGTCCATCACGGCACGCTGAGCCGTGCGCGCGATCTCTCCACAGGTCTTCAACATCCAGGCAACGTGTGTCCCGAGCTTCGCATCCGGGCAGGGATTGGACTCCAGCCACGCCGTGGCGTCCCGGGTGGCCAGCTGCAGCTCGTCTGCGGCGGCCAACGTGGTGGCTTCGCTCACGTTGATCGACGCTGAGAAGCGACGCCCGACCAGCGTCACACGGTCCAGTTCGACCGTCGCTTCGGTCCGCCACTGTCGAGTTGTCGGGATTCGCTCTGTATCCATGGTGATCGACAAGGGGACGGGGCACACTGACCAAGTGGTTGGGCCAAGTGGTTGGGATGGTCGGCCCCGCCTTAGGGCGATTCTCGCAACAGGGGCCGAAGAGCCATAGAGCCGTTGGTAGCGGAACCGCACAACGCCCGCACAACACCTGCGGGCTCGGGTTCTGGTCTGGACCGAGCGCCGAACTCGGTTACGTGCCCCGACGCCGCAACGCTCCTTCCGCCTCGACCGCCGAGCCGGGGCGCTGGACCACCTCCTTCCAGACCGGACACCGACGGGCGAATCATGGCGGGGAGGCCCCCACCTGGGGGGCGCTGGTTCTCACCGAGGCGCTACCAGGTGACCAACACCGCCGAATGGAAGTCGATGACCGCCAAGAGGTCTTGGAGTCGGGCCATGTCTCCCTGGCCGCCGGCGAACGGACCGGTCACGGACCGCTGCGCAACGAGAGCGGCCTCGGTGCAACTGCTCAGCATGCCGGCGGCGTGCACCCCGAGTTTCGCGTCCGGGCAGGGGTTCTTCGCCAGCCAGGTCATGGCGTCTCTCGTTGCCGCGTCCAACTCGTCTGCGGCCGCCAGCATGGTGATCTTGTTCACGCCGATCGATGCTGAGAACCGGCGCTCGGCGGCCATCACGCGCCGCAGGACGGCCATCGCCCTGATGCGCCACAGTGCTATCGGAGTGTTCTGTCCTAGGTCCATGGTGATCGAGTGGTGGGGCGGCGCCGCAATCCACCAGATCCCCGAGATGCGTCGGCGCCGCCCTACGGTGATCGATTCTGGCCTTCGCGTCCGATCGCCCCATAGAGGCCGTTCGTAACTGAACCGAACAACCTGCCCACAACACCTATGGGCCCGGGATCCTGCCTGGCCCGAGCGCGAACATCGGACCGACCTCCCCCGCCCCGGACGACCAACGGGCCACGTCGCCGGGCCTGGCGGTGCTGGCGCCTCGGCGACCCGCGGCGGCCTCTTCGCACGGTTTGACACCTGGACGCGGCGGCGTCCGTCGGGCTCAGCGGATCTGGGGGTGACCAGAAATCGACACCCAGAGTGCCTAAGGTCATGAGCCGGGGGTAGGTAATCAGGTCGACCTGTGCGTTGCGACCCCGAGCTTTCGGGCCCGGGGTCGTTTCGTGCCCGTTGAGCGGCGGCGGTCGTGGGCGCAACGCCACTCTTATGGTCTTCTTACGGATTCCCAACCGGGCAGCGCGCTGATCGTCATGGGGCCTTCATGTCGGGCTGCAAGCCTGATGCGAGCGACACGGCCCCGCCTTCCCCCCACCCCCCCGGGGCGGGGTCGTCTCGCGTCGGTGAAACCGGCTCCATGGGATGCGTGCCGCAGGACTGGCACTCGGGCCCGATCACGGCGGACTCGACAGGACCGTGGAGGCGCTGTCGACGCGTGTGGTCATGCGCCAAGGACGAGCGCCGTCGGTGTCGTCGTCTCCAACCGGCGGTCATTCGTCGGGATGCGGCCAAGGGGGCGATCCGTCTCCGCGCGTCTTGGCCTGACGTTCGTGTCGGATTTGATGGCTCCTGCCGCCCGGTGGCCGGTGAACCGACCTCTTGACTCAGCCGCAAGTGTGGGCACCGTCCGTGCAGGTCAAAGGGGTGTCACCCATTTGTCACCGCGTTGAAGCGCGTCACATGTGCGCGGTTTGGTTGGTCAGATCCGACCGAGCGCAAGGGGAAGAATCTGTTGCATCAGAATCTGTGTTTTTCCGCAAAAATAGGCATTGAAGGCAGCAAGGGAAGGGTTTACGCTCCGTCGGGCAGGGCGAAGTCGGGAGTCATCATGACGCTCCGGAGAGTTCCAATGCTCCTCCTTCTTAGCCTGATCGCCGCCGTCGTCCTTTTCGTCATTTTCCTGTCAACTCGTGTGCGGTCGTGGCCCCCGCTCGAGGCACTGGAATCAACAGTCCGGTGAGCGTCGATTGTGTGCGTGTTCACCGATCATTGAACCGGAATTGAACGAGGGAGATCAGGTCGTTTCATGGCACTGTCGGGGCCCTGGATACCGAATCTGGCCGATCCCGCGGGGGACGGTGTGTTCCATGGGGCTCGAACCCGTTGTACGTCCCATTCAATGAGGGTGAACACACCCTCGGCGTGCCGGAAGACGTGCGGTGATGACGGAAAAGCAGAAGCGTATCGTCGCCGCCATTGCGTTTTGGATCCTCATCGGAGGCACGGTCATCTTGTTGTGGTGGGCGACCACCGGCGGGGTCGGATCGTGCCTTGGACAGTGCTGAACGGAAACCCAACCGATACCGTTCCACGACTTCCACGTTGAAGCTCACGCGAGCCATGGCGGACGTTGGTGCTCAAGACGATGCC